>NZ_JH414551.1 GCF_000238115.1 Peptoanaerobacter stomatis | reverse complement strand
TTTTTGTAATATCTAATTTATTATAGATGTTAAACTAATACTGTTTTCTGATAAAATTATAGATAACTTATATAATGATATAACATCAATATAAATAGTTTATTGAAAAATTAATTATTATCATTCCCCATTATTCTATGAGATTTTAGTATAAACTTCTATAAAATAACGGTGCAAAAGAGAAAAATAAGATATAATATCTTTCAAAAAAGATATGCTCAAAAGTATAACTTTAAAGGATTTGAACATGGTATATATTTAGTGAAATATTAGTATTAATACTATTTTCTAATAAAATTATAGATAACTTATATAATTATATAACGTAGTGTAAATACTTTTGTGTATAGCCTTTCTTATATTAAAACTATATCGCCGAGAACTTTTCCTATACTGTCATTTATTACTATATCGGCATTGCCGTCTTGTGATGTGGATGATTTATTTATTAAAACGAGTTTTGAGCCTCTGAAGTAATTTACAAGACTTGCAGCCGGATATACAATAAGTGATGTACCACCTATTATAAGTACATCTGCATTTGATATATAATGTAGTGATTCTGATAATACATTGCTGTCAAGACTTTCTTCATACAAGACCACATCAGGGCGAACAGTTCCACCACACACATCGCAATGAGGTATATTTTCAGATTTTATTATGTAATCCAAATCAAAATTTTTGTTACATTTCATACAGTAGTTTTTGTGTATAGTTCCATGTAATTCCAATACATTTTTTGAGCCTGCCATTTGATGAAGTCCGTCAATATTTTGTGTGATTATAGCTTTTAATTTTCCGATTTGTTCCAATTTTGCAAGCGCCTTATGTGCATTATTTGGCTTTGCATTTTCATATATCATCTTATCTTTGTAGAATTGATAAAAAAATTCAGGGTTTCTCATAAAAAAGCTGTGACTTACAACAGTTTCAGGAGAATAAGTGATATTTTTTTGTGCATTGAATATACCGTTTGATGAACGAAAATCCGGTATATCACTTTCTGTTGATACACCTGCACCTCCGAAAAATACGATATTATCACTGTTATCTATAACTTTTTTTAATTCTTCATACATTTCAATACCTCCTCAACTATAAATTTATACTATTTTCTAATAAAATTATGGATAAGTTGTATAATTATATAAAATTAATATACATAGTCTACCAGAAAAATTAATTGTTATGATTTTCCATTATTATATAAGATTTTAGTATTATTTTAAAAATAGGTATAATCGCTTTTCTGATAGATGTTAAAAGATGGATAGATTATTTATAATATTTGTATTGCTATAAAAAATATATAAAAGTAAAAAATTCAAATCTTATTATATATTTTAACAAAATTATATGATTATTTCCACAGCAAATATATGTGATTAATTTTTTATCGGTGATAATTAATCAAATTTAATGTAGAATTAAGTTGCTTAATATATCATATAAATATATAATTATTATATAATCTAAAAAATATAAGGAGAAGTTTATGGAAAATAATTTAAAATCGAATAAAAAACAACTTCTGTTTAATATAATTACAGGAGCTTTGGCAGGGGTCTTAGTATTTGTATCATTAACTGTATTTTTCACAAAAACATATGGACTTACCTTGCAAGAATATAAAGATATAAGTGCATTTAAAGAATTTACTCAAAAATATTATTATGAGAATACGGATAATGTAGATTTTAAAACAGGAATAAGAAAAGGAATAATAGACTCATTAAATGATCCATATTCCAAATATTTGACCAAAGAAGAATTTGATAAAACCATGGAAGATACTACAGGAGAATTTGTAGGGATAGGTGTGTATATAGCACCTACAGAAAATAACACAATAGCGGTTGTATCTCCTATAAAAGGTTCACCGGCTGAAAAGGTAGGCATAAAATCAGGAGATATAATAGAGAGTATAAACGGCAAAAAATATGACGGAAAGCATATGGAAGATGCTGTAAAACAGATGAGGGGAAAAGCTGGAGAAAAAGTAGTAATAGGTATATTGGATAAAAACGGTAAGCGTAAAGAATATACTGTGATAAAATCTCCTATACATCCTCAAACAGTCGGTTCAAAGGTTATAGATAACAACATAGGATATGTACAAATAATTTCATTTGAAGGAAAGACAGCAGAGGAATTTAGAAAAAATTATGAAGATTTGAAGAAGAAAAATATAAAAGGATTGATAATAGATTTGCGTTCAAATCCGGGAGGTCTTGTAGACCAAGTGCTTGATATAGCAGATCAAATATTGCCAAGAGCTAATATAGTATATACAAACAATAAAGATGATGAAAAAGAATATTTTAACTCTGATGAAAAAGAAAGCATAACATTGCCTATAGTAGTACTTGTAAACGAAGGTTCAGCGTCTGCATCTGAAATATTGTCAGGGGCATTGCAAGACAATAAGGCGGCTACAATAGTTGGACAACAGACATATGGAAAAGGTGTTATTCAGTCTGTTTTGCAAATGGGAGATGATGGTGGACTTATTTTAACAACAGCACAATATTTTACGCCTAATGGGCATATAGTACATGGCAAGGGCATAATACCTGATGTGAAGGTGGAATCAAGCCAAAATACAAAGAATAAAGATGTACAGCTTGAAAAAGCAATAGAAGTTATGAAAGGTAAGATAAAATAGGAATATACTAAAAAAGTATTTTATGTTATTTTAAATCAAAATTAATACAAAAAAGCATTTTTGCTTATGATTTTAATCACTATGAATTAGGAGAATTAAATTGAAAATCTTAAAAAAAGGTGATATAGCAGTAATAGTTATTATAATTGTTCTATCGCTTATTCCTATGTTATTTTTTAAAAATGAATTTAATAGCGATAATGCTAAGATAATAGTATCTCAAGATTCAAAAATAATAGGAACATATGAATTAAACACTGGTAGTAATTCTCAATATATAGAATTTGATTTTGAAATGGACGGTAAAAAATATAAAGGCACGTTGGAGACCAAAAACTCTCAGGTAAGATTACTTAGATTGCCAAAGGAAGTTGTTCCTAAATCAATTCATGCGGATATGTCTTGGATTGGAGATGACAGTAAAATAATAGTGGCATTACCTGCAAAATTAGTAATATCTATAGAAAATTCGAAAACTGATAGCGAGATAGATTCTATCGCAACATAAAAAACAAGGGGCAATCCCCTTGTTTTTTATATAAAGATTCTAATCTCATTCTCCATTTGAAATGCCATACAGTTTGTATTTTATATGATGTTTTTTATGTGACTATTTATTTCATACCATATATGGCTTTTTAAAAGATTTTTAGTATCATACTGTTATATTTAATTATTCGTTGACTTGTTCTATAATTGGATTTATTTTAAGTTTAACTTTTTGTATTCTATTATCAGATGCTAATTCTACTTTAAATGTAAGATTATCTATATCAATACTTGGTTTTTCACCTTTATTCGGAATATATCCCAGTTTTTCTATAACCAAGGCTGAGATTGTGTCATAATTTTCGTTTTCGAGTTCCAAATCAAGCTCTTTGTTTATTTCTCTTATTTCTGTTGTACCGCTTATCAAATATTCACTGTCTGATAATTTGACTATTCCTTGTTCTTCATCATCGAATTCATCATTTATGTCACCCATAATCTGTTCAATTAGGTCTTCTATTGTAACTATACCTGAAAAACCTCCATACTCATCAACAAGTATAGCCATATGATTCCTAAGACGTTGCATTTCTTTGAATAGTTCATCTATGTTCTTCATCTCCGGTACAAAATATGGTTTTTGAAGAAGAGATTCAATATTGATATTTTCAAATCCGATTTTTCTTGCTTGTACAAGAAGGTCCTTTGTATTTAATATTCCGATTATATCGTCGATATTTTCTTTATATACCGGTATTCTTGAATAATACGTTTCTATAATTTCATCTAAATGCTCTGATATAGGTTCTGTTATATCTATTTTATAGGTATCTTTTCTTGATACCATTATATCTTTAGCTGTTATATTGTCAAAAGAAAATATAGAGTTAATTATTTCCTTTTCTATATCATTAAATACGCCTTTTTCGCTTGCAGTTTCAACGAGTGCTTTTATTTCCTCAGCAGAAACTTTTTCATCAAAATCTTTTTTGTCTTTATGAAAGATTTTGAGGATCACATTAATTAAAAAATCAAGCGGTTTTATTATTATAAATGTCAGCAGATATATAATATTTATAATGCTTAAACCTATCGCTTTTGGAGGTGTATCGCTGAATAAAGCAATTTTTTTCGGAATTATATCTCCAAAAGCTATCAGCAGGCAAGACATAATAAGCGATATGATTAAAATAACAACAATAATACTATGCTCAGCAAATGAAGTATCTTTGAAAAAAGTATATAGATAATTAACAGCAAAATATATATTTGTACAAAGTGTGATAAAAAATTTTAAAAATCTTATGGATATTATATATATTTCAGAGTTTGCAGATATTTTTTCTGTTAGATAATTATTTTCGTACTCATTTTCTTGAGATACAGATGATTTTAATTTCCCTATAGATACTTCCAATGCGGATAAAAAAGCATTTATTAATATGATTAATATTATAAAAAGTATGTTAAAGATTGTGACGGGTACAATCGTGTCAGTTTCCATTTAAAAATCCTTTCATTTATGTATTTTACCGATAGTTTCCATTAAGAAGTATAAAAAAATCATAAATTTTATTTTTGGATATCGTTTAATGTAGATTTAAAAAAAATTCATTGTTTATAAAAATAAATTATTTGATTTTTCAATCAAACAACAGTATTAATAGATATATCGGATAAGTGTAATAGAATAATTTTCTTAATATTAAACGAAAGCCTATGAATATAAAATCATAGGCTGTTTTTATAGTATTTACAGTTTTATATTGCTGTTTGTGCGCCCATAAAAGAAAGTCTTAAGTGATTTAAGGTCAAATTGTTGTGGAGATATTATTTGCTCTGTAGAACCGACAAACAAAACACCGTCAGGTTTTAATGAATTTGAAAACTTTTGATATATTTCGTTTTTAGCATCATCTGTAAAATATATCATAACATTTCTGCACACTATTAAATCACATTTATCTATATATGGGTCTTTTAAAAGATTGTGTTTTTTGAATTGAACACGACTTTTTATTTCATTACTTATTTCAAATTTTCCATCGCTGTTTTTCTTAAAATATTTATTTTTCAATTCTGTAGGTACATTTTTTAAACTTGATGCTATATATACTCCGGCTTTTGCTTTAGCCATAGCTCCATCGTCTATATCTGTTGCATATACGGTTATCTTGTTCAGCGGAAGTAATGTAGATAATATCATAGTTATTGTGTAAGGTTCTTCACCTGTAGAGCATGCGGCACTCCACACTTTTATATCCTTGTTCTTTGATAAAAAAGCCGGAAATAATTTAGTTTCTACTATTTTCCACTGTTCAGGATTTCTGAAAAATTCCGATACATTGATAGTCATAAAATTTATAAATTCATTAAACTTCTCTTTATCATTATCAATGAATTTAAAATATTCTAAAAGGTCATTAAACCCATTCCTTGATGCTAAAGATGAAATTCTTCTTTTCATTTGAGCTTCTTTGTATAAAGTTAAATTTATACCTGTTTTTCTCAAAATTTTCTCTTTAAATTGCTCATAAGAATCAGCCATTAATAACTTCTCTCCTATACTAAAATTTAATAAATTTTATTTCTAAACTTCTGTTTCGTTTTGTTCTTGTTGTACTTCAAGTTCTTCCTGTTTTTTGTCTTCAAGTAACATGCTTAGTTCTATCTTCTTTTCTTCAGGGTTTATACCTATTATCTTTACTTTTACTTTGTCACCTGTTTTTAATATTTCTGAAGGATTTTTAACGAAGTCTTCAGACAGATTGGATATGTGAACAAATCCGTCAACTATTGGATATAAGCTGATAAATGCACCATAATCCTTAATATTTTTAACTTCTCCGTCTACTATATCGCCTTCTTTATGAGATTTTACATACTCATCCCATGGATTAGGTTCTAACGATTTTATAGACAAAGATAATCTCTTTTCTTCAGGAGTATAACTTAAAACTTGGACTTCTACTTCTTGTTCCAATTCAAAAGAATCTTTTATCTTTTTATTGCGAGCCCATGATATTTCGCTTACGTGTACTAATCCTACAATTCCTCCGATATCTATGAATATACCGTAGTCTTTTATGTCTTTTACTATACCTTTAAATACTTTTCCTTCTTGAATTGTCTCGGATAATTCTTTTAATTTCTCATCTTGAACTTTTTGAAGTATAGATTTTCTTGAAAGGATCAATCTTCTTTTTTTAGGATCTATGTCCAATATCTCAGCCTCAAATTCCTTGCCTATATAAGATTTAGCAATATCTTCGTTTATATATTTAAGCTCTATATGACTTAAAGGTAAAAATCCTTTTATATTTCCTTTATATGCAACTATTAATCCTTTAGAATTAACTTCTTGACCTTTAACAGTTATTATATCGCCTTTTTGTATATCTTCCCAGGCACTTATCTCATCAACTCTTTTTTTGGATAAAATGATTTCACCGTTATTCTTATCTATTTTTATTACTAAAAGTTTTAGTTTATCGCCGACATGGATCTCTTCATCATCGAACATCTCTGATTTTGGCAGAATTCCATCTGTTTTATACTGTAAATCCACATAATAGGCATCGCTTTTTTCTACCAAAACAGTACCTTCAATTACAGTGCCTCTGTATATTTCATGATAGTTATTCTCTTGCTCCAATAATAGTTGTTCCATTGTGTCGCTCATAGTTTCCAACTCCTTAAAAAATATTTGTACAATAATTATTTTATAAATTTTTAGGAACAGGTTTCATAATTTTTATAAAATAATAATTACATTATCTCAATTTTATGCTAATTTGTCCACACTTATTTTAAATAAAATTAAAAAATTTAATATAATTTAATATAAAAAATTAATTTCAATTATAAAAACATATTGAAAAATAGAGATTTTATGTAAGTATAAGAAAATTATAAAACAAAAATATTATTTTTTTTGTAAATAATATATTCTTTTAAAAACTGTTTAAAAACATAAAAACAATACATTTTATATAAACAATGTTTAAGTTTTTATAATTTTAGTAAAACCACAATATAAATGTGTGGTTTTACTGAATTTTTATTTTATATATTTTGACAATATATCGAAATATTATTTATTTCTTGAATTATATGCTTTAAGACCTTTATCTAATATATTAAACGCTTTTTTTAATTTTTCGCAGTCGAGTACATATGCTATCCTGACTTCGTCTTTTCCTTCTTCCGGGTTAACATAAAAACCATTGGCAGGAGCCATCATAAGTGTTTCGCCGTCTACATCGAAATTTTCAAGAAGCCATATACAAAAATCTTCTGAGTTTTCTACCGGAAGTTTTGCAATCATATAAAAAGCACCGAGAGGTTTTTTGCAAAATACGCCGTCTATCTTTTGCAAACTTTCATAGCAAATATCACGTCTTTTTTTGTATTCAAGGTTAACTTCTTTTAAATAGGATACAGGTGTTTTATAAAGTTGTGCGGCGCCTATTTGTCCCATAGTAGGAGCGGCAAGCCTTAATTGACAAAGTTTCATAATCATTTGAGCAATTTCTTTGTTTTTTGTGGCTAATATGCCTATTCTTGCTCCACAAGCACTGAATCTTTTCGATATTGAATCTATTATAATTACATTTTCTCTCACATCTTGCATAGTTCCAAGCGATATGTGTTTCACTTCGTCATCATATATAAACTCTCTATACACTTCATCTGCCAATATATAAAGTGAATATTTTTTTGCAAGTTCACATATTGAACGAAGTGCTTCATATGAATACACCGCGCCTGTAGGATTGTTGGGATTTGTAATTAAAAATGCTTTTGTTTTTGGCGTTATGGATTTTTCTATTTCTTCATATGACGGCAACAAAAAACCATCACTTGAGTGTGTTTTTATAGGGACAATTTGAATTTGTGCTAATTTTGCTATAGAGTTGTAATTTGTATAAAATGGTTCAGGAACCAAAAGCTCATCTTCGCTATCCATAGTTGCAAAAAAAGCGTACATAAGAGCTTCACTACCGCCATTTGTAATGAATACGTCATCATATTCTAAAGATACGTCTATGTTTGAGTAATATTTTATAACAGAATCTATTAGAGATTTTTCGCCTCTGGAATCAGCATATTCCAAGGTTTCTTCTTTATAGTTTTTCATAGCGTCATAGAATATATCAGGTGTTTTTATATCGGGTTGTCCTATATTAAGATGATATACTTTTTTACCTTCTTTAATTGCGTTTTTTTCATAAGGAACCAATTTTCTTACTGATGAATATGGCATAGAATAGGTTCTTTTTGATATTTCCATATTGTATTTCATTTCCCTTCATTATATTGTTGTAATTAATACTTTATTTTAAAACTAATGCTCATAAATGTAAAGTAAAATTTTATAGAAATTTGGCTATATCTGAGATTACTAATACTACTATCTAAAGTAAATATATATATTTTTTTATAATGCTTAAATTATTTTGGAACTGAGATGCCCAACAACTTTATAAATATCTGATTTGTAGCTGTTTATAAAAAAATATACATTTGCTGTTGTAGTTTATAAAAACTGTATAGGCAAAATATATTTGAGTACATTCTAATTTATACTAAAGCTTAATAGTAATATAAAAAATAGTGTTGTGTAAATTTAATAAAAGTATAATACTACTTATATATTTCTCGTATAAATTATCTATTATTCTATAAGGTGCTTGTATTATACTAAAAACCAATAAAAACATTGAATTATTTAGTGGATAGATTATGTGACACCATAGATTTATTAACTAAAGATATTGTAAAAAGCGTTATTCATAGAGAATGGATTATCTCTACTATTATATTGGTTATTAGTATTAAATGATATTTAGTATAAAAAAAATATTGTTTAATAAAAAAGATAGCAGGATGAATCTGCTATCTGTATAATTTACTCTTGTATATCTTTTCCACAACATTTTTTGTATTTTTTACCGCTACCACATGGACAAGGATCATTTCTGCCTATTTTTTCAGGTTTTACTATTATTTTACTGCGTTTATACTCTTTTGTGATTTCTTCTCTTCTTTCTTCAGTAAGTATATTATCCCAACCTTTCAAATTGTATAACCATTCGGCTGTTGCATCAAGCATATTGAAATAAAGTTTTTCAAAATCTATGTCAAAAGATACGTTTGTATCTTCATCCATATCCTCCATATTATATTCTGATTTCAAACTTGAATTTATACCGTCTATAAAACCTATCATTGTAAGAGGCTCTACTGTAAATTTTTGAGCAAGCTCTTTTACGCTGCCACTATACACAGTGTCCTTATTTTTCAAAAGCTCGTCATATATATCTTTTTCTATAGGTAAATACCAATTCCAAAATTCGTCATATTCAGCCTGAGTAGTTATTTCATAAGCTCTTTTACACCATTGTTTATACATACTTGCCATATCTTTACAAATCTCCTTTAGCTTTTGTAGTAACTTGATATTAATTAAGAAAAATTAATATCATTTATAATTTTTTATTTTAGTTTATTTTATGATAGTTATATTTAAAATAACTTCTTAAAATCATTTTTAGCAATACTAAAATATTGTACAACAATATTATTTTTTTTTCAAATAGTTTTTTTCATATGAAAAATAATTATAAATTTAGAAAAATTTATTCTATGCTTACCAAATATTGATATATAGGTTGTCCTCCATAATAAAATTCTATTTCAAGATCCGGAAATTCATATTGAAGTTCTTCTTTAAATAAATCAGCTTTATCCTGTTTTATGTCTTCTCCATAAAATATTGATACTATCTCGGAATTTTCGTCGATCATAGATTTTATTAAGTTTATTGTGGCTGTATTGGCATCTTTTTCACAAGATAGTATTTCTTTTTCGCTAAGACCTATGAAATCACCTTTTTTTATATCAAAACCGTTTGAAACGGTATCTCTTACAGCAAATGTTACTTGGCCGCTTTTTACATTCGGTATTGCCTCGCTCATAAGCGTTTCATTTTCATCAAATGACATAAATGTATTCATAGATATTAGTGCTTGTATACATTGAGGTATATTTTTGGTAGGTATTACTTTTATATTTTTTTCACTCAGTTCTTTTGCCTGATTAGCAGCCATTATTATATTTGAGTTGTTTGGGAATATAAATATATCATTTTGATTGATTTTTTTTATGGCATTTAAAAAGTCATTTGTACTTGGATTCATTGTTTGACCGCCTTCAATTATATAATCAACTCCAAAATCCTTCATTATATCATTTAAGCCTTTTCCAACAGAAACGGATATTATTGAAAATGCTTTTTGGCTTTTGCCTATTTCTTCAAAATTATCTGAATGTTTTCTTGCCTCTTTATTTTGTTCAAGTCGTTCTTTGAATTCCAAACGCATATTTTCTATTTTTATTCTGTCCAATTCTCCGAATTCCCCTGCTATTTCAAGAACTTTTCCGGGGTTATTTGAATGTATATGGACTTTTATTATATTGTCACTTCCAACTACTATTAAAGAATTTCCCATATGCTCAATTTTCTCTTTTAAATCATTAGGCTCCAATTTTACAGTATTGAGCATAAACTCCGTACAGTAACCGAACTGCGGGTTTTCATCAAGTATATGAATATCTTCTTCAAAAAGTTTTTCTGATGATTTGGAATTATCATCGTGTATTTTTAATTCTTCCCCTTTGAAAGTTTTTACCATACCTTCTATAAAAAATATCAGACCTTGTCCGCCTGAATCTACAACTCCTGCATTTTTAAGTTCTTTCAATAATTCCGGTGTCTTTTGTAAAACTTCGTTTGCTTTTTTGAGTAAATCGTCAAAAAAAACTGAAAAATTATCATAGTTGGCATAGACATCCCTTGCATAGTCGGCGGTTTCCCTTATAACAGTGAGTATAGTTCCTTCTACCGGTTTTATTACAGCTTTATATGCCACTTTTTTTGCACTGTCCAAAGATAGTGCAAAATCTCTTATATCAAGTTCATCTTTTGTTTCTATAGCTTTGGAGAAACCGCGCAATATCTGTGACAATATAACGCCGGAATTACCTCTTGCTCCCATAAGAGAGCCTTTTGTAATGGAATCTCCGAGTTCTTTTAGAGTTGAACATGTATTTTTATTTATCTCGTCTACAGCTGATTTTAAAGTCAGCGACATATTTGTGCCGGTATCGCCGTCAGGTACCGGAAATACATTGAGTTTGTCAACATATGCTTTATTATTTATAAGATTATTAGCTCCACCTAAAAACATATCTTTGAGTAAAGCTGAATTAATTTTTTGCATTATAAAATTGCTCCTTTAAATATATTTATTTTGATACCCTTACTCCTTGAATATTTACGGATATTTTTTTTACTTTAAGTCCTGTCTGCATTTCTACATCATATTTTACTTTTTCTATGAGATTATTAGCTACTACTGATATTTTTGTGCCGTATTGTACTATTACAAACAGCTCAATATATACTAAATCATCTTCTATTTGTACGTTTATGCCTCGACTTGAATCAAACAGACTAAGCAATTCCACTATGCCAGTAGCTTTGTTTTTAGATGCCATACCGACAAGACCATAGCATTCTTTGGCTCCATAGCCGGCAATTTTTTTGATAACTTCTTTATCTATTATTACTTTACCATCATTGTTATTGTAAGTTACAGACATTTTAGAAATCTCCCTTTTGTAAAATTTTTAAATTTAATATGAGTATACTTTATATATACCAAAAATTCAAGAAAAAAAATCATAAACTGATTAATTTGTATGGTTTATTAAGTATAAAGTTGTATTTTATATGATTAAATTTATTATAAATAACGATTTTATAAAGCATAGCTGACGAATAATAAGTTTAATTAACTATATTTATATATTAATACTAAACACTAATTAAAGTTGTATTATAATTATAGATATTGTATTTTTTAAGTAGCAAATATATAAAATTTTATATTTTGTAATAGTGTTTAGTATAAGACGGACTTTATTATATATATTGATAGAAAGTATACCATTTTTTATGTAAATACTCAAGTTGTATATAACAATTGTATTTTGTGCTATGTTAAAAATATCTATTAGTTTATTTATAAAATGTTATAAAAAAATCCCACAAAATCTAAAATAAAATTTTGTGAGATTTAAAATCAAATTTGTTATAAAAATGCAATATATTATATTTTTTATTAAATAACTTTAATATATACAACAATATTTAAATATATATAATATAATATATTTAAATAAGTCGAATTATATATTAAATAACTTTTCATATAAATATTATAATCCCATTGAACATATCGGTATAATTATAAATAACGCAAGGATAGGTATAAGTATTTGAGTTATGAAGATATCCAAATAACCTTCCTTGTGTGTTAAGTGGCATAGGTTAAGCAATGTTATCTGTGCACCTTGGTGAGGAAGTGTATCAAGTGTACCTGCGGCTATAACCCCAATTCTATGAACGTATTCAAGATTAACATGCATAACTTTGAAAGTATCGGAAAGAGCTTGGAAAGCTATAGTAAGACCGCCTGATGCTGAGCCAACAGCTCCTGCGCATATTGCAACAGCGATAGCCACGAAAATAAGCGGAGGCATATTCAAACTAAGAACATTTTCTACAAGGCTTTTAAAACCTGAAGTTTCTTTTACAACTCCACCGAAACCCACAACTAATGCTGTATTCATTATGGCGTTTACACCATTTAATCCGCCTTTGTTAAGAGGGTTGATTATTCTTTCAAGTCCTGTTCCCGGTAAATATTTTCCGAATAATACAAGTGCTAAAATTGTTCCTAAAAGAACGGAAGTTTCTACTTGGAATATATCAGGCCATATATTAAATGTTAAAACTATAACTAATATAGGTAATAACGATAATATAAAGTTAGGTAATTTATCTGTGCTCATATCAACATCTTCTGATTCAGGAAGAGGTGTTAGAGTCGGATCATTAAAAAATTGACCTTTTTTCTTTGTGTAAGCTGTTCTGTATTCCAACCAAATTATTATTGCCACTAATTCAAAAATAGTTGCGACAATACCGGGGATTAAAGCAGCAGACATAGGAGTACCTAAAACTCTTGAAGAAATTACGTTTTGTATAGATGGTGAAGCAGGGGCAATCATAGAGAATGTCCAACATCCTGCTGAAATAGCACCCGGAAGTATTCTTCTTGAAATATTGTTTTCTTGGAACAAGTGTAAAGCTATAGGGTATATTACAAAGAATACGACGAATCCGCTTATACCTCCGAAAGTTAAAAGACCTGTTATAATTGTAATTATAGAAGCTGTAAATTTCCCCTTACTCATTTTTACAATACCTAATGCTACTGATTTTGCAGCACCTGTGCTTTCATATATAGCACCGAATAATGCACCTAAGAAGAATACGAAGAAAAAGCTTTTTACATAAGCGCTTGATGATTCCATAAACGGGCCGAGCATTGTTTGATATACAGGCAGACCTGCTAATACAGCTACGATTATACTGACTAAAGGACCCATTATTAGAGCACTTATGCCTTTGAATGCCAAAACAGTAAATAGAACTATAGCTAATACAAGAACAAGCATATCCATAAAGATATCTCCCTTCATTTATTAGAATAAAAATATTACTGAGAATATTTGTTATATAAAATTTTTATTTTGATAAACGGTGTGTTTTTTAGAGGTAAAAAATCCGTATTTAAATCATACCGTGTAATACATAAGAAATCTTTAAAATCTATATTATGTAATATTAATCAAATAGTAAAAATTAAAAAATATTTTATGTATATAACAAAATAAAAATTTTCTTTTATAAAAAATAGCTGTCTAATTGTGATATTGTACAAATAGACAGCCAATGCTTCTTTGATTATCTGAATATACCACCACTTATGATTAGTTGTTGTATTTCGTTAGTTCCTTCATATATTTGAGTTATTTTTGCATCTCTCATCATACGCTCTACATGATAACCTTTCATATAACCGTTTCCGCCCATAAATTGCACACATTCTGTAGTTACATGCATAGCAGCGTTTGTGCACAAGTATTTAGCCATAGCTGCAGATTCGCCATAAGGAGCACCTGTATCTTTATCAGTAGCTGCTTTATATAACATTAATTTTGCAGCTTCTATTTCCATTTTTAATTCAGCCATTTTGAAAGCTAAATATTGGTTTTTAAATATAGGTTTCCCGAATTGTTCTCTTGTTTTCATGTACTCTACTGCAGTATCAAAAGCACCTTCCGCTATACCGAGACCTTGAGCTGCAACACCTATACGTCCGCCATCCAATGCTTTCATAGCTAATTTAAATCCTTGACCTGTAGGGGCTATCATTGCAGATTCAGGCACACGACAATTATCAAATATAAGTTCTGATACTTGCGCCTGACGAATACCCATTTTATCTTCTATGCGTCCTACACTGAAACCAGGAGTTCCTTTTTTTACTACAAAGCAAGCCAATCCTTTTGCTTTCAGTTCAGGTTCGGTAAGAGCAAAAACTGCAGAATAATCGGCTAAAGGACCGTTTGTATTGAAACATTTAAGTCCGTTTAAAACATATCCGTCGCCGTCTTTTGCAGCAGTAGTTACACAACCTCCTGCATCACTTCCTGCATTCGGTTCAGTAAGACCGAATGAACCCCATGCTTTTCCTTGTAATACATCAGGTAAAAATTCTTTCTTTTGAGCATCGGTTGCATTGGAGTTCATAACAGATCCGCCATATAAAGAAGTGCAAACGGAATATGATATTCCAAGAGATGCGTCAACTTTTGAAATTTCTTCTACAGCTATTGCATATGACAGGTAATCTTCTCCTTGACCGCCGAATTCTTTAGGATATGGTAGACCTATAAGTCCCATAGCTCCCATTTCTTTGTAAAGTTCAGTGGGATATTCGCCTTTGTTGTCTCTTTCGACTACTGTAGGAAGTAATCTTTCTTGGGCAAATTTTCTTACTTTAGCTTGAAGTTCAAGTTGTTTTTCATTTAAACGAAAATCCATTATAAAGCTCCTTTCAAAAATAAAATTTTCATAAAAAATAAAAATGACATATTTTATACAGATGTAAAGCCATTATAGCCTTTATATTTAGTGAAGCGGTATAATGATAACTTTAAAAGCATCTGAAAAATGAAAGTTTGTAATAAGTTCACATCATATGTAATTAAAAAAATATGAACTTCATTTACACTAATAAAATGATAATACTTTTTTTGTTTTATGTCAATATATTTTTGGTTATATTTTAAAAAAGTAAATATATATTTAAATATTAATATATACAAGAATTTATATTTAAAATTATATGGATAACTTTTGGGTATATTAGTATTAATTTTATAACATATATTCTTTTATATCAGATTTAAATTTAATATTGTTATTATTTTAAAATGAATTAAATTATTTTTTGGATTGCGTAATATTAAAATTGATATAAAAAAGGTTATTTTATAACAGAAATGTTATAAAATAACCTTTGATAAACTATGGTATTATAAAAACTACGGGATTAATTTTTATTTTTTATAGTATTATTTAAAAATCAGTTAAATTAGCTTTTCTCTTTTCCAAAAATGCAGTCATTCCTTCTTTTTTGTCATTAGTAGCAAATGTCAAACCGAAACCTGTAGCTTCAAGTACAAGTGCTGAATCCAAATCAGTGTCGGCACCTCTTTCTATCAATTGTTTAGCAATAGATACGGCAAGGCTTCCGTTTTTGATTATTCTTTGTGCCATTTTTTTGCAGTAGTCTAATAACTCGGCTTGTGGAACAACTTTGTTTGCAAGACCTATTCTATATGCTTCTTGAGCATCTATTTTATCGCAAGTAAATACAAGTTCTTTAGCTCTGCCTTTTCCAACAAGTCTTGTCAATCTTTGAGTTCCACCGAAACCGGGGATTATTCCCAAACTTGTTTCTGGTTGTCCGAATATTGCATTTTCAGAAGCAACTCTTATATCGCAAGCCATTGATATTTCGCAACCACCACCAAGAGCATATCCGTTTACGGCAGCTATTACAACTTGAGGGATTTGTTCCAATCTTGAAAATGCTTCTTTAGCTAATAAGCTGAAAGTTCTTCCTTGTGCGGCATCTCCATTTACCATTTCGGATATATCGGCACCGGCTACAAATGATTTTTCTCCGGAACCTGTTAATATAACTACTTTTATATCTTTTCTTTTTCCTATTTCAGCAAATAACTCGTTTATTTCACTTAAAGTTTCAGTATTAAGTGCATTGAGTGCTTTCGGTCTGTTGATTGTAACAACAGCAATTTGATCTTCTACTTGCATTAATAGATTGTTCATAATATATTATCCTCCTAAATAGTAAAGTATTAAAAAATTGTTAATCGATTGCCTGTTATTTTTATACCGCTTTCACTATATTCAATATTAAGACTAAAACAAGTAAAAGTCAAGAAGTTTTATTATCTATTTTAAAAATGTGATAAAATACTTATATTTTTGATGAATGAAAGGTTTGTATAAATAAAAAATATCTGAAAATATATATAACGTTGAGCAAGTTTTTATAAAAATATTTTTATAATATGATAAAATGTTGATAATGATTTTAAAATATGATATATTTGATTAATAAACAACTTATTTTGGTATATAATGCCTTAATATAATATTAAAAATGTATTGAATTATGTGGATAAATATCTACAATTATATAAAATTTAATAAAAAATTGGAGTCGAATAACATAATGAAAAATATCAGATTAGCTAAAATGGAAAAACTGATTTTAGAAAGAAGAATAATGAGCTTGAAGGAATTGCAAGAAGAATTCGGAATATCAATGAATACTATAAGGAGAGATATAAATGAGCTCATTGAAAACGGTAATATAAAAAAAGTTTACGGCGGAGTTGAATATTGCGAATCTGAAGTTGAATTTTCGGACTTTCTTGAAAGATGTGTAAGAGATAAAGATTTTAAAGAGTTGATTGGAAGAAAAGCCTCAAGATTTGTAGAAGATAATGACATAATATTTGTAGATTCCGGAACTACAACTATGAATATAATATACTACTTGTGCGATAAGAAAAACGTTACCATAATAACCAGTAATCTCAGTGTTGTTATAGAGGCGAGCAGAAAAGAAAACATAAATCTCATAGCTTTGGGAGGAGAAGTGAACAGAAGAACTTTTTCTTTTGCAAGTAAAGATTCACTAAGTATTTTGAAAGATATAAATATAACAAAAGCGTTTATGGCCGCTACAGGAATAAGTATGAAAAACGGTGCTACAAATTCTACTTGTGAAGAAAAAGATATAAAATCAGAGGTTGTCAATAAGGCTGAAAAAGTATTTATGCTTGTAGATCATACAAAGTTTGATAAACATGCGCTTTTTACTTATTGTGGATTTGATGATATAGATTGTATAATAACTGATAAGGCACCTGAAAAATACAAAAAATTTGCTAAAGAGCATAATATAAAATTAGTTGAGTGTGTATAGTTATGATAAAATTGAAAAAATTGAAGTAGTTATCAGTATGTTTGTTGTTTTATAAAATTGTCCATTTTGATATAAATTGAAAAATACAGATGAGTTTGATTATATTAAAGAGGTGAAATATGAGCGTATTGGAACTCATGACAGATTATAGTACTGATAGAAATTATATATTATTCGAAGAAGATGAAGGAAAAAAGGAAATAAAAAGAATATTTAAAGGTTTATTTGAAAAAACCAAAGGTGTTAAAAATAGTAAAATGCTTGAAGATGCTGATATAATTGTAGCTTTTGGAAGGGGATATCATCCTGAAAAAGGTATAGAGGATATAAAGGATATTGCAAGAAAACTTGGTGCTCAGTATGCCGCTACAAGACCTGTACAAGATATGAATATAATTAGTTCTGACAGAGTTTTGGGTAAAACAGCTTTATCTGCGAATCCTAAAATATATATAGGTTTCGGTGTATCTGGAGCTGTACAACATTTGGGTAGTGTTAAGGCGCAAGAAATAATAGCTGTAAATAATAATAAAAATTCTGCGATATTCAGACATGCTAAATATGCCATATTAGGAGATGCAAGAGAAGTGGCAAAATTTATAAATGGCATTTAGACTTTTTGATATTATATTTTTTATTGAAAAAATAGATGATTTTTAAATTTTTATAAAAATAAGAATTATATATTGTATGTAAAATTTTTTATGAATAAAAAACAATGTTATAAATAATTTTTTATGAAAATTATTAATTATTGCTTAAATATTTGTAAAGATATTTTAAGCTTTAGCAATTTTGGATAAAATATGTTATAATTATGAACTATGCGATTATAAAAACAGATAAAGGTGATTACAGGTGGCAAAAAAAGTTATCTTAGGAATGAGTGGCGGAGTTGATTCGTCTGTAAGTGCGGTCATATTGAAAGAGCAAGGCTATGACGTTACCGGAATATTTATGAAAAACTGGGATGAAAAAGATGATGATGGAATATGCACTGCCAAGGAAGATTATGATGATGTCAGAAAAGTAGCTGACAGTATAGGAATAGATTATTATACGGTTAATTTTGAAAAACAATATTGGGATCAAGTTTTTACTTATTTTTTGGATGAATATAAAAAAGGCAGGACACCTAATCCTGATGTTATGTGTAATCAAGAAATAAAATTCAAGGCTTTTTTGGACTATGCTCTTAAATTAGATGCGGATTATATAGCTATGGGGCATTATGCAAGAGTTGAGGAAAAAAATAATGATTTTTATTTGAAACGTGGCGTTGATAACTCTAAAGACCAAACATATTTTTTATCAAGAATAGGTCAAAAAGCGTTATCAAAAACTATATTTCCTATTGGAGATATAGAAAAATCAAAAGTTAGAGAAATAGCTAAAGAACATAATCTTGCTACTGCTCTAAAAAAAGATTCTACGGGTGTTTGTTTTATTGGAGAAAGAAATTTTGACAAGTTTTTGGATAAATATCTGCTTTCGAAAAAAGGAGATATAATAGATATAGATTCAAACAAAAAAATAGGTATGCATAACGGTATCATACACTATACTCTTGGGCAGAGAAAAGGTCTTGGAATAGGTGGAGTTGGAAATGGTAAACCTTGGTTTGTGGCAGGCAAAAATCTAAAAGAAAATATCGTTTATGTAGCTCAAGGAGAAGAGCATGAAGCGTTGTTTACAAAATCTATGATAGGTGAAAATCCGTTTTGGATACTTGAAAAGGAGCCGGTATTTCCTCTTAAATGTACTGCTAAATTCAGATATAGACAGTCTGATATACCTGTCAGTGTATATAAGCTTAATAATGGAAATTTAAAAGTGGAGTATGATTTTAAAGTTAAGGCGGTAACTCCGGGTCAAGTTGCCGTATTTTACGATAAAGAATACTGTTTAGGCTCTTGTATAATAAAAGATTTAGAACCGTTAAACGACAAATATAGATATTTAAATATATAGTAATTTATATTGTTTAAGGAAGTGAATTATTATGAATTCAACATTAAAAAGTCAATTAGAGCATAGAACAATAAGGAAATTTACAGACGAAAAAATAGATAAAGAGATAATGGATAATTTGTTTGCTATAGCTGTTAGATCGGCGAGTGGCAACGGACTATACAGTTATTCTATGATACACGTAAAAGATGATAATAAGAAATCAAAAATAGCTGAAATATGCAATCAACCTTATGTTAAAAATAATAGTGACCTTATAATATTTGTAGTTGATATGTACAGGAATTCTAAAATTGCAAAAGAAAACGGCTTAGATGATGTTGGAAATGACATGGACAGTTTTATTCAAGGTGTGAGCGATGCTCTTATAGCAGCTCAAAATATGGTTGTTGCGGCAGAATCACTCGGTATAGGAACGGTATATTTTGGGAGTATACTAAAGGATATAAAAGGCGTAAGTGAAATACTTAATTTACCGAAGCTCACATTTCCTATAATAGGTTTAGGACTTGGCTATAAAAATCATGAACCTGCATTAAAACCGAGACTTCCAAAGCATATGCAGGTATTTGAAGATGAATACAAAAAATTTGACAATTATACAGAGGCTATAAAGACCTTTGATGAAGAAATGAATAAATATATAGACCTTAGAGATACCACAAAAACAGTTGGAAAATTTACTACACAGGTTGTTAATAAATTAAAAAATTCACTTGGAAGAAATAGAAATATGATAGATGAAATAAAATCAAGGGGATTTGATATGGACATTGTTTAAATTATTAATTTGCCAATATACTTAAAAAATTGATAACAAGTTATTAAATATCATTATCTGTTTGGAGTTGTAAGTGATATATTAACTACTTGCTATTATTTTAAAGAAATTTATAAAGGATGATAAAAATAGAAACATTTACTCAATTTAGTAGAAGATTGTTGAATTTGGCTGCTCAAGAGGCAAGCAAATTAGGTCACAATACAGTTGACAGTGAACATATTTTGATAGCTATAAGCAGACAGGAAAAATCTCTTGTAGGTAGAATATTATCAGAACATAATTTATATACGGACGATATAGTGCAAAAAGTATTGGAAAAAAATGAAAAAGGTGTTGTTCCGAGCAATGTTTTAATATATGCAAGCGATATAAAAGATATATTTGAAGAATCAATTTCCATTGCAAATTCGCTATCATTTGAATTTGTGGGTTTAGAACATGTACTTATAGCTATACTTGGGAAAAAAGGCATTGCAACAGATATATTGAATAATAGTGGTATATATCGAGATGATGTTATAGATGAGATAATAATAGCTAAAAAAGAATTTGATAATATAAAGCAAAAAGTAAAAGACATATCTGAGTATAATGAGGTTCAAGAAGATTATGGAAGAAACATATATAAAAAACCTCCTAAAATAGGTAGAGTTTTGAACAGATATGCGACAGATATAACCAATAATGCTGAAAATGGAGAATTGAACATAGTTGTAGAAAGAGAAGAAGAGATAGAAAGAATAACTCACATATTGGCAAGAAGAAACAAGAACAATCCTGTTTTGGTAGGGGAAGCGGGAGTTGGAAAGACATCTGTAATATATGCAATAGCACAAAATATAGTTTCAAAAAAGGCTCCAAATATTTTAAGGAATAAGCGTATATTTCAGCTAAATATGCCTCTTGTTGTGTCAGGAAGCAAGTATAAAGGTGAGTTAGAAGAAAGAATTAGAAAGATAATTGAAGAAGTAAGTAGCAGTGAAAATATCATTCTGTTTATAGATAATTTTCACAGCATTGCGATTTTAAGTAATCAAGAGAACACGTCGGAAGCCGGCAATATGATTAAAAACGCTCTTGCAGAAGGGAAATTGCAAATAATAGGAGTCACAAGCGCATCTGAATATAAAAGATATATAGAAAAAGATGATGTTATAAAAAGAAGAATACAAGTAGTTCAAATAAAAGAACCATCAGAAGAAAAAGCTATAAAAATGTTAATGGCTGTAAAACAAATTTATGAGAACTATCATGATGTAAGGATAGAACAAGATGCTATAGAATTGGCTGTAAAATTATCAAAGAGATATATATCGACTATGTATTTACCTGATAAAGCTATAGATATAATAGACGAAGCGTCTGCAAAATTGAAATTGGCAAGAGATGAAGATTATTATGAAATAGATGAAGTACTAAAAAACATAAAAGATGCGAAATTTAGAATAGCTAAAGAGGTCAGAGAAAATAACATACAAAATGTTTCTATTATAAGAGACGAGATACTGGACTTAGATCGAATTATGTCATCCATATCAGATGAAAGGCTTAAGATATACAATGAAAAGAAAATCTTAATGAAAAAAGACATAGAATGCGTGGTCAGTGCAATAACAGGTATACCTATTGAAAAACTTACAAAAACGCAAGAAGATAAGTTGCTCGATATGAGAAAAAATATATCGAAATATGTAATAGGTCAAGATGAGGCTGTATTAAGCGTAACAAGAGCAATACAAAGAGCGAGAACAGGGCTTAAAGATCCTAAAAAACCTATAGGCTCATTCATATTTTTAGGACCTACAGGTGTTGGAAAAACTCAGCTTGCAAAAACTTTGGCAAGGGAACTTTTTGATGATGAAGACGCTATGATAAGAGTGGATATGAGCGAATACATGGAGAAGTTTGATGTAAGTAAAGTTATAGGCTCTCCTCCGGGATATGTAGGTTACTCTGAAGGCGGACAGCTAACAGAAAAAGTTAAGAAGAAACCGTATTGTGTACTGCTGTTTGATGAAATAGAAAAAGCACATCCTGATATATTCGATTTACTTTTACAGGTTTTGGATGAGGGACATTTAACGGATTCTCAAGGAAGAAAAGTAGATTTTAAAAATTCAATAATAATAATGACATCAAATATAGGAGCTTCAGCTGTAAAAAAACAAAATAATTTCGGATTTTCAAATCAATCTTTTGAAAAAATAAATGATGATGTGTATAAAAACTTGGAGAAATCATTTATATCAGAGCTGAAAAAATATTTTAAACCGGAATTTATAAACAGAGTTGATGAGATAGTAGTATTCAGACAACTTGAAAAAAATGATATATCAAAGATAGCCGGAATAATGATAGAAAGGCTTCAAGAAAGGTTGAAAGATAGAGGCATACATTTAATCATACAAGACAGTGCGATAGAGACTATTGCAAAAGACGGTTATAATCCGGAATATGGTGCAAGACCGCTACTGCGTACTATACAAAAAATGCTTGAAAATGAAATTGCTCAAAAAATATTATTGGAAGAGATAAAAGATAATTCTTTTATAAATGTAATAGGAAACAAAGACAGTCTAAGCTTTGAAATAATAAACGAAGATAGTGAGGAATAATGGCAAAATTAAAAACAAAATACGCTTGTGAGAATTGCGGATATGAAACATCGAAATGGTGGGGAATATGTCCGAGATGTTCTACAGCGGGCACATTGAAAGAGGAAGTATATACACAAAAAAGTAAAACGATAGAAAAGCAAGTAGAGTTGATTACACTTGGAGAGGATGTTTCACCTATAAAACTCAGTGAGGTTAAGGGACAGGAATATGTTAGGTTTTCTACCGGTATAAAAGAATTTGACAGAGTTTTGGGAGGCGGTATAGTAAACGGCTCGCTTGTGCTCATAGGAGGAGATCCCGGTATAGGTAAATCTACGATACTGTTGCAGTTGACAAATAATATAAGTGATAAAAAAAATGTGCTTTATGTATCAGCGGAAGAATCATTGGAGCAAATTAAATTGAGAGCTGACAGGATATTTGAAGAAGAAGCGGATTTGCTTATAATAGCACAAACAAATCTGGAAATTATAGAAAAGCAAATATTGGATATAAAACCTGATGTTGTAATAATAGATTCAATACAAACTATATCATCAACAACTCTTGATTCTTTGCCGGGTTCAGTTTCTCAGGTAAAAGACATAGCTAACAGACTTATGAAAATATGTAAAAAAGAAAACGTATGTTGTTTTATAGTGGGACATGTCACAAAAGACGGTGCTATAGCCGGTCCGAGAGTTTTAGAGCATTTAGTCGATACTGTTTTATATTTTGAGGGTGAAAAATATAATTCATACAGGATGATAAGAGCTGTAAAAAACAGATTCGGTTCAACCAATGAATTAGGCGTCTTTGAGATGACTGATAAAGGACTTGTGGAAGTGGATAATCCATCAAAGGTATTATTGTCAGGGAGTGATTCTAATGAAGCAGGTACAGCCATTGTAAGTTGCGTAGAAGGAACAAGACCTATGCTTGTTGAAATACAATCTCTTGTCATATCAACAAACTTTCCTTCGCCACGAAGAACAGGAACGGGAATAGATTATAACAGATTAAATATGTTGCTTGCAGTTTTGGAAAAACATGCAGGAATTTTGATACAAAACTATGATGTATATGTCAATTTAACAGGCGGCATAAAACTTAATGAACCTTTTATAGATTTGGGAGTGATCATTGCCGTTGCATCAAGTTATTATAACATTCCTGTAAAAGGATTGCTTGCTATATGCGGTGAAGTAGGGCTTACAGGCGAAATAAGAAACGTGAGTTTTGTACAAAATAGAATAAATGAAGCTGAAAAATTAGGCTTTGAAGAGATACTCATACCATATTCAAATTTAAAAGACATAAAATTAAAAAATAAAAATATAAAAATTACAGGAGTAAAGAATATAAAACAGGCACTTGATTGTTCTATATCAAATGTAAAAAAAGTAAAAAAAGGAGGTGAAGAATAAATGATAAAAAAAGCCATAAGATGGTTTATAGGAATAGGTGGAGGTTCAGTAGGGGTTTTAATATATTTTTTGATGTACAACATACTTGAAACTGTAAAACCTGCTTATATGTCGAAATCTATATTTGACGTAGCTATGCTGACAACATTATTTATTTTATTTGGAATTATATTTTATTTTATAGCGCCTTTTTTTGATGAAAAAAAGCCAGCAAATAGCAAACTATATACAAAACGAAGTATCTAAAATACCACTTCCTGAAATGATAACTACAATATTCGGTTTTATAATCAGTATAGTAATAGCTTATTTTGTTACAAGCCCTATAAAAGCAATACCTTTTGTTGGAATACCTTTAACAATAGCGATATATATATTTTTGGGATATATAGGCAGTAATATAGGTAGAATCAAAAAAGATGAAATAGCTAAATATATCCATAGCAAAAGGATAAGCTCAAGAGAAAAAATCAACAAAAAAACAGTTAATGCCATGCCTAAGATATTGGATACAAGTGTTATAATAGATGGCAGAATAGCAGATATAATAGATACCGGATTTATTGAAGGAAAGGTTATAATACCTACTTTTGTATTGGAAGAATTAAGACATATAGCTGATTCAGCAGATGATTTAAAAAGAGTAAAGGGAAGAAGAGGATTAGATATAATAAATGAAATTCAAAATAAATCCAATGTTACGGTAGAAGTTAATGAAACTAAATTTGATGTTGAATACGAAGTAGATATTAAATTGTTGAAATTGGCAGAAAAATTAGGAGGCTCGGTAGTTACTAACGATTATAATTTGAACAAAGTAGCTCAGATACAAAATGTAAAAGTATTGAATGTAAACGAATTGTCAAATGCAGTCAAACCGCAGCTCGTATCAGGCGAACAGATAAACGTTCAAATAGTAAAAGAAGGAAAAGAAAATTCTCAAGGAGTGGCATATTTAGATGATGGGACTATGATAGTTGTAGAAAACGGTAAAAAGTTTGTAGGCTCAAGCATAGAAGTTGAAGTTACATCAGTATTGCAAACTCCGGCAGGAAGAATGATTTTTGCGAAAACTAAATAGAGTATAAAATAAAGGTGTTTTTTATAAACATCTTATTTTATATTTTATATATAATAAATACTTATATAAAAAATGTTGCATTGGAATGTATTTGGTTAATGGATATTTTTTTTAAGAATATATTATCTAAGTAAAATATCGATAAGATTTTTTATTTATAGAAAATGTGAAAGTTGAGGATTATTATGAGAGTAGGAATAGGGTATGATGTACATAAATTTGAAGAAAACAGGAAGCTTATAATTGGAGGTGTAAATATACCATATGAAAAAGGGCTTGAAGGACATTCAGATGCGGATGTTCTTATACATTCTATAATAGATGCACTGATTGGAGCTGTGAATAAAGGAGATATAGGCACTTTGTTTCCTGATACGGATGATAAATATAAGGATATAAACTCTATGTTGTTGTTAAGAGAAGTAAAAAAAATAGTGACAGAAAATAATTTTAAAATATCCAATATAGACAGTATAATAATAGCTCAATCACCTAAAATGTTACCCTATATATCAAAGATGAAGAAAAATATTGCCGAAGTGTTGGATTTAAATCCCGAACAGGTATCTGTGAAAGCCACAACTACAGAAAAATTAGGTTTTGAAGGCAGAAAAGAAGGTATAAGCTCTCAAGCTGTAGTATTATTAGAGAAAATATTATAAAAATAAAAAAAGAAAATGTTTATTTATTGACTATTTAATAGAAAATATTATGCAAAATTTGTTAAAAAATACAATATTTTTATAAATTATTGAAAAAACTGTAAAAAAAAATAAAAAAATAATTGAAAGATTATTTAAATAATAGTATAATATCAGAAGAGTAAGTTGAATAGTCGCATACTCTATGTATGAGGAAAGTCCGAGCTTTATAGAGCGAAATGCCGGATAACGTCCGGTGGAGGCGACTCCAAGGCAAGTGCAACAGAAATAAACCGCCTATATTTTAATAGGTAAGGGTGGAAAGGTGAGGTAAGAGCTCACCAAAAGACAGGCGACTGTCTTGTTATGTAAACCCCATTTGAAGCAAGACCAAGCAGGATATAATAAGAAATTGCTCGTTTCTATCCGTAGGTAGGTCGCTGAATATCATAGGCGACTGTGATAGTAGATAGATGACTATTTTAAACAGAACTCGGCTTATAGATTTGCTCTACTACATCTAAGGTGTGTAATTTCTTATTATACACCTTTATTTACATATATTGATATTGCAGTTTAACGGTCTTTGGCTTTTAGTAATGCTTTTTATTTATAGTACATACATTGAAATAATTACTTAAATAAATTAAAGCTTACATTTTGATGTGATTTTTACTTGTATAAATTTTGCTGATATTTTTATATAAAAATTTAAAAATAAATAATTTTACACTTTATTTAGGACATTAATTATATAGCTGTTTGAGTGATTATATATTTAATGTCTATTTTAAAAGCTTTAAAAGCAAATATTTTTTGTTGTATCAAATATGGAGAGGAAAATATTTTATGGATTCAGCTTATATAGGCATATTATCGAAAGCGCTGAACGCATATAGTATGAGAAGTGAAGCGATAAGTAATAATATAGCCAATGTAAATACTCCTAATTATAAGAGGAGTTATGTAAGATTTGAAGAATATCTTGCAAAAGCAAATGATGAGTGTACATTAAAAGGAGCAAAGACAAATTCGAGACATATAGATATACCGTCATTAAAAGGTGACACTTTTCCAACAGTTGTCAAAGATAATTCCGTTAGCACAAGAGAAGACGGCAATAATGTCAATATTGACACGGAAGAAGTTGATAGTGTGAAAAACTATATAAATTATTCTATGATTGCGGATTCTATGACAGGATATTTCAACTCGCTTATATCAGGTATAACAGGAGGTAGAAAATAATGTCCATATTTTCAAGTATGAATATAAATGCTACGGCACTTACAGCTGAAAGAGCAAGAATGGATATAATATCTAAAAATATAGCTAATGCACAAACGACAAGAACTAAAAACGGACTCCCGTATAGAAGACAAGTTGCCGTATTTGCCGAGGCGGACGGTAATATGTCGAGTTTTAACGCTATTTTAAACAATAAAAGACATAAAAAAGATAAGGGCGGAGTAGAACTTGTAGGGGTAGTAGAAGATAAGAGTGATTTTAAAATGAAATACGATCCCGGACACCCTGATGCTGATGAAAACGGATATGTTAAAATGAGTAATGTTGATTTGATAACGGAGATGGTTGATATGATATCTTCACAAAGATCATATGAAGCAAGTGCAACTGCTGTAAATACTTCTAAGGCAATGTTGCAAAAAGCCGTTGAAATTGGAAGATAATTTGAGGAGAGAAAATGGTAAACAAAGTCAGTGATATTATTCCTTTGAATGATATAAAAATCATAAAAAAGGAAGAAACAAACAAGGATATAAATTTTTCCGATTTTCTGAAAAAAGCTATATACGAAGTTAATGATGCAAAGAAATATCAAGAGGAATTGACACAAAAATTAATATCGGGAGAATTGGAGAATTTGCACGAATTATCAATAGCAAGAGGTATTGCCAATGTTCAATTCAGTGCACTTTCAGAGGGGATATCTAAAATTGTCGACGCATACAAAGAAATATCAAGAATACAAATTTAAAACAATTTTTTAATCATCAGCAGTGTACTTACATAATATCTGCTGATGATATATTTTTTAATTTAGATATAATTTTGTAAGAATATTTATGTATACATACTTTTTAATATTATTGTATAAAAAATAGTATAATAAATTTGTTTGTTTTGATATATTTTAAGTAAAAAAGCGTCTTATTTTATAATAGACACAGGAGTGTTCGTTTTGGAAAATATTAATAATGTAAGAAATTCAATAAATCAATATTTGGAAAAATATTCAAGGAGACAGATAATAACTGTAGCTGTCTCAACCTTAGCGATAATTGCAATAGTTACTTCGCTGATATTATATTTGACAAGAACAAAATATGTGCCGTTATACAGTAATCTTGATTTGAATACAATGAGTACGGTAACTCAGAACTTGGATGGTTTGGGTGTGAAATATAAGATAGAAGGACAAAATTCGATACTTGTTCCGGAAAAAATAAGAAATAAAGTAATGGTTGACTTAGCAGGCAGAAATTTGCCTAATGCCAAGTTTGATTATTCGGATTTAATCAAGATGAATTCGATGTTTATGAGTGATGACGAAAAAGAAACGGCAAGACAATATGCTCTTACAAACCAGATATCAACAGTTATAGAATCTATCGATGCGGTGGATAAAGCATATGTAAGTTTATCTATACCGAAAAATTCGGAATTTGTATTAAATGAGAATAAACAAATTTCAAAGGCAAGTGTAATGTTGTCTTTGAAATCCGGTAAGGAGCTTGATCAAGATTCTATAAACGGAATAGCATCAATAGTTTCAAGTTCTGTGGAAGGATTGCTTCCTGAAAATGTTACAATACATGGACCTAACGGTCAAGTGCTTAATGTAAATTCTGAAAATAAAAATGACTCTATTCAAGCAAAAAGTAATTTGGAAATGCAAGATAAGGTGAAAAGTGATATAGAAAAATCATTACAAAATTTTTTAAGTCCTATGTTCGGATATAATAACATATCTGTTATGGCATCAGTCAAACTTAACTTTGATAATGAGCAGACTCAAACAAAAAGTTTTTCGCCGCCTGTTGAAGGAGAAACTTCGGGACTTGCAAGAAGCGAGCAGAATTTAAAAGAACAAGTCGAAAATAAAAAAGATGCTTTAGGAACTCCGGGAGTTACAGCAAATAACAATGAAGCCGGCGGAACAACCAATTATGTTACGGTAGATGAAAATGGAAATTCAACATATAATAGAAGTGAAAGTACCATAAATTATGAATTAAACGAGATTGTAAAAAATGTGGAAAAAGCGAAAGGGACTATAGACAGCATAACTGTTTCTGTAATTTTGAATAAAGATTCTTTAGAAGGCGGAGAACTTACAGATGAGAAAAAAGCTCAAATAGTAAAGTTGATAACCACAGCCACAGGTCTTAATACAAAATCTGTAGAAGTGTTTGCAGAAAGCTTTAACAAAGATATGCAAAATCAAATGGCTGCATCCGACAATTACGGTATACCGTTGTGGCAATGGATTGCAATAGGAGTTATAGCGTTCATACCTATAGCGGCATTGTTGATTATTATGTTATTAAGAAGAAGAAATAGAAAATTGGAAGAAATGGCAAAACAAAAAGATAATTTAAGCGCAGAAGAAAGGGCAAGAAAACAAAAAGAAATAGAAACAATAGAATTGGACATAAAAGAATCCGGAAAGAAGAGAAGTATAGAAGAATTAATAAACAAAAATCCGGAGGTAGTAACACAATTGTTAAAAACATGGATAGAAGAAGAATAATAAAGAGGTGGAGAACTTGGCAAAACAACAAGCCGCTCAAAAAGAGCCTATTAAGCTGTACGGGAAACAAAAAGCCGCAATACTTATGATAAGTTTAGGACCGGAATATTCTTCAAAGATATATGGGCATCTCAGCGACGAAGATATAGAAGAAATGACATTGGAAATAGCGAATGTTAAAAAAGTGGATCCTGAATTGAAAGAAGAAGTGTTGGATGAATTTTATGAAATGTGTATTGCACAAGATTATATATCAGAGGGCGGTATAAATTACGCAAAAGAAGTTTTAGAAAAATCGCTTGGAAAAGAAAAAGCCTATGAAGTTATAAACAAACTTACGGCATCTTTGCAGGTAAAACCGTTTGATTTCGCAAAAAAAGCTGATGCCGCTCAGCTTGCTAACTTCATTCAAAATGAGCATCCGCAAACAATAGCTCTTATATTATCTTATCTTGATTTTGAAAAATCCGGTCAGATATTGTCATCGCTCTCACAAGAAAAACAAATAGAAGTTGCAAGAAGGATAGCTACAATGGACAGAACGTATCCTGAAATAATAAAAGAAGTGGAAATTGTACTTGAAAAAAAATTATCAAACATAGTAACTCAAGACTATACAAAAGCTGGAGGCATAGATGCGATTGTAGAAATTTTGAACTCTGTGGATAGAGGAACTGAAAGATATATTATTGAAAATCTTGAAGAATCGGATACAGAGCTTGCAGATGAAATCAAGAAAAAAATGTTTGTATTTGAAGATGTTGTCAATCTTGATTCAACAGCTATACAAAGATTTATCAGAGAGGTTGAAAACAGTGAACTTACTATTGCTCTTAAAGGTGCAACACCTGAAGTTGCGGAACTTATATTTGCCAATATGTCTAAACGTATGGCAGAAATGATAAGAGAAGATATGGACTTTATGGGTCCTGTGAGACTGAGAGATGTAGAAGAGGCGCAACAAAATATAGTAAACGTAATAAGACGACTCGAAGATGCAGGAGAGATAGTAATTTCAAGAGGTGGAGGAGACGAGCTAATTGGATAAACTTATCAAGTCCGGTTTTATTGAAATAGATGAAGTATTTGTTGTCGGAAATAAAGAGCTTAGAGAGGAAAATGCAAGTTCTTCGGAAACTTTGCATAAGATAACTGCAAATACGGAAAATGTAGAAGACGGTGAAGAAAAAGAAGTTAAAATTAAGATAGAAAAGTTGGAACAACTCAAAATAAGGCTTCAAAATGAAACTCAAGAGATGAATAGAAATGCTACAGAGCTATCTAATGAGATAATATCAAGAGCAAATTCAGACGCTAAAAAGATAATAGATGATGCAAAAGTTGAAGCCGGAAATATACTTATAGAAAGCAAGCAAAATGGATTTAATCAAGGATACGAAGAATCTTTGGAACGATATGAAATATTACTTAAAGAGGCAAGAGATATAATAGAAGATGCTGAACAATATAGAAAAAATACGTTTGCAAATCAGGAAAAAGAAATAATAGGTTTGGTATTGCAGTGTGTAAACAAGATATTAAGACAAAAACTGGATGATAGTGACGAAACTGCAACAAAATTGATTTTATCTTCTATTGAAGATATTACATCAAGAAAAAAATTAACAGTTAAAGTCAGCAGAGAAGATTTTGAAACTACATCAAAGTTAAAAACCAAGATATTGGCTATGTTTCCGGCTGTGGAAGATATAGAAATAAAAATTGTTGAAACATATTTAAAAGGAGATATGGAAATACAAAGCGAAGATGGAACGGTAAATCCATCCATAAAGGCTCAGTTTGTAAAACTTAGAGAAGAATTTTCTAAACTTCTTGAAGGGGAATAGCTATGGAAATATCATTGAAAAAATACAGTGATAAATTAACTGATACAACACTTGTACAATATAAGGGAAGAGTTTCAAAAATAGTGGGGCTTACTATAGAATCGACGGGACCGCAGGTGAAAATCGGAGAGATGTGCAAAATATATCCGGTAAAATCAGAAGCTCCGGTTATGGCGGAGGCTGTAGGCTTTACGCAAAATGCGGTTTTACTTATGCCACTTGGAGATATGCAAGGCATAGGACCGGGAGCTACTGTAGTAGCATCAGGAAACAGTCTTGAGGTTCAAGTAGGAGAAAGTCTTCTCGGTCGTGTACTTGACGGATTGGGTAACCCTATAGACGATAAAGAAGAATTGAAATTGAGCAGAGCTTATCCTGTGAACAATACTCCTCCAAATCCTTTGTCAAGGAGCAGAATAAGAGAACCTTTGCCTCTTGGAATAAAAGCTATAGACGGAATGCTTACTTGTGGAAGAGGACAAAGAATAGGAATATTTGCCGGTTCCGGGGTAGGAAAGTCTACTTTGCTCGGAATGATTGCGAGGAATACAGTTGCAGATATAAATGTCATAGGGCTTATAGGAGAAAGAGGAAGAGAAGTAAAAGAATTTATAGAAAATGACTTACAAGAAGAGGGTCTCGCAAGATCTATAGTTATAGTTGCTACATCGGATCAACCGGCGCTTGTCAGGAAAAAAGGCGCATTGTTAGCTACATCTGTAGCTGAATATTTTAGAGATCAAGGCAAAAACGTAATATTGATGATGGACTCTCTTACAAGATTTTCTATGGCACAAAGAGAAGTCGGACTTGCGATAGGAGAACCTCCTGTTACAAAAGGATATCCGCCTTCGGTATTTGCGGAATTACCTAAACTTTTGGAAAGAGCCGGCAATTCCGATAAAGGTTCAATAACCGGTCTTTACACTGTGCTTGTAGATGGAGATGATATGAATGAACCTATTGCAGATACCGTTAGAGGTATATTGGATGGTCATATAGTGTTGTCAAGAACTTTAGCAAATAAAAACCATTATCCGGCTATAGATGTTTTAGCTTCAGTATCAAGAGTAATGCCTGCTATAATGGATAAAGAGCATATGTTGAAAGTAGGTAATATAAGAGATCTTATGGCTACATATAAAGACTCTGAAGATCTTATAAGCATAGGTGCGTATGTCAAAGGAACAAGCAAAAAAGTAGATATGGCCACTGAAAAAAATGATGAGATTAACGATTTTTTAAAACAGGATATTCATGATAAATTTTCTTTTGATGAAATAGAAAATATGGTTGGTAAAATAATCCAATTATAAACAAGGTGATTTAATTGAGTTATAAATTTAGATTACAAAAAGTGTTGGATGTAAAAGAAAAAGCTGAAGACAATAAAAAAAATGAAGTCTATATAGCGAACAAAGAATTGTTAAAGGCAAATGAACAATTACAAGAGTTAAAACTTGAACTTACACAAAAAGGTATAGAAAGAGAAGAAAAAAATAAAAAAGGTACTTCTATAATAGAGGCTATTCAACTCAACAAATATATTGATTATTTATGTTCTTTAATAAAAATAAAAGAACTTGAAATATGTGAATTAAATAAAAAATTGGAAATAAAAAAAGAAGAATATATAGAGTCAAGAAAAGAAAGAAAGTCCTATGAAAATTTAAAGGATAAAGATTATGCAAGATATATGACTAAAGAAGCAAAAGAAGAAGAAAAAATCATTGATGAAATAGTTAGTTTTTCAAGTAGAAAGTTATAATTAAGGAGTTATAAAAGTGAGTATTGAAAATGATGTGTTGCCTGTAGAGAAAAAAACGTCTATATTTACGACCATAAAAATAATATTAGCCGTATTACTTGTTTTTCTTACTATAATAGCAGGAACGGCAGGAGTTTTGTATTTAACGAATAATAAAGTAAAAAAATTTATAAATACACAGATAAAACAATACCAAACAAGACAGGAACTTAAAGCCAAAGCTGAAGCGAAAGGTGTAAGTGATCCGAGAATATCCGAACTTGCCAAATATTATTTACAGATGGATGAAGAACAGATAGCTGATAAGCTGATTGATATAAAGAAGAGCGATAAAAAATCATATGAAAAATTGTTGTCATCAATGATGATAATAAATTCTGAAAAAACTGATAATGTAAACGAGCTTATAAAGAAATTTGAAAGCAAAAAAGATATAATAAAAGACGAATATGAGAAAATGGAGCTTGCAAAAGCTGATGAAAATAAAACTACATCATCTTATTATACATCTTTAGGAATAAAAGGAGCTATAGATGCAATACAAAGCGAATTACAAACTACTATGAATTATGACAAAGTATCATCAGCATTGGAGAATATGCAGGCAAAAACAGTAGCAAGAATATTACATTATACGAACCCTATATATATTGACGGTATAAAAAACAGATTCGGCAACGAATTTTTAAAGTCTGTAGAAAGAGAAATGCAAATATATTCAGAGTTTTTGAGAAAAAATTTGTCATTAGGTCAGTTATACTCAAAAACGGAAGAAAAAATTGCGGCTCAAAAATTACAAGATGCGGAAAGTTTCAGTGATGATCAACTTGCGGTTATATTTTCAAATATGGATTATTTAAATGCGGCGAGAATATTAAATGAATTCTCGGACGAAAATAAAGTTCAGGATATATTGATGGAAATTAAAAATATAGAAGATTATCAAATGAATTTTGACGGAAGCTATTCAACTGTTGTAGCAAATTCTATAAAAGTGCTAAAAAAATATGAAGAAGATGTCGATATACTGAAGAAGGCATATGAGAAAATGCAGGCTGCCGATTTGGCGGATGTTATAGATAAGCTGGCAGTAGATAATCCGGTTTATAAGACTTATAAAATAGATAATGTAAGGAATTTTTCTATAAGTGAAAAACAAATGGCAGTAGATACGCTTAAAAAAATGAAACCTGCATTAGTAGGAGAAATTATTGCACAGCTTAAAAATAATGACAAGATTGATAAAGCTGCATTTTTGAGTAGAGAATTGGGAATACCTGAGCCTTAAAAATATTATTGATGGGAGGTATAAATTGGAAAAGATAACACAAACAAGTGTTTCATCAAGTGCTTCGTCAGCCATAATGGATTTATCTAAAAATCTTGCTAACAACAACAAAGCGGACGCAACAAAAAATAGTTTTAAAGACTATATAAAGCCGGTCAATTCGAATCAAAAATATGAATACAAGAAAAAAGATGACTACAGGCAAAACGAAGTGAAAAATGATGATAAGAATCAAAAAGTTCAAGATGGAGATAATAATACAGACAAGATGTCTGATAAAAAAGATATACAAAATAAAAATGAGAAACAGGAAGATTCAAAAACAAATTTAAAAGATGAGGTGAAAAAGACCGATAATAACGATTCTGATAAAAAAAGCGTATATTCAAAAAAAGAAGAAGTGAAAAAAGATGTTCAGGAGGAAGAACAAAAAATAGCAAAAAATATAGACATTGAAAGTATTCAAAATGTTCTTAATATGATTATAAATTTTTCAAACGATTTAAACGAGATAAAAGAACAGCTTGAAAATATGCCGAAAGAACAATTGGAAGAAATAAAAACAGCTTTGGAAAATATTAAAGAAATACCTACAGAGCTGAAAGACAAATTATCCAAGGTTATTGAAAAATTGGAAAGCGGTGTAAAATTGGAAGATGAATTGATATCGGATTTTGCCAATCCCGATACTTTCAAGCAAATAACAGATTTTAAAAAGATATTTGATGACGTGAAGTTTGTTAAAGAAGATAAAAATACAAACAAAGAAGTTTTGCCGGTCAGTATAAATCAGGAATTGAATGATTTAAAAAATGAATTTGACTTATCCCAAAATTTGAAAAATATGGTGCAAGCCGGTGTTTCAAAAAATGAAGATGTCGAAAATATTTCTTTTAAGCAAGATGAAGTATATGATCCGAATATGAATGTTGCAGATATTAAAATCATAGGCAATTCCAACAGAATATTTAACACACCGAGGGTGTCGGTTGCAAATCCGCAACAAATACAAAACTTTTCTAAAATAATAGATGAGATGAGAATCGCATTTAGAGATGATAAGACTACGTTGAATATAAAATTGGAGCCGGAAACTTTAGGAAAGCTGAGCATAAAAATACATTCTGAAAACGGAGTATTGAGCGCTTCATTCTTTGTAGAATCCGATAAAGCGAAACAAGCGATAGAAAATCAGATGCAGTTGCTTGTAAAATCTCTTACGGATCGCAATATAAATGTACAAGATATAAATGTTCAGGTTGGACAAAATAATGAGGATTTGAACTATCACAAGAATATAATGGAGGCTATAAATTTCTCTAAAAGAGACAGTATAGGAAAGGTTAATATGGAAGAATTCGGTTCTGTTATAAATCCTTATTTGCAAGAAGATTTATTTAATGATTTAATTTAATCAGGAGGATTGATATGTCGATAGGAACAGTAATGTCTGATTCACTTATACAAGGCGCCCAATATACATCCGGAGCACCGGATAATAAGGCAAAAAAAACTGACGGAAACAAAGAAAAAAGTGATAAAACAAAAGAAAATAAAGCAAGTGATACAAATAAGACTTCAAATAGCGATAAGAAAGCTGATAATACTCAAGAAACCGATAAAAAAAATGAGCCTAAGTTTTATGATATATCTTCAAATGCAAGAAAAATGAGGGCAGAGCAAAAAGCTCAGGAAGATGCTGAAGCAAAAAAAGCAAAAAGAAAAGGAACGGATAAAGATGCTTTTATGAAATTGTTCATTGCTCAATTGAAAAATCAGGATCCTTTGGAGCCTTTAAAAAATGAACAATTTATAACACAAATGTCACAGTTGTCGTCAGTTGAACAGTTGACAAAACTAAATACATCATTTGAAAAATTTTCTCAAAAATTTGATGCAACAAATATGGTGAAAGCAATGGAAAATTTATCAAAAAAATTTGAGTCGGCAGATTTAACAAAGGCGATAAATAATTTATCAAAAAAATTCGATTCTGAAAATCCTAAATCTGAGTTTGCTCAATTTTTAAGCTTATATGAAAAAACTCATATAGGTCTTTTAAAAAAGATATCTGAGTTACAGGAAGAGATAAAGAATCTCAAAAAAGCATAATTATACAATTTATTTGATATAAAATGACGTATAATTAATATTTTTGTATAAATATAGGCAATTCGAATTTTAACATTAGATATATTAAGATAATATTATAATTTTTTGATTTTTAGGTTTACAATATAAGTGCAACACTTAATAATATAAATTTAAAATTATTCAGAGAGATTATAAATTTTCTTTCGGTTCTTAGGTTGACTTATTGTACAGAAACAATTTGAAATTATTTTTTTATATGTATGAAATTATTTTTTATATATTGCATACGGCATTATATAAGTAGGAGGATTTTTAATTATGATGCGTTCGATGAACTCTGCTGTTTCTTCACTCAAGAATCATCAGACAAGAATGGATGTTATAGGTAATAATATAGCGAATGTAAATACTGTTGCATTTAAAACAGGAAGGGTTACGTTTAAAGACACATATAGTCAGATGGTAAGAACCCCGTCAGGTCATAGCGAAAACAGAGGTGGTATAAATCCCGCTCAAGTAGGTTTGGGTATGAATATAAGCAGTATAGACAATGTAATGGAAAAAGGTACTGTGGATGTTACTAATGTAGGAACGGATGTCTATATAGACGGTGAAGGCTTTTTCATGGTTGAATCATCAGATGGAAGATATTATACAAGAGACGGAAATTTTAACGTAGACGAGGAAGGTTATCTTACAACTCAGGACGGTCGCTATGTAATGGGATATCAGGCTGATAAAGACGGCAATGTTATAGAAAAACTTAGCAGAATAAAAGTTCCTATAAAAGATATATTAAAACCTAAGGTTACTTCAAAAATGGCTATGGAAGGAAATCTGTCATCCAAAACTGCAAAAGGGATACCTGCTACGGGTTTTCCGAATACTTTAGCTACCATATATAACAAAGTTCCAGTAGATTCAAGTGATCCTTCAAAAGGTTATAAATATGAAATTAAACCTGAGTTTGCAAAAAATGAGGCTGCAGGCCGTGAAAGTATATTAGGTAAGACAACTACTACTGAAGTTATTGATTCATTGGGCGGAAAACATACGATTAGAATGGATTTTGTAAGGACAGCGGATCCTAATAAATGGGATGTATATGCTTTTTATGTAGACTCAAACGGATCTATGATACCGGCAAGTGGTACGACTGTAAATACAAATCCTGCGGCATCCGCTGACGGAAAGGCTTTAAGCGGATTGACATTTAAAAATACCGGAGGTGTGGATGATACATCTCCTAAAGAATGGTCATTTTCATTGACGCCTCCTAACGGTGCAGCTCCTATGACAAATGTAAAAGTCGATCTTAGCAAGCTTACACAGTTTGAGTCTCAGAGCACGGCGTTTGTAAAAGAAAATGACGGATATACATTAGGAGAATTAAATGGAATGAGCATAGGTTCTGACGGAAAAATTATAGGTAAATTCAGCAATGGAGATGTAAAGACTCTTGCTCAGATAGTTACGGCTACATTTGCCAATGTAAACGGACTCCAAAAAGAAGGAGATAATCTATGGTCTCCTACTCAAAACTCCGGAGATCCTAATATAAATGTACCGGGTGCAGGCGGAAGCGGAATGTTGCAATCAAATGCACTTGAAGCATCCAATGTAGATCTTGCTAAAGAATTTACAAATATGATAACTACTCAAAGAGGATTTCAAGCAAACTCAAGAGTAATAACAACAACGGATCAAATGCTTGAAGAACTTGTTAATCTAAAAAGATAACATAATATAAATAATTGAAGAATATTAAAAATAAGGATTAATAGACACATGGTGTAGTTATTATAATATTAGATGCAAAATATCATAATAAAAAAAGTGATATTTAATTGTTTTTATGTTATAATAATTATGCCATTATTTTTTAATTAATTCTTTAAAAACTGAAAATATATGGTATAATATATAAAGTTGTTATATTTTTTTGTTATAACGGTTTAATTTGCGGTATTGTTTTGTTATGGCATCAGTATGAAAAAAATTATTAAATTATAAAGATATATACCTATTTTGAAATAAAAATGTTATAATATTGAAATAATTTGTAATTTGTTTATAATTTACATAATATTATCTTTCTTTTTGTATTATTCAGCATTATTGATAATTAATATATTTTAATTTTTGTAATAGCAAAGGTAGAGTTTTATGATTGAGTTGACAAGGTTGAATGATGAAAAATTTTTAATTAACAGTGACTTGATTGAGATAGTGGACGCTAATCCGGATACGGTTATAACGCTTATAAATGAGCATAAGTTTGTAGTAAAAGAAGACATGGCTCAAGTTGTTCAAAAAATTATAGAATACAAGAGACAAGCCGGTCTACAAATAAATGTAAGGAAAAGAGAGGTATAAAGTAAATGGATATAAGTACTTTAGTTGGTCTTATCGGTGGGGCAGGTATTTTGATATTTGCAATAGTTGTCGGCGGAACACCGCCTATGAAATATGTAGATGCACCGTCTTTTCTTATAACCGTTCTCGGTACAATAGCAGCTACTATGATTGCATATCCGATGTCAACGATTAAAGATATACCTAAGCTGATGGCTAAGACATTTAAACAAAGCAACTCAGATCCGTCAAAAACCATAGGACAGATAATAGAACTTGCAAATAAAGCAAGAAAAGACGGTCTGCTTTCATTAGAAGAAGCATCAAGAGAAATGAATGATGAATTTTTGAAGAAAGGTCTTATGCTTATAGTAGACGGAACGGATCCTGAGCTCGTAAGGAATTTATTGGAAACGGAACTTGACTTTATAGAGCAAAGGCATAAAGTAGGTCAAGGTGCTATGGGTACAATTGCAAGTTTGGCTCCCGGATTCGGTATGATAGGTACACTTATAGGACTTATAGCGATGCTTCAGAATATGAACGACCCTTCATCAATAGGTCCGAGTATGGCGGTTGCGCTTATAACCACACTTTACGGTTCGTTGATGGCGAATCTGATATTTACTCCTATGGAAAAAAAATTGGGAGCAAGTTCGGCAGGCGAAATGCTTGAGAGAGGTATTATTCTTGAAGGTCTTTTATCTATACAGGCCGGAGAAAATCCGAGAATAATTGAAGAAAAATTAAAAGCATTCTTACCTCCTTCTATGAGAAAAAATGCCGCCGGAGGTGAAGGAGAATAGTTATGGCAAAAAAACAGGTTATAGAAGAAATAAAAATGGGTGCACCTGAGTATATGAATACTTATGGTGATATGATGACTCTTCTCTTATGTTTTTTCGTTATACTTTTTTCCATGTCCAATATAGATGCAAAAAAATTTGAAGCAATTGTCGTATCTTTTTCAGGATCTTTAGGAGTTTTAAGTGGAGGGAATACCCTTACTCATGAAGATGTGATAGATCAGGGGAGTATAAATGATAAATCGAATTCTGAAGTAACGGAATTAGATAATTTCAAACAACTTGAAGAGAAGATAAAAGAATATCTTGAGCAAAATGATCTTCAAGACAAAGTTAAAGTTGTCAATGAAGATCAAGGATTATTACTCAGATTTCAAGACAGCATATTATTTGACCAAGGGAGTGCTTCTTTAAAGAGCCAATCAAACGTAATCCTGAAGTATATTTCCGATATATTGAAAAGTCCTAACTTTAAAGATAAATTCATAACAGTTGAAGGACATACCGATAATGTTCCTATAAGAAATTCCACTTACAGTTCAAACTGGGAATTATCGGTGGCCAGAGCATGTAATGTCGTAAGATATTTGATAGAGGTTCAGGGATTGAATCCGACACGTTTATCTGCGGCCGGCTATAGTGAATATCATCCGGTAGGGAAAAATGACACAGTTGAAAATATGGGAAAAAACAGAAGAGTGGATATAATGATTATGAAGAGTAAAAATTTTACGCCAATAAAATAGTATAATAATAAAGAGGGATAAATAATGGATTCTAAGAAGTTTACTATTATATCAATGATAATTTTTGTTTTGTCATTGCTTGTATTTATTGCAACAGTAGTGCTTGTTTTTTTAAGACCTGTAGGCGGAAGCGGAGATGCAAAAGAATCTAAAAGAAAGGTTGCGACGCAAAATGTTGAAATCGGAGATGTATCTACACAAATAGGTTCTTCCGGAAGATATTATAAGGGGCATATATATCTTGTGGTAACAGGTAAAAAAACACCTGCTTCCATAGAAGAAATGATGCCGCAGATAAAAGACAGTATAATATCATCTATATCATATTCTGAAGTATCATCTATAACAAGTAAAAAAGGATTGGATGAATTGAAAGAAAAGATAAGAAATAATGTGAATGAAATTATCGGTACAGAAGATGTGGTAGGTGTATTATTTACGGAGAGCATTCTTCAATAGATAAGGTGGTGGTTAAGTTTGGCTGAAGTATTGTCCCAAAAAGAGATAGATGCTTTGTTGTCAGCTATTGGCGATGGCGATGTTTCTGTAGAGGATATGAAAGATGAACAGAAAGAAACTAAAATAAAAAGTTATGATTTTAAGAGTCCGAAAAAATTAGCAAAAGATCAGTTAAAAACCTTATCAATAATACATGATAATTACTCAAGAGTGCTTAATACATATCTATCAGGATATTTGAGGGTTATAACTGAAATAGAAGTTTCATCTGTAGAAGAATTATCTTATTATGAATTTAATAACTCCATAGCTAATCCTGCTATGATAGCTGTTGTAAATTTTGAACCCTTGCCGGGGCAGATAATAGTAGAAACTTCAAATAGACTTGCTTTTACCATGGTTGACAGAATACTTGGAGGAGACGGTCTTTATGAAGGAGAAAGCAGAGATTTCACAGAAATAGAGCTCACAATATTATCGAGACTTGTTAAGAATATAATAGGTTATATTCCTGAGGCATGGGAAAATGTCATAGAATTATCACCTTATCTTGAAAAAATAGAACCTAATTCTCAATTTGCCCAAATTGTTTCACCTAATGAAACTGTTGCGCTAATAACTCTTTCTGTAAAAATAGGAGAAATTGAAGGGCTTATGAATATATGTTTACCTCATATAGTTTTAGAACCTATAATACAAAATCTATCTACTAATTTCTTATTCTCAGGCATTAAAAAAGAGTTTGGCGATGAAGGTAAAGAAGAGCTTGAAAGATATGTAAGAAAGGCGGAACTGGAATCAAGTGCCGTAGTAGGAGAAGCTTATATAACAGTAGAAGATTTTATATTTATGCAAGTTGGAGATGTCATAAAGTTGAACACCAAGGTTGATAGCGAACTTGAATTAAAAGTAGGTGGAAAGACTAAGTTTTTAGGTTATCCGGGAACTTATAAGAAAAATATGGCATTTAAAATAAGTAAGGTAATAGAAAAGGATGAGGATGAATATGATGAATGATATGTTATCGCAAGAAGAAATAAACGCTCTTCTTAACGGAGGTACATTTAATGATGAGGCGACGCAAGAAGAGCCTAATACAGCCGTTCAGGAAGAGGCGTTTGATGATATAGAAAAAGATGCACTCGGAGAAATAGGTAATATAAGTATGGGAAGTGCAGCGACCACTCTTTTTACGTTATTAGGTCATAAGGTAGAAATAACTACACCTGTTGTAACTCAAACCACAATAAATGAGATAGCAAAAAGTCATCAAATACCTTTTGTATCGGTATATATCAGATATTCTGTTGGTATAGACGGAATGAATCTGCTGATATTAAGAGAAGACGATGTAAAAGTAATAACCTCGCTTATGTTGGGAGGAGATGGGAGAACGGATTTACCTGAAGAACTGACTGAACTTCATTTGAGTGCTATAAGCGAAGCTATGAATCAGATGATGGGAGCAACTGCAACATCTTTATCTGAGATGGTGGGAGGAAAAATAGATATAACTCCGCCGAAAGTTTCAAGAGTTACAATTCAAGGTGACAGATTGGATCCCGATATATTGGATCTTAATCAAATTATAATGTGTACATCATTTAGAATGAAGGTAGGAGACTTGATAGATTCTGAGATTATGCAGATATTACCTGTAGATTTTGCGAAGGAGTTAGTAGGAAAGATGATTGGAGTACCGGTTGAAGATGATGTTCCTGTAAAGGAAGAAACAATACCTATGCAACCTGAACCTGTGCAGGCATCGGAACAAGCTGTTATGCAACCGCCGCCGCCACAGCAAGAGGTAAATAATTATGCTCAAACACCTGTTATGCAACCTCAAATGGATTATGGATATCAACAAACCGCTCCGGTTCAAAATTATGTAAAAGTTCAACCGGCGCAGTTTTCGAGTTTTGATTCATCGGCTGCAAGACAGATGCAAGTGCCTGAGAATATAGATATAATCAAAGATGTAATGTTGCAAATAACAGTTGAACTTGGAAAAACTGTTAAACCTATAGATGAAATACTTGACTTTAAACCTGGAAGCGTATTGGAATTGGATAAAGTTGTCGGCGAGTCACTGGATATTTTAGCTAATGGAAAGAAAATCGCTATGGGTGAAGTTGTAGTAATAGATGAAAATTACGGTATAAGAATTACTGATATTGTAAAGCCTGACAAAAGATTACAAAGTTTATAAAATTTAGGAGGAATATGAAATGGCTAAAGGTATATTATTAGTTGATGATGCTGCTTTTATGAGGATGATGTTAAAAGATATTCTCGTTAAAAACGGATATGAAGTTTTAGGAGAGGCTGAAAATGGATTAAAAGCTGTAGAAAAGTATAAAGAACTTAATCCGGAATTGGTTATAATGGATATAACTATGCCTGAAATGGATGGAATAGACGCAGTTAAAGAAATTAAAAAGATAAATGCGGGAGCGGCTGTAATAATGTGTTCAGCTATGGGTCAGCAGGCAATGGTTATAGAAGCTATACAATCAGGCGCAAAAGATTTTATTGTTAAACCGTTTCAAGCTGATAGAATTTTAGAAGCTGTTAAGAAAGTAATAGGTTAGAACTTTGCCTAAATTGATTGTTCAATTGGTAGTATACACTATATTAATGATAGCTATGATAATAGGTTTACAAAAGGTATCTGTTTATATTCAAAATAAAAATTATAAGATGAACGGAGATAGAGAAATGAAAATCTTAGAGAGGCTGATCCTCTCTAAGGATAAAGAGTTATTTCTTGTTCAAGTATTGGATAAAAAATATTTTATAGGTGCCACAACGAACAATATTTCTATATTAAAGGAATTAGGTTCTGACAATGATAAGTAAAAATTTGTTAAGAAAAATCGTTTTAATTTTTGTTTTTTTAATTGGTGCAATTTGTTTTTTTGATGAGGTATCTTATGCTCAAAGTGTGACAGCTCCTGCTATTCCAAGTATATCTGTCAATTTTAATGCGGGGAATAACTCACAGAATATGAGCGAACCTGTTGAACTGCTTTTGATATTCACTGTGTTATCATTATTACCGAGCATAATAATAATGATGACAAGTTTTACAAGAATAGCGGTAATATTGTCTTTTTTAAAGCAGGCAATAGGGGCTCAACAGTCGATTCCTACACAAAGCATGATAGGTTTGGCGTTATTTCTGACTTTTTTTATAATGGCGCCTGTTGGTAATGAAGCATATCAGAACGGTCTCAAGCCGTATTTTGACAAATCTATAACGCAGGAGCAGGCTGTTGTAAATATTATGTCTCCGGTTAGAGAGTTTATGTTTAAACAAACCAGAGAAACTGATGTAAAATTATTTTTAGAGTTATCTAAAGATGAAAGTTTAAAAAATGATAATGTTACGTTAGAGAAGATACCGAACTCGGTATTGATACCGTCATTTATAATCAGTGAATTAAAGACAGGATTTCAGATAGGATTTATACTATTTATACCGTTTATAATAATAGATATGGTTGTTTCATCTACTCTTATGTCAATGGGTATGATGATGTTGCCGCCTATGATGATTTCAATGCCGTTTAAAATTTTACTGTTTGTATTGGTTGACGGTTGGGATTTAGTGATACGTTCTATAGTTATGGGATTTAAGTAGGGGGAATTATGGACATAGATGTTGTTGTAAATATAATACAACAAGCGGCATTAATGATATTGCTTTTATCAGCACCGATGTTGCTGATAGGATTGGCGGTAGGACTTATAGTGTCTGTATTTCAAGCTACTACTCAAATACAAGAGGCTACGCTGTCTTTTGTTCCTAAAATAGTCGCAGTGTTATTATCTTTGGTAATTTTCGGACCTTGGATAATATCCACGATAGTAAATTTTACCAAAAATTTATTTTTGGGAATAAACGGTTTTATAGGTTAAAAATATTAATATGATTAAGGAATATTATGTTTACTGATTTATTGACTCTTGTTACAAAGTCTATGGATTTATTTATTCTGATTTTTTCAAGAATGATGGGTATGTTTTTTATAGCGCCTATGTTTTCAAGGAATAATATTCCTGCCACTGTTAAGGTAGGGTTAAGTATGATAATGTCATATATAATTCTACCTTTTATAATATCGGAAACTGAATTACAAGTAGAAACTGCGGAATTCATATTTCTGATTGTAAAAGAAGTATTCACTGGTTTTTGTATTGGGCTTTGTGCGAATGTGATTTTTAATATATTTTCAGCTGCCGGAGCAAATGCAGATATACAAATAGGATTATCTATGGCTCAAATGATGGACACATCTACAGGAGAACAACGTACGGTAACAGGACAGTTGTTTAATGCTTTTGCATTTTTGATTTTTTTTGCAGTAGATGCACATCATCTTCTTATAAAGGCCATTGTAAATTCATTTAAATTATTACCTATAAATACAATTAACTTATACACTGATAATTTTATATCATTTGTAATAAAATTATATGGATATGTAACGGTTGCATCTATACAATTAGTTATACCTATAATTATAGTATTATTTTTAGGCAACGTATTGTTGGCATTTATGTCTAAAGTTATGCCACAAATGAATGTTTTTATAGTAGGTATGCCGTTTAAAATAATAGTTGGATTTATGATATTTTCTTTTACTTTGTCTTCTGTAAAAGGAATTATATTGGAAGTATTAAAAAAAATGATGGAATATTTATACTTGTTTATAAATATATCATAAATCCATAAGAACATTATGTCTTTTATTTGTAACTACAGTTTATTATTTTAGGTTGTAAAAATGTATGAATATATAAAATTGGACTTGCAACTGTTTTCTGAAAAAAACTGAAGAAGCAACGTCCAAGAAAAAACAGGATACAAGAAAGAAAGGTAATGTACTACAAAGTAAGGAGCTTACAGGCGCAATAACGCTTTTTGTGGCAGTATTTGCAATAAATATATATTCTGCCAATATACTTGAAGTTATAGTCAGTTCTGTGAAGTATTATAATGGACTGTTTTATGAATTAAATTTTAATGATATTACAGAAATATATAATATTTTAATAAAAGCGTTGATATTCACTCTGAGAGCAGTTATATACATAATTATACCTACATTTATAACAGCATTTGTAATTCAAAGATTACAGGTCGGTTCTCTATATACAACAGAACCGTTAAAACCTAAACTTAGCAGATTAAATCCGATAGAAGGTTTTAAGAGAATGTTTTCTATGCAGGCAGTTATGAACCTGATAAAATCTCTGCTTAAGATAATTTTGGTAGGCTACGTAGGATATATATATATAAGAGACAATATCGGTCTTGTTATGAAAGCTTATGAACTTGATAAGATGAGGTTTTCATATATGGTGTTTTTTTTCAGTATAAATATGGCGATTAGAATGGCGTTTGTTATAATAATATTGGGTTTTGCAGATTATTTTTATCAAAACTACAGCTATAAAAAGAATATAAGGATGTCCAAACAAGAAGTAAAGGAAGAATTCAAACAAACGGAAGGTGATCCGCAGATAAAAGCCAAGATAAAAGAGAGACAAAGGCAGGCGGCAATGAGAAGAATGATGCAGGAACTTCCAAAAGCTGATGTAATAATTACAAATCCTACACATTTTGCCGTAGCACTTAAATATGATGAAGATAAATATGATGCGCCCTATGTAATAGCAAAAGGTCAGGATTATATAGCTAAAAAGATAAAAGAGAAAGCTAAAGAGTATGAAATACCGATAGTTGAAAATAAGCCTTTGGCAAGAACTTTATATAAAGAGATAGAAATAGGAAGAGTGATAACACCGGATCTTTATGAAGCGGTTGCAGAAGTGTTAGCATATATCTATTCTATAAAAGAAAATAATAGGAGATAAATTATTAATGAAAGTCGGAGATATTTTTGTATCAGTAGGAATAATATTAATGATTTTGATGATAATCATACCTATGCCTCCGTTTTTAGTGGACATAATGTTGAGTATGAATATATCATTGTCATTATTAATATTATTAATATCAATGTTCAATAAAGAGGCACTTGATTTTTCAGTGTTTCCGTCTGTCCTACTAATAACTACAATATTCAGAATAGCTCTGAACATAACTACAACAAGATATATACTGTTAAAAGGAGATGCCGGAGAAGTTATAACTGCATTTGGAAACTTCGTTATGGGAGGAAATGCTGTTGTGGGATTTATAGTATTTATAATAATAGTACTTGTAAATTTCATGGTAATAACAAAAGGTTCAGAGAGAGTAGCAGAGGTTGCGGCAAGATTTACTTTGGATGCGATGCCTGGGAAGCAAATGGCGATAGATGCCGATTTGAATTCAGGTATGATAGATGAAGTAGAGGCAAGAAAAAGAAGAAGTAAAATTCAAAGAGAAGCAGATTTTTACGGCTCTATGGATGGTGCTACCAAGTTTGTAAAAGGCGATTCTATTGCAGGGATAATTATAACCTTTATAAATTTGATAGGTGGAATACTTATGGGTATATTATACCTTAATATTTCGGCCGGAGAAGCACTTCAAAAATATGCACTGTTGGCAGTAGGAGACGGCTTGGTATCATCAATACCGTCGCTATTGATTTCTACTGCGACGGGTATAATTGTAACAAGATCTGCATCAGAAGAAAATCTTGGTAATGACCTTAGACAACAGCTGTTTAGCAATTCTACAATAATGTTTATATTGTCGGGTGTTCTTTTTTCACTTGCACTTACTCCTCTTCCTACTATGCCGTATTTAATGCTTTCGATTGTATTTTTATTTGTAGGAAATGCACTTAGAACTAAAGATTTGGAACCTGAGGCGTCTCTTGGAAAAGAAGATGCGAGTCAAGATGATATAGAAGAAATAAGGAGACCTGAGAATGTGTTGCCTTTACTTAATGTAGAGTCAATAGAGTTGGAGTTCGGATATGGAATAATACCTCTTGCAGACAAAACTCAAGGAGGGGACTTATTCGACAGACTGGTTATGATAAGAAGACAATGTGCATTGGAATTAGGTATGATAGTTCCAATGATAAGGTTAAGAGATAATATACAGTTGCAACCTAATGAATATGTTATAAAGATAAAAGGGGTGGAAGTTGCAAGTGGTTCAGTATTATTTGACCATTATTTGGCAATGAATCCCGGAAATGCGGAAGAAGAATTAAACGGTATAGATACAATAGAACCTTCATTCGGATTGCCTGCAAAGTGGATAGATTCAAAAGAAAGAGAAAAAGCTGAAATATACGGATATACAGTTGTGGATCCGCCATCAATTATATCTACACATTTGACAGAGATAATAAAAAGGCACGCATATGAGCTTATAGGAAGACAAGATGTAAAAATGCTCATAGATAATTTAAAAGAAACACAACCTTCATTAGTGGAAGAGGTAGTTCCTTCGCTGTTATCTTTAGGTGAAGTACAAAAAGTATTGTCAAATCTGTTAAGAGAATTGGTATCCATAAGGAACTTTTCTACTATAATGGAGGCTCTTGCAGACTATGCACAAGTTACAAAAGATACGGATATGCTTACGGAATATGTAAGACAAGCTATGTATAGAAATATAACAAATCAATTTATACCGAGAAAAGAAGCAAAAGTTATAACTATGGATCCGGATATAGAAAAAACTATAATGGAATCCTTACAAACCACTGAAACAGGAACATATATGGCACTTGATCCTGCAAGATCACGTAAATTGGCAAACAATATAAGTGATGAAGTGGAAAAAATGGTGTCAGTTGGAGAGCAACCTATAATAGTGACTGCACCTGTTGTAAGATTTTATCTTAAAAAATTTGTTGAGCAGATAAGCAATGATATAATAGTTCTTTCATATAATGAGATAGATCCTTTAGCAAAAATACAATCTGTAGGGATGGTGAGTGCATAAAATGCAAGTAAAAAAATTTACCGGAGAAAATACAGCTCAAGTAATGGCATTGATAAGAAAAGAATTCGGTGACGAAGCTATAATTTTACAGACAAACAGAGTAAAGACAGGGGGATTTTTGGGATTTTTCCAAAAAGAAGCCATAGAAATATTGGCTGCACTTGATAATGAAGTTAAGATGAATAAAAAAAATACCTATCCTAAGACTTTGAATAGCGGAAGTAATATTTTTTCGAATGACAGTGAGTTTGGAAATATAAATAATTTTAGAGATATTAGTAAGGTGGACTTTAAATCACATATAGAAAATATGAATGATATAAAGGAAAAAAGGCAAGAAAATTTTATAGAAAAAAATTTTGTAAGTCCAAGAATTAAGCCGCAAATTGAGATAAAGTCTGATATATCAAAAGAAACTATAGAGGTAAAAGAAGATATTGATGAGATAAAAAATACAGTATTGCAGTTAAGTAAAAAGATAAATGATACATTTAAAACTCCGGAAGAAGAAGAAGAATATAAAAAAGAGAAAGAAGCCATTGATAAATTAATAAATGTGGGACTTTCTTATCAATTTTCAAAAGAAATAGTTACAAACCTCAAAAAAAGTGATAAAATAATCTCATACAATAATTTAAAATCTGAAATTATAGATATATTATCAAACAATAAAAAACCATCATATGATGATATTAAACATATAGTGTTTGTTGGTCCTACAGGAGTTGGAAAAACTACCACTCTTGCAAAAATAGCATCAAAAAAAGCGATAGAAGAGAGAAAAAAAATTGGATTTTTGACGCTGGATACTTATAGAATATCAGCTGTAGAGCAGTTAAAAACTTATGCTGAGATATTGTCTTCGCCTATAGAAGTAGCCTATGAAATACAGGATCTGAAAACGGCTATTGAAAGATTGTCAAATAGAGATGTTGTATTTATAGATACTGCAGGAAGATCTCATAATAATAAAGGACAAGTGGAAGATTTAAAAAATGTGTTGGATAATATATATAATAAAAAGATTTATATTGTTATAAGTGCAAACATAAATTTATCGGATATATATGATATAATAGATATATATAATTTTATTGAAGATTATGATATAATAGTTACTAAGATGGATGAAACAAAAAGATATGGAAACCTGCTGGATATAATGAATAAAACTAAAAAGAATATTGCATATACGGCGTTTGGTCAAAATGTTCCTGACGACATAGAAATATTTAACTTGGAAACCTATGTCAGTGAATTGATTGGAGAGATATATAAATGATTAATGACCAAGCTCAAGGTTTGAGAGATTTTGTAAACAATTTACAAATAGAAGATTTAAAGATAGAAGGACCTAAGGTTTTGTGCGTTTCAAGCGGAAAGGGCGGAGTAGGAAAGTCGAATTTTACTACCAACATAGCACTTGAGCTTAGCAAAAGAGGGAAAAGGGTAATAATAATAGATGCCGACTTTGGATTGGCAAATATAGAAATATTATTTGGAATCGTATCGAAAAACAGCTTTTTAGATCTTATAAATAATGAACTTGATATAAAAGATATAATGGTTGAAATGGATAACGGAATCAAGCTCATATCAGGAGGATCCGGAATATTGGAATTGGCAAATGTCAATGACAATAAATTGAACAAAGTGGTAAATTCTATAGCACAGCTTAAAGATATGGCTGATTATATTATAATAGATACAGGTGCCGGAATATCTAACGTAGTAACTGCATTTACGCATATATCTGAAGAAGTTATAGTGGTTACGACATGCGAACCTACATCAGTAGCCGATGCGTATGCGCTTATAAAAATGATTATAAAGAAAAACCCGAAAAAAACCATAAATATTGTAGTAAATAGAGCTGATACTATAAGAGAAGCTGATGCTGTATTTGAAAATATAAATTCAGTGTCAAAGAAGTTTATAAATAAGGAACTTAGATATTTGGGATATATATACAATGATACTGCCGTATCAAAAGCGGTTAAATGCCAAAAAGCATTTGTAGACTTTTTGCCTTCAAGCAATGCCGCTAAATGTATACGCTCTATATGTGATAAGATGCTTGATACACAAGTCAGCGCAGGAGGATTTTTAAAATTTATGGATAAATTTAAGGGATTATTTAGGTAGAGGTGAATTATATTGACATCAAATTATCCGAAAATATGGCAAAATGTAAAATTGGTAAAAACTAAGATAACAGGAGAAATGGAAGAGTATGCAAGCAAAATAGTGGGGATTGAAGAAAACGACATTTTTCTGCTTGAAACTCCGATAAAGCAAACGCAATTAGTGTTATTGATAAACGGTTCTGTAGTAAACATGATATATATGCACGAAAATTTGGGCATGTACAGTGTTGATTTGGAAGTTGTTGAAAAAATAAGGGATGATAATAACATTCCTCTTGTAAGAGCAAAAAAAGTATCAGATATAAGAAAGATACAAAGAAGAAACTTCTTTAGACTGCTCACATCTATGGATATTGCAGTAAGAAAAATAAACGGTGTTGTGGTTGAAAATACTAAAACCGTTGACATAAGCGGTGGTGGAATAAGGCTGCTTTCAAAACAGGATTTTGAGATTAATGATATAGTAAGATTGGATTTTCAACTTGAAAGCAAAGAATTCAGCGTTGATGCAAAAGTAGTAAAAATAGATTATACCGATGTTAGAGGGACAAAAGAAGTAAGTTTGCAATTTATAGATATTTTAGAAAAAGACAGAAATGAAATTATAAGATTTATATTTGACAAGCAAAGAGAAGGAATAAAAAAAGGAATGTTTTCTAATGAGTAAAAATATTCGTGTTTTAAATGTGGACGATTCAGCTTTTATAAGGAAATTATTAAAAGATATACTTGAAAGTGATGATGATTTTGATGTTGTTGATCAGGCTAAAAATGGGAAAGAAGCTATAGAAAAAATCAAACAAAATAAGTATGATGTCATTACATTGGATATAGAAATGCCTGTTATGGACGGACTGACAACCTTGAAAGAAATAATGAAGATTTGTCCTACACCTGTTGTTATGATGAGTTCTCTTACAAAAGAAGGTGAGCAGATAACATTGGACGCTCTTAATTTGGGAGCAGTTGATTTTATAACAAAACCTAAAAATGTGTTTTCTGTAAGTTCAGATGAGATAAAAGCGGGTATAATAGATAAGATAAAAAATGCTCGAAAAGCCAATATGAAAATGGTTAGATATTCAAGTCTGTCACTTTCTCGAAATAACAATTATACTAAGATACCGAATGAATATAATGTGATAAAACATAATATAGGTTCTGCCGATACAATAAAGACTATTATAGCAATAGGAACTTCTACAGGAGGACCGAGAGCTTTGCATGAAGTTATACCGAATATATCAGGTAAAGTGAATGCACCTGTTTTGATAGTTCAGCATATGCCTAAAGGATTTACCAAATCTTTAGCTGAAAGGTTGGATTTAATCTCAAGTGTGAAAGTAAAAGAGGCTGAAGACGGGGAGATATTGAAAAACGGTTGGGCATATATTGCACCGGGTGGAGTTCATATGAAAATCAAATCTTTCGGAGCGGATAAATTTAAAATATTTTTAGATGATTCTGAAAATGTTAACGGACATAAACCGTCAGTAGATGCTATGATGTTTTCGGTTTCTAAAAGCAGTGTCAGAGAAGTTGTTTCTGTGGTTATGACAGGTATGGGAAATGACGGTGCAAAAGGGATAGAAACTTTAAAGACTGAGAAAAATGCGAAAACTATTGCTGAAGATGAGAAGACCTGTATTGTTTTTGGTATGCCGAAAGCCGCTATAGAAACAGGAAAGGTGGATTTTATAGTTCCGTTGAATAAAATAGCGGATGAAATCAATAAAATTATGGGGGTATAAATTATGATGGATTTTGATCAATATATTGATATTTTTTTGGATGAGTCAAAAGATCATTTGCAAAATCTTAATGAAGCTTTGTTGAGGTTAGAAGAGGATCCGGAAAATTTGGATACAGTAAATGAAATATTCAGAATGGCTCACACATTAAAGGGAATGTCTGCAACCATGGGATTTGAGATAATAGCTAAACTTACTCATAAGATGGAAAATATATTAGACGGAATAAGATCTCATAAGTTTACCCTAAACAGAGATATGATAGATATTTTATTTGAAGGGCTTGACATATTGGAAGGACAGGTAAAGACAATAGAAAACGACGGAAAAGAACAACAGATAGATATATCAGATATAATAAACAGACTTGATATATTGGAAAAAGGGGGTTCGCTTGCAGGAGGCGTATCTGAACCGAGCAATTCTGTAACAAAAGAGAGTGAAGCCGTTTCAAAATCATCAGGTTTGTCATTTGAAATCTCAAAAGAAGACAAAGATGCACTTTATGTTTCTTCAAAAGAGATGTTAAAAGACGGATATAATTTATACAAGATAGATGTTGATTTAGAAGAGAGTTCTATGCTCAAATCAGCAAGAGCATTCATAGTTTTTAAAAATCTTGAAGAAGCCGGAGAAGTGATATATTCTCATCCGTCGTCTGATGATATAGAAAAAGAAAGCTTTGAGGGACATTTTACTATACTTCTTTTAACTCATGAAACGCTTGATGAAATTAGATCAAGCATAGAAGGGGTTTCAGAAGTGGAAAAAGTTTCAGTTGACAACTTTGATATTGAACTTCTAAATTCTGAAAAAGAAGAAGAAAAATCTGAAGAAAAGCAGGAACAACCGAAAGAAACCGTTCAAGCACCTCAAGCTCAGCAACCTAAAAAGGAAGAACCTAAAAAAACGGCTCAGGCAGCAAAATCTCAAACGGATAAAAAAGCAAAATCAGGTAAAACTATAAGAGTTGATATAGACAGATTAGATAATCTTATGAATTTGGTAAGTGAGCTTATAATAGTAAAAACAAGACTTGAAGATAATGAGATTTTTTCAAAGCGTCAAAATATGACGGAAGCTATAGAATATCTTGAAAGAATAACTACAAGTTTGCATGATGCGGTTACAAAAGTCAGAATGGTTCCTATAGAGAGAGTGTTTAACAGATTTCCTCGTATGGTAAGGGATTTATCAAAAGATCTTAACAAAGAGATAAATCTTATAATGGCAGGTGAGGAAACGGAAGTAGACAGAACCGTTATAGATGAAATAGGAGATCCTTTGGTGCATTTGCTTAGAAATTCAGCTGACCACGGTATAGAATCTCCGGGAGACAGAATAGCAAAAGGCAAACCTGAAGTAGGAACTGTAAGACTTGTTGCATATCAAGACGGAAATACGGTTGTTATAGAAGTTACAGATGACGGAGCAGGTATAAATACTGAAAAAGTAAAACAAAAAGCAATAGAAAGAGGAATATTAACACAAAGTCAAGCTGATGAGCTTGAAATAAATAAGGCAGCAGAGTTGATATTTGCAGCAGGATTTTCTACAGCAGATAAAATAAGCGATGTATCCGGTAGAGGTGTCGGACTTGATGTTGTTAAAACTAAAATTGAATCACTAAGCGGAACTGTTGAAGTAAGAACAGAAAAAGATAAAGGTTCAGCATTCATAATAAGACTTCCGCTCACACTTGCTATAATACAGGCATTGCTCGTTATAGTAGGAAATGAAAAATATGCAATACCTCTTAACAATATAAAAGAGATAACCAATATTGATACTGTAGATATAAGAAACATAGAAGATAAAGAGATAATATTATACAGAGGAGTACCTCTTGAACTTAAAAGAATGTCTGAAGTATTGGATTGTGAAAATCAAGAAAGAAAAGAGGGTAATGTAACTGTTGTAATTGTAAGAAAAGGTGAAAAAGACCTCGGACTTATTATAGACTCTCTAATAGGTCAGCAAGAGATAGTAATAAAATCTTTAGGACCTTACCTAAGTTTTGTAAAACTTATTGCCGGAGCTACTATACTGGGTAATGGAGGAGTAGCACTTATAATAGATACAAATGAGATATTTTAAGGTGGGAGGTAGAGTTTATAATGAATGAAAATCAATATGTTATATTTAAACTTGCAGATGAGTTTTATGCAATAAAAATAGATAATGTTGAAACCATAGAAAGAGATATGGAAATAACGAGAGTTCCAAAAACTGACGGGCATATAAGAGGAGTCATAAATTTAAGAGGAGAGATAGTTCCCGTTATAGATTTAAGAATAAGATTAGGACTTCAAGAAAAAAGTGCGGATGCTGAAACAAGAATAATAGTTAATAAATTGAATGATATGATGATTGGATATGTGGTAGATTCCACTTATGAAGTTAAAGATATAGATCCGTCAGTAATAGAACATTCATCATTTGATAACAATATATCTGAAACTTATGTTAAAGGTATTGCAAAAGATCATGATAGAATGATAATATTGTTGGACGTAGATAAAGTTTTAGGAATATAGAAATTGATACAATTATTGTTTTAATTTTTGTATTCTCTTAAATTGTTGATTAAAATAGGAGTAAAGAATATGAATTTTACTATAGACAATATTAACAGTATGTGCTTAGACCTACTGAAAGAAATAGGTAATATAGGTTCGGGCAATGCGGCTACATCTTTGTCCAACATGATAGGTAAAAAAGTAGATATGCAGGTACCGAATGTGGAAGTTATTGATACTCAAAAAGTTGTAGAAATGTTCAGTGATCAGGAAGAGATAACTGTGGGAGTTTATATAAACTTCACAGGAGACATTCAGGGAACAATACTTACGTTGCTTGATAAAGAATCGGCAGGTAAGTTGATTAAGGCACTTATCGGACAAGAGCCGAAAGATTTTATGTATAATGATATGGAAAAATCAGTTGTTCAAGAGCTCGGTAATATTATGACAAGCGGATATGTAAATGCAATATCTATGTTTTCCAGCTTATTTATAAATATATCCATACCGTCAGTTTGCATAGATATGGTATCATCAATATTAAGTGTACCCGCAGTGGAATATGGCATAGACTCGGATAAATTGATTTTAATAGAAAATAAGTTGGATATAGAGGGAGAAAATGTTAATTGCTATTTCTTTTTCATGCCGGATTTGGATTCGTTTGAGAAATTGTTTGTACAATTAGGAGTGCTATAATATGAGTAATGTTATAAAGGTTGGAATGGCTGATTATAAGATTGCTAAATCCCCGGATTCTCTTATAACATTGGGTTTAGGTTCTTGTATAGGCATAGTGATATATGATAAAGTAAAGCAAATAGCAGGTATGGCACATATTATGCTACCGTCCAGTCAGGAAATAAAAAATAACAGCAATAAGATGAAATTTGCAGATACATGTTTGGACTTGATGATGGCAGATTTATTAAAAGCAAATGTAAACAAATCATCATTAAAAGCAAAAATTGCAGGAGGAGCACAAATGTTCAGTATATCTTTAAAATCAGATACATTGAACATAGGCAAAAGGAATGCCATTGCAGTAAAAGAAAAACTTAAAGCTTTAAATATACCGATAGTTGCAGAAGATATACTTGGTAACAGCGGTAGGACGATAACATTTGATGTATTAACTACCGAACTCCATATCAAGAGTATAGGAAAAGGAGAGAGTATAATATAATGGGGGATTTATATGAAATTTAATCCTATCATATATATTTTTTTGAATTATATAGTTGCAATGTTGACACTTATATATTCTATATTGAATAAAATTTTGTTTATAGAATATATAAGTGATACAATATTTATATTAGTATGTGTTAATATTATATATACATTGGTGCATTTTATATTGAGTTCACTAAGAGTTGAAAATGACAATATGAGCGGTAATGATAGTACTTTTAAACTTGATATAGTTGCAAATGAAGATGAAATTAAAGATTTATTAAAAGAAGATTCAAAAAGCGAAAATACAGAGAATACATCAAATTATATAAATAATATTGATGATACTTCATCAAGTCCGGAAAAAGAAAATGATGAATTTGACAAAATAGATTTTAACAAATCGGATGGTCAAGATTTTTAAATATATGAATATTTGACAAGGTTTATTATTTGTACTCTTTCTGTTTTTTTGATGCTGAAGTTTATATTTTGAAACAGGGGGGTTGGCATAATTGAATGAAAATGCCGGTATTTGGTTTCTATATGAAAAAGAAACGGATGAGTTAAAAAGGAAACAATTGAAAGAAGAGATAATCACAAATTATATAGGACTTGTTAAGATAGTTTCCGGAAAGCTTTTTAATTATTATGCACAAAAAATAGAATATGATGATCTTATGGGTTATGGCGTAATAGGACTTATAGATGCCATAGATAAATATGATTATACGAAAAATATAAAATTTGAAACATATGCTTCTATAAGAATAAGAGGAGAAATTATAGATCAGATAAGAAATTTGGATTGGATTCCAAGAAGCATAAGAAAAAAAATGAAGACTTTAAATGCGGTGACAGAAAAATTAGAGTCACAGTTGGGCAGAGAAGTAACAAGGCAAGAAATATCCGAATATATGCAAATAAGCTTGAAAGAAGTGGATGATTTGTTTGAAGAAACTACTACATATAATATAGTTTCTATAGAAGATGAAATAACTGAAAATTATAAATTACAGATAACAGATGACAAAAAAGAAAACTCTCCTGAAGAAAATCTCATATATAAAGATACCGTAAAAGAACTTGCAAAAGCCATCGATACATTAAAAGAAAAGGAAAAATTGGTAATAAATTTGTATTATTATGAAAATTTGACATATAAAGAAATATCGGAAATAGTGGGTGTGTCTGAATCAAGAATATCTCAAATAATAAGCTCATGTTTGATAAAGATAAAAAAAATTCTAAATCAATAAAGAGGGTGAAATATTGGCACTTAAGCTTAGTAGTGTGGAAAAATCTATCGGAGACTATGTTGTACACCTAAAGATAAATGAAGATAAAACAAAAGGATATATTGAAATTTCAAAAAACAATAATGACGGCTTTAATTTTCCCAGCGAAGAAGATATAATATCTTTTTTAGATGAAAACGGGGTAAAATTTGGAATTGAATATTATAGCATAAAAAATATAGTAAATAATAAAATTATGAAGGCAACTCTTGTGGCATTGGGTGAACCGGCTACAAAAGGTGAAGATGCTCAAATAATTTATAAACATGATTTTTCAAAAAAAATAAATCTTGTTCAAGATGAAAGCGGTAATATAGATTTTAAATCATTAAATTGGTTTCAACAGGTAAAACAAGGTGATATACTTGCAACAAAAATACCTGCACAAAGAGGTATAGACGGCAAAGATATAAAAGGCGAGCCTATTGTAGCACCTTTAGGAAAAGATATAAAGTTTTTACTTGGTAAAAATGTGGGTATAGATGATAGTGAACAAAATGCAGTTGCAAAAGCTGACGGAATAGTAGAAATTATAGATTCTAAAATCTGTGTAAGTGAAGTTCTCAACATAAATGGGGATGTAGACACATCTGTTGGAAATATAGAATTTAACGGAGATATATTTGTTTCCGGTGATATAAAAGGCGGATTTAAAGTTAAGGCGGAAGGTTCGTTAGATGTAAAAGGAGTAATAGAATCAAGTGATATAGAAGTCGGTAAAGACCTCATAGTAAAAGGCGGGATAAAAGGCAATGAGACAACAAAGGTGCTGGTAAGCGGCTCTGTAATATGTAAATTTATTGAAAATGCGAATGTGTTTGTAAATTTTAATATAAATACAGATTTTATAATACATTCCAATGTAATATCAGGCGGAAAAATAACTCTTAATCAGAAAAAAGGAGTAATAGCAGGCGGAGAGGTAGTAGCAAAGGATTCAATAATAACATCAACTTTAGGTTCGCATATGGGAACAAAAACTGACATAACATTAGGTGTTGATATAGCAAAAGAAGCTATGATGATTGAGAAAAAAAATATTCTTGTTAAACTGGAAAAAGAATTGAAAAGAATGATTCCGGCTATAGAAACGGGAAAGCAGATTATGGGAAGAGGATCTATGGATGATATGAAGAAAATCCAATTTGCAAAGTCCGTACAGGAATATAACTCGATATTAGCTAATATAGCTAAAATAAAAGAAGATATAAGCAACTTGGAAGAAGAGATATCACACCATAGGTTTAGCTATATAGTGGCAAAGGATACTATTTATCCGGGAGTGAGTATAACAATTTTAAAATTTTCAAAACACATAAATGACTTTTTAGGACCGAGCAAGATCTATTTAAAAGGAAATGAAGTAGTCATAGAAGGATAATGATATGGGCAATATTCAAATAATTTTTATCTGTGTATTCTTGGCGTTTTCAATAATCCTGAACATATTTACATATCTTAGATTTAAAAATTCTGATTTTTCAGTAATTTCAGATAACTCTAAGATAGAAGCACAACTTATACTTATAGATAGAAAGTTATCAGATATAAAATCAGATATTAAAGATATAACAACGAGAGTAGAAGGATTAGAGAATTTACCTGTTATGGAACTTGACGAGACGGCAAGTTATGTAAAAAGTGGAATGAATATACAAGAAATAGCTAAAAAGACCAATAAGAGCATAAAAGAAGTGGAACTTATGTTAAAAATGAGAGGTTTGATTTAATATGAAGAAAAATATTTTTAAACAATCTTATTTTTTGGGTATGTCTATGGGGATTTGCATATCTATATTAATAGTGATTATATTTTTTTCTTTTGATAAAACTGCCTCTAAAGAAAGAGCAAAACTGATTAATGAAAATGCTGATTTAAAATCACAGCTCATTGAAAAAGATACGAAAATAGAAGAGTTGAACATCAGTATAAATGACTTAAAAATGAAAAATACGGAAAAAAAAGAAAAAAGTGAAACTGATAAAACTGATGCTGAGAAAATAGTACTGGATATAAGACAAGATATGTCCAATTCTCAAATAGCGGATTTGCTTGTAGAAAATGAAATTTATACACATAAAAATGACATACTGCTCATTATGGAAATATTAAATTTTGACAGATACAGATATTCAGAAGTTTTAGAAAAATATGGGTATATATCAGGTTCTTATGAATTAAACCAAGCATTAAAACAAATAGAAAATAGTCAGTACGGCGTTACAGATGCTTTATATTCGAGCGGTTTAGTAAAAGATAAAAATTCTTTTATGAAGTTGCTATATCTGTTTGATATAAATAACAGGATTAAATATGGACAGAAACAATTCAATAAAAATTCTTCTCTTAGAGAAGTATGTGATATTTTAATTAGTTGATTATAACTGATGCTTAAGAAATATCAAAAGGAGCTTAAATAAATGGATACACTTTTTGCAAGACAACCTATATTTACAGTAGATAACAAGGTTGTAGCTTATGAACTTTTATACAGGAATACAAAACAAGATGATCAGAGTACAAATTTTGAAAAGACAATAGATGTACTCATAAATGCAAATACTTTATTTTCGAACTTTGATGTTGAAATGGCTTCGAAGAGAATATTTCTTAATTTTGACAGAAAGCTCTTATTGGATAACATAATAGATATATTATCTCCAAGAGAGCATGTTATAGAGATATTGGAAAGTGTCGTGCCTGATAAAATAATAATAAACAGAATACAGCAATTGAAAAGATTGGGATTTAGGATAGCACTTGATGATTATACTATAAATTATCCATATGAAGAATTTGTAGATGTGGCGGATTATATAAAAGTGGATTTTATAGAAAACAGTGTAAAAGAAATAATAGAACTGTCAAGAAGAGAAAAATTCAAGAAAAAAATCTTATTGGCTGAAAAAGTGGAAAATGAAAATATGCACAATTTGGCAGTAAGACTTAATTATAAATTATTTCAAGGCTATCATTATGCAAAGCCGATAGTTCATAAAGGAAACCATATATCAATAAATGTAAAAACCTGTTTAGATATATTGCTGATGCTAAACAAACCTGAGGTTGCCGCAAATGGAGAAAAGTTTGTGGATTTGTATAAAATAGCTAAACATATCGAAAGAGATCCTGTGCTTTCATTTAAGATAATACAGATAACTAACGGGGTCAGAGCAAATTTGTATGTTAAAATAGACTCTGTTTTAAGAGCTGTAACTTTACTCGGATATGCCAGCTTGCATAAGTGGTTAAAGATATTACTGTTCCAAGAAGCAAGCACAAGAAGTAAGGGCAATAATAAAGAAAATGTAAATAAAGAAGTAATAAAGAGCATAATAGTAAGAACCGCTTTTGTAGAAAATGTATTATCGAAAAATCCGAGACTTAAAGATATTTTAGGAGAAGCAGTGCTTGTTGCGATGGTTGATTTATTCGATATACTTTTTGAGATGCCTATGGAAGATATAGTAAGTTCATTAGATTTATCTAAAGAAATAATGGAAGCTTTGATGTACGATAAAGGAGATTTGGCTAAGATACTTCATCTTGTTAAGTCGTATGAATCAGGCGATTGGGATGAGGTAAAAAATATATGTGATGAATTGAACTTAAACTACAGCCATATAAGTGATTTGTATGTGAAATCATTGGATGACAGTAAAGAAGTTTTGGAAGAATTATCAAAAGAAGAGTATGCTTAGAAATAAAAGCTTTAAGTCAAATTATTTCATTTGGCTTAAAGCTTTTTTGCAATCTATTTTCTTACTTTTATACCATTAAATTTTATTACTTTTGCAGGTATACCGACTGCTGTTGCATTATCAGGAATATCATTTAACACTACTGCATTGGCACCTATTTTTGAATTTTCACCGATTGTAACAGGCCCGAGTATTTTTGCACCTGAGGAAAGCATAACATTGTTTTTAACAGTAGGATGTCTTTTTCCGGTATGATTGCCGGTTCCTCCGAGTGTAACACCATGGAACATAAGCACATCATCTCCTACTTCGGCTGTTTCTCCTATTACTACACCCATTCCATGATCTATAAAGAGTCTTTTTCCTATTTTTGCTCCCGGATGAATTTCTATACCGGTAAAAAATCTTGTAATTTGTGATATAAATCTTGCTATAAATTTAAACTTATTTATGTGTAAAAAATGGGAAATTCTATGCCAAAATACGGCATGAACAGATGGAGTATTTACAAAAATGCTAAAATAATCAGTAGATGACGGATCTTTTTGCTTTACGGTTTTTATATTTTCAATCATATCTTTAAATATATTATAATTTTTATTATTAAGCATGACGAAATCCTCAATTTGTATATTATTTTTTATATGTTCGCCCATAGTATATCTTCCTTTTTTAATTTATATCAAACAATCCTTCTACACTTAAATATCTGTTACCTCCATCCGGTGCAATAAACAAGACTTTTTTTCCTTTACCCAATTTTTTTGCTATTTCAATAGCTCCTTGCAAAGCTGCACCTGATGATATTCCAAATAATATTCCTTCATTTTCAGAGACAAATTTAACATTTTTAAATGCGTCTTCGTCGCTTACCTGTATGATTTCATCTATAAGAGAAGTGTCAGTTATATCGGCTATGAATCCTGCACCTATTCCTTGAATCTTATGTGGAGAATGTTGCCCTCCGGATAATATAGGAGAATTTTTAGGTTCGACTGCAACAATTTTTGTAGGATAGTTGTGTTCTTTGAGTCCTTTTGCAACACCTGTTATAGTTCCTCCTGTTCCAACACCTGCTACAAATGCGTCAAGAGTATCAAAATCTGCCAATATCTCTTTTGCTGTTGTATTTATATGAGCTTTTACATTATTATTATTTTCAAATTGCTTTGCCATTATATAACCGTCTTGAGTTGAAAGTTCTTCAGCTTTTTGAATTGCTCCTTTCATACCTTCTTTTGCAGGAGTTAAAACAAGTTTTGCTCCATGAGCAATCAATAATTTTCTTCTTTCAATACTCATTGATTCAGGCATAGTAAATAGAGCATTGTATCCAAGAGCTTTTGCAACAAGTGCAAGACCTATTCCCGTATTGCCGCTTGTAGCTTCTACTATCGTATTACCTTTTTTTATTAACCCTTCTTCCTCCAGACCTTTTATCATATAATAAGCGGCTCTGTCTTTGATAGAACCGGCAGGATTAAAATATTCCAATTTTACATATATATCAGCTGCATTATCTCCAAGATTAAGCTTGTTAAGTTTTATTACGGGTGTATTTCCGATAGTTTGTGTTATGTTGTTATAAATCATAGTCTTTTCTCCTTTTAATAAAAATTTAGAGATGTACAAAATAAGAAAATATATAGAAATATGTTATTGCATTATATACAGTTGTGAATAACTATAAAAACTATATTTTGCACACATCTATAAAAATTTAAAATAATATATAAATTTTTAAAGCATATTTACATTTATTAAACAGTAATTTAAAAAATTAGAGTGAAAATATATTTTGATGATTTTTTACAATAAAAAAGTCTCTATCACACATAAATATGATAGAGACGAATAAACTCCGCGGTTCCACTCCAATTGATTATACAATAATCCACCTTTTCAGATACTGACATATCCAATCCCTATAACGTGAGAAACACGTTGCAGCCTCAAAAACTTCGGTGCAAAACTCCAAAGGGCACTTCGTATAAATTGTAACGAGAATTCTCACCTGCCATTCCCTCTCTGAAGATACATATCTAAACTACTTTCCTTTTTCAATGTTTTTATACTTTAATGGTACAAATTATACTTTATAAATTTAATTAAGTCAATATATTTTTTTAAAAAATTAAAAAAGTTTTTTTAAATGTATTCTAAATATTTGTAAATTCAATATAAACTATGTTATAATATAACAAAAATGATTTTTGAGTGATATTATGAAAACATATATTTTTTTGAGCAGCTTAAATAAAAAAATTAAAACAGATGACTATGTAAAATATATATTGAGCAAGTATTATTTTATGGACTTTGGTGATATAGAAATAATACGGGGGCAAAACGGTAAACCATATATTAAAAATTCTGATATAAAATATAGTGTATCACATAAGAAGGATTATATCGTTGCAGTGTTTTCTCACGATGAAATAGGTATAGATATAGAGATATTAACTGATAAAGACTATAGTGGAATAGTAAATAGATATTTTTTTGAAGATGAGAGGAAATATATATTAACACCTACATCAGAATTAGAGAAAAATAAGAGATTTTTTGAAATATGGACAAAAAAAGAAGCATATATAAAAAAATATGATTTAAATATTTCATATATAAAAAAAATAGATAGCTTAAAAGAAGACATAGAAACATTTAAAATAAATGATTTGATAATATCAGTATGTAGTTGATAAATTATAGTAAAAGGCATAAATAAACTTTCTTTGATATAATTATTTTAATTGCTTTTCAATGCTGAATTAAATTTATTTCATAATTTTAAATAAAAATAATTTTGTCGTTTACTATAAATTTTTTGTTTGAAATTAATAAAAAATATTTTAGAAAAATATATTATATAAAGCAAAATATAAAAATAGGAGATAATCATATGGCAAAAATAACGTTTGATATAAAAGAAAATTTCGGAGAGCTAAGCAAGGCTGCAAACGGTTGGACAAAAGAGCTGAATCTTGTATCTTGGAATAATAGAGAAGCAAAATATGATATAAGAACTTGGGATGAAGAACATGAAAGCATGGGTAAAGGAATAACTTTGGATAAAGAAGAACTTATAATTTTAAAAGGAATACTTAATAATATTAAACTATAGCATTTTTAATAATTTTATACGGATATTTTCTTAATTAACGGATAAAATATATATAAACTTTTTATCTTGAGTATACTTAATTTTACTTAGTTAATAAATTTTTAAAAGTAAGCAATTAACTTTCAGTATTATATAAGATTTAATTGAGATAGGATTATTTGAAGGAGGTGACTTTTTCAGTGAGAATAGACATAGATTCCATAGGATACAGACCCGAGTTTATACCGCAAAAACCAAGCGGTGAAGTAAATGAGCTTAACAATAGAGGCGAAAATGTAAGAGGGAGAATAATAGATGTCAACCAAAATATAGTTTTGATACAGACATCTACAGGCAAGCAATTTTCAGCAACAACTACTGTTCCAATGGAGAATTTTGTAGGGCAGGAAATGTCGTTTGCATTAATGATAGGTTTAGATGGAGAATTGTTGTTAAAGCCTGAAATAGATGAAAAAAATCAAAAGACATTAGTAGACTTAAAAATAGAAGATATGCTAAACAAACTTGGAAAACAGATAACTCCTGATAACAAAGAACTTATAAAACAGATGATGAAAGCATCTATGCCTATAAATAAAGAACAGTTTGAAGAGATTAAAGAACTTAATTTTGCAATGAATTTATTGAAAAGCGATGAATTTGCAGTAAACTTGGAAACTGGAGATAACGAAAAAAACTTAAATGAATTGTTAAAAGAATTACAAACAAGAAAAGATTTCGGTTTAACAAATAAATCAGAAACACCGGTATTAAATAAAGAAACTGATTTAAAAGACATATTGCTTCTTAAGAACCTCGGTTTAAAAGTAAATGTGAGCAATTTAAAATCACTTTATGATGTTTTAAATAAGGCTAATGTCAAACAAGATGATATAATCGGAATGAATAACCTTATAAATGACAAAGAATTTAGTAGAAATCTCAGATCAGAATTGGAAAATATTACAAATATACAAGTTGAACAAAAAGATGAAAATAATTTTACAAAAACGGCAAATGTGCTTTTAGAAAATGCTGAAAAACTGTCTTTCAAAGAAACAAAGGTCTCGGATAAAGATTTTAAAAATATAGAATTTAAAGATTTTTCAGAAAATATGGCGATAAATGAGATAAAAGAATCAGTAAAAAATCCGAAATTACAAAAAGAAATAAAATCGGATGAAATAACAGAAATGCTTAAAAATATAGAAAAAGGACTCATAAAAAAGATACAGCAAAACGGTAAATATAACAAGTCTGATTTGCAAGTAGAATATGAAAAAGCAAAAGAAGAAATAAAAGATATAATAAGTATATTTTCGGCTCAAAGTGATACAGCAAAAGCAATAGAAAAACAGGTATTACCTAAATTGGATCTATTAATGAATATGGCAGAAAAATATAATTATAATGTAATACCGTTCAAAGTAGGAGAAAACTACGAAAATGTATTGCAATATTATATGAAGAAAGGAAAGAAAAGCCTAAAAAAACAAGATGAAATAAATGTAGGCTTATCAATAGATACAATGAATTACGGCAATGTGAAAGCTATGGTAAACTACGATAAAAAAGACAGTTTAAAGCTTGATTTTTATACACAAGATAGAAATGTAAAAAATTTATTTGACAATAATATATCAAAGTTAAAAGATATATTGAAAACTATAGGATTTTCTAATATAAATATAAATGTTCGTGTAAATGAAAATAAATCGCATAAGTTAATAAACGATGTGTTATTCGATGATAAAAATTTAAAAAGTTTTGAAATGTGGATATAGCCGTAAAAAAATTAGGAGAAATTATGAGGGAAGAAAAAAAAGCCGTAGCACTTAAATATGACGAAGGCGAAGATATAGCTCCGAAAGTTATTGCAAAAGGGGAAAGAAAAGTAGCTGAAAACATATTGGAAAAAGCAAAAGAGCATAATATACCGGTTTATAAAGATAAAAAACTTGCATCTCAGCTAAGCAATTTAGAAATAGATGACAATATTCCGCAAGAATTATACGAGGCTGTAGCTCAAGTATTATTGTTTATAACAAAGATAGATAGTGAAACGTTATGAAGATATTCAATTTTATAAAAGGAAGACAAGGAGAAAATTTGGCACAGGAATATCTCGAAAAAAACGGATACAAGATAATTCAAAAGAATTATAGAACGAAATTTGCAGAGATAGATATAATAGCAAAAAAAGACAATATTTTGAGTTTTATAGAAGTAAAATCAAGGAATAGCGACAGTTTTGGCAGACCGTATGAGGCTGTTAGCGAATCAAAAATAAAAAAAATTAGGAAAAATGCGGAAATATTTTTAAGTACAACCGACGTAAGTTACGATGGAATATCATTTGATATAATTGAAATCTTTTTTTACAGCAAAAGTATAAATCATATAAAATCGGCATTTTAACAATATATATACAATATTTTTCAAAATTGAAAAATAGCTATTGACTATTTTCAATTGATTATATATAATAGAAAATGAGATATATATTTTAGGTAAATATGTATAATTATATATATTTACCTAAAATGATAATTAATTGCTGTATTCAATAGAACATTTATTGATATAAAAGCAATGTTATAAAAATGACGGATTAAAAATTATTTTTTAAATATTGATTATTGTAGTTATAGATGGAATTTTTTAATGAGAAAATGGAGGCGAATATGCTTAAAATTACAGATGAAAATGCTTACTTGGAAGAATTGAAATTCAGATTGAAAGAAGAAGGATTTAAATTAACTCATCAAAGAAGAAACATAGTGGAAGTGCTTTTAAATGCACATGGCAAACATATGAGCAGTGAAGAAATCTATGACGTGGTAAAAAGAGGATGTCCTGAGATAGGTTTAGCCACAGTGTACAGAACATTGCAGGTGCTGGACAAGTTAGGATATACAAACAAACTTAATTTAGATGACGGATGTGTGAGATATGAGTTGACATTGGATAAAAATGCACATAATCATCACCACTTGGTATGTAAAAACTGTTCTAAGATAATAGAAGTAGAAGAAGATTTGCTTGATCAGTTGGAAGATGTTATAAAAGAAAAATACGGTTTTGATGTGGAAAACCATGATGTAAAATTTAACGGATATTGTAGAGAATGTTCACAAAAATTGAGAAAAGCGTAGATTTTTGATTATTATAGGTTATTTAAAATTTTAGATAAATGAAGTTTTTGATACTAAAAATCTTTTAAAAAGTCGTACAATCTATGAAACAGTACAATATAAGTCATACAAAAATATGATTGTATGGTATTTTTAAATGGATAACAATATAAATTGTAATTATGGTATTTTTATAATGAAATAACTATACTAAAAACTATAAGAGGGTGTTTATCATTAAAAGCTGGAAATGTACAATATGTGGCTATATTCATGATGGAGAAACTCCACCGGAGAAATGTCCGATATGTGGTTATGGACCTGAAAAATTTATGCAAATAGCCAATTATAAAAAAAATAACAAGGATAATAAATAGAAAATTATCTTAAAATCATATATAAGCGTTAAACCATTGAGCGAATATATTATGTTATAGATAGATTCATTGGCAACATATATGCTAAAAGAATTATAAAAAGAGATTGCTTAATTATATAATTTAATGGGTTATCAGTAAACATAATAAAGGAGGGTATACTATGGGGAAAATGAATTTAGATATTCTCTATAATAGAAGAGGAACTGACTCTGTAAAATGGGATCATAAAGATTTTGTAGATAGTAGAGTATCAGATAATGCTTTACCGTTATGGCTTTCGGATATGGAGTTCAAAGTTGCTGATGAAATAACTGACGCTTTGATTAAACGAATTGAGCATGGATTCCTTGGACATTCAATGCCGGGAGATAATTATTTTCAAGCTGTGCAAGGTTGGTATAAACGACGCTTTAATTGGAATATAAAAAAAGATTCTATTTTCTATTCTCCGGGGGTTCTCCCTGCTCTTGGTTTTGTATTAAGAGGTTTTACTAAAGAAAATGACGGTATTATTATTCAGGAACCTGTATTTTATCCATTTGCTGAATTAATTAACGGGACAAACAGAAAAATTGTAAATAATCAGTTAATTAATGACAATGGAGATTACAGTATAGATTTTTCAGATTTGGAATGCAAAGTGAAAGATCCAAACAACACAATGATGATTTTATGTTCTCCTCATAACCCTGTTGGTAGAGTGTGGACCAAAGAAGAATTAATAAAAGTTGTAAATCTGTGTCGTGAAAACGATGTTTTGATTTTTTCTGATGAGCTGCATTGTGATGCAACACGCTCAGGTGTAACGCATACTCCTACTATGACAATAACAGATTACAATAAAATTATTACAGCAGTCGCATTAGGGAAAACTTTTAATGTCGGCGGAGTTCCAATTTCACAAATTATTATTGATGATGAAGAATTAAAAGAAATATGGCACAGAGAAACCAGACTTAAACATTATATTAGTTTTGCTCCGCCTTTAGACATGGTTTTGACAGAAACAGCTTACAATAAATGCGAATATTGGGTTGATGAAGTAATGGAATACGTTGAAGATAATTATAATTTTTTAGTTGAGTATCTTCAAAAGTATCTACCTAAAACAAAATACAAAAAACCTGAAGGGACATTCTTGGCATGGATTAATTTCGGTGTTTATGTTGACTATGAAGAATTGTTTGAATTATTAATTACAAAATATGATGTATTGATCGAAAATGGTCGTACATTCGGTGAGTCTGGAGCCGGGTATTTTAGAATGACGGTTGCTTGCCCAAGAAGTTTTCTCAAAGAAGGATTAGATAGAATTGTAGCGGCAATTTATGAGTTAACTGATAAGTAAAATTATGGGATAACATATAAACAAGGTATATAATTATTACTATAACTTTTTACACTACAATATTATCTTAATATTAAAAGTTAATGAAATGATGGATATTTTTGTTTTAAAAAATTTATTGTTAGATAAGATTATTCATGCTCATAGTAAAGTGAATATATATTTTATAGATTGGTTAACGAATATTGTAGTGAACGACATAATTTACTTCTTTTTGAAAAAATATATGGTATATACTGCAATAAGTTTATTTTTAACTAAAGATAAAATATTAATGTTGTTTACTGTAGTATTATAAAGTAAACAATATTAATATTTTTTTTACTAATTGCGGAGTGTAGATAGAACTAACTGCTGTCTGCACTCCATTTTTGTATAAAGAAAATGCTATGTCAAAAATTTCATAGAAAGATAGAAATTTAATACTAAAAGCATATTAAATAAACATGTAATTGCATTACAACAAAATTATTTATAATTCGTAAAATATATAATTTCATCAAATATAAAATACAGGACATTATTATAAATGACAGTTGGTATGACAAAATACGGTGTTATTGATGGATTGTTTATATGAATTATCTGTTACTCTATTGAGGATTATCAGAAAAACTGTTTAAATTAAATATATGCTCAAATATATAAAAAATATCTATGTCTATCAGATAATGGCATTGCTTTTATATTTTATCTATATCATATGGTGTTGTTTGATATAGATGGTAGTTGAGCCAATTGGAAAACAATAAATTGGAATGAGCTTTCCAGTTCATATACGGTTTTTTAGAAATATCATCGTTAGGATAATAGTTTTGCGGTATTTTTATATCTTTGTTAAGTGCCAAATCTCTTTTGTATTCTTCATCAAGAGTATATCTATCATATTCTGCATGACCTGATACGAATATAAATCTTTTTTCCTCGCACATACACATATACACTCCTGCATCTTTAGAAGCTGCTATTATGTCAAGCTCATCAATTTTTTCTATATCTTCTATTTTTGTAGTAGTGTGTCTTGAATGTGGAATAAAAAATTCATCATCAAATCCTCTTACAATAGTTTTTCTTTTTATTATTTGATGTTCAAAAACTCCAAACAGTTTTTCCGACAAAGTATATTTCGGGATTTTGTAATAATAGTAAAGCCCTGCTTGAAATGCCCAGCATATAAACATGGTTGAGTGGACATTTGTCTTACAAAATTCAAAAACCTCTGTAAGTTCATCCCAGTAGTCAACTTCTTCAAAATCTATATGCTCAACTGGAGCTCCTGTTATTATCATACCGTCATACTTGTTATTTTTTATCTGAGAGAATGTCTTATAAAATTTAAGCAGGTGTTCTTTTTTTGTATTTTTACTTTCGTGGGATTCCAACGTAACAAGGTCCACATCTATCTGCAAAGGACTGTTTGCGAGCATTCTAAGTATTTGCGTTTCAGTAACTATCTTTTTTGGCATAAGGTTGAGCAGTGCTATTTTTAGCGGACGTATGTCCTGGCTTGTAGCTCTTGCTTCATTCATTATAAATACGGATTCTTTTTCCAATATATCATAAGCTGGTAAATCTTTTGGTATTATTATCGGCATATCAAAACTCCTATCATATTTTTTATTACTTAATATCCATACCATTTTAATATTATAATAACTAAAAACATATAAATAAATTTGTAAAATTATGGAAAAAACACTTAACAAAAAAAGTCAAGTGTTTTTTATAGGGAGCTATTTTATTTTCTCTAATGCTTGTTTTATATCGGCAATTATATCATCAGCATCTTCTATGCCTACAGAATATCTTACAAGATTAGGTAGGATACCGCCTGCTATTTGTTCAGCTTCGGATAATTGTCTATGTGTAGTGCTTGCAGGATGAAGTGCGTGAGTTCTAACATCAGCAACGTGTGTTACCAATGTAGCTAATTTCATATTGTCTATGAATGCTTTTGCATTGTCGCTTCCGCCTTTTACACCGAATGCTACTACACCGCTTGCTCCTTTTGTCAGATATTTTTTTGCAAGTTCATAAGAAGGAGAACTTTCAAGCAAAGGGTAGTTTACAAACTCTATTTTTTCGTGTCCTTCAAGATATTTAGCAACTTTAAGTGCATTTTCACAATGTTTTTCCATTCTGAGGTGTAAAGTTTCAAGCCCAAGTGTTGTTAAAAAGGCATTAAAAGGACTCATTGTTGAACCTATATCACGAAGAAGTCCTGCTCTTATTTTAAGGGCAAATGCAGCTTTTCCAAAAGCTTTTGTATATATTAAGCCGTGATAACTTTCGTCAGGAGTTGAAAGTTGTGGGAATTTTCCATTCTCCCAATTAAAATTACCTCCGTCTACTATTACACCGCCTACTGAAGTAGCGTGTCCGTCCATATATTTTGTAGTAGAGTGTATTACTATATTTGCACCTAATTCGAAAGGTCTGCAAAGATATGGAGTAGCAAAAGTATTGTCTATTACAAGTGGAATATCGGCTTTTTTAGCAATAGAGCTGAGTTTTTCGAAATCCAATACTTCCAAAGCAGGATTTCCTATAGTTTCAGCATATACAAGCTTAGTATTGTCATCAATTAATGAATATATCTCATCAGCAGTAGCAGATGCGCTTACAAATCTTACTTCTATTCCCATATTTTTCAATGTACTTGCAAAAAGAGTATGAGTACCACCATAAATATTATTTAAGGATACTATATTTTCACCGGATTTTGTAAGAGCCAATACAGAAAAAAGTATTGCAGACTGTCCTGATGCAGTCGTAACAGCAGCAACTCCGCCTTCCAATGTTGTTATTTTTTCTTCCAAAAAGGACAATGTAGGATTACCAAGTCTTGTATATATAGGTGTTGGAGCTTGCAGGTCAAAAGCGGCAGCCAAAGCATCACAATTTTCGTATTTGTAAGTAGTAGATTGTACTATAGGCATAACTCTAGGCTCAGCAGAACCTTTTGGTAAATAACCTGCCTGTACACATTGAGTGGAAATATTAGTATTTTTTATATCCATTTTGATTTCCTCCTAAAATTTAGAAAAATTTGCTTTATTAAAAAGCAGTAAATACAGTATTTAAATTTTTATAGCATTGTAGGTTAAAATATATGTCAAAGTTTGTAATTTACAGATATAGAATATATAATCAATTAATTTTTAAAAATAATAATGTCTAAAAAAGAGGCAATATAAAAAATTATATGAGAGATATATAAATTAACTGATTATATATTTTACGATTTGAAAGCAATTATATAATAAAAAGGTTGAAAAGTAAATAAGAACAAATTGTAAGTTTTTACAAAAGTATTAATATATGTTATAATACATCAAAGATATAATATTTGAATATACAAAGGAAAACATTGATTTATCCTATATTCAGTATATTTATGAAATATATCGCTATAGGCATAGTTTATACTTGGTTATAAGATAATCCAAACAGTATATAGATATTATTTGGTACGGAACAATATTTAAAAAATATATATGTTTATAACAGTATAAAAATAAAATGGAGAAAAATAAAATGGACATTAAAAATGTTATGAAAGCTGATAAAAAACTTATAGAAGATAGATTAATGGAGCTTATGAATATAAATTTGACATATTCATCTAAGATATTAGATTCTATGAGATATTCACTTTCAGCCGGTGGAAAGAGGATAAGACCTTGTATTTTTGTTGAAGTTTTAAAATCATATAATATAGATGTTGAAAAATATTTAGACGTAGCCTGCGTGATAGAGATGATACATACATACTCGCTCATACATGATGACTTGCCGGCTATGGATAATGATACTCTAAGGCGAGGTAAACCTACAAATCATATGGTGTATGGTGATGCCATAGCTATACTTGCAGGAGATGCACTTCTCAATTTTGCATACGAATTGTTATTTAAGTTTATAAAAAACAATTTTCAAATAAATTCTGTAAAAGCGTGTGAAGAAATATCAAATTGTGCAGGTATATATGGAATGATAGGCGGACAGGTCAGTGATATAATAAATGAAAATAAAGATATAAGCTCAGGTAATCTCGAATATATACACGAAAATAAGACCGCTAAACTTATAATTGCCTCTATGGTATCGGCAGGATATTTGGCAAATGCAGATGAAAATGATATGGAACATTTAAGAAAATATGCTTATAATCTGGGTATGGCATTTCAAATATCAGATGATATACTGGATATTATAGGTAATGAAAAATTACTTGGAAAAAGTGTAGGTAAAGATGTAGATGAAGGAAAAAATACTTATCCTAAGTATTTCGGTATAGAAAAGTCTAAAGAAAAACTTAATGGATATGTAAATAGCGCTATAGATGAAATATCTGAAATAAAAGACAAAGATATGAGTTTTTTTGCTCAGCTTGCAACTTATATAGGTAATAGAAAATATTAAAAAAGTGTACTTGCATTTATTTGCAGTACACTTTTTTTAGTATTAATCTAATTTCAAATTACGAATACTTATTTAAAGGAATAAATTCATTTACGATAAAATATAAATTAAATATTGTCATTTTTTGAATATAACTTCTTTTGTTGCTTTTATTTTTTTATCGGCGTAGAGGACAACGTCTTTTATTATCGACTTTTGTATAGCTGATATTAAAATTTCCATATATTCATAGTCGATAGTGTCGTTACAGTCTTTGACAGGGAGAAAGAAAGTATCGGATTGTATTTTTTTGTTGCTGACACTGTCGCCCCAAGAATATTTGTGCCTCAATCCTTTTATTATGCAGGCAGTCATATATAATTGATTGTTTCTTGTAACAGTTTTTTCATTTTTCAGATATAGGGCAAGATTATGACTGTCGTTTGAATAAAAATCGTCTTTTTGATATGATACTACAAATGTCTTTCCACCTATGAAGATACAATTTCCTTTATCGATATAATTTTCATCGTAGGTTATATATGACGATACAGAATTGTTTTCGCCGCTTGCACATAAGTAGGGTGTGTTGCCGTTGTTAGATGTAATTTGTGATGATAATATATTTCTTGTATTTTTTACGTTGAAAATATTTATAACGTCGAATTCTTTCCATTTAAGAGTATCAAAATCTTGGAGGGCTTTTTTCTCTTCTTGATTCAGTTCGTAGTCGTGTAAGCCGCAAGAGAGCAGATAAGCCTCAAGCTCAGCTACTCGCTGAGCCTCAAGCTCAGCAATAAAATTGCTTATAAAATCAAAATCAATATCTCCGTTTTTTGTAGGGAGTTTTATTATATCATCTTTGATTTTTGACCAAGAACACATATTTTCATATCCGAAATTTTTGCTAAGAAAATGAAAAGCACTCGAAATAAATATTCCTATATGTTCATTAAATGAAATTTTTGGTTTTAAAGAAAATACCCTTGCGTGTGTAACCATTTTATATTTAAAATTTCTATAAAATACATTCCCGAACATATCAACAGTAATAGTTTTTTCATCAAACACTTTTGCTGCTATATCACTTTTTCCTAATATACCGTTTTCTTTTAATCCTGCTGTGATTACATATTCACCTTTTCCGTTAATATGAGTTTTTTGAATATCAAAATCTCCATTACTACTATCGAATAAATATTCAATTTTATATTCGCCCCACTCAACTTGTGATAATTTTTCGTCAAGTGAGGCATTTATTTTCCCAAGCTGTCATTCGCCTCGTTTTGTCTTTTTAATATGTTTGCAACTTCAAATGCCAGATAGGATGATACCGTTTTTTTAAAATTGTCTAATTTTGGTATCGTATCAACGGGCGAGGACTGATTCCAGTCAGCTCCGTTTTGTGTGTCTATATGTCCTTCGTAGTATTCTTTTTCAGTAAATATGTTTAACTTATTTTTTCCGAAACGCACGAGGTCTACTATCTCCTGATACCTCTGTTTTGCATTATCCGTATCTTTGAGATTGATACTTGATTTTTTTCTGTTGGTTCTTGTATAGCCGTCGTTTGAAAAATCTATGAATTTTACGATGTCGTCGTTTTGATGCGGCTCTCCTACTCTAAATACATATATATTTGTCTGCACGTTTGATTTTCCGACAAATAAGTCTATGGGCATTTTTATGCTTGCAATGAGTGTGTTGTTTTCTAATATTTTTTTGTTATAATCTGCTGCTTTTCCTGAACCTGCGGAGCTTTGTATGATTATTGCGGCGTAACCTCCGCTCATCATTGAAAGTGCTTTTTCTACAAATATCATTCCGTTTCCTTTTGAAGAATAGGGCGGGTTTAGGATAAATGCGTTTGCGGGAAATTTTTCGTTTTCATCCGTATAGTTTCCGTCAAAGTCATTAAGTGAGTCTTTATTTAATATGTTTGAGCTTCCGTCGCCCATTAAAATCATATTAAGTACTGCAAGCATATATATGCTTGATAACACTTCAAGTCCGAGCAGCTGTTCGGCTTTTATTTTTATCGTCTTTTGTCCCAATTCCTGCGGTGATTTTATTTTTTCTTTTGCATCTATCAACATTTCATTCATTGCCGCAACGAGCAGTCCCGCCGAGCCTGTGGCAAAGTCCCATACATAGGAGTCTTTATTTACTCTTGCGAGTTTTACAAGCAGGGTTGCAACGTAAGAGGGGGTTAATACCACGTCGTTTAATTTGTCTTGTGTAAAGCCGAGCCAAGAGTACATTTCATTGAACAACTTGCCTGTAAAGTCTGTTGTAAGTCCTATTTTATAATATATTCCGAGGTCATCTACTATTTTTGAAAATACTCTTTTTAATTGGCTTTCTCCGTTTACGGCTTTGTTTATATTATCCGTTAATAATGTGTTTTGAAGTGTTCTTACAATCAAATCTTTTTTTGTTTCGGGTAAGTTTTTATAATTTAAAAATGACTTTATTTTTCTTATGATTATATCTCCGTCTTTTTCTTCTTGCTCCTGTTTGGATTTTAAGTCTGATTTTTCAAGGGGGCTTACTTTTCCGGGTATGCCGAGTGTTGCTATGATAGAGGCTGCAACGAGATAAACTCTGTCATTTTCTCCTAAACCTTTTTCGTTTTTGTATATGTCGTTATTAAGTGCAACAAGACTTGCATTGATTTCTTTTTCTTTTTTTCTTTTAATTTTTCGATTTCATCTTGGGTAAGTGAAAGCTCTTTTACAGTTTTTATAAAATCGTCAAAGTTATTTTTCTTTAAAAATGATAAATCTGTGAACTTATCTACTTCCTGTCCTAAGCCGAAGTTGCTTTTTGATACGTAATATACACCGATAGAGTATTTAATTTCGCCTGATGTATCTTCTTTATATCCTGTAACTCCTATTGCGATAACATCTGTGTAACTCGTATAATGCAAAATTGCGTTTGCATAATGTATTGCGCCGTTTACTGCATAGGAGGATATATTTTTGTAATGCGGTTCGTTTTTTGATGTGTTATTTTCTACTTGTCCGTTTATATCGAATTTGACGAGTTTATCCTTATAGCCTTTGTATTCGATAAGTATAGGATAATAATTCAAGTTTTTGTCTTGAAGAAGTAGTTTTGCATCCGGTCTGTTACCGCCTTTTCCTCCACTTTTGGAGAGATATTCACTTAGTGCTTTATCTATTTCATCGTTTAAACTTTCCTGCTCCAACTTGTAGTCTAAATTATAGCTTTTAAGCTGTGTGTTTATTATGTCTGCAATATTCGGTTCAACAGATTGAATGTTTTGATTTGCCAATTATTTATCCTCTCTTTCCTTATATGATTAGATTTCGCAGTTTATTTTAATTTAAAGTATATTAAGCAGATTTTTCGAGATGAAATTACTTGATTTATATGTAAAAAAATATATAAGTTTATAAATCAAATATATATTTTTTCATTATATCATAATTTTTTGATTTAAAGCTGTATTAGTTTTGATTTTATAAAATTTTTTAGTGATTTTGCAGTTATATTTACTTATATAGTCAATTAACTTTTGTTACAAAATATAAAATTTCTAAATTTTATATATTTACTTCGTTTAGTGTTGCACTTATATTGTAAACATGAAATAAAAAAATATAATTTTTCAGTTGTATAATTATAGTAAATTTTTAATTAGTGTTCAGTATCAGTATAAGTTTTATGATAATGCTTTGAATACAAGAAAAGTGTACTTGCATTTATTTGCAGTACACTTTTTGCCTTTAGTCTAATTCTGTTTTACCTGTATATAGTTTGTAGTATTCGCCTTTTTGAGCGATAAGTTCTTCGTGGTCGCCACGTTCTATTATTCTTCCATAATCAAGTACCATTATTGCATCGCTGTTTTTGATTGTTGAAAGTCTATGTGCTATTACAAAAACCGTTCTGCCTTTCATTAAATTATCCATACCTTTTTGAACAATTGCTTCTGTTCTCGTGTCTATATTTGATGTTGCTTCGTCCAATATCAGTACAGGCGGATTGGAGATGGCTGCTCTTGCTATTGATATTAATTGTTTTTGACCTTGAGATAATTCTTCTCCTGAGCCTGATATTACTGTGTTATATCCATCTGAAAGCATATTTATAAAACCGTCTGCTTGAGCTAATTTTGCAGCATTTATTACTTCTTCGTCTGTTGCGTCCAATTTACCGTATCTTATATTTTCTGCAATAGTTCCTGTAAATAGTTTGGTATCTTGTAATACCACTCCGAGTGAGCGTCTAAGACTTTCTTTTTTTATCTTGTTGATATTTATATCATCATATCTTATTTTGCCGTCATCTATGTCATAAAATCTGTTTATAAGGTTTGTTATAGTAGTTTTGCCTGCACCTGTTGCACCTACAAAGGCTATTTTTTGACCGGGTTTTGCATATAATGATATATTTTGTAATACTTTTTTGCCTTCTACATAGCTGAAATCCATATCAAATATTTTTATATCGCCTTTTAATTCTTCATATGTTACACGTCCGTCGCTGTGAGGGTGTTTCCAGCCCCACATACCTGTTTTGTATGGAACGGGTATTATTCCGTTTTTTTCGTCTTTTTCTATATCTACAAGTGTAACATAACCTTCATCCTGTTCTACTTGTTCATCCAACAGTTCAAATATTCTTTGTGTACCGGCTAATGCCAACACTACTGAATTTAATTGTTGTGCTATTTGCATAAATGGTTGTGTAAAACTTTTAGAGAATTGGAGATATGATACAAGTACGCCTATTGTTATGTTGCCTATGTTGTTTATAGATAATATTGCACCGAATACAGCCGTTATAACGAAAGTTATGTTGCCTATATTGGAGATAACAGGTGGTATATTGTTTACATAGATATTTGCAGTTTTTGCGCTTTCAAATAACTTTTCATTTAATTCGTCAAATTCTTGCTTTGATTTTTCTTCATGATTGAATATTTTTACAACTCTTTGACCTGTAATTCTTTCTTCTATAAATCCGGTTATGCTTGCTATATTTTTTTGTTGATATCCAAAAAATTTACCGCTTATACCTGTCATTTTTCTAACAACAAAAAACATTATTATCACCATAATACCTGCTGCAACTGTCAAAATAGGGCTTAATATAATCATTGATATCACAGTTACTATTATTGTAAATATGGATTGTAATATTTGAGGTATTGCTTGATTTATCATCTGTCTTAGCGTGTCTGTGTCATTTGTATATAAACTCATTATAGAGCCGTTTGTATTTTTGTCAAAATAACTTATAGGCAAATTTTGCATATGTGAGAACATATCATCTCTAAGTTTTTTTAATATATTTTGACCTATTTTTGCCATAAGTCTGTTGTATATGAAACTTGCAGTGATACCTGTCAAAAAAACTGTGCCAAGTATCATCAATGCTTTATAAAAATTTGTATAGTCAGGTGTGATTTGTTGTGATAGGGGAACTATATAGCCATCAAGCAATATTTTGAAAGAAAAGGCTACTGCCGTTGAACCTATTGCACTTATGAGTATACAGATGAATACTACTATAAAACCTGCTTTATGATCTTTTAATATATAGTTTATTAATCTTTTTAGTGTGTTTTGTGAATTGTCTTTAGTTTTCATCTATAACACCTCCTTTTTTTTGTGCTTCATATGTTTCTTTATATATTGTATTATTTTTTAACAAATTTTCAGGTGTATCATATCCTACAACTTTTCCGTCATCAAGCACTATTATTTTATCTGAATTTTCTACAGATGATATTCTTTGAGCTATTATTATCTTTGTAGTGTCTTTTAAATCCTCTGTGAAGGCTTGTCTTATTCTTGCATCAGTTTTTGTGTCAACTGCACTTGTAGAATCGTCTAATATTAGTATCTTAGGGTTTTTAAGGAGAGCTCTTGCTATGCACAGTCTTTGCTTTTGCCCTCCTGATACGTTGTTTCCGCCTTCGTATATCTGCTCATCATATTTATTGGGAAATTCGTTTATAAATTCATCTGCACATGCCATTTTACATACATTTTCCACTTCCTGCATACTTGCGTTTTCATTACCCCATTTTATATTTTCGGCAATAGTTCCTGTGAAAAGTGTATTTTTTTGCAATACCATAGATACGCTATCTCTGAGTTTTTCCAAATCATAGTTTTTTACATTTACGCCACCTACAAGTATTTCACCTTGTGTTACATCATATAGTCTTGGTATTAAATGAACAAGTGTGGATTTGGAACTGCCTGTTGCACCTATTATACCGATTGTTTGTCCACTTTCTATTTTTAAATTTATATTCTTGAGTGAAAGATGTTGCATATTGTCGCTATAACTGAATGATACATCTTTAAACTCTATACTTCCGTCTTTTACAAATTTTTCTCCATTTTTAGGATTTTCCATGGTAGTTTTTTCATTCAATACTTCATTTATTCTTTCTATTGAACTTTCGGCTATTATCATCAATATAAAAACTATTGACAATGTTATAACAGATGTTAGTATTTGTAAGGCATAGACTATTATGCTTGTCAGTTGACCTGTTGTCATATCTCCTACTATGATACTTGTTCCTCCGTTTAACAAAATTAATATTATTACAGTATATATTACAACTTGTGTAGCAGGTAATACTGATGCTACAAGTAATTCGGCTTTTATGAATAAATCATATATATTTTTTGATAGATTTTTGAATTTTTGGTTTTCATAATCTTCTCGTACAAATGATTTTACAACTCTTTGAGCATTAATATTTTCTGAAACTGTATTATTTAAAACGTCATAATTTTTAAAAACTTTTATAAAGTACGGGTGAGCCAATTTTGCAATAGAAATCAGTACGATTCCTAATATTGGTACGCTTATCAAGAAAATCAAAGATATTTTAAGGTTTATTCTCATTGACATTATAAGAGCCATTATTATCATTATAGGGCTTCTTGCAACTGTACGAACTCCCATCATATAAGCCATTTGCACATTAGATATGTCGGTAGTCAGTCTTGTAACAAGACTTGATGAGGAAAATTTATCTATGTTTTTGAAAGAAAAATTTTGCACATTATAGAATATGTCGTGTCTTATATTTTTGCTAAGTCCGGCTCCGGATATTGCAGCATATCTTCCGGCAAGTATACCGAAAAATAGTGAAAATCCTGCCATAACAAGCAATACAATGCCTAATTTTATTACATAAGGAAGGTTGGAATTTTTTATGCCTATATCAATTATGTTAGCCATAAGATATGGTATGAAGATTTCAAGAAAAACTTCGAGCGATACAAAAAAAGGTGCAAGTATTGCCTCTTTTTTGTACTCTCTTAAAGATTTTAACAATGACAACATCTTATTAACTCCTTTTTATATTATTTTAAATTTTATAAATTATTATTTATTTATATTTTCATACATTTTATACAAGCATTCAGCTCATTTTTTTCTATTCCTCGCAATAAATCATTATCAAAATTTATTTTTCCTTTTACTATTGACTGGGTCATTTCATATGCATTTTCTGTAAGGTGAAGTGTTTTAAGACGCCTGTCAATTTCAGAGTGTTTGCTTGTTATAAATTTTTTCTGCTCTAAAGATTTTATTATAGAAATTGTTGTTGGATGAGTTACTCCAAGTAAGTTTTGTATATCTTTTTGGGTTGTAATTTCAGTAGTATCTTTTTCTCTTTCTTTTAAATATAATAGTATTTTTATCTGCTGCATGGTTAGATTCATTTTTTTGAAATCATTGTTTACCCTTTTTTCTATACTTATGTTCAATATTTTTATCAGTCGTACTATATCATTTTTTTTATGCAACTCCTCATCTCCTTTAAGTAGAAACCGTGTATAATGCTAAGTTTTATAAGCAATAATTTATGTAGGTTGCTACATAAATTATGTTGTATGCTACATATTTTATTATTTATAAAATAAAATGTCAAGAAAAAATTTATTTTTTTGAAAAATGTCATTTACTATTGCAATTTATAAGCTAAAAATATAAAATGTAAGTATGTTTTAATTAAATAATGGTATTGATATAGAACATAAGACTAATTTCGTTTAAAAAATTGATAATATATATAAAGTATTCGCAAATAAAATTATATTTTATAATTATTTGATATTATTTGGAATAATTATAAGTGTAATTGAAAATTTATATAGGACAAAAAATATTTTTATAACATAAAGGAGAAAATAATGGATAAATTAAACGGATTGAAAAGAACGTCATACTGTGGAACACTCAGAATGTCCGATGTCGGCGAAAAAGTTGTACTTATGGGATGGGTGCAAAGATCAAGAAATTTGGGAGCATTAATATTTACAGATGTAAGAGACAGAAGCGGTCTATGCCAAGTAGTGTTTGATGAAAACACAAGTGAAGAGATATACAAAAAAGCTGAAACTTTAGGAAGCGAATATGTAATAGCTGTTGAAGGAACAGTAAGAGAGAGAAGCTCTAAAAATAAAGAATTGCCTACGGGAGATATTGAGGTGTTTGCTACTAATTTATTGATATTAAATATTTCGCAAACTCCACCTATATATATCAAAGATGATGATGACGCATCTGAAAGTTTGAGATTGAAATACAGATATTTGGATCTTAGAAAGGCTAAGATGCAAGGCAATTTATTTTTAAGACATAAAGTTACACAATTAATAAGAAACTTTTTAACAGAAAAGGGATTTATAGAGATAGAAACACCTATATTGAACAAGCCGACTCCAGAGGGTGCAAGAGATTATTTGGTACCAAGTAGAGTTAACAATGGAAAGTTTTATGCACTTCCTCAATCACCTCAATTATTCAAACAATTGTTGATGGTATCAGGATTCGACAGATATTTCCAAGTTGCAAGATGTTTCAGAGATGAAGATTTGAGAGCGGACAGACAGCCTGAATTTACACAAATAGACTGTGAGATGTCTTTTGTTGAACCGGAAGATGTTATGAGCGTTACTGAAGAAATGGTTCAAAAAATATTCAAAGAAGTGCTTGATGTAGATGTGAAATTGCCACTTCAAAGAATGACATATAAAGAAGCTATGGAAAGATTCGGTTCAGATAAGCCTGATATAAGATTTGGTTTTGAGATTAAAGATTTATCAGATATAGTTAAAAATTGTGGATTTTCAGTATTTGAAAATGCAGCAAATACTGAAAAATCATCAGTAAGAGCAATAAATGTAAATGGTTTTGAGGACAAGTTTTCAAGAAAAGCCATAACAAAATTGGAAGATGTAGCAAAGACATATGGAGCTAAAGGGCTTGCTTATATAAAATTTACAAAAGACGGTATTAATTCTCCTATTGCAAAATTCATGAGTGAAGAAAAAATGGGCGAAATTCTTACAAGAATGGAAGCTAAAGAGGGCGATTTGATATTGTTTGTTGCAGATAAAAACAAAGTTGTTTTCGATGCTTTGGGACATTTAAGAATAGAGGTTGCAAAGCAACTTGATATGTTGAAATCTGATGATTACAAATTGTTGTTTGTAACTGAGTTTCCTCAATTTGAATACGATGAAGAAGAACAAAGATATGTAGCAATGCACCATCCGTTTACAATGCCTATGGACGAAGATTTGCAGTTGCTTGACACAGACAGGGAAAATGTGAGAGCAAAAGCCTATGATATAGTGCTTAACGGCATAGAATTAGGTGGGGGAAGTATAAGAATACACGACAGCAAAGTTCAGGAAAAAATGTTTGAGTGCTTAGGATTTTCGACAGAATCTGCTTGGGATAAGTTCGGATTTTTATTAGAGGCATTCAAATACGGTACACCTCCTCATGGTGGTATAGCATTGGGGCTTGACAGATTTATAATGTTGCTTGCAAAAGAAGAATCAATAAGAGATGTAATAGCATTTCCTAAAAATCAAAATGCAATTTGTCCATTAACATCAGCGCCTGCTATGGCAGATGAGAAAGCATTGGAAGAACTCGGAATAAAATTGAGATAAATTTTAGAGATTTTATAATTTGTAACGATGTTTAGTATAATGTAATAAAAACCATTGTTTCAAAGCTCATTACAATATATTTTTCATAAAGAGTATAGTGCTTAGAAAGGAAAAGACCATGAAAGAGCTCGGAGAAGTCATAAGAATAGAAGGAAAAAATGCAATAGTGAGAGTAAATCGTTCAAGTGCTTGTGGTACTTGTACAGCTTGCAGTATGGGTATGGAGAATAAAAAATTTATAGAGCTTACTGTATCGAACACTGTAAATGCAAGTGAAAAAGATATAGTAGAGCTTGATATGGAAACTCCTAATATACTTCTTGCAGCATTTATAATTTATGGAATACCGCTTATTTCTATGCTTTTTGGAGTAATGCTCGGATATTATGTATTGTTTAAAGAAAACGTACTTGCAAGTGTAATTTCAGCATTTGTATTTTTGATAATATCATTTGTAGCGATAAGGCTTAATGAAGAAAAGATAAAGGCATCAAGCAAATTTTTTCCTACTATAAGTAGAAAAATACCGCAAGAATATACACCGATAGCATAAAAATAAAAAAGGCTGTCATTAATATATAATAATACTACTATCCATTAAAAATAGAAATTTTTCGATATATTTGAGAATATCTTAGTTTAATTGGATTTTAGTATAATATATTAGTGGCAGTCTTTTATAATGATATAAAATAAATGATGAATATTATTTATTGATTTTCTGCATCTTTAAGAGCTTTGTTGTAGCACTTTCCGCATACTTGCATATATTTTGTGTCGTCTGTTTCTATAACTGTACCGCTTTCAGCATTTGTGAGGAGTTTACCGTCTATGTACAGTAAATGAAATATGGCTTTTCTATCTCCACACATTTCGCATATTGTCTTTATTTCTTCCAAGTTGCTTGAATGTGCTATAAGATGTGCAGAGCCTTCAAACGGATTGCCGAGAAAGTCTATTTTAAGACCGTAGCACATAACTAATTTATCGTGTTTATAAGCTAATATTGACAGTTGTTTTGCGTGATGTTTTGTCAAAAACTGTGATTCATCTACCAATATAACATCTATTTTTTTATCATCGTCTTTTTCTTTTTTCAGCACCATATCGGCAATATTATCATCTTTATGGATTAAAGTGGCTAAAACTGACAAATCGTCGGACAATCTCGTTTTTATTATTCCTATGTCTCTTGTGTCGATTGCCGGTTTTAGTATAAAAACATTTTTATTGTTTTGTGTGTAATTATAGTTTACACCAAGTAGATTGAGCGATTTTCCGGAGTTCATAGTACCGTATCTAAAAATTAATTTTCCCATTATATCTCCTGTTATTTTAGAATATTTTTTTCAATTTGAAATTCAAATAATCGCAAGATACCAAATGGTAGTGTACGTTATTTACAATTTCTTTATAACTTAAATCAAAGCTTTGACTTCCATGCAGATGACCATAGATTACAGTTTTTATATTATTTTCTTCAATCAAGTCTACAAATTTTGAGCGTTCTTTTTTTTCATTTGTAGGCGGGTAATGAAGTATCAATATTATTTCTTTTTGAGTGGATTTAGCAAGGGATATTGCTGTTTGAAGTCTTATAGCTTCTCTTTCGTAGAGTTTTTTGTCTTGTTCACTGAAATGTTCGCTATTTGGACAAGTCCAACCTCTTGTACCGCAAAATACATAGTCATTTGTTTCATAGATGTTGTTTTGAATAAAAAACATATTATTGTTAAAGTTTTCCAATTTTTTGATTGATGTCCACCAAAAATCGTGATTACCTTTAATTAGTATTTTTTTGCCTTTTTGATTTGCAATTTTTTCGAGATCTTTTAAGCCGTCGTCTAACTTCAAAGCCCAAGATATATCGCCTGCTATGATGACTATATCATCATCTTGTACTTTATTATTCCAATCTTGCCATATCTTGTTTTCGTGATCTGTCCAACCGAATTTTTCCATAGATTTCGAACCGTCGGATGACAGGTGAAGGTCTGCTATAGCATATATGTTCATCTTTTAGGTGTAGAGCAAAATTATTTTAAAGTTGCTACGGTTACACCCATTCCCCCCTCTCCATACTGTCCGTCACGGAATGATTTTATATGTTTATGTTTTTTTAGGTATGACTGAATTCCTTTCTTTAATACCAGTGTACCTACACCATGTATTATTGTCACTTCTGACAGACCGGCAAGATATGAGTTGTCGATGTATTTATCTACTTCAAGTATGGCTGTTTCCAAATCCATACCTCTCAAATCTACTGAGGTTTGTGCTGTTTTTGTCTTATTTGTCAATATTTTTCCGGCTTTTGTAGATTTTTTCTCTTTAATTTTTTCTTGAGTTGATAAGTTTTCTTTTTTTACGGTCATTTTTATAGCGCCAAGTTCTATAAGTACCTCGTCTTTTGCATCATCCACTGACAATACTTTTGCATTTTTTGCAAAGCTGTTTACATAGACTATATCACCTACATTTATATTTTCAAGCGGTTTTGAGCTTTTTGCAATCAATTCTTCTTTTGATTTTGCGTATTTTTCTTTGTATTTGTTGATATTTGTCTTTAGCTCGTTCATCTGTCTGTCAATATTTTTGTAGTCGGAGGAGTTTTTTATTTTGTTTAAATTTTTGGATATTATATCGGCTTCCGATTTTGCATCTTCGATTAGTTTTCTCGCTTTTTCTTTTGCATCTTCAATTAATTTTTTATTTTGTTCTTTTTGTCTTTGTTCTTTATTTTCCAGTTTTAAGCGTATATATTTTACATCTTCCAATTCTTTTTGGAGTTCTTCTTGTTTTTTTTCATAATCCGTTCTTATTTTTTCCAGTTTTGAAATTACATCTTCCATTTGTATGGAGTCTGTTTTTATATGTTCTTTTGCACTATTTATTATTTCTTCAGATAAGCCTAATTTTTTTGATATTTCAAATGCGTTTGATTTTCCGGGCACACCGATTAAGAGTTTGTATGTTGGTGATAATGTGTTTATGTCAAATTCTACTGACGCATTTGTAACATTTTCTTGTGTAAGTGCATAATTTTTAAGCTCACTGTAATGTGTGGTTGCTACAGTCAAAATATTTTTGCTTTTAAGTTTTTCAAGTATGGATACTGCAAGTCCTGCTCCTTCTATAGGATCTGTTCCTGCACCGAGTTCATCAAATAACACCAATGAATTGTTGCCAACATTATCCATTATATAGACGATATTTGTCATATGTGCAGAAAATGTTGAAAGGCTCTGTTGTATACTTTGTTCATCTCCTATATCTGCAAACACATTGTCAAATATGCAAATTGTACTTTCCAAATCACAAGGTATGTGTAGCCCTGCTTGAAACATAAGTGAGCAAAGTCCGAGAGTTTTGAGTGTAACAGTCTTACCACCTGTATTAGGCCCTGTTATTATTAGCGTGGAGTATTCTCCTCCAAGTATTATTGTGGAGCTTACAACTTTGTCTTTTTCTATGAGTGGGTGTCTTGCATTTATTAGCTTGATATATTTTCTGTCGTTTATTTTAGGTTCTATAGCATTCATCTCTACGGATAATTTGCCTTTTGCCATAATAAAGTCAAGCTGTTCGAGTATATCACAGTTATGTGATATATCTTCACAATATTCTCCTACCAATGAAGTAAGATATGCGAGTATTCTTTCTATTTCTTTGTGTTCTTCCTGTTTGAGAGTAGATAGGCGATTGTTCATATTCACTATAGCCATAGGCTCTATAAACATTGTTGCCCCTGATGATGAGGTATCGTGAACTATTCCCGGAAAATCAGCTCGGTTTTCAGATTTTACAGGCACTACAAATCTTTCGTTACGCATTGTAACTACAGAGTCTTGTAGTATTTTTGAATATTTTGATGAGCTTACAAACTCATTTAATTTGTTTTTTATGTTTTGTTTTTCGCTGTTTATCTGTCTTCTTATTCTCCTTAAATCTGCACTTGCATCATCCGATATTTCCGTTTCGGATAAGATTGATCTTTCTATTTCATCTTCTATATGTTTAAATATGTTTATTTCTTCTGATAGTGAACGTATGACAGGTATATCATTGAACTGTTCTACATATGCTTTGGAAATTCTTGCGGTTCTTAGAGTATCGCCTATTTTAAGTAATGATTTTGCGTCTAAAACAGAGCCTATTTGCGCTTTTCTTGACAGCAATCTTATATCGTATATTGCACCAAATGGTATGGAGCCTCTTGTGAGGATTATACTTTGTGCCTCGCTGGTCTGTTTTTGATACAAGCTTATGATTTCTTTTTTAGCTGACGGCATAAGAGAGTCAATCATTTTTTTAGCTCCATCAGATACGGCATAGCTGTGCAGTATGGATTTAATATTGTCAAATTCGAGTGTTTTTATATATTTTTCGTACATTTTATTTCCTTTCGAGTCAGTGTATATGAAAATTTCATAAATATATAATAAAGTATATTGTTAAAATATTTATAAAATATAGTGTTTTAAAATTCTAATAAAATTTTTGTAAAATAAATCTATAATATTATATCATAAATTTATAATATTTTTGATGAAAATTACATTTTATAACATTTTGCTTTATTTTTAAAAATTTATGAACTATAATAACTGTAGTAAGTTATCAAAAAATAATTATAAGGAATTAACTCTGCTGTAAAATATATTGAGATTTTTATAATTTTAGAGTTGTGATTCAGCTGATAATTATTTTTTATTATCGTAAATTAATAATACATAAAAGGAAGTAGGAAGATGAAAAAATATTTTGATTTAATAAATGATAAAGAACTGCTTGATATATTTGCGAATGCTGTGAAGATACCGAGCATAAATCCACCAGGAAAAGAGAAAAAGATGTGCGAATATGTGGAGAATTTACTCAAAATAAATGATATAGAATATGAGAAAATAATTGTGGAAGAGGACAGATATGACATAGTTGCAAGAATAAGAGGCAAATCAAATGAAAACAGCATAATTTTTACAGGGCATATAGATGTTGTGCCGGTATCTGATGAAGAGATGAAAAGATGGAATTACGAGCCTTTTTCAGCTACTATAAAAGAGGGTTTTTTGTACGGAAGAGGTAGCAGTGATATGAAAAGCGGGCTTATTTCAGCGATATACGCTATGATTGTACTTAAAAGAAATAATATTATTCCTCCAAACGATATTATCTTAGTAGCTACAATAGACGAAGAAAACTATATGAAAGGCTCAAAAGCACTATTAAATTCAAAGCTCATATCAGATGCGAAATATCTTGTAGTTTGTGAGCCTACTGATTTGAAAATATGTAACAAAGGAAAGGGGAGAACTTGGGCAGATGTATATGTAAAAGGCAAAACTGCTCACGGTTCACAAGCAGGTGTTGGAGAAAATGCTATATATCTTGCTATAAGACTTATAGAAAAAATAAAAAATACTAATTTTGACGAGTATTCATCAGATGAAAACGGAAGCTCATTTTGGAGAACACTTGCAATAAATGCAGGAGTAGAGCCTCAAGTAGTACCGGATAAATGTACATTTACAGTAGACGCAAGACTTTCTGTAGGACACGAAACAAGTGAAGTATGGCAAAAATTGGAAGAACTCATACAAGAGGTGAAAAGTGAAGTGCCGGATTTTGACGCAAGCTATGAGATAATAGACGAGCGTCATTCTTGGCATACAAGTGAAGAGAATAATTTGATAAGATTGGTAAAAAAAGGATTAGATAGTATAAACGAAAAATGCGAACTTGACATATTTGCAGGCTCAACAGATGCAAGTGTGCTTATAAAAAACTCGCTTATACCAGTAATAATAGGACCGGGAGATTTGAGCGTAGTCCATAGAGAAAATGAATGTATAAAAATAGAGCAGTTGTACAAAGCGTGCAGATTATATATGAGTATGATGATTACAGGAATTATTTAGGAAATTTTTAAAATTTTTTAGATAGATTAATATTTACTTGAGGAATTTATGAACAAGCATAAAAATAATAATATAATTGATGATATGAGAAAATTTTTTAAGATATTGAAATATGGTAAATTTAAAATTTGATAATAAGATTTTGCAAAATAAAAGACTGTTATCAATAAATATTGACAGCAGTCTTTTATCATTATAATGAAGGGAATCTTGAATTGCCTTCCATTTGTATATATTGTTTTAGTCTGTAATTTGAAAGATATACACTTATAAGATGGGAAAATTTTATCAGCAAGTCCACTAATTTTAAACTCCAATATTTTTTGCCGTGACATTCATCGAAGCCGAGCATACCGAATCTTTGACCGCCGTTTTTAAGCTCACATTGGAGTACGGAGGTTATATTTTGAGGTTTTAATACATAGTATATAGGATCAGGATAAAATTCTTCAATATCTTTACAATATAATAGGCCGTTTGTTTCATCAAACTTATCGAATATAGCTTTTACACTATCAATAGTAAGAGCTTGAAGATTTTCCATTTCAGAGTCTATACCTTCATTACACCATTCAAACGTGTTTCTAAACCTCGTGTGATTTTCTGCATATTCAAATATATATACTCTGTCTACTCCGGTTTTTTGACCGAGTAATGATAATATCAAATTTATGGCACCGGGTATATCATCAGAATCGTTTAAAAGATTGAACGAATACCAAAGTAGCCAATCTCCCTCAGTTTCAGGCTCCATATTCTTTGAATCTATATGTGTATGTTTAGTTTCAGCATTCAAATAGTGATATGTTTTTGGTAGAGCATCGTAAAAAAATATTTGTCCTTTTCCTTCTTCTTTGGCATAATATAAAGCTGTGTCAGCTTTTTTATATAGGTCATCAAAAGTTTTTCCGTCATTTGGATATAGTGATACACCTATACTGCAAGTTATCGGTAAGCCTGTAGAACGCCTTTTTGAAATTTCAGCGATTGATTTTATTAAATCATTGGCTTTATCCATAGCTATATCTTTAGATTGAATATCTTTAAGAAATACAATCATTTCATCTCCGCCGACTCTACACAATATGTCAGTACTTCTGTATAAGGAGCGTAGAGATTTGGCTATATCTACTAATATGGTATCAGCATAAGGATGACCATATGTGTCATTTATTGTTTTAAAATTATCAATATCAAGGATAAAAAATACCGCTTTTGAGTTATCTACTTCATATTTTAAATAATTATATATAAGAATTTGAGTAGTAACTCTGTTGTATAGATTTGTAAGTCCGTCATGTTCGGCTTTTTTCGTAAGCAAACGCATAGCTTTTTTTTGATAAGTTATATCTACAAGCGCACTGCAATATTCATATTCATTACTGGAACATTGACATATCATACCTTTGCTTAGTACCCATACAAGTTTGCCTGATTTAGTTATAATTCTAAATTCCATATCTATATCTATGCTTGAAGGTTTAATATTCATAGATTCTGTTACAACGTTTTGTAAATCTTCGGAATATATTATACTTGCAAAACTGTTGTTGTATAATCTAATTAATTCTTCGCGTGTATATTCAGTCAATCTCAAAAAACCGTCATTCATATATGTAAGAGTGAGATCTTTATCATTTTTGCAGCGGAATATTCCACAAGGAAGCATATTATGAATGAAAGAAAAGTCAGGGTATTTAAGAAAAAAACTATTCAGAGAATCATCGTTATTTTCAGAAATATTACTGAATTCAGTTTTTTTAATATTTTCATACATATAATTATTTACCTTCCATAAAATCATTAAAATTACAATTTTATAAAATAAAAATTGCTATAGTTACTATTATATTAAATTTATTAAGCACAATCAAGTATTTTTTACTAAAAAAGTTAAGTATATTTTTTACAAAAAATATATAAAATTTTTACAAAAGATAATTTTATTTTTTCTGTTAATTATATTTTGTAAATACAACATATACCGCTATTTGTTTAATGATAATTTAAAATATCAAAATTTATAAAGAGAATAAAAGTATAAATATTTAAAATGATTATATAATTAAAATTATTAAGAATATTTTAAAAATTATAAATTAGAATATCTTATAGAAAAAATTGTGTATTTGTTAATGCAATTTAGGTATATAAAAAATTTAATATTTATTATAAAAAACTATTGCAAAAAAATTTTTTTGTTATATAATAATATATGTGGTTAGCACTCGTATTAATTGAGTGCTAACATAAAAAGGTTAATTATTTATATTTATATAGGAGGCAATTAATAATGAAAATAAGACCATTGGCTGACAGAGTAGTAATAAAAAGATTAGAGGCTGAGGAAAAGACTAAGGGAGGAATAATATTAACAGGAAGCGCTAAAGAGCAACCACAAGAGGCTGAGGTAGTAGAAGTAGGACCAGGCGGAGTGATTGATGGAAAAGAAATAAAAATGGAAGTTAAAAAAGGTGACAAAGTATTATTTTCTAAATATGCAGGTACAGAAGTAAAGATAGACGGACAAGAATATACAATATTAAGACAAAATGACATACTTGCAGTAGTTGAATAATATAATTTATTGCAATGGTTTGTTTATTTTATAAAAGTATTACAGATACAGAAGTATTGATTGATGAGTTTTGAAACTTATGTAAAAAAATATATAAAAAAGAAAAATATATTTCAAATGTAGATAATAAAGTTTTACAGATTAATTTACAAGAATAATTCGGAGGTAATATAAATGGCAAAAGAAATTAAATTTTCAGAAGAGGCAAGAAAATCATTGGAAAGAGGTGTCAATAAATTAGCTGACACAGTAAAAGTTACACTTGGGCCTAAAGGAAGAAATGTAATACTACAAAAAAGTTTCGGAGCACCGCTTATAACTAATGACGGTGTTACAATAGCCAAAGAAATAGAATTGGAAGATGCTTACGAAAATATGGGTAGCGAGCTTGTAAAAGAAGTTGCTACAAAAACTAACGATATAGCAGGAGACGGAACTACTACTGCAACTGTTCTTGCTCAAGCAATAGTAAGAGAAGGATTAAAAAACGTAGCTGCCGGTTCTAACCCTATACTACTTAGAAAAGGTATAAATAAGGCTGTAGATATTGCAGTGGAAACTTTAAAGAAAAATTCAAAAACAGTAGAAAATAAAGAATCAATAGCACAAGTAGCAGCAATATCAGCAGGTGATGAACAAATAGGCCAACTTATAGCAGATGCTATGGAAAAAGTAGGAAAAGACGGAGTAATAACAGTAGAAGAATCAAAATCTATGGGTACAAACCTTAATGTAGTTGAAGGTATGCAATTTGATAGAGGATATGTATCAGCATATATGGCAACAGATGTTGAAAAAATGGAAGCAGTTTTACAAGATCCGTATATACTAATAACAGATAGAAAAATAAGCTCAATACAAGATATACTGCCTATACTTGAGCAAATAGTACAACAAGGCAGAAAACTTGTAATAATAGCTGAAGATGTTGAAGGAGAAGCACTATCAACACTTGTAGTAAATAAGTTGAGAGGAACATTTGATGTAGTAGCGGTTAAAGCACCGGGATTTGGCGACAGAAGAAAAGAAATGCTACAAGATATAGCAATACTTACAGGTGGACAAGTAATATCAGACGAGTTAGGATTTGACATAAAAGAAACTTCGCTTGAACAATTAGGAAAAGCTGCTACTGTAAAGGTTACAAAAGAAAATACTACAATAGTTGATGGAGCAGGAGCTCAAGATAAAATAGTTGAAAGAGTTGAACAAATAAAAAGACAAATAGAAGATACAACTTCAGAATTCGATAAGGAAAAATTACAAGAAAGATTAGCAAAATTATCAGGTGGTGTTGCAGTAATAGAAGTAGGAGCAGCAACAGAAACAGAACTTAAAGAGAAAAAATTAAGAATGGAAGATGCACTTAATGCAACAAGAGCAGCAGTAGAAGAAGGAATAGTTGCAGGTGGAGGTACGGCTCTAATAGAAGCTATGAAAGCTGTAGAAAAAGAAGTAGAAAAAGAAACAGCAGAAGAAAAAACAGGAATGCAAATAGTTGCAAAAGCACTTCAAGAACCGTTGAAACAAATAGCTACAAATGCAGGTTTGGAAGGTGCAGTAATTGTAGAAAATGTTAAGAAATCATCAACTAATGAAGGTTTTGATGCGTTGAATGAAAAATATGTAGATATGATAGCAGCAGGAATAATAGATCCTACTAAGGTTACACGTTCAGCATTACAAAATGCGGCATCAATAGCAGCAATACTTCTTACAACAGAATCAGCAGTAGTAGAAATTAAAAAAGACGAACCTCAAATGCCAATGGGTGGCGGAATGCCGGGAATTATGTAGTCCAAAATAAAGTTAAAAAATAAAACCTAAACTTTTTAGGTTTTATTTTTTTGCAATTTTTTATAAATTTTGCTAAAATATATATGCCTATTTTAAGGTTAATAAGATATAATATTTTAAATACACAATTTCTGTAGATTATAATAAACGTAATTATAGATTATAAAATCTCTAATTGATGCAACAGAAATTTTTAAATCAAGTTTTATTTTTGATAATTAACTCTAATATGTGTTTATTAATGATACATTTATATGAGTTATTTGTTTAAAATACACTTAATTTTACTCAGTTAATAGATTTTTAAAAGCAGAAATATCTATTATTTTATTAACCTTTAGTATTAATATAGGAATAATCAAATTGAAAAATAATAAATGGGTTTAAAATTTTAAAATTAAAAAAGAATTAGTATTTCAATAAAGTTTTAATATAAATAAAAATGCTGAAAATGGAGTTATAATGGTCACATCTTTGCTGATAGGTTCTTTAATTATTTTTTTGTGTGTACTTATAAATAAGTTTTCGTCTAAGGTAGGTATACCTACGCTTGTATTTTTTATTTTTTTGGGTATGATGTTCGGCAGTGACGGTATTGGAAAAATATATTTTGACAATTATTCAATGTCGGAAAATATATGTGTAATTGCACTTATATTCATAATGTTTTATGGAGGTTTCGGAACAAACTGGAATACAGCTAAAAAAGTTGTGAAGGAATCTTTGCATTTATCTACTTTAGGTGTTGTGGGTTCTGCCTTGATTACGGGAGTGATATGTCATTTTGTATTAAAGTTTTCATTTTGGGAGAGTTTATTACTTGGTTCTGTAATAGGTTCGACTGATGCGGCATCAGTTTTCTCCATACTTCGTTCAAAGAAACTCGGAATAAAAGAGAATACTGCTCCTGTATTGGAATTGGAAAGCGGTAGTAATGACCCGTTTGCATATATGTGCATGATCATATGTGTTATGATATTAAAAGGTGGAGTATCTTCGTTTGAGATAGCAAAAACTTTTGTTATGCAAATTGTTATAGGTATATGCTGTGGTTTTTTAATAGCAAAGTTTACAATAGAGTTTTTGAAAAGATATAAATTTGACACAGAAGGATTCGACCAAATATTTTTTGTATCTGTGGCACTGTTTAGCTATGCTTTTCCTACTTTTTTTGGAGGAAACGGATTTTTGAGCAGTTATTTTGTAGGTATAATACTTGGTAATCAGAAGATAAAAAATAAGAGTTCATTGATACATTTTTTTGACGGAATAACAGGTCTTATGCAACTTATTGTATTTTTCTTGCTCGGTTTGCTGTCATTACCGTCTGCAATATGGAGTGTGAAAGAGGAGTTTTTCTTTGTATTTCTGGCACTTACATTTGTTGCCAGACCGGTTGCGGTGTTTTTGTTGTATTCGTTTGAGAAAGTGTCTTTGCAAAAGAAAATTTTGGTAAGTTTTTGTGGGCTTAGAGGTGCAGCATCAATAGTTTTTGCAATAATGGTGCTTGGCAGTGGACTTAATGTAAGTTTTGATATATTTCACATAGTTTTCGGAGTAGTTTTATTATCGATTATATTACAGGGAAGTTTGATACCTTATGTTACAAAAAAGCTGAATATGATTGATGAAAATGAAAATATACTAAAAACATTCAGTGATTATACTGAAGATATACCGGTTGATTATATAAGAGTAAAAATTACAGAAAATCATCCTTGGATTGGAAAAACCGTAAAAGATATAAACTTGCCACCGGATTTGCTCATTGTGTCAATACAGGGGAAAGACGGTTCTATACTTCCTAAAGGCGATGTGGTATTTAGAAAAGATGATTGTATAGCATTGACTGCCGTAAGATTTAACAATAATATAGAATTTGACTTGAGTGAAATGACAATAACAAAAGAAAGTGATTATTTGGGTAAAAAAATACAGGAAATATCACTGGAAGAACAGCTTATAATATTGATAATGAGAGATGATAAGCCGGTAATACCTAAGGGAGATACAATTATATTGGAAAAAGATGTATTGGTATTAAGCCAGAAAAAATAAATTTTTTATATACTGAATATTAAATTGTAAATATAAAACATTAGTTTTATCAGTTTAAAATAAATTAAATCAAAATTTGAAATTAAGTTTAGACTACTTATAATAAAAATACAGAATCACAAATATTTTTATATAAATTATCTATGAGATTTATAATATAATAAATAAACTATAAAAATGAAAAGGTAGAAAAATGTATAAATATCTGGATAGAATAAAAGATGCACAGGACATAAAAAATATAAGAGAAGATGAAATGGTATTTCTTGCCAGGGATATAAGAAAGTTTTTGGTAAATAAAGTATCAAAGACAGGAGGGCATCTGTCATCTAATTTGGGCGTAGTGGAACTTACTATGGCAATACATAGTGTATATGATACCTCTGTTGACAGGGTGATATTTGATGTAGGGCATCAAAGTTATGTTCATAAAATATTGACAGGACGAAAAGAAAAGTTTGATACATTAAGACAGCTTGACGGTATGAGCGGTTTTCCGAAAACTTCTGAGAGCATACACGATCCTTTTAATACAGGACACAGCTCTACATCTATATCGGCCGGAATAGGTATGGCTATGACAAGAGATTTGCAGAATAAGGACTATAATGTCATATCTCTTATAGGAGACAGTTCAATATGCAGTGGTCTTGCATTGGAAGGAATAAATTTTTTGGGGCATTCTAAGCTTGATATGCTCATAATTTTGAATGACAATGAAATGTCTATTGATAAGAGCGTAGGCGGAATAGCAAAACATTTAAGTAAGTTGAGAGTAAATGAAAAATATAGACGTCTGTCAAAAAATGTAAGAGGAACTATATCATCTTTGCCTTTTATAGGTGAAAATGCAGTAAATGTAATAAAAAATGTAAAAGACAATATAAAAAATATAACAGTGCCGGGAGCGTTATTTAATGAATTCGGGATAAATTACTATGGGCCTGTCGATGGACATAATTATTTTGAAGTTGTAAATGCACTCAAAGAGATGAAAAAAATAAAAGGACCTAAAATACTTCATGTAATAACGAAAAAAGGGAAGGGATATGAATTTGCGGAAAATGACCCAACAACATATCATGGAGTAGGAAAGTTTGATTTTACAAAGAAGATAGAAGTATCAAATAAGGAAACATTTTCAGATATAGCAGGTAAATCATTGCTAAAGATATTTAATAAATATGATGATACTGTTGCAATAGCGGCTGCAATGATAAAAGGTACAGGACTTGACTGTCTTGAAAAAAAATTTTCCAAAAGAGTTGTAGATGTAGGAATGGAAGAAGAAAATGCAGTTACAATGGCGGCAGGTATGGCAATATCCGGAATAAGACCTTATGTAGCGATATACTCTACATTTTTGCAAAGAGCATATGATCAGATATTGCATGATGTCTGTATGCAGAATCTTCCTGTTACTTTTCTGATAGACAGAGCCGGAATAGTAGGTGAAGACGGAGAGACGCACAACGGTTTATATGATATAAGCTATTTATCAAGTATGCCTAATATAGAAATATATTCTCCAAAAGACGCAATTGAAATGGAAAAAATGATAGATGCATTATATGGAAAAAACTGTCCTGTTGCGATAAGATTTCCAAGAGGAATAATATATAATTTGGGCTTCGATAAAAACGAGCAAGACGTTACAGCGTGGGAGCAGTTGTCATATAAAGGCGATTCTACTATATTAGCGACAGGAAAAATGCTTAATATAGCTTTGCAGGCACAAGAACTACTTAAAAAAGATTATAATATTAGTATAAAAGTTATAAATGCGAGGAGAATACGCCCTGTAGATAATGAAATTATGGACAGTATATTAGATGACAAATATATATTTACAATGGAAGATGGAATAAAAACAGGAGGTTTTTCAGCAATAATATCAGATTATGTAGCAGAAAAAACTCAAAATCCGAAACTCAAATTTTTCTCATTCCCGGATGAGCCTATTGCCAATGGGAATGTTGATAAAATATATGAGAAATACGGCTTTACACCGGAAATTATAAGTAAAAAAATATATGAGATAATAAAATAATAGAATAGTGATTTTAATAATAGTATAAAACTTAAACGGACTTGTTTGATTACCTGCCGTCAGTGACTGTAAATATATCAAATTTCAGATTTAAAAAATAACTTTTCCAATATTAATTTTTACAATTACTTTTAGCAGTTTTTAAAATTGAGCTGTTGAACAACTCTATTAATTATTAATCATATTTTATCAACATTGCATATATTAATCAAAATAATTTTAGAAAACAGTAAATCGCAAAGGCTTGCTGTTTTTTTGTATAATACTGATATTGCATATAACTTTTAATTTTATACAAGTAATAGAAAAAATGAAGAATTTATGTTATAATAACTAATGTTGTAATACTTTTATACTTTTTAACTGATTAAAAAATAAGTAAAATAAAAATTGCTATTATATTTATTTTTAATGGTGATTGCTATTAAATTAAAAATTTTAAAAATATATAAATATTAAGCGAGTAATGAATTATTATGAAAAAAAGATTGGACGTAATTCTTGTAGAAAAAGGTCTATATCCGTCGAGAGAAAAAGCAAAAGCGAACATAATGGCAGGCAATGTTTTTGTTGATAATATACTGTCTGATAAAGCCGGTATGCTTGTAGATGAAAACAGCAAAATAAAACTGAAAGATGAGGCTATTCCGTATGTAGGTAGAGGCGGATTGAAATTGGAAAAAGCTATAAAAATTTTTGATATAGATTTAAAAGATAAAATTTGTATGGACATAGGGGCATCTACAGGTGGATTTACAGACTGTATGTTGCAAAATGGTGCAAAAAAAGTTTATAGTATTGATGTAGGATATGGTCAATTAGATTATAAACTTCGCATAAACGAAAAAGTAGTCTGTATGGAAAGGACAAATTTCAGATATTTGGAGAGAAATAAGGTTTCTGATGATATAGATTTTGCAGTAATAGATGTATCTTTTATATCGCTAAGAATAATATTTCCTAAACTGAAAGAATTTTTAAAAGACAGATTTTGTGTAATATCTCTGATAAAACCGCAGTTTGAGAGCAAGAGAGAAGAAGTGGGTAAAAACGGAATAGTAAGAGATATAAATGTGCATAAAAGAGTGATAAGAGAAATAATTGATGCCGGAATAGAAAATGAAATGTATATAAAAAATCTCACATTTTCTCCTATAAAAGGTCAAAAAGGTAATATAGAGTATTTGGCATATTTTACAGATGAAAACGTGAGTTTTGATAGTGGCTTTATAGATTTGACAGTGGATGCTTCTCATAATGAACTTGATTAAGTTATAAGTAGATTTAAGATAATTATTAATAATTGTTAAATTATCAATATGCAAATGCTGTAAGTCTAAAGATTTTTGAGAGTTTTTAAATTAATTTATAATTTACAGTATATTGTATTTGTTTGAATTAACATATTATAATCACTTTTTACTGTATTAATGGTATGGAGTTTGTTATGGAGATTTTAGAAATTATTGTAGATATTATAATAGAAATTTTTTTAAATAAAGTTTCTGACAAAAAAGCTGTAAAAAAATTGTTGATATTTATTTCAGTAATAATATATGCACTTATAATAGTTGCTATATTGTGGGTTTCATTAGTATTTGTAAAAGATATAATGCCCAAATGTATACTTATTGTGATAGATTTGATAATTTTTATAAATTTCACTTTTGAAATGAAAAAGCTTATGTTTAATGAAGAAAATTGACTATGAACTGTTTTTTGGAGGAGAATAATGTTAAAACAGTTGTATATAGAAAACTTTGCACTTATTGATAAACTGGAGTTGGAAATGGAAAACGGCTTTACAGTTTTCACAGGAGAAACAGGCTCAGGAAAGTCCATAATGATAGATGCTATATCATTTGCTATAGGTAAACGGGCGGATAAGACATTTGTAAGAAAAGGTACAAATAAATCGATAATAGAGCTTATATTTTTCATAAAAGACAATATGAAAAAACTTCTTGAAAATATGTTGAAAGAAGAAAACATTGATATAGAAGACAATATTATAATTTTGAAACGAGAGATATACTCAGATGGACGAAGTCTTTGCAAGATAAACTCCAAAAATGTCAATACTTCTTTTTTGAAAAAAATATCTTCATATTTGATAAATATACATGGACAAAATGAGTTTAACGAGCTTGAAGAGACTAATCATATAAATATACTCGATTCATATATAGGTCTTAGAAAAATGAAACAGTTCAAGGAATATATCAGCCTATATTCTTCATACATAAAGCTGAGCAAAGAATATGAGGATATGTATTCAAACTATGACAAAGAAAAAAACAAAAGAGAGCTTGAGCTGCTTAAATATCAAATAAATGAAATAGAAGAGTTGAAACTGAAAAAAGGTGAAGATAAAAATATAGAAGATAGACTTGAAATAATGGATAAATCTGTTAAAATATCAAAATGTATGAATGGACTTTATGAGGAGCTTTACAGGAAAACTAATAATATTCTCAAAGTACTTAGAATTTATATGCAAGAGTTTGAAAATTTTTCGGATTTGGACGATAATCTCAAATCTATAAGTGAAAAGCTAAATGACGAATATTATAATATAGAAGAACTATCTTATGAAGTTAGGGATAATCTCGGCAGATATGACTTTGACGAAGACAGAAAGACTATATTAGAAGACAGATATGATGAAATAAACAGAATATATTCAAAATATGCACAAGGCTATGACAAACTGAAGGAATATTTACAAAATGCTTATGATGAAGTAGAATTTTATGAAAAATATGAGGATAAGATAAAAGATATAAAAAGACAAATGTCACAGTTAGATGAAAAATTAAAAAATATTTCTGCAAATATAACATCTATAAGAACTGAGAAAAAAACAGAGCTTGAAAAACTTATAGTAGATGAACTTGCTACATTAGGTATGAAAAATGTAGCGTTTGATATTAATATAAGTCCTTTAGACACATATAACAATAAGGGCAATGATAATGTAATATTTTTGATTTCATTTAATAAGGGGGAAGATACAAAACCTTTTTCAAAAATTGCATCAGGTGGAGAAATCTCAAGATTTATGCTTGCACTTAAAAATGTAATATCTTCAGAATTTGAGAAGACTATGGTATTTGACGAGATAGATACAGGAATAAGTGGGCTTGCAAGTGAAAAGGTTGGAAAAAAACTTAAAGATATTTCAAGAGTGAGACAAGTGCTTTGTATAACACATCAAGGGCAGATTGCATCGTATGCACAAAATCATATAGAAGTATTTAAGACAGAAGAAGATGATAACACACTAACAAAGGCAAAAATTTTGTCAGAAAAAGAAAGGATAGTTGAAATAGCTAAGATGATGGACGCAAGTACAGATTCCATAAAATCTTTGGAGCATGCCAAAGAACTTCTTAGCAAAAATTCAAGGTGAATATGTTGAGCGATAGTAACAAGATAGAAAAAGCAGAAAATATTGTATCTCAAAAAGAGATATATACAGGAAAGTATATTTCATTGAAAGTGCTTACAGTAGAAAAAGCGAAGGGATATTCACAAAGAGAACTTATTGAGCACCCCGGAACTATATTGTTAATAGCATTAACAGAAGATAGAAAGCTTGTATTGAATAAAATATATAGAAAATCAATAGATGAATATTCAACTGAATTACCATCAAAAAGAATAGATTCAAACGAAAACCATCTGGATGTTATAAAAAATGAAATGTTGGAAGAACTCGGTTATGAAGTAGACAATATCAAAAATGTATACAGTTTTTATCCAAGTATAGCTTATTCGGATGAAAAAGTGTATATGTATGTGACTGATGTAAGAAAGGTGAAAGATGTCAATGTTTGCAGTACGTTTTCTACCATGGAAGTATCTCTTGATCTTATAAAAGAAAGATTTGACGAGTTAGGAATAATAGATGCAAAGTCTATTGTTGGAATAGATTATATTTTGAAAGAATTTAATTTATAAAAAATAAACATAATTTTAGGAGATAAAAATGAGTTTACAAGTAGTAGTGCTTTGTGCAGGAAAAGGCACAAGGATGAAATCCGAAAAGTCAAAAGTTATGCATGAAATTATGGGTAAACCTATGATAGAGTATGTATATGAGATAGCTAAAGAGGTTTCCGATAAAAAACCTATCTTTATAGTAGGTCATGCTAAAGAACAAATAGAGTCATATTTTAAAGATAAAGTTGAATATGTTCATCAAGATGAGCAGTTAGGTACAGGTCATGCTGTAATTTTAGTAGAGAAAAAGATAAATGAAAATGATGATGTACTTATTTTATATGGAGATACTCCACTTATACAAGCGTCTACAATAAAAAAACTTATAGAAGATAAAAAAGATGATACACCTGTAACAATACTTACAAGTATGGTGGATAATCCGTTTGGTTATGGTAGAATAGTTAAAGATATAAATGGAGATTTTGTTAAAATAGTAGAGCAAAAAGACGCCAACGATGAAGAAAAATTGATAAGAGAAATAAACTCAGGAATGTCTTATATCTCAGGCAAACTTATAAAAGAAAATATAAATAAGATAACTAACAACAACAATCAAAAAGAATACTATCTTACAGATTTATTTGAGATATTAAAAAACAACGGAAACAAAATATCGACTTTTTTCATAGAGCAAGATGAAATAATGGGAGTAAATTCAAGAACTCAATTAGAAGATGCAAGAAAAGTTATGAGCAAAAGAATAAACAGTTTCCATATGGACAATGGAGTTACTCTCATATCTCCGGAGAGTATATATATAGAAAAAGATGTAGTAATTGGAAGAGATACTATAATTTATCCTAACAATATATTGAGGGGTAAAACTGACATAGGGAATAACTGTATATTGTATGCAGGTAATGAAATAGTTGATACAGTTATAAAAGACAATGTTACTATAAGAACATCATTCTTAGAGGAAAGCTATGTCGATGAAAAAACAACTATAGGACCATATGCACATCTAAGACCGAAATCAAAATTAGGTAAGAAGGTTAAAATAGGTAACTTTGTCGAAGTTAAAAATTCTATTATGGGCAATAACAGTAAGGCGTCACATTTAGCTTATGTGGGTGACGGAGATATAGGAGATAATGTAAATATAGGTTGTGGAGTTGTATTTGTCAATTATGACGGAAAACATAAAAATCGCTCTATAGTAAAAGACAATGCTTTTATAGGCTCGAATTCAAATCTTGTAGCACCTGTTACAATAGAAGAAAAGGGATATGTAGCTACAGGTTCGACTGTTACGGATAATGTGCCGGCAAATAGTTTATGTATAGCAAGGGCAAGACAAGTTATAAAAGCAGGATGGACTGCTAAGAAAAAACTTTTGGATTAAAAACTAAGTTATAAAAAAATTATTTTTAAATATTTTAATGATTTAATTTATAAAATCTGTTATAATTATCTTTATAATTTTAATATGAAAAAATTATAAACAAATTTTTATAGACTGATAAAAGAAGAATATACTTATATTTTTTATGAGTATATTCTCTTTGTGTTGTAAATTTGTTGTTTATAGACTTTTTTTATTTATTTCTTGGAGGAAAATTAGATGAACACGAGTGGTAGTGAAATTAAAATTTTTGCAGGTAATTCTAATATAAGCCTTGCATCTAAAATTGCTAAAGGTGTAGGTGTAGAGTTGGGGCAAATTGAAGTCAAGAAATTCAGTGACGGAGAAATAGCTGTAAATATATTAGAATCTGTAAGAGGTAAGGATATTTATATAATTCAATCAACTTCAGAGCCTGTAGATACTAATTTGATGGAGCTTTTGATAATGATAGATGCGTTTAAAAGAGCATCGGCAGGAAGAATAAATGCCGTTATTCCGTACTATGGATATGCAAGACAAGATAGAAAAGCAAAATCAAGAGATCCTATTACAGCCAAACTTGTAGCAAATCTGATAACCGCTGCAGGAGCTGACAGGGTTGTAACAATGGATTTACATGCGGCGCAGATACAAGGATATTTTGATATACCTGTAGATCATTTATTGGGAGAACCTATACTTGCAAATGCTTATAAAAACAGATTTTACGGCAGAGATGATGTGGTTATAGTTTCACCGGATCTTGGAAGCGTAACAAGAGCAAGAAAATTTGCGGACAGTTTGGGAGTAGGCATAGCTATAATAGATAAAAGAAGACCGAGAGCAAATGTATGCGAAGTGCTTAATATAATAGGTGATGTTAAAGATAAAAATGTAATAATAGTGGATGATATGATAGATACGGCAGGTACGCTTGTAAATGGTGCTAATGCACTTGAAGGTTTCGGAGCAAAGGATATTTATGCGTGCTGTACACATCCTGTACTATCGGGAGAAGCAATAACAAGAATACAAAATTCTCCTATAAAGGAAGTATTGGTACTTGATACTATAGAATTACAGGAAAATAAAAAAATAGATAAAGTAAAAATAGAATCAGTTGCACCTATATTTTCACAAGCAATATCAAGAATATTTAACAATCAGCCTATAAGTGCAATTTTTTTATAAGAAAGAGGAAGTATGTATATTATTGTAGGGCTTGGAAATCCGGGTTTGAAATATCAAAATACAAAGCATAATGTAGGTTTTATGGCAATAGATATATTGTCTAAAAAGTTAAATATAAAAGTAGACAAAATAAAATTCAAGGCATTGATAGGAGAAGGACAGTATAAAGGTGAAAAAATAATACTTGTAAAACCGCAGACATTTATGAACTTAAGTGGCGAATCAGTGCAACAAATAATGAGCTTTTATAAAGCGGAGCATCAAAATTTGTTTGTGCTTTATGATGATATAGACATTGATATAGGAAAGTTGAGAATAAGGCAAAAAGGTAGCTCAGGAACTCATAACGGAATGAAAAATATAATATATTTGCTTGGATATGATGATTTTCCGAGATTTAGAATAGGTGTATCGAGACCTCCTCAATATATGGATTTAGCATCATATGTGCTGTCAAATTTTACAAAAGAAGAGATAGATATTCTCTTAAATGTACTTGATAATTGCAGTGAGGCTTGTCTTTATGCCATAGAGAAGGGTTTGGATAAGTCTATGAATAAATACAATATAAAGTAAGGAGGTTATATTTTGGATAAATTTTTGAATTATCTATCTGAAACAGATGAATTTATGCAGATGGATAGAGCCATATCCGAAAGAAACACTCCGATTCTATTAAATGGAATATCAACTGAAAGCATACCGTTTTTTTGGATTATATATATAGTGCTCATAAAAAAAAAGTAATATTCATAACTCAAAGCGATATAGCGGCACAAGACATATATAGAGAATTACTTAGATATAATAAATCTAAGATAATTATACTTCAAAGTGATGAACTGAAATTTTACCAAATAGACGCGATAAACAGAGACAATGAGTTTCAAAGGATAAATTGCTTGAAGAGGATATATGACAACGACTATGATATATTGATAATAAGTATAGCGTCGCTTCTTAGAAAATATATGCCTAAAAAATATTATGAAAAAAATATAATAGATATAAAACTTTCTTCCAATATAGATATATATGAATTGACAAAAAAGCTTATAGTTTCCGGATATGACAGGGTAAGAAAGATAGAGTCGAAAGGACAGTTTTCTCTCAGAGGTTCTATAATAGACATATTTCCGCCTGATTTCAGCAATCCGATAAGAATGGAATTTTTTGATGATGAGGTTGACTCTATAAGAATATTTGACCTATATTCACAAGTATCCATTGAAAAAGTGGATAAGGTTAGAATAATACCTGCAAGGGAATATATATATCCTGATAATATAGACAAGTCTTTAAAAAAAATAGAAAGCCTTGTAAAAGAGGACACAAACGAAGACATAAGAGTTGATATAGAAAAAATGCAATCCAAGACATATTTTAAAGGTTTAGAAAAATATATAGGTTTTTTGTATGAAGAAAAGGATTTGAGTATATTACAGTTTATAGATAAAAATTGCAATATAGTATTCAGCGAACCCAATAGGATTTTTGAAAAAGTTGACAATATATATTATGAATTTTTTGAAAACTATAAAAGCTCTTTGGAAAAAGGATTTGCATTAAAAGGTCAAGACAATATTTTTATAGACAAAGACAGCATAATGCAAAAAGTTTATGACTATAAACTGATTGTGTTATCTGAAATAACAGGAAATATTAAAAATATAAAGACAAAAGCGATATTTAACTTTGATGTACAAAGTGCATCAAAATACAGAGGAGATATAAATCAGCTTATATCTGATATAAACACTTATAAAGATAGAAAATACAAGATAGCTATACTTTTGCCACAAGAGAATATTATAAAAAATATAATTTCAGAGTTGAAAGCAAGCAATATATCTGCAAAATATATAAAAAACGATAAATTTGATATAGAATCTTCAGATGTATTCATTTTAAAAGATAATAAAACGCAAGGACTTATATTAAAAAAATCTAAATTTGCATTTATAACCAACAATGATATATTTTTCAGATTGTCAAAACTAAGTGCATCAAGAAAAAGAAAAAATATAAAATCTGAAAGATTGAAGAGTTTTGCAGATTTAAAAAAAGGCGATATAGTAGTGCATGAAGTTTATGGGATAGGCAAGTTTGTAGGTATAGAACAAAAAGAAAATGACGGTGTAAAAAAAGATTATATAAAAGTTTCATATAAAGGCGGAGATTTTATATATGTACCTATATCCCAAATGGACAGAGTTCAAAGATATATAGGAAATGCAAGCGACAGAATAAGTCTTACACAATTAGGCTCAAGTCAGTGGAAAAAGCAAAAGCAAAAAGCAAAAAAAGCGGTTGACGAGATAGCAAAATACCTTATAGAGCTCTATGCACAAAGAGAAAACCAAAAAGGTTATGCTTTTTCAAAAGATACGGTGTGGCAAAGAGAATTTGAGGCACTTTTTCCTTTCGAAGAAACACAGGATCAGCTAAAGTCTATAAAAGACATAAAAAAAGATATGGAAAATATAAAACCTATGGACAGATTAATCTGTGGAGATGTTGGATATGGAAAAACGGAAGTGGCATTAAGAGGCATATTTAAAGCCTGTATGGATCAAAAACAAGTTGCGTTTTTAGTTCCGACTACTATTTTAGCACAACAGCATTACAAGACTTTGAGCGACAGGTTCGAAAATTATCCTATAAATGTAGATGTGTTAAGCAGATTTAAGACTAAAAAAGAGCAGGAAATAACGATAGAAAAGGTAAAAAACGGAGAAGTAGATGTAATAATCGGAACTCATAGGCTTCTTTCAAAAGATGTTGAATTTAAAGATATAGGAATGCTTGTGATAGATGAAGAGCAGAGATTCGGAGTAAAGCACAAAGAAAAAATAAAACAAATTAAATCAAATATAGATGTGCTTACGCTTACAGCAACTCCTATACCGAGAACATTGAATATGTCACTTTCAGGAATAAGAGATATGTCAGTACTTGAAGAACCACCAAATGACAGATATCCGATTATAACATATGTTACAGAGGCGAGAGAGGGCATAATATTAGATGCAATAGAGCGAGAAATAGCAAGAAACGGTCAGGTGTTTTTTGTATATAATTCTGTAGAAAATATTGATAAAATGTATAATTTTATACAAAAATTAGTGCCTTCAGCAAGAATAGCAATAGCACACGGTCAAATGAGCGCCATAGCATTAGAAGATATAATGATGGACTATCTTGAAAAAAAATATGATGTATTACTGTGTACAACGATAATTGAAACAGGCATGGATATATCAAATGCCAATACAATAATAGTATACAATGCCGATAAGATGGGATTATCACAATTATATCAATTAAGAGGCAGAGTAGGCCGTTCATCAAGGCAAGCCTATGCGTATCTTATGTATGAAAAAGATAAAGTGCTTACTGAAATAGCACAAAAAAGATTAAAGGCGATAAGAGAATTTACAGAATTCGGAAGCGGATTCAGAGTTGCCATGATGGATTTGGAGATAAGAGGTTCAGGGAATATACTTGGTGAAGTACAACATGGACATATAGAAGAAGTAGGATATGATTTATATATAAAGATGTTGAATGACAGTTTTAACAGACTGAAAGGAAAAACAGTAGAAGAAAAAGTTTCAACAGAAGTATATTTAAATGTGAATGCCTATATTCCCGATAACTATATAGAAGATGAGATACAAAAAATTGAAATATATAAGAAAATTGCATCAATAAATAGTAAAGAAGATTACTTCGATATTCAAGCAGAAATAGAAGATAGATTTTCAAATATACCGCAAGAAGTTGAAAATTTACTTAAAATATCAAGTATACGCTCACTTGGAGAAAAAATAGGAATTGAAAAGATAAGCCAAAAAAATAGAACAATAGTATATGAAAGTGCAAATGACAAACTTATGCAAAATTTAAAGACTGTAAAAGAAGATCAAATGTTAAAAGAAATTATAGAATTTATGAAAGCACTTTTGTAAACTTTTTGTATTGTTAATTTAAACTTTTTTAAAGAAAAATAGAATATAATATAAAGAAACATATCAATATTTTATTATTAAAGCTAAAATGCGTTATAACAAGAAATAATTTATTATATATTTATTGTAAATTGGTTTTTATTTTATAATTAGCGTAACAAAATCAGGAGTGTGAAAATGAAAAAATATTTTAAACTGCTCAGTGCTGTAATAGCATCCGTGATGCTGTTCACAGCTTGTAAATCTGCAAATGTAGGTAAGTCTGTGGCAACAGTTAACGGAGAAGATATACCTTACGAAGAATATCTAAAAAAATTGGAAGTGTTTAAATTTCAATTGGATAATATGTATGGAGAAAATATCTGGAAAGAAAAAGCTCCAAATACAGATCAAACCATATTACAACATTTTAAAGGCGAGATATTGAATAAGGTTATAGAAGATAAAATTATATCACAAGAAGCAAAGAAACAGGGAATAACGGCAGATGAGAGTAAAGTAAAAGAATATTTTGAGCAATCAAAGAAAAGCATAGATGAAAATGAAATATTAAAGAAATATTATGAAGACAATAAAATAGACGATAATTTTATAAATTCAATGATACGAGAAGATGTTATAAAAATGGCGTTACAAGATAAATATGCCAAAGAAAACGGAGTTACACAAGAAGAAGTTGATAAATATTATGAAGAACATAAATCGGAATATAGCAGTGAAAAGGTAAAAGCCTCTCATATAATAATCCTTACAACAGAAAACGGTAAGGATATGTCAGCAGAAAAACAAGAAGAAGCTAAGAAAAAAATAGATGAAATCTATGAAAAAATACAAGCAGGTGAAAGCTTTGAAGAGTTAGCTAAACAATATTCACAAGACGGTTCAAAAAATTCAGGAGGAGATCTCGGTTATTTTTCAAAAGGCGAAATGGTTAAAGAATTTTCGGATGTAGCTTTTAATATGAATATTGGAGAAATATCAAAACCTTTCAAGACACAATTCGGTTATCATATAGTAAAAGTAACAGATAAAAAGAGTGAAACTGAAGAAGAAAAAGCAAAGGCTAAAGAATATATAAAAAGCATGTTGCAAGAACAAAAATTCTCGAAATATATAGAAAATTTGAAAAAAGACTCTAAGATAGAAAAACACGAAGATGCCATAGCAAATGCAGAAAAAGATATAAAATCCGCAGAATTAAATAAAAAAGAAGAAACTACAGAGCAAACAGGTGAAGATAATAACGCCAACAAAGGCGAACAACAGGCACAAACAGAAGAAAATAAAACTCAAGATACACAAAAGAAATAAATAGAATTACAAAAGGGAACCTCTAATAATATGGGTTTCCTTTTTGCATTTATGATGATATAATATTTTGTTGTATCGTTTATTTAATTATATGATAGTATAATGCTTAAAGTCTAATATAATTATGCATATTTAGTGAAAATTAATATATCCATACAGAGTAAAAATATAGGATATAACTCATATCACTTGAAAAAAAACAAATAATTTATATAGATTTTAGTATAAGCTGATTTTATAATTGATATAAATTTTTTATAAAATAAAAGAGGACGAGATATGAAAAATATAGTTTTAGGGGTGACAGGAAGTATTGCAGCATATAAAGCTTGCGACATAACATCAAAACTTGTAAAAAAAGATATAAATATAGACGTTATTATGACAAACAATGCTGTAAAATTTGTAAATCCGTTAACATTTCAAACATTGAGCAGCAATGTTGTCAATGTAGATATGTTTCAAGACATCAAATATTGGGAAGTAAATCATATTGAGCTTGCAAAAAAAGCTGATATATTGTTGATAGCGCCGGCAACAGCAAATATAATAGCAAAAATTGCAAACGGAATAGCTGATGATATGCTCTCAAGTGTTGCACTTGCGACAAAGAGTAAAATAATAATTGCACCGGCAATGAACACCAATATGTATGATAATCCTGCAACTACTGAAAATATAGAAAAATTGAAAAAAAGAGGTGTACTGTTTATAGAACCTTGTAGCGGAGTTTTAGCTTGCAAGGACATAGGCAAAGGAAAACTTGCAGATGTCGAAACAATAATAGATGTTGTAGATTTTGAACTCAATAAAACACAAGAGCTTGAAGGGAAAAATATACTCGTAACAGCCGGAGCAACCATAGAAGATATAGATCCTGTAAGATATATAACTAATAATTCAAGTGGAAAAATGGGATATGCCATAGCAAAAGAATCTGCACTTATGGGAGCAAATGTAACATTAATATCAGGACATACAAACTTGAGCGTGCCGTACGGTATAAAAGAGTTTGTAAAAATAAGAAGTGCAAAAGATATGTATAATGAAGTTATAAACAGATATAATGATGCGGATATAGTAATAAAAGCGGCAGCTGTAGCTGATTATATGCCACAAAAAAAGGAAGATAATAAAATAAAAAAATCAGATACGGATATGAGTATAGCGCTTACAAGAACTAAAGACATATTAAAAATATTGGGAGAAAATAAAAAACATCAGATATTGGTAGGCTTTGCGGCAGAAACAACAGATGTTGAAAACTATGCTAAAACTAAGATACAAAAGAAGAATCTTGATATGATAGTAGCAAATAACGTATCTATGGAAGGAGCAGGTTTTTTATCCGATACAAACATAGTAGATATATATTTTTCCGACGGTACAAAGACACATATTGCGAAATCTTCAAAATGTGAAATAGCAAAACTCGTATTGAAAAATATAAAAGAGAAATTTGTAAAATAAAAATTTTTTGTTAATATAGAAGAATAAAAGTTGTGATATATAGTTTAATTAACATCCTGCTCAAGAGGAGAAAGATAATGCAGATATTGTATGGTAGACCTGTGGCTGAAAATATAAAAAAAGAGATACAGGAAATGTTGTTTGAATTGAAGGGAAAAAATAAAACTCCTAAAATTGCCCTGATAAGAATAGGGGAAAATATGGATGATATAACATATGAGCATTCATTAAAAAGAAATTTAGAAATGTTTTCAATACCATATGATTCATATGTTTATGCACAAGATGAAGACGCTGAGGTTTTGAAAAAACAAATAGAAAAATTGAATAGAGATGATGAGATAGACGGAATAATGATATTTAGACCTATACATCCACAGATAGAGCAGTTTGAAATAAATGAAACTATAGATTGGAGGAAAGACATAGATTGTGCCACATCATATAATCAGGGCAAATTATTTGAGAAGAAGAGTAATTTATTATATCCCTGTACACCGAGAGCAGTAATGGAAACTCTGAAATTTTATGGAGTAGATTTAGTTTCTAAAAAATGTGCTGTTGTGGGAGCATCTCAAGTTGTAGGAAAAGCCCTTGCAATAATGCTTATAAAAGAAAAAGCGACTGTTACGGTATGTAATTCTAAAACACTTGATTTAAAATCGGAAACGAGAAATGCAGACATAGTTATATGTGCAACAGGTCAGGCAAAACTCATAACTAAAGAACATTTGAAAGATAATCAGGTTGTAATAGATATAGGAATAAATTTTGACAATGGTAAGATATGTGGAGATGTAGATTTTGATAATATAGATTATGACAATATAAAGATAACTCCTGTGCCGAAGGGTGTAGGAGTAATAACTACTTTAACTTTAATAAAACAACTGGTTGAAAAAACTTTAAAATTGAGTTAAAATATAAATAATATGGCAATTAACCGTTAAGTTTTTTATTTTTGTTATTTGACAAAATATTGTATTAAGGAGAGTGTTAAAGTGAATATTTTAGTTATCAATTGTGGAAGTTCATCTTTAAAATATCAATTTATAGATATGAGAGATGAAAGCGTATTGGCAAAAGGTTTGGTTGAAAGAATAGGTATAGAAGGCTCTGTACTTAAACACGAAAGAACAGGTATGGATAAAGAAACTATAAAACAAAGCATACCTGATCATAATGTTGCCCTAAGATTAGTAATAGATGCTCTTATGAATGAGAAATATGGAGCGATAAAAGATCTCAGTGAAATAAATGCTGTAGGACATAGAGTGGTTCACGGTGGAGAGGCATTTGCATGCTCTGTTGTAATTGACGAAAAAGTTAAAAAGAGTTTGGAAGATTGTATAGATTTGGCACCACTACATAATCCGCCTAATCTTGTTGGAATAAATGCGTGTGAAAAAATACTTCCAAATGTACCTATGGTTGCAGTCTTTGATACGGCATTCCATCAAACTATGCCTTCATCATCATATTTATACGCATTACCTTATGAATATTATACAAAACATAAAATAAGAAGATACGGATTCCATGGAACATCACATCTTTATGTGAGCAGAAGAGCAGCTGATATGCTTGGTAAAAAACCTGAAGATGTAAATATTATAACTTGCCATTTAGGAAATGGTGCAAGTATAACAGCTGTAGAAAAAGGCAAATCGATAGATACATCTATGGGTTTTACTCCGCTTGAAGGTCTTATAATGGGAACAAGAACAGGGGATATGGATCCTGCAATAGTTACATTTTTGATGGAGAAAGAAAAACTTTCTGCAAAAGATGTTGACAGTATAATGAATAAAAAATCAGGTGTATTAGGTTTATCGGGAGTAAGCTCAGATTTCAGAGATATAGAACAAGAAGCTGAAAAAGGAAATGAAAGAGCACAAATAGCACTTGATTGTTTCCATAACAGAGTTAAAAAATATATAGGTGCCTACATGGCTGAATTGGGACATGTAGATGCAATAGTATTTACAGCAGGTCTTGGAGAAAATTCAGTAGAATCAAGAGAAGAAATATGTAAGGGAATGGAAGCTTTAGGAATAGAGCTTGATACTGAGGAAAACAAAGTAAGAGGAAAAGAAAAAATAGTGTCAAAAGAATCTTCAAAAATAAAAATAATGGTTATACCTACTAATGAAGAGTTGGTTATAGCAAGAGATACATTAGCATTGATAAAATAAAGTAAATATTACTATAAAATTAAAAATTATATGTAAAATAAAGTAAAATTACTTGACACATATACCTGATTTTTAGTATAATATCAATTGTTATTTAAAAATCGGGGTGTTTTTTATGAAGATATTTATAAAAGATATGCTCTTATCTCAAAAGAGTAAATTCAATTATAATTATGAGCCGGATATTGATTGCTGTAATATGGAAGGCAGAGATGTTAAGTTTAACGATAGGTCTGAAATTTTATGTGAAATTACAAGAAAGAACAATGATGACTTATATGCCGATATAAATATACACCTTGATACTACGCTTAACTGTGTAAGATGTTTGGATTATATGAGAGCAGTTGAAGATGTTAAAATCTCAGGAATATTATCAAAAGAAGATAAAGATGTCGATTACGATATAATTATAATAGATGATGATTATTTGGATTTTGATAAGATATTTTATGATGCTGTTTTTGAACATCTTAATAATAATCTTTATTGCAAAGAAGATTGTAAAGGACTTTGTCATATATGTGGAGCTAATTTAAATAATGTTACTTGCAATTGTGAAGAGGAAAATCCAAATATCGATCCGAGATTGGCAGAACTGAAAAACTTTTTGTAGATATAATAAATATATTTGCGAAAAAATATGGAAGGAGGAGAGAATATGGCAGTACCAAAAAGAAAAACCGGAAAATCAGCTACTCGTTCAAGACGCTCAGCGAATATGAATATGACAGCTAAAAATTTAGTTGAATGTCCTCAATGCCATTCATTAAAATTGTCACATAGAGTTTGTCCGGAATGTGGATATTATAATGGAAGAGAAGTTGTTACAGCTGAATAGTCAGCTATATAAAGTCTATCGATATATACTATCTCAATTTTTTGATGAAATTATATATTTGATAGGCTTTTTAACTGTTTTAATATTTGGAGAAATAATATATACTAAACCTCAAATGAGTTTTATGAACGTAAAATTCTGATATGAAACCTGTCAGTTTATTATAATAAGTTAATTTACTGTAAAAATAGAGTTTGTATTAAGTCAAGCGCCAGGATAATTAAACTCTGTATATTATTAAAAATATAAAAAATTTTACTTTTTTTAATGTAGAGTTGATTATTGACGAGGATTGGAATTATCGAAAGATTCGGCGGGTATTCCAAAGGCTTGTGACAGTCTAAAAATACACAACAAAAAGAAATTTATCTTTATAAATTTTAACAAAAAATGTATTGAGTCACTTCTCCGAATATAGTAAAAATTTGAAAAATTATTACAGGGAGAAAATATGTGTGGAATAGTAGGATATATAGGAAATCAAAATGCTCAAGACATAGTTGTAAACGGTCTTGAAAAATTGGAATATAGGGGATATGATTCATCAGGTATAGCTACAATATCAAATGGAAAATTGGAACTTTCAAAATTTAAGGGAAGATTATCGGTGCTTAAAGAACACCTGAAAAAACAACCCCATACCGGATTTATAGGCATAGGTCATACAAGATGGGCAACTCACGGAGAGCCGTCTGATGTAAATTCGCATCCTCATATCAATGAAAGTGAATCGGTAGCTGTAATACACAATGGAATAATAGAAAATTACAGATCTTTGAAAGCTGAACTTATAAAAGAAGGATATAAATTTAAGTCTCAAACAGATACAGAAGTAATAGTGCATTTAATAGATCATTATTTGAAAGATTCAAAAGACATAATGAAAGCTGTGAATTTAACAGTAAAAAGATTAAGAGGAGCATATGCACTCGGAATAATATATAAAAACGAGCCTGATAAGATAATAGCTGTAAGAAATGAATCACCTCTCGTAGTAGGTATAGGAAAAGGAGAGAATTTTTTTTGCATCTGATATACCTGCAATATTAAGTTATACAAAAGAAGTGTATTATATAGATAACGGAGAGATGGTTGTACTTACAAAAGACAATATAACTATATATAATTCTAAAGGTGAAAAAATAGAAAAAGAAAAATCTGTAATCACTTGGGATATGGAGTCTGCAACAAAAGCCGGTTATCCGCATTTTATGCTTAAAGAGATAAATGAGCAACCTCAAGCAGTGTCAGACACTTTATTAAGAAGAATAGATAAAAATAATAATTTAATATTGGATGATATAAGACTTGATGAGGATGAAATACAAAAAATAAAAGATATATATGTAGTTGCTTGCGGGACAGCCTATAACGCCGGACTTATAGGCAAATATATAATTGAAAACCTTGCTAATTTAAGAGTTAGAGTGGATATTGCGTCAGAATTCAGATATAATAAGCAATTTATAAATGAAAACACACTTGTTATACTTGTAAGCCAATCAGGAGAAACAGCGGATACACTTGCCGCACAAAAATTGGCAAAAACAAAAGGTTGCAGAATATTATCCATAACAAATGTAGTCGGTTCATCAGTAGCAAGAAATTCGGATGATGTTTTTTATACGCTTGCAGGACCTGAAATAGCAGTAGCATCTACAAAAGCCTATACTACAATGCTCGTCGCATTTTATATGATAGGTGTTGAATTAGCTAAATTGAAACAAGAAATAAATATAGACGAATATCATAATATAGTGGAAAAGCTGAAAAAATTACCTCAAAAAGTGAAAGAAACTCTGTTCGTAGAGAAAAAATGTATCGAGATAGCTGAAAAGATAAAAAATTCAAAATCGGCTTTTTATATAGGCAGAGGTTTAGATGACAGCGTAGGCAAGGAAGGCGCTTTAAAACTTAAAGAAATATCATATATATATACTGAATCATTTGCCGCAGGAGAACTGAAGCATGGAACAATAGCGTTGATAGAAAAAAATACTCCTGTTATTGCGGTAGTAACCCAAGATAAGTTACTCGACAAGACAATGTCCAACATACAAGAAGTAAAGGCGAGAGGTGCATACACCATAATAATAACTGATAAACATATAGAGGATATAAACAACTATGCAGATGATGTTATACAAATACCGGAGGTTTATGATATATTCTCGTCAATTTTAGCAGTAATACCGGCACAATTCATAGCATATTACACATCTATAAAAAAAGGAAATGATGTAGATAAGCCGAGAAATTTGGCAAAATCGGTTACAGTTGAATAACAGTTCATTAGATTATAAATAAAAATAAATATATAGATTTATTAAGGAGAAGAATTTTTGGAAAAATTACAAAATTTATTAAGTGAAGATGCAGTGTGCAAAACTGGTTTTGTCAGTATAGTTGGGCGCTCTAATGTAGGAAAATCAACTTTGTTAAATGCAATGATAGGAGAAAAGATAGCTATAACAAGTGATAAACCCCAGACAACAAGGAGTAGAATAAAAGGTATATACAATGATGAAAATTCTCAGATAGTATTTCTTGATACGCCGGGAGTTCAAAAACCTAAAAATAAATTAGGCTCATATATGGAAAAAGAAGTAAAATCGTCATCTTCATCAGCAGATGTTATATTATATGTAGTAGATGAGTCTGAAAATATCGGTAAACTTGACAATTCAATAATAGAAAGCTTAAAAAAAATCAAAACAACCAAAAATAATTGCGATAAATAAAATAGACAAACTTAACGAGGAAAAAATATTTCAACTCATAAAAATGTATGATGAAATAGGTATATTTGATGATATTGTTCCAATCAGTGCAATTAAGAAAAAAAATGTATCAGAGCTGATAGAAACAATAAAAAAATATCTTGTATACGGTCCTAAATATTTTCCGGACGGCATAAGCACAGATCAAAGTAATAAAGTTATGATAAGCGAGATAGTAAGAGAAAAAATATTGAATTATACAGACAAAGAAATTCCTCACGGAACAGCAGTAGAAGTAGAAAAAATATTTGACAATAAACAAAAAAATATGATAGAAATATCAGTTGTAATATATTGCGAAAGAGATTCCCATAAAAAGATAATAATAGGAAAAAATGGCAGAAAATTAAAAGGTATAGGCAAATCGGCAAGAGTAGAGTTGGAAGAAATTTTTGGTTGTAAAGTATTCTTGGAGACTTGGGTAAAAGTTAAAGAGAATTGGAGAGAAAATACCAATTATATAAGAGAATTCGGGTATATAGAAGAAAAATAGTTGTACAAATTATAATATTTTTAAATTGTATAACATATTATTTTCTAAAAATATAACTTTTTAAAGGCATTATAATATAGCTTTAATCAGTTGAGGTTTTGGTATTAATACGAGCATATCCCTTACACTAAAGGTTAATAGAATAATGGATATTTTTGTGTTGGATAAGTAAAAATAAACTAATATTAATACTAAAATATCATAGAATAATGGGGAATAATAATAATTAATTTTTCAATAAACTATTTATATTGATGTTATATCATTATATAAGTTATCTATAATTTTATTAGAAAACAGTATAACATAAAAAAGACGATAGGTTTTTCTCTATCGTCTTTTACAATTTTGTATTATTAAATTTTTTAGAAAAATTCTTCAATTTCTATGTCATGATTTGCCTTTGAACTCAAATCCAATAAATCTCCTGTAGGCTTTAACTTTACAATAGGTCTTAACGGAGCATTTGCATTTATGAAGATTATTTCGCCTTCATGACCGTCAGACAATCTGAGATCGGCTCCTATATAATTAGAAGCTATTTTATTAATAAAATCAGATAATATAACTATATCAAGCTTCTGCATAAAATCAGTTTCAAGTAATTTTACAGCCGCAAACGGTGTCATTTTATCTCTGTAAGGCCTCATAGAAGTTAACGCCACAAATACATCAGCAAGTGCCAATATTCTTGCAAAAAGAGGTATCTCATCACCTTTTAAGCCATATGGATATCCGCTACCGTCACATCTTTCATGATGATATTTTATGGCATTCGTTATATTATCATTCAAATCATAAGGCTTTAACATTTCTAATGATTTTTCAACGTGAGATTTTATAATCTCAGTTTCAAAATCTGTGAGAGGAGTGGTTTTTCTGAGTAAATCTTTTGATAAAGCATATTTTCCAACATCAAAAAGAAGACCTGCAAGTGATAAATCCTTTAAATCGCTTTCCGATAATTTCATCCACTTACCGATAGTATGAACTGTGAGAGATACCGCATTACAATGTACAAATGTCAAGTCGTCAGAATTTTTAAACTTTTGTAATAATTGAAACACGTTCGTATTTTTACCGGAATTGGTTTTTATAGTTTCTGATAGAATATTTTCAAGACTTTTGGCATTACATGTGCCCGAAACGGTACTTATAATTTCTTTTTCAAAATTATTTACAACATTGTTGAAATCAGTCATAAAAGTTTCGATTTCCTGCTCTTTTATTACTTCAAAAGGAACATTTTCATTTTCTTCTTTTATTGTATCAAAAAGCATTAAAACTTTTATTTTATTAATATCATTTTTTTTCAATAAATCTTTGATAAAAACTTTCATCAGAAACTGATAAACCTTTTGATAAAATAAGTCTACCATTAGAATTATATATATCCTCGTCAATGATCATATTATTTTTAATGTCATCTACAGAAATTCTCATCTAATTAACTCTCCTTGTAAAGACATATTTTTATAAAATTTCAATTATCTTATTATTTTTATATTGACTGCTTTGTAGGTTTATTATTTGACCGTCTCCGGTTTTAATGAAAGGAAGCACTACTTCGTTTTCAGGAACGAAAACAATTACTCCACTTGTTCCGTCTGACAATTTTACGCTTGAACCTATATATTTATTGGCTACTTTATGAAGGAATATATATAATATTTTTGCATCCAATAGAGTCATATATTCTGTCTGCATTATTTTTAAAGCGTCAAAAACTGACATTCTCTCATAAAACTCATTATTTGTAGTAAGTGCATAAAATATTTCAGCTATAGCTATAATCCTTGCATAAAGAGGTATTTGTTCATTTGTTAAGCCCATAGGACCTGAACCGTCATTTCTTTCTCTCGATGCTATTGCAGATTGTAAAACAGCTTTAGAAACAGTATCTGCACCTTTTATTTCGTGTATATTTTCATAATCAACATCACTAAGTGCAAAAATGGAACTTAGCATAGATGACTCTGAAAGCTCTTTTAATTGAGCATCATTTAAATCTATCCATTTTCCTATTGAATAAGATATAAGTGATACTTGAAGTATATCGGAATATTTATCCGAACCGTCATTTTTTATTTTTTCAACCAATTGGAATATAGTTAAGACAGATGATTCAGATTCTTTTGCAAGCTCAGAACCTCTATCCAATTCTCTTATTTTTGAAATATCTTTAGTTTGAGCGAAATTTTCTATGTCTTCTTCCAGATCTTCAACTATTTTATTAAACTCTTCTTTAAAAGCTGCGACTTCCTGCTGTATCTTTTGAGAAATTCTATCTGATTCTTTTACGACTGAAGAAATTTGAGACTCATCATCTTTTATCGTTACAGAATTTATACCGTTTCTGCGAAGTACGATTGAAACCAAATCCGGATTTTCTATTTTAAAACCTTTGTACAATAATAGCGAACCTCTCTTGCTGAATATATCGCTATCTATAATCATTCCTCTCTCTAACTTATTTACAGATATGTTGCTCATAATAAATACACTCCTAAAAAATTAAAAATAACAGCTTATGTATATAATTATAATCTTAAACAGTCTGTCAATCAATAAGAAGTTGTTTTAACCGATAAACTCTTATTTTTAGATTTTAAATAAAATTCTTTTTCTATATAAGATATTATAAAGGTTACAAACGTATTTGTAAAGTATTAATAACATATATTTAAAAAAAATAAAAATTACTGTTAAATTTATCATTATTTTTACAATAAATGATACTAATTGTTCAGTTAAAAAATGATTTTATACTATTCATATTAACAGTAAAATTTTTGAATTAAGATATTTATATGAAATTAAGTTTAAAAATAATTTGCTAAAAAACTTTTTAAAACGAATAACTACACTAAAATAGTGAAATCTTAATAAAATATAATGATATTCTTAATTATAAGGGAAACAATCTATTTTAGTTGAAAATAAAAATGAAATAGATTATAATGTAATAAAAATATTTTTAAATCGTTATCATAAAATTATTTTTAGGAGGAATTTATGGATTATTCACAACAATATAAGGAAAAAATGGTAACTGCCGAAAAGGCTGCCGAACTTGTAAAATCAGGAGATTGGGTAGATTACGGCTGGTGTGTAGGTACGGCATATGATTTTGACAAAGCTCTTGCAAAGAGAGTAAATGAACTTAAGGATGTAAATGTTAGAGGTGGAATAGCTTTTTGGGAACCTGAAATAATTAAGGCTGATGAAACGGGAGAACATTTCACATGGAATAGTTGGCATTGTTCAGGTATAGAAAGAAAAATGGCAAGTAACAAAAGAGCTTTTTATATTCCTCTAAGATATTCTGAAATGCCGAGATATTATAGAGAAAATCCGATTCCTGTAGATGTTGCCGTAATGCAGGTCACACCTATGGATAAGCACGGATTTTTCAATTTCGGACCCAATGCTTCTCATATGATGGCTTTAATAGAAAGTAGTAAAAAAGTTGTAGTTGAAGTAAACAAAAATATGCCGAGGTGTCTTGGAGGCTTTGAATCTGAAATTCATATATCTAAAGTTGATTATATAATTGAAGGAAGTAATACTCCTATTGCAGCTATGAAAGCCGGCTCATATTCAGATATTGATATAAAAGTTGCTAATATGATAGTTGAAGAAATACCTAACGGTGCATGCTTACAATTAGGTATAGGAGGTATGCCCAATGCAGTCGGTTCCGTAATAGCTGATTCAGACTTAAAGGATTTGGGAGTTCATACGGAAATGTATGTAGATGCCTTTGTAGAGATGACCGAAAAAGGTAAAATAACAGGTGCTAAGAAAAACATAGACAGATTCAGACAAACTTATGCCTTCGGTGCAGGTAGTAAGACTATGTATGACTTTATGGATGATAATCCTATGCTTATGTCCGCTCCTGTTGATTATACAAATGATGCAAGAATTATATCATCTTTAGACAATTTTATATCTATAAATAATGCGGTAGATGTTGATTTGTTCGGTCAGGTAAGTTCAGAATCTTCAGGAACAAAACATATAAGCGGAGCAGGAGGTCAGCTTGATTTTGTACTCGGTGCATATTTATCAAACGGAGGAAAGAGCTTTATATGTTTATCGTCGACTGTTACAGATAAAAACGGAAAAACAGCGTCAAGAATAATACCTACATTGAAAGAAGGTTCTGCCGTTACAGTTGCAAGACCTAATACTCATTATGTGGTTACGGAATACGGCAAGGTAAATTTAAAAGGCTTAAGCACATGGCAAAGAGCTGAGGCACTTATAAATATAGCTCATCCTGATTTTAGAGAAGAACTTATAAAAGACGCCGATAAGATGAAAATTTGGAGAAAAAGCAATAAATAAGTATAAAATAAATAACCACCTGAAAGGTGGTTATTTATTTTATACTGTTATCTAATTAAAAATAAATTACATTAATAATAAACTGAAGAACATATTATAATTCTACAATTTTATTTTTTATTGCATATATGGCTACTTGAGTTCTATCTTGCAATTCCAATTTTTTTAATATGCTTGATACGTGGTTTTTCACTGTTTTTTCGCTTATCTTAAGCTTTTCGGAGATTCCTTTATTACTTAATCCGTTTGCTATAGCTTTTACAACGACTATTTCCTTTCTTGTTAGAGATTGAACGGCATCTACTTCTTCTTTGTAAGCTTGTTTTTCTTTTGTTATATGTTTTATCAACTTCGTAGCAAGAGTAGGCTGTATATAACTGCCACCCGAGTTTACTATTTTTATTGTTTTTATCAAAGTTTCAGAATCGGAGTCTTTCAGCACATATCCGTCTGCCCCTAAACTTACACTTTGTGATACATATTCCACATCATCATATACTGTGAGCATTATTACTTTCGCTTTTGAATGTGATGATTTTAATTTTTTCAGTATTTCTATACCTGTCATATCAGGCATATTTATGTCTAAAAGTACCACATCAACTTTACATTTTTTTAATGATTCTATTGCCTCCGGGCCTGATTTTGCTTTGCAGACAACTTCTATATCATTTTCCATATCCAATATTCTTGATATTCCCTCTCTTATAAGCTCATGATCATCTGCAATCATCACTTTTATTCTGTCATTATGCATATACATCCTCCTTGTTCGGTATTTTTATTTCCAGTCGTGTTCCATAGTTAGGTTTTGATATTATTTTCACGTCTCCTTCAGCTAACAAAATTCTTTCTTTAAGAGATGAAAGTCCGAATGATTTTGAAGAGTCTACGTCTTTTATATTAAAACCCGTTCCGTCATCCGCCACTTTCAATATTATTGCTTTCGAGCCTATGGATATGTTTATATCCACATTTTTAGCATAAGAATGTTTTAAAATATTGTTTATTGATTCTTGCAAAACTCTAAAACATATTATTTTAGTAGTAGAACTTTTGATAGGCTCATTTTTTCCGGTAGATAAATTAAAATTTATATCATAATCTTCTTTTGCTTTAGCTATAAGTCCTTGTATACTCGGAATAAGTCCCAATTCATCCAATGAAGTCGGTCTTAAATCGTATATTATTCTTCTTATCTCTTTTATTGCACTTCTAAGCTGATGTTTCAGCTGTTCTATTTCTTTATATATAGTATTTTTAGGCGAATCTTTTTCTATCAATCTTTTTATTATATCTGATTTCATAACTATAGATGCCAATGTTTGAGCCGGTCCGTCATGAATGTCTCTTGATATTCGACTTTTTTCTTTCTCTTGAGAAAGTATCCATTTTCCTGTAGCATCTTTTATATCATCTTCACTATCAGATATATCTACTTTTATATATTCACTTAATACTTCAATTTTATTCAATAAACGATCAGCTTTTTCCGTAAGTTCTCTATTTTTTTCTATTCTCTTTTCCAAATTTTCAAGAGTTTGTAAAACTGTCGTGACATCACTTTTTTTTGCAAGCAGTTTTTCTTGCAGTTCAAGTGCTTTTTCATACGCATTTTTTATATCTTCGTGAGTATAATGTAAAAAATCGCTACTTACTAATAAAAGTTTTTTTCTGCTGTTAAGTTCACGCTCTTTTAAATCTTCAACTTCTTTAGTGTAAACGCTTATTATATTTTTAGTTTTTGCTATATCAGATTGAATGGTTGTATTTTCTTTATTGATGGATTCAGTTATATTAAAAATTTCTTCTTTACCGCTTTGCATGGAGTCAATTATGTTTTGTATGGCAAGATTTATATTGCTTGTATGTTTTTTTATGCTCATCATATTGCTTGCTCTTTATTAAGTTGTTCTACACTTGACAACTCTTCTTTATTTAAAATATGTTCTAAATCTATAGATATTATCATCTCATCGCCGGATTTAATTATGCCGCTTATGAAATTTTCCTCATTCTCGAGCATTTTCGGCTTATTATCAATATTTTCTGAAGGTGTGTGTATAATACCTATGACTTCGTCAACCAAAAAACCGAGTAATAATTCATCAATAATGACTACCAGTATTTTTTGTTCTTGAAATGGAGTAGAGGAAACAATTCCCAATTTTTTTGAAAGATTTATTATGCTTAAAACTTCTCCACGTAAATTTATAATACCTTCTATAAATGACGGTGTATTTGGTAAGAAAGTTGTTTCTTTATTACTGCAAATTTCTTTTATGGTTAATATATTTACACAATACTTCTGTCCATTTATTTTAAAAACCACATAAGTGTCCATTAATCGTCCACCTCCTTGTTTTTTAATCATGTGTTTTGAGGTTTTATATTATCAAGATGTGATTTTAAATTCTTCTTTACTCTCGATATATATTCATTTCTAAGTATTTTTTGTAAAACAAGTTCTTCTTGAGAAAGATTTTCTTTTTTTGCAAGTTTATTTATCTCATATACAAGCTCCTGCTCATTTAAGTTTTTTATATCGTCCATAATTTTTCAACTCTTAAAATTAGATTATAAAAGTAAATTTTTCAAAATTTATAAATATCTTTTTATTATTTTAACACAAAATTTTATATTTTCAATATATTTGTAGATTTTTTATTAATATTGTAATTTTTTTTTAATGTAAATTGTAAAGCAATGTTTTTTATTTTTTATAGATAATTTTAAATTTTAGTGTTATAATTACTTAAAGTATAGTTTATTTTTTATTAAAGAGGTTTATGTAATGAGAATTTCTAATGTATTTATATCTCAAGATGATATAAAAAATAAGGTTTATGAAATTGCAAAAAGCATAGAAAAAGATTTTAAAGGTGAAGAAGTGCTGTTAGTCGGGGTTTTAAAAGGTGCGAGTGTATTTTTATCCGACTTGATTAGAAATATAGACTTAGATGTGAAAATTGATTTTATGGCGGTGTCAAGTTACGGAATGTCAACTACAAGTTCAGGAATTGTAAAGATACTAAAGGACTTGGATGATGATATAAGCGGAAAAAATGTGATAATAGTGGAAGATATAATAGATACAGGTCTTACTCTTAAGTATTTGAAAGATTATTTAAGCAACAAAAATGCAAAAGTTTTAAAAATATGCACTTTATTAGATAAACCTTCAAGAAGAAAATGTGACATAGATATTGATTATATAGGCTTTGAGATAGAAGATAAATTTATAGTTGGATATGGCATAGATTATCAGGAAAAATATAGAAATTTGTCATATATTGCATTTGTCGAAGAATAAATTTTTGACAGATTGATTATAATTTAATGTGAAAATTCACTTTCTAAAAGGCGTAGTAAAATTATTTAAAAGATAAAATCTATTATTGAAATGGATAGATATACTTAAATATTTTTTGAGAAAAATATTTAAGTATATCTTTATTTAAAGTTTGAAGGGGTGTATTTTGAGTAATTTAGATAAAACCTTGAGTACTATGGTTGAAATATCAAAAATAGTCACATCTTCTAAAGATTTTTTTGATATCAAAGATTCAGTAATTGATAAAATGCTTGAAATTATTCCTCCAAAAAGAGCGTGTGTCAATATATTTAAGCAAGATACATATGAATATACATATTTAGTGTGCAAAGAAACCTTGGGAGATATACCTAAATACATAGATGGCGAAGAAACTTCTACAGGAAAAAAGATAACAATGGAGGAATTTCCGCAATATATACATGATGCGGTTGTAAATAAGAAAACTTATTATATAGAGGATCTGTTTGAAGATGAAAGAGGCGAAAGTGAAAGAGATTTTGCAGAATTAAACGGATATGTCAGTAGAATAGCTGTGCCGTTAATTTCGGGTGATAAAACAAGAGGATTTATGACTTGTTTTTTGGGGCCTGAAGAAAAATTGTCCCAAGATGATATAAAATTTATGGAATCAGTTGCATCACTACTTGCTCTTTCCGTTGATATTACAAATAGAAACAAAGAAATAGATGAAATAGTTAAAAAATTGAGAGATGCAATAGTGTCTATTGAAACACTTACAGATAATTTATATGAAAATAAAGGGCTTGCCTCATATTTTAAACTTATAGCAAGGGATATTTGTAAGATAACAAACTCTAAATCCGCTATGATATTTATAGATGATGAAGATTCTGATTTAAGAATTATACAAAGTCATGGAAATCGTAAAAGACTTGCAATAACTACAAATTTTCTTAAATATAATCAAAATGACAAGAAAAAGACATTTATATTCGAAGATATACCTGCAAGCGTGTCCAAATATGGAATAAGTACAATAGCTTATGAGAATATAATAAAAGATAACAAAAAAATAGGTCAGATAATAATGATAAACTCCGAAAAATATAGAACGGATGATCTTAGAATGTTGGGGATATATGCCGCTCAAGTGCTTTTATCGGTTCATTTGTTTACAAGCAACAGAAAAGTATTGGAAGACTCTATTATACATAGAGACTTGCAGTTGGTGCATCAACAGCAAAAACTCATAATGGAAGATGAGATAATGAGTGAAGATGATTTTTTGAACATAGATTATCTTAATGTTCCTTATAAGTATATAGGCGGTGATTTCTGTAAGTTTATAAAAGTTGAGAAGGATAAGTATATACTTTTTATAGCAGACGTTATGGGTCACGGCATTATGTCAAATTACTTCGTTGCGATGACAAAAGGGGCAATTAATCTGTTACTTACAATGACATCATCTCCGTCAACAATATTAGCTCAGCTTAATAATATATTGTTTAAAGAGTTGGATAAGATGGATGTGTTCATAACTTCAAAGATGATATTTTTTGATTTTAAAAATAATAAAGCTTATGCTTCAAATGCAGGACATACAGTACCGATAGCAGTATATAAGGATGAAACGGGAAAGAGAAATTACAAGTTAATGAATGGAAGTACATCCATAGCACTTGGAATATTTGAAAACACAGTTTACGAGGAAGAGGTTTTTGATATATCCGACATAGAATTGTTTGCTGTTTATACTGATGGGATAATTGAATCAAAAAATGAGCAAGGTCAAGAATATGGAGCGGATAATTTGGCAAAATATATTATAAAAAAGCTTGATGAGGGAGAAGAAAAGCCTTGTCAAGATTTGTTGTCAGAGATAGAAGATTTTACAAATAAGAAAAAGTTGGAAGATGATATAACTATATTTACAATTAGAAAAAAATAAGAAAAGTTGAATTTATGTGGTATTATCTTTTTAAGTTAATACTACATAATTCTTTTTTGGAGGAATTTTATGAAATTGATAGATACCAAGGACGCTGTAGGATATATATTATGTCATGATATAACTCAAATAGTTAAAGACAAAGTAAAAGATGCAAGATTCAGAAAAGGTCATATTATTACAGACGAAGATATACCGGTATTATTATCTCTTGGAAAAGAGCATATATATGTTTGGGAAAAAGATGATGATAATATGATGCACGAAAATGATGCGGCTCAGTTTATGATAGATTTGACAAGAACCAAAGATATGAGCTTTACACCTGTAAAAGAAGGGAAAATGGAGCTTGTAGCAGATATTGACGGATATTTTACAGTAGATGTGAACTTGTTAAAAGAAATAAATATGCAAAAAGATATAATGATGGCATCTATAAAAGGAGATACTCCGATAAAAAAGGGTACAAAACTATCAGGAATGAGAATAATACCTCTTGTTATAGAAAAACAAAAAATGGAAGATTTAAAAAAAATTATAAATGGAAAAAAAGTTTTTGATATAAAACCTTTTGTTAGAAAAAAAGCGGGTATAGTTACTACAGGAAGCGAAGTTTATCATGGAAGAATAAAAGACGAGTTTACACCTGTTGTAAAAGAAAAACTGGCTGATTTTGGTGTAGAAGTGATAGCTCATGAAACTGTTTCAGATGATACACAGATGATAACGGAAGCAATAAAAAAATTGAAATCGGCAGGATGTGATATAATATTGTGCACAGGAGGTATGAGTGTAGATCCTGATGATTTAACTCCTAAAGCTATATCACTTACAGCTGATAAATTTGTAACATACGGTACACCTGTATTACCGGGAGCTATGTTTGCACTTTCATATTTTGAGGATAAAGTACCTATAATGGGTTTGCCGGGTTCAGTTATGTATTGTGCTAAGACTGTGTTTGATATAATATTGCCAAGAGCGTTGGCGGATATAGAGATAGACAAAGAATTTATTGCGTCATTAGGACATGGAGGTCTGTTATGATAATAGCGATAGATGGGCCTGCCGGAGCCGGCAAAAGTACAATATCAAAACTTATAGCAAACAGATTAGGAATAATGTATATAGATACAGGCGCTATGTACAGAGCGGTAACATATTATTTTTTACAAAATGATGTAAAATTTGATGATAAAGATGAAATAAAATCTTCTCTTGATAAGATAGACATAGATTTCGACAGAGATAAAGTGTATTTATGCAATCAAGATGTTACTTCGCAGATAAAAAGTAAAATTGTAAATGAAAATGTATCAGATGTGTCAGCAATAGATGTTGTAAGAGAAAAAATGGTAGATATGCAACGCTTGATGAGTAAGAAAAAATCAGTTCTGTTAGACGGTAGAGATATAGGTACGGTAGTTTTTCCAAGTGCAGATTATAAATTTTATTTAACTGCAAGTGTAGATGTGAGAGCAAAAAGAAGATATTTAGAAGAACAAAATAAGGGTAATATAAATATCAGTATAGAAGAAATAAAAAAATCTATAGAAAATAGAGATTTTATAGACTCTAATCGAAAAATATCGCCTTTAAAAAAAGCAGACGATGCACTTGAAATTGATACAAGCGATATGAGTATAGATGAAGTAGTAAACAAAGTAATAAATATTGTAGGAGAAAAAGATGTTATATAGTGTACTTAGATTTATCATAAATATAGTACTTCGCATAGTTTATAGAATAGAAGTGGTAGGTAATAATACGGTTGAGAGCAACAAAGCATATATAGTCGCATCAAACCATAGAAATAATCTTGACCCTTTACTTGTAATAATTACATTTAATAAGAGAAAAATACATTATATAGCAAAAAAAGAATTGTTTGAAAATAAAATTCTAAAATTCATTTTGGACAGAACATATGTTATTTCATTAGATAGAAATAAAAATGATTTAGGAGCGTTAAAAGAATCGTTAAAAGTCTTAAAAGATGGAGAGATATTAGGTATATTTCCACAAGGTACAAGGGTGAGCAGTATAGAAGATGATACATCAAAAGCAGGAATAGGAATGTTTGCGATGCGTACAAATACACCTGTAATACCTGTGTCTATAGTAGCTGAAAATAATTACAAACCATTTTCAAAAATAAAAATAATTTATCACGATTTATATACCGTACCTGAACAACTTATGACAGAAAAAAATAATGAAGGCTATTTAACAGTTTCAAATGAAGTAATGAAGATTATAAAATCAAAATAATAAGTAAATTTTTAAAGTTAAAATTCTATTTTTATATAGAATTTTAATTTTTTAGGAGAAAATATGAACATAATACTTTCTAAATTTTCAGGGTATTGCTATGGTGTCAAAAGAGCGATATCAATAGCTCAAAACAGCATTGGAGAGCTTGGTAAAGTATATTCATTAGGCTCTATAATACACAATAAAAGAGCAGTAGAAAAACTTGAAAATCAAGGACTTCAAATAGTAGATGATATAGATAAAGATTATAAAAACATACTCTTTCGTTCACATGGAGTAGAAAAGAAATTCTATAATTTTGCAAATGAGCATGGTATGAATATAATAGATACCACTTGTACATTTGTAAAGAAAATACATCAGATTGTTGCTGACAAATATAAATCGGGTAATGAGATAATAATAATAGGCAATAAAAGTCATCCTGAAGTTATAGGGATAAACTCATGGTGTGACTATACAGCACAGTTTGTTGGAGATGAAAAAGACGTAGAAAAATTAAAAATAGACAAAAATTGCAATTATGTGCTTGTTTTTCAAACAACCTTCAATATAGAAAAATATGAAGAAATAGTGAGTAAAATATCTGAAAAAACTGAAAACTTAGAGATATTTAACACCATATGCAATGCAACTAAAAAAAGACAGGACGCCATATTGGAAATATCAGAAAAAGTAGATATGATAGTAGTAATAGGTGACAAATCAAGCTCCAATTCAAAAAAATTATATGAACTTGCAAGCAGTAGATGTAAAAGCATATTTGTAGAAGATTGTAGTGAGCTTGACCAATCTATGTTTGAGAATGTCAAAAATGTAGGTATAACAGCAGGCGCATCAACGCCTGATTTTGTGATAGATGAAGTGATAAAATATATACAAGACTTAAATTAAATGGGAAAAATATGATTAATTTTGTAAAAGTAAAATTGGAAGACGCAGAAGCTTTGTGGAATATGATGAATAATCTTGACTATGAAACTAAGTATATGTTGTTTGAGGCAGGAGAAAGAAAAAAGGATTTTTCAATTATAAAGTCAAGAATAGAAAATGTATTGAAATATAATGATTTTTTGTGTTTGGCTAAAGATGGAGATAAAATAGCAGGCTATATATCAGCAGAAAAAGGAAAACTTAAAAGAATTGAACATACAGCCTATATAGTAGTGGGTGTTTTAAAAGAATATACAGATAAAAAGATAGGTAGTGAATTTTTTAAAAGACTGGACTTATGGGCTAAAGAAAATCATATAAAAAGATTGGAATTGACAGTTGTATGCGAGAATGATATTGCAAAGCATTTATATGAGAAGAACGGCTTTGAAATAGAAGGAATAAAAAAGAAATCTATGTATATTGACAAAAAATATGTAGATGAATATTATATGGCAAAAATATTTGAATAATAAAATTATCGGTTTTGGATAGTATATAGAATAAATATATGTTATTAAAAAAATTCAAGTATTATGTTAAAAAATATGTATTTAATTAGATAATATTATAATTTTAAAGGAGTTACATTGGATAGAGTAAATATAATAAATAAAGAGAATTTTTCTAATCAGGAATATTATGTGGATTTAGTAAAAAATATAAATGATGATGAATATGCAAAAACAGGAGACGCTAAAAAGTTTATAATAGTTACTTTCGGATGTCAGATGAATGAACATGACAGTGAGAATATAAAAGGTATGCTTACAAATATGGGATATGAAGAAACAGAAGATATGGAAAAAGTGAACCTTATAATATATAATACCTGTGCAATTAGAGAAAATGCAGAGACGAGATTTTTTGGTAATATTGGCGCATTAAAAAATATTAAGAAGAAAAATCCTGATATAGTGATTGCAACTTGCGGTTGTATGATGCAAGAACCTCATATTGTCAAGGAGCTTACAAGTAAATATAAACATGTAAATATAATATTTGGAACACACAATATCTATAAATTTCCGGAGTTATTGTACACTTATATTTCTTTGGTAGATAAAGAAACGGTTGTAGATGTATGGGATATAGACGGAAATATAGTAGAAGGTTTGCCTTCAGTAAGAAGATATGATTTTAAAGCGTTTGTAAATATAATGTATGGTTGCAATAACTTTTGCACATATTGTATAGTACCGTTTACAAGAGGTAGAGAACGCAGTAGGTTGCCACAGGATATATTGCAGGAAGTAAAATTACTTTCTCAAAATTCTGTAAAAGAGATAACTTTGTTAGGTCAAAATGTAAACTCTTATGGTAATAATTTTGCAGATAAATATACATTTCCAATGCTTTTGGAAGATATAAATAAAATAGATAACATTGAGAGAATAAGATTTATGACATCTCATCCTAAAGATATTTCAGATGAGCTTATAAATTCATTTGCTACACTGGATAAACTCTGTGAAAGTCTACATTTGCCTGTACAATCAGGAAGTTCAAATATATTAAAACTTATGAACAGAAGATATACAGCTGAAGATTATATGAAAAAAATTGAAAAAATAAAAAAAGTTGCACCGGATATAGCACTTACGACAGATATAATAGTAGGTTTTCCGGGAGAAACAGAAGAAGATTTCAAGCAGACGCTAAAACTTGTAAAAGAAGTTGAATATGACTCTGCATTTATGTTTATGTATTCGACAAGAAAGGGTACAGTAGCTGAAAAAATGGCAGGGCATATAAGTGAAGAAATTAAAAAAGACAGGTTTAACAGATTGCTTGAAACTGCAAATGAAATATCAGCTAAGAAAAATAAAGAATATAAAGATAAGATAGAGCAAGTGCTTGTAGAAGGCTTCAGCAAAAAAAATGAGTCGGTCTTATCAGGTAGAAACAGAAAAAATAAGCTCATAAATTTTGTGGGTGATGAGAGCAAAATAGGACAGATTGTAAATGTAAAAATTACAAATGTAAAGTCTTTCTCATTAAATGGAGTTGAGGTATAATATTAATTGAAAAAATTTGTTTAGTATATCATTTTTAATATAGATACCCGTTTAATATTATTTTCCATTTGAAATACCATAATAATTTTGATTTTTTTATTATGCATTTTATTGCAGTATTTTATACATGCCTTTCAAATAGAGTTTAGTATAAAAAATAGATTTATAAATTGTGCAAAAGATATATAAACAAATTATAAAATTAAGGAATATGATGTTCTAATAAGATTTTAGTATAAGAATAAAAGAGGTGGTGATGTTTTGGAAAATTTAACACCTATGATGAAACAATATCTTGAAATAAAAAACAACAATAAAGGCAGTATATTATTTTTTAGACTCGGAGATTTTTATGAGATGTTTTTCGATGACGCAATTGAAACATCAAGGCTCCTTGAAATAACTTTGACAGGAAAGGCTTGTGGCAATGGAGAAAAAGCACCTATGTGCGGGGTACCGTATCACAGTGCAAAATCATATATACAAAAACTTATAAATTTTGGTAAAAAAGTTGCTATATGCGAGCAAGTAGAAGATCCTAAAGATGCCAAAGGCATAGTAAAGCGTGATGTTGTAAAGATAATAACACCAGGAACTGTACTTGATGATGATATGATAGAAGGCTCATCAAACAACTATATAATGGCTATAATAACAGATGAAGACATAGTGTATATGACATATGCAGATATTACAACAGGTGAAGTCAACAATATTATCATAACATATCAAGAAGTGTCAAATATATTTTTTTCTGTCATGCCATCCGAAATAATAATGGACGATATATTTTTAAAAAAATTGAAAGAAAATTCTTTTAAAAACAGTAAGATAATAAATAACTTTCTTATAGAAAATAATGTAGTCCAAAATACTGCCAATTACGAAAATATAGAAGAGTTCATTTCTGATAATAATCTTGCAGATAAAATACCTTCACTGATACAGATATATAAATATGTGTATGATACGCAGAAATTTTTTGACATAAACTTTTTTTACGAAAAAAATCAAGTGAAGTATATGTCGCTTGATTACTATACTATAAAAAATTTAGAGCTTATAGAAAGTATAAGAAAAAATAATTCATATACACTTTTTTGGGTGCTTAATAAAGCAAATACGTCTATGGGATCGAGATTGTTGAAACAATATTTGTTAAAACCTTTAAATGATGAAAATGAAATAAGGCAAAGATTAAATAAAGTATCATCTTTTGTAGAGCACTATTCTGTATCCACAGGTGTATCGCATATACTAAGAGAAGTTTATGACCTGGAGAGAATATCCAATCGTATAGTATATGACACTGTATCTCACAGAGATTTACTTAACTTAAAAAAATCATTAAAGGCAGTAAATGAGATAAAAAATATTTTTAAGGGAGAAAATGACTCAAGATTTGAAGAATTATACGAAGTTTTGTCGAAGAATGATTTGATGCCAATAATAAATTTGATAGAAAATTCAATAGAAGAAATAGGTGAAGATTTTAAGAAAGAGCATATAATAAAATCTTCATACGATGAAAAATTAGCGCATTATAGAGATTTGCTCGAAAACACTTCAAACATATTGATAAAAATGGAAAGAGATGAAAGAGAAAAAACCGGTATAAAAAATTTAAAAATAAGTTATAATAAAGTTTTTGGTTATTATATAGAAATAACAAAAGCTGCACTGCAAAATTTCAATATGCCGAGTGATTATGAGAGAAGACAGACATTAGTATCAAGTGAAAGATTTATAAACAATAACCTAAAAAAAATAGAAGAAGAGATGTTGACTGCAAGGCAAGGCGAAAGTCAGCTTGAAAGTGCATTATACAAGGAGGTAAAAGAAGAACTGAAAAACTTCATACCTAAGATAATGCAAGTAGCAGAGATGATTTCGCAAATAGATGTATATACAGCCCTTGCGAAAACAGCAATAGAAAATGATTATGTAAAACCTATGATTTCAATTGACGGGAATATAGTTATAAAAAATGGCAGACATCCTGTAATAGAAAAATTGCTTCCAAATGAAGACTATGTTCCAAATGATACAGATTTGACAAAATCAGAGACACATATAATAACAGGACCTAATATGGCGGGAAAATCAACATATATGAGACAAGTTGCCATAATTATGCTAATGGCTCATATAGGCTCATATGTACCTGCAAGTTTTGCGCAGATACCTATTATAGACAGTATATATACTCGTATAGGTGCAAGTGATGATTTATCTATGGGGCAGTCCACTTTTATGGTCGAGATGACAGAAGTTTCCAACATATTAAAAAATGCAACTCAAAACTCATTGATTATATTAGATGAAATAGGTAGAGGTACAAGCACATATGATGGAATGAGCCTTGCATTTTCAATAGTTGAATATATATGTGAGCATATAAAAGCAAAAACTCTTGTATCTACTCATTATCACGAGCTTACCGCATTAGAAAGCAAATACAAAAATATTAAAAATTATTGTATGTTGGTGGATGACAGTAAAGAAATAAAATTTCTCAGAAAGATAGTACTCGGCAAAGCTGATAAAAGTTATGGAATACACGTTGCACAGCTTGCAGATTTGCCGTATGAAGTTTTGGAGAGAGCAAATATCATATTGTCGAAACTGGAAACTTCGGAAAAAAAATCTTCTAAAAAATATAATCAAAAGAGCGAACAGGATCAAGTTAGCATAGAAAATTTTTCAAAAGACAACAATCTTAGAATAGTTCAAAAGATAAAAGATTTGAACATAGATGAATATACTCCTAAGCAAGCCATGGACTTGCTTTATAAGATTAAAAGCGAACTTAGATAAAACGAGGGAATTATGCAAGACAATATCATAAAAAAATTAGATGATAATATAATAAAATTAATATCAGCAGGAGAAGTTATAGAAAGCCCTTGCAGTGTTGTAAAAGAACTTGTGGAAAATTCAATAGATTCAGGGGCGACATCAATAGTAGTAGAAATAAAAAACGGTGGAAAAGACTATATAAGAGTTACGGATAACGGCATAGGAATAGATGAGCAATATGTGCTTGAGGCATTTAAAAAACATACTACGAGTAAAATTACAACATTCGACGATTTTATAAATATAACTACAAACGGCTTTAGAGGAGAGGCTCTTGCAAGTATATCTGCAGTTGCAAAGATTTCTATGACTACAAAAACCTCATACAGCAACTACGCTATGAATGTGGTTATAAGTAGTGATAAATTATTGGAAAAAACAAAAGTTGGAGCAAAAGATGGTACAACTGTAATAGTGGAAGATTTATTCAACGATATACCTGCAAGAAAAAAGTTTCTAAAAACAGACAGAGCGGAATCTTCGAAAATAAGTGATTTTTTGATAAGATATGCACTTGCCAATCCAAGTATAAAATTAAAATATATAAATAATTCAAAACAAGTATTTCAAACATATGGCACAGGAAAAATAGAAGATGTCATAAATATAATATTTGCAGAAGATTATTATAGTGGAATGATATCATTGGAGGAGCCTTTAAGCGAATATATAAGTGTAAAAGGAGTTATAGGAAATAATTCTTTGATGTTTTCAAGCAGAAAGATGCAATATATATTTATAAATGGAAGAATTATAAAAGATAAGACAATAACATCTCATATAGAAAATGCTTATAGAAAATATATTCCTTCAGGCAATTTCCCAATGTTTTTTATAAATATAATAATTAAACCTGATATGGTAGATGTAAATATACATCCGAATAAGTTGGAAGTAAAGTTTGCTGATGAAAAAATAGTATATAATCTCATTGAAAATAAGATATCATCAATCTTAGACAATATTAGTATGATACCAGATATAAAAATATCAAAAGATGATGAAGTTTCAAAAAATAGCGAAATTTTTTCGAATATAATTTCTAACTATGAAAAATCAAAAGATAAAAAAAATAAAGACTCCCAAAAAGATGATAAAGAGTTTATGCAACAATCTATAAAAATAATAAAAAAACAGGAAAGAGACGATACATTTGTCTATGAATTAAAGCCTCAGAATAAAACAAAAGACATACTCATAAATCATGAACAAGAGAAAATAGAAGTATCAAAATATAATATCTATGAGAATAATCATAACAAAATTATAGTTGCAGAAACTAATGATGAGGATAATTACGAGACAAAAAACGCTTGTAAAGAAGAACTCAAAGAAACATATGATAATAAAACCTTTAATAACAAAGAAAATGAAGATGAAATTTCAAATATAAATATATTAGATGAAAAACCTGTTCTTTCTATGCCAAAAGATATATTCAAAAATGATGTAAAAATTGACTTGAGTGATAATAAAATAAAATTTGCAGATCTTACATTACTAAAATACAGTGGTAGAGTGTTTGATACATATATAATACTTTTTGACGAGGAAGATATGTATATGATAGATCAGCATGCTGCACACGAAAGAGTCTTGTATGAGAGGTATTTGAAAGACTTTTATTCAAATGCGATAATAATTCAACAACTCATATTGCCGCAACAGATAGGGATTCCTGTAAATCTTGTAGATGAATCGGTTCATATTATAGAAGAACTTGAAAAATTCGGTTTTGAATGTGATTTGTTCGGTGACAATATAATGTTGCTTAGGGGAATACCGATACATTTTGATGAAAATGGTGCAAGAAAGTTTGTAAATGCAGTGTTTGACGTATATCTTGAAGAAAATTTGTCAAATGACATAATAAAAGACAAAATAGCTACAAAAGCCTGTAAAGCTGCTATAAAAGGTAATGATAGTACAATAAAGGATATAGAAGTAGAAAAATTAATCTACGACTTGGAACATTGTGAAAACAAATATGCTTGCCCGCACGGCAGACCTACAATAACAAGATTATCTAAATATGAGATCGAAAAATTCTTCAAAAGAATATTATAATCTATGAATATTTTAATTCATAGATTATTTTTTTAAAAGTCTATATATTTGATAATATGAATAAATTAAGACATAAAATAATATTTTTTTATTTATTATACAATATAGTATGTAATTTATACAAAATTAGTTTTAACAAACGTTTTTATTTAGAAAAATATGTAAAATTTTATATATAAACAAATAAAATGCAAGAAATATTTCAAAATTTTCTTGCATTTTTTATTGAAATTTAAACGTTTGTATAAAAAAATAATAAAATATTTCAAAAAATATAAAATTTTTATTGTTTTTTTTAAGATTATAGGTTATAATTTTAAATGTAAAAATGTTTTCATATTTTTAACTTTACACTTAATTAATTTTTAATAGGTTATATTTTTGTTTTAAATGTTTGTTTTGTTTGTCATTATATTTTTGTTCTACTGTAAAACAAACTATAAAAGCAATAGTTATCTTGTTTAAAATTATTAGGTGCAAAACAATATTTATGAAAGGTGGTATTATTTATGAGTTATCCTATTAATGATTTTAAAGGAGTAACGGAGTTACTTAAAGGAATGAAATTAAGTACATATCAAAATACTATGGTTCTTTCAACTAGTGATACCGGACTTACTACTTTGAAATTGGATCTTATGCAAAGTTTTGCATTGGCACTTTGTGTGTATTATATCGGAGTATTTTTGAAGAAAAAAATTTTGGCATTAGAAAAATTCTGTATACCTGCACCAGTTGCCGGAGGTATAGTATTTGCGCTACTTCATCTATTATCAAGAAATTATCTTAATTTTTCAATAGGCGTTGATACAACATTCCAAAAACCATTCATGATGGTATTCTTTACTACAATAGGTTTGACAGCAAGTATACAACTCGTAAAAAAAGGTGGATTAGGAGTATTAATATTCTGGGTTTTAGCTACACTTCTTTGCGTTGTACAGGACGCAGTAGGTGTTGGAGTTGCTAAACTTATGGGACAACATCCGCTACTTGGATTAATATGCGGTTCAGTTACTATGACAGGAGGACACGGTACAGGTGGAGCATTCGGCCCTGAATTTGAAAAATTAGGCATGGAGGGAGCTACAGCTACAGCTATGGCTGCTGCTACATTCGGTCTTGTAATGGGTTCGCTTATGGGAGGACCTCTTGGTGCTGTTCTTATAAGAAAGAACAACCTTAAATCCAAGGCATCAGAATATATTGACAAGAAGATTGAAATGGAGGAAAAAGAAGAAAAAATAGATTTTAATGAAGTATTCAAGACTTTAACTTATGTGGTTGTTGCGATAGCACTCGGTGCCGTAATTGAAATACCTCTAAAAAAAGCGGGCGTAACATTGCCTTCATATGTAACAGCGATGATTATTGCATCTATATTCCTAAATATAGGTGAATCTACAGGTAAGTGGCATGTTAACCAAAAAGCATCCGACTTCCTTGGAACAATAGGTCTTAATGCGTTCCTTTCGTTCGCTCTTACAGGATTAAAACTTTGGGAACTTGCAGCAGTTGCAGGACCCATGTTTGTAATATTGATATCACAAACAGTAGTTATGGCTGCATTTGCTTATTTCGTAACATTCAAAGTTATGGGTTCAGACTTTGATGCCGCTACAATATCTGCAGGACACTGCGGATTCGGTATGGGTGCTACTCCTAACGGTGTTGCCAATATGACAGCGGTACAAGAAGAATTCGGATCTGCTCCAAGAGCATTCTTTATACTTCCTGTAGTTGGAGCATTCTTGATAGACTTCACTAATGCTATGGTTATAACAGGATTTGTAAACTTTGTTAAATAATTATAATATTTTTGAGTATAGGCATTTTATGATGTCTATACTTTTTTTATAAATTTGTCGGTAAAACATTGACTTGCAATATTATACTAAAGAATATTTAAATTATTTGTTTTATTTATGTGTTATAATTTATACTTTTAATGTAAGCATATATTTTTATCTTTTATATTGGCATATAAATTTTTATCAAATATAAACATAATTCTACTATATTTGAATATTATACTGTTAAAGCTAATATTTGATAGAAAAATGTGGAATTATAATTTTTATATTAAAAGAAAAATTTATTCATAGAGATATAAGCTTTTTAATTTTTTATTTTTATATATAATTTTGGAGGTGTGATTGCTATGGATAACAGACCTATCGGTATATTTGACTCTGGAGTCGGAGCATTTTCTGTTTTAAACAAGTTGGTAGAAGTGTTGCCCAATGAAAAATATGTATATTTCGGCGACAGCGGACATAATCCATATGGACAAAAAACTTCTGAACAGCTAAAAAAGCTGTGCAAATGTATAGTGGATTTTTTAATTAAAAATGATGTCAAGATTATAGTCGTAGCTTGTAATACAGCTACTGTTGCGGCACTTGACTATTTGAAAGATATATTTGATATAGATATAATCGGAGTTATAAATCCGGGAGCAAAAGAGGCTCTAAGGGTTACAAAAAATAATAAAATAGGTGTTTGTTCTACAGTATTTACAGCTAAAACACACGGATATTTGAATGAAATATTAAAAGAAAAAAACGATAATAGAGAAATAGCAGTATATGAGGAAGGAAGCAGCAACCTTGCCAATATAATAGAAAACGGTTTTGAATACAACGAGCAAAATGAGGAAATTATAAGAGAATTTGCTACAAGATTTACTGATGATATAGATACTCTTATATTAGGCTGTACACATTATCCGCTTGTAGAAGATTTGTTTAAAAAGTATTTTAATGGGAATATTGTAGATCCCGGAATGGAAACCGCTTTGGGGGTGAAAGAATTACTTGCAAAAAAAGATATGCTCAGTGATAAAAAAAATGAATATTCAGTAAAATACTTTGTTACCAGAGATCCTGATATGTTTAAAAATATAGCTGAAAATCTGACCAATTTGAAAATAGATGATATAAATGAAGTAAGTATAGAAGAAGAATTAAAATCAGAAGGATTTTAACATATAAAAATCTATTTAATCATATGGTAATCAAAATATAAAAAATGTGTTTGAATGTGTTTGATTGAGGAGATTGCTGACACTATCGTATGAAAGTTCTCCTAATCAAATACATTCAATTCAGCATTTTTATTATTACATTCATTTAATCAAATAATTGTATAAAAAATTTTTTATTTTGCTGATAATGCAGCCATAGTTATATAATTGTACGGTTGATTGAAATGAGGTAAGAAAAGTATATCCAACAGTTTAAGTCTGTCTATTGTAACTTTTTCCTGTATAGCCAATGAGAACATATGAATACCCATAGACATATCATAAGTTGATGCCATTTGAGTACCTATTACTACTCTCGTATTTTTATCATATACTATTTTTATTTTTACTTTAGGATTTTCTGTTTCTATAAAAGCAGCTTTTTGTAAATCTTCAAAAGAAGTTGATTCTACTTCTAAACCTAATTTTTTTGCTCTTTCTTCAGAAAGACCTGTTGATACCATTTTTAAGTCATAAATAGCTATACCGTTTGAGCCTTGTACTCCATTTGTTTCCATATGTTTTCCGCATACGTTATGTCCTGCTATAAGTCCAGAACGAACAGCGTTGGTAGCAAGTGCTATATATGAGTTTTCTCCTGTTGAATTAAATAATACGCTTGCGCAATCACCTATTGCGTACACATCTTTGACATTTGTTTGTTGAGTTTCGTCAACTAAATACGCTCCATTTGCAAGAGTTTTTAATTTTCCGCCTCCAAGAGCAGTGTTAGGTCTGAATCCTACAGCAAGTATTACCATATCGCATTTGTATTGATTTTTGTCAGTTATTATTCCTTCAACTTTTGTTTTACCGATTATTTCTTTAACCATTTCTCCATAAGCCAGCTGGATACCGTGGCTTTCTAAATTTTTGTCCATCATTGTGCTGAATTCTATATCATAATAGTTTGATAAAGCAGTGTTCATTGTATCAATAAGTACAACCTTTTTGCCTTTTCTTTCGAAAGCTTCTGCAAGCTCCACTCCTATATATCCGGCACCAACTACTGCAACTGTTTTTATTTCAGGATTTTTTAATTTTTCTATGACATCTTCAGCATTTTGAAACAATTTTACCATTTGAACATTTTCAAGGTCTTTTCCTTTTACATTTGGTACTATAGGTAGAGAACCTGTGGCAAGTATCAATTTGTCATAAGATTCTTCAATTTTTTGTCCGTTTTCTAAAGTAGCATGTACTGTTTTTTTGTCAAAATCAACGCTGTCAACAGATGAGTTCATATTTATTTTTGCACCTTGTGATTCGAGTTTTTCTTTGTTTGAATAAAAAAGTCCGTCAGGTTTTGAGATTTGTTCGCCAATCCAAAGTGCCATTCCACAACCTAAAAAACTTATGTTAGAGTTTTGATCAAAAACCACAACTTCATTATTTTCCTTAAAACCTGTTATTGTATTTATTGCCGCCGTACCTGCGTGATTTGCCCCAACAACTACTATTTTACTCATTTAACGCCTCCAAATAATATTTTAATTTATATTATAGTTAAATTAATTGTGAGATTAAAATAACTAAAAAATACTTGTATAACTTAGGATATATCTTAGAAGAGAATCGAAAAGAGAAATTTAAACAAGTTATGAAGAAGGATAATCCTTTATTAATATACTCTAAGTATAAAAATTAAGCATATATTAAGATATGTTTTAAATTTATAAGTGTCTATAATTTAACAAACTTTATGAAATAATACCCATAAAAAAATATAATTATTCAAAAATTATAAATTTTTCTTATTATATTCATCTATCATATCTTGAAGAGTAGTGTTGTCTATGACTTCATCAATTGATTTTTTTATTCTGTCCCATATCATATAAGTAGGACATCTGTCGAGCATATCACAGTAACCTTCGTCTATAAGGCATTTTGATGGAGAAAGCTCACCTTCAAGGGCTTTTATTATTTCTCCGGCAGATATTTCATCAGGTTTTCTTGTCAGAAGATATCCACCTTGAACACCTCTGATACTTTTGACTATACCTTTTTTCTTCAATACGGAGAAAATTTGTTCCAAATATAATTCAGATAAATCTGTTCTTTCAGATATAGTGTTTAATGACATAGGGGTGTCAATATCAGTCATTGCCAGTTCAAATACGGCTTTTAGTGCATATCTCCCCTTTGTAGAAACTATCATAACAACTCCTTAAATATATAAATAAAATTCTACTGATTGAATATAAATTATAACATATTTATATAAATATGTCTTAGAGTTTTTTTAATTTAAGAATAACTACATAAAAATTTAGTAAAATAATTGTATATATTAAAAATTTAATCATTTTTATAAATACATATAGATTATTATTTTTAAAAATGGTAATATATTTACTATAATATTTATATACTGGTGGGATAGCTATGAAAGAAAAACTGGAAATAAGGAAAACTGAAAAAAAAGCATTTTATAAAAATTCATTTGTTGATGAAATGATTAAAATAAATAAGCAAAGCACTATTTTTAGATATTTTGAAAACGAAACTCTTTCCATAGCCTATATAAATAACGATATAGACGATGAGGAAGGATATTTTATTGCGTCTAAAAATAAGAAGTATCCATATTCACATACCACCATGCTCAACACTCAGAGTAATGTCATTGCAAAGCATAGCAATATAAAAGAAAAAGAAGTGGCGGATACAGTATATAAAGTAGGAAATGAGCTTGAAAAATTATCAAAAGATATAGAAATTGAATATAAAAATGTAAATATCAGATACAATCTTACCAATATAAACAAGCTTCATATGAACTTTGAAGATGAGAGAAATGTGTTTTATATAAAACTTGGAGAAAATAAATTCAAATTTGAATATAGAGCACTTGACAGCAAAAAAGCTGTGCAAGATATGGAATTATTTTTAAAACCTATTGTTCAAAAGAAATATATAGAAATATCAAAAATTAACGAAAAAAATTTAATAATACCGAGCGATTTGAATATTTATGATTTCTTTGAAGAATATCTGACTTGTAAAAACGTGATTACAAATAAATTGATGAATGTAGAAATATTTTCGGAAAAATTGTCGCTTTATACTTCACTTTCTCCTGAAGATACAAAGTCTGGTAAATATGGTATGCTTCCGTTTTTTGACTGGGAAGGAAGCTATAATCCGTATTATAGAAATATACTTATAGAAAACGGAACAGTTGTAAAACCTTATTCAAACAAAGACCTTGCAAAAGAGTATGAAGTTGAAAACACATGTTGCAGTTATGCCATAAAAGATGACTATCCATCTTGCAAACTCCTTGGAGCATATATACAAAAAGGTGATTATAAATTGGAAGATATGGTAAAATCCGCAATATTTATAGAAAGCGCAGATATTACATTACAAAAAGAAGAACTTAAATTTGAAGTCAAAAGAGCCTATTTATATGAAAACGGAGAACTTACGAATATAATAAATCCTTTTTCATTTTTTATAAATGCTTTCAGGCTTTTCGGTAATAAATTTGCAGGAGCATCCAAAGATTTATTGTTTAATAGTGATTTAAGAAGAGCGATAGTGTTTAAAGACATACAAATATTTTAATTTATCAAAGTTTGATCTAAAAGTGCTTATCTACTTTGTTGGACGTGCATATCTTTTGTTTGTATATTTTCAGTACAAAAACAATTAATTTTTAAAATATTAATAAATCAAAAAAATAGAGGTTATTATGGTAAATATAGGTAACAGTTGGGATGATATTTTAAAAGATGAATTTGAAAAACAATATTATAAGAATATAAGAGAGTTTTTAAAAAAAGAATATACCACAAAAACTGTGTTTCCAAGTATGTACGATATATTTAACGCTCTTAAATACACACCTTATGAAGATGTAAAAGTAGTTATATTAGGGCAAGATCCGTATCATGGAATAGGTCAGGCACATGGTTTATCTTTTTCTGTAAAAAAAGGTATAACACCTCCGCCTTCGCTTAAAAATATTTACAAAGAAATAGAAAACGACTTAAATATAGAAATGGATAAGACAAACGGAGAATTGACATCATGGGCAAATCAAGGAGTGCTAATGTTGAATGCATCACTCACAGTATTAAAAGGTCAGCCAAATTCTCATAGTAAAATAGGTTGGGAGAAATTGACTGACAGTATAATAGAAAAACTTAATTACAAAGATACACCGGTAGTATATTTGCTTTGGGGAAGAAATGCCCAGATGAAAGAAAATTTAATCACAAATAAAAATCATCTTATACTAAAATGCGCACACCCAAGCCCATATTCAGCGAATAACGGTTTTTTCGGCTGCAAACACTTTTCTAAAACTAATGAATTTTTGAAAAACAACGGTTTAGTAGAGATTAATTGGTGTAATATGTAAAATAAACGAGAGTTGAACGCTAATTATATGGGAATATGTAAGTGCCGGTGCATTTCGTGGTCTTCAAAATCATAGGGGGATATAAAAACTCCTCGGGAGGTTCGACTCCTTCATATTCCCGCCATATGATTTGCAAAAAGTAGTAAATTTTTGATAGATTAATTAAATTTATAAAAGGAGAAGATATGAGTAGAGTAGAAGGTCTTGAACCTAAAGAAGTATTCAGATATTTTGAAGAAATTTCAAATATACCGAGAAAATCAGGAGATACAAAAAGAATAAGCGATTATTTAGTAGATTTTGCTAAAGAGCATAAACTGGATTTTATACAAGAAGATTGTGGAAATGTAATAATAAGAAAACCTGCAACATCAGGATATGAACATATAGGTACAGTGATGTTGCAAGGTCATATGGATATGGTTTGTGAGAAAAACAACAATATAGATCATAATTTTGATACTGATCCGATAGAGCTTGTTATAAAAGATGATTATATATATGCAAACAACACTACTCTTGGAGCTGATAACGGTGTGGCATTGGCTTTCGGGCTTGCTATACTTGCAGATGACAATATAAAACATCCGAGATTGGAAGCTGTTTTTACGGTAGATGAAGAAACTACAATGTTAGGTGCAAACGAGCTTGCTGTACAGAATTTAGATGCTATGTATATGATTAATCTTGATACGGAAAATGAAGATGAGCTACTATTAAGCTGTGCAGGCGGGGCTAAAAGCCTTTTAAAGTTGCCTATAGAATATACAATGTTGCATGGTAATTCGTTGAATGCAATAATAAAAGTGAGAGGTTTAAAGGGTGGGCATTCAGGTATGGATGCAGATAAAAATAGAGGTAATGCCAATGTAATAATGGGTAGAGTACTCTATGAGATAAACGGCCGAGTAAACTTTGAGATGATAAGCATAAACGGAGGAGCAAAAAACAATGCTATTCCAAGAGAATGCGACACAAGTATAGTAATAAATGAAAAAAATAAGGCTGATTTGGAAGACATAGTAAGAATTGTTGAAAATATAGTAAAAAAAGAATTAAATGGCATAGATGACGATTTCAGATTGGAAATTGAATATACAGATAAACACATAGATAGAGTTTTAAGCACTATTTCAAAACAAAAAATTATAGACCTGTTAATTATATATTCAAGCGGAGTTACTCAAATGAGCTTAGACATAAAGGATCTTGTGGAAACATCAAACAATTTGGGAGTTATAGTTACAGATGAAAAAAATGCACTCGTTACATTTAATTGTGCTATCAGAAGCAGTATTGACTCACAAGTACAGTATATAATCAAAAAACATGAAGCAATAGCAAATCTTTCAGGTGCCACAATAGTTATAGAATCAATATATCCTGGTTGGAAATATAATAAAAATTCAAGACTTAGAAAACTGTTTGCAGACACATACAGACAAATGTATGATAAAGATATGAAATTAGAAGCAATACACGCAGGACTTGAATGCGGTATAATGAGTAAAAAAATGCCTGATTTGGATATAATATCATTTGGTCCGAATATGTATGATATACACACTCCAAATGAACATTTAAGTATAAGCTCTACAAAAAGAACATATGAATATCTTTTGAAAGGCTTGGAAAATATGATAAATATAGAAAAATATTGATGATTTATATATATTTTTCTATAAAAATTATTTATATAAAATTTTATTAAATAGAAGATGTATAAATATATTAAAAACATCACATTATAAATATTTACTAATAAGTTTATATTGTTATAACTGTAAAAAGTTATTTTAAGTAAGGATAAAAATTATAAAAAACGGCTATTGTCAACTATATGTTGAAAAGTAGCCGTTCTCAGTTTAAGGAGCAAAGCAATGCTTAAAATAGTAACTGCAAGGGCATATAGTGGCAAAACTACATATATAATGGACGAGATAAAGAAAAATATAAATGATAACACATTGAGTTATCTTATGGCACCTGAGCAACTCACGCTGGAAACTGAGCAGATGATTATAAATACTATAAAAAAACCTATTTTTTTATGCAAAGTTATGAGCTTTGAAAGACTTTCAGCAGAGGTGTTGTCAAGAGTAGGAGGTTTGAAAAAAGAATATATAGATGATGTAGGAAAAATAATGCTTGCAGAAAACATATTACTTAAAAATAAAGAAGAGCTCAATTTTTATAAAAATTCAATTAATAAATCAGGATTTTTAGAAAATATTATAAAAATTATAACTGAGCTAAAAAAATATGAAATATCTTCAAAAAGTTTATCTTCTTTGTCAAGTAAAATAAATGATAAAATATTGTCTCAAAAACTGAAAGACGTTGCTAAAATTTATGATTTATTAGAAGAAAAAATATCAGATAAATTTGTTGATAATGAATCAAGATTAAATTTATTATGTGAAAAGATACCTGAATATACAAAAAATAAGAAATTTAAGGTTTATTTTGATAATTTTGTGAGTTTTACACAGTTGGAGCTAAATGTTATAGAAAGTTTGTTGTCAAATGGCATAGATATAACTATGACGCTTACTTACGATGATACAGGTGACAGCTCATTTGACATAACAAAAAAAACACTTGAAAGCATGATAAAAATTGCTGACAAAGCATCATCAAAGTTTGAAATTATACATCTTGACCAATCTTATAATAAAATAGAAGATTTAAAGCATTTAGAAGAAAATTTCGGGAAATTGGATTTTAAAAAATATAGTAAAACACCGCAAAATATAAGCTTGATAAAATTTGACAAAGCAAGAACAGAGATGATGTATTTGGCAAATCAAATAACTATGCTTATAAGGCAAAATGAAAGTGATGAGAAAAAATACAGATATAAAGATATGGCTGTAGTAGTAACCGATAGTGTAGGATACGCACCTCTTATAAAAGAGATATTTGATATGTATGACATACCTTATTTCATAGATACTAAGAGAAATATAACTCAAGAAAATATTGTTAATATGTTGTTTTCATTTTTGGATATGTTCGTAAAATCACCTAATCATTCCAATATAATGAGCTTCTTTAAAAGTGGAATGAGTGATATAAAAAAAGAAGATTATGAGATATTTGAAAATTTTCTTATAAGATGGAATATGGACAGCCAAAAATTTATAAATATAAAATTTTTTGACAGTGAAAAATATTTTAATGATATATCAGATTGTGACAGAGAAAGAATATGTTTTGTAAAAGATTATATAATGAATTTATATTCAAAATATAAACAGATTTTAAGCAGAAAAAATAAGGTAAAAGTATTTTCACAAGAGTTGAACAGATTTTTTAAAGAATTGAATTGCCAACAAAAATTGGAAAATCTTGTAGAAGAGTTAAAGCTTACAGGAAACTATGAAATAGCATCAGAAATATCTCAGATATGGAATATTTTATTATCTACATTAGATAAGGTAAATAATATTTTGGATGACTATGAAATAAGCGTAGATGATTATAAAAAAATGCTTTATCAAGGTTTGAGTACACAAAAAATAGCACTTATACCTCCAACTATGGACGGTGTTATGATAATGGATATACAACGCAGCAAATCGCTCGGATATAAAGTTTTATTTTCGGTAGGTATGAATGATACATTGTTACCGCAGACATTTAAACAAGATGTGATTTTTGCTGAACAAGACAAAAAAATTCTACTTGAAAATGATATAAATATGATGTCTACATCAGTTAATATGTTGTCACAAGAAAATACAGCTCTTTATATAATATTATCAAAGACGAGAGAAAAGCTGTATTTAACTTACAATATAAGTGATGTAAATGAGCAAAGTGCAGGTAAATCGTCATATTTACATACAATAGAAAATATATTTCCAAATTTAAAAACACGATATATATCAAGTGAAACTTTACAAAATAAAGAAATAAATTCAAACTATTTTGACAACATAACGCATAAAGTTGCATTTGCAAAATTGAAGACAGATCTTAGAGATATGATAAGTAACCGAAATTTTGACGAAGACATTTTAAAATTATATTATTATTTTTTACAAGATGAAGAATTTTCTGATGAAACTAAGGCTTTAAAAAATTCTTTATTCAAGAAAAATGACATAGAAAATCTAAAAGAAACTTATGTTCAAAAGCTGTATAATTTACCTTTGCAATCTTCTGTTTCACAAATACAAACATATGTAAAATGTCCATTTTCATATTATATGAACTATGGCATAAGACCTCAGAAAAGACAAAAGCAAAAAGTTGATAATTTAAACTCCGGAAATATATTGCATAAATATATGGATAATTTATCTAAACAAGTCTTGGAAGATAAAAATATTTCTATACTTGACAGCAAAGAGAAAATAAACAGTTTTGTAGATAAAATATATGATGAAGAAGATTTTTTAGATAATGATATGAAAATGGTGACTTCAAATTCAAAAAGGCAATTCCATATAATAAAAAATCTTAAAAAAATCTCAAAAAAAGCAACAGAGATTATAATGGAGCAACAAAAATGCACATCTTTCATCACAGAAAGTGCGGAATATAAGATTAAAGATATAAAAATAGACATTAATGATGATAAAGATGATACAACAAACCATATAATTCTAAGGGGAATAATAGACAGAGTAGATAAATTGGTAAAAGACGGAAAAACATATTTAGGCGTAGTAGATTACAAATCAAGTGTTAAAAAACTTGAATTAAAAGACGTATATCAAGGCATAAATATACAAATGATATTTTATTTATATGCACTTACAAAAAAAGATGAAAAATATAAAGATGCCAATCCTTATTATGCTATGTATTTTCCTATGATTGACAGTAAGATAGCTCTATCTGAAGAAGATTTTGAGCAAAGTGAAAATGGAGAGAAAATAAAAAAAGAACATTTAAGACAAAAAGAACAAGAAAATATGAAAATGGCTGGAATAATAACTGATGATATAAATATGATAAAATCATTTGAAAATGATATAGAGGGCAAATCTAAATTTTTGGATGTAAGGGTGAAAACAGACAAAGCAGGAGAAAGTACAGTTACAAGCCAAAGCGTTGTCAGCGAAGAAGATATGAAAAAAATAATAGATTACGTTATAAATATTATAAAAATATCTGCAAATGAAATATTAAAAGGGAATATAAAGCCATTGCCTGTTAAAGAGGCTTGTGAATATTGCGATTATAAAAATATATGTGAATTTGACGAAAGTATAGATGGATTTGAATATAAAAAAATCAAAAAATTAAACAAAAAAGAAGTTTTAGATTTATTATAATGACAATTCAATACTAAAACTAAAATTATAAAATAGTGTTATAAAAATCTAATAAAATAAAAAGACTATTTATAGATTTCTTAATTAAATTATCTACTGTTCTATTAGAAATTAGTATAAATACTATCACAAATTATAATATTTTTAAATTTCATACTATATTATTGTTTTAAAAAAATATAGCTTTTTGATTAATATAATTTATTATGTTTTACAGGAGAATTATGAAGAAAGGTAAAGTTTATATAGCGGGAGCAGGAGCAGGAGATGTCGGATGTCTTACTCTTAAGGTTAAAGATATAATTGAAAAAGCGGATATAATACTCTATGATAATTTAGTTTCAGATGAAATTTTATCTTTTTCATCACCAAAGGCTGTGCTTGTAGATGTAGGTAAAATAGCAAGTTTTCATAAATTAAAACAAGAAGATATAAATAATTTGTTAATTGAATTTTCAAAAAAATATGATATTGTACTTAGGTTAAAGGGTGGAACTCCTTTTGTTTTTGGCAGGGGAGCAGAAGAAGCAGAAGTGCTTTTAAAAAATGATGTAGATTTTGAAATAATGCAGGGAGTGTCGTCTGTAACAAGCGTGCCTGAAAGTATGGGAATACCTTTAACGCATAGAGAATTTGCGTCAAGTTTTTATGTTGTTACAGGCAGAAAAAAAAGAGATTTTGATTTGAATGAAGATGATTATAAAAGAATTGCAAGCTTAAAAGATACAACGCTCGTATTTATGATGTCTGTTGCAAAAGTCAATATTATTGCTCAAAATCTCATTTCAGCAGGTAAGGACAAAAATACAAAAGCTGCTATAATAAGCAATGGTACATTAGCAAATGCCAAAAAATATGAATATACTCTTGAAGAATTATCTCAAGTGGAAGATACAGGTATATTTGATACACCGGGTATGTTGATAGTAGGAGAAGTTGTAAAGCTTTCCGATAAACTTAATTCATCATCTAAAAAATTATTAAATGGAAAGCGAATTATAATAAACGTTCCAAAAGAAAAAGGAGATAAATTACAAAAAAAACTCTATAATTTAGGTGCACAAGTATTAAATGTATCAACAAACTGCTTAGAAAAAAAATATGATAGAAAAGAAATATTAAATTTTTTTGACAACAACAATGAAAGACAACTAAAAATTTTGCAAGAAGAAATTATAAAAGAAGTCAATGAGAAAAATTCCAATAAATTGTTAAAAAAATTAGAAAATATAAATAATGTATATATATGTTTTACAAGTGCTTACGCTGTGGATATATTTTTTGACATATTAAAAGAAAACAGCATAGATATAAGACAATTATTCGGCTATAAGATATGCGTAGTAGGAAGTGCAACATCAGACAAACTCAAGTCTTACGGTATAATGTCCGATATCATGCCGAATATATATGATGCAAAATCATTAGCGGAGGAATTAATAAATCAAAGAGCAAAAAAGGTTATTTGTATATTGCCTCATAATATCCAAAGCGATTTATATACACAGCTTTTAGAAAATAATATAGATTGTGTGCGAATAAACATATATGAAAAAAAATCAAAAAAAGTTAAAATATATCGTGAAAAAACAAATGATATATATGTATTTACAAGTTCAAGTTCTGTAACAGGTTTGGTAAATTCATATGAAAAAGAGCATTTTAGAGGGAGACTTGCATTTTGCATTGGAAAGCAAACAAAAAAAATAGCTGAACAATATGGATTTAATACCGTTATGTCAGACAATGCAACAATAGAGGAGCTTATAAGATGTATAGAAAAATACTATGCTTGATGTATTTTAATTACATTGTCTGATTAAACATAGATATTTTTTGAGATAATGCTCTAATACACTTTTTTATAAATATCTGAAAAGCATATATTTATAAAAGCGTTAGCAATTTTGCTCTCAAAACAATTTGAGCATATCTCAATTATAAATATCATAATTATACAACTGTTTTAAATATTTGATAAATGGGTAGTATCTAAAATACTAAAACAAAATAAAAAAGTTATATCAGACAATATGGTAAATTTATGATAATTAATTGTTTGACTTTTTTTGTAAGTGAGGGGGTTGGCTTGGAAAATCATAACACTCATTTTGATGACAGATTTATAGAGGAAGTCAAAAATGCCAATGATATAGTGGAGATAATATCAAAATATGTTGATTTAAAAAGAGCAGGAGACAGTTATAAAGGACTTTGCCCATTCCACAATGAAAAGACACCGTCATTTATGGTAAGTGAAAATAAGCAGATTTTTAAATGCTTCGGTTGCGGTGAAGGTGGAAATGTAATAACTTTTCTCATGAAAAAAGAAAACATAAGCTTTTTTGAAGCAATAAAACTTCTTTGTGAAAATGCGAGGATTGAACTTCCTGTAAATAATATAAGCAGTGAAGAAAACCTAAAAAACTACGAGAAAAAACAAAGAATGTATGATTTACATATAGAATTAGCAAGATATTATTTCGATAATATGCAAAAAAATATTGAAAACTCTATGGATTATTTGAAAAATAGAGGGATTGATGAAAAAACTGTAAGAAAGTTCGGACTTGGATATGAAGTAAGAAAGTCATCTGCAATAGAATATTTATATAATCATGGTTATACCAAACAAGAGCTATTGGACAGTATGATTTTCAGACAGAAAAATGATGAGCTGTACTCAATATTTTTTTCGAGAGTTATGTATCCAATATTTGATTACAGGAATAGAGTTGTAGCCTTTGGTGGAAGAATAACCGGAAGTGGTGAGCCTAAATATCTCAATTCCCCTGAGAGCATAATATTTAAAAAGAAAGAACAGCTCTATGGATTGAATTTGGTAAGAAAATATAATGCAAAGAGAATAATTTTGGTAGAAGGTTATATGGACGTTATACGCCTAAACCAAAAAGGTATAGTAGGAGCAGTTGCGTCTCTCGGTACATCTCTCACAAAAGAACAAAGCGAAATAATAAAAAAACAAAATAAAAAAGTATATATATGCTATGATTCCGATAAAGCAGGCAGAGTTGCAACTGTTAGAGCCATAGATATATTACAAAGTGTAGGTGTAAAGCCATATATAATATCACTTGAAGGATATAAAGATCCTGATGAATTTTTTAATAAAAATAAAACATCGGATTTTATGGCAAAAATTGAAAATGCAATATCTCCACTAAGTTTTTTGATAGATAATATAAAATCTGAGTATAATATAAACATATATTCGCAAAAATTGGAGTTTATAGACAAAGCTTGTGAGATTATAAAATCAAGCGATAATGCTGTAGAAATGGAATATCAGACAAAAAGGCTTTCTGAAATTACGAATATGTCCGTAAAATCAATAGGTGTTAAAGTATATGGGCAGTATTTTTCTCCAAAACAATTTCAATTAAATCAAAAATCAGATGAAAAAACAGTGAAAAAAGTTTTTCCAAAGATAGAAAATAGCGATACTCAGACAAATGAAAAAAAAATAATTGATATTATATCAAAAAAACCTGATTGCATACGCTATATAATGGATATACTTAATACGGATGATATAACAGATGACAGTTTTAGAGAGTATTATTCACAGTTTTCAGGTGATGTTTGCATAGACTTTAATCCGAAAAATGAAGAATATAAAATGCTTAGAAAGTTGGCATTGTTTACCAAGATAGATGTATTACAAAAAAAATTAAAAAAACTGGAGCAATCTCAAAATACGGACATAGAAGAAATAAGTTTTATAATGGAAGAAAAAATAAAAATTATAAAACTTATATCCAATCTTAAAGAAGATATTAAGGGGCTGATATGATGAAAACAAAAAACCCTAAGAATGAGGAATTAAATTTGAAAAATAAAGAAGCAAAAGAAAATAAAAAAAATGTAAACAAAGAAGAAAAATTAACAAAAAAAACTAGAAAAAAAACAAAAAGCTGATAAAGCTCTTGTAAATATTGAAGAAAAGGCAGTTAAGAAAAAAGAAAAAAAATTGAAAAAAGAAATTGTAAAAGAAGAAAATGAAGTATTTGAAGAACCTGTAATTGAAGATGATGATATTTTTGATGATTTGGATGAAGATATAGAGCCTTCTGTAGAAGACTTGACAGAAGAAAAGCTTATGGAAGAACTTCAAAAAGATTCAACTGATGATGATTATGGAGATAAAGACGGATTAATTGCCACGCAAGACTATGAGCGAGCTATTCAAAGACTGATTGAGCGTGGGAAAAAAGACGGATATATAGAATATGACACCATAATGGACACGTTTGACAGCTACGACATAGGTAAAGAAAAAATAGAAGATATGTATGATACATTTGCAAATTATAATATAGATATAGTGGATGATATTGAAAAAGAGCCTACAGAAAGCTATATAAAATTGCAAGTGGAGTCTGAAAAAGAAGATGAGTTGGATTTAGACTTGAAAAGCTTGGAGATGTCCATTGCAAAGAGCAATATGGATGACCCTGTCAGAATGTATTTAAAAGAGATTGGGAAAATAGCCTTGCTGAATCCGGATGAAGAAGTAGAACTGTCTCAAAGAATGGTAAAAGGCGATGAATATGCCAAAATGAAAATAGTAGAAGCAAATTTGAGATTGGTTGTATCAATAGCAAAAAGATATGTCGGACGAGGGATGTTATTTCTTGACTTAATACAAGAAGGAAATTTAGGTCTTATAAAAGCAGTTGAAAAATTTGACTATACAAAAGGATTTAAATTTTCTACTTATGCTACTTGGTGGATAAGACAAGCGATAACAAGAGCTATAGCTGATCAGGCAAGAACGATAAGAATACCTGTTCATATGGTTGAAACAATAAATAAACTTATAAGAGTAAACCGTCAATTAGTACAAGAGCTTGGAAGAGATCCTCGTCCTGATGAAATAGCGGAACAGATGAATATGCCTCAAGAAAAAATAATGGAAATAATGAAAATTGCACAAGAACCTGTATCTTTGGAAACTCCTATAGGAGAAGAAGAAGATTCACATCTTGGAGATTTTATTCCTGACGATGATGCATTGGCACCGTCAGAGGCTGCAGCTTATTCGTTGCTTAAAGAGCAAATTGAAGAAGTGCTTGAAACTCTTACTGATAGAGAGAAAAAAGTTCTTAAACTGAGATTCGGATTAGATGACGGAAGAGCAAGAACTCTTGAAGAAGTTGGAAAAGAGTTTGATGTTACAAGAGAAAGAATAAGACAAATCGAGGCCAAAGCGCTAAGAAAATTAAGAGGACCAAAAAAATCAAATAAACTTAAAGATTACTTAGATTAAAAAAATAATGGGTTGTTGCTATGATTTTATATCATTTTGCAACAGCCCATTATTTTTTATCTTATCTTATAACTATATCATCTCCATCGACATCAATAGTTACTTTTGAACCTTCAGTTACTGTACCTTTTATTATTTCTTTACCTAAAAGTGTTTCAACATTTCTTTGCAAGTATCTTTTTACAGGTCTTGCACCGAGTTCAGGAGTATAAGCTTCGTTTGCAATAAGTTCTTTTGCTTTGTCTGTTATATTTAATACTATCTCTCTGTCCTCGAGACGTTTTTGTATATCTTTTAAGCAAAGGTCTACTATTTGAAGTATTTGACTTTTCTCTAACGGATTGAACATAATTATGTCATCTATTCTGTTTAAAAATTCCGGTTTAAATGAATATTTAAGCATATCTTCTACTTCTGTTTTTGCTTTATCTGTTACTTTTCCGCTTTCTTTCACACTGTCAAGTAATATTTGTGAGCCTATATTTGAAGTCATTATTACAACAGTGTCTTTGAAGTTTACTGTTTTTCCTTTTGAATCTGTAAGTCTTCCGTCATCTAACAATTGCAATAAAATATTAAATACTTCAGGATGTGCTTTCTCTATTTCATCAAATAATATTATGCTGTACGGTTTTCTTCTAACTGCTTCTGTAAGCTGTCCGCCTTCTTCGTATCCAACATATCCCGGAGGAGCTCCAATCAATCTTGCAACAGTATGCTTTTCTTGATATTCTGACATATCAATTCTTATGATATTGTCTTCGCTATCGAATAAAGCTTGAGAAAGTGCTTTTGCAAGTTCTGTTTTACCTACACCTGTAGGACCTAAAAATATAAATGAACCAATAGGTTTTCTTGGATCTTTTAAGCCGGATCTTGCTCTTAATATACTGTTTGCAACAGAAGTTACAGCTTCATCCTGTCCTATTACTCTTTTGTGCAATATAGTTTCCAAACTTAATAATTTATCTCTTTCTGTTTCTACCAATTTTGAAACAGGAATGTTAGTCCACTGTGACACTATTTGTGCGATTTCTTCTTCTGTAACTTCTTCTTTTAATAGTGAGTTGGTCTTTTTTTCATCTTGTAATTTTATCTGCTCTTGTAATTGTTTTTCCAATTCTACCAATTTACCATATTTCAATCTTGATAGAGTTTCCAAATCGTAGTTGCGTTGTGCAATATCCATTTGATGTTTTATATTTTCTATTTCTTCTTGTAGTTCTTTTACTTTTCCTATGCTTTGTCTTTCTACATCCCATGTTGCTTTTTTATTTTTATAGTCATCTTTTAATTTGCTTAGTTCTTCTTCTAAAACTACGAGGCGTTTTTTAGATTGCTCATCAGTTTCTTTCTTTAATGCTTGTTGTTCTATTTCCAACTGCATTATTTTTCTGCTCATATCGTCTAAGTCTGTAGGCATTGAATCTATTTGTGTCCTTATCATTGCAGCGGCTTCATCCATAAGGTCTATTGCTTTATCAGGTAAGAATCTGTCGTTTATATATTTATTGGAAAGTACTGCGGATGCTATTATGGCTGAATCTGAAATCCTAACACCATGGTGTATTTCAAATTTTTCTTTAATACCTCTTAGGATTGAAATTGTATCTTCAACAGTTGGTTGATCTACCATAATAGGTTGAAATCTTCTTTCGAGTGCAGCATCTTTTTCTATATACTTTCTGTATTCATCTATTGTTGTAGCACCTATGCAGTGTAATTCGCCTCTTGCAAGCATTGGTTTTAACAAGTTTCCGGCATCCATAGAACCTTCTGTTTTTCCTGCGCCTATTATTGTGTGTATCTCATCTATGAACATTATTATACGTCCATCAGATTTTTCTATTTCTTTTAATATTGCTTTGAGCCTTTCCTCAAATTCGCCTCTATATTTTGCGCCTGCTATTAATGAACCCATATCAAGAGCAAATATTGTTTTATCTTTCAATGAATCAGGCACATCATTTTTCAGTATCCTTTGTGCCAAACCTTCAACAACGGCAGTTTTTCCTACGCCCGGTTCACCGATAAGCACAGGATTATTTTTAGTACGTCTTGATAATATTCTTATTGCACGTCTTATCTCATCTTCTCTGCCTATTACCGGATCTAATTTTCCATTTCTTGCCATATCAACTAAATCACGTCCGTATTTTTCCAAAACGTTGTAGGTATCTTCAGGATTTTCATTTGTAACTCTTTGATTTCCTCTGATTTTTTCCAGTCTTTGCATAAAATCTTGACGTTTTATGCTGAATTTTGAAAATATATCGCTTATTATTGTTCCTTTTTCCTTAAACATAGCAAGGAATAGATGCTCTACAGATACATATTCATCTCCAAAATTCTTACTTTCATTTTGAGCGTTTGATAATAATTCGCTCAATTTTCTTGATGCGTAGACATTGCTTATACTGCTTCCTGAAACTTTAGGCAATTTATTCACCATATCATCAACATCTGATATTAATGAACTTACATTTATATTCATAAGACTTAATATTTTAGGAATAATACCGTTATCTTGTTCTAATAATGCTTTTAATAAATGTATACTGTCTATTTCCTGGTTAGAATTATTTAATGCAGTATTTTGTGCTTGCAATACTGCTTCTTGTGACTTTTGAGTAAGTTTTTCCAAGTTCATAACAAAACCTCCTATTATTAAAGATTTTTTAGTAAATCTCATATAATTTAATTATTTTTTCAAGTTAAAATTTAATCTATATATTAAAATGAAAAATGTCAAAATTTATTTATAAATAGAATAATATTTTACAAATAAAATTAATAAGTAATGATATTTTCTTTTTAATAAAATGTTGATATCTTAATAAAATTCTTTTTATTAGCACTCGTTATATATGAGTGCTAATAATTATATTATAGTCTTATTTTTATAATTGTCAATACTATATGAAAAAAATATTTTTATATATTTTTAAATATAACTTATATTAATATCCAATTAAAAATAGATATTTTTTTAAATAGCTTTTAGTGTTATATTAATTTTTTTCAAATATATGGTTTTATTTTTAAAGTTTATATATTTTTAGCAGATTTTAATACTAAAATTTTATTACAACAAAATATTACATTTTTATAAAAATAGTTAAGATTAATAAGTTTTAAAATGTAAAATAAATATTTTTATAGTATAAAAGCTATATAAGAATATTTTGTAAAAAATATTTAAATTTCAATATTGTTGTACCGGCTTACAATGATGTATTATAATGTTTATAAACAGAATGTTAATAATAGTTTTATAAAAAACTTGCTTTTTGTAAAAAATTGTAGTATAATAAATTACAAATTGTAACAAATGAAAAAGGAGTTTTAATATGTTTAATATAAAAAAATTTTTATTTTTAGGGGCATTTATATCAATTCTGTGTATGCCGATGAGTGTTTTTGCTGAAGATGATGCGCAAGATCTTGGCGGTAAGAGTGATGGAGATTTTATGATTTTTGAAGATAGCAATGAACTTGAATCTATAGATTTGGCAATACAGATTTTCAAGGTAGGCGTTATTGAAGAAGAAAAAGAAGAAAAGGTACAAAAACAGGAGCAAAACCAAAAAAAATCAGATAATAAACAGGAGTTTAGTAAAGAAGGCGGTAAGATGGTAAGCTATATGATGTCAAAAAATTCAGGCTTGTCTAAAGAAAATGCTCAAAAGATATATAACTCTGTAATCAAACACTCTTCAACTTATGGTACAGATCCATATCTGGTTTTTGCTATAATGGAACAGGAAAGTAGGTTCAATCCGAATACAAGCTATCAAGGTGCATATGGTCTTATGCAACTATATTATACAACATTGCCTTATTTAGGTATAAAAATGGATGAAGTATATGATATAGATAAAAACATAAAAGCAGGCGTTAAAGAAATATCCGGTAATATAAGTATGTTTGGAAATTATACTACAGCATTAAGTGCATATAACTGGGGTTCCGGAAATGTTAAGAGAGGGACATATAATACAAAATATGCAAACAGTGTATTGAAAAGAAAGGCAAATATAGAGTCAAAAGTAAAATAGAAGAATGATTTTTATAAAAAGGCAGTTAGGATTTTAGAGCTTAACTGCTTTTTTTATAGGCTTAAGCTTGTTTTGTAAATGCAAAGATTTTACAAAACAATAACCCATTTGCTATGCGGATGGAGGGAATGTCCCAATATTTCATATATAAATTTATGATAATATTAATACTTTCTATTTGCTTCATATATTAACAATAATGTTCTAAATATAAGACACAAAAAAACCGATATATTTTAGAGGAAATAAAAATTTATTGTTAACTAAAAATATAGTTTTTATAATTTTAATGATATTATGAGTTATATTATAAATATTATAGTTTTTTAGATAAACAGCAGAATTACATGTGATAGTTAAATAAGTAAATAACTACATCAAGATTACAAGCACATATATTAAAAATACTGATTTAAGAAGATGCAATTAGGTAAGCTATACCAGCTTAAAGAACAGATAGACCACACTGACATATTAAAAAAATGAATGATGTACGATAAATTTTACTTTATAATGATGCAATATATTTATTCACAAGGAGGTGAATACTCTTGAAAATATCAATGATTGATAAAACTATATTCAAGGGATTGTACAACAGCAAGGATAATTTACCTAAAAAAGAAAATACTCTTGATGATAAAACATCATCTCTACTAAGAGAACTGAAAAATGATTCAAAAGAAGAAGAAAAAGATAAAAAAACTTATGAGATGTCTGATGAAGAGCTTGCAAAAAACTCTTATACAAAAAAATTAGTAGGTGTAAAATCATTGTCAAAAAAACTGCTTGAGGAAATAGAGCGTCAAAACAAGCTAAGAGAAATAGAGCTAAAAAAACTAAAAGCTCAATCCGTATACAAAAAAATTGCGTCAGGTAGTGTAGTAAGTGAAGAAGATATGCGTCTTATGAAAAAATATTATCCTAATATGCTGTCAAAGGCTAAAGATATAGACAAGCAGAGAAAATATGTCGAGCTATCAGTCCAAAACTCAAGGACAAAAAAAGAGGCTCAAAAAATAGTAGATATGTCTTCAAAAGAGATTTTTGAAGTAGATAAGGATAAAATCGTATCTCTTAGAGAAAAGCTAAGAATAATGATAGAATTTAAAGAAGATATAGATTAATAATAGTGATATATCTTGTATATTTGCTTTGTAGTTTATATATAATATATTATTATCTATAATACACTTATGATTTGAAATATATTTTTTTTATTAGTAATAAATTTTTAAAAATGAGAATGTCTATTATTCTATTATTTTTTAATATACATAGATATATAATAAAAATTTTAAATTGAATGTATTTGAATAATGATGCTTTTGTTTATGCAGATGTTAGAGGTACCATTAATCAGATACATTCAAATTTTTATTATAGCTATTTTAAATAGATTTTAGCTCATTAGTAATAAATTAACTTTTCTTATATTTATTTTTTTCCTAAATATAGAACTTTGTTTATAATCACACCTATTATTGCCGCCAAGCTCAAACCTGAAAGGCTTACATTGGAAGTTATAGGAATTGCTATATTCAATCCTAAACTGCTGCCAAGTCCTATTATTAATATTATACATATTATTATTATATTTTTTATGTCAAATTTTATATTGCTGTCTTTTAGAGTTCTTACACCTATCAATGAAATCATACTGAAAAGCATTAAAGATATTCCACCCATTACAGCAGTGGGTATACTTTGCATAAATCCGCCTATTTTTCCTATAAATCCAAGTATAATTGCAAGTACGGCAGTTATTCTTATTATGGATGGATCGTAATTCTTAGTTATTGCGAGTACACCTGTATTTTCTCCGTAAGTAGTGTTTGCAGGACCGCCTATAAGACCTGCGAATAATGTTGCAAGTCCATCACCTAAAAGAGTTCTGTTAAGGCCTGGATCTTTTAGAAAATTTTGACCTACTACTGTACCGTTGGTAGTTATATCTCCTACATGTTCCATAAAAACTGCAAGTACTACAGGAGTAATTATGGCGATAGCACCAATATCAAATTTAGGCAAAGTAAAATGAGGTACAGCTATAAATTTTGCACTTGATATTGTAGCAACATCAACTACGTTCATAGAAAGAGATACTGCGTAGCCTACAAAAACACCTATTAGTATAGATAGCTGTTTTATAAATCCTTTTGCAAAAAAATTTATTCCAAGTGCAGTTGCAAGAGTAATAATAGATATTACAAAATTGGAACTTGCCATATTAAAAGCGGTAGGTATAAGATTAAGACCTATAACAATTATCATTGGACCTATAACTTGTGGAGGGAAAAATTGTTTAATTTTATCAACCCCAACTTTTAAAACCAAAAATGAAATTAAGACATAAAGAAATCCGGCTACTACTATGCCGCCTTGAGCGTATCTTAAATCTCCGTAAGATTTAGAAACAGTAATAATAACCGGAATAAATGCGAAACTTGAACCTAAAAAAACGGGAACTTTTTTCTTTGTGCACATATGAAAAATTAAAGTACCGATGCCTGCACTTACAAGAGCAATTGAAGTGTCAAAACCTGTAAGAACCGGAACTAATACCGTAGCACCAAACATTGCAATCAGGTGTTGTAGAGCTAATACTAACCTTTTAAAAGACATTTTAGAAAATAACGAATCAGAAGACAAAGCGACACTATTATTTTCAGACATAAAATTAATCCTCCTAAATTGTTTATATTTATGTAATATGCTGAAATAATAAAATTTCATATTTGAAAGTTTATATTCAATAAAGTAAAAATTACAAATAGATTTTTAAAATATCATAAACTTTTTGAATATAAATAAAAGGTATTAACTTTAGCAAATTACATAAAAAATAGGTTTATCTAAAAAATATTTTAAACCTAAATTTTTTGAATTATAACATTATTTTTTTTATTTGTAAATATAATTTATAAAATTTTATGCAAAAAAAATTAATTTGTATATTTACTTTAAATGTTTATAATATTATATATAATTTATTCTATAAAACATTGTCAAAAACATATTTTTATATTAAGGAAGTCCATATTATATTGATATAAACTCTTTCAAATGAAAATATTGTATACAATATTGACTTTTTATATTTAGTAGTGTACAATATAAAAATATATTGATATAAATGCTATAAAAAGGAAGAGTATATAAGTATTAAGCTGCACAGAGAGCCTGTTACAAGCTGAAAAACGGGACAGCACAATATTATAGAAAATCACCTTTTTGCAGAAATTTTGAAAATTTGAATATAAATTTTTATAAGAGTATTTTACTACATCTTGTTTAATCAAATCGTATGTTAATTTTGATGAACTTTTAAAATGACGTGTTCTCTTATTGATTTTGATAAATTGTATTCAAATGATTAGATTTTTCCGTTTTCGCTACGTTAAGTGAACAGATGCTTGCTTTTAAATAGATTATATGGCAAGTAATATACCTATCAGTAGGTGGTATAGCGATTATTCGTCCTGCATTAGAGCAGGACTTTTTTTGTGTATAATGAGCTTTAACAGTTTTTAAAACGGAAGTATTCATGTATTTATCAATATTTTATATGGCAGTATAATATAAACTTAAACTTATAAGCTAACGAAGTAAGATACTGCAACAGTAAATAAAAAATATTTTATATAAAAACATAATTTTAAGGAGGAGAATAATTTGAAGTTTGAAAGTCTTTATGACAAAAGTGTAAGTAATAATGAAGATAAGATAATACAAAAATGGGAAGAGATAGATCTCTTAGATTTGAGTATCAAGGATAGAGAGGGTAAAGAAAAATTTATATTTTATGAAGGTCCGCCTACAGCAAACGGTAAACCAGGCATACACCACGTTATAGCAAGAACATTAAAAGATTCTGTGTGCAGATATAAAACGATGAAAGGTTATCAGGTAAAAAGAAAGGCAGGTTGGGATACACACGGTCTGCCTGTTGAAATAGAAGTAGAAAAAAAATTAAATCTTTCATCAAAACAAGATATAGAAAAATATGGTATACAAAAATTTAACGAGTCTTGTAAAGAGTCTGTTTTTGAATATGAGAGCCTTTGGAGAAAAATGACTACAAGGATGGGATATCTCATAGATTTGGACAATCCATATATAACACTTAACAATGATTATATAGAGTCAGAGTGGTGGATATTGGATAAAATGTTCAAAGACGGTTTGATATATGAAGGACATAAGATATTACCGTATTGTCCAAGATGTGGAACAGGGCTTGCATCACACGAAGTTGCACAAGGCTATAAAATGGTAAAGACAAATACATTGATAGCGAAGTTCAAGAAAAAAGGAACAGATAACGAATATTTTTTAGCATGGACAACAACTCCATGGACATTGGCTGCTAACGTAGGGCTTACTGTTTCTCCTACAGAAACATATGTCAAAGCAAAACAAGATGATGAAATATATTACCTGTCAAAAACTCTTGCACCAAAAGTATTAAAAGAAAATTATGAAGTGCTTGAAGAAATAACAGGAAAAGATTTGGAATATCAAGAGTACGAGCAGTTAATGCCTTTTGTTCAGACAAAAGACAAAGCTTTTTTTGTAATGCTTGGAGATTTCGTAACCACAGAAGACGGTACAGGTATAGTTCACACTGCACCTGCATTCGGTGAAGATGACTACAAAGTAAGCAAGCAATACAATATGCCTGTTTTAAATCCTGTAGGAGATGACGGAAAATATACAGATACGATATGGAAAGGCAGACATGTTACAGATGATGAGTTGCAAGTAGATATAATAAAATATCTTGCAAAAGAAAATAAAATATATGCAAAAGAAAAAATGGAGCATAATTATCCGCATTGTTGGAGATGCCAAACTCCGCTTATATATTATGCAAAACCGAGCTATTATATAGAAGTTACAAAATTCAAAGAAAAATTGATAGAAAACAACAATTCGGTAAATTGGTTTCCACAATTTGTAGGAGAAAAAAGATTTGGAAACTGGCTTGAAAATCTGAATGACTGGGCAATATCACGTTCAAGATATTGGGGAACACCGCTTAACATATGGGTGTGCGATGAATGTGGACATAAAGAATCAATAGGTTCAAGAGCTGAATTGGCACAAAAAGCAATCGAAGATATAGATGAAAACATAGAACTTCACAGACCGTATGTAGATGATGTTACAATAGAGTGTCCACATTGTAAAAAGCCTATGAAGAGAGTAAAAGACGTAATAGACTGCTGGTTTGATTCAGGTTCAATGCCATATGCACAATTACACTATCCGTTTGAAAATAAAGAAACATTTAAAGAAAATTTTCCTGCAGACTTTATATGTGAGGGTATAGACCAAACAAGAGGCTGGTTTTACTCATTGATAGCAATATCGACATATGTAGAAGGAGTTTCACCATATAAAAACGTACTCGTAAATGACCTTATATTAGACAAAGACGGCAAAAAAATGAGTAAATCAAGAGGTAATACGGTAGATCCGTTTGAATTGTTCGAACAATATGGTGCAGACGCATTGAGATGGTATTTATTATATGTATCACCTGCATGGTCACCTACAAGATTTGACATAGACGGATTAAAAGAAGTTCAAAGTAAATTTTTCAGCACTATAAAAAATATATACAATTTCTTTATATTATATGCAAATACTGATGATATAGATATAAAATCATTTGATGTTCCTTATGAGCAAAGAAGTGAGCTTGATAGATGGTTATTGTCAAAATACAATAATTTGGTAGATTATGTAACAAAACAATTCGATGTATATGATATGACAAAAGTTGCACGAGAAATACAAGATTTTGTCAATGACGTATTCTCAAATTGGTATATAAGAAGAAGCAGAAGAAGATTTTGGGGCAGTGAGATGACAGTTGACAAAAAATCTGTATATCTTACAACTTATGAAGTATTAAAAGGAATATCACAGCTTATAGCACCACTTGCACCATTCATATCAGATGAGATATATACTAAACTAACAGGCGAAAAATCAGTGCATATATCATATTATCCTGTATTTGATCAAAGTAAAGTAGATTTAGCTTTGGAAAATAAAATGGATATGGTTAAAAATTTAGTAAAATTAGGACGTGCATCGAGAGAAGAAGCTAAGATAAAAGTAAGACAACCAATATCAAAAGTAGTTGTAGATAAGAATATAAAAGAAGTTATAGGAGAGCTTACAGAGCTTATAAAAGAAGAATTGAACGTTAAAAATGTAGAATTTGCACAAGACATAACAAGCTTTATGAATTATGACATAAAACCGAATTTTGCGACATTGGGTAAAAAATTGGGTGCAAAACTTAAACCGTTAGGACAAGCTCTGCAAATAGCAGATCATAAAAATATAGTAGATACAGTAGAAAAAGAAGGACAGATAACTTTCAACTTAAATGGAGAAGACACTGTGCTTACAAAAGAAGACTTATTGATAAATGTAAAAGCTAAAGAAGGTTATGATGTAGGTGCTGAAGGGGATTTATTCATAGTTTTGGATACCAATCTTACAAAAGATCTTGTACAAGAAGGTTTTGCAAGAGAGTTTATCTCAAAGATACAACAGATGAGAAAAAATAACGGTTATGAAATGATGGATAAAATACTTATAAGCTATACATCAGATGAAGAAGTAAAAGATGCAATAACTGCATATACAGAGTTTATAAAAGACGAAACCTTGGCTAATATAGTAGAATTTAAAGAAAATGCTGATGCAAAAGAAGAAGTTTTAAACGGTCATAATGCAAAAATATTTATAGAAAAAGCATAGTGAATTAATTGAAATATGTTTTAGCATAATGCTACTATGATATTTAAAAATGATTGAATATAAAATAAAAAAGTTCCTAAAAAATAGTGTTTACTATGATTTAGGAACTTTTTTCTATTTTGTAGTAAAATTTCTTTAATATATTGTATTTTAGTATTATATTAAAATCTTATAGAATAACAGAAAATTATAATAATTAATTTTTCCAATAAACTATTTTATATTAATGTTATATAGTTATATAAGTTATTCACGATTTTACTTGAAAATAGTATTAACCTTAAATAAATAAATTCATATTACTGTTGTCATTATCATCAAGCATTGATGCTACCCCTGCAACTTCAACTCCATCGATTAATTCTTCCAATTTTATTCCCATCAGATCCATGCTCATTTGGCAAGCTGATATTTTTATATTGTTTTCTTTGGCTTGTTGTATAAGCTCTTCTAATGATGGAACATTGTGTTTATTCATTATACCTCTTATCATCTTTGCGCCTATGCCAAGAAAATTCATTTTTGAAAGTCCGAGTTTTTGACTGCCCTGTGGCATCATAGATGAGAATATTGTGCTTATAAAATCTTTTTTTGTAAGCACATGTTCATTTTTTCTGAGTATGTTAAGTCCCCAAAAAGTGAAGAACATATTTACTTTGTTACCCATTGATGCGGCACCGTTTGCGATTATGAAAGACGCAATGGCTTTATCCAAATCACCTGAAAATATTATCATGGTCTTTTCTTTTTTGTTCGATATAACAGTATTTTGGGATTGTTTTACATCTGTTCCCTTTTTTATTGTTGCGATGAATTTATTTTCTTGCATATCTTGTGATATAAGTGTATTGCCCGTATTGTTGCACCAGCTTTTTATATCTCTTGCAAATCCGGGATCTGTTGATAATACTTTGACGTATTCACTATCTTTTATCGTATCTATATATTTAGAAACTTGCATTATAGGTCCGGGACAGCTAAGTCCGCAAACATTTAAGATTTCTATTTTCGTGGGAGCATCTTCAGTTTTTTCGCTTTCAAATTTATCTTGATTTGTGTCATTGGATGTAGAGCAATAACAAGTATTGTTGTTAGATGATAAATTTGTAGGCATTGTTATATCACAATATGTTCTATATCCGCCAAGTAGATTGAATGCTGTAAAACCGTTTTGTTTGAATATTCTTTCAGCTATATATCCTCTTAGTCCCACTGCACATTGTACGACATATTCTTTATTTTTATCAAGAGTATTTATGCTTTCTCTAAGTGTAGTAAGTGGTATATTTATTGAGTTTTCTACTGTTCCTGCCATAGTTTCCATTTTTTCTCTTACATCTATCAAAACGTATTTGTCTGTATTTTTCAGGTATTCTTCATATCTCATAGGTGATGATAAACCTTCATATATATTGCAAGCTGTAAATCCTGCGAAATTTACAGGGTCTTTTGCAGATGAGTATGGTGGAGCGTATGCCAACTCTAACTGGCTTAAATCATATATATCTCCTCCATAATGTATTGAAGTGGCTATGGTATCTATTCTCTTGTCAACGCCTGTATATCCAACTATTTGTGCACCTAATATTTTTTTATTGCTTGCAAATATAAGTTTTATTGTCATTGGAAGACCTCCGGGATAATATCCGGCTTGACTCATTGGGTGTACCAATGATATGAAATAATCTTTTTTATATATTTTTCCATTGGCATTTAGCATTTTTTCATTTAAACCTGTGCTTGCAACAGTTATGTCGAATATTTTAGCAATACTTGTACCCATTGTGCCTTTATAAGCTTCTTTATTATATGAATCAAGTACATTTGCGCATACAGCTCTACCTTGTTTGTTTGCAGGTCCGGCAAGAGGAATCATGGTTTTGTCTCTTGTCAAATAATTTTCCACTTCTATTACATCACCTACAGCATATATATCGCTGTCAGATGTTTGTCCGAATTCATCTACTATTATACCGCCTCTTTGATTAAGTTTAAGCCATGCATCTTTTGCAAGTGATGAGTTAGGACGTACACCTATTGACAATATAACCATATCAGTTTCTATTGTAGAGCCGTCATCGAGAACAACATTTCTACCGTTCGATGTTATTTTTGCAAGACCTTTTTCAAGCATAAGATTTACACTTTTGGCTACCAAGTGATTTTCAGCAAGTTTTGCCATATCTTTATCAAGTGGTGGCATTACCTGATTCATTTTTTCTACAAGTGTAACTTCTATTCCTCTTCTTGATAGATTTTCTACCATTTCGAGTCCTATAAATCCTCCGCCTACAACCACAGCTTTTTTAGGAGCATTATTTTTGATAAAATTATATATTCTATCAGTATCAGGAATAGTCCATAGCGTGAACACATTGTCAAAATCTTTGCCCTCAAAATCAGGTACAAAAGGGGACGAGCCGGTAGATATGATTAATTTATCGTAGTTTTCTTCATATGTTTTACCTGTCTCTATATATTTTGCAAGAACTTTTTTATTATCTTTATCTATTTTTATAACTTCGGTTCTGTCCCTTATATCTACATTGTATTTTGCAGTTATGGTTTCCTTTGTAGATACAAATAATGCATCTCTCGACATTATTTCTCCACCTATATAATAGGGTAGTCCGCAATTTGCAAAAGAAACATATGCACCTTTTTCAAAAAGTATGATTTCAGCTTTTTCGTCAAGTCTTCTAAGTCTTGCTGCAGCAGTAGCACCTCCGGCTACTCCACCAATGATTACAATCTTCATAATATAAAAATGTCCTTTCTTAAATTAAAATTATTCATTAAATAATAAATTTATAATATTTCTTACTTCCTCATTTGTGAGAGAATAGAAAACTTCGTTGCCTCTTTTGTCTATTTTTACTATTCCTGCAGATTTCAGCTTTGACAAAGATTGTGATATTGCGGGTTGTGATGCGTCCATACAGTTTACAAAATGACTTACATTACATTCACCATATTGTGTAAGCTGATGTGCAATACATAATCTTAACGGATTGGATAAAAGTTTAAGCAACTCAGCTTTTTCCATTGTTAATTCAGGATTTAGTATCATATAACACCCTCCAATATAAAAATATAAGTATATAATAATATTATTATATACTTATATAAAAGTCAAGCATAAAATAAAAATATTTGCAAATTATAATATAATTTACTATAATTTTAATACAAAATATATATAATTAAATCGTCAATAATATAGGAGATATAATGAGTGAACATATTAGAGTACAAATATTAATAATATCAGTAATTATTCAGCTATTTACAATAACATATTTTTTAATTTTTGCAAGAAAAAGCAAAATATTATCATCATTTATTGTATTTAATGTGCTTATGATATTTTGGAATTTTGCATACATAATTGAAATTTTTCAAAAAAACAGTAAATATATATGGATTTTTACCAGCATATCTTATACAGCAGTCAGCTTTTTAGGTGTAGCCTACTTTAATTTTGTAAAAAACTATACATCAGATAACAATAAAATAACAAAAAAATTAGAAAAAATACTTTTAATATCATCAAGCATAATAGTGCTTTTTATATGGAGTAACCCATACCATAATTTATTTTACATCTACAAACAAAATGAATATAAATTTGCAATATTGTACTACACATTATTTATACAAACACATATAGCAGTATTGATAAGCATAGCAAGAATGATAAAATATATAAAAATAAACAGACTGAATAAAAACGAATACTACCAATCAATATATCTTATAGCCTTACCATTAATAGTATCTACATACAATATCATACACAATATAAACCATACACAAAAAATAGAGCTGACATCAGCAATATTTTCTATTTTAGTATCTATTTTTGCAATATTATCATTCAAATATAAATTTTTTGACTATCTGCCATTAGGAATAAACAAAGCATTCGATATATTTATATCACCTACCGTAATAATAGATATCGGAGGGACAGTAATAAAAGAAAATCAAGCATTAAAAGCACTATTAAAAAAAGATATGAACACTATAGATGATTTTATATCCACTTTATGGTTTATATCAAACGAAAAAGACACAATAAAAGAAATAAAAAACAAAGAAACCGCAGAACAAAAAATAACAATAGACACAAAAACATATATGCTGAGCAAAATCCCGATGAAAGAAAAAAATAAAACAATACTTCACATAATAACACTAACAGACATAAGCCACTATATACAAGAAGAAAAAGAAAATCAAATAAGACAAATATTTTCAAATTTGCACGATGATATAGGAAATAACCTGACAGCCATATCAAAAATACAAGAAAGTATTATAATAGATATAGAAAAAAACGACATTGAAAGAGTAATAAAATTAGCAGAAAAAAGTTATGAATTAAGCACATTGGCAACAAAAAAACTCAGACAATCAGTAACAAACATAAAAAACATACAAAATCAAAACAAACTGTCACAAAAACTGAATACACTGAAAGAAACATTCAAAATAGCAAATATAGAAATAGATATTTACAACGAATATGAAGATTATGAAATAGACCGGGAACTGACACAAATACTATACAATATATCACAAGAAAGCATAACAAACGCAATAAAACATGGAAAAGCCGACAAGATAACCATACTAATAAAAAAATCAGACACAATGAACATACATATAATAGATAACGGCATAGGCACAAAAGAAATAAAAAAAGGAAATGGACTGAACGCAATTGCAGATAAACTGAAAAAGTATGAACACACATTAAACTTCATATCAAGCGAAAACAACGGATTTATAACAAAAATAATAATTAAAGGTATAAAAAAATGATAGATTTAATAATAGCAGATGATAATATAGAATTTTTAGATGCAATAAAATACAACCTGTCACAAGAAAAACAAATAAATATAGTATCCACAGCACAAAACGGACAAGAAGCAATAGAAAAATGTATCAAATACAATCCGAACGTAATATTATTAGATATACAAATGCCGATAATTGACGGAGTACAAGCAACAAAAAAAATAAAACAATACAACGAAAACATAAAAGTAATAATACTGACAACATTTGACGAAGATGAAAGCATATCAAAAGCATTTTTAAACGGAGCAGACAACTACCTCGTAAAAGACATAGACACAAAAACCATAATAAGCACTATTAATTATGTAAATGACGGTATGACACTGATGCAAGAAAAAATACAAAACAAATTAAAACAAATAGTAAAAAACCAAAAAACATAACATCAGAAAAAATAGATATAACCGACGAACAAAAAAAGATAATAAAACTGATAGTAGACGGCAAAAAAAATGAAGAAATAGCAGAAGAGCTGCACTACAGCATAGGAAGCATAAAAAATAAAATAACACAGATATTAAAAGAACTGAACCTTGTAGATAGAACAGCATTAGCAGTATATGCGATAAAACAAAATATAATTTAGTCTATTACCCACAAAAAAATATTTTAAACAAAAAAATCAGTGACTTTGGTCATTGATTTTTTTGTTTATTTATACACAACTGTTTGCTATAATACGATTAAAGAAAATATTTTTTAATACTGCCATCAGTTTAATCAATGGATAAAAAATATATATAAGTTTTTACCTTCAAATATATTTAATTTACTTGCTAATAAATTCTTAAAAACAAGAATATCCATTGTTCTATTAACTTTTAGTATAAAATATTTGATAAATTAAAAAAGTTACGGTAATCACTTAAGTATATAAAAGGAGGTAACATATATGAATGAAAATAAAGAGAATAAAAATAAAAAAAATAGAAAATACATAATATATCTGATACTGATAATAATGTTAATATCATCATTTTATATAGAAATATATACAGGTAATGAAAAACAAACAATATTTAATTATGTAACAAGCACACTAAAACTAAGTGCGAAAGAAATAAGAAAACGAAGAAAAGAAAAATTTTATAAAGATATACTTGATAAATTAGAAAAAAAATACGGAGAAAAATTTGTAATAATGTCTGAATATGACGGAGATGTGCCGTTTGGAGATTTGCAGCAATATGTAGTGGTAAGGACACAGGATGATTCGCATATATTCAAAGTACAGGTAGATTTTGATACGTACAGCATATATGGAGATACATATACAGGGTATTATCTATATCCAAAATATGAAAAATACATCAAAAAAATATTGTATGATGAATACGGTGAGAACGTAACTTTAGATAGGATGGAAATATCTCCTATTGCCGCAGATATTTATATAACTAAAGATACACCTATAGAAAAAATACCGGCTCAAATGTTTGATGATATAATTGGCAATATCACCTTTTATGTTAATGAAGAGATGTTGGCAAACAGTACACCGAAAGAAGTGGTATATAAGATAGCAGCCACAATGGCTAAAAATAATGTGCCTACAATGATGTATGTAGGTTTTATAAAAAAAGATATATATAAGTATGGGATTAATATTGATGAATATTACAAGTTGGAAGATGGTGAGTTATTTATTTCACCTGAAAGAGTAATAGAAAACAATAAGAAGTTTTTTGTATTTTTTTTAAAAAAAGATAAAGATTATGAAGATCCATATTATTGGATAGATATAGATTATGATTATAAAAAAAGAAAATTTTTTATTCACGATTACGAAGAATATGACTTCACAGATAATAAAGATAAGTATGAAACTTATATAGATTAATTGAGATGCTATATAAAAAATGACTGCAACCCTGTTGAAATAAAAAAATATCATTGTTTTATGGACGAATATGAATGGATAAAAAAGAAAGAAAATTATATATACTAATAGCTTGAATATATAAAAGGAGCCACATATATGAATGAGAATAAAGAGAATAAAAAAAATAGAAAATACATAATATATCTGATACTGATAATAATGTTAATATCATCATTTTATATAGAAATATATACAGGTAATGAAAAACAAACAATATTTAATTATGTAACAAGTACACTAAAACTAAGCGCTAAAGAAATAAGAAAACGAAGAAAAGAAAAATTTCATAAAGATATACTTGATAAATTAGAAAAAAAATACGGAGAAAAATTTGTAATAATGTCTGAATATGACGGAGATGTACCGTTTGGAGATTTGCAGCAATATGTAGTGGTAAGGACACAGGATGATTCACATAGATTCAAAGTACAGGTAGATTTTGACACATACAGCATATATGGAGATACATATACAGGGTATTATCTATATCCAAAATATGAAAAATACATCAAAAAAATATTGTATGATGAATACGGTGAGAACGTAACTTTAGATAGGATGAAAATATCTTCTATTGCCACAGATATTTATATAACTAAAGATACACCTATAGAAAAAATACCGGCTCAAATGTTTGATGATATAATTGGCAATATCACCTTTTATGTTAATGAAGAGATGTTGGCAAACAGTACACCGAAAGAAGTGGTATATAAGATAGCAGCCACAATGGCTAAAAATAATGTGCCTACAATGATGTATGTAAGCTTTATAAAAAAAGATATATATAAGTATGGGATTAATATTGATGAATATTACAAGTTGGAAGATGGTGAGTTATTTATTTCACCTGAAAGAGTAATAGAAAACAATAAGAAGTTTTTTGTATTTTTTTTAAAAAAAGATAAAAATTATGAAGATCCATATTATTGGATAAGTGTAGATTATGATTATAAAAAAAGAAAATTTTTTATTCACGATTTTGAAGATAAATCTGAAACGTATATAGAATAATTGTAATATATTTGTGATACAATGTATTTATTTAATATAATAAAAA
>NZ_JH414550.1:177130-180144 GCF_000238115.1 Peptoanaerobacter stomatis | reverse complement strand
AAAACTTAACTTATTTGTATATTAGTTTTTTTATTATTTATTCACTTACCGCTTTCGGTTTTAATGGACGAAAGAACAGGCTGTAAAGCATTTCAGCTATTTGATTTGTAGTCATGCTTGTGCCTTTGCCTGCTATATATTTGATAAGTCCGACAGAGCCTGATATTATAAATGCCATTTGCATTTCTTTGTATTCTCTGTCCAAATTGTCAAAATGGAGTGAATGGTTACCTATTATGCTTTTTGATATAGAATTGTCAAAACGCTCCAAGAAGTATTTATTTTCTGTACATGAGAACATGACTTTTAGAAAGTATCTGTATTTTAATAAAGCCTCGGCTATTTTTTCAAGTATTATTATTTCGTCTTCCTTTGTATCATTTGATAGTTTAAAGTCAAGGTGTTCATCTATTAAGTCCATATTTTCATCTATTATAGATTTCAACAGTACGTCTTTATCTTTATAATGAAGATAGAAAGTATTTCTGTTTATCATAGCTTCATCTGCTATGTCCTGAATAGTTATTTTTCCGTAGTTCTCAGTTTCTAATAACGATAAAAATGCTCTTTTTATTGAACTTTGAGTACGTTCTATTCTCATGTCCTTTTTTCTCATATCTACTCCTTAATAATAAAAATTTAAATATTATTATCTTTTATTTTATTTTCAAAATATTTGTAAAGCATCAAAACATTTGCACCTGTACCGCCTTTTGGACGTATAGGTGTTTCTTTTTCTCCCCATGCAGAGCCTGCAATATCTAAATGTATTATAGGTGTTTCTTTTGCAAATTTTGTGACGAATAAGCCTGCTGTTATACTTCCTGCATATCTGCCTCCTGTATTATTTATATCGGCAAAATCTGAGTCCAAAAGTTTTCTATAATCTTCATAGTATGGAAGTTGCCATACTTCATCAAGAGTTTCTTTTGACGCTTTTTTCAAATCATCATATAGGTAATCATATTTTGTTATTGCACCTGTTATTTCTTCTCCAAGTGCTATAAGTACCGCACCTGTAAGAGTAGACAACTCTATTATTTGAGAAACTTTTTCTTCTTGTATACTATATGTTATTGCATCAGCAAGTGTCAAGCGTCCCTCTGCGTCTGTGTTTCCTACCTCTATATGTGTTTTATTCATAGAGCATATTATATCGCCGGGCTTATATGCGTTGCCGGCAATCATATTTTCGCAGCTTGCTATTACTGCTGTTATGTTGACTTTCAATTTTTTTCGTGCGATTAAATTAAGTGCACCTATTACTGTTGCAGAACCCCCCATATCGCTTTTCATATCAAGCATTGAGCTTGTAGGTTTTATTGAATATCCGCCACTGTCATAGCATAAGCCTTTACCGACAAGACCGTATATTTTTTCGTCAGATGGATTGCCCTTATATCTTAAAACTATAAGTCTTGGAGGATTTGCAGAGCCTTTTGCTACTGATAAAAACGCACCCATTTTCATTTTTTCTATATATTTTTCATCGAAGATTTCTGCCTCATATCCATATTTTTCTGCTGATTCTCTTGCTTTTTGTGAGAGAATTTCAGGTGTCATGTGATTTGCAGGTTCATTTATCAAATCTCTCGTATAATTTACGCATTCTGCTTCGATTTTTGCATCTTCTATTAAAGTATCGGCATTATTTAAACAATTTTCTTTCAGTACAATTTTTATAATCGGCTCATTTTTTGTATCATCTGATTTTTTGTACTTGTCAAATTTATATTTTGATAAAATGATTGAGCGAATTACAGATTTTGCAAATAATTCATAAGATGTACGCTCTAAAGGTCTAAGAGAGATATATATAGCACCTTGGTACAACTTGGATGCGTATTTTGTCGCAGATACAAGCCCTTTTACAGCGTCTTTAAGATTTGCATCAGATTTTTTTCCCATGCCTAAGAGCAATACATTTATAATTTTGCCATCTAAAACTGTATTGTAATAATATAATTCGCCTTTTGACGCTTTAAACTTTTCTTCCTTTATAGAGTTATTGGCTATATCCAACACCTGAGGAGGGATGTCCAATTTGTTAAAGCTTATATCTTCATTTTCAAAGCAAGGTAATATTATAAGGTTTTCTTTAAGCTCAAGCTCACTATTTTTTATTAATTCTATTTTCAAATTACACCTCTTTCTTACATAACTGGCAGTTATGTCATTATAATAAATTTAAGCATTTAGCATAGTTACTTTTATACCGAAATTATACAAAAATAATCTTATTTTTAATTAAGTTTTGGATAAACTGTATTATACTAAATAAAAATAAAGAGTGTTGTAATATTTGTTACATTATTCATATAACAAACCTATTAAATAATATAATATGTGCAATGTTTAAAATATAATGCATTTTTAAGAAAATAGCAAGATATTAATCTGTAAAATTTATGTGAACTGCATTTATCTATCTTGTTTAAAATTTATTTTATATAATATGGGTTAAAAAGAGATTTTTTATATATTTTATTGTTAAATGGTTATTGAAATAGGTTTTAACATGAGCTTATAAAAGTAAATTAAATGTAACTGGAAAATATAGAAATATATTGATATAATGAAATAAATAAAAATATAAATTTAGGAAAAATAAAATGGAAAAAAAGAATAAAATAAACAAAAAAGACATAATAAACAGAAAGACAAAAGATACAGTATTCACAGATTTATTCAGAAACAAAAAATATCTTCTGCAACTGTATCAAGATCTTCACCCCGAAGACTTGGACACAAGACAAGAAGATTTACAAATAATAACACTCGAAAACATATTAGTACACAGTATGTATAACGACTTAGGATTTATAGCAAAAGACAAACTTTTAATATTAGTAGAAGCCCAAAGCACACAATCAGTCAATATAGCACTCAGAATGTTATTATATCTTTCACAAACAGTAAAAGACTATCTGCAAGAAAACAGACTCAACGTACACAGTAAAAAGCAAATAATTCTACCAACACCCGAGTTTATAGTGATATATACAGGAGAAGAC
>NZ_JH414550.1:0-177110 GCF_000238115.1 Peptoanaerobacter stomatis | reverse complement strand
GTGATATATACAGGAGAAGACAAAAAGGAAACAGAACAATAAAATTAAGCGACACATACAAAGAAAAACAAGACTTGCCCCAACTTGAACTGACAATAAATATTATAGAAACATCATATCAACACAAAATAATATGGCAATACATAGAATTTTGCAGAATATTAAACGAACAAGCCAAAAAATACGGTTATACAAAAGAGATGATAGAAGAAACCATAAAAATATGCACAGACGAAGACATATTAAAAGAATATCTGTCAAAGAGAAAAAAGGAGGTAATGAGTATAATGTCAACACTATTTTCCCAAGAAGAAGTAACAAAATTCGTGATAGAAGAAGAAAGAGAAGAAGCAAAAAAAGAAGGGAAAGAGGAAGGAAGAAAAGAAGGAAGAAAAGAAGGAATGCAAAAAGAAAGAGTGGGGATAGCACAAAGATTACTGAAACTTAATATAAGCATAGATGATATAATAAAAGCTACAGGACTTGACAAAGAAACTATAAACACATTGCTATAAGAAACTCTAATAGTAATATCTTATAAAATAATGTAAAAAATAACTTACTGTATCTATCATTAAAACGTCTGTAATATAGATGTAAAGCATATGTAATTTGCAAAAATGGAAAAATTCATATATAATGTACACATACAATCAATGGACATCATACATATGATATTCATGCTGATATTAAATTCAATAAAACGATAGAAAATACCGCTGTACAAATTTAACAAAGTATAGAGCTGTTTATTAATATCGTTAATTTAACAGTTGTATATTGTTTTATATAATTTGTAAGTTTATAACTCGGTTGATTGAATAAAACAGTATGATATTGCCATAAGGGTTTGATTGTATATTAAATAATATCTTTATAAGATAGCCACGAATTATGACATAAAACTTACCTTATTTTACAACTACATTACAAAACCGAAAATCACTTGACGAGTAAAATTAGGAATGTTATAATTCACACTGTAATTAAATTAATTAAAAATCAAGAAAGCACATAATAATATTATGAGAGAGCGTAAGGCTCTAAAATAACATTATTATTTTAAGGGGGAAATTAAATTATGAAGAGAAAATTATCTCTATTAATGGCATTTATGATGGCTGCTACATTGCTACCTGCTCAACCTGCATTTGCAGCATCAAGAAATGCGTTCAACAAAACTGTATCAGCTACATCAGATGATATACTTGATGAAACGACAGGTGTAGTTCTTACATTAGCAAGAGACAGTGCTACAATAAAAGGTGCTAAACCTGGAGACTATTTTGAATTGCAATTGGCAGGAGATGCAAAATGGACATTTGACGCATCTGCTTGGAGAACTGATTACTATTATGATTCAGTGAATAATGAATTATATCCTCACAAAAATGTTGCTCCTTCAAATTATTCTTCAATAACAGGAAAAATTCCTGGACTTAAAGGTGTTAAAGTTAAGAGAATGACTGACTCTATATTGGGAGTAGAAGTTTTAAGTGCGGCTGAGATAACTGCTCAATACGGTGTTGATGCTATACAAGACGAACACGTAAAAGAAGTAACTATACCTATGATGGTAGACTTGAACGGAACTCCTGAAGGTGCTCAAAAAGTAACAGTAATACCTAAAAACTCAGAAGTAAGTGCAGGAGAATATTCATTCTCTAATGTTGGAGATACATCAGTAAGATTCAGAGTGCAAAAGAAAGAAAAAATATCAAGAAGCGGTAATACTAAAGTACAATTAATACTTGAAGAAATGACACAAAACGCTTTCAAAAATAATAAAGTAATAAAACTTAAATTACCAAGAGGTTTCACATGGGATATTAAAGGACCGAAAGCGGATCCGTTTAAACAACCTGATAAAGCTGAAGTTAAATTGGATTCAGAATCAGAAGGAAGAATATTAGAAATAAAAATTACAGGAGCTACAGGAAACTTAGATACTATATATACTAATATAGCTATAGTACCTGACAGAGATGCAAGATTCGGAGATGTAGAAGCTATAGTACAAGGTGATTTCGCATCAAACGTATCTCCTGGATCATTGGCAGTGGCTGAATATGTAGATTACGGAGTACAAATAAAAGCTGAAAAAGTGCTTAATGTTATAGCAGGTAAAGATATAGAAGGTCTATACAAATCAAAAATAACTATAGAAGAACCTGCTACATCATCACTACAAGGCAACAGATATATGACATTTATGTTTGCTGATGAAAACGGCAAAGAAGTAGATGCTTCATTACAACACGGTGAAATATTAAAAGTAACAAGAAAAGCGGGAGATGCAGCTACTGAGCTTAAGATAGATCAGGCATCTATTGACGCAGTTAAGAAAGACACAGGAAAAGTTACTTCTTATACTGTAAACACTTATGATAAAGCCGGTAAAGGTAAAGATAACAAGATGGCTAATAAATTCGATTTATATGTTAGCCAACAATCAGAAAAATCAAGAACTAAATTTGAATTGGACGTGCCTTTTGTAGTTGATTCAGGATTTACAGGTAAACTGTTCCTTAAAGTAAAAGGTGCAGGTGCAGAAGAACAATTGGTTCAAATAGCTGATGTTAAAGCTCCTGTTACATTTGAAGTAAAAGGTGCTCTTCCACAAGTTAAGATAGGTCTTCAAAAACAAGACGGACAAGATATACTTGTAAAAGAAACAGAAGCCGGAGCATTACAAGATTATGTTCCTGAAACAAGCGTAGATCATGCAGAATACAACCTTAAATTTGAAGATACTAATATCCAAACATACTTCAAGAGCGTAGCATACACACTTGATGAAGGTAATATCGGAATCAAAAAAGTAGATAAGAAAGATAAATATATCTACGTTCAAGTAGACAGAAGATCTACTAAACCTTCTGCAATAACATTGAAGAATATCACTGTAACTCTTGACAGATCAGTTCCTTACGGTGAATTAAGACTTAAAGGAAACTTCGGTGTAGTTGATGAAAGATATGACTTGAGCAAGACAGTTAAGAAATTTGATTACTTTACAACTATAACTCCAGTATCTGACGAAAAGAGAATAACTACAGTATTCACTATAGGTGAGAAATCTTATACAGAATTAGTTCGTGGAGTTAAAGAAGCTAAGACTGCAGATGTTGCTCCATTCATCAAAGATAACAGAACAATGTTACCTGTAAGATATATAGCTGATGCTATAGGTGCAGTAGTTAACTATGACCCTACTACAAGAATAGCAACATTCCAAAAATATCAATCAGTAGTAACTATGAATATAGACAAGAATGTTATGTACGTTAACGGTTCACCTGTACAACTTGACACTAAACCTGTTAATGTTGAAGGAAGAATATTCTTACCTTTAGCAAACATAGCTCAAGCGTTCGGTCTAAAACATGGCGAAACAATAATCTGGAATCAAGAAGCTAAGACTGTAACTATACTTCCTCAAGATGCAACACCTGAAGAAGTAAAAGCTGCTCAAGACGGAACAATCCTAAAAGATGCAAAAGAAGCTAAACCTGCTGAAGCTCCAAAAACTGAGGCTCCAAAAGCAGAAGAAAAGCCTGCTGAAAAACCGGCAGAAAAACCTGCAAAATAGTAATTGAAACTACTTGATAAAATAAAAAATAGAGTATCGTATAGATACTCTATTTTTTTGTGTGTAAAAATATTGAATACATTGAAAATAAATATGTTTGTTATATCAAGTATTATTATAAATATTTCTGTAATATATTTTTATATTATTTTTTAATAAAATTATGGATAATTTATATAATCATATAACATTGATACAAATAGCTTGTTGGAATATGATTTTTTGTTATTCTATTAGTTTTTACTGCAAGTAATAATTATAATATATTTTTAATTAGCATTTAATATTTTATTATTTTTTTCTAATGCAAGCAATTTTGTGTTTACATCTTTTCTGAAATTATTCATAGTAAGCCCCACATAATTCCACAGATGTTCTACGTCGGAGTGGTCGCTGGCATAGCCTAATTTGTGTGCTTCGCTGTGTGATAGTATGGTATATGCTTTGAGAGGGTTTAATGAAAACAGCTTGCATAAATACGCGAAATATTCTACTGCAAGGCAGTAAGTCTGTTTTACATATCTTTTTGTATAAATGGGGTCTGTGTCTTCAAACAAGCCTCCTTTTGTATATCTGATGCTTTTGGGTTCTGTGAGCTCTATACCTATATATCCGCTGTTATAGCTGCCTTTTTGTCCTTTTCCGCAATGCCAACCTCTAAAACTATATGGTAAAGTTTCGTATATTGCATAAGTTGACACGAAAGCGTGTACGCATTTATATACACCTGCTTTGTTCCAACTTTTTATAAAATTCATAGGATTTTCTACGTTGCAACCTACACTGTGTATCATCAATCCTTTTATATTCATCTTTGTAGCTGATTTGTAGCAGTCGTTCTTTGTGAGATGTTGCTTTATTATATTCATATTACTACCTCCTATATAATAGAAAATATATTCTATAAAATATTTTGTATTATCACTTCATATGTCTATTAAATTTTTATGATTGTAATTGCAGTGTACATATTGATTAAATCATAATAAATATTGAAATTACAAGATATTTAGAAAGTTTAATACATTGGGAATAAAAATGTATCTATTAAAAAATATCTATAAATTTAAAAAAAAGGTATACAAAATTTTAAAAATTTTATGCTTGAATTATAGAATATAATTTTCTATAATATATATCGTAATATAAATATTGATAAAAAAATAAGTAGCACATTATATATTTATGTATGTATGAGTTTTAATTTAAAACATTTATTTTTCAATATTTATATATTTATTAAACAGTTTCATTTTTATAAGTATATCTTATTTGAAATAATATTTTTTAGGAATGAAACGGATATTGTATTAATTATAATTTAGAAAATATTTTCTATTAATTGGAGGCAGAACGATGAGGAAGAATGAGTATAGTTATGTTGAAAATCTTGTTAAAACTTTTTTTGAAGGTGATGAATATGCCAAAGATGAGGCGTTATCTGAGATAATAGAGTGTTTTAAACCGCTTATTGTAAAGCTTATGTTCAGATATTTTTCTGTATATGATGAAGATATCATGCAAAGTGCGATAGTGGAGCTTATTGAAAGGACTGTGAGCTATGATTATCTGCACTACAACAGATTTGCAGGATATATAAAGAGGTTTATGGAATTATATTTCAAACGAATGTATTTTAATAATATTAATAGCTGTGAAATAATTTGCGATGATATGTATATGAGTGAGATGTCTTGCAATGATGTTTACAGTGTGGAAGTGGACAGCATGATGAGTATGCTGAGCGATTCGCAAAGGTATATAATAAAGAATAATGTGCTTGAAAATAAGAAATTGCAAGAGGTGGCAATAGATATGAAGATATCGTATGTATATGCCAAAAAGATAAAGAAATCGGCGCTTGATGTTATGAGAAAAAACATATAGGAGGATATTATGCAATATAATGAGATAGTGAATTTGGTGGGCAATATGGGTTTTCCGATAGGGATAACAATATATGTGCTTATAAGGTTGGAGTCAAAAATGGACAAATTGAACGAGAGTATAAACAAACTGACAAATGTGATTGATTATAACAAAAAATGATTAAAAATGAAAACTTTTTGATAGATTTCAGAATATCTTGATTTGAATATGATTTAGTATAAAAAATTTTTTGTATACTTTTTTATAAAAATCGGATATTAATTATTGAAAGACAAAGATAAGTCTTCAAATAATTTAAAGCGTTATAGACTAATGTTAAAAGTCAATATGATAATGGATATTCTTATTTTTAATAATTTATCAGCTAAGTAAACTCAATGCTGATTTTTGATAAAATAGTAGATGATTTATATGGGAAGTCCATAAATATGGTTATATTTTAGATTTGGACAATACTATTTTTTTCTACAGTTTTATTGAGTTTTAGTATAGCATATTCAAATTAAAAAGCTTATATCCATTAAACTAAACGAGTATCTATATAAATATAATTATGAAAAGGAGAAATATTATGAATAAAAGTATAAAGGCAAGAAGCATAAAATTCAAATATCAAACAGGAGTGTCTGCTACCGGCAAACCGAAATATTCTTACAATACGATAGGCAATATAGACTCTGCTGTAAGTGACGAGATAATATTCGGTATGGTGGAAGTGATTGCGAAAGTTCAGCAAACACCGTCTGCTGATGTGGAAATAGCTGAAACAACAGTATTAAACTAATTGAAAATGGAGGATGATTATGAATACATTAAAATTGAAATTTAAAATGGCGGATGCCAAGGAAAAGACAGTGAGTATAAAAAATGCCAAAGAAACTGCTTCACAAGCAGATATAAAAGCTCTCGGCAACTATATAGCTACAAACTCTATGCTTAATTATGCAGGCAACAAAGTGTTGAGCTTTGCTGGAGCGGTGATGATTGACAGCAGAGAAACTAAGATATCTGCAGAATAGATATTAAAAGAAAAACACATCTATAATTTTATAGGTGTGTTTTTTTGTGTTTATATTAAAATCCGGTTAATACTAAAATCTTATAGAATAGTGGAAGCTTATATTATTAATTTTTATAATAAAGCATTTATATTTATGCTATACAATTATATAAATTGTCTGTAATTTTATTGGGAAATGGTATCAGTATAAATATAGAACAGCAGGAATGTATAAAATGCCACAGTATTGACGCTATATAAAACGTACGTTATAATATATTTATTAAATTTCAAAAAATAATTATTATTAAAAAATATATAAGGAGAGTGTTATGAAGAGAGAATTTGAACCTAAAAATGTATGGAAAGAAGTAGAACATAAAGAGATTATGGATTATGCAAAAAGATATATGAACTTTTTGGATATAGCTAAAACGGAGCGTCTTGCCACAAAGCAGATAGTAAAACTTGCAAAACAAAACGGATTTAAAGATTATGAAGAATTTGTAAAAATCGGCAAGATAAATGTTGGAGATAAGATAGTATATAATCACAAGGGCAAATCTGCGGTACTATTTGTAGTAGGTAAGAAACCTATAAAAGACGGTATGAACATAGTAGGTGCACATATAGATTCGCCACGTCTTGATATCAAGGCTTGTCCTTTATATGAAGATTCCAATGTGGCTCTTTTCAAAACTCATTATTACGGTGGAGTTAAAAAGTATCAATGGACTACAATACCTCTTGCTTTACATGGGGTAGTTTTTACAAGAGAAGGTAAGGAAGTGGAGATTTCTTTTGGAGATTCAGATGATGAGCCTGTATTATATATAAATGACTTGTTAATTCACCTGTCAGCAGACCAAATGGAGAAAAAAGCAAGTAAAGTTATAGAAGCGGAGCAACTCAATGTGGTGGTAGGACAGATACCTCTAAAAACAGATGACAAAGAAGTAAAAAACTATGTAAAAGAAAATATATTGAAGATATTGGAAGAAAAATACGGTATAAGAGAACAAGATTTTATGACTGCGGAGCTTGAGATAGTGCCTGCCGGAAAATCAAGACATGTGGGATTGGACAGCTCATTTATTGCAGGACACGGACATGATGACAGGGTTTGCTCATATGCCGGAATGGAAGCGATATTTAAAGTACAAAATGTAGATATATCAGCAGTGTGTTTGCTTACAGATAAAGAAGAAGTGGGTTCTATGGGAAATACAGGAATGGAATCAAGATTTTTTGAAAACCTTGTGGCAAATTTGATTGCTATGCAAGAGGATTACAATGATTTGAAGATAAGGTCAGCTTTTGCAAATTCGCAAGTTTTGTCAGCTGATGTGAATGCGGCATTTGATCCTACATTCCCTGAGGTTATGGAAAAGAGAAACGCAGCACTTGTGGGACATGGTATAACTATATCAAAATATACAGGTGTAAGAGGAAAAGGCGGTTGCAATGATGCAAATGCCGAATTTTTGGCTATAGTTAGAAAAGTATTTGATGACAATGATGTTATATGGCAAACAGGTGAGCTTGGCAAGGCAGACCAAGGTGGTGGAGGTACAATTGCCTATATTCTTGCAAATCTCGGTGCAGAGGTGCTTGATTGCGGAACGCCTATGCTGAGTATGCATGCACCTATCGAACTTGTAGGAAAAGCAGATGCATATATGACTTCAAAAGCATATTTCGCATTTTTAAATCGTTAGGAATAGTCTTTATACTATTTTCTAATAAAATTATGGATAACTTATATAATTATATAACATCAATATAAATAGTTTATTAAAAAAATTAATTATTATATTTTTCCATTGTTATATTAGATTTTAGTATTAATCAATCAGAGAATAGAGCGTATCTGAAAAAAATGTTGTAAAAATCGAGATTTTTTCGAAAATACCCTTATATAATAAGCTGAATATTTTTCGGATATGCTCTAAGTTTGAATTAGGATAGATAATTTTAAAATATCTTTCATTATTATACTAAAATTTAATATAATAATGGATATACTTATTTTTAGAATTTATTTCCTGATTAAAATTAAGTATAATCAAAGTGGAATATCTGTTAATTAAACGAACAGCAGTATTAATTTAAAGCGGGAGGGAATTATGTTCAAAACAGTGATAACATTAAAAGATAACTTGGACGATACAACTCTGTCAAATATGAAAAAAAATTGCAGACAAACATTTTGATACACGTATAGATAAATTGGAAAATGTAAGTAGAGACAAATATGTACTTATCTACCAAAGCGACAAGGAAAGCGGTTATGGAGCTACACTTGATGGCAACTGCACATTATATTTAGAAGAAGAGTTCAGAAATAATGTAAAAAGCTGGACTTGGCAGGATACAGATGAAGATGATGTTGAAGATGTGCTTGTAGAGCTTGCAATTCCTGTCATAAGACCGAGAAAGATAGTGTAATATTATGTCAAAAATTTTAAAACAAATAGCATTTGATTTAGATACGAAGTCATTAAAAATATATTATCCGAAAAATAATTGGCGAAAAGCATATGAAGATATAAAAGAATATATGTATAGTAATAATTTTATCTGGATACAAGGTTCGGTATATACATCGAAAATAGGTATGTCTAACTCAAATGTAAGAAATATAGTAAAAATTCTTCAAGATGATTATAAATATCTAAATAAATGCGTGAGAGATATAGTGGTTACCAATATAGGAAAAACGTACAAATTAAACAATTTGTTTGATAAAGATATGGATATACCTACAAAGAAAGAGTATCAAGAGAAAACTCAGATTAAAAATATATAGATAAGATTTTGCAAAATATAATAATGGATAATTTATACGAGAAATATATAAATAGTGTTATATTTTTATTAAATGTACACAATATTATTTATTTCTATAGCTTTGTTTAGTTTTTTATTATACAACTGTTAGACGTGTGCAGAATATAGTGTATATAGTTATTCACAGCTGTATACAGTATAATAATACAGTTATATTTATATATATTGCTGATAGAATATATTTTTTCTTGTTTTGCACATCTCTATCCAACTGTACAAAAGGAGGAAGATGGAATGCGAAATTTGAGAGTAAAAAAAAGACGAAGAGCGAAAATGAAAGTTCAACCTATAGCTATAACATCTCTTCTTTTTTTTGTACAACTTATAATGCTTTTTGAAGTCTATACAAGATTGGACAAGTATCAGGGAGTATTTAACATATCTTGGCATTTAATATCAATAATTTTGGCACTTTTCATAATAAATAAAGAAGAAAATTCGGCATATAAAATAGCGTGGATTTTGCCTATGTGCGTGTTTCCTTTAGTAGGTATAATATTGTATGTACTCATAAAAGTATTGCCGGGGACAAAGCAATTATCAGATGTGCTGAAAACTAAGATATGTATGTCAAGCCAGTACATACATCAAAATGAAGATGTGCTTAAGACTTTTAAAGAGGTAGACAGTAATTATGCGTCTATGGCAAAGTTTCTATATGAATATGAGAGTTTTCCTGTATATGCAGATACAAAATTAGAGTATTATTCACTTGGAGAATATGCTTTTGAGAGCATAAAAAAAGAGCTTTTAAAAGCAAGAGATTACATATTTATAGAATTTTTTATAGTTTCAAGAGGATATATGCTCACAGAAGTATTAGATATTCTTGAAAAGAAAGCCAATGAAGGCGTAGAGATAAGATTTATGTATGACGGGGCGAATATGTTTTCGCTACCTGATAATTACAGTGAGTTCATAAGTTCAAAAGGAATCGACTGCAAAATATTTTCTCCTGTAAAACCTATAATATCGTCATATCAAAACAACAGAGACCACAGAAAAATTATAGTTATAGACGGGAAAATAGGGTTTACAGGAGGTATAAATATAGCGGATGAGTACATTAATAAAAAAGAAAGATTCGGACATTGGAAAGACTGTGCCATCAGGATAGAAGGACATGCTGTAAAAAGTCTTGCGGCTATGTTTTTACAAATGTGGAACATAAATGAAGATGACAAATATGAAATGGAAGATTATAATACTTATTTGCTTACAAAAAAACAAAAAAACTTAAAATAACACATAAAAAACTTGTGAATATGAATGAGCTTTTGCATGAGAAAAAAATAGAGAAGTTGAAAGAAAAATTAAAAAATAATCCGAAACAAAAGGTTAAAATAAGAGAAAATTTGCTTACATTCAAGTGTAAAAATTTTGTTCTACAACCTATGAGAGTATATGACAACTATTCTATACCTTATGGCGATTATCCCGGTAATATGAACAATACGGCAGAGGCGATATATATACATATACTTTTTTATGCGAAAAAATATGTGGATATTATGACACCATATCTTATAATAGATGACGAGCTTATAAATGCGATGAGTATGGCATGTAAGCGAGGTGTAAGAGTAAGGTTGCTACTTCCCGGAATACCTGACAAAAAAATACCGTATATGGTTGCACAGAGCTATTTTACAGCTCTTATGGATGCGGGTGTACAGATATATATCTATACAAAAGGTTTTGTACATTCAAAAGTTTTTGTAAGTGATGATATTGTAAGCACTGTCGGTACGGTAAATTTGGATTATCGCAGTTTGTATTTGCATTTTGAAAATGGTATATTTTGTTATGACAGAGAATTGGCACTTGATATAGAAGATGATTTTGAAAACACTGTTAAGACAGCCAAACGCCTTACAAATCAGGAATATAGAAACATACCGGTTTTTAACAGACTTCTTGGAAGAATTTTTAGAGTATTTGCCCCTCTTATGTGAGGATAGTTATGTATATTTTCTTGATATATTCAGCGATTTTATATAAATATTTTAAAGAGAATTGATTGAAAATTATGAAAAAGATAAGTTTAAAACAAAAGATTATAATAATTTTGCTGTTGACATCTATAATTTATACGCTATATCAGAAGTTGCAGGATATATACAATCCAAGCTCTACTTTGCAGGTACATTTTATAGATGTCGGTCAAGGAGACAGTACACTTATAATAACTCCTGACAAAAAAACTATATTGATAGATGCCGGAGATGAGCAACATTCGAGTAGAACGACGGGTTATATAAAATCGCAAGGTATTGAAAAGCTTGACCTCGTAATAGCAACTCATCCTGATGCCGATCATATAGGCGGTATGGATAAGATTATAAAAAACTTTGATATAGGGATGTTTTCTATGCCACTCGTTTCAAAGGATACCAAACAATATAAGGAGATAAAAAAGGAGCTGAAAAATAAAAAATTAAAAAATAAACCGCTTTATACAGGTGATGGTCTTAGTATAGGAAAAGATATAAAATTACAAATACTTTCACCACAAAAAAATAAAACCTATAGCGATACCAATGAATATTCAATAGTTGCAAGACTTTTATATAAAGAGGTGTCTTTTTTATTTATGGCGGATGCAACTATGGAAAATGAGATTGCAATTATAAACGATTTTGATGATATAAGAGCGGACGTGCTTAAACTTGGACATCATGGAAGCAGTACATCCACATCGGATTATTTTTTAGGAAAAGTAAATCCGAGCATAGGTGTAATATCTTGCGGAAAAAACAATAAATACGGACATCCGCACAAAGAAGTTATGAATTTGCTTAAAAAATACAATATAATGATATTTAGGACAGATGAGCAGGGCAGTATCGTGCTTAAAAGTGACGGATATAAAATTTATAGCGGGAGAAGGAAATAAATGGAGCTTAAACAGGAAATAATAGAGTATTGGACATCAAGAGCGAAGGATTTTTCAAATCTTCATCAAAGAGAGCTGGAAGATATTAAATCCGGCAGATGGTTGGCAGAAATATCTCCTTATTTACAAAATAAACATCAAAAAATATTGGATATAGGAACAGGGAGCGGATTTTTTGCTATACTATTATCAACTCAAGGATATGAAGTTACAGGTATTGATTTGTGCGAAGAGATGATTGAGTGTGCAATAAATAATGCCAAAACAGTTGGTACTGATGTAAATTTTATGGTAGAGGATGCTGAAAATCCTGATTTTGAAGATGAGAGCTTCGATATAATAGTGACACGAAACCTTACGTGGACACTTCCTAATATGGAAAAAGCGTATGAAAAATGGTATAAAATATTAAAAAAAGGTGGGGTATTGATAAATCTTGACGGAAATTACAATGTCAACAAATTGTTGGAAACTCCAATACTAAAAAAATGTTCACATTCTATATTGAGCTATGAGCAAAAGAAAAAATGCAATAAAATATACTCAGAACTTGAAAAAAGAGTAAGACCGGCATATGATGTAGAAGTTTTGAAAAACATAGGCTATACAGTATGTGAAGTGGATGAAAATTTAAGTGACAGAATATATAAAGAAAGAGATGAATTTTATAATCCTGTCAGAATGTTTAAAATAGTGGCTAAAAAATAATTAATGATTATAATAAAACGAGTTATACCATTTTTATTTCAAAAAAACAAAGTAATTATAATGCACAAAGAAGGAAATAGTTATGGAAGACGTAAAAGTATTGAAAATGAGTAAAGAACACATAGAAGATGTGCTTGAGATTGAAAAGCGATGTTTTACAGATGCGTGGACAAGAAAAATGTTTGAAGACGAGCTTTTAAATCCGTTGGCTTATTATATTGTGCTTGTGCAAGATGAAAACATAGTCGGCTATGCAGGATTTTGGGATATAATAGATGATGCTCAGATAATGAATGTTGCAGTAGATACGATGTATAGAGGCAAAGGTTTAGGCAATTTAATTATGGAGGATTTTATAAAAGAAGCGAAAGATAGACATCTTGATACTATGAGTTTGGAGGTCAGAGTATCAAACGAGCCGGCAATAAAACTATATGAAAAATACGGATTTGAAGTGCAGGGCAGACGAAAAAAATATTATCAGGACAACGGCGAAGATGCTTATATAATGTATTTGTTTGACTTGTAACCATATTAAAATATCTATGTTTATTAGAGGGATATCAGTATAAAAGGGATTGTATGGATAAAATATTGGAGATAAAAAATTTAAGTGCAGGATATGGCAATAAAAAAGTTATATCCGATATAAATTTAAGTGTGAAAAACGGACAAAGCATTGCGATAGTAGGAGAAAGTGGCGGAGGAAAAACTACGCTTGTAAAAGCTGTAACCAATATGTGCGATATATATTCAGGAGATATATTATTTGAGGGTAAAAGCATAGTAAATATTAGCAAAAAAGAGATAAGAGAAAACAGAAAACACATACAAATGATAATACAGGATTCACATTCAGCTTTTAATCCGAGTATGAGCATAAGAGATTATATAAAAGAACCTATGAAAAATTTTTATAAATATGACGATAAAAAATGTCTTGAAAAAACAAAAGAATTGTTGAATTTGGTGAGTTTGGATGAAAGTGTATTGGACAGGAGTCCTAATTCTCTCAGCGGAGGACAAAGACAAAGAATAGCTATAATAGGAGCGCTTTCAGTAAATCCTAAAGTTTTGATTTGTGATGAGATAACATCGGCATTAGATGTTTCCGTAGGAAAGCAGATAATGGAATTGTTGGACTATATAAAGTCTAAAACAAATATGACCATAATATACATATCTCATGATTTGGCATTGATGGCAAGTGCTTCAGATGAAATATTTATAATGAATGACGGAAAAATAGTAGAGCAGATTTCAAGCAAAGATTTAAAAAAATCACAAAACATATATACCAGAAAACTTTTAGATGCGACATATGTAATAGATTAAAAAACACTGCTGTTTTTATATAATTAAACAGCGGTGTTTTTTTATGTATATTTTTATAATTTATATGCTTTAATATAAATAAAACTTATAGCCGATAATAACTAATATATATCGTAAAATACTGTAAAAATGAATGATTTGGCTTGACAAAAGATATGAAAAAATATAATATTGGAATGTAAATTAAAAATTAGCTTAATCTACTGTAATATATTTTAACATACTATAAAATAACCATTGTTAAATTAAAATTAATATTATTTTCTAATAAAATTATGGATAACTTGTATAATTATATAAAATTAATACATAGTCTACCAGAAAAATTAATTGTTATAATTTTCCGTTATTCTATAAGATTTTAGTATAATACTATCTTTAGTAAGTATATAGATTATAATAATTTTTAAAAATATTTTTATTTTTTATAGTATGGACTTGTGTTTAAGTAAATACTTATAAAATTTTAGGAGCAATAGATGATAAAAATAGAGCATTTAAACAAAACGTATAACAACTCGGTTAAAGCTCTTGATGATATAAATCTTGATATTGAAAAAGGAGATATATTCGGGATAGTGGGTCTATCCGGTGCAGGAAAGTCATCTTTGGTAAGATGTATAAACAGGCTTGAAGAACCTGACAGCGGTAAGGTTATAATAGGAAACTCGGATATATTGAAACTTGAAAAAAACGAACTCATTGAGCAGAGGAAAAAAATAGGAATGATATTTCAAAATTTTAACCTTTTCTCATCTATGACAGTATTTGAAAACATAGCCTATCCGCTAAGATTGGCTAAACAAGATAAAAATTATATAAAAAAGAGAGTTAAAGAGTTATTGGAAATAGTTGATTTACAAGATAAGGCGGAAAGCTATCCGTCACAGTTGTCAGGTGGACAAAAGCAAAGGGTAGGTATAGCAAGAGCTATTGCAAATAATCCGGATGTACTTCTTTGTGACGAGGCTACATCGGCATTAGACCCTAAGACAACAGGGCAGATACTATCACTTTTAAAAGATATAAATAAACAAACTTCGCTCACTCTCGTCATTATAACTCACGAAATGGAAGTTATAAAACAAATCTGTAACAAGGTTGCAATCATAGAAAAAGGTAAGATAATAGACAGCGGTAAAGTTATAGATTTATTCTCAAAACCTGCAAATGAAAGAACAAAACATTTTGTAGAATATGATTATAAATTACCTGAAGATATATATAAAGGTCATCTGATGTCGCTGACATTTACAAGCGAAGTTGCCTGTACAGCCATTATTTCTAAAATTTCAAGAAGGTACAGCATAGATATAAATGTAATTTCCGGAAATATAGATTATATACAAGGCGAACTGCTTGGGAAATTGTGCGTTGAAATACCGAAAGATTACGATATAGACGAAATAAAATCAGAATTTGAACAATATAATGTGAGAGTGGAGGTAATATAATGCAAGATATGATAGGAGTTTTATATGAACCACTTTTAGAAACCTTATATATGGTAGGGGTATCTACATTATTTACCGTGTTGATAGGATTACCGCTTGGAACAGTTATAGTTATAACATCTGATAATCATATAATGCCTAAAAAAGTATTAAACACAGTTTTGTCATATATAGTTAATATAACTCGTTCATTCCCTTTTATAATACTTATGATAAGTATATTTCCGCTCACAAAATTTATAGTCGGGAAAAAAATAGGAACTACAGCAGCTATAGTTCCGCTTGTCTTTGCAGCAACACCTTTTTTTGCAAGATTGGTAGAAACTTCACTTAGAGAAATACCTTGGGGAGTTATAGAGGCTGCACTTTCCATGGGTTCTACTACAATGCAGATAATAAGGAGAGTTATGATACCGGAGGCATTATCATCTATAGTTCTCGGTATAACTACAACTGTAATCAGCATACTCGGATATTCAGCTATGGCAGGTTCTATCGGTGGCGGAGGACTTGGCGACCTGGCAATAATGTACGGCTATCAAAGATGGCAGACAGATATAATGATAATTACGGTAATAGTCCTTGTAATATTGGTACAAATAATTCAAAGCATAGGCAACAGGATTGCTAAAAGATTGGATAAAAAATAAAGTGTAAGTTTCTGAAACTTTTAAAAGTGTATACGACAAAATCGCAATCATTATTTAATTGTTAACTATAGACTATACTAATATTTGATTAATTGACAGATGAGCTTCATATTATATTTTTATTTAATTTAACAAAAATAATTGAAAAATAAAATATATATTATTTTATTAAATATTAGTATAAAAAAAGATTGGTATAAACTAAAAAATGTTTCAGTAAAATAAATTGTTTAATAAATTTTAAAACTTGGAGGTAAGTTAAATGAAGAAAAATATTAAAAAACTATTGGCATTTGCATTATCAGCATCCATTTTATTGGTAGGTTGCTCAAGTGGAGGAAATGAAAAGCAAGGAACTGCTAAGGAAGAAAACAAAACTGCTTCTGCAGAACAAGTATTAAAAATAGGTGCAACACCTGAACCACATGCAGCGATATTGGAATCTGTAAAACCTGCACTTGAAAAAGAAGGCATAAAATTGGATATACAAGTATTCAATGATTATGTAATACCGAATACAGCATTGGAAGAAAAAGATTTGGACGCAAACTATTTCCAACACCAACCATATTTGGACGAATTCAACGCTCAAAAAGGTACACATATAGTATCAGCCGGAACAGTTCACGTTGAGCCTATGGCTGTATATTCTAAAAAATACACAGCATTGAGTGATTTGCCTGAAGGTGCTACAATATCATTGCCGAATGACCCTACAAACGGAGGTAGAGCACTCATACTTCTTCAAAAAGAAGGATTAATCAAATTAAAAGACGGAGCAGGACTTACTGCAACAGATAAAGATATTGTAGAAAATGCTAAAAATTTCAAATTTGAATTATTGGATGCCGCTCAATTACCAAGAACACTTGATGACGTAGATGCATCGGTTATAAATACAAACTACGCATTAGATGCAAAGCTTGACCCTACAAAAGATGCGCTTGTTGTAGAAGATAAAGAATCTCCATATGCTAATATAGTAGCAGTAAGAGAAGGAGAAACAGAAGATCCAAGAATACAAGCACTTATGAAAGCTCTTAACAGCGAAGAAACAAAAAAATTCATTGAAGAAACTTACAAAGGTGCAATAGTACCTGCATTTTAATTCGATATACATTTTGGAAAAGATAGATTGAAAATTATAGTGTTATCTTTTATTACGGCATTTATTTGCCCACCTGATTTTTCGGTGAGGGTTTTTGCTATTGATAAGCCAAGACCTGTTGATTTACTACCCTTTGACCAATCAACGGAGTAGTTTCGCTTGAATATATCTTGTGTAGAGTTTACCTTAAAATTTGCAGGCAGAGTATTTGATATGCTAACATCGTAGGTGTTTTTCTCAGCATTATCTTTTAAGGAAATATCTATTTTTTCTCTTCCGTATATAAATGAGTTTTTTATAAGATTTGAAAATATTCGTTCAAGTGAAGTTTTATCAGAATATATCATACTTTTATTTGAAGGTATATCTATGTTTATCTTATCATATGCCTGCTCAAGCTCACTGTAATAATTGGCGATAATCTCTCTAAGTGTTTGACTTAGAGAGATTTTTGATATTACGAAAGGATAGTCGAAACTGTCGATGGATGTTATGGAATAAAAATCTTCTACCAAAGCTGACAGCGACATACTCCTGTTTTTTACAATATTTAAGTATTTTATCTTATCTTCTTGTGAAATGTTGTTATCATCCAATAAGAGCTGCATATATCCGCTTATAGAAGTAAGCGGTGTTCTGAAATCGTGTGATATGGAAGTTGCCATACTTTTTAGGCTTTCCTTTGCAGTTTCAAATTCTTTTTTTTGCTCAAGCAATTCTTGTATTATCAGATTGATTGAATTTAAAAGGCTTGGAATAAATACGAAATAGCTTGTTTTTATAGGACTTGCAGAGCTTTTTTGTATTATTAAATTGAGTTGAAACTCGATTTTTCTCTGCTCATTTCTGTTCCATATTACATATATTATAAATAATATGATTGCACATAAGAATCCTGATAAAAAGTAAAGCATTTGAACTCCTTTAATCTATTTTTAATTCCCTTGTATTGATGAAAAATATCTGTATAACTATAAATGAAAGTACATAAAGCGAAACACCTATGAGAAATTTTAAGCTGATAATGCCGTTTTCCAAGGCATTGCCTGCTATTGAATCTACAGTTATGTTTAAAAAAGGTTTTAAGAATTTTACTATTTGGGATATCCAATAAAGTACATTTGTCAATATTCGTGTTGTTGAAAGGCAGAGCCATCCTAAAGCTATATCGGTTTTTGATGTAAAATACAGTATAACCGCCCCTTCAAGCGTATATACAGCTGTTATTATATAGGATACAAGTCCTGTCTTTATACTTAGTTTCAAGACATCAATATATGCTGCAATATTTGAATAAAATCCTTTAGAAAATATATAAAACTCTGCAAAAAAAACTGCTCCTAAAAATAAATATGCAAAAAATAAATATATGAGCAGAGATATTAATTTTGATACTATATAATAAGTTCTGTCGGAAGATTTTGAAAATATCTGTTTTATATATCCGCTGTTTATGTCATCGCAATATACTACTATAAATGCGTTTATAGAGAGCAGTATAACACCTAAATTTGTGCACACCGACAAGGCTGTTATTATCATATCGGGTGAAAAGCGCTGTTCTTCACCATAAGATAAACTTCCTGATAACATTACAGTTGTAAAAAGTAGTGTAAGTATTAAGAAAAAAAGATAATTTTTCTTTTTATGAGCTATTCTGTATAAATCGGCACATAATGTATTAATCATTTGCTTTACCTCCAATCATCTTTAAGAAAAATTCTTCAAGAGTTATTGAATTTAAGTGTAATTTTTGAAGATGTAATCCGTTTTCGTACAGTGCATCAGCTACTTTTTGAGGTTCGTCTACATAGTCGAGTAATAATATTTCGTTATTTGAGTTGACGCTGTAGTTATGGGTGTTAAGAATTTGTTCCAATATGATTGTGGCTTTTTTTGTATCATCGGCTTTTACTATGAGTTGTTGTTTACATTCATCTTCAAGCTCTTCGTGGCTTAATTGTTTTATAAGCATTCCTGAATCCAAAAAACCGAATTTTGTTGACATTACTTCCAATTCAGATAATATGTGTGAACTTATTATAAATGTTGTGCCATAGTTTTTGTTTATGTCTATTATAAGATTTTTTAAATCGTGGATACCTTCAGGGTCTAAACCGTTTAGAGGTTCGTCAAGTAAAATTATATCTGGATAACCCATAAGGCAGGACGCTATTTCAAGCCTTTGTTTCATACCCATGGAGTAGGTTTTGACAGGTTTTTTTATATTTTTCAATTTGAGTGCGTCCAATACACGAAGTATTTCTTGCTTTTCATTTTGTATGCCGTCTATTTTGCAACGATAACTTAGATTTTCGTATGCACTCAGATATGGGAACATACTTTTGTCTATAAAAAATCTCATATTTTTGCGTGAGAGTCTTAATTGATGTTCGTTTTGACTGTTTTGTATGCTTATACTGCCGTATGTTGCAGGAATTATACCTGATATTGCTTTTAGCAAAGTGGATTTGCCAGCACCGTTTTTGCCTATAAGACCGTATATATCGCCTTGCATAACGTCCAATGACAAATCTTTTAAGGCGTAGAAAGTTTTGTACACTTTGCTTAAATTTTCCACTTTTATTATAGAGTTCATATTACCTCCTCAATTCAGTTATTTGATTTTAGAAGTTTTAATTTATCAAAACTTGTTTTGAAAGGGTATATTCAGAACAAATTTTACGCAAGTATAAGTCCATACTTAAATGAATTGCATTTAAAACTATAATAAAAGTATAAAAATAAATTTTTAAAAAATAATTAATTAAAATGTTAAATATTACTTAAATTATTTTTTGGTATTTAATCTGAAGCCTACACCCCATACTGTTTCGATTATATCTTTTTGTGTATAGTCTTTGAGTTTTGAGCGAAGCCTTGAGATGTGAACGTTTATTGTGTTGTCATCTCCATAGTATGCGTCCCCCCACACCATAGTATAAAGTATTTCTTTTGTAAATACTCTTTTAGGCTCGTTTATAAACAGTACGAGCAAATCAAATTCTTTTTGAGTCAGCGTGATAGGTTTATTATCGGCAAGGACATCTCTTGACATCAAATCTATTTTGATATTTTCGAATTGAAGTATATCGTTTGTATCGGTATTTGCGCTTGTTTGCAATTTTCTTAAATGTGATTTTACTCTTGCTTTTACTTCTCTTGTGTCAAAAGGTTTGGATATATAATCGTCCGCTCCGATTTCCAATACGCTTACAAGCGTCTGTGTATCTCCTTTTGCAGTTAGTACTATTATAGGTACTGATGATGTTTTTCTAATTTCTTCTATAACTTCCTCTCCGTTTTTGCCGGGCAACATAAGGTCGAGCAGGATAAGGTCAAATTTTTCGCCTGAATTTGCGAATATAAGCATTGCCTCAGTGCCGGAGAATGCGTTTGTAATATTGTATTCTCCTTTTAACAAGTCTGTCAGCAGCATATTTATATCATTGTCATCTTCGACTATAAGTATATTGTTCATAAAGCCTCCTATAAGAAATGTATGTCAAACAGTTGACAATTATTTTATTAAGTAATATTATAAACGTTATATATGCTATAATTTTATATATTTTACTGTAATATTGAAGTTTAATTAAGCAATGGATATTTTTGTTTTTAAGAGTTTATTAGATAAGCATATTAAAAATAAAGAGCTATCCATTGCTCAGACCAATATCAGTATAAATATAGTGTACTTTATAAAGTCAAAAAAATTTGCCATACGGTAAATATAGCGCAATGTCATATTTTGTATAAAAATTATATTTTTTATTTTAAAGTAATTTTAGAAAAAATACAATAGAAATAAAGTGTTGAATATAAAATGTAATATTTTAATAAGTTGATTTTTACTATTTTATACTAAAATCTTATAGAATAATATAAAATAATAATAATTAATTTTTCTGATAAACTGTTTATATTAAGGCTATATAATTATACAAGTTATCCATAATTTTATTAGAAAATATTATTTAATTAAATTATATATGATTGTTTATTATAGATACGGAGGGTTTGATGAAAAACAGGTTCGCATTTATATATGTGATTATGGCTACACTATTTTTTTCGTCTATGGAGGTGGCTATAAAATCATCTAAGGGTGCATTTAATCCCATACAACTTAATTTTATAAGGTTTTTGGTGGGTGGTCTTATACTGGTGCCTATTGCCTTAAACAATTTGAAAAAGGCTGATTATAAATTGCAAAAATCGGACTATTTCAAATTTGCAATATCGGGTTTTATGAATGTGGTTGTAAGTATGAGTTTTTATACTTCATCTGTAGCGTATATACCTGCATATACTGCTGCCATAATATTTGCAGGCAATACATTTTTTTCTATAATGCTTGCATCTATAATATTAAAGGAGAAAATAGATACGAGAACTTTTGTGGCACTTGCAATATCGCTTTTTGGGATAATGTATATAATCAATCCGTTCAATTTTGAGGGCAGTTTGATAGGTGTTGTTCTTTGTTTGACGTCTGCTGTATTTTTTGCATTTTACGGTGTACTCGGCAAGTTTTTTGCAAGAACTTCCAATATGAGCAGTATAGTAATCACATCGTTCGGATTTTTGTTCGGAGTTGCGGAGTTATTGATATTGATATGTCTATCTCATATTCCGGCGATATCGGATATGTTTTTGTCAATAGGGCTTGAAAAATTTTCGATGATACCTGTATTTGCAGGTATAAACAGCAGTAATATACACATACTTATGTATATTGCCGTAGGTGTTACGGGTATGGGCTTTGCGTCATATTTTCTGGCTATGGAAAATTTGCCTGTTGTATTTGTATCACTTGTATTTTTTATAAAACCTGTGCTCGCACCTATAATCGCTTATATTTTTATAAGAGAGGTCATTTCTATGCACAATCTCATAGGTCTTATGTTTATAGTAATAGGTTCTTGCATATTATTTTTTACAAATCTTAAAAAAACGAAAATTTAATAAACATTTATAATAATTGTAATTAAAATGTAAGTGCATATTTTAGTTTTTCGTGTATAATGTAATAATAACAATAAAATATCAGGAGGGATTACAATGAATTTTAAGAAGATAGTTTCATCTGTGCTTTCAGGTATGATGATATTCACATCACTTGCTTTTTATTCGTCTGCAAATGCCGACAGTGCAAGCGATGAATATTTTGAAAATTTAAAAAGAGTGTCAAACTGGGAAAAAATGGAGACTCAAACAAATATTAAAACAGGTTTTGACGCTAACCTTGACAAAGATGAAAAGGTGTCATTCGGATATGATATCGAGCTTAATTCAAAATTTGACAGATCTAAAATGAGTGGTGATTTGAATGTCAAATTCACACCTAAAAACGATAAGACACCGGTAATACCTGAGTTTAAACTGTATTTTGATGATAAAGATCTTTATATTAATAAAGAGTTTGTCAGTATGGTTGGCGGTTATATAGGTATTGACAAGAAATTTGACAGAGATTTTGTAAAGATAGAACTTAATGAAAAAGACTCCAAAAAACTCGGCTTAAATTCCAAATACATGAAGAATTATTATGAAAATGCACCTCAGCTTACTGAAAAAATGATAAACTTCATAAAAAGTATAGATCTCGGTATAGATTTGGGACTTACTAAGAAAAGTGACAATAATTATATATTGACTTGGGATTCTGATAAAATGGTCGATATAACTAATGCGTATTTCAAATATATATTCTCAAATTTTGACAGCTTTGCTAAGTTTTATAATGATGTCTTGGGAATAGATGTGTATGAAGTATATAAAGAGTCCGGTGTGGAGGTAAGTAAGGAAGAGCTTGAAAATAATATGAAAGAAGCTCTTGAAATGTGGAAAAAACAAGTAGAGCCTATGATGCCTGTGATTAAAGAAGTTATAAAAGGTTCTGAATTCTCCATGGAAGAAACTTTCGGAGATGACAATTACAGTGCAAAAATAAGTTTGAATATAAATATTGATGTAAATAAAGTTGATAAATTATTTAATTCTACATTAAATTCAACAGAAAATGACAATGTGAACGTAGGTGTTATCGGCAAAAGAGATGAGAAAAACTCAGAACAAAATATAAAATTTTTATTACAATCGGATCAAATGTCAAAAAGCAGTCCTGATCTTGAAATGAAAGCACCTAATTCTTATGATACATTCAATTATTCAGAATTTATGACTGAAAAACAAAAACAAATTGAGGAAGAACTGAAAAAATACGAAGAAGAGCAAAAAAATGCAAAACAAAAAGGTGATGACAAGTATGAAATAAGCATATCACCGAGTAAAAAAATACTTGTAAAAAACGAATATGGAGAAAAATCTGAAACTAAGATAGATTGCAAAGTTCAAAATGGTGTCTTGTATGTGAAAACATCAGATTTGGAAGAATATATACTACATGACGTTTTAGATGAAAAAGATGAATATCTTCCATTTAAGAAAATTATGGAGGAAAGAGAATTTGACGTAGTTTGGAATGCCAAAGAACATATTATAACAGCTACAATGAAATAAAAATAAAGTTATAAAAAATATCCGCTGATTTTTACCGGCGGATATTTTTTATAAGACAACCTCTTTAAATTTTTCTTAGAATTCTGTTCTCGGGTCCTTAGTTGTGTACATAACTTTATTATTTTGAACTATAACTATTTACAAAAGGTAAGTTGTAAAATTATACAAAATTATGATATAATTAAAAAATTAAATATTATAAATGATGTAAATCGGATTATTATGGAAAAATTTATTTTCATTAAAAATTACTATACTATAATTTTAAATATTATAGTTAATTTTATTTTATAAGCTGATTAAACGTTATATGAAATAAAATGCTAAATTGAATTTATTTCGTTAGAGGTACTTGTTTTTCTGCATTTTAGCAGTGCGTGGTATTTTGAATAGGTTTTAGTATTAATTGAGAGTATATTTATATAAAAGCTGAAAAGGCAGGAAGTATAATGGACGCAAATATATTGAAATTTATAGATGAAAAAGTAGAAGAGGGCAAAAAAGCGGCTCTTATACTACTTACACAGACGTCCGGTTCTACTCCGAGAAAAGCCGGAAGTATAATGGCTCTATGTGAGGATGGTAGCAGATGTGGTACAGTAGGTGGAGGAAATCTGGAAAATCAGATACTCATATCAACGAAAGAGGCAATAGAGAAACTGGAAGATAGAGAGTTTGAGCATATTCTTACAGAAAAAGGAGATTTGGGTATGATATGCGGAGGAGAGGCAAGCGGATATATTAAGGTGTTTTATCCGAGGAATAAATTGCTTATAATAGGTGCAGGACATGTAGGAAAGGCGCTTTATGATTTAGCTGTTACTCTTGACTTTGATATAACTGTAATGGACGACAGGGAAGAATACGCAAACAAAGATGCTTATCCGAGTGCCGATATAGTTGTAGGTGAGTATGAAGATGTATTGCCTAAGCTGGAAGTGGATAAATTTACGTCAGTTGTTATAGTGACAAGAGGGCATAAATATGATAAAGAGGCGTTGAAGGCTTTTATCAATAAGGATACGGCATATGTAGGAATGATAGGTTCAAGAAGAAAGATAAAGGGAACCTTAGACGTTTTAAAAGAAGATACAAGGTATAAGGATAATTTATCTAAACTGTATGCACCTATAGGGCTTGATATAGGTTCTAATTTGCCGAGCGAAATTGCACTTGGGATAATGTGCGAGATAGTGCTTTGTAAAAACGGTAAAAAACCTGAACATATGAGAGACTTATACAAGCGAAGTGTAGGATTGTAAAAAGTTAATTATTATACAACTTATTAAAGTAGAGGAATAAATATGGATTCTCCACTAAAAAGAATACAAAACTCGGTAATTGAATATGCAAATGCTATAGCCAATGTTATAGGCGTTGACGTGGAAATAGTAGACAGTCAGCTCAACACTATTGCAGGAACCGGAGCATATAGAGAAAACATCAATAAAAATGTAGCGAAAGAGGGATATATATATATAGATGTTATAAAAACCGGACAGCTTCATGTAATTAAAGATCCTGGTAAAAATATATTATGTTCCAAATGTAGTGAAAAAGACGAGTGCAGAGAACTTATGCAAATATCAATGCCTATAAAATATGAAAAAGAAATAGTAGGCGTTATACAGTTGGTCTGTACAAAATTGGAGCAGAAACAAAAGCTTATTGCAAAAGAAAAAGATTATTTGAAGTTTATAAAAGAGATAGCCGGCAATATAACGGATAAATTGCATGAGTTGGACGAGCAGGAAAAAACTAAAAAAAGAATAGAATTGTTTCATCAAATAGTGGACGATATAGATAAGATGGTTATAGTCTTAAATGCCGAAAATACAGTAATTCATATAAATAAAATGGCAAAAAACACTCTCAATATAGAAGTTGGAGAGAAAATAAACGTCAAGAAAACACACGAGATGTTGGTGGGAGAATATCTTTTTACCATACAGACGGATCAAAAGGACGTAGATGTAATAGGCAGAATAAAATCAGCCAACAGTGTATATTATGAGCATACCGATATAATAATTTGTACAAAGACAAAGAATATTAAAGATAGAGCATATAACGTCGTTACAGGACATAACTATATAAGTACGGACGACATAATAGGTTCTAACAAACAGATAAAGCTGTTAAAAGAAAGAATAAAAAAGATTGCAAAATCTACATCTACAGTTTTTATAACCGGAGAAAGCGGTACGGGTAAAGAACTCATTGCAAGATCTATACACTCAGAATCTGATAGAGCCGATAAACCGTTTATAGCTGTAAATTGTGCGGCAATACCGGACAGTTTATTGGAAACTGAGCTTTTCGGATATGTCAAAGGTGCATTTACAGGTGCAAGTGATCAAGGTAGGATAGGTAAATTTGAGCTTGCCAACAGAGGAGTTATATTTTTGGACGAAATAGGCGATATGCCACTACATTTACAAGCGAAAATATTAAGACTGCTCCAAGACAAAGAACTCATAAGGATAGGCTCCAACAAGACGATAAAGTTGGATGTGAGAGTTGTAACGGCAACTAATAAGGACTTGAAGAAGCTCATAGAAGAAAAAAAATTCAGAGAGGATTTGTATTACAGAATAAATGTAATTCCTATAAGCGTTCCACCGCTTAGAAAAAGACTTGATGATATAGAAAAATTGGCTTATCATATGCTCGACAGATATAACAAGAGTTTCGGCAAAAATGTTACACATATAGATAATGAAGTCATACAGATATTTATGGAATATGATTGGGAAGGTAATATCAGAGAGCTTGAAAATGTAATAGAATATATGATGAATATATCTGAAACTGATACACTTACAGAAGAGCTGATTCCGATAAATATACTTGAAAAAAGAATAGGTTATGAACCGAAAGATGATGAAAAAGCTAATAAAAGTCAAAGAGTAGTTCCTATAAAAGAATTGGAAATGAATGAAATCAGAAAAGCTCTAAACATATACGGATATGATACGAAAGGTAAGAAGATTGCCGCAAAAAAAATTGGGTATAGGAATAGCGACTCTTTATAGAAAGATTGAAGAAGAAATTAATGTTTGATTAAATTATCAAAATGATAAAAACTGATTTAAAGATGTGTATTTGAGTTGCTATATGTATATGTCTTTTATTTGTATGGTTTAAATACACGTATTCAAGACATATTTTTCCGCATAGCTCCACGCACTTTATATAACGAGTTTTATTAAACACCGTTTATTATATATTTATTATTTTGAAAAGCTATAGCTATTAATATCTAAATATAAATCATTTATCAAAAATTTATTATCAAAATGATAAAATTATCAAAATGATAATAAATTTTTGTTTTTTGTATTAATTATTTATTGAATTTTTAATCATATTTGCATATAAATTATACTAATTTAGTATTTTTCGGTTTTAAATATTTTCTAAATAAACTATAATTTTTAAACGAATATTCTTGCAAGATGATTGAGAAACAAAAAATATTTTTCAACAATTTAAAAACTTGGCACGAAATTTGCATATATTATTTAATAGAAAAGTTTAATAGTAAAAGATGACTTGGATAAATTTTAAAATCATTATTGTGCACAAAAATAAAACTTGGTGAGGAGTATGATATTAAAAACTGTCTTTATTGCTGTTAGACTTTGGTAAAAATATAGAAGCATAGGCTGAATCCTTACATAAAATTGAAGTTATATAAATGTATTTCAGCATATGTATTATTAAAGATTGGGAGAGAAGTATGGAGAATGTAAGATGGATTATCAACGATAATTCAAGAGTTTCAGGTGAAAAAGCGAATGTAGATGCTTTCAGCCGAAATGAAATTTCAAAGGCGAGAAATTTTCATAAGAAGTTTGATATTTATGAGCCTACTCCGCTTGCCAGACTTACTGAATTGTCGGCAAAATTGGGGGTTAAGGAGTTTCTTGTAAAAGATGAGTCCAAAAGATTCGGACTTAATGCTTTTAAAGTGCTTGGAGGTTCATATGCAATTGGTAATTTCTTAGCTGAAAAGCTGGAAAAAAATATTGACGAAGTAGATTTTGATATGCTCAAATCAAAAGAAACAAAGGAAAAATTGGGAGATATTACTTTTTACACAGCTACGGACGGAAATCATGGTAGAGGTGTGGCTTGGGCAGCTAATCAACTTGGTCAAAAATCTGTTGTATATATGCCAAAGGGTTCTTCACAGTACAGACTTGATAAGATAAAGGCAGAAGGAGCGGACGCCAGCATAACTGATATGAACTATGATGAAGCGGTTAGATTGGCTGATAAAAACGCAAAAGCAACAGGCGGAGAAGTAATCCAAGATACAGCTTGGGAAGGTTATGTAAAAGTGCCTATGTGGATAATGCAAGGCTACGGTACGCTTATGCTTGAAGCGGTTGAACAAATGAAAGAATATGGAATAGATGCGCCTACGCATGTATTCTTACAAGCGGGTGTTGGAGCTATGGCAGGTGCGGTTCAAGGAATGATAGCTTCTATATATCCTGAAAACAGACCTATAACTACAATAGTTGAACCGGAAGTTGCAAACTGTATATTCCGTTCAGCAGAAAATAAAAAAATGACTAACGTTACAGGAGATATGTTTACTATAATGGCAGGTCTTGCTTGTGGTGAGCCTAATCCTATAGGTTGGGATATAATGAAGGATTATTCTGACGCATTTATATCTTGTCCTGAATATGTTGCAGCTGATGGTATGAGAGTTTTAGGTAATCCTCTTGGAAATGACCCTAAAGTTATATCAGGAGAATCAGGAGCCGTTACTTCAGGTATAGTGTATGAAATCCTTACAGATGAAAATTTAAAAGAGCTTAAAGAAAAACTTAAAATAGATGAAAATTCAAAGATTCTTGTAATTTCAACAGAAGGAGATACAGATCCTGATAATTACAGAAAAATAGTTTGGGACGGAGAGTTTTCAAGATAGTTTTAGACTAAGTTTTGGCTGGTAATTCTATTTTATTCAAATAGATTTTAGTATAAAAAATGATTTAAAAATTTGCTGTTAAAAGTCAGCAGAAAATATATAGGAGGAAGAAAAAATGAGTATTGATTACAAGTTAATTCAAGAAAAAGCAGAAGGCTATAAAGCTGCTATGACAAAATTCTTAAGAGATGTAGTAAAGTTTCCGGGTGAAAGCTGCGGAGAAAAAGAACATGCTGAAAGAATTCTTGAAGAAATGAAAATGTTAGAGTTTGACGAAGCATATATAGACAAACAAGGAAACGTAATGGGATTCATGGGCAAAGGCGACAAGATAATAGCTTTTGACGGACATATAGATACAGTTGGAATAGGAAACAGAGCTAACTGGACATTCGATCCATATGAAGGATTTGAAGATGATTTGCACATAGGTGGTAGAGGAGTTTCTGACCAATTAGGTGGAGTTATTTCTGCTGTTTACGGTGCAAGAATAATGAAAGAACTTAATCTTATTCCTGAAGGATACAAAGTAATGGTTGTAGGAACAGTTCAAGAAGAAGACTGCGACGGACTTTGCTGGGAATATATAATCAAAAAAGAAAACATAAGACCTGAATTTGTTGTATCTACAGAACCTACTGATGGTGGTATCTACAGAGGACAAAGAGGACGTATGGAAATAAGAGTTGACGTACAAGGTATATCTTGCCACGGTTCAGCTCCTGAGCGTGGAGACAATGCTATATACAAAATGTCTGAAATAATCCAAAACATAAGAGATCTTAATGCAAATTCTGCAGACGAGTCTACTGCAATAAGAGGACTTGTAAAAATGCTTGATAAAAAATACAATCCTGAGCATTATGAAGAAGCTAACTTCCTTGGAAGAGGAACAGTTACAGTATCTCAAATATTCTACACATCTCCAAGCCGTTGTGCAGTAGCTGACTCTTGCAGCATATCACTTGACAGAAGAATGACTGCAGGCGAAACATGGCAAAGTTGTATAAAAGAGATTGAAGACCTTCCGGCAGTACAAAAATACGGTGCTAAGGTATCAATGTACGAATATGATGTACCATCTTGGACAGGAGAAAAATATCCTATCGAATGCTACTTCCCAACTTGGGTAATTCCAAAAGATCACAATGTTACAAAATCTCTTGAAAAAGTATATCAAGGACTATACAATACTGAGCTTAGAAAAGGTGACGTTGATAATATAGAAATGAGACAAGCAAGACCTCTTACAGATAAATGGACATTCTCTACAAACGGTGTGTCTATAATGGGAAGAAACGGAATACCTTGCATAGGATTTGGACCTGGAGCGGAAGCTCAAGCCCATGCACCAAACGAAATAACTTGGAAAAACGACTTGGTAACTTGCGCAGCTCTATATGCAGGAGTTCCTTACGAATATTCACAATTAGTAAAATAATTTTTAATATTATTGGACTAAAAAATAAACAAGTTTTAAGCTTAAAGCCGAAAAAAGAGTGCGTGTTTGAAATATAACTACAACTTTGTGGTAAATGCGCATCTTCGGCTTATTATAAAATGATTATAAATTAAATAATAAATTAAATCTCGGAGGATTAAATAATGTCATTAATGCAAAGATATATAAACAAATTAGATTCACTAAATTTTGAAAAAATGTACAACAACGATTTTTTTGAAACTTGGACAAAAACATTTGATGAATTACAAGCTACTTGGACAGTTGCAGATGCACTTAGAAAATTGAGAGAAGAAAACATATCTACAAAGATATTTGATTCAGGTCTTGGAATATCACTATTTAGAGATAATTCAACAAGAACAAGATTCTCTTTTGCATCAGCTTGTAACCTATTAGGTTTAGAAGTACAAGACTTAGATGAAGGAAAATCACAAATAGCACACGGTGAAACAGTTAGAGAAACAGCTAATATGATATCATTTATGGCTGACGTTATAGGTATCAGAGATGATATGTATATCGGAAAAGGTAACAAATATATGAGAGATTACGCATCATATGTTGACGAAGGACATAAAGACGGCATATTAGAGCAAAGACCTACACTTGTTGACCTTCAATGCGATATAGACCACCCTACACAAACAATGGCTGACGCACTTCATGTAATACACGAATTTGGTGGAATAGAAAATCTTAAAGGCAAAAAAATAGCTATGACTTGGGCTTACTCACCATCTTACGGAAAACCACTTTCAGTACCTCAAGGTGTTGTAGGACTGTTCACAAGATTAGGAATGGAAGTATCTCTTGCTCATCCGGAAGGTTATGAAATAATGCCTGAAGTAGAAGAAATAGGTAGAAAAAATGCAGCAGCTTATGGTGGAAAATTCACTAAGACAAACTCAATGGCAGAAGCATTCAAAGATGCAGATATAGTATATCCTAAATCTTGGGCTCCTTTTGCAGCTATGGAAAAAAGAACAGACCTTTATGGAAAAGGAGATATGAACGGAATAAATGAACTTGAAAAAGAGCTTCTTGCTCAAAACGCTAAACATAAAGATTGGGAATGTACAGAAGAATTGATGAAAACTACTAAAGACGGAAAAGCTCTTTACCTACACTGTTTGCCTGCTGATATAACAGGACTCAGCTGTAAAGAAGGAGAAGTTGAAAACTCAGTATTCGACAGATATAGAGTGCCTCTATACAAAGAAGCAAGCTTCAAACCATATATAATAGCAGCTATGATATTCTTATCAAAAGTAAGAAATCCACAAGATATGTTGCAAAGATTAGAAAATGCAAAAAAAGAAAGATGGATGAAATAATAATATAAAAACATATATCTAAACGGTCGGTTATCAAATAAAGCTTTCATTATGATATAAAATATAATTTATTATTGCTGTGAGATTTATTTGGTAATTGACAGTTGTTTATTTAAAAAGTGGATAAAATAAGGTGACTATAATAATCAATTTTGACAAGAAAAATTATTCGGAATAATATAAATAATAGAATAAATTAGGATTATTAATTAAATAAAAGTAAATATTTCTTGACTGAATTGACATAATATTAACATAATATTTTTTTATGATTAATGATTTGCAAAAAAAACTGTATTTATTTTGTAATAACAAAATGTTAAATTGTAATTTATAATTATCAATTTACATAACTAAGGAGAAAAATAGATGAGTGATAATACTAAAAAATTGAGCGACCAAGAGTTGATTTATCAACTTGAGGGCAGACCAAGTTTTAAGGTTGCTTTTCCGCTTGGATTCCAACACGTACTTGCGATGTTTACAGGTAATCTTGCTCCTGTACTTATATTGGTAGGTGTACTTGGACTTGACAATGAAACAAGACTAAGGATGATACAATGTGCGATGTTTGTATCAGGACTTACTACTTTCGTGCAGTTATATCCTATAAAAATAGGTAAATTCCAAATAGGTGCGGGACTTCCGATAGTAATGGGTACATCGTTTGCATTTGTACCGACTGCCAGAACAATAGGACTGCAATATTTAGAACAAGGTCCTCTTGTAGCACTTGCGGTAGTACTTGGTGCTGCGGCAGTAGGAAGCCTTGTTGAAGTTGTTATGGGAATATTCTACAAACCGCTTAAAAAATTATTCCCTCCGCTTGTTGTAGGCAGTGTGCTTATCACAATAGGCATACATCTGTTGGATGTAGGTGTGGATTATTTTGCAGGAGGAGCGGCACTCAAAGCTGCAGATGCAAAAGCGATAGCGGAAGCTACAGCAAAAGGTTTGGATGCAAGTACTGTTCATTTGAAATACGGTTCTATAGAAAATATAGCATTAGGATTTTTGGTATTTTTTGTAATAATATTCCTTCAAAGATTTGGAAAAGGCATGTGGAAGATATCTGCAATACTTATAGGTCTTATAGTTGGATATATAGCTGCGGCACTTACAGGACAAATCAGTTTTCAACCTGTTTTTGATGCCCCGCTTTTCGCAGCTCCTATTCCGATACTTGCACCTTGGGATTTAAAATTTCCGTTAGAGGCGGTAATAAGTTTTGCAACAATATATATAGTATCAGGACTTGAAACTATAGGTAACTCCAATGGTATAACAATAGCCGGATTTAACAGAGAGGCTACAGGAGAAGAAACATCAGGAGCAATACTTGCTGATGCGCTCGGTTCTACTACGGCAGTGTTATTCAACGCATTACCTAATACTGCTTTCGGACAAAATGCAGGTATAGTTGCCATGACAAAAGTTGTAAATAAATGGTGTATTGCAATGGGTGCATTTGTACTTGCAGGAGCGGCATTTTTGCCTAAGATAGGTATGTTGTTCAACATAATGCCTTCAAGCGTACTTGGCGGTGCAGTTATAACTGTGTTTGCAATGATACTTATAAACGGTATAAAAATGATAGCAAAAGCCGGTTTCAGTGACAGAAACATAATAATATTAGGCGTTACATTCGGACTTGGACTTGGACTTGGTGCACATCCGGCGGCAGTACAGGGATTACCTCCGGCATTGGCATTCTTGTTCAAAGATACAGTTGCCTGTGTATGTATAATATCAATACTTTGCAATATAATATTCCCTCCTGATGCTCACGACAGAGAATTGGCGGAAGAAATGGTAAGAAAAGGCGAATAATAAAATTTTTAATAAAGAGATATATTACAACTTAAACCGCTATATAAATTTAGATACTGATATTTAACTATATAGCGGTTTAATACTAAGTTATGAATTATTTAAAAAGCGATTTTATATGTAGAGGTATATTATGCTAATCTCAAATAAAAATGAAACTTTCCGAAAGAAATCGCTAACAATGTTTGATAAACAGCAATTTTAAGATTTATGTATCATTTTAAAATGATATTGGATTTTGTTTGTAAAAGAATTATTTTAAGCTTGAAAACAATTGAAATTTATATAAATGAAAAAATAAAATTATTGAATTGATATTTATAAAAAACTTTTAATTTAGGAGGGGAAATTATGAGCGAATTTATGAGAGGCATACCTTTTGAAAATATAATTACTTGGTCATTAGATGAGTATAAAAATTGCAAAAGTGTATTCGGAATAAGAAAAGATAAGTTTTATTTTAATAAGTCAGGAAAAAAACAAAAAATAGTATTAGGAGATACTATTTCGACAGTCGTAGGACCGGCGGCAGGTCCGAACTCACAACTTGCCCAAAACATAGTTGCATCTTATCTTGCCGGAGCAAGATTTATAGAATTAAAAACAGTGCAAATAATGGATGGAAAAGAATTACAGGCTTGTATTGCAAGACCATGTATAAATGCGGAAGATGAGTGCTATAACTGTGAATGGTCAACAGAGCTTACAGTACCTCAAGCGTTTGACGAATATATCAAAGCATACTTTGCGACAATAGTGCTTGCAAAAGAATTCGGCATATCAGATGAGCAAGATTTTGCTTATAATATGAGTGTGGGATATACACTTGAAGGGATACAATCAGAGAAGATAGACAAATATATAGAAGGTATGAAAGACGCATCTTCTACAGCTATATTTAAAGAATGCAAAGAATACTTAAAAAATAATATAGATCAATTTGAAAACTTTACATTGCAAGATTTGGAAAAAATCTCTCCAAATGTCTGTAAGTCGATAACTCTATCAACTCTACACGGATGTCCGGCAGAAGACATAGAGAAAATTTCAAGTTATTTGTTAAAAGAAAAGAAAGTAAATGTATTTATAAAATGTAACCCTACACTATTGGGCTATGAATTTGCAAGAAACATATTGGATAAAATGGGATATGATTATATTTCCTTTACAGATCATCACTTCAACAATGACTTGCAATACAGTGATGCTATATCAATGTTCAAAAGATTGCTTGAAATCGCAAAAAATGAAGGCAAAGCATTCGGCTTGAAAATAACAAATACTTTCCCTGTAAAAGTTGAAAGAGGAGAGTTGCCTTCAGAAGAAATGTATATGGCAGGACGTTCACTTTATTTATTGAGTTTATCATTGGCAAGCAAATTGTCCAATGAATTTAAAGGTCAATTGCCTTTATCATATTCAGGCGGAGCGGACGCATTTAACATAAGAGAAATGTTTGAAACTGGTATAATGCCTATAACAGTTGCCACTACTATATTAAAACCTGGCGGATACGAAAGATTCGCTCAACTTGCAAAAGAAACCGAAGATTTGATGAAAGAAAGCTATGACGGTATAGATTATGAAAAATTGGCTGAAGTTGTAAAAAATATACCTGAACATAGAAGAAATCATAAATTGTACAGAGAAAAGGTTGCAAGCAGAAAGACAGATTCAGCATTACCTCTATTTGATTGTTTCAAAGCACCTTGTAAAGACGGAGGATGTCCTATTGAACAGCAAATACCTGAATATTTGAAGCTTGTGGCAGACAAAGATTATGATAAAGCGATAGAAGTAATAGCAAATGACAATACTGCACCTACAATATTGGGTAAACTGTGTGCACATCACTGCCAAGACCATTGTACAAGAGTTGACTACGAAAAAACTTTACAAATAAGAGAAATAAAATTAGTTGCAGCAGATAATGCACAAGACAAATTTATCTCACAAATAAAAAAATCAGAAATAAAAACAGCAAATAAAGTAGCAGTTATAGGAGCAGGTCCTGTCGGAATCGCAGCTGCATCATATCTTAGAAGAAACGGTGTGGAGGTTACAGTATTTGAAAAACTTTCAAAACCTTATGGAATAGTAAGCCATATAATACCTGCATTTAGAATATCTGATGAAGAGATACAAAGAGATTATCAAATAGCAGTCAATCAAGGAGTAGAATTCAAATTTAATACAGAAATAAAAGACAGCTATAAAGATTTACAAAAAGAATATAAATATGTGATAGTTGCAACAGGTGCATGGGAAAAAGGAATGTCGCCTGTAAACAAAGGACAAGAAAAAGTAATAGATGCCCTTGATTTCCTATGGCAATACAAAAATGAAGACAAGGTGAATGTAGGAAGTAAAGTAGCAGTTATAGGGGCAGGAGACGTAGCAATGGACTGCGTAAGAGTAGCAAGCAAATTGCCAAATGTAGAAAAAGCAGTTTTAGTATACAGAAGAACAGAAGCTTATATGCCGGCAGCACAGGAAGAAGTAGACCATATTAAAAAAGAAGGCATAGAAATAATGGAGCTCACAGCACCTGTAGAATTTGACGGCAAAACATTGAAGTGTGAAAAAATGAAACTCGGCGGTTTTGATGAAAGTGGCAGAAGAGCCTGCTTAGGAACAGGAGAGTTTGTAGAGCTTGATTTTGATACAGTTATAGGAGCAACAGGAGCAACAGTTGATAAAAATGCTTTTGCATCAAATAATCTTGAGTTGGACAAAAAAGGTTATGCAGTATTAAATACAAATTGCGAAACAAGTCAAAAAGACGTATATGTAATAGGAGATTGCAAAAAAGGACCTTCAACGATAGTAAAAGGTATGGGAGATGCTAAAAAGACAGCACTTGATATATTGGCAAAAGAAAATATCAAACCTGACTTCAAAAAATATGATATAATAGAAGATGAAAACGAGTTATATAAAAGACGTGCTATACTTGTATTACCTAAACAAGACGGCAGTGAAGGTGAAAGATGCCTTAAATGCGACCAAATATGCGAAATCTGTGTACAAGTATGTCCTAACAGAGCAAATATAATGTTGCAAGTAGACGGCTATGATATGAAGCATCAAATAATACACATAGACGGAATGTGTAATGAATGTGGTAACTGTGGCGTATTCTGTCCGCACTCAGGCAGACCGTATAAAGATAAGTTTACTGTTTTCTGGACAAAACTGGATTTTGAAGAATCAACAAATGTAGGATTTTTCAGACAAGAAGACGGAACATATCTATTCAGATTGGAAAACCAAGATATAGTAACATATAAAAAAGGCGACAAGAACATACCGGATTTATATGTAAATATGTTAAATCAAATAGAAGAAAAATATGGATATTATGTGATTGACGGAATAATTGCAGATTAGATTTAAGATATTGACCATAACAACAAATAACTTTTATAATATAAGTGGATGATGATTAATTGTGAAATAGACAAAGCGTCAAAAGATATAATTATTGACGTAGTCTATTTCACAAAAACAATCTTCATTTTTAAAGATAAGATATTACAGTTTAATATTGTAAAAATCTCAAAATTTCTTATAGTCAAGCCATTATATTCTCAAAATATAATAAAAATTATTAGGAGAAGCTATGAAAGTTGCATTTTTGGACAGAGACGGTACTATAAATAAAGACTACGAAGATGAAAAATGGAGCTGTATAAGCGAGCCTGAGCTGTTTGAAAGCACTATCGAAGCAATGAAATATCTATGTGAAATAGGATATAAAATAATAATTTTAACTAATCAGTACATAATCGGAGAGAATATAATTACTTTAAAACAATATAATGATTTCAATAAAAAACTACTTAATATATTGAAATCAAATGATATAGAAGTGCTTGACGTCTTCTTTTGTCCACATAAAAAAAACGATGATTGTGATTGTTGTAAACCAAAGGTCGGAATGATAAAACAAGCTATGAGCAAATATCCGGATATTGAATTGGAAAAATCGTTTGTATGTGGAGATTCACAAGCTGACAAAAAACTTGCCGAAAATATGAATATGAAATTTTTTGGAATAAAAATACAGTGTGAAAACAGTATAAACAGTTTAGCAGATTTGAAAAAAGAATTATCTTAGATGAAAAGTATCGGTTTTATAAATTATATTTTGAACGTATATTTAATTAAATATAAATTCGGTAAATCTTTTAAACTATAAAAATTTAAAATAGAGGTGAATATTATGATAATAGGAAACGGTAGACTCATAACAAATTCAGACAAAATAGGTTTTATGGATAACGGAGCAGTGCTTATAAAAGGCAATGTAGTAGAGGAAATAGGAGATTTTGAAACACTTAAAAAAGCTAATCCCAATGAAGAGGTGCTTGATGCAAACGGTCAACTTATAATGCCGGGTATGATATGCGCTCACTCACATATATACAGTGCATATGCAAGAGGAATGGCACCGAGCGGAGCGACTGATAACTTCTTCAACATATTGGAAAATCTTTGGTGGAAACTGGATAGAAGTCTCGGCTTGGAAGATATAAAACTGAACGCATACACTACATATGCAGAGTCTATAAAATCAGGTGTTACTACACTTATTGACCATCACGCAAGTGGACATTGCATACCCGGAAGCCTTTTTGCACTTGAAGAAGTTGCAAAAAAAATAGGTGTAAGAACATCTCTTTGCTTTGAAACAACAGATAGAGACGGTAAAGAAGCAACAAAAGCGGGAATAAAAGAAAATGTGGATTTTATAAAACATACACTTAAAGATAACGATGATATGGTAAAAGGATTGTTCGGAATGCACGCATCATTTACTATATCAGATGAAACTATGTCTCTTATAAAAGAAGCTATGGAAGGCGTAGATGCAGGATATCACGTACACGTTACAGAAGGTATAGAAGACCAATATGACAGCCTTAAAAAATATGGCAGAAAAGTTGGAGAAAGACTGTACGATTGGGGAATATTAGGAGATAAAACCCTTGCAATACACTGCATACATTTAAGTCAAGGTGAAATGGATATAATAAAAGCTACAGACACAAGTGTAGTTACAAATCCGGAGTCAAATATGAACAATGCTGTAGGAGCGCCACCTGTTGTACAAATGCTTAAAAAAGGCATAAGAGTAGGATTGGGTTCAGACGCATACACACAAGATATGTTTGAGTCAATGAAAGTATCAAATATACTTCAAAGCCATCATTTAGCAGATCCTACAGTAGGTTTTATGGAAACAAAAGCACTTCAATTTGAAAACAATCCAAAAATATGTGCAAAATATTGGGATAAACCGCTTGGAAAGATTGAAAAAGGAGCATATGCTGATATAATAGTTGTAGATTACAAACCTCATACACCTATGTCAGATGCAAACTGGTTCGGACATTTATTATTCGGAGTAAACGGTGGAATGGTGAAACATACTGTAATAAACGGTAAACTTGTCATGAAAGACAGAATAATACTTACTGCCGATATGGATAAGATAAATGCCGATTCTACTCAAAGAGCAAGCGAAATTTGGAAAAATATGTAATATAATAAATAAAAATATTTAAAAATGGATATATTTAATAAAAGGATAGAAAAAAATCTATCCTTTAAAAATATTTATTGTTGATTTTGCAAATTATTGACGATAAGCTATATACTAAAATTCATTAGAATGATAGAAAAATAGAGTTGTGTAAATTTAATAAATATACTTTTATTTATGGATTTTTCACATAAATATATGTTATTCTATTGGAGATTGGTATTACTTACAAAAAAAGGTGAATACAATGCTTGAATTTATACTAAATGGCGAAATAGTAAACTCATATATAGATATGTATCTAATAGACTACCTAAGGGATATTATGCATATAACATCGGTAAAACGTGGCTGTGAAGATGGCAGTTGCGGTGCGTGCATGCTTATAATAGACGGTGTAGCTACATACTCCTGCCATAAAAAAATATCTGATATATTGGGAAAAAGCGTAATAACGGTGGAAGGCTTGGACGAAGAAGAAAAAGAAGTTTATGTATATGCATTTAAAACTGTAGGTGCAGTACAGTGCGGATACTGTACTCCTGCGATGATTATGTCGGCAAAGGCACTTATAGATGAATATAACTTGCCATCAAAATATCAGATAAAAAAAGCTATAAGCAAAAACATATGCAGATGTACGGGATATGCAAAGATAGAAAAAGCAATAGAATTAGCCTCAAGGATATTTGCAGGAATAGATAAGATACAAAAATCTAAATCAAAGGGTAAAATAGGCGAAATTTTATCTTCAGAAGAAGTGGATGATAAGATACTCGGCATAGCAAAATATACAGACGATTTATATATGAAAGATATGTTATATGGCGGTGCATTGAGATTAGACGTACCGAGAGCCTTTATAAAAAGTATTGATTGCACAAAAGCATTAAATCACAAAGATACGGTAGCAATAATAGACAAAAACTCTCTGAAAAAATCAAATAAAGTAGGGCTTGTAAGGCAAGATACGCCTGTATTTGTAGGAGTAGGCGAAGAAACGAGATGTATATCCGACGCTATATGTGCAATAGCCTCAAAGACTAAAAAAGGATTAAAAGAGGCGTTGTCATTAGTAGAAGTGGAGTATGAAGAATTAAAGCCTATAACACATATGAAAGATGCTCTTAAAAAAGACGCATATGATATACATAAAGACGGAAATATATTACAAAAAGTCCTTATAAATAGAGGAGACGTAGATTCAGCCATAAAAAATTCAAAATATGTAATAACAAATAATTACAGCGTTCCAATGACTGACCACGCCTTTTTAGAAACAGAATCGGCACTTGCATATGTTAAAGATGAAGATTTGATACTTTATACATCTGCACAAAATGTGTCAAATATACGAAAACAGCTTGTGAACATATTGGATTTACCTGAAAATAATATAAAAGTATTTATAAAAAACGTAGGTGGAGATTTTGGAGGCAAGAATGATATAACAGTTCAGCACCATACGGCACTTCTTGCACTTGAAACCAAGAAGCCTGTCAAGATGACATTTACAAGACAGGAAAGCATCAAATATCACTCCAAAAGGCATGCAATGGAAATGGAATTTACAACAGCTTGCGATGAAAACGGAAAACTTACAGCTTTAAAAGCTATAATTATAGCAGATACAGGAGCATATGCCTCAGTAGGAGAAAATGTTATAGAAAAATGCTGTATGCACTCCGCAGGTCCATATAATTACCAAAATATAAATATAAAAGGTATGTCCGTTTTTACAAATAATATAAGCGCAGGAGCATTCAGAGGATTTGGAGTTACTCAGTCCAATTTTGCGATTGAGAGCAATCTCAACAGGCTTGCAGAACTTGCAGGTATATCGGCATGGGATATAAGATATAAAAATGCGGTAGATGTAGGAGATATATTGCCTAACGGACAGATAGCCGACAGTGATACTGCATTAAAAGAAACATTGATTTCAGTAAAAGATTTCTTTTACTCAAAATCATATGTAGGAATAGCTTGTGCTATGAAAAATATGGGAGATGGTGTAGGAAGTAAAGATGTTGGGAAATGCGTATTGCTTGTAAAAAATGACAAAGTTATAATAAAATCCGACATAGCATTTTCAGGTCAAGGAATAGAAACTGCACTTATTCAGATAGTTTGCCAAACGACCGGTCTTTTGCCGGGGCAAATAAAATGTGAATGTATGCAACTTGGCAGTGCAAACACGTCAAAACACACATTTTTCATAGGAGAAGCGGTGAGGAGAGCATCTCTTAAATTACAAGAGGCACTCATAAATTCTACCCTTAGAAAACTTAACGGAAGCTATTATATAGGAGAATATGTGAGCGTAACAGATCCTATTGATTCCAAAAAAGATAATCCTATATCTCATATATCATATGCTTATGCTACGCATTGTGTCGCTTTGGATGAAGACGGAAAAGTAAAAAAGGTGATAGCATCTCATGATGTAGGAAAAGCCATTAACCCTATTAATATACAGGGGCAGATACAAGGCGGAGTTACTATGGCGCTTGGATATGCACTGAGTGAAAAAGTAATTGTAAAAAATGGAGTTGTGCAGGGAGATTTTGGCTCACTTGGAGTGCTTAGAGCCAATCAGGTGCCGGAAATAGATGTAATCATAGTAGAAAAAAATCTCAGCAAACTTGCATATGGAGCAAAAGGAGTGGCTGAAATATCAGCAATACCGACAGTTGCAGCACTTCAAGGAGCATATATGAAATTTGACGGGATATTTAGAACAAAACTTCCATTGGAAGATACAGCGTACAATAAAAAGAAACTCAAAAAAAACAACTTCGCATTCAAAAATATGAAGTTTTAAACAGTTAAGTTTCATAGTGAATCAGCTTTATTTATAATAAGGTTAATTCGCTATGAAACTTATTTATTATCTAATACTAATATTCCATTAAATAGATACTACTACTCAACGCCGTAAAGATATACTTTTAACCATATTTTTTAAAGTGTATTATATCTTATTTTCTTCTTTTTTATGTAGTTATTTTATAGAATTTTAGTATTAAGACAAAATTGCGTATAATCTATAAATATATATAATCTCATCAAATATGAAATACTTGGTATTATAGATAGTGATTAGTATAAAGTCTTATAGAATAATTGGAAAACATAATAATTAATTTTTCAGGTAGACTATATATATTAATGTTAATTATACAAGTTATCCATAATTTTATTAGAAAATAGTTATAATACTATTGCTTGAACTTTAAACTATTTTATTTTTATAAAACCTGAATCCATTTCTATGTTTATTTTGTCTTTTCCGTTTTTAATTTTTTCGCTTATAGTTTTATCTTCCAACATATATTTTTTACCTAATATATTTACTATACCGCTGTCGCTTTTTACATTTATTTGTGCGTCATAATTTTTTAAATCTATCCGTGCTATCGAATCAGACGCGTCTATATTTATGTTGTAGGATTTTTCACCGCTTAGGCTGATAACTGCGTTATCCGTTTTTAAGTCGGCGGATTTCAAACTCTCTTTTGCCACAAATACTGCACTGTCCGTATCAAACTTCACTTTAAGATTTTGAGCATCAGGTGTTGAAATAACTAAGTAAGGTGTATTTTTGTCAAACTTTTCAGGTGAAGTTATTTCATATTTTGAGCCGTTTTGATTTATCTTCATAAGTTTTACATTGTCATTGCTCTTTCTTTTTGAGTAAAAATCTATCTTGTATTTATCGGATTTTTCTATTTGTACACATAAAGATGAAGACGGCAAGTTTATATATAATTCGTCAAATTTATTCAAATTTTCAGTCTTTAGTAAGTATTTGTATTCCTTGGACATTTCATTTTCAAAATAATCACCAAGTGCCATTTCATCAATTACAGTATCGGATACAAAGTCGGATACGCCATCCAAGATATTTTGCTCCAAACTTTTAGCAAATAAATTTGCACCTTTATTGATTATATCGTAATCTTCATAATTATAATCAAGAGCATCATCAATTTCATCTTTGATATAGTCTTTAACAGGATTATATCTATGGCTGTGAAATATTGAATTATGACTGTAGATATCTCTTACATTTGCAAAATCGAATGCGAAAAATGAAATAGCTGAAAGCAGACTACTTATTAAGATTAATATTATTAGAGCCTTTAGAAGTTTTTTCATTGTTATTCCTCCTTTTTTTCCATTTAATTGTTATAAATATGTTTTTTATACCTTTTATAATTAACTTTATTATAAAAACTCCAAGCAGTATTATTAGAAGTCCGAAAGATATTACGGCAATAGCTGAAAACAACCTTGTAAGCGGGTGAATAGAAGTGATTATATGATTCGGGAAAATATTTCTTGCGAAAATGGGGTTTATAACGGACATTATAAGTGTTATTCCGAATACAAATATAGTAAATATAATCCCTACTATTGAGCTGACAATTCCAAAGAAAATGCCTAATATACCTAATATTATGGCAATTATTACACCTACAACTCCCATTCCGAAACCGAATATTGTGGGCAAAATGCTTATTACACCTATTATTGCCAATATTGTTAAAATAAATTTATAATTTTTGCTTTTTTTGTTCTCCTCTTCTGCGTCTTTTTCAAAGCCTGATTGTTCAAATTCTACATTTTTAGCTACGAGATGTATTTTTTCACCGCTTATATATTCTTTTGCTATCAACTCCGGTGAGCCAAGCTCGCTACATATATCTTCTTCACTCTTGCCGTTTTCCATTGCTATGTTGAAATGTTCTTCGTAATCCGAGAGGATATCATCTATCACGATTTGAGGCATATCTTTGAGATAAAATTTGAGCAAGTCCAAAAATTCTCTTTTTTTCATATGGTATCATTCCTTTTTTATATTTTCAAAATAGTATTTACCGAGCTTGTAAAATCAGTCCATTCTTTGATTTGCAAGTTTTGTGAAGCTCTGCCGGTGTCTGTGAGCTTGTAATATTTTCTTGGTGGACCTGTTTGAGACTCTTGCAAGTATGTATCCACATATCCGTCATTTTTGAGTCGCCTTAACAGCGGATATATAGTACCCTCCGATATATCTATATGAGCGGATATTTTTTCAACCAGTTCATATCCGTACATATCCTTTTCGATGAGCAGAGATAATACGAGCAATTCCAACACACCTTTTTTGAATTGTATGTTCATAAAACCTCCTTAATACTAATAAGCTTTATCTATTATTTACTATAAGAACAAAATAAAAAATATTTATCATTTTATAGTTTTTTTATTCTACTTATAATATGAAATATACTATGCTTTAATGCTCGTAAATGCTGAAATAAGCATAATACTATTGCCCGTTTGAAATGCCGTACAATTTTGATTCCTATATAATATATTTTTATATGAATATTTATTGTATTATTTCATAGTATATATGGCTTTTTAAAAGATTTTCAGTATAAAAGACAGTAGAATAATAGATATTTTAAGAATTTATTAGCTAAGTAAAATTAAGTACACTTAATAACGTATATAAATTTTATACCTTAATTAAACAGATATTAGTATAAAATTATTTTTATTAAATAGAGTATAACACAAGGTACTATATAATGCAAGGTACTAAATTAAATTTAATAAAAAATATTGCAATTTAGGAAAATTGTATTTTAATAGAAACAAATAGCTATAAAATGATAGTAAGTATAATAAAAATAAAATTTGCTTAAAATTTCTGGTATAATGATTAAAAAATATAATTCTTTGAAAGAATATTGTTTTAGCAATAAGACGAGAAAATAAAAAAAGAGAAGTATCTGTGAAAATATGGATACTTCTCTTTTTTGAAATTATAGTAATGTTAATATTCTTTTAATTAATGGATAAAATATATATAAGTTATACTTGATTTTAATTAGTTAAATAAATTATTAAAAGCAAAAATATCCATTATTCTATTAACTTTTAGTATAAATATGTTATATCAAAATTCAACTGAAAAATAGTGTTTTATAAATTTAATAAGATATAACGCTATTTATATATTTCTTATAAACTATACTGTTATTATATTTGAATTAATGAGAGTAGTAATAGCATCACTGTTATTATATTGGGGAAAAGTATGAATTTAGAATAAATATTTTAATATACTAATTATTCTTTTGGAGCTTCCATAATTTGTAAAATTCGCCTTTTTTGTCTATAAGCTGTTTTGATGTTCCTTCTTCTATGAGTTTGCCGTCTCTAAGCACTATTATTTTGTCGGCGTTTTCAACAGTTCTTAATCTGTGTGCAATTACTATTACGGTTTTATTTTTTACGAGGTTTGACAGTGCCTCTTGCAGTTTTGTTTCGTTGTCGGCATCTACGCTTGATGTGGATTCGTCCAAAAATATTATAGGTGCGTCTTTTAATATGGCTCTTGCTATTGATATTCTCTGACGCTCTCCACCTGATAAAAGTACTCCGTTTTCTCCGATTTTTGTGTCATATTTTTGAGGTAATTCTTGGACAAATTCGTCTACCATCGCTATTTTTGCTACTTGTATTACTTCTTCGTCTGTTGCGTTTTTGCGTCCTATTCTGATATTTTCCATAATTGTATTGTTGAAAAGCACTACGTCTTGAAATACCATTGAATAGTGTTTGAGCAGATTTTCCGGTTCTATCTGACGTATGTCGCTACCGCCTAATTTTATTGTGCCTGAGTTTATATCCCAAAATCTGAGCATCAATTTTGCAAGTGTTGATTTGCCTGAACCTGATGCGCCTACAAGTGCAGTAGTTTGACCTTGTTTTGCTGTAAAGCTTACACTTTTTATCACTTCAGTATCATTGTAGCCGAATGATACATTTTCGAGTGTTATGTCGAAATTATCTATCTGTTTGTCATTTCCGCTCATAAGTTTCATATTGAATATTTCGTCCATTCTTTTTGCCGGTGTGTCTATATACATAAACTCTATTATGAATGAAAGGCAACCGTCCATAGGTGCATATATTACTACGCAGGCGATTATAAGGCATATATAAGATGCAAGCTCAAGATTTCCGTTTGTATATTCGCCGAATCCTACCAATATTGCGAGCGGTACACCTATTCTCATAAGTGTTTTAAGCGGTGCTAAAAGCAACGGATTGTATATCTCCGCTCTAAGATGTTCTTTTTCTTCGCTGTCGAGCAGTTTTTTAAACTCCGACATAGTTTTTTCTTTTCTTTGATATGCTTTTATCGGCAGTATATTTTCGAGAGTTTCCTGAACAAATTCAGTTACTTTTAATTTTTCGCCATAGTGAGCTTTTTCTGATTGCATTTTTTTATTTTTTGCCAAGTGAATCATAAAAAGTGCTATTGGAAATGGAAGTATAAGGCAAATTGCCATTTTCAAATTCATAGTTGCTATTGATACTACTATTAAGGTTACGGATATGATTGTGCCGTAAAATTCGGGTACGGCATGAGAATATGCGTGTTCTATGGCTTCCATATCTCCCATTATAGTGGCTGTCAAATCTGCCAGATCTCTCTTGTCAAAAAATGAAAGAGGCAATTTGCGTATATGGTTTGACAGTGATATTCTCTTGTTTGCCGTTTCTGTATATGTTGTGGTATATACGCTGTCATATTGCAGATTGTTGGCAAAATATATAGCTAAAAAAGTTATGATTGCCATTACTACATATAGTATTGTGGTGTAGTTTGTTTGAGTATGGTACATATAGATGTTCAGACTTTCTCTGATAAAATTGAACACTACACCCATAGGCATCATAAAGGCTATGTTTAAAAGTGCGCAATAGATTATACCTTTTAACATATTTTTTGAGCCTTCTTTTGATAACATGAATTTTTTTTGTAATATATCAAGCATTTGCAACCCTCCATTTTATACTTCTTGAATAGTTTTCGTAGAGCTGTCTGTAATAAGGACTGTTTTGCATAAGCTCTTCGTGGTTTCCGCTGTCTATGAGTTTTCCGTGTTGCATTATGAGTATCTTATCTACGTTGGTGATTGAATTTAATCTGTGGGCTATCATTATACACGTCTTGCCTTGTTTTAATTTTTCTATGCTTTCGCTTATTTTATGTTCGTTTTCAGGGTCTGCATAAGCTGTAGCTTCGTCTAAGAGCAAGATGTCTGGGTTTCTTAAAAATGCTCTTGCTATAGATATTCTTTGTGCTTCTCCGCCTGATACATATGTTCCTTGCTCGCCTATCATAGTGTCTAAACCGTTTTTCATATTGGAGAGTATATCTTCGCAACCGCTTAATTTGATTGCATTTAAAATTTCATCATCTGAATAATTTTTGCCCATGGTTATATTTTCTCTAAGCGTTCTTTTGAGCAATTTGCTTTCTTGGAACACTATGGCGAGTTTTGACAAAAGTATATCTTCGTCTATTGAGCGAATGTCCTGACCGTCTATTTTTATAGAGCCTTTGTCTATATCGTAAAATCTGCCGATGAGCTCAAGCAGTGTGGATTTACCTGAACCGCTTGCACCTACGAGCGCATATGTTTTATTTTTTTTAAAATTGAAGCTTATATCGTTTATAGCAGGAGTTTCTTTGCCCATATAAGTAAAACTTACATTTTCAAAACTTATGCCTTCTTGATTTGTTTTTTCTATGTTCATATTAGGCATTTGTTTATTTTCAAAAATATCATTCAATTTTTCTATGGATATGAAGAACATATTTTTTGCTTCAGATACTGTTGCAAGTTTCATAAGTACAGAGTGAAGCAGCATTGACATCAATATATATAAAATTGACTTTGACAACAGTTCAAGCGGTGATGAGCTGTGCCTTATAAGTATCATTGTAAGCGGTCCGAGCAGTATTGTCGGCATAAATAGAGATAGTGTATAAAATATCATAGGTTTTTTGCAAAAATTTACGAAAAATTTTGCTTTTTCGTCATAATCCATGATAGATGCATAAAATCTTTGAAAGCTTTCTACGCTTTGGTTAAATACTTTTACAACAGGGATACCTCTTATAAATTCGACTCCGTTTATGCTCAAATTTTCTGATGATTGCATATATTCGCCCATCAGCTCTTTAGTTTTCGGTCCCATTAAGGAAAACATATTTGCCATTCCTATTATCACACCTGCTATGCAAAGCAGTCCGAGTCTGTAATCTACGGATAGTATCATAATTATAAAAAGTATAGGTATAACAGTGGAAGATGCTATATCAGGGAACATATGTGCTATGAATGTATGTGTCTTGGATGCGTTGTCGTCAATCATTCTTCTTATTCTGCCTGTATCTTCGTTTTCAAAATATCCTATAGGTAGTGAGAGCAGGTGATTAATAGCGTTATGCCTTATATTTTTTTCAATGCGAAAGGCTAACAAGTGCGATGCCATCAATCCTGAAAAACTCACAATTATACCTATTATTTGTGATATAAATATGTAAATTGCATATGATACTATCTTGTTTTTGTCGGCTGAAGTACCGTTTATTATCAGCTCTCTTGCAATTTGCCATATGAGATAGTAAGGTATAACAGACAAAATACCATAGATAGCCGAAAAAATTACAGTTAAATAATAAAGTGGCATTTTTTCTTTTGCATAAAAAGTGATGACATTTTTAATGCTTATTTTTTTATTCATATTGTTGAATTCCTCCTTTTGCTGATATATAATTAAAATAAGTGCAATTATTTATAGCAAAACAACTTAAAAATGAATAACAAATATATGTAAATCTTATATTAATGAGATTATCCGATTAAACGCATATATTTTTTAATAAACTTGCAAATATTTTGATTTACTATATTTTGAATTGTATAGTTGAGTTTACTATATAAATATTTTGCTATATCTTGATAAATTAATGATACAAAATATGATTATTTATTTCAAGTGTATATAGTTAATAATGACTAAATGTATCATTTGGGCTAATCGTAGCAAATATTGAAATATATCTTAATTTATGCTGATATTTTATCAATACTGAATACGGTTGCAAATTATAAAATCGCTAAAGTTTATATAATTTGTTGTTTAAAAAAATATGATTTTCTAAGGATATAATATGTAATTAGTTTTTAGTATGAGCATATATTGATTTATAGAAATTTAGGATTGACTATAAAGGAGGGCAGTTATGAATTATGGATATGAAAAGTTTTTAACAAGTGTAGGCTTCACTTTGGATGAGGAATGTAATTTATTTTCGCCTATAGGAGTTACATACAAGATAAATGCACAGGAAATGGACGGATATTACTGGTTTTACACAAATGATTATTTTTCCGTAAATATCCACGATTTTAATGTAAAAAAAGACATAATAGTAAATCACACTCAAGATGATTTGAGCGATACCTATGTAAGCATATCATATATCAAGTCCGTACATGGCGAGTGCCTTACTCCATATCAGTCGGTTACGGACAATATGACATTTACATATTTTCATAAAAAAGGAGTTTTCAGATTTTTGCTTCATGGAGGATATCCGTATTTTTCCGTAGGAATAGAATATAAGGAAAAATTTATAGCAGAGTTTGTTGAAAAAACATCAAATTTGGATAAAGAAGTATTGGAAGATGCGTTTCAACAACTAAATTCTTTGGAAGAGATACCGGAGATACAAAAAATTGCTGATGATATTTTGAGTTATGATAAGAATTTTCCTGCAAGTGAGATATATTACGAGGTAAAAGCCAAGGAATTATTGAATATAGCTATAAATAGATATTTTGAAAGGAAAGAGAGTAAAGCCAAGATAAGCCTACAAGACGATATATCACTCGATAATGTGTGTAAGTATATCAATGACCACTACTCATCAGATATTTCACAGGATTTGTTGTGCAAAATAGCACTTATGAGCAAAACAAAATTGAAAGATTCATTTAAACGCAAGTATAATATGAGCATTACAGAATATATACAAAGAAGACGTATAAATGTTGCAGAGCATATGCTCATAGCGACAAACTTAAATATATCTGAGGTTGCAAGAGCTGTAGGGTACAATTCGCACAGCAGATTTTCAACATTGTTTAAAAAATATAAAGGTAATCTGCCTCAAGAAGCAAAAAAATTCAGTTTTTATTAATACCATTATCTATAAATATATGATATAATCAAATGGTTATCACAATCCATACCGGATAACGGTTAGGAGGTGAAGCTGTTGAATATGCTTATTGCATTCTTTATTACTGTCATGGCAAATGTGGTCAGTAATTATATTTGCAAATGGTTAGACAGTATCTTTTGTGATAATTAGCCTATTAAAAAGCACACTACTGGCATAGTGTGCTTTTTTGGTGGAACTGTTTAACTTATTGCATTTATTAAAGTAATTATAATACAAGATAATATATTTGTCAATTAAATATTAATAATCGTAAAAACATTAAATCAATTTACTTATAATATACATAATAACTATTGACAATTGATAAAAAAAATCATACAATATACTAAGAATAATTATCATTTAATTTTTTTGAAAGGAAAAACATATTAATGAAAGCATTATTAGTAGGAGCCGATACATTAGGCAAAATACCGAATACGCTTAAAGATTTCGGAATAAATGATTACATACATTGGCAAGGCAGAAAAAAAGGTATGAGAAATTTAAAAATGCCTGAAGTGGATATGGTTATAGTATTTACAGACTTCATAGAGCATGGACTTACAATAAATGTCAAAGACAGAGCTAAAAGAGATAATATTGAATGTATATTCTGTAAACGTTCATGTACAGACCTTACCTGTAAACTTCAAAATTGTAAGCTGTGTAGTAAGAATTGTCAAAATTGTCCTAATGCTAATTTAAATATAATTCAGTAGTAGGGCGGATTAAATTTATTTTTGGATTTTTAAATAAAAATCGGAATAAGTAGCCTGTATAAATATAAAAAGATGTTCCCAATTACGAAGAACATCTTTTTATATTTATAAAATTAAAAACTATTCATATCTAAGAGCATCTATCGGATCGAGATTTGATGCTTTATTTGCAGGGAAGAGTCCGAAGAATATACCGACGCCGAATGAGAATACTACTGCTGTTATAATGGCGTTTACCGATATAGTGGAATCCACGTTCATAAATTTGGTTGCTATATTTGACAGTCCAAGACCTATTAATGTACCGATTATACCTCCGGCACCTGATAATATTATTGATTCTATCAAGAATTGAAGCAATATGTCTTTTTTTCTTGCTCCAAGAGATTTTCTTATACCTATCTCTTTTGTTCTTTCAGTTACTGATACGAGCATTATATTCATTATACCTATACCGCCGACTACAAGAGATATTGCTGCTATTGCACCTAATCCGAGTGACAGCATAGTAAGCATTTGATTTATCATGCCTGCTTGTTCTTCTAAAGTCTGTATTTTATATGTTGAAGGATCAGCTTGCTTGTATCTTGTGACAAACTCTTTTATCTTGTTGCTTTCTGTTGCTGAGTTCAAATTTTCGGCTATTTTCATATCCAAATAACCCGTGCTTGAACCTGCAATTGTGTATGGAATATATGCGTCTGTTTGATTGCCTCCACCTATGGAGTCAAAGATGGTTTTTTCTTTATTATATACACCTATTATTTTAAGTGTAGTAGTTTCACCGTCTATTGTACCTGTTATTTCTTCGCCGACTATATCTTCTCTTCCAAACAGTGCTTGAGCAAATTCTCTGTTTACTATTGTTACTTTTTTTCTTCCTATTACATCATTTTCTTGAAAATCTCTACCGTATATTATTTTGTAAGTGCTTAATTCTTTGATATAGTTATAATCTACACCTGAAAAATTCACTTTTTGCTCTTTAATACCTCTTTTTATAGTGCTGACAGAACCGTTTGATAATGATATATATGCTAATTGATTTTTAAATTTTCCTTTTATATAATCGACATCTTCAAGAGTAAAATATTTGTTATCGTCAATTTGATTTTCTTCTTCATAATTTACGTATAACGCAACTCTGTTTTTACCGAAACCGCTTATAAACTTGTTCATAGTGGCTTTGGTAGATTCACCGACTGATGTTATGGTAATTACTGATGCGATACCTATGATTATGCCGAGCATAGTCAAAAAAAGAGCGCATCTTGTTGGCTTTTATTGATGATAGAGCCATTTTAAAGTTTTCTAATATTAATCCCATATCTACCTCATAAAATCTTTAAAAATTTATATAATTCAACAAAGCGTAATAGCTTTGCTGATAGAATTGAATACTTATATCTGATTAAATGATGAATAATTTTTTTTAAAATGTATTAAAATATAAGTTTAAATCAAAAATATAATGTTTTGATTTAAACTATCAATAAACAACAGTTTAATCTTATTAGAATTTTGATATATTATAGTTTATTTCGTCTTTTAGTATGTTTCCGTCTTTGAATGTTATTATTCGTTTTGTGTAGGCTGCTATATCAGGTTCGTGTGTTACCAATATTACAGTCTTGCCTTGTGCATTTAATTCTGAAAAAATTTGCATTATTTCTACTGATGATTTTGAGTCTAAATTACCTGTGGGTTCGTCTGCCAATATTATAGGCGGGTCGTTGGCAAGTGCTCTTGCTATTGCTACTCTTTGGCGTTGACCTCCTGATAGTTCGTTTGGCATATGGTGAAGTCTTTCTGACAGACCTACATCTTCAAGCAATTTTTCTGCACGTTTTGTTCTGTAGTTGGAATCTTTTTTTGCGTATATCATAGGCAACTCTACATTTTTAAGTGCCGATGTTCTTGATATAAGGTTGAAAGACTGGAATACAAAGCCTATTTTTTGGTTTCTTATATATGCAAGCTCGTTTTGTGTCTTGTCTTTTATGTTTATGCCTTCCAATATATATTCGCCTTCGCTCTGTTTATCAAGACAGCCTATTATATTCATAAGCGTGGATTTTCCGGAGCCTGATGAACCCATAATTGATACAAACTCGCCTTTTTCTATTTCAAAGTTTACACCTTTTAGAGCCATAAGCTCGCTATCGCCCATTTGATATTTCTTTTTCAGGTCTATTACTTGTACTACCTTGTTATCAGACATTAACTTGCTCCTATTTCTAAATTAATTTGTTATTTTGCGACTTGTTCCTGTGGTTGAGCTCCATATTGCATCATCATTGAATTGTCAACTATTTGAACTTTTTGTCCGTCCATAAAAGTTTCTTGTGGGCTTTTTACTATTTGCATACCCTCTGTTAACTGTGGTGATGAAATCTCTGTTTCCAAATCAGATTCCAGACCTTTTGTAACTTCTATCTTTTTAAGTGTGTCGTTTTCTACTGTAAATATATAGCTTTTATCTTCAACAGTCAGTATAGAATCAAACGGTACTTTGAACACGTTGTTTACGCCTTGTATTTTTATTGTGGCTTTCGCATTTACTCCTGATATAAGTCTTTCATCTTTTTGTGTGACTAATATTTTTACAGGTACTATTATGCTGTTGCTTGAAGATGATTTTTCTCCTGTAGGAGATATTCTGTTTACTACTCCGGATACAGTGTCTTTTCCTAATACGTCTGCTGATATTTTTACTTCTTGATTTAATTTTATTTTAGATATGTCATACTCGCCGACCTTTGCCACTACATATTTTTTGCTTTCATCTTCTATTATGAACATAGGTTTGTGGTTTTCAGTATCTTGTGCATATCTACCGATTTTTGCATATACTCTTGTAACTGTACCTTGTATTGGTGATGTTATTTTTAATTTTTCTAATTTTTCCAATTTTTGTGACAGTGATATTTTTTTGTTTTCTAATGCTGTAAGTGCAGATTGCTTAGGTGTAGCTTGATTTATTTGTGCCTGTATGTCATGCTCACCTTTTTTCAGTGCCTCTTGTGCGTTGTCATATGATATTTGTGCTTGTTCCAAAGCAGTTTTTGCATTGTCATATTCTTGCTGAGGTATGGCACCTGAATCTAACAATTGTTTTTTATCATCTAATGCTTTTGTTGCATTATCCAATGCTATTTTTGCATTTTCACTGTTAAGTTTGAGAGATTCTGTTGATTTGTAAATATCATTTACGGAGTCATATGATTCACCAAGTTTTTGCTCATCGAATTTTATTTCGTTTTGTAACAATGTTATTTCATCTCTTAGAGCTTCTCCGTCAAGCTCTGCCAATACTTGACCTTTTTGTACTGTATCGCCTTCTTTTACATTTATCTTGACAACTTCATAGTTATATGGAGATGTTATTTCTGCTGAGTCTTCAGAAGATACATTACCTTGCACTTCTACCACGCTTTCCACGTTACCTTTTTCCAAGGTAGAAACTTCAACGGGTGTAGTCATCTCAGGCTTAGGACCGAAGAATTTGAAAGCTATAAAAGCCACAATAATAGCTATTATTGCAAATATTATAATTTTTTTCTTGCTAAATTTTTTCATAAAACACTCCTTAATCTGCTTTGATTTTATAAGTTTATTTATTACAGTTTTATTTTTACCAAAAACTAAGCTGTTTTAAAATCATATTTGCAAAATTTTTTAGATATGCTTAAAATTTTATCTGATTTAAAAGTATATAAATCAAATCAGTAAAAGTTTTAAATAAAAAAACCACACAGTTTAACTTATGTGTGGTCTTTTAAAGCGTATAAATTCTGAAATTAATTATAACTTATAAAATTTCCACAGCTATTATTTAAAATTTTGTAAATAACTATTTTATTTCATAATAATAATTTATATTATAAAGTTTAAATAAATATTAAATGCTTTTTAAATATTATTTACATTTTTCTGAAATAAGCTGTGCGAGTTCGTTTGCCATAGTTGTTATCTTGTCTTCATCTTTTCCTTCTATCATTACCCTTACAAGAGGCTCTGTGCCTGACGGTCTTATAAGCACTCTGCCTTCCTGTGCCATATCTTCTTCTATCTGCTTAATTTTTTGAGCAATCTCCGGTATCTCCATATAAGTTTGCTTGAATTTGTTGTCTACTTTTGCATTTACCAAAACTTGAGGATATATGTCCATTATTTTTGCAAGTTCGCTCATTTTTTTCTTGCTTTGCTTCAATATGGAAGATAGTATTAACGAGCTTAATATTCCGTCACCTGTCGTGTTGTAGTCCAAAAATATTATATGTCCGGATTGTTCTCCGCCTATTGAATAACCGCATTTTAACATTTCTTCAAGTACATATCTGTCGCCTACACCTGTTATGCTCAAATCTATATCGTTTTGTTTTGCTGATATGTGAAGCCCTAAATTGCTCATAACCGTAACTACGAGCTTGTTATCTTTTAATTTGTCTTGTTCTTTTAAATGCTTGGCACAGATGAGCATTATTTTGTCGCCGTCTACGATTTCTCCTTTTTCATCAACAGCTATAAGTCTGTCTGAATCGCCGTCATATGCCAAACCTATGTCGGCTTTTTGTTGTAATACGGCTTTTTGAAGATTTTGGGGATGAGTAGAGCCACAATCCCAATTTATGTTTAAGCCGTTAGGTTTGTCTGCTATGGTGTGTACTGTAGCTTTTAATCTCTTAAATACTTCAGGTGCGATTTTATAAGCGGCACCGTTTGACGTATCCAATACCACTTTGAGACCTTTTAAATCTGTATTTACAATTTTTTGTAAAAAATCCATATAAGCCTCTTTTGGATTCTCCCTTTTGACAAGTCTGCCTATGGCGTTGTGAGTAGGGGAATTTATAATATCTTTTTTGTTTTCCATTTGCTCGATTAAATCTTCGATTTCCTCTTCGATTGCATCTGCAAGTTTAAAACCCTGTGAATTGAAAAATTTAATTCCGTTATATTCCATAGGATTGTGCGATGCGGATATAACCGTACCTATGTCAGCTTTAAAAAATCGTGTCAGATATGCAACAGCAGGTGTAGGAACTATACCGGCATCTATTACATCAATGCCTACGCTTGTAAAGCCCGCCATAAGAGCATATTTTAAAGTGTCCTTTGATATTCTTGTATCTGTGCCTATTATTGCAAGAGGTTTTTGTCCATCGTGATGTGAATATTTACTTATGATATATCCACCTGCTCTTGCCAATTTGTATGCAAGTGTAGGAGTGAGTTCCTCATTGGCGATACCTCTGACTCCGTCTGTACCGAAATATTTTCTCATATAGTTTTCTCCTGTTTTTTTATAATAATTTAATTTGCTTATCAAAATAATACTGAAATTAAATAGAACAATAAATAGTATTGCTCTTAATTTTTAATAAAATATAATACAATGTATAGGTTTCTCAATATAAATTATCTGCTATTCTATTGTTGTATATCAGTATAGATAGTATTTGTAATATGATATTTTTAGTGTATACGAGCGATTAATTATTCATAATGTTATCTGATAAAAAATATCTAAATAATTATAACATAATTTATGAAAATGTAACAGTTTTCGTTAAATTAATGCAAATAAAAAAACAAAGAGATGTGAAAAATACATTTCTTTGTTTTCTGTTCCTTTAAAGTCAATTATATTTTGGACATTATTTTTTTTGCGAGGTCTATTCCTAAATTTTCGGGTGCTTGTGATATTTGTTCGTCATATATGAATGAAGTGCCGTCTATATATGATTTAAAGCCGATTATTTTATAGATATTGTCTTTTTTTGTGCAGTATGCACCTGCGGGTGAGTGGCAACCTCCACCTATATAGTCTAAGAATTCTCTTTCTTGCATGACACAGTCCATAGTAGTTTTGTCGTTTATTTTTTCGAGCATAGAGATTATTTCTTCGTTGTCGGATGTGGTTTCTACACATATACAGCCTTGTCCTGAGGCTGATATGAAAGGAAGTTCCTGATAATTTACATCTTTTAGCATATCGAGCCTTTTTAAGCCTGCTTTTGCGAGAACTATTGCGTCAAAATTTTCTTCTTTCATTTTTCTCAATCGTGTTTGGATGTTGCCTCTTATGTTGCAGATTTCAAAGTCTGGACTTATTTTTTTGAGCTGTACTTCTCGTCTTATGGAGGAGGTACCTATTTTTGCATTTTTTGGCAAATCATATATATTTGAGCAGTTTTTTGCGAATATCATTATATCTTTGTTGGTGTCACGTTTGATATATGCGCTTATCTGCAAGTTTTCGCTTAGTTGTGTGGGGATGTCTTTGAGTGAGTGGACTGCCATGGATACTTCACCTTTTATGAGCATATCTTCGATTTCTTGTGTAAATAGTCCTTTTGAGCCTATTTGTGACAGTTTGTTATTGAGATTTTTGTCTCCTAAGGTATCGATGGTTACAATTTCAAATTTAATATTCGGATATATTTTTTTGAGCATATCGACTACGATTTGCGTTTGTTTGAGTGCAAGCATACTTTTTCTGCTTGCTACTTTTATGATTTTCATAATGTCCTCATAAATTTTTTAAAATAATTTTATTGTAATACAAAGGTTAATATAATAATGGATATTTTTGTTTTTAAAATTTTATTGGCTAAGTAAAATTAAGCATATTTAAAATAAACAAAATATACTAAAACCAAATAGAAAAATAGTATTGCATAAATTTAATGAAATATAACAAATATTTATGGAAAACTCAGATAAATTGTCTATTATATGAGAGAATAGTAATATGCCTGTCTATTAATCAAACGAATATTAATATAAAGGAAAATTTTCCAGTTTTTCGCGTATATTTTTGGATAATTTGGGGTCATTCCCATAGGTTGTGATTGCTATGGCGTAATCATCGGTCTGTATTGATGACATATTTGCAAAATTCGAGTTTTCTTGATGTTTGCAAAAATTTGCCAATATAAATCTGCTTTTTTGTGCGGTGCTTATATCAGATAATATTTGTCTCTGTGTTTCATCGTCATCAGTGCAGGCAAACACCATATCGTAGCCGTCTATGTCGTAGGATTCATATTTTTTTATTTCGTAGTGTATATTTTGTCTTGCTGATATTTTTGTTAGCTTGTCTTTTGATATGTCGAGTGATACTATCTTGATGTTTTTGCATATGTCTATGATTGAGCACAGCTTTCTATATCCTACTGTGCCAAGACCTATTATGAGCACGTTTATATCGGAGATGTCCAAGTTTATGGGATAGAAGTTGTTTTGCATATAATCACCTTGTGTTAAACTGATATTCGTTTGAAAAACGGATATATAATATGTTATTCAAAGTATGGAAATATAGCATTATTTAGTGGATTTTTATGTTGAAATCACTTCTTTTTAGATAATCAGGTATTATTTTTATATTATATTTTTCTTCTAATATTTTTATATATTTATTAGTTTTTTCACTTTCAAATGTAGGAATATGGATGTTGACGGATTTTATTTGTTCCAAGTTTTCTTCGTCTGTGATTTGCATATTTGAGAGTTTTTCTGATATTTGCTCGAATATATATTCTACGGAATAGAGCTTGGTAAAATTTTTATCAAGCAATATCTCGGATATGGAAAGATCTTCTTTTTTTCTGATTATTTGCATCAGAGATAGCTTTGTGATTGATACTACGCTTGATTTTCTGTCGTCATTTTCCAATTGTGTATTCATTTGATTTATGAGATTTTTTGCAAGTTTATCGTCATTCATTTCTATGAAATCTATCAGAATTATTCCGCTTAAATCTCTGAGAATTATCTGTCTTGCGATTTCAGGAATTACCATAGAGTTTATATGGTGTGCGTTTTTGTTTTTGTCTTTGTATTTGAAATAGCCTGCGGAGTTTACGTCTATTACATACATTGCTTCTGTTTTTTGTATGTATAGATTAATTCCGTTTTGCATTGATATTTTATCGCTGAGCAGGGCATCTATCTGTGTGTTTATAAGATTTTTTTCGAACAGGTTTTCATTTTTGCAGATGATGTTATCTATCTTAAATGATGAGCGTTTTAATCTATCTGCTGTTTGTTTGTCGTTTATAATGAGCTCGTCTATATCAGTGTTCAGCTTGGATAAAAATAATTCTTCGCTTTCGTATTGTCTATAGAGTAACTGTGGTTTTGATGTGAGTTTTGCTTTTAGCTTAATTTGAGCATATATTTTGTCAAATTCTTCTGTTTCTGATATCGCTTTATAAATATCATCTTTTGTGCAGTTACTTCTCAATATTATTTTTGTGTCTGATAATATGGAGGGATTTATTGCATTTTTGAAAGTCTCTATTATCTCATCATCTTTTGATTTGTTTGATATGGACAGTCCGCTACTTCCTTTTATATAGATTATATATTTTCCTACAAGTGTTATCTCGTCTGTGAGCTTAGGATTTTTTTCGTTGTTATAGATTTTTTTTATCTGGCAGAGCTTGTATTCAAAATTGTCTTTGCCGTAGTAGTGCATAAAGCCGTCAGTGTTTTCATCTAATGACAGGGAAAGCGAACTCATAGATATGTTGTGTTTCTTTTTTTTGCTATGAATATATCTTTTTCAAAATATGGTTGATTTTTATCTGTTATTTTGAGTTTTTTGAGTATATCGTCTTTAAAATATGCTATTTTATCGAGAAAAAGTCCTTTTTGTATGATTATTTTTTTCATAATATTTTTATAACGCTCTCGTTATTTCTCCGTTTTCGTTCATATTATATGTGTCTGTCTTTGTTATTATGGTGAATGTGTCTTGTTCTAAGCCTGATTGAGTGAGTATATATGAAAGAAGTGCTCGTGGGTTTAATGTCTTTGCGGAGGATGTGCATATGGTTGATTTTATTATGTTTTTTTTCTTGTCATAACTCAATTCTTCAATATATTCCTTCATATCGTAGGGTATTTCGTTGCCACTTTTGCTTATTCTGCTGAACATTATTGTCTTAGATGAATTGATGGTGTCTATTGCATTTATTATGCTGTCAAAGTTTATCTCGTCGTCTATTTCAAATTCAAATTTGCTGTGTGTTATGAATGACATAAGGGCTTCGGTTTTATCTTCGAATTTTTTGGCTTTTGTGAAGATTATTCCTTCTACTGAGGCTGTGTTGTATCTTTCGATAAGTTCGTCTAAGGAAATGCTCTCATCTTCAAGTTCCAAGTCAATGTATTCACAGTAGCTTTGCATTCCTACAGATAATGCAGGAGAAAATGACGTTTTGGGATGTGGAGAAAAGCCCTGCGAGTATGAAAGCTTTATTCCTGCTCTTCTTGATATCCTCTCCATTAATTTTACTATGTCCAAGTGCGATATATATGAAATATCGCCTAATTTTTGATATTGAACTCTTATCATAGATTACCTTTCTATATTTAACCGCATAGTCCTGTGGCTATATCTTTGTTTACCATACATCCTGTGCAACCTTTTCTACAATCATGGGTTAATTGTTCTTTTTTTGCACGCTCGTTTTCTAAAATCAAATATCTTTTTGATACTCCGCAGTCTATATGGTCCCAAGGGAATATCTCTTCATAATCTCTTTGTCTTGTGGCATAAAAATCTACGTCCAATCCGACTTCTTCAAACGCTTGTATCCAAGTGTCATAGTTGAAAAACTCACTCCAACCGTCCAATTTTGCACCTAATTCGTATGCTCTTAGTATTGCTTTTGACTGTCTTCTGTCTCCTCTTGCAAGTACGGCTTCTATTCGAGAGGTTTTAGGATCGTGGTAGCTGAAGGATACATTTTTATTTCTGATATTGTCTTTTATATAAAATTGTTTTTTCTTCATTTCGTCCAATGAGTTTTGACCAAACCACTGAAACGGAGTGAAAGGTTTTGGTACAAAATGAGATGCACTCAGCGATACTCCCATTCTTGCGGTTAATTTGCCATTATGCGTATCTTTGTAAATATTTAATGCTCTATATCCGAGTTTTCTAAGCTCGTCTAAGTCTTCATAAGTTTCATAAGGCAAGCCTATCATAGAATAAAGTTTCACTCTATGCCAACCGCTTGTGAAGATTTTTGTAAGCGTGTCGTCCAAGTCGGAAGTATCAACGCCTTTATTTATAACATCTCTCATTCTTTGAGAGCCTGCTTCCGGTGCGAATGTCATACCTGATTTTTTTACTTTTTGTACTTTTTGAGCGGTATCGAGTGAAAATCCGTCTAATCTCAGCGAAGGTAGTGATATGGCTGTTTTTTCATCTGAGTATATTTCATTTAATTCGTCTATCAGACCGTTTATATCGGAGTAGTCACTGCTACTTAGAGAGGTTAATGATATTTCTTCGTATCCGGTAGAGTTGTACATTTGTTTTGATATGCTTTTCAAAGTTTCAAGTTTTCTTTCTCTTATCGGGCGGTATAGCATACCTGCTTGACAAAATCTGCAACCTCTTGTGCAACCTCGAAATATTTCGAGCATTATTCTTGAATGTACTATTTCTATATTCGGCACGATTATATTTTCAGGATAAAATGATTTGTCGAAGTCTTTTATTATTCTTTTTTTGATTTTTTCTGGAACACCTTCGTATTTTGGAGTGATGCTTTTAAAAGTGTTGTCATCGTTGTAACTTACATCATAAAATGCAGGGACGTATATGCCTTCTATATTCCTTGCAGCATCTAATAAAAATGCTTTTTTTGAATAGTTGGGAGAATTTTTGTGCTTTCTGTATAAATCTAAAAACTCCACCATCATCTCTTCGCCTTCACCTATCTGCACAACATCTATAAAGTCTGCAATAGGCTCGCAGTTGTAAGCGCAAGGTCCTCCTGCAACTATTATTGGATATTTGTCATCTCTGTCAGATGAATAATACGGTATATCTGCTAAATTGAACATATTCAATATATTTGTGAATGACATTTCGTATTGCAATGTGAAGCCTAAAAAATCGAACTCGTGCATATTTGAGCGACTTTCAATGGAGAAGAGTTTGATGTTTTGTTTCCTCATCTCTTGTTCAAAGTCATCATTAGGTGCAAAAACTCTTTCGCACCAAGCATAGTCAAGTGAGTTTATCAGATTGTAAAGTATTTGCATACCCAAGTGGCTCATACCTATTTCGTATGTGTCTGGAAAAGCGAATGCAAATCTCACGTCAACGGAGTTTTTGTCCTTTATTACGGAGTTTTTTTCCTTGCCTATATATCTTCCGGGCTTTTCAACTTTGTTTAATATTTTATAAAATTGTTTATCCGTCATATTTATCCTTTCGGGTTAATACTATTATTTAATCCAACACGATACGGTATTTTAACTATAAATGCTGTTTAAATAAGGTATGTTAAAACATATTTATTCTTCTATATAGTGTTTTGCGTCTTCTAATTTTAAGCTGACTATATCAGATATACCTTTTTCCTGCATGGTTACACCATATATATAATCAGATGCTTCCATTGTTCCTCGTCTGTGGGTTATGGTTACGAACTGAGTTGTGTCTATGAGGGTGAGCAGGTATGAGATATATCTGTATATATTTGCGTCATCAAGCGGTGCATCTATTTCGTCAAGTATGCAAAAAGGTACTGGTTTTCTTGCTATTATTGCAAACAGTAATGCTATTGCAGACAGTGCCTTTTCTCCGCCTGAGAGCATGGATATACCTCTCAATTTTTTGCCGGGAGGCTGTACGGATATATCTATGTTTGTATTTAATATATCATCTTCATTTTCCAATATGAGCTTACCGCTTCCGCCACCAAACAAAATTTTGAATATATCGTCAAAGTTTTTGTTTATGATTTCAAAATTGGTTTTAAAATCTTCAATCATGCTCTTTTCCAAGCTCTTTATTACGGAGTTTATCTTTGATATGGATTGCTCTAAATCCTCTTTTTGTGATTTGTAAAAAATATATCTTTCGTTTACTTTGGCAAATTCTTCTATTGAGTCTATGTTTACATTGCCTAAGGCTGAAATTTGCTCTTTTAAAGCTTTGATAGTATTTTGGCTTATAATTACGGTTTTATCTTCATAGGCTTTTGCATCTTGCAGGCTCATAGAATATGATTGTTCCAAACTCTCTGATAGAAGTTGTATCTTGTAATTTACCTTGCTTTCTTCACTTTCAATCTTGATTATCTGTGCGTTTATATTGTTTTGTGAAGACAGTAGTTGTTCCTTTTTTTCTCTGAGCTTTTTCAAATTTTCAGATTTCTCTTTTTCTCCTGATGAAATTTTGCCAAGTTTCTCGATATTTTCAGATATTTTATTTTGTATATCGACATTTGCATTTTCAATAGAGTTTATGAGTTCTTTGTATTTGTCTATTTGAGATAGGTTGGATGTGATTTTGTTTTTGGATTGCTCTGTTTTTTTGCTATGTGATTTGATGGTTTCGCTTAATTCGTCTATTTGGAGCTTTGTATTTGATAAAGATTGCTCTATGAGGCTTTTTTTAAGCTCAAGTTCGTTTATGCTGTTTTGCAATTTATCAAGTTTTTCATTTTCTTGTCTTAATTTTTCATTTTGAAATGTCAATTTTGAATTCATTTCATTTTGTGTCTGATTTAGATTTTCTAATGTCTGTATGTCATTTTCGTAAGATTCGGTAGCTTTTTTATTTGTATATTCTACTGTTTTTCTTTCTTCGTTCAGATTTTCGAGCATTTGCTGTTGGTGTTCAAGCTTGGTTTTTAGAGTTGCAGTTTCGTTTTGTAAAGATATGTATACATCTTTACTTGACGATAGGGAGCAGTTATTTTTTTCGTTTTCTTGATTTAATACATCTACAGCTTTTTTATTGTCTTCAAATTCTGTTTTCAAATTTTGAACAGCTTGATTTAATTTTGCTATGTCTTCTTTATTTTGATTTATTGTGTTTCGTCTTGTGAATATCTCTTTTGAAAAATTACTTGAACCGCCTGTGATTGAACCGCCTATGTTGAATATTTCGCCTGTTTTCGTAGCTATTTTAAATGAGTTTGAATATTTTTTTGAAATTTTCAGCCCTGTGTCCATATCGTCTACTATGACCATTCTTCCGAGTAAATTGGATATGATATTTGCAAATTTGTTGTCATATTCTACAACGTCTATTGCTTTTACGCCTTCATCGTTGTAAGCGAATTGTGACGGTTTTATAGTATCTAATGGTAAAAATGTCGCTCTTCCCAGATTTTCTCTTTTTAAATAATCTATTGCGTCTTTGCTTTGGTGAGCTTTGTCTATTATGATGTTTTCAAGACGTCCTGCTAAGAGCTGTTCGATTGCTTTTTCATAGCCTTTTTTTACAGTAATCACATTTGCAACTACGTTTTGTATGCCTGTTAAGTTTTTGCTTCTAAGCAGAAATTTTACACCTTTTGAAAATCCTTGCATATCATTTTCCAAGTTTTCAAGCAGGTTTGTCTTTGCTGTAAGGTCTTTTATATGCAGGTTATTTTCGTTTATTTTATTTAACAACAAATTATTTTCTTTTTGGTATTTTTGCAGAGTTTCTTCATTTTTTGAAATCTTATCTTCTATACTTTTTAAGGTCTCGTTTATTTCATCAATTTTCTGATTTTTTTCTTGCAGTTTTGAATTAAGATTTTCGATTATATCATTATGATTTTTGAATTCTTGTTCATATTCTAAAAATTTTTGAGCAAAACTGTCTATATTTGTCTTTTGAAATTCTATTTTTGTTTCGATTTTGGCTATTTCATTTTCGGTATCTCTTGTTTTTTGCTCATAAGTTCGTATATTTAAAGATATTTCGTTTATTTGTGCATTTATATTATTTTTATCTTCAAGGTGAGCTGTGATTGAATTTGCTATATCGCTTTTTTGATGAGTTGTGTTATCAAATTCATTTTTTAAGTGTTCATATTTTTGTTTTATATTTTCAAGTTCTTCATCAGCGTCATCTATTTGACTTTTTAAAAGTTCGTTGGTGTCCAACATATTTTTAATATTTTCATTTTTTATTGATATTTCGGAGCTGTTTTTTGCAAGATTTGATTTGTTTTCGGATATTTCTGCGTTCAATTCTTCTTTTTTTCTTGTTATATAGTCGAGTTCGTCTTGTGTTGAAGATAATATATCGCTTGTATTTTTTAGCTCCAGTTCATTTTTTGAAAGTTCATCTTTTATTTGAGAGCTTTGAATTTGTATTTTTTCTATGTCTTTTTTCAACTCTTGCTCATTTTTCAGTATCTTATTGATTTCTTGTACTTTAAGCTCTTTTGAGTATTGAAGATATTTTTCGGCCTTTTCTTTTTGGAGTTTAAGTGGTTTTATTTGATTTTCTATCTCAATAAATATATCATTTATTCTTTCCAAGTTTTCTGTTGCTGAGGCTAAGTTTTTTTCGCCTTCTTCTTTTTTATAGCGATATTTTGTAATGCCGGATGCTTCTTCAAGCAGTGCTCTTTTTTGATTGCCTGTGGAATTTATTATTTCATCTACTCTGCCTTGTGAAATTATGGAGTAGCCTTCTTTGCCTATGCCGGTATCGAGCAGAATTTCTTTGATGTCTTTTAATCGGCATTTTTTTCCGTTTATGAAAAACTGGCTTTCTCCTGAACGATAGGCTTTTCTTTTTATGGAGAGCTCTGTGTAATCTATATCCACTTTTTTGTCTTCGTTGTCCAAGATGAGAGTAACTTCACAATATCCGAGCGCATTTCTGGTCTGTGTGCCTGAAAATATTACGTCTTCAAGCTTGTCGCCACGAAGCGATTTGATACTTTGTTCTCCGAGTACCCATCTTATGGCATCGAGGATATTGCTTTTACCGCTTCCGTTAGGTCCTACTATGGATATCATACCTTTTGGGAAGGTTATTGAAGTTTTATCAAGAAAGGATTTAAAACCTTTTATTTCTATACCTTTTAAATACATGATTATTCCTTAAAATTAAATTGTGTATCAGCTTATAATAATCTCAAATTAAATAATTTTACCAAAAAAAACTTTACTGTAAATAAATATATTTTAAATAAAAATTATACTGTTATTTGATGGAGTATATCTTATTATTAAATCTTAATATAACAATAGATAATTTATATGATAAATATATAAATTTTATTAAGTTTACGCAATACTGTTTTTGTACAGTGCTATTCAGTTTTAGTATTAATTTAAATATTGTAGTATTGCTATAATATTTTTTTATTCTGAAATTATGTGTAATCATAAATATAGATTTCTCTATAATATTCAGCATTAATTATAAAGAAATCTATATTTAAAATCAAGTTCATATATTATGCTTTTAATTTAAAACATTTTTTATAAATAAAATTGTATTTTAAAAGCCGTGCATAAACATTGCTTCTAAAACACCGCCTGCTATGGATTTTGCTTTGTCTGAAATAGTAAAACAGTTTTCATATTCATCTAAACGTGGGTCTATATCTGCTATTTTCATACCTTTAAATACTTCGTATCCGTCTCTTATAAGTCCTCTTAATAGACCGTCTATACTTGCTCTTATATTGAAGTTGTTTACGGTTGCGATTATATCATCAGCTTTTACTATATCGCCTATTTGTTTTATATTTTTTATTACTCCGCTTTCAGGAGAATGTATCACTCTTTCACCGCTTTTTCCTGCAATAAGTCCGGGAACTCCTGTGTTTTTCAATGCAAAGCCTTTTTCTATAACTCGTCCGAGATTATGTCCACGCATAGTTTCTATTACATAATCTACATCAACTCCGGCCTCAAAACCGGGACCAAGAGCTATTGTTAGCTTTGACATAGACATATTTGTGCCAAGATTTTTTTTTTGCAATTATTGCATCAATAAGCACATCTTGAGTGAGGGATTTTAATATGTCGCATTTTTCATCTACCATTACAGGAATAAGTCCGTTTTTATGTGCATTGTTCATTTCATCTATACAAGATACTTTTACGGCAGTGGTATTTTCTATGGTAGTTTTTCCGCTGTATACAGCCTCGCTATATGCAACGGTCCTTCTTATTGCAGACGGCTTTGCAGTTTCAAGGCATAATACTTTAAAATGGCATTTATATAATCTGTTTATAGTGCCTGTAGCTATATCGCCGGCACCACGAATTATTATAAGTTTATCTTCAAACATAACAAACTCCTAAATAAAAAATAATATGGCAAATTTATGTTGAACACTGTTCAAAAATATCTATGTTTAATAATACATACAAACAAAATATTTTATTATATATATGAAGACAATGAAGGTTTAAATTTTGTTCATAAAACACAGATAAAATGTTTTATTGTATAATTTTTTGTCGCATTTATACAAGCTTTACTTAAAACGTAGGCGATATAAGTGTAAATTGTCATAAAATTATATCATTGTGATAAAAAATCTTCAAGTATTATAAAAATGGATATAAAAAATAGCTTATTACAATAATTGCGCTATATGAAAAACTTATATATCATTAAACTGAATATAATATTAAAACTAAAACAATAATGTTTAAAATAAAACTCCAAAAAAATAAAATAAAATAAAATAAAATTTCAAAAATATATTGATTTATTTTTTTTATATGATATAATGAGCTTGTATCAGACAGATACATATATACTTTAGGGAGGCAGTGATTATGAATTATAATATGCTCATTGACTCTTATTATCCTTCCCTTTCTAAAAGTGAGAAAAAAGTTGCAAACCTCATAAAAAAGCAGGGAGAAAAATTCATATATCAAAGTATACAGGAAGTAGCACAGGATGCTAAAGTAGGAGAGGCTACCGTACTGAGATTTTGCAGAACCATAGGTTTTGACGGTTTTAGAGATATGAAGCTTCATATTGCAAAAGAAAATACTCCCATTCGTGCAAAGAGGAAAGACAACTATGTGGAAGAAATAGTTAGAAATTTTGAAGATAGTATACAAGAAACTTATTCTGCAATAGTTCAGGAAAATCTTGAAAAAGTGGCATCTTTAATCAAAAAATCAGACAGAGTATTTTTATTCGGTATAGGTGCAAGTGCAAATGCTGTTTTTGATATGTGCTCAAGGTTGCTTAGATATGGCAAGACGGTATATACGGTTACAGATTCACACTATCAGATGATGAATTCGGCTATACTCGATGAAAAAGATCTTGTTATTGCATTTTCTATATCAGGTGTAACCGAGGATATAATCGATTCTATAGAGCTTGCCAAGAAAAATAATGCGAGTTTGGTGGTCATAACCAATCATATTTTGTCTCCTTTGGCATCGCTCGGAGATATATGCTTGCTTACAGCGGGCAAGGAGTCTCCAATAGACGGAGGCAGTCTTACGGGCAGGGTATCACAAATGTTGGTGACAGATTTGTTGTGTACAACATATGCACTTATAGATGAGGATATGTCTGAATTAATGAGAGAAAAGACAGCAAACTCCGTGCTTAGAAAAAGCGTTGAGTATAAGAAAAAGAAAAAATGATTGTGTAGTTTAGGCAAACGATATTTTTAAATGAAAAACATTTTCAATGTAAGAATACAACTATGATTAATTAGATATTGGGTTTAATATTCGTTAATCAATAATTAATCGGTTTTCAAAAACTTTAATGTTTTGAATAAATTTTTAATTAACTTTAAAATTATTTAGGAGGGCAAAATGAAGAAAAAATCATTAATAGCATCACTTGTTTCATGTATGCTTTTATTGACTGCTTGTGGTGGCGGCACAGAAAAACCTGCTGATACGGACAAGAAAAATGAAACTACATCTGCTCAAAATACAGATGAAAAAGCGTTGTACACAATATTCAGTAAACAAGGTGAAGGTACTAATTTTGACACACCTTGGTGGAATCGTGGCGACTTATACAAGGTTATAACATTCAGAAGCTTATTTAAAGCAAATAACACTCTTACAGAGTTCAATCCTGATCTTATATCTGAATATAAGCCTGCTGATGACGGCTTATCTTATGAATTTACATTAAAAGACGGGCTTAAATGGTCAGACGGTAAAGATTTAACAGCTGATGACGTTAAATTTTCTATCGAAGGAGCTTTAAGAGGAGCAAAAGTAAACGGTATATACTCAGCAACATTCTCTAAAATAGAAGGTGCAAAAGAGTATAAAGAAAAAACTGCAGAAACAGTTAGCGGACTTACAGTAGACGGCAATAAAATAACTATGAAATTAACTCAACCTGTAGGAAATTTAATTCCAATATTATCACAATTTGCCATACTTCCAAAACATGGTTTTGAAGGCGTTGATATGCTACAATACAACACAGCAGATTTCTGGAAAAATCCTATAACAAACGGAATGTATAAAGTAGAAGAAATAGTAACAGATTCTTATATAACATTGGTACCTAATGAAAATTATGAAGGTACAGCACCTAAAATACAAAAAGTTGTTGTAAACATAGTTCCTTCAGAAAGTATATTGACAGCAGTTGCAGATGGACAAGCTGATTTCTTCAACTCAAAAGTTCCGGCAGAAATAAGCAAATTAAGCGAAAATGCTGCTTGGGAAAAATCAGCGGTAGATACATTATTCTACTATTATTTAGTATTCAACTTGACAGGAAATGACACTCGTCCTGCTAACAAAGCATTGCAAGATCCTAAAGTAAGAGAAGCTATATACTATGCAATAGATAGAGAAAGTTTAGCTAAAAGCATATATCCTGAAATAGGAGATGTCGCAGGATTAGGAGTACCTACAAGAGATACAGCTAATTATAATGATACAATAAACAAATTTGCTTATGCTCCTGAAAAAGCAAAATCACTTTTAGCAGAAGCAGGATATGACACTAATCAAACATTAGAATTCCGTTATTATATGGCAGACCAATCATCAGTGAGCTTATATGAAGCTATAGTTGCCAATTTGGAAGCAGTTGGAATAAAAGTAAATCTTCAAAAATTTGCAGGAGATGCAACTCAAGAATTATTTGACATAAGAAACTACGACATAGCATTAAAAGGATTATCAGCATTCGGTTATGATGAATGGTATGGAGAATATTCAGCAACACATGGAAACTTCCCTAAATTGATAGGACATAATGAATCTTATGACAAACCTTATAATGAATTGATACAAGCTACAGATGCAAATGCAAAAGCATCAGCATTAAAAGAATTACAATCAATAGAACAAACAGATTTAACAAAAATGCCTGTATTTATGCTTAAAAATATGATATTTGTAAATGGTGAAAAAGTTGACACTAAAGGGGCTCAATTTGGTAATCCTTGGTTTGCGTATGACTTAGGATTTGAAAACTGGGAAATGAAATAAAAAACTTTGACGGATAGGGTATGTAAAATATATAAACGGAAAATGGTACATATTTATGTACCATTTTCATTATTAAATATAATTTAAAAATTGTTTTTTAATGAATTGAAACTAAACTATATAGTATTCAGACAATATGAATTATAATATTTTTTATGGTATTTTTTTCTGCTTGAGTAAAAGATTATTACTAAATATGGAAAGGAGTAAAAACGGTGTTTAAGTTTATTTTGAAAAAATTATTATTTATGATACCTATGCTTTTAGTGATATCCTTTCTGATTTTTTTCGCTTTAAAATCAATGCCGATTGATCCTATAAACTATTTGTTGCCTCCGGAAGCATCTCAAGATGCAACGTTAAAAGAGCAGTTAAGAGAGGCATACGGCCTTAATAAACCGTTTTTGGTACAATATGGTAACTGGATTGGCAATATTTTAAAAGGAGATTTCGGATATAGTATATTGAACGGGCAACCGATAAAAGAAATATTGAAACAAAAACTTCCGGCAACTTTACAATTGGCAACTACTGCACTTGTAATATCATCAGTGCTTGGAATATTACTTGGAATATTATCAGCTGTAAATCAAAACAGCATTATAGATTATATAGGTAGAGTTATAGGTGTACTTGGTCAGTCAATACCGCAATTTTTATTCGGTATTATACTTATAACTGTATTTGCTTTACAATTGAAAATTTTACCTGCAGGAGGAAGAAATCTCTATGGTAAGAATGATTTATTAAGTCAGTTTAAAGCCATAATTTTACCTGCCTGTGCTCTTTCAATAGGTATGATTGCTACAGTATTAAGATATACTCGTAATTCAATGCTTGATGTAATAAACAAAGAGTATATAAAAACAGCAAGAAGTAAAGGTGTATCAGAAGCGGTAGTGTATTTTAAACACGCATTCAGAAACTCTATGGGGCCCATACTTGTAACAATAATGTTTCGTATACCGGGGCTTATAGGAGGGTCAGTTGTTATAGAAACTGTGTTCAACTGGCCTGGAATAGGTTCTACACTCATGGGCTCTGTAACTTCTGGAGATTATCCTGTTATTATGGTTACTACATTATTGCTTGCGGTAGTAATGCTTACAATAAGCTTCTTGGTAGACGTATTAAGTGCATTACTTGATCCGAGAATAAGATTGGATGCGTAGGAGGTAGAAATGACAAATTTAGCAATGGAAAAAAATAAAAATCGTTCTGCCTTGGCAAAACGCTCTTTGCAAAAGATGATAAATAATAAACTCGGTATGATTGGAGCTATAATTGTTGTAATTATGAGTTTGATGTCTATAATGGCACCGCTTTTAACATCATTTGATCCGGGTGCAACAGATATGGCTATGATAAATCAGGCTCCTGGAGGAGGACATATATTCGGAACTGACAGTATAGGCAGAGATTTGTTTGCAAGACTTTTATACGGTGGAAGAATATCAATATTTATAGGTCTTGTCAGTGCGCTTTCCACGTCATTTATAGGTACGGTACTCGGTCTTACAGCGGGATATTTTAGAGGTAAAATAGACTCTGTGCTTGTCAGAATGTCTGAGATAATTCAGACGGTTCCTATGATAATATTGGTAATGGTGCTTGTAACTATAATAGGCCCCGGAGTAAAAAATATGATACTTGTATTCAGCTTTACCGGTTGGATGACAGTTTTTCGTATAGTAAGAAATGAAGTTCTAAGAATAAGAGAAGAGACATATATAGAAGTAAATAAGGCTTTTGGTATTTCAGATTCTTCTATTATGTTCGGACAGATACTACCTAACACTTTAAGTCCAATAATAGTTGCAACTACAATAAACGTAGCGTTTTTTATATTGCAGGAAACAGAGCTTTCATTTTTGGGGCTCGGAGTGCCTACTAATATATCTACTTGGGGAACTATAATAAATGCTGCAAAAAATCTTACTGTCATAGAACATCAATGGTGGTTATGGATAATACCCGGTGCTGTAATATCGCTGTTTATTATGAGTGTAAACTTTTTTGGAGATGCACTTAGAGATGTACTTGACCCTAAGAATTAATGGAGGAAACTTATGGAAAATTTATTAGAAGCAAGAAATCTTTGCACAGAATTTAAAGTGGGTAAGGACTCTATAAAAATAGTAAAAGATGTTTCTTTTGATGTAAAAAAAGGCAAAATATTATCGATAGTAGGCGAATCCGGATGTGGTAAATCTGTCACAGTACACAGCATGATAAATCTTCTTCCAAAAGCCGGTAGAGTTGCAAACGGAACATCTATTTTTGAAACTTCAAGTGGAGAAAAAGTAGATCTTGTAAATCTCAAGCCATATTCAAAAGAGATAAGAGCACTTCGTGGAAAAGAAATAGGGATGATATTTCAAGATCCGATGCAATCATTAAACCCCGTTTATACAATAGGTAATCAAATAATGGAAAATATTTTGCAACACAACAAAGTTTCCAAAAAAGATGCAGAAGAGATAGGAATAGAGATGCTCAAAAAATTAGGCATACCTGAGCCTAAAAAGAGATTTTACGATTTTCCCCATCAATTTTCAGGCGGCATGAAACAAAGAGTTATGATAGCTATAGCAATGGTTAACAATCCTAATCTTTTGATAGCCGATGAGCCTACAACGGCATTAGACGTTACTATACAAGCGCAGATAATGGATTTGATGAAGGGTATGCGTGATGAATATGGCAAATCTGTAATACTTATCACACATAATATGGGGCTTGTTGCAGAAGTTGCAAATCAGGTTGCAGTTATGTACATGGGACGCATCATAGAATACGGAGATGTAAAAGACGTATTTGAAAATCCTATGCATCCTTACACGAGAGCACTTTTAAAATCAGTGCCGGTACCCGGAATGGCAAAAAATCAAAAATTAGCTACAATACCTGGAGAAACACCTGATCCTAAGAAATATAAAATAGGCTGTGAATTTGCAAATCGCTGTAGTTTTGCAAAAGAAGAATGTAAAAATCAAGATATACCTACTTATGTGATAGACGGCACACATATAGCGAAGTGTATATTGTTAAAAGGGAATAAGGAGGCATAATATGACAAATACAAATAATGAAGTAATATTTGAAATTAAGAATTTGCAGACATATTTCCCTATATATGAAGGCTTTATTAAGAAGAAAAAAGTTGCAGATGTAAAAGCAGTTGATAATGTATCCTTTACAGTAAAAAGAGGAGAGACACTTGGAATAGTAGGCGAGTCAGGTTGCGGAAAAACAACACTTGGAAAAAGCATAATGATGCTTCAAAAACCTACAGGCGGAGAAGCAAAGTTTAACATGAACGGTGAAATGAAGGACATCAGAAAATTCAGTCAAGAAGAACTGTTCAAGTTTAAAAAGCAAGTTCAAATGGTCTTTCAAGATCCATACAGCTCTTTAAATCCTATGAAAACAATATATGATGCTTTTGATGAACCTCTAAAAGCACATGGTTATACATCAAAAGAAGAACGTGAGCAGATAATGATTGACAGACTTAAAACTGTAAATCTTCAATCAGAGTATATATATCGCTATCCGCATGAATTTTCAGGCGGACAAAGACAGAGAATTTGTATAGCAAGAGCCTTATGTGTAGAACCTCAAGTAGTTGTGTTGGACGAGCCGGTATCGGCATTGGATGTGTCTATTCAGGCACAAGTGCTAAATCTTATGCAAGACATACAAAAACAGTTCAATTTGACATATATATTTATAGCACATGACTTATCAGTTGTAGAATATATAAGTGATAGAATAATAGTTATGTATCTCGGAAATATAGTGGAAATATCAAAAGCGGAAGGATTGTATAAAAATCCGTTGCATCCATATACACAGGCTTTGTTATCGGCAATACCGATACCTGTTGTAGGAGCGGATAAGAACAGAATAGTGTTGGAAGGAGATGTTCCGTCGCCTATAAATAAACCTTCAGGCTGTGCTTTTCATACGAGATGTAAAAAAGCTATGGATATATGTAAAACACAAACACCTTTAATAAAAAATATAGATAGCGAACATATGGTAGCCTGTCATCTGTATTAAATAAATTTAATGATTAAAATATATGAATTTAGGAGTAAAAGATGATTTATAATAAATTCTCTTATAAAAAATTTGAAGAAGAGTTTTTGCAAAAAATATTTGAATTTTTAGAAAAAAATGATGTATCTAAATTTGAAAACGGAAGATATGATATAGATAAAGACAATTTATTTTTAAATATAGCAACTTACAATACAACTACACCTGAAAACAGAGTTTGGGAAGCTCATAAAGAATATATTGACGTGCACATGATGATAAAAGGAAAAGAAAAAATGTGTACAGCTTTCATAGAAAATGTGAATATCACAGAATATCACGAAGACAGCGATTATGTAGAGATATCCGATATAAAAGGCGATATATCTCAGATAGTCTTAAATGAGGGAGAGTATCTTGTGTGCTATCCGCAAGATGTTCACAAGACAGCTTGTATAGTGGAAAAAGAAGAAGAAGTGAAAAAGGCTATATTTAAAGTGAGAGTATAAGAAATGGATCCTGATTTTAAACAAATAACAAGAGATTATGTTGAAGAAATCATAGATAAATATATAGCATTTAGAGAAGAAGAAGACGAAAAATGGGAATATGAAGATGCAAAAATGAGAATAGAACAGCTTGTTTTCGTTTTAGGTTCATATTGTATAATGATTATTAAAAATGATGAAATAATAGGTTTTGCTCTTGGATTTTTTAAACAATTCGATACAGTGAAAATATATTATTTGGAAGAAATATTGATAGGGAAAAAATTTCGTAATCATGGTTATGGAACCATACTTTTAAAAAAAATGGAGCAAGATTTAAAATCAAGCGGTTGCAATAAGATAACATTATTGACTACACACAGTGATGAACACAGGAGATTCTATGAAAGACTTGGATTTGTAGACAATGATTTTTTAAGACCGTTGAAAAAAGATATATAATAGATGTTAAATCTAAACAGTTATCGTAATCGGAGGGGGATTATGGGAGCAGTAGAACAGATAAAAGGAGAGCTTATAGTATCTTGTCAGGCTTTGCCTGAAGAACCGTTACATTCTTCGTTTATAATGGGAAGAATGGCGCGTGCTGCCAAAGAAGGTGGAGCTAAAGGGATTCGTGCCAATTCAGTAGAAGATATAACAGAAATAAAAGAAACAGTAGACTTGCCTATAATAGGAATTATTAAAAAAGATTATGAAGGCTGTGATGTATATATAACACCTACTATGGAGCAAGTAGACGAGCTTGTAAAAACGGGTTGTGAAATAATAGCTATGCAAGCGACTGACAATATAAGACCTAATGGAGAAAATACAGAGCAGTTTTTTAAAAAAGTCAGAGAAAAATATCCTACACAAAAGTTTATGGCGGATTGCTCAACTCTTTCAGAGGCTATTCTTGCAGATAAGATAGGCTTTGATTTCATAGGAACTACTATGGTAGGATATACTAAGCAGAGTAAAAATTTAAAAATAGAAAATAATGATTTTGAACTTATGAAAGAAATAATAAAAAATGTAAAACATCCTGTAATAGCAGAAGGAAATATAGATACACCTCAAAAAGCAAAAAGAGTGTTGGAGCTTGGATGTTATAGCGTTGTTGTAGGTTCAATAATAACAAGACCTAAGGTTATTACAGAGAGATTTGTAAAAGCTATAAATGAAAACAAATAATTTTTTTTAATAAATGGAAAAATAATTTTATGAATCATATTTTTTAAAAGTATTTTGAATAATTTTCAAATATTTGTTTATTTTTTATTAGCAAAATATTAGACTTGTTAGATAATATTGTAAAAAACGAATTATATTACAATTTAAGTATTTAAGATAATTTTCTTTATATGGTTGTTTAATTTGTGATAATTACTATTACAGGCTATGAGTAATTAAATCAAGTCTATTATAAATAAAAATTTTAATTATTGAGGAGAATAGCGATGAAAAACGAAGATTTAAAAGGTTTATACAGTGCATTATTGATATCATTCAACGAAGACGGAAGTATAAATGAGCAAGGAATAAGAGAGATTATACGTCACAACATAGACAAGATGAAAGTGGACGGATTATATGTAGGAGGAAGTACGGGAGAAAACTTCCTGCTTTCAACAGATGAGAAAAAAAGAATATTTGAAATTGCAAAAGATGAAGCGAAAAGTGATATAAAACTAATTGCACAAGTAGGCTCTATGAATGTATATGAAGCCATAGAACTTGCAAAATTTACGACAGATTTAGGCTATGATGCAATATCTGCAGTAACACCTTTTTATTATAAATTCTCTTTTGAAGAAATAAAAGAATATTATGAAATGATAATAAACAGTGTAGACAACAGACTTATAGTTTATTCTATACCGTTCCTTACAGGAGTAAACATAAATGTAGAACAATTCGGCGAATTGTTTAAAAATGAAAAAATAATAGGCGTTAAATTTACAGCCGCAGATTTTTATTTGCTTGAAAGAGTTAGAAAAGCATATCCTGAGCATCTTATATATGCAGGATTTGATGAAATGATGTTGTCGGCATCAGTATTAAACGTAGACGGAGCGATAGGTTCAACATTTAATTTGAACGGTATAAGAGCAAGAAAAATAGTAGAACTTGTAAAAGAAGGTAAAATAGACGAAGCAAGAGAATTACAACACATAACAAATGATTTTATAACAGATGTGCTAAACAACGGATTGTATTCAACACTTAAAACTTGCTTAGAATTACAAGGAGTACATGCAGGATACAGCAGAAGACCTATGAAAAGTGCAAGTGAATCTCAAAAACAAAGAGCTAAAGAGATATATGAAAAATATCTAAAATAAGGGACAGTATTATGAAAAAATATATTGCAATAGATATAGGCGGAACATCTATAAAATATGGGCTTATTGCAAATGAACAGATACTTTTTAGCTGTGATACAGATACTATGGCAAAAAAAGGTGGGGGGCATATAGTATCTCTCGTGAAAAATATAGTGAGAAAATATCTTGAAGAGCAAGAAGATATAGCAGGCGTGTGTATATCTACAGCAGGTATGGTAGACACGAAAAAGGGAGAGATAATATATGCTGGTAAACAGATTCCACAGTATATAGGTGTAAATTGGAAAAAAGAGATTAAAGACGAATTTAATTTGCCATGTGAAGTTGAAAATGACGTAAATTGTGCCGGATTGAGTGAAGCTGTAAGCGGAGCCGGAAAAGGAAAACAAAGCGTATTATGTCTGACTATAGGTACAGGAATAGGCGCTTGTATGGTAGAAAACGGAAAAGTATATAACGGGCACAGCTACAGTGCATTTGAAGTAGGCTATTTAAAACTTAAAGACGGAGATTTTCAAGATTTGGCATCAACGACAGCTCTTATAGAAAGTTATAAAAAAGAAAAAAATGACTGTGAGAAAGACATAAACGGTAAACTTATATTCGATTTGGCTAAAAACGGTGATGAAATTGCAATAAAACAAATAGATAAGCTTATAGACTATATGTGCATAGGTATATCAAACATATGCTATATAATAAATCCTTCCATTGTAGTATTGGGTGGAGGGATAATGGAGCAAAAAGAATATATGTTGCCTAAGATAAAAGAATGTATGAAAAAATATTTGCTTAAAAACATATATGACAATACAAAATTTGATTGTGCAAAGCACAAAAACAAAGCAGGTATGCTCGGAGCATATTATCACTTTTTAAATGAGCAAAAAAGTAAATAGATAGTTATAATACTGATATTCTTTTGATATAACCAACTCCAAAATAAAAAATATACAAAAAATAGATACCGTAATTTAGGTATCTATTTTTTTGTGCGTTTATTTTTTTATAATGCTTATCTTCTTACTTCAAAATATGCTTGTGGATGTTTACATGCAGGACATAGTTTAGGTGCTTCTTTTCCTTCGAATATAAATCCGCAGTTTCTACACTTCCAAGCAACAATTTCTTCTTTTTTGAATACAGTGCCGTTTTTTACGTCATCAGCTAATCTTCTGTATCTTTCTTCGTGTTCTTTTTCTACTTTTGCGATTAATCTGAATGATGCTGCTATATCGTTGAAACCTTCTTGTTCAGCTATTTCAGCGAATTTAGGATAAGCCTCTGTCCATTCTTCATTTTCGCCGGCAGCAGCAGCCATAAGGTTATCGTAAGTGTTTGACATAATGCATGGGAAAGTTCCTGTTATTTCTGTAGTTACAGGGAATTCTTCTCCCTCCATTTTTTCAACAACATATTTGTAGAATAATTTTGCGTGTTCTTTTTCGTTTTCAGCAGTTTCCATAAATATAGCTGATATTTCTTCGAATCCTTCTTTTTTAGCAACGCTTGAGAAAAAAGTATATCTTGTTCTTGCTTGTGATTCACCTGCAAAAGATGTCATCAAATTTACTAAAGTTTGTGTTCCTTTTAAAGATTTTGCCATTTTAATTTCCTCCATTTTTCTTTCAAATGAAAATTGCTTTCATAGATTTTTTTAAACTTTTATTTATCGATAAATAAATTATACCATAGAAAAGTTTTTTAAAACAGACATTTTGAAAGATTTTAAAAAAATACAAATTTGATATATGAAAGTATGTATTTTGTTTCAATTGAGTTTATAATAAATACAATTTTATAATTATTATAATATTGATAGCTTTTATAAAAATGCTTTTTAATAAAAAATATAATATAAGTATTTTTATAAAGGAATGTATAATCATCATTAAATATATACAAAATGACTAAAAAAATGTATAATATTAAATATGTTGATGAAAATTTATAATTATCGAAGTAAAAAATATATTTGAAAAAATGGAGAGTTATATGGATTTGAAAAGATTTATTAAGATACTGCCGTTTATTTTAGGACTTTTAATAATACCTGTAACTATGAGAATGGTTGAGGTACAGATACCTTTTGAGGTGCAAATGCATTGGAGAGGTGTAGGTGTGGATAATGACATAGTGTCGTATGCAAAATCCGTTATGCTTATAATAAGCGGAGTTGTTGTTGCGGGGATATTATTTTTTACGATTTCCAATGAAAGTATTATAAAAATAAAATCTGCAAAACCTTTTATAATTGCTTTTGCAGTGTTGCTTTTTATGGCTATAATATCTGCAATATTTGGAGGTAACGGTGTTATTGCATATGGAGGTGCTCCGTCAAGATATGAAGGATTGTATGCATATATAGGATATTTCATATTGTTTTTTTATGCTCTTACAGTTGAATATGACAAAAAAACAGAGCATTCAATAATTATAGTAATGGCTGTGTTTACAGTTTTATGCAGTATAGTCGGTTTTACTCAATATATAGGAAAGGATATATTTTTGACACCGTTTGCGACAAGCCTATATATACCTGAGGCTCTTAAAGAATATAGAAGCGCTATGACTGTAACTCAGTTTTCTTTTAAAAATATGTATTTGTTTACGACACATTACAACTATTCTTCTATGCTTATGTCTGTTGTGTCAATGTTCTGGTGTTTATATTTCGTGTGCGTTAAAGAAAAAAAATATAAGATAATATCAGGGCTTATGTCTTTACTTTCTGTGCTGATGTTACTCGGTGCAAATGCAAGATCAGGTATAATGGCTGTTTTTATAGCTGGCGTAATATTATGTATAACATTTATATCTAAGATATTATCCAATAAAAAAATGAGTATTGTTGCATTAGCTGTTATTGTTATATTCGTAGGTATTGCAGCAAAATTGGGTATGATGTCGAGATTTACGTCTTTAGTTGAAGATATAAAGAAAATAAGCGCTTCCGGTAAACAGGAGGAGGTTTATATAAGAGAACAAATACCTCTAAAAGATATAAAAACTGACGATACTTCTTATACTATAATCTATAATGATGTTACACTTAAATTTGATAACAGACAAAATTCTTTTTATGATGAAAATGGTAACATTTTGGCTTTTGAAACTCCTGAACAGGGCAGCGTCGTATTCAAAGATGGAAGATATGCCAATTTTTCTATAGGAGTGGCAAAAAGACAGAGCAACATAGATGAAACCGAACATTTATATCATTCAGTTAAAATAGATGGTAACTTATTTAATTTTGATGTAACTGATAAGGTTCAGCTTGTAAATCATTTAGGTATACCTATGTATCCGGAAAAAGCGGAAAGAATAGGATTTAAGGGTATGGAAAGATTAGGATCAGGTAGAGGATTTATAACTGCTTCTACAATTCCTCTAATTTTGAAATCTCCTCTAATCGGCTATGGACCTGACGCATTTTTGCAAATATTTAATCAAGATGACATATATACGAAGATGTATGTATATGGCAATCCTAATGAATTGGTCGATAAACCTCATAATTTGTATTTACTGTATGCAATAAATTTTGGAGTTATCGGTTTAGGAGCGTTTTTATTCATAATAATATTGCTCATAGTTAAAATGAAAAGAAAATATAAGGAAAATATGTTATCTGAAAATGCTATATATATAGGTGCATTTGCAGGTGTGCTTGCGTACATGGGCAGCGGATTTTTTAATGACTCTGTTGTTGCAGTATCACCGATATTTTGGATATTGCTCGGCATAGCTGTGTCGGGAGTAGATTTTAAGATTAAGAATAAATTTGGGGTTAATAAAAAATGATAGATACGATTATTTTTGATTTCGGAAATGTTATTGTAGATTACAATGCCGATTATATAGTCAGGTGCTTTGCAGATAAAGATGAAGATATAAAATTGTTATGTGATGCTGTAAATCATAATTGGTCAGCACTTGATGAGGGCATAATAGAGTACGATGAATATATAAATCAGACGAAAGCTATGTTACCTGAAAGACTTTATGATAATGTTGACAGGCTTTTTGTAGATTGGTATAAATGTATGCCTTATATAGACGGTGTTAAAGAAATAATAAAGTCCCTTAAACAAAACGGATATAAATTGATAATACTATCGAACGCTCCTGATTATTTTGCCGATGTTATAGATTATTTTGAAGTTGTACAAAACTTTGATGCAATAGTAATATCAGGCAAGATAAAAATGTTTAAACCCAATAAAGACATATATGAATATGTACTTAAAAAATATGGCTTGACAGACGAAAATACACTTTTTATAGATGACAAAACGGAAAATGTAAATTCAGCTAAATTTTGCAATATAAACGGTTTAGTTTTTAATCAAGATGCAGAAAAACTAAAAACGGATTTAAAAGAACTGTTCGGCATTAATTTGTAATATTGTGAAATTATGATTATGGAGTTGACGATTTGATTAAAGAAAATCAGAAGATATTAAACTTTATAAATATAATGATAGATGCACTAATAATAGCATTTACCTATATGCTTGCATATCGTATGAGAGCGACAAGCGATTTGATATTGTATGTACAATCCGTAACATTTTCTCAGTATATGCAATATGTTGTAATTGTTGTGCCTTTATATCTATTTTCATATTATTTGTTTAAAGTATATACTGCGCAAAGACTTAAAAGCCTTGTTGAAGAAATCTCCAAGATTGTAAAAGCCAATATAGTTGCAACAATAGCATTTTTCACCGTATTGTTTATTTTAAAAGATGTCAATTATTCAAGATATATGACGCTCATATTTATATTTTGGAATATGTTGCTTACAGCTATATCGAGAATAGTGCTCAGATATATGCTAAGACGTATAAGACGTAAAGGTTTCAATATAAAACGAGCGGTGCTCATAGGTAATAGCGATACAGCTATGGATTTTTTGCAAAAGACACAGCAAAATTTACAATGGGGATATAAAATAGTAGCTATATTTGAAGAAAAAGTAAATATAAATAGACAAAAAAGATTGAAAGAAAAATATAAACTGTCCTATATACCGAGATATGATTATAATATGATTGAAGCATATCTTGCAGACAAACGAGTTGACGAAGTGGTAATAGGCATAAAATTAAAAGAATATGAGCATCTTGACAAAATAATAAGAGTATGCGAAAAATCAGGTATAAAAACACAGATAATACCGGATTACATTAAATATATACCTTCAAAACCGGTAGTTGAACAGATAGATGACATAACTATAATAAATATAAGACATGTACCGCTTGAAAATCCTATAAATAAAGTTATAAAAAGGCTATCTGATATAATATTATCCATAATAGCAATAGTGCTAACATCTCCGATAATGCTTGTGACAGCTATAGCAATAAAGATAGAAAGCTCTGGGAAAATAATATTTAAACAAGAGAGAGTCGGATATAACAGAAAAAAATTTTATATGTATAAATTTCGCTCAATGAGAGAGCAGACAAAAGAAGAAGAAAAAGATAAATGGACAACAAAAGATGACAACAGAAAAACAAAAGTAGGTAAGTTTATAAGGCGGATGAATATAGACGAATTTCCACAATTTTTCAATGTATTAAAAGGAGAAATGTCATTTATAGGTCCAAGACCGGAAAGACCTTTTTTTGTAGAAAAGTTTAAAGAAGAAATACCGAAATATATGGTAAAACACCAAGTAAGACCCGGAATCACAGGATGGGCACAAGCTAACGGTCTAAGAGGAGATACATCAATTAAAAAAAGAATAGAATATGATATTTTCTATATAGAAAACTGGAGTATATCATTAGATTTGAAAATAATAGTGCTTACAATAAAAAACGGTTTTAAAAATGCGTATTGATATTATTTACTAAAAATACTGTTTAGATTAAGGTATGCTTAATATATTTTTAATTTATACAACTTTTTATAAATACTTGAAGGTGAATATTTATAAAAGCATTAGCAAGTTTGCTCGCAAAATAGTTTTTGCATTGTTTATAAGAAATATAATATATATTTAATTATGGGAAAGTATCAGTGTAATATATAATCACATTAAATAAAAAGGAGATTGTATGAAATCTGTTATAGAACAACTGTTTGAATTGCAAGACTTATCGTACAAAGATTTTCACAAAAAACTCATACCCAATATAGATGAAGACAATATAATCGGGGTAAGAACACCAGTTCTTCGCAAATTTGCTAAAGAGTTTGCAAAAAGCGAATTGAAAGACGAATTTTTAAATTCATTACCCCATAAGTATTATGATGAAAACAATCTACACGCTTTTGTAATAGAAGCTGTAAAAGACTATGATGAGTGCATAAATAAAATAGATGAGTTTTTGCCATATATAGACAACTGGGCAACTTGCGACTCATTATCTCCTAAAATCTTCAAAAAATATAAAAAAGAAGTCTATGACAAGATAAAGATATGGATTAAAAGCGATAAAACTTATACAGTTAGATTTGCAATAGTTACACTGCTTGCGAACTATCTTGATGACGACTTTGAAGAAGAAATGCTGACTCTTGTTACAGATATTAAAAGTGAAGAATACTATATAAATATGGCTATTGCTTGGTATGTGAGTATGGCACTCGTAAAACAGTATGATTCTACAATAAAATTGATACAAAGTAAAAAATTGGATAAATTCACTCATAATAAGAGTATACAAAAAGCCATAGAGAGCTATAGAGTAGATGATGATAAAAAGAAGTATCTAAGAACACTTAAAATTAAATGATAACAAAAAAGTACAACATAATTTTTGAAAATATCAAAAAACTGTGTTGTACTTTTTTATATTTTATACTTATTTTTAATAGAATAACAGATATTTTTATTTTCAATAATTTATCGGCTAAGCAAAATCAAGAGTATTTAAAGTAAACAATTTATATAAATTTTATCTATTAATCAAATACAAGCTGATTTGCCTAAGCAATAACAGGCAGACCGTAAACATCGAAACAATGAGAAACCATAAGGCAAGATATAGTATCTACTGCATTTAAAGTGCTGTATAAGTCATTTTCATAAGATACTCCCTTGCTTTCATATTCTGTGTGCATTTCATCTATGATAGATTTTATGTTTTCATAATTTATAGTGTCAACCCTCGGTATATCCAAAAGATGTACATCTCTTTGTTTTTTAAACAATAAATGAAGCTTTGCTTCAAATTGCATATGCTCTTTTATATGATTGTGATAATATGCTCTATCGTTGTGTGGAGTACAAAAAAAATCTGAAACATAATGTGTGATTATGCCGAGCCTTATAGAAAACTCCTTCATGCTTATATTATTACTGTCATTATACAGTTTTTCAATCATGTTTAGTATATAATCATAAGATACACTGAAAAAATGTTTTTGTTTCATATATTTCGGCATCAAATCAGGGAGGACCGATCCCCAAATAAGCCATCTTTTATCAAGGCGTATTTTGTTGTTGAGAAGTACGCTTTTATATATGTTTTCTCCGATTAATCTGTGAGTAGGAATTATCATTATAACCTTTCTTAGACGCTACTACGCCATTAAAATACCAATGCCTTTAAATTAAAATATGAGCATATCTTAACTTAAATGGGCTTTAGCATAAAAATAAATAATTATCAGTTTTTAAAACGTAAAATTTATTTTACTATAAAATACAAAAAAATTAAATAGTATTTATAAATTTTACAATTAAAAAATTAATTTAGTAATATATTTTTATTTTGTATAAAATATGTTATAATTTTAATTAATAATTAAACAAAATATTTTTGACAGGGGGGATTGAAGATTAAGCTGACTATTGAGATTGAAGAGCATATGATGTCAAGACTTCATACTATAAGCAAATTGAAAGATGTGCCTGTTGAAGAACTTTTACAGACCTTTATACAAAGACAAGTAATATTTGAAGAAGACAGACAAATTACAAAAAGAATTCAAGATATGCCGATTGAATTTCAGTTGGAAAATTTTGATGCTTAATGTGTTGTTTTTTTTACATAAAACTAAAAGGAGAATAAAATGCCTGCATATAAAAGAGTTTTACTTAAAATTAGTGGTGAGGCACTATCAGGAGATAAAGGTTTCGGATTTGACGAAGAAATGCTGAAAAGTGTAGCCATATCTATCAAAAAAATATTGAATGAAGGCGTGGAAGTGGCTATAGTAGTAGGTGGAGGTAATTTTTTTAGAGGAAGAACAGGTAAAAATATGGACAGAGCACAGGCTGATTACATAGGTATGCTTGCAACAGTTATGAATTCACTTGCTCTACAATCATATCTTGAAGCGGAAGGAGTAAGTACAAGAGTACAGACTTCAATCGAAATGCGTCAAGTTGCAGAACCATATATAAGAAGAAGAGCTATAAGACACCTTTCAAGAAAAAGAGTAGTTATATTTTCTGCCGGAACAGGCAGTCCGTTTTTCTCTACAGATACGGCAGCGGCATTAAGAGCTGTTGAAATTGGTGCGGATGTCTTATTGCTTGCAAAAAATGTTGACGGTGTATATGACAGCGACCCTGCAATAAATCCGAATGCAAAAAAATACGATAAGCTGACATATATGGATGTGTTATCACAAAATTTGAAAGTTATGGATTTAAGTGCAATAACCTTATGTATGGATAATAAACTCCCGCTTTATGTATTTTCTTTAAAAAATACTGATAATATGGTGAGAGTTATAGAAGGCGCCAATATGGGAACAGTTATAAGTTAAGAGATTGCTATGAGAAAATGTATAAGATGTGGTACAGCTATGGTAGAAGATTGTGAACTCGTTATATGGGGTTTTGGAAGCGAGTACATTCAAATAAAATATGATAAAAAGAAAAGAGCATTTTCAGGAGATTTGGGCACACCTAAAGCGGCAGTTTGTCCAAACTGCGGAGAAGTATCAATGTATGTAGAAAATACAAGTAAATTAAAAGAGTAATGTAAATAATAAAATCAACAATATTATTTTAAATATATAAAAAAATTTGAGGAGAATAAAAATGTCAAAAGAAATATACAATCATGCAAAAGAAAAAATGGAAAAAACTATATCAGTTTTGAAAGAAGATTTAAATACTATAAGAACAGGTAGAGCAAATCCTAAAATGCTTGACAAAGTACAAGTGGATTATTATGGAAGTATGACACCTATAAAACAAATATCAACAATATCTTCACCTGAGCCAAGAACATTACAAATACAACCTTGGGACAAAGGTTCATTACATTTGATAGAAAAAGCTATACAATTGGCAGATTTGGGGCTTAATCCGACAAATGACGGAAATATGATTAGAATAAACATACCACAGCTTACAGAAGAAAGAAGAAAAGAGCTTATAAAACAAGCTCAAAAAATGGGAGAACACGCAAAAGTTGCAGTCAGAAATCTAAGACGTGATGCAAATGACTTGATTAAAAAAGCGGAAAAAGACGCACAATTGGCAGAAGATGAAGCAAAAAAAGAATTGGACAACATTCAAAAATTGACAGATGAATTTGTAAAACACGTAGAAACAGCGATAGTACAAAAAGAAAAAGATATAAAAGAAATATAATTAAAAGTTTTTATGGCAATCTGAATTATGAATGATTTAATGAATAAGTATTTAGGTAAAAATGTAGAAGATGTAAAACAAGCACTTATTAATGAAGGATATGAAGTCATAATTGAAAGGTTAGAACCTAAAAAAGACAAAGATATATTAAGTGATGAGCTTGTTATACAAATAAAAAAACAAGAAAACCGTATTTTGTTGATAACGTCAATGTTTAAAAAATATATATGATTTTTCATATATATTTTTTGACATTTTACAGCAATTAGATTAGAGTGATTTGTATTTAATATGGTATATATATATTTAATATAATGCTCAAATATATTTTGCTCAGGGCACTTTTTTTATAAATACCTGCAAAGCAGATATTTATAAAAGCGTTAGCAATCCCTATCGCAAAACAATTTGAACATATCTTTAATTTAATGATTTCAGATAAACAGGGTAACGATATTGACTTTTAATACTTTTACTTATTATTGTTATATTAATTGTTTAACGCCTTAACAGTATTAAAGTTGAAAGAAGGTGATAATATATGTCTGTTAAAATAGTTGCTACAAACAGAAAAGCAAGGTTTAACTATGATATAAAAGAAAAGTATGAGGCAGGTATAGAGCTTAAAGGAACAGAAGTAAAATCAATAAGAAAAGGTAAAATAAACATAAGTGACGGCTTTGCATCAATCGACTCAGGAGAATGCTACTTAAAACAGGTGCATATATCTCCGTATGAGCAAGGCAATATATTCAACGTAGATCCTATGAGAGTAAGAAAGTTATTGCTTCATAAAAGTGAGATAAATTACCTCATAGGTCAAACAATGCAAAAAGGATTTTCTCTTATACCGCTTTCAGTATATTTTAAAAATGGCAGAGTAAAAGTTGAAATAGGGCTTTGCCAAGGTAAGAAAAATTATGATAAGCGACATGATATGGCTAAAAAAGATGCGGATATGAAGATAAAAAGAGCGATTAAAGAGTTTAATAACAGATAATTAAGAGGAAGGAAATAAATTATGGATACCGGCGAAATAAGTGCAGAAAATAAGATGGGTATAATGCAGATAGATAAATTGCTTATAAGTATGTCTGCGCCTATGATGGTATCAATGTTGGTACAGGCATTATACAATATAGTGGACTCTATATTTGTTGCGAAGATAAGCGAAGCGGCATTAACTGCCGTATCGCTTTGCTTTCCGATACAGAACTTTATGATAGCCGTATTGGTAGGCACTAATGTTGGTGTAAATTCTATATTATCCAGAAGACTTGGCGAAAAAAATCAGAAAGAAGTCGATAAAATAGCCAATGTTGCAATTTTTTTAGCCATATGTTCAGGAATAATATTTATGATGATAGGTTTTTTTGGAACAGAATCATTTTTTGCAGGTCAAAACACCAGTGATGAAATAAAAAATTACGGTATGCAGTATATGAGAATAGTATGTATATATTCAATGCCACTATCATTGCTCATATGCTTTGAGAAAATGTTAAGTTCAACAGGCAGAACGGTATATAATATGATTACTCAGATGACCGGTGCCATAATAAATATAATATTGGATCCGATATTCATATTTGTCTTAAATATGGGAGTTGAGGGAGCAGCTATAGCTACCGTATTAGGACAATTTGGCGGGCTTATAGTAGGAATATATTTGAACATTACTAAAAATGATGATGTTCATCTCAATGTTAGAAAGATAAGACCGGATTTTAAGATAATTAAAAGCATATTTTCCGTTGGCTTGCCTTCGATAGTTATGCAAAGTATAGGCTCTTTTACAATATTCGGAATGAATAATATACTTATGACATTTTCTACTACTGCAATCGCATTTTTCGGAGTATATTTCAAACTTCAAACTTTTATAATATTACCTATGGTAGGGCTTGCCAACGGACTTATACCGATAGTGGCGTATAATTACGGAGCAAGAAAAAAAGACAGGGTTATATCTGCTATGAAGTGTTCGTTTAAATACTCTGCTATTATGATGATAATAGGAATACTTATAATGCAGTTATTTCCGGCTAATTTATTAAAACTCTTTGATGCATCTGATATGATGATTGATTTGGGGGTTAAAGCTATAAGAATAATATGTTTTGCCTATGTTTTTGCAAGTATGTCCATAATAATGTCATCTGTATTTCAGGCGCTTGGAAGTGGAGTCACTTCAATGGTAGTATCACTCACAAGGCAAGTTATATTTTTATTACCTTTGGCATATTTCTTTTCATTACAAAAAAACATAAATATGGTTTGGGCTTCCTTTATTATTTCGGAAGCAGTTGCATTTGTTATGTGCGTGATGTTTTCAAGAGTTATATTAAAAAGACTGGATTTTTAAAAATAGACAAGTTATTTTTTGTTGTAAAATATTTAATACAGATATTTGTTTAAATAATGGATAGGAGATATTTTAAATGGATATAAATAATTACGCTCAATATCTGTATAATTATAGTATTGATGTCAATGATAAGGTGATAATATGAAGAAGATAGATATATCAGAAATAAAAAATAATTTTCATAAATTTGCTGAACTTAACTTTAGAAATTCAGAAAATTTTGAATACTATATATTGGATAAGGAATATATATCAAAATTGGAACCTTTTTTTGATGCAGTTCAAAAAGACATATTGAATAAAGAAATATTTTTTAGAAATACTTTGCAAGAAAATTTGGACATACTTGAAAGAGGAGGTTTTTTTGTAGCAGCTTTTTCAAATATGGAATTAGCAGGAGTTATATCTGTAGATATGGCGCATGGAGAAAAATCTCTGCCGACTTTTATGCATCTTTCTCCTACAGATATTTTGAAATCTGTTATCATTGATACGATATGCACACTTCCTAAATATAGAGGAAATTCGTTGCAAGAAAAACTTATGTGCATATGTGAATATATATGCTTGCAAAAAGGGCACAAATATGCTTTTATGACCATATCTCCGAATAACTATTATTCTGTAAACAATTCCTTTAAACAGGAGTATACAATATTTGCGATAGAAGAGCTTTATGGAGATAATCAAAAGACAGCTCTTACAAGATATATATTGAGCTTACCGCTTGGCAAGAGACTGGCAAAGGTAAAAGAACAGTACAGTGTCATAAATTCAAATATAGATATGCAAAAAGAAGTTATAGATTTGGGCTTCGTAGGAATGAAAGCAATAAATTTCACATCTGTTGATAAATTTTTTGTAAGCTATTCAAAAGCATTTTATGATTAATGTAAAAATATTTGAGTTTTATATAGAAAACAAAAAAGCACCTATAATTATTATTGAAATTATAAGTGCTTTTTTGTTTGAATGTTATTTTACCACTGTATGTTATATAGAGTTATATCAAAATTAAATATTTTATAAGAATGAAATATTTTTAAAAGTATATTTGATCTACTGAGAAACTTTCAGATATTCTTAAATAAAAGTCTAAGATATCTCTTAGTGCATATATAGGTACAGGTCCTACTAATTCAGTATCTACTATATTCGTATTGTATCGGCTTGCTTCTGACTTTATAGTTTCAAATACTCTGTGTATAGGAGTCTTTTCGTAGTTTATCATATTCATTGATACTTGTACTTGTTTTTTTTCTTCAAGAGGAAGTGCTATTGCTCTTATGCAAGTATATCCGCCTGCAGCAGCTCGCACAGCAGATACTATTTTTTTGCCTATATCTATATTTTGTGTATCCAAATTTATATTGAACGCTACTAATGGGAATCTCGCTCCTGTTACAGTAGCACCTGATTTAGCATTGAATTGTTTAGGACCTTCATCGCTTTGCCACATTTCATCTTTCATTCTTTCTTCCAAAGCTTCATATTGTCCTTTTCTTATATTTGGAAGTGCTTTTCTATATTCTTTTTCCTGTGCATCTTCATAATAATATACGGGAACTCCCAAATCACCTAAGAATTTACCGAATTGTTTTGCAATATCTACTGCTTCGGCTGTTGTAACATCTCTTACGGGTATAAAAGGAACAACATCGACTGCACCTATTCTTGGATGTGAACCTTTGTGCGTTGTCATATCTATTAACTCTACAGCTTTTTTAGCAAGTTTTTTTGTAGCTTCCAATACGTTTTGAGGTTCACCTTTATATGTGAATACAGTTCTGTTATGGTCTGCATTTGAATCTATATCTATAAGGTCTATACCTTCAACGCTCATAAATTCTTTTTTTACTTTTTCAACAAGTTCTAAATCTTTGCCTTCACTTATATTTACTTCAGCCATTAAAACTTTTGCCATTGGTATCCTCCTTAATTATATATAAATTTTTGAAATTATTTTTTATTTTAATTCTCCTATTTCATTTTCTACAGCCTTCAACATTTCTTCACTTTTTACCAAATCAAATGCTTTATCCATATCAGGATAGAATATAACGTCATTTTCCATAAAATCTACTTTTTCTCTTAATTTTTTATATGCTATTTTTGTTCCTTTACCCAATTTATCAGGATCTCCAAAATCTACTGCTTGGCTTGCTGTAAGTAATTCTATGCTTATAACGTGTTGTGCATGGTCTAAGATTTGTCTTGCTTTTCTTGCACCTATTGTACCCATGCTAACATGGTCTTCCTGATTTGCAGATGTAGGGATAGAATCAACTGATGCAGGATGTGCTAATACTTTGTTTTCTGATACCAAAGCGGCAGCTACATATTGAGGTATCATAAAACCGTCGTTTATTCCACCATTTTTTACTAAGAATGCAGGAAGATTACTCAAAGACGGATTTACTAATCTTTCAATTCTTCTTTCTGATATGTTGGCAATTTCAGATACTAATATTCCTAATGTATCCATTGCTATAGCAACTGGTTGCCCGTGGAAATTACCGCCTGATATACAAGCGCCGTTTTCTCCTCTGAAGATAAGCGGATTATCTGTAACAGAATTAATTTCTGTTTCTATAACACTTTTGACATAATCGAATGCTAATCTTGATGCTCCGTGAACTTGAGGGATGCATCTTAAAGAATATCCATCCTGCATTCTTTTTTCACCTTGCTTTGTAACCAACTTGCTACCGGCAAGGATTGCTCTCATATTTTCAGCAGAATCCAATTGACCTTTATGTGGTCTTACTTTATGAACTCTTTCATCATATGCGTCTATGATTCCTTGTAATGCTTCTACAGTAAGTGCACCTATTACATCGGCTTGTTTTAATAATTTTTCGGTATCATATACAGCGAGTACAGCATTACCCATCATAGCTTGTGTTCCGTTTATTAGAGCTAAGCCTTCCTTTGCTCTTAATTTTACAGTTTGTACACCTGCTTTTTCCATAGCGTCTTTACCTGGCATAACTTGTCCCTTGTATTCAGCTTCACCTTCGCCTATCATAGGCAGAACCATATGAGCAAGCGGACACAAGTCCCCTGATGAACCTACGGAACCTTTTGAACGAACTATTGGATGTACACCTTTATTTAACATATTTATAAGACATTCTATAGTTTCCACTAACACTCCTGAAAAACCTTTTGCTATAGCGTTTGCTCTAAGCAACATCATGGCACGAACAACTTCTGTTTCAAATGGTTCTCCAACCCCGCAAGCATCTGAATATATTAGATTTTTTTGCAATAAATCCAATTCTTCATCAGATATTGCAACGTCAGAAAATTTACCGAAACCTGTATTTATTCCATATATAGCTTGACCATTTTTGATTGCATTTTCAACAAATTCTCTACATAATAATACTTCTTTTTTTTGATTTTCGTCTAATTCAACTTTTACGTTATATCTTGCAACTGCTATAACATCTTCAATAGTTAAATTACTTCCATTAATTTTTATAACTTTTTCCATGATTATCTCCTTTACCAGCCTTGAATTTTTTCTAAAACTGAATCTAAAATTTTACCATCTTCATATTCTAAAAAGACTTCTTGAATAATATCCATGGCTTTTTTTGCCTCTTCATCAGTCATGATAAGAGGTGGCTGTACTCTTAGAGTATTTCCTCCCAAGTATATTAAAATAAGCCCTTTTTCAAAACATCTGTAACATATTTTTTTAGCAATATCTGATGATTTTACTATATGTTTATCATCTCTTAACTCTATTCCTATTGATAGTCCAAGTCCTCTTATATCATATATAATTTTTGACTTTTCAGATATCTTTTTAAATCTTTCTTTTATATAATTACTAAGTTTATTTGCTCTGTCCAAAAGATTTTCATTTTTTATTATTTTTATTGTTTCAAGAGCGGAACTTGCACATACAGCGTTACCCTGCAATGTGAATAATTGTCCGGGCATAGCTATAGCATCTATCATATCTGCTCTTCCTACAACAGCGCTCATAGGAAAACCTGATGCCATGGCCTTTCCCATTACAACTAAATCAGGCACTATGTCAAAATGCTCTATGCTGAACCATTTTCCTGTTCTTCCAAAACCTTGCTGAATTTCATCTACTACAAATAAAATTCCATGTTCAGTACAAAAATCTCTTATTAGTTTAAGAAAAGTCTTAGGATAAGGAACTAAACCTAAATCGCCTGCGATAGGCTCTATAAATATTGCGGCAACTTCTTCAGGCGGTATATACATATTAAAGGGTTCTTTAAATTCCGTAAATTTTCTATTTGAAAATTCTACTTCGCTTTCATTTTCTTTCATATCCTTAATATTTGGAAAAGAAAAATGAAATATTTCCGGCAAAAATGGACCTATTTTTCTTCTCATATTTAAATCTATGGCACTCACTGATATGGCTCCGTATGTAGAACCATGATATGCTCCTGCGAAGGATATTATCTTGGTTCTTTGCGTATATGCTCTTGATACTTTGATTGCAGAATCTACGGAATCTGAGCCTGAAAATCCGAAGATTACTTTCTTCTCATAATCTCCGGGAACTATACTCACCAGTTCTTTTGCTAAGTCAATCTGTGCTTTTGAATAGAAATAGTCATTTGAAAAATGAATGAAATTGTTCATCTGCTTTTCTACTGCTTCTAATATTTTGTCATGGTTATATCCTGTATTCAGACTACAAGCCGAGCTTATCATATCAATATACTTATTACCGTCCATATCTTCAACAATTACGCCCTTTGCTCGTTTGGCGACTATAGGGAAATATGGAGCTCTACTGCATTTTGCAATATATAGTTTGTCTTCATTTATCAATGCTTGATTTGTAGTTTTCATAGCAATACCTTTATATTTGAGCTAATTGTGCTTTAAAATCGTTTGCTATTTTTTCATCTTTTATTAGAGGTATGTTTGCATGAACATTAGCAATGCCTGCATCTATACCTACTTTTGATAAATCTACTCCTGTTTGTAAATCAGTTATACAATTAGGATTTGATTTATCCAGTAAGTCAGTTCCTATCTTGTTTACTTTTGCATTTAGTTGTGCGTTGAATAGCGGTACTTTTGCGGCTTCGATACCTGCATTTTGTATAGCAGCTTTTCTTAGTTCTTTTTGTTCGTCAGTATCCTTTGGTAGTTTGTAGGCATCTCTTATCATTAGATATGCCTTATTATCCTCTACACAGCTTTGTAGAAATTTAGCTTTGTATTCATTGAGTTTAGCTATAATTGTATCATATTCTTCGTCTGTCTTGCCATATTCCTTGCCTTTTGACAAATTGGCAACCATTCCAATAAGACCGCAAGCCATAGCTCCTGCCATTGCAGATGAAGAACCTCCACCTACAGTAAAATCATTTTCGTCCAGTATTAAATCGAAAATATCTTTATAGTTCATTTCATTCTCCTATTAAATTCAATTTATATTCTCCTCTAACTACATCAGACTTCATATAAAGGTTAAAGCGTATAGTTTTTAGTATACTATATCAACTTTAGTTTGTATGTCTGGTTATCCAAATTCTAAATTTAAATTATTATCATCAAATCTAATTTTATTATTTAAAAAAAATCTGTTTCATATTACTATACTGCCGGTTTTAATTACGGTCTCCACAAGGTTAACCGCTAATTTATACACTATATCTCTATAATCATCAGTATTAATTATCTGTATATCGGCATATTTGCCTTCTTTTATTGAGCCATACATATCTTCTATTCTTAATGCTTGAGCACCGCCCATTGTAGCTGAATAAATTGCTTCTTCTGTAGACATGGAATGATTTCTGCAAGCGAGTTGCATAGAAAAAGCCATTGATTCAGCCCAGTTTCCCGGATTAAGATTGGTAGCTATTGCCATTTTCATATTGGCATTTCTTAATATTTCAATATTAAACGGTTTAGGATGTCTTACTGAAAAATCAGTTGTAGGTATAAGTATTCCTACAACACCGGCTTTTGACATGAGTTTTGCATCTTCTAAGCTAAGGTAGTTAAGATGCCCTGCATTGGCTGCTTTTACTTTTGCTGCAACTCTTGCGCCACCTATTGCGGAATAACATTCTGTATGAAGTGTAGGAATCATTCCATATTTTTTTGCTGTTTCTAATATGGTTTCTGATTCTTCTGCAGTATAATAACCGTCATCACACCAAACATCTGAAAATTGTGCTAAATTTTCATCTTTGATAATTGGCATAACTTCTTTTATCATAAATTCTATATATTTTTGCTTTCCCATATTTGTATCCCAATAATGAGCACCTAAATATGTAGAAAATATTGTCTGTTTTGATATATCTTTAAGCTTTTTTATGAGTCTAAGTTGTTTCAGCTCTGTATTTTTATCTATACCATAGCCTGATTTTATCTCTATGGTTGTAGTACCATTTTTTAACATCCTATTTAACTTTTCCGTTGAGGAAGTTATCAGTTCTTCATCACTTGCGTTTTTTGTGTAATACATTGATAAAGCAAGACCTGTTCTTGGTAAAATTTTCTTTATATCTTGACTTGTTTTTGTAAAACCTAAGCAATACTCTTCCACCCTTGATTTTCCAAAAATAAGATGTGTGTGTGCATCTACATATCCGGGCATTACAACTTTTGATGAACAGTCTATTATATTACAATCTTTCTGAATATCTTCAGATAGATTTTGAAATTTATCTATTTTTTTTATTTTTTCATTTTCTATTAACACACTCATACATTCTTTTAATCCGATTAAACTTTGACAATCACTTTCCATAGTTAATAATTGCTTGCAGTTTTTTAAAAGAATTTGTTGCATTTTTTATATTCTCCTAATTTAAAAGTTTCGTTATAAACAATTTTATGGGTATTAGTATTATTAATGCTAATGTGAAAAATTTAAGTAAATTACATAAGTTATAGCTGACCTATATAAAGCAGGTCAGCTATTTAACAATATTTTATGAAAGATTATATCCTTTTTAAGTTTGTAACTATATGAACAAAGGCCATATTATTCCGGCAATTATTAAAGGTATGTCATAACATATAAATTGAGGAACGCATGTATCCCATATGTGGTCGTGTTGACCGTCGGCATTAAGACCTGCTGTCGGTCCAAGTGTAGTATCCGATGCCGGTGAACCTGCATCACCAAGTGCCGCAGCAACAGATATCATAAATATTATAGCTGCAGGAGAAAATCCTAATTTTTGAGCAAGTGGTACATATATGGCTGCTATTACAGGAACAGTTCCGAATGATGTTCCTATACCCATTGTTATAAGTAGACCCAACATTGCCATTGCAAATGAACCTGCTATTTTTGAACCGCCAAGTGCACTAAATGCGGCATCTACCAATGCTTCTACAGCGCCGGATTGTTTTATAACTGTTGCATATCCTGATGCTATGAGCATTACAAATGCTATAAAGCCCATCAATTGTATACCACCGTCCAACATCTCTTGTATTTCAGACCATTTAACCGTTCTTGTAACAACCATAAATGTAAGAGCTGCTAATGCTCCAAGCGGTAAAGATTCGGTTTTTAATTGAATTACCAAAGCTATTAATCCGGCAACAAGAGTAAGCCAATGTTTTCTTTCAATAACGATTTCTTCATCTAAATTAAATTTCTTTTCATCTTCATTATCTTTGTATATCCTGTCTTTTGAAAATACTATTAATCCAAAGATAAGACCGAGTAACATAACTACTCCTGCCATCCAGTTTGCATGCCATATATCCGACATTTCTACAGGAAGTCCAGCAGTAGCCATAGAATCTTTTACTATACCGTGAAATATTGCTCCATAAGCTATAGGGATAGTTATATAAGGAGCTTTTAATCCAAAACCGAAACATATGGCAAGCATTCTTCTATCCATTTTCATCTTATTCATAAGCATTAGAAGAGGCGGTATAAGTATAGGGATGAATGCAATATGTATAGGGACTATAGTTCCGGATGCCATTGCTACAAGAACTATTATAAGTGATAGAGTGAATTTATTTCCTTTTACAAGTTGGGCTATTTTTTTAGCTAAGATAGTTGCGGCTCCTGTTTTATTTATAGTGTAAGCAAGTGCTCCCAATAATATGTAACTTAGTGCTGTATTTGCATTTCCGCCCATTCCGCCTACAAATACAGATATTGTATCTGATATACTGCTTCCGGACGCGACACCGGCTGTAAGCGCAGCTATAAGTAATGCGATAAGTACAGGGAGTCTAAACAAGCATAAAACGGAAAGAACCAATACTGATATAACTATGGGATTAAATAAAATCATAAATTAACTACCTCCTTTACAATTTACTCTTTAATAGATATAAAATATATATTATATTTTACCAAAAAATTAAATATGATAAAATAATTCATTTTTCAGGAGTTACATTGGTGTAAACTTTATATTATTTTTTTAAGTAAAATTAGGGTATTTTATTAAAAATATATTCAAAAATATTATGGTATTAAATCATATATAAAATTAAATTTGCTTTTCTTAAATAAAAAAGCCGTAAATAATAATTTGTAAAAGTAGTGCAAGATTTAATAAAGCTTGCACTACAGTTATTGATACTTACAGATTAACGATACATTCCTTTTGGACCGAATGTAACCTTATCAGCTGTTTGCCACCACAAAGGCACTTTTATTGAATCTGTTGTATATTTTCCTTTTCCATTTGCTACGTCTTTAGCAGTTTGGTATCCAGCTTGAGCATGACGAATAACACCTATACCGGAGTCAGTTGTAAGTGCAACTGCTAATCTTTCATCAGCTTCATCTGTACCGTCAGCTATCATAGTAACACCTGTATGAACCGCTTCACCCATTGAATAGTTAGCCTGTATTGCTATAAGATCGCAACCGCCTGCACAATCAAGAAGGGCATTTAGATATGGCCAATCAGAGATGTAATCTCCACCATCAGGCATATTTTCTGATTCAAATGTTGGATTTACTATTGAACCTGAGTCAAGATTATCTCTTGAGAAAGCAACTGTTCCTTTTATTCTTCCTTCTTTTATAGCTTTATTTATAGCAAGACCGAATCTCTTTCTTTCTCCAAATCCCATATAGCATATTCTTGCAGGCATACCTTCTATAGGAAGGTTCTTTCTTGCGAGATTTATCCATCTTTCTACTAATTTATCGCCTTTGCATATTTCAAGAGCTAAATCATCAGCTACTTTTAAATCTTCAGGGTCTCTTGACAGACAAGTCCATCTGAAAGGTCCTCTTCCTTCGCAGAACAAAGGTCTTATATATTCAGCTACGAAACCGTTTATTTGCATAGCTTCTTCTCTTGGCATTCCTGCATCTATACATTCTTTTCTTATACTTGTACCATATTCAAATACTTCTACGCCGTCTTTTTTAAGCGCTATCATGGCTCTTAATTGTCTAAGCATAGTTTTTCTTGCAAGTTCAAGATATTTTTCTCTATCTTCAATTCTTAGAGCATCTGCTTGCTCAGCGCTATATCCTGATGGAATATAAGAGATAGGGTCATGGCAAGGGCACATTTCTGAGCAGATATCAGGTCTAAAATCAGTTTTTAATACTTCTTCATATACATCAGCAGCATTACCCACAAGTCCTATAGCTATAGGTTTTTTAGCTTTAGAATGTTCTTTTGCAAGTTTTATAGCTTCATCAAGGCTATAAACTACTATATCCATATAATCTTTACCTATTCTCTTTTTAAGCATTTTTTCACTTACATCAACAACTATAGCAACTCCACCATGCATTTTCATTGCCCAGCTTTGATTTGTTCCCATACCGCCTGCTCCGGCTGTAAGATATATTCTTCCTGTTAAGTCATCATTATATCTCTTAATAGCTATAGCTGATAGTGTTTCAAATGTTCCTTCTATAACGCCTTGTGTTCCTATGTATTCCCAAGGAGCAGCTGTATATTGTGCAAATATAGTAAGATTTTTGTCTTGTAAATCATAAAATCTTTCCCAAGTAGCTTTCATTATATTTGTAGTTGCCATAACTACAACAGGTGCTCTGTCATGAGTTTTAAAGATAGCAACAGGCATACCTGATTGAACAACTAAAGTTTCATCATTTTCCAAATTTTTAAGAGCATCTACTATTGCCCAATATGATTCCCAGTTTCTTGCACATTTACCATTTCCACCGTAGATTACAAGTAATTCAGGTATTTCAGCATTTTCCATATTAAATTCAAGCATTCTAAGTATAGTTTCTTGTCTCCAGCCCTTGCATCTCAATGTATTAGTGTCTTTTAATCCGCCACCTTGTGCTTTCACTTCATAAAGTATTTCGGGGTTTTCTCTAAAATATAATCCTTTTTCTCCATTCATAATTAGTGCCTCCTAATAAAAAATATGTTTAAAAATTAAATATATGTCTGTAAACATTAAAGACATATTAGCAAGTTTTTATTTTAGCTGATTATCATTTTAACCGAATCAAGAAGTATTTATAAAAACTATTTATAATATGAAAATATTAATATCAGTAATCAATAAAAATATATTAAAAATCGTTTTTTTAATAACTGTATATTTGGTCAAAATAAAAATTTGATATGTATAAAAACTTTTTATTTCTATAATTATTATATTTTTTTGCCGTTAATATAACGTTAATTTAACTATGATTAAAAAAATAACGCTAAATTTTTTGATAAAAAAAAGATATGATTTTTCAACAATCATACCCTTTTTTGAAATTTATTGTAAAAATAATTTTTCAAATTTGTAATTTTAACGCAAATATAAGTTTAATTTATTATGCTCTTCAAATATTCTATTTCCATTGTATCTCTGTAACTGTCAAGATATTTTAGAGATTTATAAAAATATAACTCAGGAGGCTCGTTTAAAAATAATTTTATATCTCCAAAATTTTCTTTTGATTTTTCCATATAAGATGCCATTATGGTCTGAATGAAGTAGACAACACCTATATCCCTCGGATTATTTATAGTTTTAACGCTATTAAGACTTTTATTAAGCATATTCATAGCTGTATCATATCTGTTTTCCAAAAATGAAAATAGTGATAAAAATGCGTCTATAACTACATTTTTCCAGTATGAATCGAATTCTGTGGCTATTTCTTTTGCCATAAGGAAGTATTTTTTTGAATTTTCCATGTCTTTTTTTAAAAACAGAGTTTTGCCTGCATTTATATAGAATATAGCTAAGCACATAACACCGTTTTTTTTGCACAAATCTATTGATTTTTCAAAATATTCCATAGCTTCTTTGTACATGCGTTGAGTTTTGCGTATTTCTCCCAAATAATTGTAGCTTGCGGCGATGCTTATAGAATTGAAATTGGTTATGTTATATGAATCAGAGAATATGTCGATGGCTCTTAGAAATAATTCTTCTGCTTGTTTTATGTTTCCTTTCATAAGATGGTAAAGACCGTATAATCTGTTAAAAACTCCCAAATCTGCATGAGCGTTAGCTGATTTACAAACTTTCATAGCGGGGACTATATATTTTACCATAAGCGCTGCATCATTTATTTGTATTCCATATATAACCATTTGTTTATACCCTGCTATAATCATATTTTGTTTGTTTAATGCTTTAGCTAATGATATAACTCTTTCCATTGTCATAATACCATCTGTGTATACTCCTCCTCTTATGAGGTATCGACCTTTGCAGTAAAGAAACATTAGCTCTATATCATCCATTTCGGCTCTGTCATAATTATTTTTTATTTGATTTTTTACTTTTATTATGTTGTTTTCTAATTCTGACAAGAGTCTCATAGCTTTGTCATTTTTTATATATGTTTTTACTTGTCTGTTCAAATCGTCATCATCTAAATTCGGAAATATCTCATGATTATAGTTGAGGTGATAGTTTAAGATAGATACATCATATTTGAGCGTTTTCATTTCATTTCCTGCTTGCTCGTAGTGATATTTTAGTTTTATAAATTCAGTAAGGTCACTTTTTGGTAACATCTCCTGTTCAAATATATTCGCTATTTTTGCATTCAATATTTGTTTTTCTGACATAGATAAGGTTTTATATATATAGTCTTTATATACATTGTGAACAAATCTTAGATATGTTTGATTTTTAGATTTGTATTCTTCTATTATATTTATATTTTGCAGAGAATTTAGTGTTTTTAATATTGTAAAAGCATTGTTATCTTCTAAAAGCTTTAGTAATATATCTAAGGATATATCTTTGTAAAATATAGATAGAATTTTTACTAATTGCCATTCTTCTGCATTCAAAAAAGAAAATTTTTCAGCTAATAGATCGCTTAATTTTCTCGTAAGTAATTGTTCTTTATTATTGTTTTTATATAAATTTATGTATTCGTTTAAAAATAAAGCGTTTCCACCTGATTTTTCATATATGTCGGCTATTTCCTTTGCGTTTACAAAGTCTTCTCCGAGAGCTTTTTTCACTATTATAAATACATCTTGTTTACTGAATCTTTCTATATCTAAGAGCAGCATTTTTTCGGCAGCTTTTAAGCTTATAATCAAGTTCTCTATTTTTTCTCGCTTTTCTTTTGAGGTTGTGAGGAGAAATATTACATTTTCGCTGAAATGCAATATCAAATTTATTATAAAGTTAAGACTTTGCTCATCGGCATAACATATGTCTTCCATTACTATGATTGTTTTTTTGTACTTACCAAGCTCATTGATTGCATTTACAAGTACGTTATTTATAAATTCTACATTAAAATTTTCTCTGTTCTCAAGTATATTGCTTGACGGTAAATTTTTATTTTCTGAACTTTGGAATAATTTTAGTGTCACATCTTCCCAAAATACAGGTATTTTACTTTTATCTTTTTTTAATTCATGGTCTATTGCAGAGATTATTTTCATCCAAGGAGATAGAGTAAAATCTCTTTCTATCTGATAGCAATTTGTTTCAAATATATAAAATTTATTTTTATTATTTTGTATTATTCGTTTTTTTAAGGTACTCTTGCCTATACCGTTTTCACCACGAAGTAAGATGGATTTTACTTTTTTCCCGCTTTCAAAGTCATCTAATACTTGTTGCATTGTAGATAACTCATAATCTCTATTATAAAATATATCTGAAATTTCAAATTTTTCTTTTTGATTTTCACCTGCTTTTTTTAAAGCCTCTTTGTATAACTTAGTAACTTCATAGCTTATTTGTGAACCGAGGTCATCTTCAAGCATTTTTTTGAAATTATGGTATTCATTTATTATTTTATCATAACGTCCTTTTTCTTTATAATATTGCATTATCAATATATGGGCTGTTTCATTATAGCTGTCTACAGCTAATAAATTACTTATTTTTAATTCAATGTCATCTGTTTTATTTGATATTAAATCTTGTTTTATACTATCTATAGATGATTGTATAAATATATCTTCATAGTGTGAGCGATTCTTGGTTATAAAATAATCGAATTCTACGCTGTCTTTTACATAAAAACCTTTTAAAAAATCTCCTTTATATAGATATAAATTGTCTATAGGATTTTTTTCAAATTCTTCTATGTCCAAAATAAGTCCAACATCAGGATTTAATATAAGGGTTGTTTTATTTGGAGCTAATATTATATCGGATGAGAAAAGTTTTTTTGCTTTGTGAAGTGCGTTTCTTAAACTTATTCTTGCTCTTTCATCATCTGAATCACCCCAAAATATACCGGCAACTTCATCTCTGCTGACAAATTTTTTTACAAACAAATAATATAAAAATGCACTAATCTTACCATTTGGAACAAAGATGGTTTTTCCATCTTCAACGATAGTGGGTGAACCTAATAAGCAACAATTTATCATATATTATATTATCCCCCTCTTTGTGTGAGTAATTTAAGTAATATAGCACAAATTAAATTATAGTTTAAAATTGTATATTCTTGTAATATAAATATAATGTTAATATAGAAATCAATATAATATTACTTTTAATGGACATAGATATTTTAATATTTTGTAAAGCGTATATTTATAAAAGTGTTAGTAGTTTAACTCGCAAAACTATTTTAGTATATATTAAATCAGATAGGTTTTAGTATAAAATATAAGGAACAACATTAAAGATATCTTTTGACTGTAAAATCATAATTAAATCGTTGTTTAACTCTTCCATTTCCAAAGGTTTGTCTATAAAAAAACATTTTCCATATATTTGCTTGCCGACCTCTATAGATTTTTTTATATTTTTCGGATAAGGCATAATTGCATAATCAAAAGTATCTATAAGAGATATCATTATATCATCTTTTATTAAACCTTTTGGAGTACTGATTTTATAATAGTCTAAAAAATAGTCATGTATTTTGGCAAGCATATTTAAATAAGCAATGGAACACCAAGATGGGATATAATCATTCCAATTATCTATATTTTTATTTTTTAAAGCAACTTCATCTATGTATATAGGAAGTATGTAGCGCTTGTTTTCAGATAATCTCTTTTCTTTTATAAATTCATTTTCGATTAAATCTGCTTTTAAAGTTTCTTTTATATCTTTAAGAGATTTTTTTTCATATGTTAAAAAGTACTCTATATTTTTTATCTCGGAAATATCATCACAAAAACTTAAAGATTCATTATATATTATATCAATATTTGTGTAAAATGTTGTTAAAAATTTTAAAATATTGTGCAAGAATTCTTCACCTTTATTATTCGATAAATTTTTGTTTTCTACATATAATGAACCGTTACAGTTATCGGAGATATATATAGATATGTTGTTAAGTATTATATAATTAAATAATGGCAAAAATTGTTCTTTTATGATTTGTATATCGTCTATATCTAATTTGCTTATTATATTGGAGAAAATCTTATTTTCATTGATATTATTGCAAAGAGATTCATAATCATCAAAATTGAGCAGTAAAACTGATTTTTCATTCGTTAAAAAATATAGGTTGTTATTTTTTTCATATAAACAGTTGTTTTTTATACTCATATGTCACCTCCTGAAAATATTAAATTATAGTATTAATTCGATAGTTTATCTAAAAATATATTTTAGATTTATATTATATATGGTATCATATTAGCGTTAATTAATCGTTAATTATTTATTTCATATATTGAATTATTAACGCAATATATTTATTTAAGTGAATTTTTTCAGTATATAAATAAATTGATAAGTAATCATATTTTTGAGTAATATTTAAAAAATATTTAATTTCTATGGTGTATATTTTAAAAATGTGATAAACTATCTCTGTTGTATAATAGATTTGAAAAAATTTTATACATATATGATTCAAATTTTTTATTGGAGGTGGTGACTTTTGATAATAAAATCATCTAAGCTGAAAATAAGTGCAGTAAATCCGTCATCATATCCTGATGATGATTTGCCTTGTATAGCATTTGCAGGACGCTCTAATGTAGGAAAATCTTCGCTTGTAAATTCAGTATTAAAGAGAAAAACACTTGCAAGAGTATCACAAATGCCGGGGAAGACGAGAACTATAAATTTTTATTTGATAAATGATGACTTTTACATTGTAGATTTGCCTGGATATGGATATGCAAAATTGTCAAAAGAGGAAAAAGACAGCTGGGGGAAGACTATGGAGCTATATTTTGCTGAAAGTAAAAATTTGAAGCATTTGTTTTTGCTGTTAGATATAAGGCATGAGCCGAAAGAAACTGACAGACAGATGTATGAATATTGTAAATACTATAATATACCTGTAGACATAATAGCTACAAAGTCGGATAAAATATCAAGAGGACAATATCAGAAGTCTTTTTCAGTTATAAAAAAATTTTTAAATATAAAAGGAGATGAGGTAAAGATATTTCCTATATCTTCTTTGAAAAAGACAGGTATTGAAGAAGTGTCGGATTATATGGAAGAGATACTTAAAAATTGATTTTTTGAGATTAATATTTACAATACTGAAAGTTGGTGGAATTATTTATATTCTTGTTTTCAAGAAATTTATAATCCAAGTAAAATCAGTATATTCAGAATAACTTATATATATTTTATCCACTAATTAAAAGAATATTAATATAAATTTAAAATAAGTTTATTTTTTAACTTCGTTAGTAATAGTTTAATTTTAGATTTAATAATTAATTATCTGTAAATTTCACTATAAGCTGAAGTGATTTATAAATCATTCGGCAGGAGATAACAAACATATGTTTATACAAATAACTAATATATTTGTCGGTATAATGATAATACTTATACCGTTTATGCTTTTATTCGTCTTAGTCAAAAAAATTTTTGTCAAAAGACAAGGAAAAAGAAAATTTGGAACTTAGGGTAGAGATACTTGAACATGAAATTCAGCGAATAAAAGAACATATAAATTACATTGATGAACTGTAAAATCATTTTTATTTAAAATAATGATATATAACTATGATTCATTTGTATATTAAAATAGTATTATATAAGATTATTTTAAAAAATTAATGATTTTGATTTTATATATTTTTTAACAGTTTAAATAAGTTTTATATATTGGAAATTTGAAATTTTTAATGAATTTATTTGGAGGAACAATAATATGTCTTTTTTTTATGATGCAGAGAGAATTATAAGAAAATATCAACACAGAATAGTGTTGCCTGAAGGAACTGATAAGAGAATAGTCGGAGCAGCGTCAAGACTTAAAAACAACAACTTATTGGAGCCGATTGTACTTGGAAAACCAGAAGAAGTTCAGAGAGTTGCAGATGAAAACGGGTTTGATATAAGCAGAGTTCAAATTATAGATCCGTTGACATATCCTGAAATAGATGATCTTGTTAAAGCTTTTGTGGAGAGAAGAAAAGGGAAGATAACAGAAGAAGAAGCAAGAGAAACTTTAAAGGACGAGAATTATTTTGGAACATTGCTTGTGTATACAGGCAGAGCTGACGGTTTGGTATCAGGGGCTATCCATACTACTGCAGCCACTGTAAAACCGGCACTTCAAATAATAAAAGTAAATCCTATGTATTCAAAAGTTTCCGGAGGATATTTGCTGATAAGAGACAAAGAGTTGTATGTCTTTGGAGACTGTGCAATAAACATAGAGCCTACATCAGAAGATTTGGCTGAAATAGCTAAACAATCAGCAGAAACAGCAAAAAATTATGGACTTGACCCTAAGATAGCAATGCTTAGTTATTCTACAAAAGGCTCAGGAAAAGGAGAATTAGTAGATAAAGTTAGATATGGCTTTGAAATTGCAAAAGAAAAATATCCTGAATTGGTAATAGACGGAGAATTACAATTCGATGCCGCTTTTGTACCTGAAGTTGCAGCAAAAAAATTAGGAGATTCACCTGTTGCAGGAAAAGCAAATGTATTTATATTCCCTGATATACAAGCAGGAAATATAGGATACAAAATGGTGCAGAGATTAGGTAACTTCGAAGCGATAGGACCTATACTTCAAGGATTAAATGCTCCTGTAAATGACTTATCAAGAGGTTGCAATGAAGAAGATGTGTATAAATTATGTATAATATCTTCAATGGAAGCAATAAAGATAACAGAAGAAAGACAACGTAAAAACAACGCTTAAAAAATAAAATATATTATGTAACGGATTAAATGTATGCGATACAATTATAAATATAATCTTGTTTATACTAATTTCCAATAGATAATTTATATGAAAAGTCTATGAATATGGATGTGTTTATTAAATTTGTGAAACGCTATTTTATATGACTCTATTGGATTTTAGGATAAATTAAATTCTTTATAATTTATTTTTAATGCTGAGCATAGATATAGTAGACAATTTATACGGGAAGTCTATAAATAGTGTTATATTTTTATTAAATGTACACATATTTTTCTATGCTTCCATTGAGCTTCAGTATAAATTTGGCTTAACTGTATATAAATACATCAAAGGGAGCAAAGGTTATGAAAGAAATAACACAAATAGTACAAGAGATGATAAGTGCACATAGTTGCTATCAGGGACTAAAAGATGCAGGACAAGCATATTTGGACAGTATAGGTACAGATATGGAAAAGCAGGCTGCAAAAAAACTTATAGAAGTAACTGAAGACAGTGTTCAGAGCATTGATGAAGTGCTTGAATTTTTCCAATCTGAAAGAGGTAAACAGGTTTTTGGCGAAGAAACGGCAGCAAATCTCACAAAACAAGCAAAAGAAGTAAAAGCAAAAGATGGAAAATATTGTTTTTGTCCGGCTTGTACAGCAGGAGTGGAATTATTAAAAAGAAAAGCAGAAATATTATAGAGAATTAGGATCGGTTAATGCCGGTCCTTTTTATATTTATAAAAGTTTTATACTATAAAGTTAATATAATAATTGATATTTCTGTTTTTAAAAATTTATTAGCTAAGTAAAATAAGCATATTTAAAATATAAATATATTCAATAATTAGACAGACCGCAATCAATGAGTTTATCAGTAAAATCGTAGTGCATGAGCGAGGTGTCAAAATAGCAATATATACCATTCAGTTAATATAAGTCTATTTTAACTATATCAGCAGATTTGAAAATGAACTAACAAAATAAATAGAAAAGGTAAAAAATAAATGATACAGATGAGGGAAGGAAATCTGATAGTGGAAAAAATGGCTTAAAAATGTTATAATATTAGACAAAATATGCCTGTGAGGGGGTGTTTTTGTGTCAGTAATTAAAATTGAAAACCTTACTTTCTCATATTATGGATATGTAAAACCTGTATTTGAAAATGTATCATTTTCTTTTGACACCAACTGGAAAACAGGACTTATAGGTAGAAACGGAATTGGCAAGTCAACTCTATTCAAACTACTTTTAAACCAAGAAACTTATCAAGGAAAAATTACAAAAAGTGTTGACTTTATTAAATTTCCACCAAATATAATTGATACTTCAAAATTAGGGATTGAGTTATATAAAGAACTAATATCAGAAGAGGAAGAGTGGAAATTATTTAGAGAACTTAATTTGCTAAATGTAGATGACAATCTTATTTACAGAGAGTTTGAAACGCTCTCTAAAGGAGAACAAACAAAAGTCCTTTTAGCTATTTTATTTACAAAGGAAGATGGGTTTTTACTTATTGATGAACCAACAAACCATTTAGATATGGATGGAAGAAAACTTGTAAGCGAATATCTGAAAAGTAAAAAAGGTTTTTTTGCTTATATCTCATGATAGAGATTTTTTAGATGGGTGTATTAATCATGTTATTTCTATTAACAGAAGCTCTATTGATGTTCAATCAGGTAATTTTACATCGTGGTATGAAAATAAAGTGATGAAAGACCAATTTGAAATCAGTCAAAATGAGAAATTAAGAAAAGATATTAAACGGTTAAAAGAAGCTGCAAGACAAAGTCAAATTTGGTCTGATAAAATTGAAAATACTAAAAATGGTGTAAAAGTATCCGGTGTAAAACCAGACAAGGGACATATTGGACATCAGTCAGCCAAAATGATGAAAAAGTCAAAGAATTTAGAGAATAGACAAAATAAGGCAATAGAGAAAAAACAAAGCCTATTAAAAGATATCGAAACAAAGGAAAGCCTATTAGTACATTCATTACATCATCATAAGGGCAGTTTAATAGCAGTTAATAATTTATCATCATATTATGGAGAAAAGCAGATATTAAACACTTTAAGTTTTGAAATAAAACAAGGCGATATAGTAGCTATATATGGTCGAAATGGTAGTGGAAAATCGACATTGATTAAAATTTTGTTAGGCTTACATCGTGAGTATATTGGTGAAATAAAATTAGCAAATAATTTGAAAATATCTTATATACCTCAAGATATATCTAATTTAACAGGGAGTTTGAATGAGTATATTCATAAGCAAAATGTTGATGAAACATTGTGTAAAACAATTCTTAGAAAATTAGACTTTGTAAGAGAATTATTTGAGATGGATATGAAAAATTATAGCGATGGACAAAAAAAGAAAGTTTTAATTGCTGTAAGTTTATCAAAATCGGCTCATTTATTTGTTTGGGATGAACCACTAAATTATATAGATGTAATATCGAGAATACAGATTGAGGAAATTATAAAAGAAGCAAAACCTACACTAATATTTGTGGAACACGATAAGCGATTTGTAGAAGATATAGCCAATAAAATCATACAATTATAAACGAAATAAACAATCAAAAAATTAGAAAAAGACTAATACAAAAAGGAATAATGTCAGGAGATACAAACAGTATTAGAAAACAAAATATTCACACAAGACGAAAAAGGCAATTTCAGACCTGAAAGTAAAATAACAAGGGCAGAATTGTTCGTAGTAATAGCAAAATTAAAAGACATAAAACCGTTAGATAATACGAGAGCAAAAGAAGTATTGTCAAAATACACAGATTTAGGCTCCATACCATCTTGGGCAATAGGATACGCATCAGCATTGGTAGAAAAAGGGATAGTAAGCGGAGAAGATAATAAAATAAATGCAAATGATATGCCTACAAGAGAGCAACTTGCAACAATATTTGCCAATATAATAGAATAACATCTTTAAAAAAATAATAATGAAACTATGATAACGTAAGAAAAACATCATACATGAAAAATACCACTGTCATTTAAACCGGCAGTGGTATTTTTTTAAAAAATTTATAAATTTTTTTCACAGAAATATATTATTTTTTCCAACTATGTACTATAATTAAAAGTGATAATTACTTTTATACAATATTGTGTATGAAATTTTGTCTGATTGGATTGATATTTGTCTATTTAGAGTTGATAAAACTGAGTATTTGAAATAGTATTTATATATAGTTATAAAATATAATATTACATAATTGAACTGTAAATAATAAAAATGATAAATGGAATATATTTTGTATTTATTGGTACATATTTATTTAATACTTATACTTAAATCTTATAGAATAATGAAAATTTATAATAATTAATTTTTAAAATAAAGCATTTATATTGGTGTTGTATTATATTCTTTATCCATAATTTTATTAGATAGTAGTATAAAACTTAATATAATAATAGATATTTCTGTTTTTAAGAACTTATTGGCTAAGTAAGATTAAGCATATTTAAAATAAATAATGTATATAAATATATCCGTTTATTAAACAGATATTAGTATTAAATGAAGTTTTAAATGTTTTTAGTATAAAATATGAGGTAATGATATGGACGTACTTATAAGAGGAAATAATTTGTTTAAAACTTATGATATGGGCGAAACGAAAATAGACGCATTGTCAGGGATAGATTTTGAGATTTATTCCAATGAGTTTCTTGTAATACTTGGACCGTCAGGCTCGGGGAAAAGTACATTTTTAAATATATTGGGCGGAATGGATACTGCAACTTCAGGAGAAATATATTATAGAGATATGCCACTGCATGGAGCAAGCAGAAAAAAACTTACAAAATATCGCAAAGAGGCTGTAGGTTTTGTATTTCAATTTTATAATTTAATGCCCAATTTAACGGCTCTTGAAAATATAGATTTGGCAAGGGAAATATCGGACAGTCCTTTGGATGCGAGGCAAATGCTCAATAAAGTAGGGTTGTCGGACAGGGCTGACCACTTTCCGGCTGAATTATCAGGAGGACAACAGCAAAGGGTGGCAATCGCAAGGGCACTTTCAAAAAATCCTGATATTTTGCTTTGTGATGAGCCTACAGGAGCATTGGATTCAAAATCGAGCGATATGGTTTTGGATATATTGAAAGATTTTGCAAAGACTTATAAAAAAACTGTGGTGCTTATAACTCATAACGAATCTATTGCAAAGCTTGCAGACAGAGTTATGTATATAAAAGATGGGAAGATAGAAAAAATAGAGAAGGTGAAAAGTTGACTATAAATAAAAAGCTTTTCAGAGATTTGCTTGAACATAAAGGAGCAAATATTGCGGCAATAATAGTTATTGCAATAGGGATAATGATGTATAGCGGTGCTGCTATATCTATGGATACGCTTATATATTCAAAAGAAAATTTTTACGAAAAAGCAAATTTTCCAAATGCCTATGCAAAACTTATCTCAGTAAATGAAAAAGTGATTTATCCTTTGGAGGAGATAAAAGGCGTAAAAAAAGTGGAGCTTAGGCTTATACAAGACGTAAAAATACCGGATACGTCAAAGACTATACGACTTATAAGCCAAACTGACTCTATAGGAAAGTATATTATAAAACAAGGCAGAAAGCCTGTACAAAATAACTATGAGATTTTGCCTGACAGTATGTTTGCAAAAGCTAACGGATATAAAATAGGCGACAAGATAGAGGTTATATCATCAGGTAGAAAAAAAGAGCTTACTGTATGCGGAATTTCATCATCAGCTGAAAATATATACAGTCTAAAAGACATATCTCAGCTTATGCCTAATCCTGAAAAATTTGGAGTGGCATTTATAGATATAACTTCACTTCAAAATTTAACAGGAAAAAAATATTTTAATGAAATAATATTCGAATTTGAAAAAGGTGTAGAGTTTGAAGATGTAAAAAATGAAATAGAAAAAGAATTGCAAAGCTATGGACTTATAAGCTTGTATTCTATGAAAGATCAAAGCAGTAATTCTATGATTGAGGGTGAAATTGAAGAGCAAAAAGCCATGATGATTACAATGCCGATTATATTTTTGAGCGTTTCCGTTTTGGTTATGAGCATAATGATAAAAAGGATTATTCAGCAACAGCGTGGACAGATAGGAATACTAAAAGCGTTCGGTTACAGCGATTTTGAAGTAGGGCTTCACTATTCTTTGTATTGTATGATACTTGGAACATTGGGTGCAGTTATAGGCAGTTTCATGGGCATAACTTTTGCCGATTTGATGTTGGATCTTTATAAAGAAATGTTCAATATGGATTTTGTGAACAACTCATCATTTTTCAACTATTTTATTGTAGGAATACTAATATCTTGTGCATTTTCTATATTTGCAGGAGTAAGCTCCAGCTTAAACGCTGTAAAGATTGCTCCGTCAGAGGCTATGAGGCAGGAAGTTCCACAAGGAGGTAAAAAAGTTTTATTGGAATATCTTCCGTTTTTTGATGTAATTTTTAATTCTCGTGGTAAGATGTCCATAAGAAATATATTCCGTAACGGAAAGAGAAGTTTTTTTATAGTTATAGGTTTGGCACTTGCATTTTCAATATCTATCATGCCATGGACTATGCTTTCAATAATGAAAGAAATGGTATTTGACAGATATGAATATGTGGAAAAGTATGATGCAAAAATATTTTTATCAGATATAAGTTCAAAAAAAGAAGTTGAAAATGCTCTCAATTCTTTTGAAAACATAATATATAAACAGGCTCTGGCAGAAATACCGTCTACCGTAACTCATAAGGGTGTGAGTCAAGATGTTGCTATAGTAGGACTGCCAAAAGACAGCAAGCTCTATACAATTGTAGATGATAAAAAAAGACCTATACAGATTCAAGGCGGAATAATGCTGTCAGAAAAACTTGCAGAAAAATTGGGGGCGGATATAGGAGATGAAATAAATATTAAAAGCCCATATGCAAAATACAAAAAAGATAAAATATTTTTGAAAGTTACAAAAATTGTTGAGCAAGGTGTCGGTATGAACGGTTATATGGACATAGAGCAACTATCAAAAAAATTGGGTTATGATACAATATGCAACAGCATTTTGATAGATGTAAAATCACCTGAAGACATAGAAACAATAAGAGATAAATATCAAAATTCAGAAAAAGTTATAAGTGTTCAGTCAAAGACAGAAACCATTAACCAGTTAAATAAACGTATGAATTCTATGTATTCGGTTATGTATTTTATGGCTATAATTGCAAGTGCTATGACATTTGCAATAGTATACAACACTTTTGTAGTTGTATTGATGGAAAGAAAAAGAGAAATGTCTACTCTCATGGTGCTTGGAATGAAAGAAAAAGACGTATTATCAATAATATCGTTAGAGCAATGGATAACAAGCATTGTGGGTATGATACTCGGAATACCTTTAGCACAAGCACTTATTATATTTATGAGTAAAGAATTGACTACAGACAGCTTTACGATGCCTACTGATATGAAATCAGGTGCAATAATACTTGCTGTAATACTTATGATTGTATCAATAATTGCAGCGCAAGTACTTGCATCAAGAAAAGTAAATACCATAGACATAGTGGAAGTTCTTAAATCAGGAGAATAGAAAGAAGGTGTATCAATGAATAAAAAAGTCAGAATAATATTAATTTGTATTGTTATTTTAATTGTTACAGCGTATATAGTGATACAAAAAAATAAACCGCTTGAATTTGCCACAAAGACACTTACAGAAGAAACTCTTGTAAACGATTTTAAAGAAACAGGAAAAATTGAAGCAAATCAACAAATATATATAACACCTAAATATAGCAGTAAAATAATATTTATAAAGGAAGATGGAGATAAAGTTGCAAAAGGAGATTTAATATTAAAACTCGATACGAGCGACCTTGTTACAAAAAAAAGAGAACTTTCAGCCAATATAAGTGCATTATCAGGTCAAGAAGAAATGTCCATACCGACCTTATACGATTCGCAACTTCAATCGCTCAATATAGCTATACAATTGGCACAAAAACAGGTCGATGAATTATCACAAGATAACGACAAATATCTGGAGTTATATAAAAGCGGAGCAATATCTGAGTCGGAATATGAAAAAATAAACAGAGCCTATGAAGATGCAAAAAAAGCACTGTCATTAAAACAAAATGAAAAAAACGTATTAATAGACCAGTCACAAGAAAAAAGCGGCAGCAAAGAATTTTATTCAGCTCAAAAAACAGCATTGTCAGTGCAAATGTCAGATATAGACGATAAAATTTCTCAAAGCGAAGTATATGCACCGTTAAGCGGTATAGTGACAAATGTATCGGCAAAAAACGGAGGATTTGCAAATTCAACAATGCCGATAATGGAAATATCCGCCTCAGATGATATAATAGCAGTATGCGACGTGTTATCTTCAGACGCATTGGCACTCGAAGAAAATCAAAAAGTTGAAATACTTCAAAAAATAGGAGAAGACACAGTAAAAAAATCAGGAATAATAATAGAAATCGGCAAATACGCCAAGACAAAAATGTCATCCTTAGGTCTGGAAGAACAAAGAGTAGAAATAAAAATAAAACTTGATGATGTCAAAAATATAATTGTAGGCTCTGATATAGATATAATATTTGAAACCTTGAGATTGGATAATGTACTTATAGTGCCGAAATCAGCGGTATTTGAGTATGAAAATGACAAATATGTGTGGAAGGTGCAAGACGGTAAATTGGCAAAAGCAAAAATAGAAACAGGACATGAATCAGACTATGAATACGAAGTAATATCAGGCTTGTCACAAGATGATATAATCATAATAGAAGCAAATAATGCACAGCTTAAAGAAGGAATAAAAGTAAAATCAAAAGAAAGCAAATAAAATGAAAAATACCATAAAATCTTGATAATAAGATTATATGGTATTTTTTTGCTACATTTTTTCCAACAACCTGTCCAATTCGTCTTTTATCCTTGCCTTGTCGAAAAGTTCTTTTCTCTCTTTGTATATATGAAATCTTTTTTGAAACTCTTTTTCTCTTTCTATGGATTTGTCTATGATTTTAAAAAGCTCATCATCCAATAATTTTTTCTTTTCATCTATATTTTTAGTCGAACTCAATCTGTTTTCAAATTCCAAGTATTTTTTCAATTCATTTTCAATCATCTTTTCTGTAAGAGGCGTATTCCTGTTATGTTGCTGGTGATTTACTATAAAATCAAGTATTCTGTTAAAAGGTGATGTCCCTATTTTCTTGATTTTAGAACTGATATCAGAGTATGATTCTGTATTAAGAAGCATATCAAATTTTTCTTGGCTTTTGTAGAATATGGTATTTTCATTGATATCTGAAAAACTCATATTTCTTTCATCAGCTAATTTTGCGATTTTTTTGTCATATCCTTCGCCTCGATATTCTTTTGTAGGTATGTTGTATCCGTCAAGTTCAAAATATGTTATACCTGTGTAAGAGTCGGTTTTTACAGGTAATTGTTCTTCCCATTGTTCAAGGCTTTGTCCTTTATAAAATATAGCACCTCTTGAAACAAATGTAAGCCAATCGCCGTCAGGTTTAGCCAAACCTTGAAAACAGTTTTTTACTAAATTATAGTATTCTAATCCTAATTTGGCTGCGGCCTTTAAATCACCTTTTTTTATAGCTTTATGCAAATCAGGTATTATTTGATTAACTTTTTCTGTAAATTTTTTATTTTTTATATCATCTGCAATAATAATTTCTCTTTCAGATTCATCAGCACCGTAAGTTTTGTAATATTCGTTTATAGCATCTGAATAAGTTGAATTTTTGGTTTTGGCACTGAAATAATTCTTATTATTGAACATATGATTGAAATAGAACATTCCATTTGAAATCAGCATAAATTAACTCCTAAAATTATTTATAACTAACGAATGATTTATAACTAATAAGTTATTTCCTTACTGAAATAATTATCTTACATAATTTTTTGAAAATCAATAGGATTGACACAACTAACCAATTTTTTGACATAATTGGTATAAAAAAAACAGCCTATTTATGTTTTAGGTAAAATGACTGCTTTATATTTTTATATTGATACCTAAAATAGACATATAATAAAAATGTTAAATTGAACGTGTTTGATTAGGGTTGTTTGTATTTTTTTTAACAGGCTTTGGTATTAGCTTAATTTTTGTCTTTAATAAACATAACATATGATGTGAACTTTTTATCGTTATAATTAATTTTAAATATTCCGTCATATTTTTCAACACATTCTTTTACGCTATTAAGACCGAGCCCATGAGATGAACTGTCTTCTTTTTTTGATATAAGAATACCGTTTTTTTCTTTTATTTCGCCGTTGAATATGTTGTTGATTGTGATAGTAAATTTATTTTTTTCATCGACTATTTTTATATTTATTTTTCTATTGTCTTCATTTATTTTCATTTGGGCATCCATAGCATTATCTATTAAATTTCCAAGTATTATTGACATATCATAATCGCTGACAGGGAGATTTTTGTTTATTTTAATTTCTGTAGTTAGCTTGATTTTATTATCTTTCATCTTTTTAATTTTATAATTTAATAAGCTGTTTATCACTTTATTTTCTGTTTTTATAAACATATCTTCGGTTGAATAAATATCTAATAGATTTTCTATATATTTTAGTGCGTCTTTGCTTTCTTTTCCTTTCATCAATCCCATCAATACCAGTAAATGATTTTTTTCATCATGTTTATATTTTCTTAAATTTGTTATTTGTTCATCCATAAATTGTATATCTTTTTCATAAGACTTTGTTTTTTCTTTAAGTGATTCTATTTTAAATTGCTCGTTTAATGTGGTTGTTATTTGCTCATATCCCCACATAGAAAATAAATTGATAAATATAAGAGATACTGATACAAAAGTAAACGCTTCAGAATTTATGCTTGAGTTTGAAGCTAATATAAATGTTATGATGATTGTGAGAAATGATATAGCAAGGTTAAAAATTGGCAGTATTATGGTAGTTTTTTTATTATTTTTGTAATTGAAAAAATATTTTATTAAAATTGCTGATAACAAGAATAGTATATTGCCTAAAAATATAATTGATATATCCAAGTGTTTTTCACTTTTAAAAATTAGAAGAGTCTTAATATTTGCTATAGTAGATATAATTAATTCTTCAGTTGCCAAAATAGTATATATAATGATAGATATTTGCAAATTATTTAATATATGACTGCTGTATAAAAATGACAGCATGAAAAGACATATTAAATTTGCAAATAATGTTATAACGGGGATATTTATAAATGAGAATACAGTTGTCACTATTATATAGAATAGGCCATAACTAAGATTTTGTATGTTCTTGGAGTATGCAGATTCTTTTTTTTGGAATGTAGTCATAAGCAAATATATTGTATATATATAAATTATATTGGTAACATAATGAAGTACATTAAAATTTTTCAAATTTTTAACCTCTATTCATATCAAATTTTGCAATTTGCTCTATAAACTCGTTTCTTTTACTTCTGCTTATTTTTATGAAGCAACCGTTAGACATTTTTATTTTGTCTTTGTTATATTCTTCTATGTGCTCTATATTTACAATATAAGAGGCGTGGCACAAAGCAAAACCATAATCTGCAAGTTCATAATATACGTCAAAGATGGAAGAATAAAATTCAAAATCCTTATCTTTAGTGACTACTTTCATTTTATGTCGCATAGATTCAAAATATATAATTTCAGAAATTCTTTTCTTTATTTCTGTTCCTTTGATATTGAATGTGAATGTTTTTTCTTTATCATTTATAAGCCTTATTGCTGTAGATAATGTTTCTTCAACTTCTTCTTTTGAAAAAGGTTTTATAAGAAAGTTATTCGGTCTTACTTGGAAAAGATCCATTGCATAATCTTTTATAGCCGATATATATACTATTTGTATTTCGTCGTTGTATAATTCTTGTCTTATTTTTTTTCCGACTTCTATTCCGGTAAGATTTTTCATTTGTATATCTAAATAGAGTAGATCTATGTAATTATTTTCTAAGAAACTTATCAAGTCTTTTCCGTTCAAAAAAAAATGTATCAAGATTTTTATATTTATTAGAGTAGCATATTCTGATAATATATTTTCTATTTCTTTGATTGTTTTTATATCATCATCACAAATTGCTATATTTATCATTAATATCAACTTCTTTCATATTTAATACTAAAATTTAATAAACCTATGGGAAAATAACATTTTATAAATTTAATAAAATATAATATTATTTATGAGCTTCTTATATAAATTAGCTATTATCAGTATTAATAATATCGTAAAAATAATTAAAACTATAAATGGATTTATAAAAATTGATTAAAAAAAGATAATAATAAATTATTTTTTGTAATATATGAGAAAACAATGTAAATGCATCATACTTTAGCGCTTTTTCTATTGTGCTTTGTTAGGTTTTTGTGTATAATAGGTCAATTACAAATTTTAAGGTTAATGATTGGACGATTATATCAAGCTTTTTTAAGGAGGGTTGTTTATGAATTTGCAGGATAAGAAATATACTGTAGTCGGGCTTGGAATGGAAGGCGGTTCGTATGCACTTGCCATAAAGGAAAAGATAAATCCCGTAAAAATATATGGAATAGATATAGATAAAGATACACTCAAAAAAGCTGTAAACTTTGGCATAGACACTCAAAAGCCTAAGGAAGATATATTACATGATACAGATGTGCTTATATTAGCGGTATATCCTAAAATTGCGATCGATTTTTTGAAAGAAAATCAAAAATTTTTAAAATCAGGCTGTATAGTTACGGACGTGTGTGGTGTGAAGTCTTTTGTGATTGATGAGATACAGCATTTTTTGAGAGATGATTTGGATTATATAGCCGGTCATCCTATGGCGGGCAATCAATATAGCGGTTTTGACAATGCCGATATAAATATATTCAAGGATAAAAACTACATATTTGTACCTCAGACAAAAAATAAACAAGAAAATCTTGAATTTATGAAATCGCTCGCTCTTGCAATAGGTTTTAAAACAACATCCGATATAGATAAAGATGTTCATGATAAAAAAATAGCTTATGCTTCGCATATGATGCACTTTATATCTGTTTGTGTAACGAATTGTCCGGCATTTGAAAGCTCTCTTGGTAATTTTGCGGGAGGAAGTTTCAAGGATTTGACAAGAATTTCAGATTTAAACCCTTATCTGTGGAGTGAAACATTTTTTCTGAATAAGAAATTTCTGTTGGAAGAAGTAAAGGAGTTTAGGAAAAACATTGATTTTCTGTTAGATTCATTGAAGGATGATGATTATAAAGCTGTTTTTGATTTTTTGGAAAAATCAAGAAAAAGAAAAGGGGGGATATGATGCAAAAAATAGGATATCAAGGTGTTTATGGGGCTTATAGCTCTATAGCCTCATTAAATTATTTTGGTGAAGACAATGATTTTATAGGGTATGACGATTTTAAAACCATGGCTGATGATTTGCAAAGAGGTAAAATAGATTATGGTGTTTTTCCTGTTGAAAACTCTACCACAGGTCAAATTTATAGAACGCTTGATATATTAAAATATGAAAAAGATTTGTTTGCTATAGGTGAAACAATAGTAGAGGTAAATCATAATCTTATAGCTTTGCCAAATACGACTGTTGATGATTTAAAGTTCGTATATTCTCACCCTGAAGCGCTTAGCCAATGCCTTGAATTTTTTAAAAAACATCCTCATATAACTCCTGTTTCCTATGAGGATACGGCAAAGTCGGTTGTGTATATAAAAGAGCTTAACAATAAAGAAAATGGAGCGATAGCAAGTAGTTTAGCAGGAAAAACTCATAATATGAACATACTTTCTACCTCTATTCAAGATATGAGCGGAAATAAGACGAGATTTCTCATATTTAAAAAAGTTTTAGATAAGTCGTATTATTTTGCAGATACTGCCCAAAATTCTGAAAAATTATCCTGTTATTTTGAAACTAAGCATGAAACAGGAGCATTGTCAAAAATTTTGGAGATATTTTCAAAGCAAAATTATAATTTGTTATCCTTGTATTCTCGTTCTACAAAGAAAAATTCTTTTGAATACGGTTTTTTTGTAGATGTAAATATAAATGGAATAGATGTAGAAAGTTTGAAAAATTTATTATATAAATTAGAAGATAATCTGTTGTATTTTAATTTATTGGGAATATATAACGAATTTAAAAATCTTTAAAAAGGAGTGATACAAATGCTTGAAACTATAATGAAAAAGAAAAATCTGTTCATAAGAATAGCTATAGGTTTTATACTTGGAATTTTTATCGGAATAATATTGCCGGAGTTTTCCATTGCGACAAAGGTAGTGGGCGATGTCTATTTAAAACTCATAAAGATGATGATAGTACCTATAATATTTGTTGCTGTAGCAGGTGGAATATGCAATATAGAAAGTACCGAAGATTTGAAGAGGATAGGTTTTAAGACAGTAGGACTATATGTTGTTATGTTTGTGTTTTCTTGTATAGTTTCTCTTATAGTAGCTTATGCTATAAGACCGGGCAAAGATGTCGTATTTGCAAACCCGCCTGTTTTTGAACAGGAGATAACAAACCCATCCATATCAGATTTTTTTATAAATATATTTCCGGATAACCCTATAATGGCGATGGCTGAAGGAAAAATTCTTCCTGTTATAATATTTACTATTTTATTCTCATCAGCTATAGTTATATCAGGGGAAAAAGGAAAACCTGTACTTGATTTTATAAATTCACTCAGTACAATATTTTTTAAACTGTTGGAATTTGTTATGGAACTATCCCCTATAGGAGTAATGTCATTAATGGCATTTTCTGTATCAAAATACGGTCTTGGAATATTTTCTGCATTGGGTAAATATATAATAACTTGTTATATAGCGTGCATACTTACTTATATATTTGCTATGTGTCTGCCATTATTTTTATATACGAAAATGGGAATAGTGAAGCTTACAAAATCTATGTATAAGGTGTGGCTTGTAACACTGTCCACAACTTCATCTGCTGCGACTCTTCCAACATCTATAAAAGTGAGTATGGAAGATTACAAAGCGCCGGAAGGAATTACAAAATTTACTTTACCTCTTGGCTGTACAATAAATATGTGCGGTGGTGCTTGCTCATTTTCTTGCTTGGCAGTATTTGTTTCAGATTTTTACGGTATAAATCTTTCGTTTAAAGAGATAGTTACTCTTATTTTTGTTGCTACTCTCATAAATATGGCTGCTCCCGGAATACCGGGTGGTGGAATAATACTTGGAGCAAGTTTCTTGTCAATTCTTGGATTACCGTTTGATTTGATGGGACCAATAGCAGCATTTTACAGATTACTTGATATGGCATTTACTTCATTGAATGTAACCGGTGATTTGGTAGCTAATCTTATGATTGCAAAATCGGAAAAGCAGTGGGATGTTTCAATGATTAATGAATAATGCTAAATGCTAATTGAAAATATAATCATATTCTTAAAATGTTATACTTTCTCAAAATAAGCAATTATATAAAAGTTAGAAATTTTATATTTTGTAATAGTGTTCAGTATAAATAAAAAAAGCATCATTTTAATAAATTATATTGTTAAGATGATGCTTTTTTGTTTATATTCAATATGAGCCGTAATTATATTTATAATCTTAACTATATGGTTTTACATATTGTCCTTTACACCTACAGCTACTATTCTTGCTTTTGCACGAAGCTCTCCGGCAGCTTCCATTTCCATATTAACTATAACTTTTCTTTCGCCTATTTCTTCAACTATAGATATAACAGTCACTTCTTCGTTTACAGGTAGAGGTTTTTTGAAATCTATTTCCAATCTGGCAGTAATAAATCTTCCTATAACAGTATCCTCTGTAAGTTCAAGACCTTTGTTGTTATGAGCAAACCACGCTGCTGAAGCAGTACCGTGACAATCAAAAATAACGGCAATCATACCGCCAAAAATATTGTTTGGAACTCCGCCTGTATATTTGTTGTCCGGATTGAACTTACAAATACATTTATTACCATCTTCATTAGGATAAGATTTTAAATGTAATCCGGCTTCATTTTTAGGGCCACAACCCCAACAATGTTGAAATCTTTCACCATAAGTATCTTGAATAGCAATTTTTTTATTTTCTGTAGTCATATTTTTTCTCCTTTAGAATAATAATATAACAATTCTTAATAGATTTATTATAACATTTATATATTGCAAAATAAATAGTAAATGAGCATATTTTATATTGAAAGCTAATGGAACTATTAACCCAAATAGATATGATAATATTATTATCTAAATTAAACATAGATATATTTTAGTATAATGTAAATATACTTTGTTTGTAAAACCGTTTGAAAATATTATACTACTATCTAATAAAATTGTGGAAAAATAATATAACTATACATTATTAATATAAATGTTGTGTATTTTAAAAATTAATTATTATGATTTTCCATTAATATATAAGATTTCATGCTAAAAATCAATAAAAACATTGAATGATTTAGTAGATAGATTATGTGATACCATAAATTTATTAACTAAAAAATTTTGTAAAAAGTGTTACCCATAGGAAACGGATTATCTCTACTATTTATTTGGTTATTAGTATCAGCAATTAGTATAATATAGAAATCAAAGCAGTATTTGGATAAAATTAAACCCCCATTTTAAATGGGGGTTAGTTAGTTTATATAGTAAACTTATCTATTTCGTCTTTTAAAGAGTTAGCCATTTCAGATAATTTGTTTGTAACATTTCTTAATTCATGTATTTTTTCGTTTTGTAATTGTGTGCTTGATGATATTTGTTGTGAGTCGGATGCATTTTCCTCTGCTATACCCGCCAAAGCTTCAAATATATTGATTATATCATCTTTTGATTTATTCATTGTTGCAGTTGAAGTTTCAACGTCACGAACAACTGTATCAGTTTTTTTGACAGATTCTCCAATATATTCGTATTTCTTTTGCATTTCATCAACTATTTTTTGTTGATTATCTACGATTTTTGCTACGGACTCCATTTTACTTACGGCATAACTTGCATTTTTTACAAGTTCGTCTACTATGGAGTTTATGCTTTCTGTAGATTTTGATGATTCTTCTGCAAGTTTTCTTACTTCTTCTGCGACTACCGCAAAGCCTTTGCCGGCATCTCCGGCTCTTGCAGCTTCTATTGACGCATTAAGTGCAAGTAAATTGGTTTGATCTGAAATGGATTTTATCACTTCGTTTGCAGTGTTTATCTCTTTAGATTTTTCTTCTGTAGATTTTACTATTTCAAATATTTCCTTTATTGCAACTTGCGAATCGGCAGATGATCTGGAGAGTACGTCTATTATTTCCATACCGCTGTTTACGGCTTCTTTCACTTCATTTGTAGATGTTGATACAGCATCGGCAAGAGTTGTATTTTTTTGTATAGACTCACCGAAATCTATTATTTTTAAAAGCCCTGATTCGTTTTCGTGTGCTTGAGATAAAACTCTGTCAGCCAATTCTTCGATTGTATGAGCTGTTTCTCTTGTAAGACTTGAACTTTCGTCCATATTCTCCTGTAATGTTATAGAAGTTTGTGCAACATTATCCGAAGTTACAGCTATATTTTTTACCATCTGCTTTATTTGAGCTGCAAATGTGTTTAGTTCTTCTGATAAAATTTTTAATTCGTCATTTTGTTTTAAATTTATTTCATTTAGACTTATTTTACCTGATTTGTCTGTACTGAAAGAGCTGATTATTTTATTTATAGGGTTTACGATTATTTTTTTGTTAAGAATATATACAAATATTGAGAAAATTATAATTGTAAGTATAGTAATCATTACGATTCTTGTCAAAAGTCTATTTAAATTTTGCATAAATTCGGATTCGGGGACTATGCTTAGAATTTTCCAATTTGTTCCGCTGATAGGTATAATAGTCATATATTTATTTTCTGAGTTGTATTTATACTTTTCAAAATTTGCCTGTCCTTTTGAAATTATGGCTTTTACCTGTTCGTTGTTAAGTTCTTCTGTAAGAGCCTTGTTTTCTTGAGATAATATCAAGTTGTTCTTTGAATCTATAAGATAAACAAGACCGCTTGCCCCTATTTTTGCATTTTGGACTTCTTCCATTATAGAATCTATACTTATATCAGCGGCCATTACTCCTAATAAAGTATTATTGTCATTTTTTACAGGAATTGATACGGTTATTATAAGTTTTCCTGTAAAAGCATCGACATATGGATCACCTATAATTAATTTATCAACACTTTGAGCATCTATGTACCACGGTCTTTTGCGAGGATCATATCCTTCAGGTGTGCTTTTATCCATCATTTTGAATGTTTTTCCGTCGGCTCTTCCGAAATAATATGATAATATTCCGTCAAAATTTTTAGCGAATAATTCAAGATGCTCATATATAGCGTCTTCATTTGAATTTTGTTCTGCAAATATAGTATTGCTGGCAGTCAGTGTTACTGCAGAAATGTATTTGTCTATATAGTTTGTTATTGAGTGATTTATCTCATTTTGTACTTGAACGGTATTTGCCGCTAATGATTCCTCACTTGAGCGTACTTGTGAAACATATAAAAATATTCCACATATACACATAACGACTATCATACCTAATGAAAAAACCGTTATAAGTTTAGAGGCTATTTTGAATTTAGCTTTTTTATGTGTGTTATTATCAGATTTTTTCGATGTTTTGTCCGTTATTTTTACATTATTATCGTTTTCCATATTAAAACATCCTTTCATAATAATTACATCAATGTAAATTTTGCTTTATAAAGGTCTAATTCGTAATGTCATCCAATGCGTGTGCAATACCTTTTAGTAATAAGAAATTATTTTGCATATTTTTTCTTAAATTCATTTAATAATATTTTTATACCCTATTTTACTATTATTTTAACAGTATTATTTAAAATTCAACCCTCCAATTTTAAATGGAGGGTTGAATAAATTTTAATAACTATTTATTTTTTTTCTTGTTAAACAAAAATCCTAATCCCGATATAGTTAGAAATGCTCCGAAAAACTGCATAAGGGCATTGCTTTCCTGACCTGTCTTAGGAAGAGACAAAGGAGCGTTATCTTCATATACTTCCAGTATTTCAAGAGAATTATCAGGGTTTACTTTAGCTACACCTAAAGGAGTTGTATCTTCATCTATAAAGGTATATGTGCCTTTGTCCGCATTTACAATAGCCTTTCCTAAAGGGGTATCTTCAGGATTTATTATATTAAATACAGGGTTTGTAACATTCGGTATGATATCGGCATTTATTATATTGTCAGGGGTAAACGGCACATTAGTAGGCGGATTAACAGGAGGTATAGTATTATGGTTTACATCATCATCTGTTCTTCCGCCACCGCCACCGCTATTATTATTAGGGTTTGGATTCGGCTGTGGGTTCGGATTTGGCTTCGGCTGTGGATTCGGATTCGGTTGTGGGTTCGGATTTGGTTGTGGGTTCGGATTTGGTTGAGGATTAGGCTGTGGGTTCGGATTCGGTTTCGGTTTTGGTGTGTTATCCCCTCCGTTGTTAACAGGCGTATCTTTATATCTCAAGGTTACTGTAGCTTGATATCTGTCTTCTCCGTCTATTTTTTCAACATCAGCTCCACTTAAATTTATCTTATGTGTATTATCTATTGCTGTAAGTGTTTTATCACTTAATGCTTCTATGTCTACAGTGTCTCCATAAAGCAAGTCATTTATGCTTGTACTTGTTAAGTTGGCAGTTGTCGCTTTATTTTTTGATGTGTATCTTATTTGAGGTATATCTGACAATTGTAGAGTTTGTTTTGAGCCGTCAGAGAGTTCTTTTTCAAATACAAAGTTGAGTGTTACAGGTAGTGCTTCGTATTTTAAATTAATATTTGATTTTTTATAGCCTATATTATAGCCTGAATCATTTCCGTTTTCGTCTGTATATCTTTCTTCCTGAGCTATATTTTCATTAGCCGGATCAAGTGTAAAACTGTATTTTTTATCAGCTGTTTTTGTAAGATTAAGCTGAGTGTTTGATGAGTTCGCATCTTCTACAAGTTTATATCCTTCAAGTGTATCAGGCATTTCAAATGTAATTTTATCTCCTAACTTGAAGTTTTTATAGTCTTTCAATCTTACGTCTGACAATTCCTGTGTATCTGTAGTGCCGTTTGTTGTTCTTGTTCTGCTTACTTTTATATTATTAGGCAGTGATGATTCTGCAACCTTGTTTCCGTTTTGATCTATGACCTTAAACTCTACAAGTACGGGATTGAATACATAGTCATTACCATCAGGCAACTCATTATCAATTACATAATCTCCACTTTTAAGAGTATTATCTGAGCCTTTATTCTTTCTATATAATGCTACTTTATTATCACCATCAGTCCAACCTTTGTTATCTGCAAATGAAGAAAGAGGATAATTCGGATTAAGAACGTAATGATTTGAAGTATCGAATTTATTTACTGAACTTGGTATTTCAAGACTTCTTAATTTTCCGCCTCTAAACATCTGAGCCGGAATAATATCTGTTGTATATTTGTCAAAGTTAACATTTTTCAGTGTACCTGTATCAGAGTATACCCCATTTTCAACTATGGCAGGTTTAGGAAGGTTTACACTTTCGAGAGGGACTTTTCTGAAAGAGTACGGTCCTGTTGTTACCAATCCGTTTGGAAATATGATTTCTGTTATAGGGTTGCCTTCAAATGCACGTGAAGAATTAATTTCAATATCGTTAGAAGTAAATTCCAATTTTCCGGCAAGCTTAGTTCCTTTAAATGCGTCACCGTTTATATGATTTGCCGCTATTTGATTATGCGGAGCATCTTCTTTTCCTAATATTCTTATGGTAGTCAAGTTAGGGTTGTCTTGAAAAATTCCATAATTTAACATAGTTATATCATCTTGTAGAACAACTTTATTTAAATTATTGTTGCGGAATGCATATGAACCTGTTCTTTTTATTCCGGTACCTTCTATTTTAAGTTCAGTTAAATTATTATTTCTGAATAAGTCATATGACAATACACCTGCCTCAGGATGTAGATGTTCACCGCCTTTTCCGTATTTTCCCCATAAAAGTCCTCGAATATTTGTCAACTTACCGAAATGAATATCTGATATTTGATTATCGGCAAATACTCCTGCAAATAATTCTACGATATTATCAGGCAGGCTTACATAGGTCAAATTGTTTTTTCTGAAAGCACTAAACCATATAGAAACTATATTTTCAGGTAATATTAACTCGCCTCTAAGACCGGAATCATAAAATGCTTCAGTATATATAGTTTTCAAATTGGTCATGTCTTTTAAATCTAATATTTCAACAAGTGATTTATTGTTTGAAAAGGCATTTTCTCCTATGATCTCAAGAGATGAAGGAAGTTTCACAGATATTAGCTTTCCGTTTGTAGTTTCATTGGTAAATTTTTCTTTAAATGCGTCTTTTGCTATACTTGTTGCGGTTGTATCCATTATTATTTTTATTTCTGATGCCTCTGAATCTACAGCCTTTTTGAATTCTTGTTCACCAAGAGCGGAAAAACCTGTTATGTCACTTGTTCCATTGAAATGCTCAGCTTTTAGTGTAATTTCCGTTGTGGTTTGAGCATATGCGATATGGGAAAGTTGTTTTATATGCTTTCCGCCACAATAGTTAGGGATATTATTAATACCTGATAGAGCGTATGGACCGACACCTGCAAGTATCAGTGCAAGTGATAGGGATATACGTTTTTTGAAGTTGTTGTAAGCATAAAGTTTCTTCATACTGATTTCCTTTCATAAATTTTAAATAATAATTTTAGGTTTGCAATATAAGTGCAACACTTAATAAAATTTAGTATATATTACCCAGTAAATATATTTTATAACATCCTTTATAAAAAATGTCAATATATCAAATAAATGATTTATAGTCTATTATAACTAAAATGCAAAATATACTGCAATGTATTGATAATAAGGGTGATAATTATAATTGGATTTAACAAGAAAGATATTGAAATATACCTGTTAAAGTAAGTTATAAAAAGAACAAATAGTTTTGTAAAATTTAAGTAAAATATAGGAAAAAATATTTAGTATATAAATTTGATTTATTATGATAAATATTTTTTTAAAATCAAATATAAAAATATAGAATAATATTAATATTTTTTAACTTTATAGTAAAATCCGATTTAAACCTTATGTTTATTAATTCTATAATTTATTTCATTACATATTTTTATACCGATATCTATTTGATTAGCGGATATTATAAAAAATAATAGTTAGTTTTTTTATGATTAATTTTTCCAATAAACTATTTATATTGATGTTATACAATTTTAGGTTTACGATATAAGTTGTCCATAGTTGTAGTATGATATCAATCCAACAGCAGAGTATTTAATGAAAAAACTCTTATGATGTATTAAATAAGCAATATACGTCACAAGAGTTTTTTGTTTAACCTAATATTATATGTTTGATAATATTTTTTTGAAATCTATTTTTTCGCCATCTGCTATTCTTTGAGCATAGTCTGCAGTGGCAGTGAAGAGTACATCTGTTGATGAATTAAGTGCAGTTTCTGTTGAATCTTGTAATACACCTATTATAAAACCTACTCCGACAACTTGCATAGCAATATCATTGGATATACCGAACAAGCTGCAGGCAAGAGGAATTAAAAGCAATGAGCCTCCGGCAACTCCTGATGCACCGCAAGCTGCAAGCGCTGATAAGACACTGAGTATTAATGCAGTTGCAAAATCTACCTGTATTCCAAGGGTATTTACAGCTGCAAGAGCCATAACTGAAATAGTTATTGCTGCTCCAGCCATATTTATTGTGGCTCCCAAAGGAATGGATACTGAATAGGTATCTTCATTAAGTTGCAAATCTTGAGATAGCTTCATATTTACAGGAATGTTTGCAGCAGAGCTTCTTGTAAAAAATGCTGTTATACCGCTTCTTTTTATGCAAGTTAGTACAAGCGGATAAGGATTTGTCTTAATTTGAGTAAACACCATTATAGGATTTACAACAAAAGCTACAAATAACATAGTTCCAAGCAAAACAACGAGTAACATAAAATAGTTTTTAAATATGTCTGAACCACTTGTAACTATTGAATCATATATAAGTCCCATTATACCGAATGGAGCAAAACTTATAACATGGCGAACAACTGATGATATAGCTTCTGAAAAATTGCTTATAACATTTTTTGTTTCTTCTTTTGCTCCTCTAAGAGCAAGACCTATGAGAACAGCCCAAAATAAGATACCCATATAGTTAGGTGTTATAAGAGCGTGAATAGGATTGTCAACAAGGTTTAAAAGTAGCGTTTTAAGCACTTGATCCAATCCTTCAGGAGCAGACGGTGCATCAGTGACTGCTTGTGGCAATATGAGTTCAAGCGGGAATAAAAAGCTTATTACTACACCACATAGAGCTGCCAAGAAAGTACCTACAAGATATAATGCTATAACCCTGCTCATATTGGTTTTTTGACCTTCTTTATGTTTACAAAGAGCCTCCATAACCAAGAAGAATACAAGTACCGGAGCTATAGCTTTAAGTGCTCCTACAAATAAGCTTCCGAATATACTCACTATGTCTACAAAATTTCCGAGAGATTCGTTAGTGATATTCGGGCGAATAAATGCCAGTACGGTTCCAATGATAAGTCCTACGATTATTCTTTTTACAAGACTTATACTGTTCCATTTTTTCAATAATTCTTTCATAAAACCTCCTATAAAAATCCTCAGAGCTTAAAATTGCAATTTAATATATACTGTTACCTCATTAAACAATAAATATTATAAAATGATTATAAATAAAATTATTATATTTATATATTGTTTTTTGAAAATTAGCATTATAAAAATAAAATAAAAAATAAATCCGATTAATACTACAAGGTTTTAAGCACCGAAAAAATAAAATATCTGCATATTATATCACATTCTTTTTGGTTTGTATACAATTTTGTTTGTTTGTGAAATACAACTGTATTTTTGACAAATACATATCAAAGCAGTGTGTAAATGCCAATAAACTTATATATATTGAAAAAATAAATATAATGTGATAAAATCTGAATGCATTTTAAAATATATTGAATAAGTGTTTACATATTTTTGAAAAGTAATTATGCATAAAAATTGAAACTTTGGAGGAAAAAATGGTCAATTTAACAATGTTAACAGATTTTTATCAGCTTACTATGATGAACGGTTATCTTAAAAGCGATAAAAAAGATGAAATAATGATATTTGATATGTTTTATAGAAAAAATCCGAATGACGGAGGATATACAATAGTATGCGGTATCAATGAGGTTATAGATTACATTGAAAATCTGAAATTTGAAGAAGAAGATATACAGTATTTGAAAAGTTTAAATACATTTGATGAAGAATTTTTGAAATATCTTAGAGATTTTAAATTTGATGGAGAAATATATGCGGTTGAAGAAGGAACTATAATGTTTCCGAATGAACCTATAATAAGAGTAAAAGCTAAGGCCATGCAGGCTCAACTTGTAGAAACGACAATATTATGTATAATAAATTTTCAGACATTGATAGCTACAAAGGCTTCAAGGATATGCTACAGTGCTATGGGCGACAGTGTTATGGAATTTGGACTTAGAAGAGCTCAAGCACCTGATGCAGGTTTATATGGTGCAAAGGCTGCTGTTATAGGTGGTTGTATAGGAACATCAAATGTATTGGCAGGGCAAAAATTTGATATTCCGGTATTAGGGACACATGCACATAGTTGGATACAAAGTTTCGATACAGAGCTTGACGCATTTCGTGCATATGCAAAAGCTTATCCGACAAAAACGGTATTACTTTTGGACACGTACGACACTTTAAACAGCGGTATAAGAAATGCAATAACAGTTTTTAATGAATTAAGAGAGCAAGGATATGAACCTCTCGGAGTAAGAATTGACTCGGGTGATTTGGAGTTTTTATCAAAAGAAATAAGAAAAATATTGGACAGTGCAGGTTTTGAAAATGTAAAGATAACAGCCTCAAATGACCTTGATGAAAATACAATTACTTCACTAAAAAATCAGGGCGCTCAGATAGATATATGGGGAGTAGGAACGAAGATGATAACATCATTTGACTGGGCGGCATTAGGAGGAGTATACAAACTGTGTGCAGTTGTAAGAGATGGTAAGATGATACCGAAGATAAAAATATCGGAAGATCCTAATAAGATAAACAATCCGGGTTATAAAAATATATATAGAATATATGATAAAAATGACAATAAAGCAAAGGCGGATTTAATAGTTTTAGATGAAGAAGTAATCAATGAAAATGAGCCTCTTACAATATTTGATCCTATACACACTTGGAAAAAGATGACATTTGAAAATTTTTATGTAAAAAAATTGTTATCTCCGTTGTTTATAGATGGAAAATGTGTTAGAGAAAAGCGAGATATAAAAGATATAAAAAGATATACGGATGAAGAAAAAGAAAGTTTTTGGATACAATATAGAAGAAATAAAAATCCGCAAATATATAAAGTAGACTTGTCAAAGAAACTTTGGAATATGAAAAATGATTTGTTGGAAAATAGAAATATATTGTAAGAGATTATTGAAAAATATAAAATATAGCAGGTTTTAATGCTATCATCTAATTAAGTAAGCATATAAAATAAAATGTTAAATGGAATGTATTTGATTAGAGGTGATTTTGGCTATGTCAGTGTTAGCTATCCTCTAATCAAACATATTCAAACGCATTATTTATATTTTAGTGCTTAAGCAGGCTTTAGTATAATATGGTGTTAAAATTGTTTAAGGAGTGTAAATTTGCAAGAAAATATATTGAGTTTTGATAATGCGGAATTTGAAAAAGAACTTTTCGGTAATTATGATAAAAATATAAAAGCGTTGGAAGAAAGCTATAGTGTAAATATAGTTCTTAGAGATTCACATATAGTCATAATAGGCGAAGATAATAAAGTTGTAAACATAACGGCAAGAGTTATAGAAGAACTCTATAACCTTTTTAAAAAAGGCACTACTATTGATACAAGACTTGTTAGATATGCTATGGATATGCTCGGAGAAGATTTAAAAAACAATCTGTCCGGAATAAGTGATGATGTTATAATATTGACAGCGAAAGGTAATGCTGTAAAAGCAAAAACACTTGGTCAAAAAACTTACATCGAAAATATAAAAAAGCATGATATGAGCATATGTATAGGTCCTGCCGGAACGGGTAAGACATATTTGGCGGTTGCCATGGCGGTACAAGCATTTAAAAAAGGTGAAGTTTCGAGAATAATACTCACAAGACCGGCAGTAGAAGCTGGAGAAAGTCTCGGCTTTTTGCCGGGGGATTTAAAAGACAAAGTAGATCCGTATTTAAGACCTTTATATGATGCTTTGTTTGAGATGTTCGGAAGCGAAAAATTTGAAAAACATCTTGAAAGCGGTGTTATAGAAGTAGCGCCTTTGGCATTTATGAGAGGAAGAACCTTGGATAATTCGTTTATAATATTGGATGAGGCACAAAATACGACAAGAGAGCAGATGAAGATGTTTTTGACGAGATTCGGCTTCGGTTCAAAAGTTGTAGTTACAGGAGATATTACACAGATAGACTTGGGAGACAACAAAAAAAGCGGACTTTCACATGCAGTTATGATACTGGACGGAGTAAAAGGCATATCAATAAATATGCTTACGGAAAAAGACGTGGTAAGACACGAACTTGTCCAAAGGATAATCAAACAATATGACAAATACGAGAAAAAACAGGAGTTTTTGAAAAATAAAGGAAAGATAAAAAGAGTATTCAACAAAAAAAATATTTAAAAAGATTTTTTGATAAAAAATATATAAACCTGCTTATGTTTATGTTAAAATATAAGCGGGTTTTTGTTTTAATTTTTAAAAGTTTGCGTAATTATTTGTTGTTTAATACAATTAATATTATTGTTTTTATTATTGTTATCTAATTAAACAGCAATATAATAAAAATACTGAAATTGAATTTATTTTTATATTCCTGTGTTATGTGAACACTTGAATATATAGATATTTTTTAAATAGGCTTCAGTATTAAAAAGTTTAAAATAAAATATCAGGAGAAGTTATGATAAATCTTATAACAAGTAATGAACAGGATAAAATTCAAATATCCGATGAGCTTATGGCAAGTATCAATAAGGTTATAGAAGCTTGTGAGGAAGAAGAAAAAATTAATTTTGATAACGAAATATCACTTATATTTACAGATAATATAAGTATAAGGCAGATAAATAAGGATTATAGAGATATTGATAAAGAAACTGATGTATTGTCATTTCCTATGTATGATATAGATGAACTGAAAGCGGAAAGAACGTCACAAGACAAACATATCAAACCTCTTGGAGATATAGTGGTGTCACTTGAAAAGGCAAAGGAGCAGGCGGAAGAATACGGACATTCGTTTGAGAGGGAAGTTTGCTATTTGGTATGTCATAGTATGTTTCATCTCATGGGATATGACCATATGGAAGAAGAAGAAAAGGAGATTATGAGAGAAAAAGAAAAAAAGTTATGAAAAAATTAAATATATCAAGGTGAAGGAGATGATTTTTTGTTCGGTAATGTGGTGCTGATCCTTTTTGTGTGTTTGCTTGTAGTATGTATAAGTTTTAATATAGATGTGATTATAGCACTTTTATTGGGGATAGGATTGTTTTTTATATACTGTTTGAAACAGGGTATGAGCGTAAAACAGACTTTATCTGCTATGAGAGAAGGCTCGGATAAAATAGCCAATGTAGTCGCAGTATTTTTAACAATAGGTGTACTTACGGCGAGCTGGAGAATGTCGGGGACTATAGCGTACATAATATACAAACTGATACCTTTTATAAATCCGAATTATTTTGTAGTGGCAACTTTTTTGCTTTGCTCGGCTATGTCGATGATGATAGGTACGTCTTTCGGTACGGCTGCGAGTATGGGAGTAATATGTATGGTAATAGCGAAATCTATGGGACTTAATGAAGCCCTTGTAGGAGGAGCTGTATTATCAGGTATATATGTCGGCGACAGGACTTCTCCTATGTCAACTATTGCAATATTTGTATGTGCCATTACAAATACGGATTTATATCAAAATATAAAAAATATGCTGAAAAGCGGTATAGTACCGTTTATGTTTACCGGTGTATTGTATTTTATATTAGGACTTGGAAAAGATATAGGAAAAATGGATATAAGCATATTGTCCGTATTTTCCGATAATTATAATCTTAATATTTTTATGATATTGCCGGCACTTGTGATAATAATATTATCACTTTTAAAAATAGATGTTAAAATAGTGATGTTTATAAGTATAATAACGGCAACTGTTTTAAGTGTTGTTTATCAAGGGGCGGATATAATAGATTTATTAAATGTTTATGTATTAGGCTATAAAGCACAAAATGCCGAGCTTGCCAAGCTTATGGACGGTGGGGGCCTTGTTTCTATGCTCAAACCGGTTATAATAGTTCTATTGTCATCTGCATATTTCGGAGTTTTTGACAAAACACCTATCTTGAAACCTGTAAAAATGCTTGTAGAAAAATTTTCAAGAAGATTTACAGTGTTTGGAAGTATGATATTTACAGCTATATTTACATCTGCAATAGCTTGTAGTCAGGCATTGGCAACTGTGCTTACATACCAGCTAACCATAGATATTCAAAAAGATAAATATGACCACGCCTTGGATATAGAAAACACTGCTGTAATTTTACCCACTATACTTCCTTGGAACATAGCCGCCGCTATACCGCTTACAACTATCGGAGCAAGTAATGAATCAATACTGTTTGCTTTTTTTATAATATTACTTCCAATTTATACTTTTATAAAGAGAATTATAAAAAGAGAAAATATATAAATTCAGACAATTAATTGTTTATTTTAACTTAAAATCAGGGTATATTAAAAAAATCCATTATAAAGCTATTTAATAGGAACAGAATAAATAACCGTTTTAACGATGACACTAATAGAAATTACTTGATTTTAAAACGGTAATTATGTTTACAAACAGAGTAAGGAGAATGTATGAAAAAAGCAATATTGGTAGTAAGTTTCGGAACTACATATAAAGAGGCGATGGAAAACAGCATAGATGCAACGGTAAATCATATATCAAACGAATTTAAAGACTATGATATATTTCAGGCTTATACATCAAATATAATAAGAAGAAAACTTATAGATAAGGGAATGGATGTCAATGACACAAAAACCGCACTTGAGATAATAAAAAACAACGGATATGAAAAAGTTATCATTTTGTCACTTCATATGATAGCCGGGTATGAATACGAAAAGATATTGGAAGCTGTAGAGGCATATAAGAATGATTTTAGAGAGATTACAGCAACCACACCTATGTTATATGAAGAAAAAGACTATAAGCAAGTAGCTGAAATAATAAAAAAAATATATTCAAAAACAAATACACCCATTGTTATGATGGGACACGGAAGTGAGCACGAAAACGACATGGCATATGAGAATTTGCAGAAAAAATTGGATAAAATATCGGAGAATAAATATTATATAGCTACAGTAGAAGGAAGTATAACAATATATGATATAATAAAGAAGTTGAAAGAAAAGAAAATAAATAAAGTGACTATAACTCCGTTTATGTTGGTGTGTGGAGATCATGCCAATAATGATATGATAGGAGATGAAGATGATTCTTGGATAAATTTGCTTAAATCTGAAGCGATAGAAGTAGATGTAATACTGAAAGGTCTTGGGGAATATATAGAATTTAGAGATTTTTTTTGTAAAAAAATATAGTAAAAATTATTTGCGCAAAAGTCTATTTGATGATATAATTAAAATAGGGATAAAGATATAGAAGCTATACAAAGGAATAAAATATTCTTGCTTAAAAAGTTTTATGAGTCCTATAGATAAATTGTATTGAAAAGAGGCATTTTGATGTACAAAAAAGAGTATTTAAGAAGAAAAAAAGTAGCGGAAAAGGAAATACACAAGGATATAAAAAGACAGATAAATAAAAATAAAAAAATAGCAAAAAGAGATAAAAGAACAAATAAACAGCCAAATAAGAGAGTGCCGTACACTTTTAAATAAATTGGACTGAAAAAAAATACTATATATATATAATAATCATATTAAGATTTTTTTATAGGTAATTTTATGTATCATACTAAGCGTTGATTAATACTAATAACCAATTTAATAGTAGAGATAATTCATTCTCTATGAATAACATCTTTTACAATATCTGTTAGTTAATAAATTTATGGTGTCACATAATCTATCCACTAAATAATTCAATGTTTTTATTGGTTTTTAGTATAATACCTATTTTATTAATGGATATTATAAAAAATATAAATTCAAATATCAGTTATTTTATCAGGTGTCAGTATAAGGCTGTATTATAGTTATATAGCTGAAAAATTGTGTTTTTTTAAGCAACACATATATAAAAATCGAAAATTTTATATTTTTAACAGTGCATTAGTATTATCTTTATTCTTTACAATTCGGACATAAGCCTCTTAATAATACATACTTGCTTTCTATAGTAAAATTATCATACTCTTTCAAAAAGTCATTGCTGAGTTCCATTTTCATATTATATATTTCACCACATTTTCTGCATTCAAAATGTATGTGATTGCTTCTGTCACGCTCATATTTCACTTCCCCGCTCGGTAGAGTTACATTGCTTATAAGTCCTTCGCGTTTAAACAGACTTATAGTATTGTATATCGTAGCCAGTGACAGTTTTGTATCATTATCACGAAACGCTTTGAATATATCATCAACAGTGTTGTGTTTGTCGCTATGCTCGTTTAGATAATTAAGTACGAGAACCCTTTGTTTAGACGGATTTATATTGAAACTTTTAAGTTCCTCAATTTCTTTTTCAAACAATTTAGCTCACCTTTCTTTATTTAGCATAATAATTAGAATTATTCTAAAATATTATAACATTAAAGAAATACTTTGTCAAATCGATATTGATGATATACCTGAATATAAATTATATTTATTAACAGTTTTAAAAACGATATGAATTCTGAAAAATACTTTTAAAGAAAATATATTTGAGCATTATATTAAAAAATATCCGTTTTTAATTGAATAGCAGTATTAACCCTAAAAATTTAATAGAATGATAGAAAAATAACATTGTATAAATTTATAAAATAGAACAATATCTATAAACTTCTTATAATAAATTATCTACGATTCTATGAGAGAATTAGTATAAACTTATTTTTCGTTGTATTTATTTCTATAGCAAACTTCGATTTTTACACTTGAATAAATGCTGTATTATGAATATAATTATAGTAAAAAATTATTTTTAAATAGTTGTTTAGTCCTTGTTAAAAATAATAATATATAATTAAAATTGAAAAGTTAACAAGTATTATCCAAGTGCTTTTTGCATTGCAAAAATAATTATTGAAAATAGTATTACTCCATATACTGATAACATAAAATAATTGATATAAATTGTAAGAAACGTGGTATAATTGTATTATAAAGCAATAAAAATTTTTATGTATTTGTAAACTTTAAACATAATGGACAGTGTTGATATACGGAGTTGTCATGTTGGTAGATATAAATATACTTGCAAGTTCTGATGTGCACGGATATTATATGCCTTGGGATTATGCAATGGACAAATCTTATGAAAAAGGTTCTCTTGCACAAATCTCAACGGAAGTTAGAAAACAAAGAGAATTATACAAAAATACAATTTTAATAGATGCAGGAGATATGTTTCAAGGAAATTGTTCCGAGTTTTTTTGTGAAGATGAGATACATCCGGCGATAGTAGCTATGAATGAAATAGGATATGACATTTGGGAGATGGGCAATCACGAATATGGCTATGGAATAAAAAATTTGCAAAGGTTCATAGATGAATTCAATGGAGAAGTCATAGGAGGGAATGTCTACAAAGACAATAAAAGATTACATAAAGCATATTGTATAATAGAAAAAGAAGGAATAAGAATAGGGTTTATAGGGCTTGTGACTTCGCTGATAAATAAGTTTGAAAAAGGCACTAAAGCTATGAGAGGAATACTTGCTACAGATATGAAATATGAGCTTGAACTGATAGAAAAAGAGCTTAAAGATAAAGTCGACTGTATAATAGGAGTAATTCATGCAGGTATAGATAATGAGAATAATGTGAAAAATACCGGAATAAGAGATTTATTGAAAGATGATGATAGACTTACAGCGGTATTTTGTGGGCATTTTCATGATATTCAAAACGTCAACATAGGAAATACAATAATATTGGAACCGGGTAAATTCGGACAGGCAATAGCAAAATTACTGCTGAGATTTGAAAAAAACGAAAAAAATGTGAAACTTATCAAAAAATCTTCCGAGATACTTATAATAGACGAGAGTATAAAACCCGACACAGAAATAATAAAAAAACTTAATGATTTTCATAAGCGAGCCGTTTCATATTCCAATGAAGAAATCGGGATACTTATAAATAACTGTATGTCTGAAAAATCTGAGATATCGGGAATACCTCAAATGAGAGTAAAACAAACAGGCATAACTGATTTTTTCTTAGAAGTTGTAAGGTATTACGGTAATGCTGATGTGGCAATGATACAGCTTGATAATGATAATGCAGGCATAAATAAAGGCATAATCAGAAGAAAAGATATAAATCGTAATTACACGTATGTAAGCGGAGGTATAACCTCATATGAAATAACGGGAAGAATATTAAAGAAAATATTGGAATATTCTGCATATTTTTTCAACGAAAGCAGAGTTGGAGATGTTAATATAAGCTTTAATTATGAAAGACAGTTGTATAAATATTCGAGTAACTATTTTTTTAGCAATTTAATATATGATATAGATTTGACAAGTGAAAAAAGAATAAAAAATCTTACTTATGAGAATGAAAGCCCAATTGGAGATGAAGATAAAATAATTTTTGCGACAACGAAATATACTATGGATATACTTATAGCAAATGTGTTAAGCGGTGAAGTTGTAAAAAAAATATATTCAAGCAAAGATGAGCTAAGAGAACAAGGTAGCATCAGGAATTTATCCTGTAGATATATAAAAGAAGTATTAAAAGGCTTGGTAGAAATAAAGCCCAAAAACAATTGGAAAATAATAACAGCACCAATAGAAAAAAATATAAGGGAGATTGCAATAAAACTTATAAATCGAGGATATATAAGCCTTATAAACAGTGAAGACGGAAAATGCAATATAAAATCTGTAAATATATATGATAAAGTCGATAAATTTGATCAAGGCTTGAAAAGTGTGGGGATAGACATAGAAAGATTTTCAACAAAGGGAGAGCTTTACAGATATGCAAATAGTTTTATTTTGGGGTAAATATCAACAATTGCCTAAACATTAAACATAAAAAATTTATTTTAAATTATATAAGTATTCAAAAAAAGATTTTTAAGATGAATTATGATATAAATGAAAAATCATATTTAGGAAGGGAATTGCTTATGGATATAATACAAAAAAATGGGAATATAGTATTAAAAAATATAAAAGACTTTGTGCCGAAACATATATTTGAATGCGGTCAGTGCTTCAGATGGAACTTGGAAGAGGACGGTTCTTATACGGGAGTTGTTTATGACAAGGTGATAAATGTCTCCCTGGAAGATGAAGATGTTATATTAAAAAATACCAATGTGGATGATGTAGAAAATATATGGATAAACTACTTTGATCTTGATAAGGATTATGGACATATAAAAAAAGAACTATCTGATATAGATGATTATTTAAAAGAGTCCACAAAATTCGGCTATGGTATAAGAATATTGAAACAACCTTTTTATGAGATGGTGATTTCATTTATAATATCTGCAAGAAATGCCATACCTATGATAAAACGTTCAGTCAACAAGCTGTCAGAAGATTTGGGAGAACATATAGACACATATAACGGAAAAAAATATTATTCATTTCCAACTGTGAAATCTCTTGCAAATGCGAATATAGAAACCATAACAGCATCAAAGGTTGCTTTTAGAGCACCATATATACAAAAAACGGCTAAAATGATAGTGAATGAAAATATACAAGAAAAAGATTTCGAAAAACTTACATTGGATGAAACAGCAGAAAAACTGACAAAATTTGCAGGAGTCGGAGCAAAGGTGGCTGATTGTATAGCACTTTTCGGTTTGTCAAAATATGATGCTTTTCCTGTAGATGTATGGGTCAAAAGAGTTATGGAAGAGTTTTATTTAAAAGATACAAATATGTCGTTGCCTAAAATGAGAAAGTATTCAATAGAAAAATTCGGCTCTTTGGGCGGTTATGCGCAGCAATATTTGTTTTATTATGCGAGGGAAAAAGGTATAGGTAAGAATAGATAGCATAATTATAATGACATCGGAAGGGAGAACGTTAGTTGAAAAAAATTTATGTAAAAATTGTAGTGGTCATGGTTAGCCTGATATTGCTACTTTCAAGTTGTATTAGCAAAAGACAAACAAAATTGGATCCTAAAAATCCTATTTTATTAAAGCTGGTGACATACTATAGCGATAAGCAATTAGAAAAATTAAAAGAAATGACGGATGAGTTCAATGAAACGGAAGGCTTAAAAAAAGGAATAATAGTAGAAGTAATAGGAATGAATACAATTTCAAAAACTAACGAAAATATTTTAAAAGCGGCTTATAATATAGCGGGAAGTGAAGAATTTCCGGATATGTTTATAGCGTATAAAAGCATAGTACCGTATTTGAAAGAGAAAAAAGGACTTGTAGATTACAGAGATTATTTTACTGATGAAGAACTGTCAAAATATTTACCTAATCTTATAGAACTTGGAAAAATGGAAGAAGATGAAAAAATATTAATGCTTCCGCTTGGAAGTTTTGTCAATATGATGTTTGTGAACGATACTGAATTTAAACTGCTAAGGTATAAGATTGGTGTAGATTATAGCAGTATAAAGACATATGAAGGACTTGTAGAATCTGCAGAAAAATATTACAATTATACAGACTCTCTTACACAAACAGAAAATGATGGAAAACCTTTATACAGTACAGATACGGTGGCAGAACAGGTACTGTCAGTATGCAGAGAAATGAATGAGGACTTGATAATAAATGAAAACGGAAAAACTAAGATTAATTTTGATTATAAAGTTGCAAGAAAACTTTGGGATTTATTTTATGTGCCGATAATAAAAGGATATTTTATAAGGAGCGGAAGATATGCGTCAGAAGATATGAGAACAGGAAAAACTCTTTTGGCACTTTCCACAACAATAGGTGCAGCGTATATGCCTGATAAAATAATGGAAACTAATGGATATATAAGAAGTATAGATATGAAAGTCGTTAACAGTCCTTATTTGGAAAATCATAACAGGGTGAGTATAATTCAAGGTGGCGGAATTTTTACGACAAAATCTATGAAATTAAGAGAATTTGCGTCTATAGAGTTTATAAAATGGCTTACAAGTAAAGAAAATAATTTGAAGTTTGCGGTTGAATCCGGATATATACCGGTAAAGATCGATAACAGTGATGCAGATTCCATAAGAAATGAGGCAAAATCAAGATATATAGATGATCTTATACGGGAAGCCGTAGTGATGTCAAAGTCACAAATTCAAGAAGATGAAGAATATGTTTTGCCGGATGTAGACGGATATGAAGAGATAAGGATAGCAATAGAACGAGCATTTTTAGACGACATCAAAAACAATAGAAAGAAACTTTTGGAGCGAGTAAAAAATGGTGAAAACTATGATGAAGTATTAGCCGAGTATTTAAGCGAAAAATCATTTTATGAGTGGAAAAACAAAGTTGCATACAGATTGGAAAAAGGTATTTAAAAACCTATATAAAATTTAAAATAAATATTGCCAAAAACTTATTTAAGCAATAAAATATGAAATATAAATAAATTTAATAGATTTTATAATTTAGACGGTGTATAAAAAATTGAATTTGACTTTCCTTAAACGCTTATTATGAAGATTTTATATGCACATAATGCTTATTATTTGACAAAAAGATTTGCAATATGTATATAATAATGCAGTTTGCAAGTTTGATCATTAAATGACAAAGCCTAATTATATTGAATGTTTCTATTAAAAAATAACTAAGGAAAGATAATTTATGTTTAAAATGGATAAAAATGATATAAAGTTTAAAAACAGACATTCTATAACATCAATAATGATATTGAGTTTTTTAGCAGTGCTGTTGATACAGTTGTTGGTTCTGTTTTTTAACTTTATTTTACTGAGAACCGATTATAAGTTGGAACAAAACACATACAGGTATATTTTTGAAAAGGTGGAAAGCAGAAGTAGAGAGTTGGAGCGCCATCTTACCGACTTATGGGCAAATACCGAATATATGAATCAAATGACTGATTTTTCACAAATTGTATACGATGAACACGTGAATTCCGGAAAAGATTTTGTAATAGATAAAGATATAAGCGGTTCGTTATTGGATATGGTGGAGCTTATGGAAATCAGCGGAGCTTTTATAGTGTTTGATGATAATCCTGATGTGCTCGGGATAAAAAAAACGATACATTTGGAAGATACAAATATACAAACTAAATTTGCAGATAAATCCGATATAATTTTAAAGGTCGGAGAGGAAAAAATAGCCGGGGATTTGGGAGTTTATCTTAAAAATGATTGGAGACCGTTTATAGATACAAGGACTATGTCAAAGACAATATATGAAAAAGCGATAAAAGTGGCTAAAACCTCAAATCCGAGAGAAAATAAAGGCTTTTGGTTTTCGCCTGCTGATGTTGCGGATTCAAAAGGCAGAAGTATATATTTCATACAACCGCTTTTTGACAAGCATACAGGGATTTTTTACGGAGCTATAGGCATAGAAATAGGAGAAGATCTTATAAATGATATACTTCGATACACGGAGCTATCTGAAAGCGGCAAGGGAGCATATATTTTAGCAAATGAAAAATATGTTTCCGTAACAAATACCAACTATGATGTAATTTCTATACAAGGACCTTATGTAAAAAGATTTGTAAAAGATAATGAACTTTTCACTCATAAGATAAAAAATAAATATTATAATGAGACTTATAAAACGCAAGATAATAAATATCTTACAGCATTGGATTTTAAAGATGCTGATAAAAGTATGAATTTAATAGCTATACAAATGCCTATAAGATTATCTACAAAAGACCAATCAAGAGATACAGATGCAAATTGGTATCTTATGGGCGTAATAGATAAAGATGAATTGGAGATATATTCAAAAGAGCTCATTAAAAGCATAGCCGAAACTTTATTGTTATCACTTGTTATAGACGGATTTATAATATATTTTGTTTCATATCTTATAGGATATCCCCTAAGAAAGCTGTCAAATGATATCAAAGAAAGTTACACAAAAGGCAGTCTGAGAAAAATAAAGCACATGAATATATATGAAATAGATAATATTATAGATACGATAGAAGTTTTGTCACAAAGATTATTGTCAAGTTCAAAAAAATTTCAAGGTATTTTGGATTCGGCATCTATACCTATAATAGCTGTTGAGCAGGATGAAGCAAGCGGTGTGGTATATAAAATGGGAGAGCTTTCTTCGATATTTCCCGGCTATATAAACAATGAGAAATTTGAAGTTAGAATGAGTGCGGAAGAATATGACAAAGCATCAAGATATTTTTATTCAGATACCATAATAATAGACAGCATATATGATATAGAAAAAGATACACAGATAGATATTCGTAAGAAGATATGGAACGGAGAAAGTTACTACATAAGAGTAATAACAAGACAGGTAAAAAATTATTGGAAATCTTATGAAGATATGTCAGATGACAGCAATGAAGCATCAGATAAAAAAACTGTCACATTGCAAGTGATAATGGATTATACAAAAGAGATGACAGAAAAGATAAAAATCCAAAAAGAAAGAGATTTCGATATACTTACCGATCTTTTGAACAGACTGTCTTTTAAAGAAAGAGTTGAAGACTATATAGAAAAAGACATAAGAAAAACTAAAAAAGCCGCAATGGTTATGTGGGATTTGGATAATCTTAAATATGTAAATGACACATATGGGCATGATTTCGGCGACAGCTATATAAAATGTGCAGGGAATATAATAGGAATGCTTCAAGGCAAAGATTCATTTGTAGCGAGGGTATCAGGTGACGAATTTTTTGCATTCATACAATATGAAGCTGATAAAAATGAAATCAGGCGAAAGATAGAAAATATAAAAATTAAACTTGACAATACCAATCTGAAAGTTTCAGATGATATAAGCGTGAGAGTCAGAGCCACGTCCGGTATAGCGTGGTATCCTGATGATGCCTGCGTATATGACGACTTGCACAGATTAGTTGATTTTGCAATGTATACTGCTAAAAATTCACAAAAAGGAAGTATAGGAGAATTCAGCAAAGAAATTTACGATAGAAATTATATCTTAATATCAGGAAGAGAAGATTTGAATAAGTTCATAGATGAAAAGCAGGTAAAATTTGCTTTCCAACCTATAGTAAGTGCAACGGACGGAGAAATATTTGCATATGAAGCGCTTATGAGATCTATGTCCGACAAGATAAAAAGTGTCGGAGATATAATGAGACTTGCAAAATCACAATCCAAGTTGCTTGATATAGAAAACTTGACTTTTGAAGGAGTTTTTGAAACAGTGTCAAAAAATGCAGAAAAATTTAAAGATAAACATATATTTATCAATTCAATAGCCAGTACGTCTATACCTGAACAGAGATTTTATAAGCTTTTAGATAATTATAGAAATACTATAGATTATTCTAAAATAGTAGTAGAAATTATAGAAAGTGAAGAAGTCGACTTAAACTCACTTTCAATAAAACAAAAATTGGCGGGTGAAATAAAGGCACAGATAGCAATAGATGATTTCGGTTCCGGATATGCGACGGAGTCGTGGCTGTTGCAGGTAAACCCTAATTTCGTAAAAATAGATATGTCACTTATAAGAGATATTGACAAAGATACGGAAAGACAGTCTATAGTTGAAAATATATTGAAATATACAAAAGAACGCAAAATAAAAGTTATATGTGAAGGAGTTGAAACACATCAGGAAATGAAACAACTTATAAATATGGGTGCGGATTTTATACAAGGGTTTTATTTAGCAAAACCTGATTTTGAAATAAAAGATATAAATGAAGAGAAAAAACGTGAAATTCAAGTGTTAAATGTATTAAACGGGGGGGGGCATAGTTTTTAAGGAATAAAAAAACAGTTCATAATTACCTAAATTTGATCTTTTCAATTTTTAGTTATTTTTTATATTCGGCAAAGTTAGAAAGGGAGCACGATAATAAGCAATGAAACAAGGTATAGACCGGGAATTATATAATGAGGCAAAAGAAAAGAGAACAAAAAAGATGATTGAGCAAATTCATAAGAAAAATTCAAAAATGAATTCAAGTTCGGATAATTTTGATGAATTTATAGGAAAAAAGAAAACATTCAAACAAAAAAGTGAAAAATCTTTTAGAAGAAATCAGAAAAATTTTGAATATGATTATGAAGAAGATTTTTATGAACCGGAATATTAAAAAAATATTGAATTACAAGCACTGCCTTATTAAAGAACAGGCAGTGTTTTTTTAAAAAACATCAATTACATTTTGACAAAAGTTATATAAAAAGATATAATGTTAATAAGCAAATTGATTTTTATGTGATATAATCATAAAGTTAGCTTGCTGTGTTATTATATTTGAAGATTTATGTATAAGATGTAATACAAACTTATGGTTTTTGTGTTTTCGCATGGAGGTGGAAAAAGTGAGAGTAGGTAGGATAAACTTGGTAAAGTTTATGCCGTATAGAGATGTTAAGATGATACTCAGGTATTTTGCTATGAAAGGTGTAGCTCAGGGTGCATCAAAAGAGAATGAATTATCTAAGATAAATACACTTCAACCATATGATGGAGATATAAAACAGCAAATAAAATCCAGAAACGCTTTAAATGATTTGGTTTTGGATACTATAGAAGAGTCTAAATTAAGCTCAATGCAAGACAGTACGGTCATGTCGCTAAAATCACAAATCGGACTTATAAAGGAAATGAAACTTATAAGAAAAGGAAGTAAAATTTCAGGATTGGACTTGCTTGCAAAATCGGATTCCAAAATTGCAATTATGAATACCGATAAGACTCATACAACAGTTTCTCAAAAAGAGGATACAAAAGTTACCACTGATGAAAAGGTACGATTGTCTACAAAAGAAAATAATATAGATAAAAATAATAATCAGAAAAAAGAGGATATAACGGTAAGTAAAGAAGACAGCAAAAAAGAAACTAAAACTGTAATGCAAGAGTATGCGGATTTATTAAAAAGACTTGATGAAAAAAAAGAACAGGAAAAGAAAGAAAAAAATAAAAGATAAATAAGCTCATTGAGGTGTATTTTAGTTTATTGTGGAGGTGATGCCGTTTGAAAATAAGAGTAAAACCGACAATTGGTAAGGATGAACAGTTTCAAATAGAAGATAAAGAAAGTTATACAAAATTGGAAATGGACAAGATGTATAGGATTGTGCGCGATTATCTCTACGACCATCAAGGAGAAAATGCAATTGTTGTATCGGAGGATACAGGAGTACCGAGAAAAGTGATAATGACATTTTTGAGGCAGGGTAAGATATCATTGGCTGATAATTCAAGAACTTGGCTCAGAAACTGCAAAAAATGCGGAGCTTTAATAGAAACAGGCGATGTTTGTATTGAGTGTATGCAAAAGAAAATGAATCAGATATTAAATCCTGAAGAAGTTCAGGTGAAAAAGAAAAATATATCAGGATATTCAGTCAATAATATCAATGCACATGATAACAGCTATGGACGAAGAATAAGAAAAAAATAAAGATTATATTATGAAAAAGATAATATAATCTTTTTTAATGAATGAAAAAATTATTTATTTGGAGGATGATATGGATAAGAATATTCTCGAAGATATTTTACAAAACAGCAGAAAATATATACAATCAGGTGAAGTCGCTACATATATACCTCAACTTGCAAAAGTAAATAAAGAAGACTTAGGCTTATGTATAAAGGATATGAACGGAGATATGTATGCTTGCGGAGATTATGAAAAAAAATTTACTATACAATCTATGTCAAAGATAATAACATTTACCTCCTGCCTATTGGATAATTCTATTGAGAATGTGAAAAAAACAGTGTCCTTCGAGCCTACATCTACCGCATTTAATGCAATAGTAGATTTGGAAATCAAAAACAGACACAGACCGCTAAATCCGTTTATAAATGCAGGAGCGATAGCTTGTATAAGTATGCTTAAAGAAAAAACTTATCAAGAAAAATTTGATAGGATAATAAATTTTATAAAATTGTTATCTTTAAATGAAAACATAGATTATGATCAAGAGGTTTATGAATCTGAAAGAAAAACAGGTTCAAGAAACAGAGCGCTTGCTTATTATATGCAAAGCACAGGTATAATAGATAAAGATGTCGATATAGAAAAACTGCTTGAAGTATATTTTAAAATATGTTCAATAAAAGTAAATTGTATAGATTTGTCAAACATCGCACTCATATACGCAAACAACGGAGTAAATCCGTTTACAAAAGAAAGGTATTTTTCAAAACAAGTAAGCAAAACAGTAGTTGCAACTATGGCACTTTGCGGTATGTATGATGAATCAGGAGAAATAGCTGTTACCGTAGGCATACCGTCAAAAAGTGGAGTAAGTGGAGGAATATTATCAGTGCTTCCAAGTAAAATGGGAATAGGGATATATGGACCGGCATTGAACGATAAAGGTACAAGTGTAGCAGGATTAAAAATATTGGAAAGCGTAAGTGAAAAATTTGATTTAAGCATATATTGATTTTTTATTTACAATTTTAAGCATATAATTTTACTAAATTATAAAGTAGATTTAATATGATAGTAAAATATATATTATATAATAATGAAATATAGATGTATTATAAAATTTTATATACGGCTAATTTGTTTTAAATGCAGAATAATACTATTATCAGCTTTGAACGCAGGTATATTAATTTAAATGCATTTTTTGCATTTCAGTGTTGCCTCGTTTTAAACAGGTTTTAGTATTAATTGTAAACAGGAGAGACATTGATGAAAAAACTTACAAAAATAATTATAATTGCAATGCTTATAACATACATAACAACACCTCTAAACATTTTTGCAGGACAATATGTAAACTATAATTCAAAGACCGATACGATAGATATAATATCCACGGTAGACGGCACATATGAACAAAAAACTCGAGCTGATAAAGAGCTTAAAGAGATATACAAAAAGTTGCAAAAAGGTAAAAAAGATATAAAAAAAATAAAAGTGAATTTGATAACACCAAAAATAAATATAAAAAAACAACCTAAAAAAGTGATGCTTACACAAAAAGAAATGGCACAAAAAGTTCTTGAACTTGTAAATGAAAAAAGACGTGAAGCAGGGCTTAAAGAATTGACATTAAGCGAAGACTTGATGAAAGGAAGTAAGTGGAAAAATGACTATATGGCAAAAAATAACGACTATGGTCATATACCTAAAGACGGAACAAGCATGGGCAATCAAGGTGCAAAATTTTATCCTACAAACTTTGTAGGGGAAAATATACACGTATCATACAGTTTACCCGGAGAATATAATGATTTGACACCGCAAAATCTATTTCAAGGCTGGTGGGATTCACCGGGACACAGAGCAAATATTTTGAACGAAAACTATACACAAATGGGTATGGCATATACAAATTCATTAACCGGTGTAAAAAGCGGAGATTTTAGAGCATATTATGCTACACAATGGTTCGGAAATCCGGAGCTTAATGCCCCGAGTGATTATTAATGGATAAAATTTTTATATAAGCTGTTTATTTTAAGTACACTTATGCTAAAATCTTATAAAATAACGGAAAAATATAATGATAAAAATAAAAATATCCATTATTCTATTATAAAAAGATTAAAAGCTGTTGCAATTTTTTACAACAGCTTTTAAAATATCTTTTAATTTTTTAAAAATTCTTCCAATTTTTCGAGTGATTTTGCTCTATGTGATATAAGATTTTTTACTTCTTGTGATATTTGAGCAAATGTTTTTGAGCGTGCAAGATTATCGTCAGGCAAAAACAGAGGATCATATCCGAAACCATTTGAGCCTGCCATAGTAAAGCCTATTTTACCTTTACATTCTCCTCTAAATACATATTCTTTTCCATCAGGATATACAAGTGCGATTACAGATACAAATTTTGCGGTTCTTTGATCAAGTGTAAGTCCCATTAGTGATTTTAACAGTTTTTCATTGTTTTTTAAATCTCTCGGCTCTTCATTTGTAAATCTTTTTGACATAACACCGGGTTTACCGTTTAATGCATCAACCATAAGTCCTGAGTCATCCGCAATGCATATTTTTCCTGTTCTTTTGCTAAATTCCCTTGCTTTTATAAGTGCATTTTCTTCAAATGTTTCGCCGTTTTCTTCAACTTCCACATTTTCTAAATTATAATCTGAAAGTGATTTGTGCTTTATATCATATCTGTCTAATATTTTCTCTATTTCATCAAGTTTGTGTTCGTTTCCCGTAGCAATCATGATTTCTATGTCTTTTTTAGTTTCTCCTAAAACTAACTCAGTTATTTCTTTTCCTAAAATTTCTTTTTGAGTTGCGATTATTTTCTCGTTTCCTTTTGTTGCAAGGTCTAATAAATCATTTAATCTGTCTCTTGAAAACGGCGATTGCTCACCTGTGCCTTGTATTTCTATAAATGCTCCCTTGTCATTCATAACTATATTCATATCCACTTGTGCATTGCTGTCTTGCTCATAGCAAAGGTCTAAGACATTTTCATCTTTTACTATGCCGACACTTATTGCGCTTACAAATGAGTTGATAGGAAATTCGCTTATTATTTTTCTATCATAGAGTTTTTTTGCTGCCAGAGCAAGTGCAATGAAAGAACCGTTTATTGATGTTGTTCTCGTTCCTCCGTCAGCTTGTATAACATCACAATCTATCCATATTGTGCGTTCACCGAGTTTTTTAAAATCTACTGCATTTCTTAGACTTCTACCGATTAATCGTTGTATTTCGTGGCTCCTGCCATCAACTTTACCTCTTGTGGAATCTCTTAATTTTCGTTGTTTTGTTGAACGAGGTAGCATAGAATATTCCGCAGATATCCAACCTGTACCTGTATTTTTTAAAAACGGAGGTACTTTGTCTTCAATAGAGGCTGTACATATTACTTTTGTTTCACCAAACTCTATGAGTACGCTGCCTTCTGCATATTTTGTATAATTTTTTATGATTTTTATGTTTCTAAGTTCATCATTTGCTCTTTGCATTTATGCACCTACTTTTTTATGTATATTTTAAAATATTTAATTTTGTATATAAATATCCGGGATTGATTTTTTAACGTTGTACAAGTTATTATTATATAATTTCTTAAGTTTAATGCTGAATAACAGTTAAACGTTATAATAAAAAAATATATTTTTTATTGAATTTTATTATAAAATAAGCCGTTTAATTTTATATATGAAGTAAAATTGTCTTTAAAACTTTATAAAATTATTAGTGGAGATTTTATCTCCACTAATTGTATTTACTAATATTATTTTTTTGCTTTTGAAGATTTTTTTGAGTTTGCACCGATTTTTTTGATATCTTGTTTTACTAAAGCTATATCAAGCACTTGTTCCATATCTTCTGCAAGTGTAAATGTCATCTCGTCTCTTATTTCTTTAGGCAAATCTTGAAGGTCGCTTTCGTTTTCTTTTGGAAGTATTATATTATATATTCCTGCTCTGTGAGCGGCAAGCAATTTTTCTTTTATTCCGCCGACAGGAAGAACTCGTCCTCTAAGTGTGACTTCGCCTGTCATTGCTATATCTTCTCTTACTCTTATATTTGTGAGTGCGGATAATATTGCTGTTGCCATAGTGATACCTGCTGAAGGTCCGTCTTTTGGTATTGCACCTTCCGGTATGTGTATGTGAATATCTTTTGTTTTGTAAAAATCTTTTTCGATAGGATATTCATCACTTATTGAACGTACATAGCTTAAAGCGGTTTTTGCAGATTCTTTCATAACATCGCCTAATTTTCCGGTAAGGTCTATTTTTCCTGTTCCGTTCATAACATTTATTTCTATGGATAGTGTATCACCACCTACTTGTGTCCATGCAAGACCTCTTACTATACCTACTTGAGGTTTTTTATTGGCAAGTTCGTATTTGAATACGGGTTTACCGAGATAAGCTTCAAGTTCATCCATAGTTATAGTAACTGATTTAAGCTTAGGGTTTTCCACTTTTTTTCTTGCGACTTTTCTGCATATCCTTGCTATTTTTTGCTCTAAGGCTCTTGCTCCTGATTCTCTTGTGAAGGTTGAAATTATTTTTTTCAAGACTTCATCAGAAATTTTTATGAATTTTGGCGTAAAATTATGCTCTTTTAATTGTTTAGGGATGAGATATTTTTTTGCTATTTGGAGTTTTTCCATCTCTGTATATCCGCTTAATTGTATGATTTCCATTCTGTCTATTAGCGGACGTGGTATGGAGTCGAGAGTGTTTGCTGTAGTTATAAAAAATATCTTTGACAAGTCGAATTCGTATTCCAAATAGTGATCTATGAAATTTTTATTTTGTTCAGGGTCTAAGACTTCAAGCATAGCTGATTCTACATTTCCTTTGAAGTCAGCTCCCATTTTATCAATTTCATCGAATAATATTACAGGATTGTTTGTTTTTACACTTATAAGTGCATTTACTATTCTTCCCGGAATTGCACCTATATATGTGCGTCTGTGTCCCCTTATTTCCGCCTCATCTCTTACTCCTCCAAGTGATATTCTTGCGAACTCTCTGTTGATTGAGTTTGCTATGGATTTTGCAATAGATGTCTTACCCACTCCCGGAGGACCTACAAAGCATAATATAGGAGATTTTAAATTGGACGACAATTTTCTGACAGCCAAGTATTCGATTATTCTGTCTTTTACTTTTTCTAAACCGAAGTGGTCTTTATCAAGTATCTTCGCACAATTTTTTAAATCTATTTTTTCTTTTGACGAATTGTTCCACGGCAAGTCAAAAAAAGTTTCAAGGTAGTTTCGTGATACTTCTGCATCTGCACTTCCTCTATGTTCACGTTCCAATTTTGATATTTCCTTGCTTATCTTTTCACGTATTTTTTCAGGTATTTCAAGAGATTCCAGTTTTTTTCTGAATTCTTGGGCATCTGTCAAATTGCTGTCTGAATATTCTCCGAGCTCTTTGTTTATGGCTTTTATCTGTTCTCTTAAATAATATGTTTTTTCGGATTTTGTCATTTCACGTCTTACACGTTGATGAATTTTTTGCTCCAATTTTACGATTTTATTTTCACTTGTCAAAATATCGTGAAGTTTTTCCAATCTTTCGTCAATGTCTATTTTTTCTAATAGTTCCTGACGTTGCTCTGTTGTAAGGAGCATATGTGCGCATACTATATCGCAGAATTTTCCGGGTAGAGGAATATCATTTAATATTGATATTATTTCAGGAGCAGTTCTTGAGCCTATGCTCACGTATTCTTCAAATAAATCGGCAATACCTCTCATCATGGCTTTTTGTTCTAATGTAGCCTCTTTTTCGTCATCTTTGAGTATTTCGATTTCAGCTTCAAAAAAAGGAGCATCGTCATAAAACTTTTTTAAACGTCCTCTATAACTTCCCTCAAGTAGAACTCTCAGTACATTGTTAGGCATTCTGATTACCTGTTTTATTACACAAACAGTGCCTATTGTGTTTATATCCGCAATATTTTCCGGATCGTCTTTTTCCATATCGTGTTGAGTTGTTGCAAAAATCAGTTTATTATCATCAAGTGCGTCCTCTATACTTAGCACGGATTTTTCTCGTCCTATATCAAAATGCACTGACATATAAGGAAATATAGTCATTCCTCTTATAGGTACTATCGGCATTTTTTGTAAGGCGGTTTTTTTTGTTCTTGGCAAATTAATGTCATTCCTTTCAGTACAAAAAATATTGTTCAATATTTCAAAGTATATTTTAAAAGTAATATATTATTTAATTATATCAAAAAATAGATATTTTGTAAAAATTTTAATTATTTTATACCCAAAAAAATGTGATGTTAAAATAATGCAGTTAATATTATATGTTATAGATAAAATTTAATATATAATTAAGTTAATAAGTATATAAAAATAAAAGAGGCAGTGTTAAAATATATATTATAAAACAATAAATATGAAGCCTTTAATAATTTTATTAATAAGAGGGAGATATGGATATACTGCTTGACAAATCGGAAATAAGAAGGTATGCGGGATATAAAGAAAAATTCAAGATAATACCTGAAATAGAAGAAAAAATAGACATATTAATATCTGAAATTAAACAAAAAGCGAGAGTAAAATACACTTATGAAATATTTGACGTGAGCATTTTGGGAGATGAAGTAAAATTTGCCGATATTACTTTTAAGAGCAGATTTTTAGCAAAAAATCTGAAATGCTGTGACAAGATTATACTGCTGGCGATAACTCTTGGTAATGAAGTGGATTCTATGATTAGGAGATACTCTACTATAGACGGTACATCTATGATACTTGTTCAAGCTATAGCGGCAGAATACTTGGAAAAATATATAGACGAGATAGAAAAAGAAATACTGTTTAAATTTGACAAAAAAGTATATTTTAAACCGAGATTTTCTCCCGGATATTCAGACCTTGACATAGTACACCAAAAATATGTTATAAATATATTAAATGCGACAAAAAAAATAGGTCTAAGCACGACATCGAGCTATATGCTTACGCCTGCCAAAAGCGTTACGGCAATAATAGGAATAACGGACACAGATTATAAAAACGTCAAAAACAAATGTAATTCTTGTATGCTTGCAAATTGCAGTATGAGAGAAAAATAAAAAGAGGTGTTTAAAATTAAATTTAGAGATTTACTTCGAAAAGAATTGATAATATTAGACGGTGCTATGGGAAGTGTTTTGCAACAAAAAGGTATGCAGGCAGGAGAGTTGCCGGAAATATTAAACATCACAAATCCTGAATTAATTCAAGATATAAATGGAGCCTATTATAAAAGCGGTGCCAATGTGACATACACCAATACATTCGGTGCAAACAGACTGAAATTTGAAGGCAGTAGCTATGATTTTAAGGAAATTATAAAAGCTGCTGTCAAAAATGCACAAATAGCAAGAGAAAATGTAAAAAATGACAGAGAAAAATTTGTAGCTCTTGATATAGGTCCTTTAGGTAAACTCTTAAAGCCTATAGGAGATTTAGAATTTGAAGATGCAGTGGATATATTTAAAGAGATGATAGAAGCCGGAGTAGAAGCAGGTGCAGACCTTATAGCGATAGAAACCATGTCGGACACATACGAATTAAAAGCTGCTGTAATTGCGGCAAAAGAAGTATGTGATTTGCCTATAATAGCAACTGTAGCATTTTCAGATGACAAGAGATTGTTAAACGGCGCTGATGCAAAAAGTGTGATTGCACTTTTAGAGGGATTGAGAGTAGATGTATTGGGATTTAATTGTGGATTGGATCCAAGAAATATAGACGATTTGGTAGAAGAATTCATCTCTTATTCATCCACTCCTATAGCGATTAAACCGAATGCCGGTATTCCGGAAAATGTAAACGGAGTTATAAAATTTAATTTAGAGCCTGACGGCTTTGGAAAAATTGTCGGTGATTTTGTTGAAAAAGGTGTGATGTTGGTAGGCGGATGCTGTGGTACAACACCTGAGCATATAAAAAAATTATATGAATATACAAAAGATAAAAAAATATGCAAACAGACATTTAAAAATCATACTTTGATAAGTTCATATACAAAATGTGTCGTATGCGACAGACCTATAATAATAGGAGAAAGAATAAATCCTACAGGGAAAAAATTATTGAAACAAGCTCTTATGAATAAAGATTTTTCATATATATTAAAAGAGGCTGTAATACAAGAAGAGAATAGAGCTGAGATACTCGATTTGAATGTCGGTATGAATGATATAGACGAAGAAGAAATGATGATAAAAACTATAAAAGCTGTTCAGGAAATAAGCACATTGCCACTACAAATAGACTCTGCAAAGATAAATGTAATAGAACAAGGTCTTAGAATATATAATGGAAAAGCCATGTTAAATTCAGTAAACGGAAAAAAAGAATCTATGGAAAAAATATTTCCTCTTGTCAAAAAGTATGGCGCAGTAGTTGTAGCACTCACATTAGATGAAAACGGTATACCGGAAAATGCAGAAGGCAGATACAAAATTGCCGAAAAAATCGTAAAAACAGCAAAAGAATATGGGATAGACAAAAAAGACATAGTAGTGGATCCACTTTGTATGACGATAAGCTCCGATAAAAATGCTGCAAATGAAACGCTCAAGGCACTTGATTTAATCAAAAAAAATCTTGGAGTAAAAACTACTCTCGGTGTTTCAAATATCTCGTTTGGTTTACCGCAAAGAGAATTGATAAATCATACTTTTTTTTCTATGGCATTGAAAACAGGATTGGATTTTGGAATAATAAATCCGTTAGCTGAAGATATGATAAGGGCATATGATGCACATATGGTACTTGCGGGATTGGATGAAAACGCACTTAATTATATATCAAAATATTCACAGGCAAAAAAAGAAACTCAAACACCGATAAAAAATCAAATGACACTTTGCGAGTCTATAAAAAAAGGTCTTAAAGAAGACAGCTTTATGATAGCAAAATCTATGTTAAGCGATAAACAACCGCTTGATATAATAAATGAAGAATTGATACCGGCGCTTGACGAAGTGGGTTTGGGCTTTGAAAAAGGAACTGTGTTTTTACCTCAACTTATGATGAGTGCAGATGCTGCGTCAAGAGCATTCGATGCATTAAAAGAAAAATTGATATCTTTGGAAGATAAAAGCAAAGAAAAAGATAAAATCATACTTGCTACAGTCAAAGGAGATATTCATGATATAGGGAAAAATATAGTTAAAGTTTTACTGGAAAACTACGGTTATGATGTATATGATTTAGGAAAAGATGTAGATTATAATACGATATTGGACGCTATTGTAAAAGAAAATGTAAAACTGGTAGGTTTGTCTGCACTTATGACCACAACTGTGGACAATATGCAAAAAACAATAGAGCTTATAAAAGAAAAGACACCGAAAACTCAAATAATGGTAGGAGGAGCGGTGCTTACCAAAGATTATTCTATGAAAATAGGAGCGGACAGATATTGTAAAGATGCAATGGAATCAGTAAGATATGCAAAAGAAGTGTTTGGAAGATAAAATTAAAGCGACTTTTAAAAGTCGCTTTTCCTTTCCAATGTCATAACTATTTGACTGTATTTTTCCTCAAATGATTGATAGTATTGTGGAAATATATTTCCTATAAGATTTTCCATAAGCAATCTTGGCTTTGCTCTGTATCCGAATCCTATTTTGTCGGCAATTTTTTGCTGATAGTCGTCTTTTATAGAAAAAGGCAATATTATATGAACTCTGCCGGTGAAAATACCGGCTATTTTACGTATGCCCATATAGAGTTTTGTCAATGTTTCGTCGTCTAAAAATTCTGCAAATCCGTTACAAGAAACAATAAGATTTTTTTTGCCTTTACAATCTTGCTCATATAATTTCTGCTCAAGATAATCGAATATGGAAATGTTGTATCTTTTTGTATTGCTGTTTTTTTTACCTAATAAGTCACAAAGAAGTTCATTATTATGAAGCCATTTTGAACTTATATCTATATTTATTATCTCGTTGTCTGTAGGAACATATTGTTCTTTGCAAAGATCTTGCATACGATCTGCTATTCTGTTTATTTCCAAGCCGTCAAATCCGCAACCGCTACCTATATCCATAAAAACAAACGGCTCTTTATAGTCGGAAATATATTTTTTAAGTGTATATCTTATTGTAGATTCAACCGCCACACGTCGCCAAGTTATAGGAGGAGCGACTATTCTAAGTAATTTTGCGTCAAAAGATGTACCGAAAAAACCGCTTTGCGGAGTGCTTAGTAGGGAATATAAAGTTACTTCTTCAGTTCCGGGGCATCTTGACATAATATTTCCAAGTGTACTCAAATTTACCAGAATATTACCTGCAATAGTTAATTTTGAAGTTCTTTTCGGTAAGTCTTTTGTTTTATAACTTGTCAGTTTTATAGTATTATCATCTTTTTCAAAATATAAAGAGTGATCTTTTATATACATATATTCCCATATAGATTTTTCTTTTGTGACGGTTTCCCAAGATTTATTAAATTCTGTATTTTTCATGGCATAACACCAATGTACAATGTAGACATTATCCTTTCTTTTATTTATACTAAAACTCTTATTTAATCAAATAGTATTATATCCTCAATAAACTGATGTAGGCTTTTTTATAGCTTAATAAAATATATATAAAATTATATTATTTGCTTTAGTAATTCTTATTAGTGTTCAATTTGTTACCATGATGTTTTGATTAAAAAATAAATAGTTAACAGGCTACTTAAGTATATTGAGTACTAATAAGGTAATTCATTTTTACAGCTTTGTCAAGTTTTCTATCATTTTATAACAAATATTCCTTGAATAATAATGATTTGCAAATATTTTTGTGGACTCAAAATTTGGCGTATTTATTGCATTAGGAGCGAATTGCGGTTCTATGCACACGCCTGCGTATTTATTATAAATGTTGTTATATTTTCCTTTTATATTGTCTATAAAATTACCTGTATATAATTGGAAACAAGGTGCGTCGGAATATATTAAAATGTTCAGAGAATTTGATTCGTTTGATATTATTCCGTTTAATATGAAATTTATATCTGATACTTCCACTATATCCGTTTTATTTGAAACAGGTATTTTTAAAGCTTCAAATTCAATATATTCAGATTTTTTGTTCAATACAAAGTTGTGGTCATATCCTCTTGTGAAACTTAATTGCTTTGCATATTTATCTAAATTTTCGCCTATTTGCACAACATCTGTGAAGTCAAACGGTGTTTTTTCTACGCTTAAAATTTCTCCGCTCGGTATATAACCATCAGAATTTGTATACAATTTGGAGTTAAGTATAATTTTATGTGAGAGTATATCTTTTTCGCCACTTAAATTGAAATATGGATGTGCTGTTAGGTTTGCTATAGAGTCTATATCTGATTTATATGTGTAATTTACAATTAAACTGTCTTGTGTAAGAAAAAAAGTTGCAAATATGGTAAGATTTCCGGGATATTCGTCATATTCTTCTTTTTGTACGAGTTTGAGCACGAGTTTTGCATATGAAGTATGTGTTTGTTCAGCAATTACTTCCCATATTTGTTTATGCAATCCGTTTGAACCGCCATGAAGATGATTTTCGCCATTATTTTGCTCTAATTTATAGTGGGTTTTGTTAATCGTAAAAAGTCCTTTTTCTATTCTGTTGGCACATCTTCCTATAGTTGCTCCGAAGTAATTGGGATTATCTTCATAATCTGATAGCTCATCATATCCGAGCACTATGTCTTTGTCTTTATAGATAAGATTTTTGATTATAGCGCCATATTGTATTATATGGACGCTGATATTTTTATTGGACAGTATATATTCATATATATCTTGATTAGATGAGGTTTTGCCGAAAAGTTTTTTCTCGATATTCATTTCTTCTCCTATTTTTATTTTATATTAAAATATTTCTCTTACACCGTCATCTACATCAGCTATTATAAATTCTCCGTCTAATCCCGTTTCCTCTTTATATTTTGCAGAAACTTCTTTTATGAATTCATCTATTTTATTTTCTTCCACTATGGCAATACAGCAACCGCCAAATCCTGCACCTGTCATTCTTGCACCTACACATCCTGTTGCGGAGTTTGCGTATTTTGTCATTGCATCAAGATATGGTCCTGTAACTTCATATAATTCTCTTAGAGAATTGTCGGATTCTATCAATAATTTGCCAAGAGTTTTTATATCGTTTGAAGACAGTGCTTGCTGTGCTTTAATAACTCTTTTGTTTTCTTCTACAACGTGTTGAACACGCTTTCTTATTGAGAGCTCTATCAATCTGTTAATTAAATAAAAATCTTTTTCTTGTAATTCGCATAAGTTGTTTATATCGACAAATTGCTTTAAAATTGAAAGTCCTTCGTCACACTCGGCTCTTCTCTCGTTATATTTTGAGTCTTTGAGTTCTCTTCTTTTGTTTGTGTTAAGTATCACAATTTTATAACCTTTTAATATAAAAGGATGGTATTCATATTCTAAAGTATCTGTATTTATTAAAACAGCATTATCTTTTTTCCCTATGCCTATTATGAATTGATCCATTATTCCTGAATTTATGCCTATAAATTCATTTTCTGCCAGTTGTCCTATTTTTATAAGCTCTAAAATAGGTATGTTATTGTCATTATATAATGTGTTTATAATTTGTCCTATGAGTAATTCTAAGCTCGCTGATGAACTAAGTCCGGAGCCGTTTGGTATATTGCCGTATATTAAAAGGTCAAAACCGCCTATTTTATATCCTTTTTGCTCTATATATTTTACAACGCCCATAACATAGTTTGCCCAAGTGTTTTCTGTTTTGTATGAAGTAAAATCATTTTTTGTAAGAGAGTATGAAGGCTTTATGTTTAAGCTTGTAATGTTGAATTTTTCATCGTCATTTTTTCTTGCTATACCGTATGTTCCTATGCTGATTGCACATGGCAATACCTTTCCTCCGTTATAGTCTATATGTTCTCCTATTATGTTTATACGGCTTGGAGAAAAAAACTTGTGTATTTTTTGCTCGTTTGAAGGAAATAACTCATTAAATTGTTGTAATAAATTCTGCGTTATACTCATTTATAAGCTCCTTTTATATTTTTCATATGCTTGTTGTAATTCTATTGCTGTTTCTTCCGGTATTCTCGGATTTGTTTTCGCCCATGCGGCTGTTTCTGATGAAGCATTCCATTTTATAGAGTTTTCGCCTCTTAAAGGAGGGAAAAATTTTACATGGAAGTGATAGTAGTCATTCACATCAGTGTAGTTTTTATCGTTAAAAGGGGGTTGATATATCCCCATCATATATGGAAATATTTTATTAAAAAGTGTATCAAAAGTGCCTTGCATATGTTTTATTATGAGTGCGAAATCATATTTTTGTTTATCTGAAAAATCTTCTATTGTGTTTAGATTATCAGCTTTTGGCACTATATAAATGCCATATGGGTAATCTGTATAAAATGGTATGAAAGCTACAAAAGAATCATTTTGCATTATTATTCTTTTGTTTTCCTTTAACTCTTCATCTCTTATTTTTAAAATAAGGGATTTATTTGTTTGTTGATAATATTTTTTTGAATTTTCTAATTCAACTTTTATTCTAAGCGGTACAAAACCGTAGCCGTATATTTGTCCATGTGGATGAGGTTGTGTAGTACCTACTTCTTTGCCTCTGTTTTCGAATATAAGCACGTGTTTTATATGTTCGTCTTTTTTCATGGCAGTAAATCTTTCCTGCCATAAGTTAACAATTTTAAGAACGTGCTCATCGCTTAAATCATAGATAGAGTCATTATGATTAGGTGAGTATAATATTACTTCCGCCTTTCCGAAGGATTTAGCTGTTTTGTAAAAATCTGTGGATATATCATCAGGTTCATCAGGTATAGGTTTCATACTCGGCCAGTCATTTTCATACATAAGTACATCGTAGTTATCCGGTACTTTTCCTGAGCCTATACAAAATGCACAGTAATCTTTGGGCATGTCCGGTCTGCTTTGTCTGTTGCCGGCAACTATTGTCCAATCGTCAAGTAGTGGGTTGTAACGAAATTCTGCCATAAATTCTCCTTGCTTATTTAAGAAATTTTTGTAATGTATATTTTATTTTTGGATTTATAAAAAATTATAAATATTTAGCTATTTGTATCTTCAATAGTCTTAATTTTAAATGTATAATATGTTAAATAAAAATATTTGTGTTTTTTTAATCATGGATATTAATATCTAATAGATAATTTATTATGAATATCCCTAAATATTGCCATAGCTTATAAAATTTGCACAATACTATTTTTCTATTAGTCTATTAATCTTTAGTATGAATTTTGATAAAAATATTGTCTAAAATCCGTTTGGATGTTTTTGGTGAAAGTTCCAAGCGTCTTGGATAATTTTTTCTATCTGTGGATATTTTGGAGCCCAACCTAATTGCTTTGATATTTTTTCAGAAGAGGCTACAAGTTTGGCAGGATCGCCGGCTCTTCTGCCCTCAAATTTTACTTTTATATCATAACCTGTTACTTTTTTTGCAGCGTCTATTGCCTGTGACACTGAGTATCCAAGTCCGTTACCGAGATTATATACTGTGCTTTCATCTCCGTTTAAAAGTGATTTTACAGCAAGATAATGTGCTGAGGCAAGGTCTTCTACATGTATATAATCTCTTATGCAAGTGCCGTCAATCGTATCATAATCATTGCCGAATACGCTTATATATTCTCTTTTTCCAAGAGGAACTTGAAGTATTAGAGGAATCAGATGAGTTTCTGTCATATGTGCCTCTCCAAGGACACCTTCAGTATCTGCACCGGCTGCGTTGAAATATCTGAGTGCAATATATTTTATGCCATATGCTTTGTCAAACCACTTCATCATTTTTTCCATAGAAAGTTTGGTTTGCCCATATGCGTTTGTAGGATTAGTTTCATCATCTTCTGTTATAGGAATGTTTTTCGGCTCGCCGTATGTAGCGGCTGTAGATGAAAATACTATTTTATTTACACAGTTCAGACGCATTTCTTCAAGCAGACAAGCTGTGCCGTATAAATTGTTGTCGTAGTATTTGAAAGGGTCTTGCATACTCTCGCCGACAAGCGATGAAGCGGCAAAATGTATTACAGCATCTATTTTATTTTCTTTAAATACTTTGCTCATAAATTCTCTGTCACGAATGTCACCTTGATAAAATTTATCGGATAATACTGCCTCTTTATGCCCTGTTACAAGGCTGTCAACAATAATTACGTCCTCAGATTGTTTAAGTAATAGTTTTTGTACATGAGAACCGATATATCCGGCTCCTCCTGTGATTAGAATAGACATATATCCTCCTATTTTGTCGAAATATTAAAAATATTTGAGTAATTTTACAGTGTATATTTTAATTTATATAATAATTGTGAAAAATTAAAAAACTTTTATTAAAAAAATGCTCATTATATGAGATATATTATAATATAAAACAGATAAAATATAAACAGTATTTTAATAATATATCAACAATTATTTATTGAAAAAGTCAAAGAATTATAGATTTTTATGGACATTACAGTAGAATTCACATATATTTCGCTTGACACTTAAATATATTTTATGTATAATAGGACAATTATTTTTTTTGAAGGTAGTATTAATTTTATTTTTAAGAAGGGATGATTTTTATGGAATTTGGAGTTTTATCAATAGTACCTCCTCTTGTTGCCATAATACTTGCTCTTATAACAAAAGAAGTTATATCATCACTTATGCTCGGTATATTTGCGGGTGGTCTTATATTTACCGGTGGAGATATACTCAATACTTTTCAAACGATATTTGAGCTTATGGGAAGCAAGCTCGGTGATAACGGCTTGATGATTTTATTTTTGAGTTTACTTGGAGCGTTGGTTACTGTTATGAACAGAGCGGGAGGTTCTTTTGCCTATGGTAAATGGGCGGGAGAAAAAATCAAAAGCAAATCCATGGCGAAGGTATCTGCCGGAATACTCGGAATACTTATATTTATAGACGATTATTTTAACTGTCTTACAGTAGGAGCGGTAATGCGTCCTATAACTGATAAAAATAAAGTATCTCGTGCAAAGTTGGCATATATAATAGATTCTACAGCAGCACCTGTATGTATAATAGCTCCGGTATCAAGCTGGGCTGCGTCTGTTGTGTCAAACATAGGAAGTGCCAATGTGGACAACCCTATGGGAGTCTTCATATCTACCATACCGTTTAATCTTTATGCATTACTTACAATATTTTCTGTATTTTTCTTTGCTTTGGTGGGCTTTGATATAGGACCTATGGCTTCACTTGAAATGGATGATACATCAGCAAACAATGTTATGATAGATGATGAAGAGCTTAAACACAGTGAAAAAGGAAAAGTAATAGATTTAATATTACCGGTTGCTGTACTTATAGTTGTTACAATATTTTTTATGCTTAGAACTGGCGGATATTTTGACGGCTCAAATCCTACATTAAAAGATGCTTTCGGAAATGCTTCTGTAAACATATCACTTGTGCTGGGCTCCGCTATTGCTTTAGTTGTGGTTTTTTTGATGTATATTCCGAGAAAACTTTTGGCTTTCAGAGAATTTATGGAGTGTATAACTGAAGGCGTCAAATCAATGGTAGGTGCGATGATAATCCTTACTCTTGCTTGGACAATAGGAGGTATAACAAAAGAAGAATATCTTAACACAGGCGGATTTGTGGCACATCATCTTGCAAGCAACAATATTCCTATATGGATATTCCCTGCCATAATATTTGTAGTTGCGGCATTTTTGGCATTTTCAACAGGAACGGCGTGGGGAACATTCGGTATACTTATACCTATAATAGTTCCTATAATAGTAAATATGGATGCTATGAGTCATATATCAATCATACTTGCATCAATATTTTCAGGTTCAGTATTCGGAGATCACTGCTCGCCTATATCAGATACTACCATATTGTCTTCGGCAGGTGCAAACTGTAATCATATAGACCACGTTTCATCACAGTTGCCTTATGCGTTTGTTACAGCTATAGCGTCATTTATAGGATTTATAATAGGCGGATACTTCAACAATGTTATAGTTGCACTTGGAACAGCTTTGATATCACTGCTTATATTGATATTTGCAGCTAAGAAGATAACATATGATAAACTGAAAGTGTAATTCAGTAATACAAAAATTCAATAGAGCGATATAAAAATAGTATTGTGCAAGTTTTATAAGCTATGACAATATTTATGGATTTTCATATAAATTGTTCTATTATGCTATTAGAGATTAATATTGTGCTATTATCTATTTAAAATGTTTTGTATTTTATATATATGATTTGTTTTTTTGCTTACTGATTGATTTAATTCTTTCAGATTATACATGGCTTTTTAAACAGGTTTTAGTATTAAATAACAGCGTAAAATTATGATTATAAAAATAGAACTCTTGATAATTTATCAGGAGTTCTATTTTTTGTTTATTTTTTAAGGATAGATTGAAAACTTTTTAATTCTTTAATTTTATTGTGTATTCAGCATAAGTGTTTTTATCATATAAATCTCCGTGTATTCTTATTTTCATACCATTTTCTAAGAGCTTATCAGGATTTTCGATTAATCTTCCGTCTTTACTGTATACGGTAACATATGGTGTAGTAAGCATTTTACGAAGCGGGGAATGAATCGTTAGTGCTGCTGAAAAATCTTTTAATACTGCGCCTTGTGGGACATCTTGTATCTCGTTTCCTACCATTTTTCCAAATATACCGCCGTTTTTAATCTCGCCTATGTTTAGTTTTCTGTGTACAGGCATGACTTCTTCTTGGTAATTTGAATTTTTTATTGTTAGTTTTATTTGATTTCCATCCAATTTATCTATATCCTTCAGTTCTACTTCATACTCTTTATTAGGAGCTGATATAATTTTAAATTCTTTTTTAATATCTTTCCAAGTATAATCTTTCATCCAACCTTCTATTTTTATATCGCTATCAGTTAGTGATGTATTATCTAATACTTTTATCTTTAATTTTGTAGTATCTTTTTTATATGCTTCACCATCTTGTGATATATCGAATTTTTTATCTATTACTTTTAATGTTCCGCCGGATTTAACCTCACGATTTGCAACATATTTTCCGTCACCTTTTACTTTTACGCTCAGAGATTTTCCTTTATCTTCTTCTTTGACAATATAAGTTCTCTGATTTTCGCCTGCTATTTCTTGCTCATTTCCATCATTGTCTACTCTGTACCATCTATATGTTACATTGTCATACTTATAGTCTGCACTTATATCTTCAAGTGATTTCTTTCCGCCAGGTAAAAATTCTACAAGAATTTTAGCGGTTAATTTATCACCTACCTGCGGTGCAACACCTGTCTTGCTAAAACTTACGGAATCAATATTTTCTTTTATTGTTATATGGTATTCAACACTTTTTTTATATATGTGTGAAAATGCAGCTTTAGGCTCAACTGAAATATAAAAACCGTCATTTAAATGGCTGTTTTTATCAACATTTTGACCGCTTTCTTTTACTGATATGTTGAAGCTGTTTGTTACGTCTTGATTTTCTGACATAATCTTAATTTTATTTTCAAAGGCACCTACTGTTATCACTCTGTCTGCAGTTATTGTGAATTTATCTATGGAATATGATCCTGCCGTTAATGTCCACTCTTTTCTCTTAGGAATGTTTACGTTGACATTTGTTAATCTTGTGCTTGAATATGCTGTTAATTTGCCTGTCGAATTGTCAAATTCGTATACTGTAAGGTAGTAAGGCTTTTGTTCAAATCTATCAACTATATCTTTGCAACGCTCTTCAGTTATATCAATATCTTGTCCTGCAGGTTTAAGCATATCGGCTGTTGTTAAATCAATTAAATGTACTGTAGGCGATACACTTCCGCCTTTAGGAATGCTTTGCATATTATCTGTAATTGAATATTTAAAATTGACTTGTGCTTCCAATGTATTGGAAGTTGTAACAGATATATTGGTATGGAATATTTGTGTTGCCGGTTTGAGTGTAGTTTTCAGATACATATCCAACTTGTTTATTTTTTGTGTAGGTGTACTTTCTTTTTGACCTTGATAATTACCTGTTCCGTTTACTGTTACTCTTATATATTTGTCGGCATCGCTGTCTGTAAGTGTGTATACACTTTGTGTAGCATTTGGTATATCTGTGTAATTTCCATTTCGTTCAGTTGCTATCTGCCATTGATATGTTACTGTTGCGCTCTGTGGTTTTACTTTTGCTTTAAGTGCTTCTCCCACTGTTTCATTTCCGTCTATCTCTACTTCTGTTACGGTAATTTTTTCTATTTCTATAGGAGTGCTTTTTGCACTTCCTGTGTAGCCGTCTTTTCCTGTTGCCACAACTCTTATGAATTTACCGGCTTGGTCTTTTTTTACGGTATAACTGTAACCTGTTGCATTAGCTATATCTGTATACTCGCTGTCATTCGCATTTTGTTTATCTGCTATTTGCCACTTATAATCCGCTCTTGCACCAAGCGGAGTTATATCTGCTGTAAGCTCAGAATTTACTTTTGCAACTCCTGATATTGTTACGCTGTCTATATTTTTTTGTTGTGAAGGAGGTTGAGTCATTTTTTCTATTTTATGTCCTTGGCTTTCTTTTTCTCCTGTATAGTTGTTTATTCCTTTTACTACCACTCTTATATATTTTTCTTGCTTATCTGCTGTTACTTTATATGTTTTATCTGTTTGTCCTGCTATATCTTGATATCCTGTATTTTGATTATCTGATACTTGCCATTTGTATTCTACATCTGCTCCGGCAGGTGTAACTTCTGCTGTTAGGATTTCGTCTACTTTTGTATTTCCTGTTATTGATACACTGTTTATATCTATCTTCATTTTTTCTATTTTTCCGACTGTTTCTTTTACTTGTGCGGTTGAGTTTACATTTAATCCTATAGGTGTATCTGATTTGTTTTCTATCTTATCTACTACAGCAGTTCCCTGTACATTGATTGATACTTTTTTATTAGTTTGTGAAGGTACTTCTATGTTTTTAACTTTTATATCTTTTATATTTAATGCTGATTGTGTTTCTATTGTTTTTATTGTTCCTTGTCCTGATATGGTATTTGATGTTGAGTTTATATCCGGTGTAAATTCGTCTATTGTTGTTTGTGAATCTTCCATCTTTATATTAGAAGTTTGTTTAGTTGTTTTTACTGTTTTATATGCGCCTTTTAGCTTTACTTCTTTATCTGTTGCTATAGTAACTGTAGGTGATTGATTTTGTGAGTTTGTAGGCACTTCTATTTTTGCGCTGCTTTGTACGTTTATATTGCCTACAAAGTCCAATGCTTTGAATGTGCTTGATGCAACTCTTAGTATATTTACATTTTCTGCCTGAAATTGTGATTCAACATGTGCATTAGGTGCATCTATTGTGAGTGTGTTAAGAACTGTTCCGCTTGTGCCGATACCGTCATCATTTAGTTTTATACTTGTTGTATTAGGTGCTGTAAGATTGATATTATCAAGCCCGTCTTGTGTATTATTTATAGTTATTTTAAGTTCTTCTTTAGGAGCATAGTTTAAATCTACATCTTTTTCTATTTTTCCGTCTACAGTTATGTCGTTATAACCGTCTTTTAATGCTTGCACCAATTCTTGCGCATTTTTTACCGTTTTTGCCCCACGTGCTTTTTGAATTGAAGGTGTGCTTGACGTACCGCCACCGCCTCCTCCTCCGCCGCCTGATGATGTTGTTTTCTTTTGTTCAGTTTTTTTAACTTCTTCTTTCTTTTCATCATCTTTTTTTGTGTCTTGTTTCATTTCGTTTTGTTCTTTTTGAGTAAGAACTTTATCCAATATAGTAACGGCCTCCGCTCTTGTAAGTTTGTTGTTTGCCGCAAATGTATTGTCCGGGTAACCTGACATATATCCTTTTTCTATCATTAATGATACTGAACTTTTCGCCCAAGCCGGTATTGTATTTATGTCACTGAACATCAGTTGTTTGTCTGACTTTTCATTCAGTATGTTTGCTATAAATACTGCCACCTCCGCTCTTGTAAGTGTGGTGTTAGGCATAAACATATTGTCTGGAGTTCCGTTTGCATATCCGTTTCCTACAGCTATTTGAACATCTTTGTAGAACCAATCCGTTTCTTTTACGTCACTGAATTTCACCTCACCTTGTTTAGTAAGCTTCAAAGAACTGTTAAGTATGTGTATAAACTCTGCTCTTGTTACTTGTTTGTTCGGCTTGAATGTTCCGTCCTGATATCCTGCGATAAGACCTTTTTCTTGCCAAGAAGTTATAGTTTTTTCAGCCCAGTGTCCCTTGGTATCTGTTGATATTGCATGTGAAGGTATAGCCGGTATGGTAAGTGACATAGCTAAAGCTATCGAGAGCATTTTTTTAGCGTGTATTCTTTTCATAAATAAATTTTCCTTTCAAATCTAAAATATATATAGTAAAAAATTAAATATCAAAAAATATTGGACTTAATGCCTATAAAACGACTGTATGTTTATAAATTTAAAAACATAGGACTTAATATTGTAAAAATAATATTTAGAGAAATAATTACGGCATATATTCTTTATATTTTTAATATTTATCTTTAACATTGAGAAACATTTTACCAAAATTTCACATTATAGGCAATAGTTTTTACAAAAAAAATTATATTTTTTATAAAAAATATTAAATATCAATCGGTCTATATACCTAAAAAATATTAAGATTTATATAATTTTTTGTTTTATGAAATATTATATAATACCAAACACTGATTGAAAGTATAGTATAATCATATCATAAAAGTATTATACTTTTTCAAAATAATCAATTACATATTTTATATCTTTTAATGCGTTTATACTGATACCTTATAGGATAATGGATATTTTTGATTTATAATCATTAAAAAATTAATTATTATTTTTTATAATATCTATTGATCAAATAGGTATTAGTATAAAATATAAGTTTAAATTTTGTATAAATTTTAAATTATCTAAATTATTTTGTAACTTTTATAATTCGTATTGATTTTTAAATTTTTGATAGTATAATGTAAAAGCTGAATACTATTAAATTTATATTGTAATAAAATTAAAAGACAGTTACATATGTTGCAATATGATGCAGATTGTTTTAAAATTTTTAGAGTGTTAAATTTGATAAATCGGATGTGTATATAGAGTATTTGCTTTGAGAAAGGAGATAATTACATATAGATGTAATTATGTATATAGTATGAAGATAAAAAATAATGTGTTTTTTTTGATGTGTTTTTTATTTTTGAATTTTATTGCTTTGACTTCAAGCTATGCCAAGTTGCCTATAGACTATGATAATTTTACGGTAAACGGTAAGATTGTAAAACTTCCTATAGCTGAGCTTGTTATAGACGGTCAGTACATAAATAAATCAACGTTAGGAGTAGATCCTGTCACTATTAATTCAAGAACTCTTGTGCCGGTAAGAGCATTATCTGAGAAACTGGGCTATCACGTTACATGGCTTGAAGCGGTGCAAAAGGTAACTATAGAAAATTCTAACAAGAAGATAGAATTATCCATAGGAAATGTGAATGCTAAGATAGATAATAAAAATGTGACAGTCACAGATTCTGTTGCGCCTATGATAATAAATAACAGCACTTATGTGCCAATAAGATTTGTAGTAGAAAATCTGGGACTGTCTATAGATTATGACGCAAAACAAAATAAAATTTCTCTAAATTCAAACGGACTGGAGGAGCTTTTATTTGACGAGAAAACTCAATTGTCGCAAGAAAAAAATATAGTGAATAATTCCAACGAAGATCCGTCTGTACCAAAAGATGTCGATAGATTTATAACTCCTGAAAAACCGACAGCTCCGACTAAACCAACAGTTCCTGAAGCTCCAAATATATCTGATGACAGTAATAAAGTTGATGCAAGATATGAAGTAGGTTTGGATTTTTCTGCTTTGAATGGCGAAGTTTTAAAAGTTGTACAAAATGATGGCGAATTAGATGTAAACTATTTTTACCTTACTGAGCCGAAAAGGCTTATTATAGATGTAAAAAATGCTAAATTAAATGCTTATGAAAGTGGGGAAAGAAAATTAGACGGTAAAATATTTTTATCATCCACTGCTTCATATGACTCAAATAGCAATTATACAAGATTTTCAGTAGTTTTAAATGAAAGCGTGAATAATTCCGAGTTAAAAATAATTAGAGAGAAAAATATATTGAGGGTAGAAAAAATAACTGTAATTAAACAAGGCGAAGAATTTAAGTATGAATTTGACAGAAAAACAGGAAGTATAAACATAACAACATCAAAAGAAGAAACTATTCAAAATTTATCCTCTGACAGCAATATGCTTGAATTTAATATAGCAAAAGACAAAATAAAACTTAATACAGGTGATTTTAACATATCCAACAGATTGGTAAAGAATATGACAGTTTCAGAAGAAGGCAATAACTATGTCATTAAAGTTGCATTAGGCGATAGAGTTACAGTGGATATAAATAAAATTTCGGCTACTTCAACTATAATCAAATTGAAAAAACAAGACAGGCAAACTCCGAGAATAGTTTTGGATCCCGGTCATGGAGGTAAAGATGCAGGTGCTATAAACAAAGAGTTTAATATAAATGAGAAGACACTTAATATTCAAGTTGCACGCAGATTGAAACAAAAACTTATAAACGCGAGTTATGAAGTTTTTATGACAAGAGAAGACGATACATTTGTACCGCTGAATGATATAGCAAGTTTTTCGAACAGTAAAGATCCGGATATATTTATATCAATGCATCACAACTCGGCTGACAGTAATACGTCGGCAAGCGGTATAGAGAGTTTTTATCATATATCATCAGACAGCAAACAGTTGGCACAAATAATTCAAAAACATCTAATATCATCGTCTAAAGCAGTTAATAGAAATATTAAATCCATGCCTTTTGTTGTTATAAAAAAGACAACATCACCAGCTATATTGGTAGAATTAGGTTTTATGTCAAATAAAGCAGAAGTACAGAAAAATATGTCGCAGGAATATCAGGAATTATTGGCAGACGCAATTTTATCTGGTGTAAATGAATATTTCGGCAGATAAAAGTTGATTGTAACACAAGCCTATATTTAAAATATTTTTAATTGGACAAACAGTATTATCAAAATTATTTAAAAAAATCTTTCTGAAATTATCTCGGAAAGATTTTTTTATTCAAAATTTTTAGAATATATAAAAATATTATAAATACAAAGAATAGAGGATATTTTATAAAAAATATAATAAATAATACGAAAATATATTAAAAAAATAAATTAGACGTTCTATTGACGAAAATCAATTTAATGATATAATTATCTCTAAATATTGAAAACATAAATACATTTGATATTTCTTTTATTTTTCACCAAAAAAGTATAATATTGTTTTTTTAAAAGCATATGACAAGACATAGTTTATTATTTAACGATGTTCATTTTAAGTATATACATAATATATAATCCTTATGGTAACAAACTTGTAACAATATGAACGGCATTAATTATGTAATTAGCAATAATAAAAATAGTTAAAATATATTAAAAAAAATATTTGCTGATATAATATATACAAAATGTGTTATAAAAATATTTTTTATGATAATATTATTATGTAAGCTTTATAAAAATATAAAATAAGGAAATTGTTTTTTATTTTTAAAATAGACTTTTATTAGACGTGGTGAAAATATAATTTTAAACATAATCTTGCATAATTATTTTATACATTTTTTACAAGTTAATACAGGTGATGATTTATGAAACTCAATTTTGTGAAAGTAAATCCGGTAGAAAATATGACTGTATTTATATTGAATGAGGTGGATAGAAAAAAACATATTGAAATCTCAAAAAAACTTATGGATTATAGCAATATTTATGCTGAACAGGTCGGATTTATTGAAAAACCTACATATACATATGATGATTCCTGTAAGGTGAGATTGCAGATGATGGGTGGAGAGTTTTGCGGAAATGCCACGAGATCTTTAGGTGCGTATTTAGTACATAATAATCATGAGAGTGTAAAAAAAGCAGATGATAAATATTATGTAAATATAGAAACTTCCGGACTTAATAAGGTGCTTACTTGTGAGGTGGAGAAGGTAAACGATAATACTTATATGTCGAAAGTTGAGATGCCTCTTATTATAAAAAAACCGAAAGAAATTATACTTAAAGATAAGTATAAGCTTGTAAGGACTGACTTCAGCGGAATCACTCATTTTATAGTGAATTCATCTGATGTAGAAGATAGAAATTTGTTTTTTGATATTGTTAAATCTTACATTGAAAATGAAGAGTATGAGGCATTCGGTATAATGTTTTATGACTTCAAGAAAGAGTATTTAGAGCCTCTTGTATATGTCAAAGCTACCGACAGTTTGTTTTGGGAGAGAAGTTGTGCCTCAGGCACATCGGCACTTGGAGCAGCGCTTACATATGCAAAACAGGAAAACCTTATTACAAATGTGAAACAGCCCGGAGGAATACTCAAAATAGAGACTTTCTTTAGCGAAGGAGATTTAAAAAAGATAGTATTAAACGGTGAAGTTGAGATAGTAGCTCAAGGCACTGTCTATGTATAATTTTGAAAGTACTGCTGGTTTCAGCGTATTTATATATTACAGTTAAGATTTTTTAAATACATTTTTGATAGACTTTTTCATATTTGAAAGGTATTTTTATATTTTTTAATATCAAAATATTTAAAAAATCCGACTGAAAAATCTGCACTGATATATCGTGTATATCGTGCGAAATATTATTTTTAGGAGGTTTTGATATGTTATTATTTAACCCTGTTGTTATATCGGTTATCGTAATGTGCGTACTGTGCCTTATCAAACTGAATGTATTATTATCAATAATAATATCGGCAGTAGTTGCAGGTCTTGCCGCAGGGATGCCGCTTTATGCACCTGATGCCGACAACAACATAATTGATGTTTTAATTAACGGTATGGGTGGAAACTCGGCTACAGCACTTAGCTACATATTACTTGGAGCTTTTGCGGTAGGTCTTGCAAAATCAGGATTAGGTACTATTTTATCAGTAAAATTATCGAAGGTATTATCAGGCAAAAAATTCTTTATGATATTTGCAATCGCTATAATATCTTGTTTTTCTCAAAACTTGGTGCCTGTACATATAGCGTTTATACCTATATTGATACCGCCACTACTTGGATTAATGAATAAGCTTAAAATAGACAGAAGAGCTATGGCGTGTGCACTTACATTCGGACTTAAAGCGCCTTATGTTTCTTTACCTGTTGGTTTCGGTCTTATATTCCACCAAATATTGGTTGACAACATATCACAATTCGGTGTAAAAGTTACTGTATCAGATACAAGCTCAGTAATGTGGATAGGCGGATTGTCTATGCTTATAGGTCTTATATTCTGTGTTTTTGTACTATACGGAAGAAACAGAGAATATAAAGATATACCTGTACCTGGAACAGAAGAAGCTCATGGTGAAGTAAAAATGACAAAAGAAGCTTGGGGAGCATTGGCAGGTTGCGTTGTTACAGCAGTAGTTTCAATAATTACACAATCACTTCCATATTCGGCCGTAGCGGGACTTTTCATAATGGTTGTTACAGGTTGTATAAAATGGAAAGATATAGATGAAGTTATGAATGGCGGTATCGGAATGATGGGCTTCATAGCATTCGTTATGCTTGTAGCGGCAGGATACGGTAATGTTCTTAGAGAAAGCGGAGCGGTTGAAGAATTGGTTGTTAAAGCGGCAGCTTATATGCAAGGTTCAAAAGCTGTAGCGGCATTCGTAATGTTGTTAATAGGTCTACTTATAACAATGGGTATAGGTACTTCATTCGGAACAATACCTATAATTGCTGCAATATATGTACCTCTTTGCCAACAAATAGGATTTTCACCGGCGTCTATAATATTACTTATAGGTGTTGCGGCTGCACTTGGAGATGCAGGTTCACCGGCATCAGACTCAACACTTGGACCTACATCAGGACTTAATGCAGACGGGCAGCATGATCACATTTGGGACACTTGCGTACCTACATTTATAGCATTTGATATACCTCTTATAATAGGTGGAGTTATCGGAGCGGTAATTCTTGGATAATATGTAAAAAAACAAATATATAGCCTGTTTATACAAATAGGCTATATATTTGAAAAATATAGCAGAAAAAAATTGGTAATACCGAATTTGCTCATAAAACTTTTAATTTATGCAGTTAAATTATATGGAAGTCTTTTTTTTGCAGTTTTAATTTTGAATAAACTGTAGTGGATTTGTACACATAAATTTATAAATTTTATAGAACAAATTGATAAATTCTAATCAAAAATATCTTATACAAGTTTTAAATAAAAAATTAAATATAAGGATTTAATCTATATAAATATATTAGGGTTTTGATATTGCCTAATATCATTTAGTGTGTAAAAAATATTAATTTGAAAGCAATACATACTTAAATTGAAGTATGGTTTATATAAAAATTTCTTAAATATAAAAAGGAGATATTAATAAGATGAAAGAATTTAAAGAAGTTGTACTTACAGGTAATGACCTTACACTTGAAGAATTGGTCGCAGTTACAAGACATAATGTAAAGGCGGTTTTAAGTGAAGAAACAATAAAAAACATAGAAGACTCAAGAAAAATAATAGATGATATAGTAGAAAATGAAAGAGTAATATATGGTGTAACAACAGGATTCGGAGAGTTTTCAAAAGTAAGCATATCAAAAGAAGATTGCAAAACTCTACAAGAAAATCTTATACGTTCACATGCTTGCGGATACGGAGATCCGCTTACTACAGATATAGTAAGAGCTATAATGCTTACAAGAGTAAACGCACTATCAAAGGGATACTCAGGCATAAGACTTATGACTGTTCAAACACTACTTGCTATGCTTAACAAAGGTGTACATCCAATTATACCTGAAAAAGGATCACTTGGAGCATCAGGAGACCTTGCACCTTTAGCACATATGGTACTTCCTATGCTTGGACTTGGAGAAGCTGAATATCAAGGAACTGTTATGACAGGTAAAGAAGCTATGGAAAAAGCCGGAATACCTACAATTCAGTTGGATGCAAAAGAAGGCTTGGCTCTTATAAACGGAACACAAGTTTTAACATCAGTAGGAGCATTAGCAACTTATGACGCAATAGAATTACTAAAAGTTGGAGATATAGCGGCGGCACTTTCATTAGAAGCACTTAGAGGAATAACAGATGCATTTGATGAAAGACTTCATGTAATAAGAAATCATCATGGACAAGTGGTAACAGCAAGAAATATGTTAAAATTAGTAGAAGGCAGCACATATACTACAAGACAAGCTGAACTTAGAGTACAAGATGCATACTCATTAAGATGCGTACCGCAAATACATGGAGCAAGCAAAGACACAATATCTTATGTAAAATCAAAAGTAGAAATAGAGCTTAACTCAGTAACTGACAATCCGATAGTAACAAGAGAAGGCGACGTAATATCAGGTGGAAACTTCCACGGAGAACCAATGGCACAACCATTTGACTTCTTAGGCATAGGAGCTGCTGAAATAGCAAATGTATCGGAAAGAAGATTGGAAAGATTAATAAATCCGCAATTAAATGATCTTCCTGCATTCTTAACAAAACACGGCGGTCTTAACTCAGGATATATGATTACTCAATATGCAGCAGCAGCATTAGTATCAGAAAATAAGATACTTGCTCATCCTGCGTCAGTAGATTCAATACCTTCATCAGCCAATCAGGAAGACCTTGTAAGTATGGGAACAATAGCGGCAAGAACAGCAAGAGATATAGTAAGCAATGCAAAAAGAGTATTAGCTACAGAATTAATGGCGGCTTGCCAAGCTATAGACTTCAGAGCTGACAAAGGCTTCAAATTAGGAAAAGGAACACAAAAAGCTTATGATGTAATAAGAGAAGCTTCTAAATTCATCGAGGTGGATACAGATATTCAAATGTATCAAGAGTTAAACAAAGTAACAGAAGTAATTACAAACGGTAAATTATTGAAAGCGGTAGAATCGGCAGTAGAATTAGAATACTAAAATCGGTATATAGGATAACTCATAAATAAAAAAGCGACTATTTTCAATAAAATTTTTATAATAGTCGCTTTTTTGTATTTTACTACAAATTAATTATATTTGGGCATCGTATTATTTTTTAGAAATAATTTGAAATGAAAAATAGTAAATTTATACTGGACTATATTTATTAAAATTGGTAAAATATAAAATAAAGTTTAATATCATTTTTCATTTATATTAAAAAATATTATTTAACGGTCGAATAATATTTTTATACTGAATTTTTATTAAAATTTGAAGATTAGCGTACGATATGACAATCATATTCATATTTTTGCAATGCCTAAAAAATTATTCAGTATTATTTATGAAGAAAATGATATGGATACAGTTTTTTTATATTTATAAAAAGACTTTACCATTGAATTTTGTATACATCTCGGTTTTGACATAAGGGTATATTTAAATTATTGTTAGAATAGGAGATTAATATGAAACTAAGAAGTAGAATGTTGGCATCCATAGGAGTGCCTGTATTATTGGTATTGTTGATACTTTCAGTTGTATCATACAAATATTCAGACAGCTTATTGACAAACGAATCGGAACAATTAATGAGTATGACAGCTCAAAAATATGGTTCCGACATAGAAACATTAATACAAAGAAAAATATCATATTTAGATATGATAGCATTGGAATTTGTCAAAAGAGCACCAGGAGAAAAAGAACTTATAGACGATTTAAAATATTATACGCAAAAAGTACCCGGAACGTCAGGATTTTTTGTAGGACTTGATAGCGGTAAATATTATGACGGAACAGGTTGGGTACCTGATACATCATTCGATCATACAACAAGAGAATGGTACAAAGGAGCAATAGGTAAAACTACACCTTTTATATCAAAACCTTATAACAATTCATCAGACGGCTTAATGGTAGTAACAATAAGCGAAGGTGTAAATCCTATAGATACTTCCAGACCTAAAGGAGTAGTAGGAACAGACATATCAACAAAAGAAATCATAGAAGAAGTAAGTAGCATAAAAGTAGGAAAAACAGGAGCGGCATTTCTCATAGACGGCGACGGAAATTTCATCAGTCACCAAAAATATACATTCAATGATAATCTGTCCACAGTAGAAAATGGAGCATTACAACCATTTATGGATAAATTTTTAGACACCGAATCAGACTTTTTCCGGGCAAAAGTAGGAGGAGTGCAAAGATTTTATTTCACATACCCGATAAAAAACACAAACTGGGTATTAGCCCTATCAGTACCAAAAGCAGAAGTATTAGAAGGATCATCAACACTCGGCAAATTTATGATAATACTAAGCATAATATCACTGATAATAGTAATAGCAGTAATATACTTAGTAGCAAACTCAATAACAATACCGATAATAAAACTAAGCCAGTGCGTACAAGGGATGGCACAATATGATTTAACCCTAACAGACAAATCACCA
>NZ_JH414549.1 GCF_000238115.1 Peptoanaerobacter stomatis | reverse complement strand
AAAATCAAAGATAAGAAACAAAAAAAGAAAAACTTTAAACAATATATATATAGATAACAATAAACTTTCTCTTATATATGCATATAATGAATACAAAGATGATAATTATAAAAATGTGACATTAGTTGATATATATGATGTATCCAATGCTTCAAAGCCTAAACTTTTAAATAGCAAATCAGCAAAAGGATTTATATATGAGTCAAGAAAAAAGGGCGATATAATATATACAGTAACAAGTGATTACTTCAATACAAAATATAAAGAAACACCAAATATATTTTATAGAAAGGATTTTTATGCAAGACCTTCATATGAATTTGACTCTACAGGAATAGATTTGACAAAAATGATATATATGCCTTTTAACCCCTCAGAAGAAATAACATATATTACAGCTATGCAAACGACGATGTCGAAAAATAACAATGAGCTGTTATATATGGGAAGTTCCGGAGATATCTATATGTCTACAGATAATATATATATATCGACACCTATATATGACTATAACTATAAAACTTATGAATTTAGAGAAGGCACTGGAATTAAAAAAATAGCTGTAGATAAGATGAATTTCAATTATTCAGGATATTGCGAATTTGAAGGGAGCATATTAAATCAGTTTTCATTGAATGAAAATAACGGAAACCTGTTTGTAGCATACACAAAATATCAATATGACGATAAAAGCGAAAATGCGGTAGCAAGCTACGATAAAAATATGAAAAAATTATCCGAATTGGATGGTTTGGCAAAAGGAGAAAGAATCTACTCCGTAAGATTCATAAAAGATAAAGCTTATTTGGTAACATTCAAACAAGTTGATCCTTTATTTGTAATAGACCTTAAAAATCCAAAAAACTTGAAAGTATTGGGATATTTAAAAATACCCGGATATAGCGAATATCTACATCCATACAAGGACAATTATTTAATAGGATTTGGACAAAATACAGCTAATAAAGGTGAAAGAGTTGTTAATGATGGCTTTAAGATGTCTTTATTTGATATAAGTGATTTTAATAATCCGAAAGAAGTAGATACGGAAAGTATAGGAGCAAAAGGAACATATTCATCTATAGAAAACGACCATAAAGCGCTTATGTTTGACGAAAGACGAAATATTTTCGCCATACCTATGTATGTTACAAGATTGGAGAAAAGATTGGATTCATCTCCAATAGTTCCTACATTTTCAGGAGTTTATGTATACGATATATCAGAAAAAGGATTTGATATAAAAGGCAGGATAACGCATTATACAGAAAAACAACAAGATTCTGCAAAATATGATGTGTATGAATATGAAAGACAGATACAACGCAGTGTACAGATAAGAGATAATCTTTATACGGTTTCGGAATATGGAATAAAGGTTAATGATATAAACACTCTAAAAGAAATAGCAACGTTAGAATTTGAATAAAAAAACAGTTATTTAAAAATATAAGTTATAAAATAATATTAATACTAAATATTAATTTTAAAATATTTGTATTTAAATAGGAATAATATAAAAATAGTTCTAATAAAATATCAACATTTTAAATGGATCATAATCTGTAACGATTATAATTATTTTTAAAGTGTTGATATTTTTATTTATATATGATAATATGAAAATACAGACTATTTTTATAAAAAATGTATTCCGATTTTGGAAAATATCCGGGAATACTTTTTACAACGGTTAGATATGAGCAAAACTGAATAAATCAGTAGTTATATGCAAATATCTATCATTGTGTATCACTTCTTTTATTTTTGTTTTGCACATCTCTATCATATTTTAAAAGGAGGTGTAATTTATATTGAAAAGCAAAATCATTTCACCAGATGAATTTATTGAAAATCAATGGTCAGGAGGTACCACTACACAACTTGTAATATTTCCTGAAGGCTCAAATTTAGCCGATAGGGACTTTGATTTCAGAATATCATCTGCAACGTTCACATCCACTTCATCTAATTTTAGTGAGTTTAACTCTTATCAAAGATATCTTCTTCCGCTTATAGGCAAATTATCTGTCAATCATGAAAATCTATATTCAAGAGAACTTGATACATATGAACTTGAATACTTTTTAGGCTCTTGGAAAACATCATCAACTAATACATTGGATTGCAAAGATTTCAACTTGATTGTGAAAAAAGGAATACAATGCAATTTATCTGTGCTTTCTGAAGGTATGTCATATATACCTAAGAAAAACGGAAAACTGTTTTTATATTCATTGGAAGATTTCCAAATTTGTATAGCTACAGATAATATGCAGATAATGAATGTACCTGCAAATAGTCTGCTTGAAATACAAGAGGAAGATATATTAAACAAAATCACATTAAAATTTTCGACTAATCCTGTAATAATTTGTGAAGTTATATTGTAAAGATAATTCAGTTTTAAAATAGCCGTCAGTATAAAAATATATTTGTTGCTCGATATTTGCGTTAAATCAAATTATTTGATATATTTGTGAATTTACGAAACGATAAATTTAATATGGCGGTATTTTATTATAATGAACTTGATTTATAGTATAGCTTGAATCTGTACGAAATTTTGAGCTTAGTTAATAAGGAGAATTTTATGAATTTTGAAATTGTTGATAACATTATGAACATCAATCTTGATCCTACACTGACGTTGGCGCTTGCAGGAATATTGTTGTTAGTAGGGTATTCAGTAAAAAAACAAGTTAATGCACTGAATAAATATTGTATACCTGCACCTGTTATAGGCGGATTCATATTTATGTTTATAACTTTTATCGGTCATAAGACAGGCGCGTTCAAATTCAATTTTGAAAATACGTTCCAAAGCACGTTTATGTTGGCATTTTTTACAACTGTAGGACTTGGTGCAAGTATCTCATTGCTAAAAAGGCGGTAAATTATTATTCATATATTGGCTTTGCTGCGGAGCAGTTGCCACAATACAAAATACAATAGGAATATGCGTATCAAAAATAACAGGCTTGGAACCGGCATATGCACTACTTTCAAGTGCAATATCAATGGTAGGCGGACATGGAGCTGCACTTGCCTATGGAGATACTTTCAAAAAATTGGGATATGAGATAGCACCGCTTGTTGGTGCAGCAGCAGCAACATTTGGACTTATAAGCGGTGTAATGATAGGCGGACCTCTTGGAAGAAGACTTATAGAAAAAAATAATTTAAAACCTGATAACTCAGAAAACTTTGACACATCCGTTGAAAATATAAACGCATCTTCAGAAAAAAAATTATCATCGTTGGACATAATAAAAAATGTTGTTGTAATCTTGATATGTATGGCAATCGGCTCTCTTGTATCAAAGCAGATAGGAAAGCTTATAAAAATGGATTTCCCTACTTATGTAGGAGCTATGTTTGTTGCGGTTATAGTGAGAAATGTAAATGAAAAAACCAAATTTTATAGATTCGATTATCCACTTGTTGACGGCATAGGCGACGTAATGCTTAATTTATATCTGTCACTTGCACTTATGACACTGAAACTTTGGGAATTATCCGACTTGTTCGGCGGAGTTATGATAGTGCTTGCTTGCCAAATAATATTTATGATAGTAATAGCATACTTTGTGATATTTAGAATATTAGGTTCTAATTATGATGCCGCAGTTATGTGCGCAGGGCTTTGCGGACACGGTCTTGGAGCTACACCTTCCGCAATAGTAAATATGACAGCTATAAACGAAAAATACGGAATGTCAAGAAAAGCCATGATGATAGTTCCAATAGTCGGAGCGTTTTTGGTAGATATAATATATCAACCTGTTACAATATGGTTTATAAAAACTTTTGTTCAATAAAAATTTTTATTCAAGGTTTTGTAGCAGAATAAAAAATTATAAAATATCTAAAAAATTTTTTTATGTTATGTTGTTATGACAGATGTTTTTTGTTAAAAAAATAGTTATAAAAATATAACATATTTTAAAAACATTGCAATTTAAACAATATATAGTCTAAGAAACGTCTATAAAAATTTTGATAAAAAATAAAATATTATGAAAATAATTTTAAATTAGACGTTTTTTTTATGGACGTATAGTATTATATGCATGAGAAGAAAACAATATCTATATATTTATAAATTGTTTTATGAATTTTAGACAATTGTTTTTTCAAACTTCTTACAGTTTTGTAAGCAAAAAGTATATAATCTTTAATTTTAAAATAATATTAGAAAAATTAGGAGGGTAAAATGGCAAAATTAGTTGAATGCGTGCCAAATTTCAGTGAAGGAAGAAACAAAGAAGTAGTAGAAAAAATAGTTGATGAAGTGAGAAAAGTAAAAGAAGTTACACTTTTAGACTACTCATCTGATGAAGACCATAACAGATCAGTTGTTACTATGATAGGTGAACCTGCAAAGGTAAAAGAAGCTGTTATAAATGCTGCAAAAGTAGCGGTATCATTGATAGATATGAGTGTTCATCAGGGGGCTCATCCAAGATTTGGAGCAGTTGACGTTGTTCCGTTTACTCCCGTATCAGATATAACTATGGAAGAATGCGTTGAACTTGCTAACGAAGTAGGTAAAGCGATAGGAGAAATGGGAGTACCCGTATATCTATATGAAGATGCTGCCAAAAAACCTGAAAGAAAAAATCTTGCAGATGTAAGAAAAGGACAATATGAAGGATTTTTCGATAAGATAAAAGAAGAAGGTTGGGCACCTGATTACGGTCCGAATGAAATGAATGTAAAAAGCGGTTGCTCAGCAGTAGGTGCGAGAGTATCATTAATAGCTTTCAATGTAAACTTAGATACAGCTGATGTAGATATAGCTACTGCAATAGCAAAGAAAGTAAGATTTATAGGTGGAGGACTTAGATTTGTAAAAGCCATAGGTCTAAAATTGGAAGAAAGAAATCAAACACAAGTATCAATGAATCTTGTAAACTATGAAAAATCATCTGTATATCAAGCATTTGAAATGATAAAAATGGAAGCAAGAAGATATGGAGTAAATGTAGTTGGAACAGAAGTTATAGGAACAGTTCCTATGAAAGCATTACTTGATTGTGCTGAATATTATCTACAAATAGAAAACTTTGATATAAGCCAAATATTAGAAAAAAGATTATTAGGATAATACAATAATTACTTATATAAATCAGGTCTATTGACTTGATTTATATAAGCTTTAAATACATTTTCATTTTTAAAAATCTTAGAAAATAAAATTAAATAATTAAATGGAAACGTAGTATATTATTTTAAGAGTTTTGCTCTTAATATTGGTATATAAAATATATATAAGGAGGATTTTAATTTGAAAACCAATAAAATAATATATGGAGCACTATTTATAACTATGATAGTGATTTTTGAAAGACTATTTTCAATACAAACTCCAATTGTGAGAATAGGATTTAAATTTTTACCGGCAATGCTTTCAGGTATGTTTTTTGGACCGCTTATAGCAGGTACTATATCGGCAATGGCTGATATAATAGGTATTAATCTTTTTCCTTCAGGCTTTCCTTATTTTGTAGGCTTTACTATAAGTGCATTTTTATGTGGGCTTATATACGGAACGGCATTTTACAAAAAAGAGTTGACAAATAAAAATATAATAATAGCTGTAGTATTGAAAGTTATAATAGTAGATTTACTTTTGACTACTTTGTGGGTTTATATGACAACAGGAAAAGGAATAATGGTTGTATTACCTGCAAGAATCGTAAAATGCTTGATATTTATACCGGTTGAAGCTATGAGCTTTATGATAGTGTCAAAAGCACTTACAAAAAACAGCATATTTAGAAAAGTGATTAATGGCGGGCAATATTTTTAATAAAAACTGTCATAGTAAATTTTATTATGAGATTTATCAGTATAATTAATAAATTAAAAAAGTTGTGGCTAAATAGCTATGATTTGTATATATAATATTAAAATTAATTAAACAGGAGAAAATTATGTCAAACGTAAAAAGCGATATAGAAATAGCACAAGAGTGTAAAATGCAACCTATAACAGAAGTTGCTAAAAATTTTGGATTATCAGAAGATGAATTGGAACTTTATGGAAAATACAAAGCAAAAGTATCTTTTGAAGCAATAAAAAGATTGGAAAAAGAAAAAGACGGAAAACTTGTTCTTGTTACAGCTATAAGCCCTACACCTGCTGGCGAAGGAAAATCAACAACTACAATAGGTCTTGGACAAGCTCTTAATAAAATAGGCAAAAAAACTTTCATAGCACTTAGAGAACCTTCATTAGGACCTGTATTCGGAGTAAAAGGCGGAGCAGCAGGCGGTGGATATGCACAAGTAGTACCTATGGAAGATATCAACCTACACTTTACAGGAGATATGCACGCAATAACAGCTGCAAACAACCTGCTTTCAGCAGCAATAGACAATCATATAAATCATGGAAATACGCTTAGAATAGACTCAAGACAAATAGTTTGGAAAAGAGTTATCGATATGAACGACAGAGCTCTTAGAAACGTAGTAGTAGGTTTAGGTGGAAAAGCTTGCGGATTTACAAGACAAGACGGATTTATGATAACAGTTGCATCAGAAGTAATGGCTATACTTTGCCTTGCGTCTGACCTTATGGACTTAAAAGAAAGATTAGGTAAAATAGTAGTAGCTTATAACCTTGATGGAGATCCTGTAACAGCAAAAGACATAAATGTTCATGGTGCAATGGCTATGTTATTAAAAGAAGCTATAAAACCAAACATAGTACAAACATTAGAAAATACACCTGCACTTATCCATGGTGGACCTTTCGCAAACATAGCACATGGTTGTAACTCTCTTATAGCTACAAAATTAGGACTTAAATTAGGAGATATATTAGTTACAGAAGCAGGCTTCGGTGCTGACCTTGGAGCAGAAAAATTCTTAGATATAAAATGCAGATACGGAAAATTAAAACCTGATGCAGTAGTTATAGTTGCTACAATAAGAGCATTAAAAATGCACGGTGGAGTTAAAAAGACAGAACTTGGTGCAGAAAACTTGGAAGCTCTTGATAAAGGATTTGCAAACTTAAAAAAACAAGTAGAAAATATGAGAAAATTCGGCTTACCTGTATTAGTAGGTATAAACAGATTTATCAACGATACTCAAGCTGAAATAGATCTACTTACTAAAAAATGCCAAGAATTCGGTGTAGAAGTATCATTAAATGATTGCTGGGCAAAAGGTGGCGAAGGTGGAATAGAAATGGCTGAAAAATTAGTTAAGATATTGGAAAACGAACAGTCAAATTACAAACCTTTATATGATGAAAATCTAAGTGTAGCAGATAAATTAAATACAATAGTAAAAGAAATATATGGAGCAGATGGAGTAGTAATAGAAGCTGAAGCTAAAAAACAAATCAAGAAGTTAGAAGAAATGGGATTGGATAAATTACCTATATGTATGGCAAAAACTCAATTCTCATTCACAGATGATCCAAATGTAATGGGAGCTCCTACAGGATTTAAGATAACTATAAAAGATGTAAGAGTATCAGCAGGAGCAGGATTTATAGTTTGCCAAACAAGCAACATAATGGTAATGCCTGGCTTACCTAAAGTACCTGCAGCAGAAAAAATGGATATAGATGAAAACGGAGTAATAACAGGATTATTCTAAGAAAGTTGATTTATAATAATGTAGCATTTTTAAATATATTGTTATTCTTTAAATCGTTAAAACTTGATAATTCTGTAAATATTTTGAATAAAGATCAGTTTACCATGATTGCATATATTATTAAGCATAGTCAAATGGTAAACTGATTTTATAAATAGATATATAAATACTGTCAAATTAAAAATTAATATATAGGAGCTAAAAATGTTAAAAGAATTAAGCGTAAAAGATTTTATATATGAAACAGCATCAGATTCTCCCGCACCAGGTGGCGGAAGCGTAGCGGCACTTAGTGCAGCAAGTGCGGCAGCGCTTATAGAAATGGTGGCTAATCTTACATTAGGTAAGAAAGGCTATGAAGAAGTGACAGCTCAAATGGAAAATGTCAAAAAAGTTGCAGGAGAATACAAAGAAAAGTTCATAAATTATATTGATGAAGATTCAGACTCATTCAACAAAATAATGGCAGCATTTAAATTGCCAAAAGATACAGATGAGCAAAAAGCTGAGAGAACAAAAGTTGTTCAAGAAGCATTTAAGGGAGCTGCAACAGTTCCGCTAAATGTAGGAAAAGACGCATTTGCACTTTTAGAATTAGCTAAGACAGTAGTTTTAAAAGGAAATCAAAATGCAGTAACAGACGGAGCTGTAGCAGCAATGCAAGCAAGAACAGCAGTTCATGGAGCTTTTTATAATGTAAAAATAAATTTAGGCTCTATAAAAGATGAAGCATTTGTTCAAAATACAAACAGCCAAATGAAAGAAATAGAAGACAAAGTAGATTCAATAGAAAAAGAAATATTGTCAAAAGTTAATCTATAATAATACAAAAAAATAATATAAAAAAACTCTTTATCAATTTAATTTTGGTAAAGAGTTTTTTTGTATAAAGGAAACTTACGGCTATTCTTGGAGGTTCAAAAAGGCTACGTCTAAATGTTTCTCTATAAAAAGGCATATACACTTTTGTTTTCTTCCATTATTGTTTATTACTTTTAATTTCATACTTATAGCTTTGTATAATCGTAATAGTGTATTTTTTATTTAGTTGTTTTTGCATTTCGGCAATCTCTACTTCAGCTTTCTTGGATTGTCCTACCATAAAGGCTTTATTTTTTCCATTTTTCATTACTAACTCTATATGATATCTATCGCCATTACCGCCTCTGCCTCGTAGCAAGTGAATTGTAGCTTTACTTATATTTTTCAGCAAAATTTTTCGATTTCCGGGAACAATACCGCTGTGAATGTAGAAAAATCCGTCTGCAATTTTATATGATGAGCAAAAATTGCCACCACTTTGAATTGTAATAGATAGTCTTCTATAAATAACAATTGATGCTAAGAGCACAAGTATAATAACTGTTGTTCGAACTATATCGTATGAAAAGACATCTTTCATGCCTACTAAGAAATAATGTAATATCATTATTTTACCACCTAAACATTATATATATTCGTTGTTTTGAATATATAAAAGGCTTCTTTTGAAGTCACATAACCATAAAATTTTAATATCTTATATGAACCAATCTTTACACGTTATTTCTAATGATTTCTTTGACAATGGAGATTTTTTTGTTCTCAATATAAATACTAATGTTTGTAAAATAGCTTAAAATGAAAAGTATTCATAATTTATACTAATACTGACTCAAATAGATACTATGTTCAAATCCCTTAAAGTTATACTTTTGAGCATATCTTTTTTAAAAGGTATTATATATTATTTTTCTCTTTTGCACCGTTATTTCATAGAAGTTTAGTATTAACTCTTTGTATCAACGCTATGGTTGCTAGATGAAAGGACTAAACATTATGGAGTACTCGCTATAAAAATTACCATTGTTTGTTAAATTGTATTGTCAGTTCTACACCGAGATTTGTCAATATCTGTTTCTATATTCACATTTTGCCAAGTCTGTACATTTTTTTATAAAATCTGTTTTTGCATTTGTATATCCATCTCTATCATGTTCAAATTTTTTCCAAAGAGATAGTTTTAATGTTTCGTATTCTTTAGCTATTTCCTCATGTTCATTAAGATAATCTCTAAAAAACAGTTCATCATTATCTCCGGTAATTCTAATATGAAGATGGAATACTTTTTTTGCAAAACCTTGTTCTGTATATCCTTTGTTGAGTGTAATTCGGTTTTCGGTATTGTTCATACATAACCAACCATTATTTATAAGAATATCCTTAATAATATCTAAATATGACTTGTTGTTTACTTCAAGTAATATATCTACAATATTTTTCGACCATATTCCTAAAATAGCGGTGCTTCCGATATGATTTATTCTTTTTATACTTTTACTTGGCGCTGTTGCTAAAATAGAGTTCTTTTCTTCTTCATACCATTTTGTCCACTCTGTATTATGTTCAACCAAAAATATCGGAAATTGTTGCCAAAGTTCTTGTAGGCTCATTTCTCCAAATTTTTTCTTCATACTTACTCCTTACAATTTTGTATTTATATTTCATTTTTAAGAATCTCTACTATCTTTTCAAATGTATTGCCATTTCTAATTGTAATTTTCTTATAAAAATCTTGCTTTATTAATTTTTTATGGTAGGTAGTTTTTAGATATTCGGCCTCATCATATTTACCCCCAAATACTGCGTGCCTCCCGATGTGCACTATTTCATTGTGAAATGTAGCTTTGTCTATAAAGTCAAGAATCTTTGATTTATCCAAGTTACACGAAAAAAATAAGACGTCTCTTCTTGCCAGCTCTTGCTCCCACCAGTCAGGCAATTTTGCTTTTTCTTCTAAAAACTCTTCTTTGCTGATTAAAGTAAAAGGGATAGAAAAGTCGTAGTTAGTTTCTAACAAATATCTTATCTTGGATATACAGCTTTTGCAGTTTTGGACACTACTAAAAAATAAATTTCCGCTGTTGATATAAGAATCAACATCTTCAAACCCTGCATTTAACAATAATTCTTTTAAATGACTCATAGATACTTTATTCTTTCCACCCACATTTATGCCACGCAATAAAAGTATATATCTCAAAATTGACCTCCATAAATTTTCTTCTGCAAATATGATTTTTTTCTGATTTTATTTACTTCCTTAAACGCAATTCTTTGTTTTTCAGGTATTTTTTCCTTTAAGCTACTTATCTACGTCATAATCGTTTCTCTAAAATATAATGCATGAATTTGTGATTTTCACAAGTTAAGAGAGTAATATTTTCAATTAAAATATAATTTGACGGTATTTTAATATCAACATTATTCAGATGTAGACCTCGTTTACAATACATATTATCTTTATAAACTACCTTTAATTAAAGATAATTCTTCCTTTTTATCTATAAGATTTCATGAACTAAAAGAAGATGTAGTAGAATTATTTGAAAAAATAGCTAACGAGTAATGCTGTCTATAAAATTGTAGTAGACAAATAGTGGACAAAAATACAATTTTAGGATAGATAGCTATAGAAAAATATTATTATTTCAATGATAGATAACATATAGTTTCGCAATGATACAGATATGGAAACATATTCCCCTAAAATTTCCAATTAGAACGTTTTATTCATAATAAACCATATTTTTTCATATCTTCTTTAATCTGTTTTATATATTTTTCTGATTTACATTTATTCAAAGCAGTTTGATAGCTAGTTGATGCTGACGATAAATCTTTAATTTCGGCTAAAAAGTTCGCTTTTGTATGATAAAAGCTGGACAAAAAATTTTCTTTTTTGCACAAATCAATTGCCTTTTGCAAGTATTTCAACACCATTTCTTTGTCATATTTTGAACCAGAAGAAAACGCCATTGCTTGTCCTATTCGATAATTCCAAAATTCATCATTTTCAAACTTATTATCCATTAAAACTGTTATCGCCTCCTCATACTTTTTTAGTAATATAAGATTCTCTACACGTTGTACACATCGATAACTATTTTTTAAGTCTATAAGATTGTAAAAATTCTCTGCTGTAATAAAATAATTATTCACATTTTCCTTTTCAAAATTTTTTTCAGACCACATTATGGCTTTACCTACTTCCTTATACATTTGAGCAATATCAAAGTAATTCTTTTTATTTATCATCTCTACTGAAGGAACAGGTATACTATTCATGAATAATATAACCTTTTCTGGATGTTCATAGGTAAAATATTTCATTGTTAATGCTAAAGTATTATATGGCAGATCAAAAGTTTCTACCGCTACTGAAGTAACAGCCTTAAAGAAATGCTCAAAATACTCTAAAAAATATTTCTTTTTAATTGTACCAACTTTATCATAAGAGTATATTTCCATATATGCAGCCAATACTACAGACATGCTTATATCTTTACCATTTATATATTCATCTATAAGATTAGTATATTCTTTTAGCACATCTTCTTTTGAAATCATTTCTTTTGATTTGTATATTCTTATAAGTTGAAGTTTCGTTTCATATCTTTCCGGTTTTTTTTCAAGAACAGATTCAAAATATTCTCTTGCTTCGTCAAGCTCACCAATATTACGATAAAGCTTTCCCAAGTGGTGTTCTATATTTCTATATAAATTTGTTTTTGAATTAACTTTAGCCAATATTGTTTTTAAAAATAATATTCTCTCTTGTATCTTTGATATATATTCTGATGAATCTTTATTTTTTCTTGATTCTCCCTCAACAATTTCAAAAACTGTACCTATTATATATTCTGAATCCTTGCTTTTAACTAATTGATTCATATCCATATCTTCAAACGAAAAATTATCAATGACATTCATATCATCATTAGGAAAAGACTGTAAATAAAAATACCACTCAACACTAGGTTCATTTTTATGCTTTGCTAATTCAAATATCTTATTTTCATGTTGATGTAAAGCTTTAAAATAAACTCCAGATTTTTTACTTTTCTGACTTTTAAAAAAGCTATAGAATCTATTATAAAAATCTGAATCATATTTCTTTATAGACTGCTCATTATAATCGCCATTATCAATACAACGAAAAATTATATCATGAACTTTAACTGTATCGTTATTTATTTGTATAAAAGACCTGCTAACAAGTTTTCTAATGCCTTCTTTAGTTATTAATTTTGACAATAAGGATTCACTTATATTTTTTTCATTAATCCATTTTATTGAATATAGCTCTCTTTCCAGCACCTCTTTGTGCCGTTTTAAAATTTTAGAAATAAATTTGTCATTATCTACCTCATGATACATAAAATCATTCGACTCTTCTTCTACAATATCTTCCCAATTTGAATTGTCATACAAAACCAACGCTCTCAAAGAATTTAGCAGTAGCGGATGTCCATTGGTATTTTTCTTTATTCTTTCAACCGTTTCAATAGAGCATTTTTTATCTTTGGGCAATCTCCAATTCAATATATAAGATACCTGTTCTGTTTCCGTTAAAAAACTCTGCCTATATTGAATATTTAACTTCTTCGAAAATTCTGAATTGATTTGTGAATTTACAATTACGTAAGAAGTACTTTTATTATTAGAACTACTTATTTCATTCCAAAATTCTTCCATTATTCCCTCAATACCCATTTGTAAATCATCAATAATAAACAAAGAATTTCCTTCTTTTATAATTGCAAGCAAATTTATCTTACTTCCTGATTCAAGACATACTGAATTCAAATTTTTAGCTTCAATTATTTGAGCTCCATTAATAAAAAATATGGATTTTAAGGATTTGTTTTCTTTCAACATCTCTGATAGCTTTATAGATAAAGAAGTTTTTCCTATTCCACTAATTCCAGAAATATATAATAGATTGTTTTGGGTTAAAATATTAAAAGGTTCTTTTAAATTAGATTCTTCTATTCTATAATTCACTGCTAAATTAGGTAAGTTGTATTCTTGTACCTTATCAACAACCAAAGGCACACCACTAATAAAGTCTTTTTTGTCTTCAATTACCTTATTAATATAATCGTTGAATGCCTGGTATTCGTTCCAAGTAGAAAACTTTGTATTCCAATTATAAAAAGTAATCTTACCTATACCTATACCTGTATCACATATGCAAAATGTATTTTCAACACCTTTTTCTTGCACCAGACAACCTGTTGTTAATTCAATAGTATTATTAATTTTTTTGATCCATACCTCATGACTATCTCCACATAAATAATAACTTACAGGATAATCATTAAATAAAGTTTCTACAACCTCTCGTTCTTTTTTAGAAAAACAATCTGTAGAATGATGTGCCAAAATAATAATTTTTTTATCTGAATAAGTTTTACTTATGTCTTCAAGAGTTTTATACAGGTGATAATTATCTACAACTAGATTACCTCTTTCATCACTTCTTCCACATGTAAGTGATGTATTCATATATAAAAGCACATAATTTTGTACTAGTCTATAGGTATGAATATTTTTCATAAGTTCATCATAAAAAATATTATCTCCATAAAGTTCGCAGCATACCAACTTAAAAAAATCAAATCTATTCAGCAATTTAATAAGTTCTTCTGTACTAAAATCACCTTTATCATAATCGTAACTTTTAATTATATTATCAAGTTCATCATTAGAGCCTCTCGTTAAATCATGATTACCAGGAACAATATGAATATTATCTGTGCTTGATACTCCTACAGCTTTTGCTACTTCTTTTATATATTTAACAGAGTCTTTAGCTACTTCCAGGATGTTTTCATCCTTTTGAAAAAATGCATGTCTAAAATCTCCAGTAATAAAAATCTCATCAACCTCTAATTTTTTATTTTTCAGAAATAATAAAAGTTTTTCCCTTAACTGCGCAGAGCTTCTCCCATCTTTTCCGGGATTGTAATGAATATCGGATAAATGTAACCATCTCATGTACTCTTCTCCATTCAAAAATATATTTATTAAAATTACAAGTATTTTATATATCTAAATTATCAATCTTTCTTAAAACCTTTATATTTCATAATTCTTTGTATCTCCACACATCATATCAATGCAAACATTCACATCTATATAATTTTTCAGGACTTTTTTTCTTCCACCTTCGCCATCTTCATTAAAGACATAATGTTTGTAAAACTGCTTAAAATGCAGGATTTTTATGATTTCACTCTTTGTATCAACGCTATGCACTCCACATGATAACTGTTTGGAAACATGTCCACACCTTTTACATTTTTTATCTCATATCCAGATTCTTTCAATATTATCAAGTCTTGTACGAGCATTTTTGGATTACATGATATATATAATATTTCTTTTGCATTAAAATCTATTATATCTTTTAGAGCTTTAGGGTTTATCCCTGCTCTTGGAGGGTCTAATATGATAAGCTCTGGATTATCGCTTAATTTAGAGACTTCTTCTTTTACATCTCCTGCTATAAATTCAACATTGCTTATATTATTTGCGATTGCATTTTTCTCTGCCATTTCGACGGCTTCTTCGATTATCTCTATTCCTATCACTTTTTTTGCTCTTTGAGACATACTTATACCGATTGTTCCCGTACCGCTATATAGGTCAAAAATAAGATTTTTTTCTCCAGCGATCATATTCATAGCTGTTTTATACAAAACTTCGGCTCCTTTTGTGTTAGTCTGGAAAAAAGAAAATGGCGAAATTTTAAATTTTTTATCTAACAATATATCATAAAAATAATCTCTGCCATATAGAATTTCAATTTTTTCCGGAGTAACTGTATCTGAAAAAGAGTCATTTAAAGTGTGTAATATTCCAACTATATTGCCGTTTAATTCAATATTTGCTAATATATTAATATAGTCTGTTAAATCAAAATCTATTTGGCTTGTTGTCACTATGTTTATTAATAGTTCTTCTGTGTTTATCCCTTTTCGTATTACTAAATGTCTTAAATATCCTTCGTGACTCATTATATGATAATGTGGAAGACCTTGTTTTCTGAAATATTCACCTGTTGTTTTTAAAATTTTTCTGTAATCTTCATCTATTATTTTGCAATCTTCTACATCAACTATACTCATGGATGAATTTTTTCTGTGAAGACCTATAAGTAAATCTCCGTCTTTTTCTTCATTTCCGAATGTAAACTCCATTTTATTTTTGTATTCTTGTTGTATAGGGCTTCCTACTACATCAATGTTTTCTATTTCTGTATGTCCGAATTTGTGAAACAGTTTTAATAATTGCTCTGATTTCAATTTCAGTTGATTTTCATAGTTTACACTTAGTATGGTGCAACCTCCGCATCTGCCAAAATTACTACAGACATCTTCTGTTTCAAGATATGATTTTTCTGTTACTTCAAGTATTTTAGCTTGAATTTTGTCTTTTCTTTTTTTCTGTATTACTGCTTTCACTTTTTGACCGATAATGCCACCTTTCATTGTAACTTTCTTGTCAAACTCTGTGATATTTAAAGATTCTCCGCCAAATATCATTTCATCTATGTTGAACTCAATTATTTGCTTATTTTTCATTTAAACTCCTTATTTATTATTCAATAATGTTTTATTATTATATTTTGATAGTGTATCGTATAATTTTTATTGAATATTTGCATTACTTTACAAGTATATCAATATATATAACAGATTGCAATTATATATTGAAAATTATAGTGCTATGCACTATAATTTTAAGTAAGCTTATTGAATTTGATAAAATTTCAATGTAGAGGGAAATAACCGACATTTTAAAGATAATATATCAGTATTTTATATATAAGAGTCTTATATTAAATGGAGGGACAATCTATGTTTTGGGACAAAGTTGCAAGATTTTATGATATTTTTGAAAAATTGTATAACGGAGAAGTAAATTGTAAACTTGTTATTGCAGTTTCAAACATGGTTGAATCAAGTGACAGAATACTTGAATGTGCATGTGGGACAGGTATGCTCAGTAAAGGAATAGCTCTAAGATGTAAAGAGCTTATAGCTACTGATTTTTCTGATGGAATGCTTAAACAGACAAAGAAAAATTGTAAACATATGAATAATGTGAAGATAAGAAAAGCTGATATAATGAGTCTGAATTTTAAAGATGGCGAATTTGATAAGGTTGTTGCCGGAAATGTAATACATCTGCTTGATTTTCCATATGAGGCATTGACAGAATTGATACGAGTTTGCAAAAATGGAGGAAAGGTGATAATCCCTACATATGTAAATAATGAAAATGTTGGAAAAACTAACCTGTTTGTTCGCTTGCTTAAAAACTTAGGGGCTGATTTTAAGAAACAATTTGATTTTAAATCGTATATTGAATTTTTTAAAACAGCAGGTTATATTGAAAATGTCGAGTATATTTTAATTGAGGGTAAAATGCCTTGTGCAATTGCAATAATCACTAAAATAGGTTAATTGAAACTTTTAAAATATAATATAATTCTATAAGGGAGGTAAAACATGGAAAAATTTACTTTTGCATTTATACCTAAAAATGTTGAGGAGTTAAAGACAATTCCGCAAGCTACATTGGATTCTCCTTACAAAACAGCTGCTCTTTCATTATTGGTGCTTTGTAATTATGAAAACGATGTTGAAGAAACTCATGCAATGTTAGATTTTTTGAGAGGTCCTGATCCGCTTACACCGATGGCAAAACAGTTTTTAAGAGATCGCTTGAGAGGGAAAAATTATAAAACTTTTTCTTTCTTTGAAGGAGCTTATAAAACTAACAATTATACGCCTTCTATGCCATATACAATAACAGTTACAGAGAATCCATATTCTTTTCCTGAAGATAATTGGGCTACACTTTATGTAAAAAGCGGAGGGGCTGATTCTCTAAGACCGATAAAACTTCGTAAAAAACCGTCTACAGGTCAATGGTTTATAAATGACATACAATGTCTTTCCGACATTAGACTTCCTGAATCTGAAGATCCTTGGGCATAGATAAAAAAGTATTGACAAATTAATCTTTGCAAAAGGAGAGCGTGATATGATTAGAAGATTTGAAAAAGTATGTGGAAATTATGTTGAAATGATTTACGGTCAAAAAAGACTTGGTTATAGTATTAGCGATACCGTTGGTTTTTATGATATGTTTGAATTGCAAAAAGAAGGTGAACGTCAAGGTTCTGACATTATATTTTATGATTATGAGAATGGAAAAGTTTATGAGCCTTTTGAAAAAGAAAAAAATGTGATTTATGATAAACCTATATATGCTAAAGGAGCTTATTATTTTTTGAAAGGGGATTTCAATAAAAATATAATGACTCTTTTCAAATATTTACCTGAAGATTTACCTGAAAAAATAACAGAGTTGAATATAGGTGACATGAATCTGTATAATCTGAAAATTATTGGAGATGAAGTATATATTATCAGTGAAGATGAGTATATAGTATCTTATTATCCTAAAAGATTTCAATTTCCGTTGGAGCCTAATGAATGTGTTTTGCTGATTGATAACGATAAAGTATTTATAGAGGCTTGGATTGAAGAGGGCTGGGACGATGAAAAACATTGTGCTACTGATGAATATAAATACTATCATAAATTGATTGTCAAAGATTTTTTTGGTAATTTATTGTCTGAAGAGATAGGCTCATTAGATCAAAATCCGGATGGAAATTGGTGGATTTCATAAGATTAAATATTGGATATGTCTGAAAAGTGATGATTTCAATATAAATTACCACTTTTCGGACATATTTTTATAGTAAACGTAATAAATTCTCTTTGATACAATCACACAGAGTATTTTTTAAATGATAAACCTAATACATTATTTATATTATTTTTATCAAATTTATTTTATAATCAGTTAATAATATAAAATGATACATACAATTACTTATTGATAAATTCTGTTAAAAATTTCTCTCCTGTACCATATTTTTCATATACAAAGTCAATATCTTTATCTCCACGACCTGAAAGATTTACAAGTATAGAGCCTGAATTTTGATTTTTAGCATATTTTATTGCGTATGCCAAAGCATGTGAGCTTTCTATTGCTGGAATTATTCCTTCATAACGGGATAGTAAGAAAAATGCTTGCATAGCCTCATCATCATTCACAGCTTCGTATTTTATTCTTCCGCATTCTCTCAAATATGCGTGTTCAGGTCCGACAGACGGATAGTCAAGTCCGCTTGCTATAGAGTACACAGGCAACGGTTCTCCGTTTTCATCTTGTAAGAGCATACTTTCAAAACCATGAAGAACACCTTTTTTTCCAAATTTCATACTTGCCGCATGTTCTCCTATGCCATTTCCTTTTCCGAGTGGTTCTACACCAACAATATCAACCGGTTCTGACAAAAATGCTTCAAACATTCCTATTGCATTAGAACCTCCACCTACAGCTGCACAAACTATGTCAGGTAAAATACCTGTCATTTCTTTGAATTGTTCTTTTGCTTCAATCCCTATAACTGATTGAAAATCGCGAACTATCATAGGAAACGGATGAGGTCCTACAGCGGAGCCTATACAATATATTGCATCTTTATATTCTTTTAAATATGCTTCAAATGCAGAGTCTACAGCCTCTTTTAATGTTTTAAGACCGTGTGTTGCAGGAATTACATTTGCACCGAGCATTTTCATTCTTATTACATTAGGGTGCTGTTTTTTTATGTCAACTTCTCCCATATATATATCACATTCCAAACCGAAATAGGCTGCTGCTGTAGCAAGCGCAACACCATGTTGTCCGGCGCCTGTTTCGGCAATGAGTTTTTTCTTACCTAAGAATTTAGCGAGCAAACCTTCGCCCATACAATGATTTAGTTTATGTGCGCCTGTATGGTTAAGATCTTCTCTTTTAAGATATATTTGACATTTTCCGAGCAATGAAGATAAGCGCTCACAATGATAAACAGGAGTAGGTCTGCCTTGAAACTCTTTTCTGATTCGTCTTAATTCATTTATAAAACGTGCATTATGACAGATTTCCAGATATGCCTGTGTAATTTCTTTAAAAGCAGGAACTAATTCAGGAGGTAAAATCATTCCTCCGTATTCACCGAAATATCCCTTTTCATCAGGAAAGTTTTTTAAATAGTTATAAAAATCACGATATGTTTTCATATTATTAAATCCTTTCATAATTAAATAAAAAACGTCTTATCTCATAGAAAATAATAATTCAATGAGACAAGACGAAATATCCTGCGGTACCACTCAAATTGATGCCTAAAAGCATCCACCTTTAACACGTACTGTCATACGCTCCGCTTAATAACGACTGCGGTTTGCCGTCCGATTGCTACTTAGGTTTAATCCTGTTCGTTCGCCCTCATAAGTCCATTCGGTATATACATATCTGCTATGTTCTCAGCCACCACAGCTCTCTGTAAGTTATTGTTATGTACCTACTATTCTTATTCAAAGGTTTATGCGTCTAATATTAACATTTTAAAATTTTCTTGTCAAGCGGTTATTTTAAAAATAATTTTCATATACAGTTTTATCAAGTTTAATATGTTATATTTGAATATTATATTAAAAAATGTTTATTAGATAGTAGCATAAACTTATACTATTTTATAATAAAATTATGGATAAATTATATTGCAAACCTAAATCAATATAGATAGTTTATTGCAAAAATTAACTATTATAAATTTTCATTATTCTATAAGATTTTAGTATTAGAGTATACAAGTTTTAAGTGTTTTATATTATCTTGAAAAATGCAATTATAGATATTCAATTATAGAGAATTTGGAAAAATAAAAAATGCTATAAAAGCCGAATATATCTTGACAATTTAGACAAAAAATTATATATTTATATAAAGGAAATAGATTTCCGAATATAAATATTATATTGATTTAAGCTTGTTTGAAAGGAACTTATTTGAATGGATACCTTAAATATATTCATACTTTCGGACTCTCTCGGTAATACTGCTGAGCATGTTGCAAAAGCTGCAATGTCACAGTTTGAGGCTAACGGTTTTATAACGAGAAAGTTTCCGTATGTTACTGATATATCTATGTTAGACAGTATATTTGAAGAAATTAAATCTCACAAAAATGTTATTATATTATATACTATAGTACATAAACAAATAATAAGTGAAATAAAGAATTTTGCATCGAGAGAGAATATAAAAGAGATAGATTTATTGTCTCCTATAGTATCTTCTATACAAGATATAACAGGGCTTATTCCTCTTGATAAGACAGGTATGCTCAGAAAGCTGAATGATTTGTACTTTAAAAGAGTAGAGTCTATAGAGTTTGCGGTCAAATATGATGACGGAAAGGATCCGAGAGGGGTTTTAAAGGCGGATTTGGTAATACTTGGAATATCAAGGACTTCAAAGACACCGTTATCTATGTATCTTGCCAATAAAAATATAAAAGTGGCAAACATACCTTTGGTGCCGGAGTCTACACCTCCAAAAGAAATATATCAGGTACAGGCACAAAAAGTAATAGGACTTACAAATTCTCCTGAAAAACTCAATGAAATAAGGACAGAGAGACTTAATGCACTTGGATTGCCGACAGGTTCAAGTTATGCAGATATGAATAGAATACTTGAAGAAATTGATTATGCTGAAACGATAATGAAAAAGATAGGATGTCCTATTATAAATGTTGCAAATAAAGCCATAGAAGAAACAGCAGAGATTGTAATTTCCTATTTAAAAAGAAATGGGGTAAAGATAGATAATGAAATAATATAAGTTATATTATATGGCTTTTAATACTATTTTTATAAAATTATTTTGTTAAAAGCTGATAGTTGACCGGTTTTTGGAATATTCAGATTATTTAACATTTAGGAGGAGTTATAATGGCAAAAAAATATGTTTATGACTTTAAAGAAGGCAATATGTCAATGAGAGGCTTGCTTGGCGGAAAAGGTGCTAATCTTGCAGAAATGACCAACATAGGATTACCGGTGCCACAAGGATTTACAATAACTACAGAAGCTTGTCTTAAATATTATGATGAAGATAAAAAACTTTGGGATGAATTGTTAAAAGAAATTGATGAACACTTGGAGACAGTAGAAAAATTGCAGGGCAAAAAATTTTCAGATGCCAACGATCCTTTACTATTCTCAGTTCGTTCAGGAGCAGTTATATCAATGCCCGGAATGATGGATACAATACTTAATCTCGGTCTTAATGATGAAACTGTAAAAGGGCTTGCAAGAGCAACAAATAATGAAAGATTTGCATACGATTCTTACAGAAGATTTATACAAATGTTTTCTGATGTTGCAATAGGAATACCTAAAGTACTTTTTGATACAAAATTGGATAATATGAAGGAAAACAAAGGTGTTACTCAAGATACGGAGCTTGATGCGAATGACTTGAAGAAACTTGTGGAACAATTTAAAGAAGTTTATAAACAAGAGATGAAAGAAGATTTTCCTCAAGAGCCTAAAAAGCAATTATACAAAGCGGTTGAAGCTGTATTTTCTTCTTGGAATAATAACAGAGCAATAGTATACAGAAACTTAAACGGTATATCTCATGATCTTGGTACAGCTGTAAATGTTCAATCTATGGTTTTTGGTAATAAAGGAGAAACATCAGGAACAGGTGTTGCATTTACAAGAAATCCTGCAACAGGAGAAAACAAACTGTTTGGCGAATTTTTGATGAATGCACAAGGTGAAGATGTAGTTGCCGGTATAAGAACTCCAAAGAGTATTGATACATTAAAGGAAATAAATCCTGATTGTTATAAGCAATTTGTTGATACAACACATATCTTGGAAAATCACTATAAAGATATGCAAGATATTGAGTTCACAATAGAAGAAGGAAGATTATTCTTCCTGCAAACGAGAAATGGAAAAAGAACAGCTCAAGCAGCAGTAAATGTTGCAGTTGATTTGGTTGAAGAAGGACTTCTAACAAAAGAAGAAGCTATAATGAAAGTAGAGCCTAAACAATTGGATCAATTATTGCACCCTACATTTGAGATAGAGGCACTTAAAAAAGCTACTATGCTTACAAAGGGTTTACCTGCATCACCGGGTGCTGCATCAGGAAAGATATATTTTCATGCAGAAGAGGCTGTTGAGGCAAGTAAAAAAGGTGAAGAAGTGTTGCTTGTAAGACAGGAAACTTCTCCGGAAGATATAGAAGGTATGGTATGCTCTCAAGGTATATTGACTTCAAGAGGAGGTATGACATCACATGCTGCGGTTGTTGCAAGAGGAATGGGAAAATGCTGTGTAGCAGGATGTAGCGAAGTGAGAGTGGATGAAGAATTAAAAACTTTAAGAGTAGGCGACAGAGTGTTTAAAGAAGGCGATGAAATATCACTTGACGGCTCAACAGGAGCAGTATATGATGCAAAAATAGCAAAAGCAAAAGCTGAGTTATCAGGAAAATTCGGCAAGTTTATGGAGTGGGTAAACGAAGTAAAATGTTTAGGTGTCTACACTAACGCTGATACACCAAGAGATGCAAAACAAGGAAGAATATTCGGTGCTGAAGGTATAGGGCTTTGCAGAACTGAACATATGTTCTTCAGTGAAAACAGAATACCGGCAGTTAGAAGAATGATAATATCAAGATCTTTGGAAGAAAGAGTAAAAGCTTTAAATGAACTTTTACCGATGCAAAGAGAAGACTTCTATGGAATATTCAAAGAAATGAGAGAATATCCGGTAGTTATAAGATTACTTGATCCTCCACTACATGAATTTTTACCTAAAGGAGAAAAAGATTTACAAGATATAGCGAATTCAATGGGTATTTCTTATGAAGACATAAGAGATAGAGTTATCGAACTTGAAGAATTCAATCCGATGCTTGGACATAGAGGTTGCAGACTTGCAGTAAGCTATCCTGAAATAGCAAGAATGCAGGCAAGAGCAATAATAGAGGCAGCTATAGAAATAAAATCCGAAGTTCCTAATATAAAACCTGAAATAATGGTACCGCTTGTAGGTCATGTAAATGAGCTTAAGTTTGTAAAAGAACAAATGGTAGATGAAATAAATAAGGTTTTTGCAGAAAAGGGCGAAAAAGTTGAATATCTCATAGGAACTATGATAGAAGTACCAAGAGCTGCACTTACAGCAGATCAGATAGCAACTGAAGCGGACTTCTTCAGCTTTGGAACAAATGACCTTACACAAATGACATTCGGATTTTCAAGAGATGATTCAAGCAAATTTCTTGCAGATTATAACAATAAAAAAGTATTTGATTTTGCACCGTTTGAACAAGTTGACCAAATAGGAGTAGGTAAGCTTATGAAAATGGCAGTAGAAGACGGTAGAAAATCAAATCCTGATTTGATACTCGGAATATGCGGAGAGCATGGAGGAGATCCTTCATCAGTAGAATTCTGCAACGCTTTAGGTTTGACATATGTATCTTGTTCACCATATAGAGTTCCGATAGCAAGATTAGCGGCGGCACAGGCAGTGATAAAACAAAAACAGAAATAATGATTTATTTAATACTAATACCTATTTGACTAATTTATATTATAAAAAATAATAATTCGTTTTTTGATGATTATAAGTTGAAAATATTCATTTGTTTTATCAGGTATTAGTATAAAATGAGTTAATAGGACTTATTCATTAAATAAAAAATGGCTATCATCGATGAAATAAAATATTGATGAATAGCCGTTTTTTATTATATTATACTAATATCTGTTTAATTAACGTATAAACTTTATATAAGTTATTTATTTTAAGTATACTTAATTTTGCTTATACTAAAATCTTATAGAATAATGGAAAATCATAGCAATTAATTTTTCTGGTAGACTATGTATATTAATTTTATATAATTATACAAGTTATCCATAATTTTATTAGAAAATAGTATTAGTTAATAAATTCTTAAAAATAGAAATATCTGTTATTATATTAACTTTTAGAATTAAACTTTAAATTGCTCAGATTTTATGCTGTAAGATTCTAATATTTTTTCAATAGGGTCATCTATATTTTTTAATTTTATGTTTATTATGGAATTCTTTTCGTTTTTTTCTATTTCAAATATATACATAAGATAGAAGTTACTGTCATCAAAGCTATAAGAATATATATTCTCGCCTTTCGTGTCAAATATATCAGATATTTTAGCGATTCTAAAAGATACTTTTCCACAATTTTTCTTCTGTGATTGATTTAATATTGCAAATTTTATGTGTCTTATACTACTCGGTATAGATGCAAGATTTACGAGTATGACTTCGTCATCAGCTTCGGAGTTTCCTGTTTTGTTGTCTCCTGTGTGAAATAGAGCCCCTGTTCTTGAAAATAAGTTGTTATAAAAAATTAAATCGGCTTTATTAAGAAATTTTTCGTTTTTATCCAACATTATAGCCAGCAGGTCAAAATCTATTTCTTCGCCGTTGGAAAAATTTTCCCATGATAAGCCTACAAGCAGTTTATCATCATTTTTTAGTGAGATAATTTCATTTTGCATAAAGACTCCTCTAATAATTTTCTAAATAGCTATGTGATTTTCCATCTAAGTTATACCCTAAAATACAGTCTGTATAAACATTTTGAGCTGACATAAATATATTTTTATCTACATTAGGGTTGGATTTTTTCATTTCTTCTATTAAATCTTTTACTTCATATCTTTTTGAGCCTGTTTTTTTTGCAGCCACCATACATGCACAGTTAAGTACGTTGATACCTGCGTTTTGAGTGAAGCGTATTATGTTTTTTTCTTCTATATAGTAAAGTGGACGTATTAATTCTATTGAGTCGAAATTCTTTGATTTTAACTTTGGAAGCATGGTTTTGTAAGAGCCGGCATATAATACATTTAGCATTGTGGTTTCTATGACATCATTAAAATGATGTCCAAGCGAAAGCTTATTACAATTAAGGCTTCTGGCAATGTTGTATAAAGCGCCTCTTCTCATCTTTGCACACATATAACAAGGATAGTCGCCTGCTATTTTGTCGGCAATTGCAAATACATCTGTATCGAATATTTTTATAGGTATATCAAGATATTTACAGTTATCCTCCAAGAGTTTTCTTATATCTTTATGATATCCGGGATCCATTACTACAAATTCAGCATCAAATTTTATATTGCCATGTTTTTGTAGTTCTTGAAATAATTTTGCCATGAGTATAGAGTCTTTTCCGCCTGATATGGCTACCGCAATTTTGTCATTTTCAGATATGAGGTTGTAATCTCTTACGGCTTTTGTAAATTTTGACCATATATCTTTTCTGTATTTTTTGATAATACTTCTTTGTATTTCATCAAGGCTTATTCTGTCATTTGTTATATTCAGAGTTTTACAGTAATTATCGCCTAATTTTCCCATTGTTTATAAAACCTTTCTTATTTAAAAATTGTTGTGTTTATACTATTACCTAAATTTATACGAAATTATTTACTTTCTCTTGAAAAGATATATTGCATATACTACAATAAATTTTTATTTTGACTAAAGAAAAATTTTTAATGTAGTTTACTATTATAAATAGGTATATTATAAAAATGCTGAATAAAATGTGTTTGATTAGAGAGGTGATTGCATTTTTTGTGTTCTGAAATTATACGCTTTTAAAATAATGTGATTAGCTTAATAATTTATAATAAAAAAGACTGCTTACAGCAGTCTCATTTATTATACAGCTCTTTGAACTTTTCCAGAGCGTAAACATCTTGTGCAAACTCTTACTCTTTTTGGCGCTCCGTTAACTATAACTTTAACACTTTGAAGATTAGGTTTCCATTTTCTTCTTGTGTGACGATTTGAGTGGCTCACGTTGTTTCCTGTTGTAGTTCCTTTTCCGCATACTTCGCATACAAATGCCATATATATAACACCTCCATTATTCTCAATTAACTAAAATCAACATTTAATATATTAACATAAAAAAATATAAAAATCAATAATAAATTAAAAGTTTTGTGTCAGAGATCCTACATAAAATTATATTAGTTTTTGATTTAATTATTTAACTTTTACCTGATGAAAAGTTTTTTTACCTTTTTTTATCATTATTATGTCATTTTTTAGCATAGATGAATTTATTTTGAAGTCTTTACTTGTAACCTTTTCGTCATTTACCGTTATACCGCCTTGTTCGACAAGACGCCTCGCTTCAGATGATGAAGGTGCTAAAGCAGTCATTTTTAATAATTCCAATATATCTATGCCGTTATCAAGCTTATCTTTATCAACAAGAGTTGTAGGAGCGTTTTGTGATACACTGTTTGATGAAAATATTGCTCTTGCAGCCTCTAAAGCTTTATCAGCTTCTTCTTTTCCGTGGACAAGTTTTGTAGTTTCGTATGCTAAAACTTCTTTTGCTTCATTTATTTTGTTGCCTTCCAAACTACCGAGTCTTCTGACTTCATCCATAGGTAAGAAAGTAAGTAGACCTAAACATTTTTCTACTGATGCATCTTCAATATTTCTCCAATATTGGAAAAATTCATAAGGTGAAGTTTTATCTTTATCAAGCCATAATGCACCTGACATTGTTTTACCCATTTTTTTGCCATCTGATGTAGTAAGTAGATTAAATGTCAAAGCATATGCTTTATTTTGAGATTTTCTTCTAACTAAATCTGCGCCTGCGAGTATATTGGACCATTGATCATCTCCACCGCATTGAACTTTGCAATCATATAATTGATTCAGTTTGTAAAAATCATAAGCTTGCATAATCATATAGTTAAATTCCAAAAATGAAAGACCTTTTTCCATTCTGCTTTTAAAACATTCAGCGGTTAACATTCTGTTTACAGAAAATTCTGCGCCAACTTCTCTTAAAAAAGGAATATATTGCAGTTTCATAAGCCAGTTTGCGTTGTTTTCCAATATGGCTTTATCTTCGCTGAAATCTATAAATCTGGAGAGTTGCTCTTTGAATCTTTCGGCATTATGGTTAATGTCATCTTCTGAAAGCATTTTACGCATATCCGTTCTTCCAGACGGATCTCCTACCATAGTAGTACCTCCGCCTAATAAAACGATAGGTCTGTGTCCTGCAAGCTGCATATGTCTCATGGCTATTGCCTGTAAAAAATGCCCTACATGTAAAGATTCGGCTGTTGCATCATATCCTGTATAAAATGTTACACGTTCGTTTGCAAATAACTCCCTTAATTCATCTTCATGCGATGTTTGAGCTATAAAACCTCGTTCTTTTAGAGTATCAAATACATTTGCCATTTCAATTACCCCTTTTAATTTTAAATTATTGCTTAGAATTATATCATAAATTGTTAAAATGTTCTATCGTTTTGTTTGAAATATAATTGATTGTTAAAATATTTGAACATATCTTATATTCAAATAGTATTCGGTATAAAAGTTTAGATTATTTATATAAAGCTTGAATATTTTTTTATTGTTTGATGATTTTTATAAGCGTTAATATAATAATTTTTATTATATGTTGTAAATTTTCAATTTGATTTATTATATATTTGATAATTTCAATATTTAGATATGAAATTACAATTGACAATTTATAGTATATGATATAAAATTAAACAAGATAATAAAAGATGATATTGAAAAATATAGTTTTTAATTTTATATTAAAAATATTATTGAGAAATCTATAATAAATTTTTTGCTTTTTTATTATGCAATTGACTTGCTATAAATGGGAGGGATTTTATGAAAAAAACAGCAAGAAGGAAATTGGCGTTGACATTGTCATTGATAATAAGCTTAGGATTTCAAAGAAGTGCATTCGCGTCTAATTATACATATAAAGCATATATGAAAGGCTATCCTGACGGCAGTTTTAATCCTGCAAAGGTAGTCACAAGAGCCGAAGTTGCCGTTATGATTTCAAATCTTATAAGAGATGGAGAACAAATAGATAGAAATGTAGAATTTACAGATGTAAAAAAAGGAAATTGGGCATATGACAGCGTAAACTATCTCAGAACAAAAAATATAATAAGCTCCGACAATGGAGGTAAGTACAGCGTAAAAGATGATATGAGCAGAGCTGAACTTTGCAGTGTGATAGTTAAAGCATATAATCTTACAAAAGAAGATGGAGTAAGCAAAAAATTTTCAGATATTGAAAAAAATGAATATAAAGATTACATAGAAATAATGGTTTCAAACGGATATATGTCGGGCTATCCTGACGGTACATTCAAACCTGACAAGAAAGTTTCAAGAGCAGAGATAGCGAGCATATTAAACGATGTGCTTGGCAGACCTAAAGCAATAGAAGAATTAAAGAAAATGAACGGCAATCTTGTGATACCGAAAGATGTAAGCATAAACTATTGGGCTTACTCCAATATAGTCAGTGCTATAAATGACCTTAAGGAGCAAGATACAGTTCAAGATAATATAACAAAAGATAAAAAGGAAGAAAAAATTCTTGAAAAAGCAGATAAAAAACACACTGAAAAAGTAGATTATAAAAATTTAAAAGACGGAGAATATAAAATTTCTGTAGGTATGTTAAAAGCGGAAGGTCAAGATACTCCAAGTGAATTGTCTATGGCAAATGACTCTATAGAGCATAAGGCGATGTTAAAGGTTGAAAATGGTAAAGCTAAATTGTATTTAGTTACCAAACCTATGGCATTAAAAAGTTTTGGTGAGCAAAAAGGACATTTGCAAAATGCTTGGTATTACGGAAGCAAAGAAGATTATTATAAATCTTTGACAGATAAAAATACAGGTAATTTAAAATCAGTTGAAATCACGGATAAGTATAATGATAAAGCATTTGATACCGATGATGTAAAGAGCTATCCGAAGACAATAGCATTTCCTGTAGAGATCGGTACAGATTTTATATATATTAAGATAGAAGTGGATGTTATGAACTCTTTAGGAGGAATAAAACCGGATGCGGCAATAAAATTGGATTGGAGTTCACTTGAAAAATAAATAGTAAAAATAAAAGTAATAATTAATGAGCTTGCAGTATAAAAGTTTATTTTTTAGATTTTATTATAGTTTTTTATATTGATATTTAGAGTTCGCACTATTTATATAATATAAGAAAAGGAGAGAGATTATGTTAAAAAAAATATTATCAAGCATTATAGCTTTAAGTTTTATTTTTACGATTTTTGTATTAAATATAAATGCTCAAGATTTAGAAAGCAAAGTATATTCTGTAAAAAATACGGCTCAATACGAAAATCCTATAACTAAAGAGTTGGAAGATCTGAAAATAAAAGAAGGTCAACCTAAATACAAGAGCAAAAAAGCTATCGGAGATGGAATGAGCAGATCTATATTGGGCAAGTATTCTCTTTTGGACAATACAGGTAAAACAAAGACTTTAACTATAAAAATAGGACTTGCGGATGTTTGCAAAGATTATAAAATATCAGTGAAAAATGTAAAAGATGATAAATATAAAGAAGTAAAATTTAAAGTAGTAAAAGAAGATAAAAAGAAAAAGACAAAAGATATAAAATTTGAAGTGCCTACAAATGAAGCATATATAAAAATATCGGCATATGTAGACCCTATGGGCAGAGATATAACATTTTTTTGCCCAAATGAGCAGTAAAGATGCGAAAGAAGGGGCGAAGGAATTTAATTCACAGAAGATGACTACAAAAGCACCTTCTACTGATGAAGAATAATTAAAATGAAAGATGCTCTTCATAATTTGGAAGAGTATCTTTTTGCGAATACATAAATTAGATATATTATTTAAATCTAAACAAATTAATATTGATTTTAAATTTACTCGGTTTATTATTAAAAACATAGAAATCATTATTTTTCAATGGAAATAAAAGTAGCAGATATAATATATCGGTATAAAATATTTTTATAAAATTTGAAAGATAATTAATATTGATAATCAGGGAAAGGAAAGTTATGAAAAAGAGATTTATAGGAATGATTGTACTTATATGTATGATTATGACCGGTTGTGTAGATCAGCACCAAAAACCACAAGGTCAATCAGGAACGCAGACGAGAATAATAGCTACATCTGTTGCCATATCACAGATTACAGATTTGTTGGGATTGGATTTGGTTGGTATATGCGATACGAAGTCATTTAAACTGCCAAAAAGATATGAAAGTGTAACTCGTGTAGGTATGCCTATGGGGCCTGATATGGAAATAATGCGTTCTCTTAAACCTACACAAGTGTTCAGTCCTACATCTTTACAAAGCTTTTTGGAGGAACAATATAAAGAAGCAAAACTGCCATATAGATTTTTGAATATGTCAAGTGTCAGCTCTATGTATGATTCAATAGACGAAGTGGCAAAAGAATATGGAAAAGAAGAAGAAGCAAAAAAACTCAGAGATGAATATGAAAACTTGCTTAAAGATTATCAAGAGAAGAGAAAAGATAAAGAAAAACCTAAAGTTCTCGTGCTTATGGGTTTACCTGGTTCGTATGTAATTGCTACGAATAATTCTTATGTAGGCAATATGGTGGAGCTTGCAGGCGGAATAAATATTTTTAAAGATGACGTTGAAGAATTTTTGCCAATAAATACGGAAGAACTTGTAAAAATGCAGCCTGATATAATATTGAGAACTTCCCACACTATGTCGGAAGAAATTATGGACGAGTTTGATGAAGAATTTAAAACAAATGATATATGGAAACACTTTGACGCTGTAAAAAATAACAGAGTATATAATTTGGACAACAAGTATTTCGGAATGTCGGCAACAATGGCTTATAAAGAAGGACTAAAAATATTAGACGAGATTTTTTATGAAAAGTAAAGAGGTGTTTTGTGTTAAAAAAAATTTTTGCTTTTATTTTTCTAATAATTTTACTGATAATTCTACTATTTGTTGCAATAAGAAGCGGAAGTATAAACCTTACTTATACACAAATTTTTAACGGATTATTTATAAAATATGATGAAGAATTTGCTACAATATATGATTTGAGATTTCCGAGAATATTGGTAGCTATACTTGCAGGAGCGGGACTGTCAGTGTCTGGAGTTATGTTTCAGGCGGTTATGAAAAATCCGCTTGCAGATCCCGGTACTATAGGAATATCATCAGGTGCAAGTTTTATATCTATGATTGTTACGTTTATGTTTCCTAAGCTTTATTTTTTATCTCCGCTTTTTGCCTTTATAGGTGGAGTGCTGGCTTGTATTTTAGTTTATACACTTTCTTGGAAAGATGGACTTAAACCGCTTAGAGTAATACTTGTGGGTGTGGCTGTAAATGCAGTATTTGTAGGGCTTTTAAATGCTATAAACGCTATGAGCGGAGGCAGCCAAAATTCGGTTACCGCCATAGTAAATGCAAATATAGCTCAAAAAACTTGGAAAGACGTATCATTATTGTCAACTTATATAAGTATCGGTATGTTGCTCGCATTAATATTTTCAGGTCGTTGCAACCTGTTAGCTTTAGAAGATAAAACTATAAAAAGTTTGGGAATAAATGTAAACAGATTGAGAATATATATATCGGCAATATCTTTATTACTTATAGGAATATCAACTGCCGTAGTAGGAGTGATAGGATTTATAGGGCTTATTGTGCCACATATGTCAAGAATGTTGGTAGGTAATGACAATAGAGTATTAATACCGTACTCTATAATATTAGGTGCATTTGTGATGTTGCTTGCAGATACAGTCGGCAGAATGATAATAATGCCTTTTGAAATACCGATAGGAGTATTTATGTCGGTATTCGGTGGACCTTTTTTCATAATCCTGCTTAGAAAAAGTGAGGGCACATATGAGAGTCAATGATTTATATTTTGCATATGATAAAGAAGATATTATAAACGGAATTTCCTTTGAAATTAAAAATAAGAAGATAACCACACTTCTTGGAGCTAACGGATGCGGAAAATCTACGCTATTTCAATTGTTGACAAAGAATTTAAAAGCAAGACATGGGCAAGTGCTACTTGAAGAAAAAAATGTTCAGGATATAAAGTTGAAAGAATTTGCACAGAAAGTAGCAATAGTTCATCAATATAACACAGCTCCTGCTGATTTGCCTGTGAAAAGACTCGTTTCTTATGGAAGAATACCGTTTTATAAACATTTTCAAACACAAACAGACAAAGACAAAGAAATAATAAATTGGGCATTGGAAGTAACTAATTTAAAAGAATTGAGCAACAGACATTTAGGACAGCTGTCAGGGGGACAAAGACAAAGAGCCTGGATAGCCATGGCGTTGGCACAAAAACCTCAAATATTATTTTTAGATGAGCCTACAACATATCTTGATGTGAAATATCAAATAGAGATATTGAGATTGATAAAATTGCTAAATAAGGAATATAGTATGACAATAGTTATGGTATTGCATGATATAAACCAAGCTATTCATTACAGTGACGAGATAATAGGAATGAAAAAAGGTAAAATAATATTCCAAGGTGATCCGCAAAAAGTGATATGTGAAGAGAGCATACAAAATATGTATGGAATAAATCTCAAAGTGGGTTATTTAGAAAATCAAAAATATGTACTTGCGGTATGATATAGAATAAAAATTTTCGTAAATAATTTAGAATTTGTTTATTTATAAAACAGGATAATGATATATTTATATAAACTTTTTCGATTTGAGATTATAAATTTATAAAAATATATCGTTAATTGAAAAAATAAGACAAAAATTATTATTAGGAGGAAATATGAGAACTTTAATAATATATTCAAGTAAGACGGGAAACACGAAAAAGATGGCTTATGGAATATATGAAGGTCTGAAAGATGAATACGACTTGAATATAGAAGATATGGACAATATAAAAGATTTAAGCATACTTGATGATTATGATACTTTGGTTGTGGGTTTTTGGATAGATAAAGGTACAGCCAACTCATTGGCAAAAAAATTTATAAAAAATATAAAGAATAAAAATATTGCGCTATTTGCAACCTTAGGTGCAGATCCATCATCAAAACATGGACAGGATGTTATAAAAAATATGAACAGGCTTGCAGACAAATCAAACTGTCTTATAGAAGTAGGTATTTATAACGGACTTGTAGATCCGAAATTACTCGAAAAGCTTAAAACAAAACCGCCTCTATTTTTGCCTAAACCGATACTCAACAAAATGATAAGCTCCGGAGAAAAATCAAGAGAACCTAATGAAGAAGATATAAATGATGCTATTGTAAGATTTTCTAAGGCATTGAAAAAAGTGTCATAATTAAAAATATAGATATTTATACAATATGATTTACTTATAGAATTATATATAATTATTTTTATATAAGTTATGAAATTAATTTTTTGTATTGAACAGATACAATTTGTTTTATAGAAATCTCAGAACAAGGCAGACGAATATATCTTGAATGTGTGTATTAAAATGATATAAGCGAAATTATATACTAATGACGTAAATATACGCTTTTAAGACAAATTTTGATAAGTTGAAATTTAACAATATTAGTAGACTTTTAAGATTATATTTTTTTAGAGAATATACATTTTTATAAATATATATTATACAGAATTGGAGAGCATATGAAATATATAGTACTAACAATAGGATTCATATCACTTGCGCTTGGAATAATAGGAATATTCATTGTGCTTTTGCCTACGACACCGTTTTTATTGTTGTCAGGAGTTTGTTTTGCAAAAAGCTCAACAAAAGTAAATGAATGGTTTAAAAATACCAAGATATATAAACAGTATATTGAAAGTTATGTAGAAAACAAAAGTATGACTAAAAAGAGAAAAATATCACTTCTTGCAATGGTGACAGTTCTTTTATTAATAGGTATATTTTTAGCGAAAAGTATTCATTTAAAAGCGTTTATGGGTGTGGTATTATTGGCACATTATTATTATTTTATATTTAGGGTAAATACAGCACAGGAATAATTATATTTTTATTGTAATACTAAAATTTATTTAAAATGTAAAGTAATACTGATGAATATAATAAAAATTCATTGATTTGTGGTGTTTTTATAGGATTTTAACTTATTAGTAGCCTGTAAAACTCGTGAAATAAAGATTTTTATCTAACTGATATGAAAATATACTTTATTTATCAGCATTACTTCAATATCAAAAATTATGATAAAGGAGAACCGAATTTGATAAAAAAAAGGTTGATTCAAGAAGCGCCGGAAGGTATGAAACACATAAAAAATATAGTGTTTTTTAATTGGATATGCCTTATATGTAATATAGTATCAATATATTGCATATCAATTATATTACAAAAAACAGTTGATAGAAGCATAGACATAGAAACTGTTAACATAAATGTAGCTGTTATAATAATTCTAACAGCAGTAAGATATTTTTTCAGATTAAAAGTTGCAAAACAAAGTTTTTTAGCAAGCGGTAAGATAAAATACACGCTTAGAGATAAGTTATACCAAAAAATGATAAGTTTTGGTACAAATTATGCACAAAAAGTATCTATATCACAGGTAACTCAATTATTCAGCGAAGGTATAGAACAAATGGAGATATATTTCAGCAGATATCTTCCGCAATTTTTTTACAGCCTTATCGCGCCGCTTACATTATTTATTGTGATAAGTGTACTTAGCATCAAAACAGCATTAGTGCTTATGCTTTGCGTACCCCTTATACCTTTGTCTATAATAGCGGTACAGAGATTTGCCAAAAAATTATTTGCAAAATATTGGGGTAAATACACCAAACTCGGCGATGATTTTTACGAAAATCTGCAAGGTCTTACAACGCTGAAGATATATGGAGCAGATGAAAGACAGCAGAAAAAGATGAACGATAATGCCGAAAACTTTAGAAAAATAACCATGAGCGTATTGGTTATGCAACTCAATTCCGTATCGCTTATGGATTTGATAGCATATATGGGAGCTGCACTTGGTGTGATATTTGCGACGATTGAACTTATAAACGGAAGAGTAAATATAGGTCAGGCATTTTTCATAATGATGATTTCTTCAGAATTTTTTATACCGCTTAGAATATTAGGTTCGTTTTTTCATATAGCTATGAACGGTATGTCGGCAAGTGACAGATTGTTTACGATATTAGATATGCCGGAAGATAATGGTGATAAACAAGACGTAGAAGAATTTGCAGATATAGAAGTAAAAAATTTATCTTTTTCATACAATGAACAAAGAACAGTATTGCAAGACGTGAATACTGTTATTAAAAAAGGAAGTTTTGTAGGTATTGTTGGAGAAAGCGGTTCAGGGAAAAGTACGCTGGCAAATTTACTTACATTGCAATACAGACATTATACAGGAGATATACTTGTAGGAGATGTACAAATTAAAGATATATCATCATCAAGTCTTTGGAATAATATATGTTTAGTAAAAAATGAAAATTATATATTCAAAGGCACTGTGAGAGAAAATTTAATTATTGCAAAAAAATCCTGTAACGATAAGGATATGATAGATGTATTACAACGAGTAAATCTTTGGGATTTTTTACAGACAAAAGAAGGGCTTGATACAAAACTTGCAGAAAATGCAAGCAATCTGTCAGGAGGTCAAAAACAAAGATTGGCCATAGCAAGAGCATTATTAAAAGATGTAAATATCTATATTTTCGATGAAGCTACATCAAATATAGATGTAGAAAGTGAAGAAATAATACTTGATTGTATAAATTCACTTAAAAAGAAGAAAACAATACTGCTTATAAGTCATAGATTGGAAAATGTCAAGCAGGCGGATAATATACTTGTATTTGAAGAAGGAAAACTTGTTGAACAAGGTAATTTAAATCAGCTGTTAGAGAATAAAGAACAGTTCTATACACTTTATACAAAACAGCAAGATTTGGAAAATTTCAAGAAAGGAGCAGATGATTATGAACAAGAGCAAGTTGTCTTTAATATCTGATTTATTAAAAATAGTTAAGCCATTGTTTCCTATAATGATTATTACAATAGTTATGGGAGTTATAGGATTTATCTGTTCTATTGGAATACCTGTACTTGGCGGTATTGCTTTGCTAATATATATGGGTGAACTTACAAAGATAACATATAATCATATATTTTATGCAGTTATTATACTTGCAGTTTTGAGAGGTGTACTCAGATATGCGGAGCAGTATTCAGGGCATTATATAGCGTTTAGAGTCTTGGCTATAATAAGAGATAAAATATATACCGTACTTAGACGCTTATCTCCTGCAAAATTGGAAGGCAGGGATAAAGGTGATTTAATTGCGCTTATAACTACGGATATAGAACTTCTCGAAGTTTTTTTTGCACATACTATTGCACCTGTGTGCATTGCATTTTTTATGGGCTTGATAATTTTATTTATAATGTATCAGTATAGTGTAGTAGCAATGTTTATATTACTTATTGCATATTTGACTACATCAATATTTATTCCAAGACTTATAACAAGACTTGGAGAAGAAAAGGGCAAAAAATTTCGCTCCGATTTTGCAACACTCAGCAGTTATGTGCTTGAAAGCCTAAAGGGATTAAGAGAAAGTATGCAATACGGTAACACAAAAGAACGTATGGATACTATGCAGAATATGACAGAAAAATTGGAAGACACAAATAGAGAACTTAAAGAATATGAAGAGCTTACAAAAGCACTTAGTGATTTAACGGTAATAGTTACAGGAATTACAATATTTTTATACACGATGTTCGTAAGGGAAGTGACAAATGCGCCTTTTGAGATGGTAGTAATACCTACCGTACTTTCATTATCATCATTCGGTCCTTTCATAGCGCTCAGCAATCTTTCTAATAATCTTTTGCAGACATTGTCAAGTGGACGAAGAGTTTTAGGTTTGCTTGAAGAACAGCCTCAAGTTGAAGAAAATATATCAGAAAACATAGCAAAATATGAAGATATAAATATAGATGATGTAGATTTTGCATATGATTCAAAACAAATTTTCAAAAATGCAAATATGAATTTTGAAAAGAATAAAATCATAGGTATATTAGGCAAAAGTGGTAGCGGTAAATCTACAATGCTGAAACTTATTATGCGTTTTTGGGATGTGAATAAAGGTAAGATAAACATAGGTGAAGAAAATATAAAAGAATTGAATACAAAAAGTCTTAGAAATATACAAAGCTATGTAACGCAGGAAACAGTATTATTTCAAGGCACTATTGAAGAAAATATAAGAATAGCAAGAGAAAATGCTCCCATTGAGGAAATTATAGAGGCGAGTAAAAAAGCGTCTATACACGAATTTATAGATAAATTACCGGATAAATATGATACGCCTATAGGAGAAGCGATTAATCAATTAAGTGCAGGAGAAAAACAAAGAATATCTATGGCAAGAGCCTTTTTGCACGATGCGCCTATATTGCTTTTGGACGAGCCAACAAGCAATCTCGACAGCTTAAACGAAGCTGTTATACTTAAAACTATTAAACAAGAAAGCCGAAATAAAACAGTTATTTTAGTATCGCACAGAAAGTCAACATTGGCAATAGCGGAAAAAATATATAAAGTAGAGTAGAAGTCAGGCAGGATATATTTTATAATATATCCTGTTTTTGTTGCGGAAAATTAATAATCTATGTTTATTAATTATGATATTGAGTATAATTTTATTTTATTATTCATTTGACAAAATAATTCATTTGTAATATAATAACTAATGCAATAAGTTTGTTTTATCATATGAAACTTACAGGACTTTTAATATTACATATCATCGTTAAAAATATTAAATTTTATTGATAAAAATTATATGAATATTATGATTTATATAATTTAAAAAGTATTGTAGTTCAGACTTATGTATAAGATTATAACCTGAAATGATATCTATTTTTTATGCGTATGGTTTGCATATTGAATTCAATATGTATAAATTACGTATATATTTAAAAATGATTTCAACATATTTTTACGCAACTGTTTGAAATTTGCTGATATTCATACTTGACAGTTTTGAATTTGAAACTTAACAAGACAATAATTATTTTTACAATAATTCTATCTAACATTTTATAGTATTGACACAGATAATTATCGAATTTATAAAATCGGATTTTCAAATTTATGGTGCATAATACATACTTGTTTTGTATTATTATGATGTTTTTATGGGAAGTTGTTGTATATTAACGGTTATAATGTTATCATTTGTGAATATGGTATAAGTTTTATAAGAATTTTTAAAGCATTTAATCAGGGAGGAAAATTGTGAAAAGAAAGGCACAAAAACTGTTATCTCTTGCACTGTGTTCTGCTATGATATATGGTAATACATTATCATCAGTGCCGTTTGCAGTATATGCACAAGGGCAGGAAATATCGCAAGATCAAGGCAGTGAGCAAGAACAAAATAATACAACAAATGCTCAGGAGAAAGATGCAGTAGAAAATACAACAAACGAGGGACAATCTGAGAAACAAAATACGCCTTCATCAGAATATGTAGAAGCATTAAGAAAATTGTTGGATGTAAATAACACCGTTCCATTGGCACCGTCTAATAAAAAACACTCAGACGGTATTGAAATAGTTAGTATAGTGTTGGGAAAAGCTGGCGGATTAACCGGAGAAATGAATGTGGTTAAAGAGTGTATAAGTATAAATATTGATGCTGAAATTAAACCTAATGAGTTGTCCTCTGTATTAAGAGAACATGTTAAAAATGTAGTTATTGATGACTTTGAATATCCTTACAGAGATCCGAGTGACAACAAACCTGCATTTATGCCTTGGCAAGGAGCATACAGTATATTTGCCGCATATCCGTTAGGTATACAGGCGGTAGAAGATTTCAAAAAAAGAGATAAACATAAAGTTGTTATAAATTTTGATGACGGCTCAAAAGTGGAGCATACAGATCAAGGTTATGTAAAGCCTGACAGAGAGCCTCAGTCAGCTACAGGTATAGCAGCAAAATATAAAATAGTAAGTACAGCTAAAATAACAGATAAATATGACTATGATAATTTTGTTATAAACTTTGATAAAAAAATTGAATATCAGGATTTTAATAAGATTAAAGAGATAAAAATTGAAGGAAGCAATAAAATTTTTTCAAAAGATAAATTTGAATGGAGTTCTTCGCAGATATCTTCAAAAGACGGAGATGTTGTAAGAGTCGCTGAAAATAATGGAAACTTTGTAGATACAAAAGTCATAATAAAATTTGAAGACGGCTCAATACTTAAAAAATCAGAAAGCGGTTCCGGAGGGCAAACTCCTAATATAGCATCACAATATAAGATAGAAAAAACGGAATTAGTTACAAAATGGGGAACAACAGAATTAAAGATACATTTTGATAAAAACATATCTTTAGAATGGGTTAATAGTATTAAAAATATTACTATAAACGGTAAATTGTATGATCAATCTAATCCGGAAGCTAATAAAAGAGATATAACAGATTTAGGTATTAGCATGAATACCATTTTATCCACATCATTACATTCCGATGTGATAGCTCAAGCCAAATTAAAAGATCCTATATCCATAATAATACAATTTAAAGACGGTTCTATATTGAAAAATGCGGCTGCTGAAAATGAGAAACCGCAAACGAATATGGCTGCAGAACATAAACTTACAGGCGTTAAGACCAAAGAAGATATGTTGTTTTTGGGGTTTGAAACAAGTTTATATCCGTTCCAATTGAGAGATTTCAGCAAGATTAGCGTAAACGGACTGGAGTTTGAGTTCGCTGCATTGACTTATGCCGTAAGTGAAGATAATCACAATCTTCATATACAAAATTCTGATATAGTGCAAAAAGCAAAAGAAAAAGATCCTGTTGATATAGTGATTACATTTGCTGATTTGACAAAGATAGAAAAATCTATAGCTAAAACTGTTGAGAAAATAGCATCAAAATACGAAATAGAATCAGCGGCAGCTAATGAAAATTATAATGGAAAAAAAGGTCTTGTCGTGAATTTTGACAAGGATATTGAAACTGATAAAAAAATATTTAAAACTGTCAATATAAATGGGCAAGATTTTGCATTATCGGAGGATAAGCTGACAGTTGGCGGTAAAGTATTGTTTATAGAAGGGGAAGATATACTAAAACAAGCCAAGAAAAAAGTGCCTGTTGAAATAATACTTGTATTCTCTGATGACTCTAAATTGGAGAAGAATATAGGCGAAGGTAAAGAGCCCGGACTTACAATAGATAGCGAATTGCCTGATGGAGATTATACGCTCGGATTTAATGCTTATAAATATGGAGAAAATGAAATATCGTCAGTAGGCGGTTATCTTGATGAAAGAGTTAAACTTCATATAGAAGGAAATAAGAAAACAGTATCATTTTTAAATCACTTGTTTGCTGAACTGTTATTAGATATGGCTATAAAAGATGATGACGATAATAGGACAAGATTCAGCAAAAATTTAGTGGAGGTTAAAAACGGTAAACCTCAAAAAGCGGAATATAGCATAGATTTGCCGGATTTAAAAGGCAAAAAGGTTGTATATGTATTAGTCGCTATGCCGGGTTCACAAGTAGGAGCCGGAGATATAGGAGATTACAGTAAGTATAAAAAAATACAAATTGTATTCAAAGATGAAGTTACAAAAGGCTTTAGAGATTATAAAGTTATAGAAGATGAAAAATCAGCTTTGGTAGAAGAAGATAAAAATCTGATAGATGCGCTTGCAGAAGCAGGTGTAGATACTAATAATGATGGACAAATCAGCAAGGAAGAACTAAAAAATGCTAAGGGTAAAACTAAAGAATTACCGAGTGGAAATAATAAATATAAAATATATAGCAATGTATTAGACCTTGAAAATAAAAAGATAAAAAATGTAAGTATGCTTAAAGATTTGGGGCCTAATATTGATGCTATAGTTTTAGCTTCTAATCAAATAGCTGAATTGCCACATGATGTATTTGCCAATGCAACGAATATAAGAGCAATATTTTTAGACGGAAACAGGATAGAAAAAATAGATAAAGATGCATTCTCCAATTTGTCCAAATTAGAACATATACAAATGGACGGAAACAGATTTACCGAATTACCTGATGATTTGTTTAAAAATAATCCTAAGCTTCAACTTATATCTATTGCTAATACCAATTTAAGTAAATTAGGTAGCAATTTCATAAAAAATCAACGTAATTTACAAAATTTATATATATATGAAAATAAATCATTAACTCATTTACCGGATGATTTCTTCGAAGGTCAAAAAAATAGTGAAAAACTTACAAATATACATTTTGAATTAAATAATTTGGATAATCTTCCTTCAAGTTTGGGCTATGTTACAGGTTTATCCGTATTAAAAGCAAACGGAAATGAGATAAAGGAAATACCTGATACATTCTCAAATTTAGTACAGTTGACTGAGGCTGATTTCAGTTATAACAGAATAACAAGTGTACCTGATGAACTTTATACAAATATGGCTTTGTATTCAAAATATTCTAATAAAGAGCCACGTTTACAATTTAGCAACAATATGATATCAGATTTGCCTATAGAAAAGATTTTTGAGACATATGACAATAATACCAAGAAATTTGCAAGACTTGAACTTAATATGAACTACCTGAATTCCGATGTCTCCAAAGAAGATAGAGAAAAGCTTGAAAAAATAGGCGTAAAATTTGAATCTGATAAATGGGAAACATATTATCCGCAAAAAACTAACATGAAAGCCGTTGCAACAGCAGAAAACGGAGTAATCAGTTTAAAATCGGATTTGGATTTGTTGGAGCTTATTTATTGGGATAAAGGAGATTTAGTGGGCGGATATTCAAGTCTTCCTACTAATAAAGCATCTTTCTTGTCAAATGATGAGTTTTTGAGTTATTTTAATACTTTTGGACGTGATGCAAATGGCGTATCAAGAGATTTAAAAAGAAATAAAGCGGCTTTAGAAATATTGAAAAGTAAAATCGGAAATGATTTTAAGGTAAATACGGTCATCACTAAAAACGGTTCTGTAATATATGAAGACAGATCGGCTCTTCCGAAAGAAGAAGGGTTACTTCAAACGTTTAAAGATGATGAAATGAAAAAAGGTGACAGATATATATTAACAAAATCTGTATATGAAAATAATAATATTTACGGCTTTATGAAATCTGCAGATTTTGATATAGAATTCACTGCAAACAGTGATGCAAAAACTCAAAATGAAAACGAAAAATATAATGTTGACGTTTGGTTGAAAAAAGATGATAACAGCAATGAAAAATCAATGGCGGATCGAGCTTTGGTCAAACCGGCAAAGGTTGAAAAAATAGGGGATAATACTTACAGATACACTGTAACTTTCAAACCTATGGAAGTTTTAGGAAGAGAAGGGAATATAACTAAATTTTCAATATTCAAAAATGGAAATAAGCAGTTAATAACACCGACAGTAAAAGGGAAACAAAGAGAATATACATTTGAACTTAATGAAAAAGCGAATGAAGTAAAAGCTGAAATTCTTGCCGACGTTATGGAACAGATGAATATGAAAGAGCAAAAAGTCATATTGGTATTTAATTGGGATAAAAAACCTGAACAACCAAAACCTGATCAACCGAAGCCTGAACAACCTAAAGAAGAAAAACCTGTTGTGACAAATATAAAAACAAAGGTTGAAAATGGAGTTGCCACTGCTGTTGTAAATGAAGCTGAAGTACAAAAACTGAATAAAGAAATTAAAAAACCGGAAAATACTTCGGTTGAATTAAAAGTGGATACGGAAAACAAAGATGTTAAAGAAATAAAAACATCTATACCTGAAAGTTTATTTAAAGCAGTGAAAGAAGCTGATAAAAAAGTTACAGTTACTACTAAATCCGCAAAGATAAACTTGGACTCAAAAGTTGTGAAACAATTAGCGGGTAAGGGCGATATAGAAGTATCTGTAAAAGAAACAACTTTAGACTTGAAAAAATTACCTGATAATTTTAGAGATAAAATTGATAATAGCAGACCTGTAAGAGATTTAATAATAACAGCTGACGGAAATAAGATCGGCAATTTTGCGGGTAAGATAACTGTTGAAATACCATACAAGAAAAAATTGAATGAAGATTCAAGAGCTATAACACCATATTATGTAAAAGAAGATGGTAGCGTACAGGAAATGACAGACTCGGTAAAATATGACGGAGAAAAACTTTCATTCAAAACCGATCACTTTTCAACGTTTGCAGTAGGATATGATAAGAATAAACTTCAAACTTCAGGCTCAAGCGATGAGCTTAGCGACGGTGTTCATACTGTAAGTGCATGGTTGAGAAAAGAAAATTCAAATGAAGAATCAATGGCAGGAAAAGCATTATCGGAAAATGTAAAAGTTGTAAAAAACGGAAGTATATATAAATATACAATAACATTTGTACCTCTTGAAATACTTGGAAGAACAGGTCATATTACAAGTTTTGCTATAGACAGAAACGGAACAAAAGAAGTTGTAGCCGAAGTATCAGATGGAGTATATGAGTTTGAGCTTGATTATAAAGCCAAAGAATTAAAAGTATACCTGAAAGCGGATATAATGGATGAATTGGGATTAGGAGAACAAAGAGCTTTCATAATGTTTAACTGGGATGGTGCAAATACAAAACCTGTGAAAATAGAAAGAGACTTAAATGTAAAAGTTCTTGATATGGACACTAATAAAGAGTCAATTATTAACAAGTTCATAAATCCTATTGCAAAATTGGTAGAAGAAAGCGGTAAATATAAGTATACTGTAGAGTTTAAAACTATGAAATTGAACGATAAATCAGGAGACATAACAAGTTTTAATATATATAACGGACAAGATTCAGATACAATATCACCGGTTAAGATTGACAATGATGACTATATTGTATCATATACGTTTACTCTTGATGAAAAACCTGATAAAGTGAAAGCATCAATAAAAGCAGACAATGTAATAGATACTTACAAAGATGTTTATCTTGTATTTACAGAAACAAATGAAGTTAAAAAGGATAATAAACAGGATAAGAAAAAAGAATTAGAACAACAATTGAAGAAAAAAGTTGAAAAAATATTATCCAAGGAAGAAAGAAAATATTACAAGAAACAAACTTTAGAATCTTTGGAAAAAGCATTTGAAGCATTCAAAAAAGGAGAAAAAGATTCTGAAGCAAAATTAAGAGCTGTACTTGAAATTGCAAGATTAGAAAAAGTTACGACATTGTTACAATCAGGATATATGGTAGGATATCCGGAAAATAAATTTATGCCTAACAAACAAATAACTGTAGCAGAAGCATCAGTTATGTTTGCAAATCTAATAGATGAAGAAACAAACGAAATGCCTGTAACAAAAGCTAAGACTTGGTATAGCAAAGGAGTGAACAAATTAGTAGCTCTTGGATATATAAAAGTTGAAAAAGATACTAAACTTGACCCTGATAGAGCAATAACAAGAGCAGAATATGCTTATATATTAGCTAAATTAGGAAATTACAAAGATGGCACAAAATCATTAAAAGATGTAAAAAATGATTATTGGGCAGCAAAAGAAATATCATCTTTAGTAGAAAAAGGCATTATAAGTGGCTATAAAGATGGAAGTTTCAAACCGGATAACACTATCACTCGTGCAGAAGCTTGCTCTATGGTAAATCGTGCATTTAACTTAAAAGCAGATATATCTAACAAGAAACCTTATAGTGATGTTAAAAAAGATAGCTGGGCATATGAAGCAATTATGACAGCAGCAAAAAAATAACACACTTTAAAAATTAAAGCTTTATTATATTGCTTTTAGACTTTTGTATTATAAGTGATAAAGTAAATAACTTTATCACTTATAATTTTATTAGGAGATTAATGATAGTAATAGTCGCTTAAAATATATTAGCTTAAAAATATTTTATACAGATTATATTAAATTTCATAAACGAATTAATAAAAGATTTATAATTAAATTTTACAAGGCAGTTACTATATGAAATATTAAAATGTATTCATTAGATTAATATAATTTATATAATATATTGATATTATTAAGAAAGAGGTAAATTAGTGAATAGAAAAATAATTTCCGTTGTTTTATCGCTCAGTATGATATTTTCTGTATTACCGGCACAATCATACATATTTGCAGATGAATTGCCTGATATAAGCAAACAGAAAAGTGAAAATTCAGAAAATATTAATGATAACTCATCACCGGCACTTCAAGATTTGATAAGACAAGCAGATGATGATTATAAGGATAATGATGAGATAAAAATAATCGTATCTGTAAATGACAAGACTATGGTACAAAAATACGGTATGAATGTACCTGATTTGAAGAAATTGCGTACGGAAGACGGTTTGGATGACAGGGTAGAATATTCAAGAGAATCACAAGAAAAACTTATAGATCAAATAGAAGATAAAGATGTGAATTTTGATGTAACAGAACGTTATGATGCCGCTCTTAACGGTCTTGCTATAAAGACTACATTTAAAAATGCAAAAGTTATAGCACAATTACCTGAAGTAAATTCTATTGAGATAAGCAAGGTAATACCTGCTCCTGTTATGACAAGCGGAAATATAATGAGACCTGTAGATTTTTCAAGTAATGACATGGTAGGAACAGGATCCGCATGGCAAAGTGAATATACAGGTAAAGGGAAATTAATAGCTATAATAGACTCCGGTGCTGATCCGAATCATGAAATATTCAAAAAAACTGATGATGAACATCTTAGATTTAAAACTAAAGAACAGATGGATAGTTATCTAAAGGATAAAGGAATAAACTATCCGGGTGACAGATGGTTTAATAAAAAAATAGTTTATGGTTATAACTATGCTGATAAAAGTTCGGAGATAAAGGAAAAATCTCAGACGTCTCACGGTATGCACGTTGCCGGTATAATAGCGGCAAATCTTGATGATAAATTCAATCAGCAAGGGAAACTTATAAAAAAAGGTCTAAAGGGTGTGGCATATGATTCTCAGCTTGCCATACTTAGAGTTTTCGGAGGCGGTATGCTTGGAGGCGGCACTACTCCTGAGATATATAATAAGGCAATAGATGATGCTGTAAAACTTGGAGCGGACAGTATAAATATGAGTCTCGGCGCTACAGGAACAACGGATTCACGTTTGGAAAAGACAACTATTGAGGCATTAAAAAATGCTCAACAAGCAGGTATAGTTGTAGCTATAGCGGCCGGTAATGACGGTTTTATGGGATTTCAAATATTGGACGGTCCACCGTCAACTCAGTTGGATTATGGTCTGATAAACTCTCCAGGTATAGCTGATTTATCACTTACAGTTGCATCAGTAGATAATGCAACTATGAGAGAAAAAGGTATAAAAATCATAGGTGGTGCCGGTGAAAAGACTATACCATTTCAAATATCTGCAGATAAGATAGAATTTACAACAGATGAAAAAGAATATGTTGAAATCGGATATGGTTATGAAGAAGATTATAACAATAAGAATGTTGAAGGTAAATATGCACTTATAAAACGTGGAGAACCTGATGGCGGGAAAATATTAAATTTTAGCGATAAGGTTAAAAATGCCGAGAAAAAAGGTGCTATTGGAGCGATAGTATATAACAATATAGACGAAACAGATTTGACAAGTATGGGTGGAATAAATGCTAAAATACCATCTTGTTTTATAAGTAAAAATGACGGAGAATATCTAAAAAATAATCCGAATCTGAAATTACAATTTACAAATTCAGATTCTGTTATGGAAAATCCAAATAGTTATAATTTATCATCTTTTTCAAGCTGGGGTGTGACACCGGAAGGGAATATAAAACCGGATATATCCGCTCCGGGAGGAAAGATATATTCAAGTATTAATAATGATGAATATACTGTTATGAGTGGAACATCTATGGCTACTCCACACGTTGCAGGTGGTATTGCAATAGTTAAGGAATATGTTGAAAAAACATTTCCAAATGTAATGAATGCAGAGAAACACAGCCTTATTAAAAATTTACTTATGAGTACGGCTACACCGCGTGAAGACAAAAAAACCAGAGCATATATGTCTCCAAGAGGCCAAGGTGCCGGATTGATGAATTTGAAAAATGCAATAAAGGCAAGTGTAGTTGCTATTGGAACAAATGGTGTATCAAGCATAAATCTAAGAAATTTAGATACAAATGATGTGAACGTTAAAGGAGTACTTAAAAATTATTCTGGTACAGAAAAAGAATTTAATTATTATGCTGATTTGAATACTGACACAGTGGAAGGCGGAAGAATATTATTAAAATCGCAAAAAATAGATTCTACTAAAAATAGTAAAAAGTCTATAACAGTACCTGCAAATGGAACAGCAAATTTTGAGGTTAATTTTACTTTATCAGATAGTGATTATGAAAAATTTAAAGCCCAAATGCCGAACGGATTTTTCTTGGAAGGTTTTGTGTTTTTTGAAAATTCAGACAGTGAACAAAACATAAGTATACCTTTTGTAGGATTCAGAGGAACATGGGAAAAATTACAAATAATTGAAGACAGTATATATAAAATGAGCAAAGAAAATAAAAAACCTTATTTTTATACAGAAACTATTTCACAATATTTAGATGCTCCTTTTACTCATATATCTTCAATAAATGAAGGAAAGCCTGTAGTGCTTGGAAGAGGCGAAGATAGTACTTTTGAGAAACCTGTGTTTGATGAAAATAAGATTGCCATTTCTCCGAATGGAGACGGAAGATCGGATAGAGCCGTATTTGTAGGAACATTTTTAAGAAACTATAAAGATTTCAAGATAAATATATATGATGAGAATGAAGAAAATGGAGTAAAAAAAGATTATCCTATATATACTGTGGAAGAGCAGGATGATGACGGTCAAAAGAACTTCTTCAATCAAAATTTTCCGGGAACATTCAACTTATCAACTACTAAATCTCACTGGAAATGGGAAGGAATAAATAATTCATCTGAAACAGTTGCAGATGGTAAGTATAAAATGGTAGTGGAAGCAAAATTGGACGGATATAATCTTGAACCTCAAAAAATGGAATTCCCTATAATTGTAGATACTGTATTTCCAAGAATAGTAAAGAGTAGTTATGATGAGTCTACTCGTATATATAAATTGGAGCAGGTTGAAGAAAAAGACTCAGGAGTGAGAAGCAGTGTTATAGTTTATGGAGATAAAATATATAAACCCGACAGCGATGGGAAATTTGAGAGATTACCGGAAAGTGTAGACACTACTGAGGCAAAAATAAAAATACAAGATAATGCGTATAACGTCCTTGAACTGCCTCTTGATAAATCAATAAGAACAGGTAATGAAAAAACAATACTTGTAAAACCTAAACTATCATCAGCTACCATACCTTCAAATAAGTTTAAATGGAAAGTACTTGATGCTCAAGGTAAAGGGGCGGATCCATATAATTTGAAAGTTGGAAAATATACTCTTGTTATAGAAAGCGTAGATGAAGAGTATGAATTATTGTCACCGAAAGAAATATCTTTTGAAATAACAGAATCCGATACTCAAAAAGTAGTGGAAGTGGAATTTGCACATAAAGATAGAGAAGAAGCTGTTTTATCAATGTCAAATCCTTATGGTGCAAAATTCAGACTTATATTGGCGGATAAAGAAACAGGAAAGGAATATGAGCTTAACAAGAAAAATGAGCAACTTTATATGGGATTCGTGCCTGTAGGAGATTATAGAATTATAATAAGAGATTTAAGCGATGACTTCTATGCGTTAATTAGTGGAGGAGATTATCTTCCTGTTAGAAAAAATAAGACTGAATATGGAATAAATATAACAATATCAAGGAAAAAGATGCATTCTGTTACTGTAAATATACAAAGAAACGGCTACGATTCGGAGTTTGATGTGTTATTTAGAGGAAAAGACCTTTATAAAACAAGATATTATCTACATTTTAATAAAGGCGAAGACAGTAAGAATATTGATTTACCGGGTAAGTTGCCGTTTGAAATATATACTACAAATTTCAAAGCCGGAAATTATGGCAGTGATATTATTAATAAAGAATTCCTGCTTGGAGAATACAGTGTAGATATAAAACTTGTATCAGGTATGAGTTCAAAACCTGTGCCTGTAGAAAAGGAACCTTTACTGTTAAAGATAATTCAAGCTAAAAACTTGGATAAGGACGACTATAAAGAAGAATCTTGGGAAATATTTAAAGATGCGCTTGAATTGGCACAAAACACATATGATAAAGCCAACGCTTCTCAAGAAGAAGTTGATAAAGCATTAAGCGATTTAACAAAAGCCATAAATTCTTTAGAGCTTAAAAAACAAGAATTCAGTAAGAAAGATCTTGAAGAGAAAATAAAAAAAGCGGAAGAAATATTTGACAGTCTTGGTGATGATTATACAAATACTTCAAAAGATTATTTAAGCACTATGATAAAAATGGGTAAGGCTATGCTTCAAAACAAAAAAGCTACGCAAGAAGATATAAAAATTGCAATAGAAGCAATTGATAGAGCCATAAAGAATTTGGAAAGAAAAGATGGGAAAATAGATACAAGAGAATTGAAAGAACTTCTTGAAGAGATAAAAAATATAATAGATAATAAAAACAACTATTATGAAGATAATGCCATGGAAAATCTTGAAGCAAGATATAAATCTGCAAAAGAACTTCTTGAAAGCCCGGATATAACAGTAGAAGATATGGAAAGAACAATCAGCTCTTTAAGACTTTATTTAAGTAAAATAAAATCAAAAGCTGAAAGAAGTGTATTAAGAGATAAAATAGAGGAATATAAAAATATAAATTTAGATTTGTATAAATTAGATACAAAATTACAATTTATAAGAGCTTTGAGAGAGGCTGAATCTGTGCTTAAAGATAATCTTGCATTACAAGACAAGATAGATAAAGCTGTTGAAAAATTGGAAAATGCAAAGAATAATCTAATATTAAAAGATGGCAGTGACGATAAATATGATTATAGTATAAACAATATTAGCGTTACTACTACGAATACATTAAATATCAGCTCAAGTATCAAACCTAATAAAGGCGATAAATTTAAATCAGGCGACAGAGTAAAAATATATTTTGAAGGTAGAGAAGATGCTAAAAAATACAAAATAACAAATATAAGCGTAACTACCGGAAAATATGGAAGAGGTGTAAGTGTTAGAAGATTCGATAACAGTTTCTTAATGCCAAATGATGATGTGAACATAGATGTTAAAGTTGATGAACATGATAAAACTGTAGTATTGATACCGGATGTACTTGATGGAGTTGCAACAACACAAGCTCAATTACAACCGGAAAATATAATTGATAAAAAAGTTAATATTAGCCTTAATACTACTTCCAATAGGGAAGTTAAGAAAGTAGGATTAACACTACCGAAGGAAGTATTGTCTAAATTAGTCGAAGAAGATGTGGAAAATGTATCTATATCATTTGGAGATGTAGCGAAGCTTGAACTTAACAAAGAAATGATTAATAATCTGAGTTCAGATGATAAAGATGTAAATTTCTCGCTAAAACTACTGAATATATCAGAAGTTGATATGAATAAGTTAAAAGCATTGAATAAAAACTATGGGGAAAAATTAGAAAAAGAACTGAAGTATATAGTAGAGATTAAAAAAGATGACGAAGAACACAGTAACTTCAATGCAGGCAAAATAAAAGTCACATTACCTTATACAAAACCTGATGAATCGGATTTTGACGTCTTATATTTGGATGATAATACAGATGCAAATAAATTGGTTCCTATTTCCATAAAAAATGCCAATTATGATGAAGATGAACAAGTGATTACTTTTTATACAGAACACTTCTCAAAATTTGCTATTCAAGAAATAGATAAAGAAGAATTAATAAAAGAAGTGGAATATTCTAAAGAAATAGAATCAAAATTGAGTGCTTATGAAAATATCGGACAAGCTGAATTTAAAGAGGCATTAAAAAAAGCAAAAGAAGTTTTAAACAAATCAAAGGTTGAAAAAGGAGACATTCAAAAAGCTCTTGAAGAGTTGAGAGAAAAGAGAAAAGTATTAAAATTAAAATCTAATAATAATGATAAAAAACCTTCACCGGGAGGTTCAAACGGCGGAGGTGGAGGCGGTGGTGCAGTCTCTACTCAGACAGTAAATCCTGCTGTAAAAAAAGGTGAGCTTTCAAAACAATATTTGGATATAAAATCTAAAATAGATGCTAAAATTCAGAAGATATTGGACAATAAAAATCTATATAGCAAAGAAACATTAAAGGAAGTACAAGATGCATTTGAGGCGTTCAGATATGGAGTAAGAGATTCAAAAGCCTTATTGGATACTGTACTGGAAAAAGCAAGAATAGAACGTATAACAAATATTTTAAAAATTGGATATATGTCAGGATATCCTAACAATACATTTAAACCTGACGGAAAAATGACAAGAGCAGAAGTTGCTGTTATGTTTTTGACTTTGGTGGATCCGGATGAAGATAAAAATATAAAATTGCCGTTTACAGATGTAAAACCGGGCTCTTGGTATGCAAATTCAGTTTTACAATTAGATAAATTGGGATATTTCAAATTGAGTTCAAGTGATAAATTTGAACCTAATAAAAATATAACAAGAGCAGAAGTTGCTTTCATAATAGCGAAACTGAAAAAATTAGATGCAGGGACAAAAACATTTAAAGATGTATCAGAAGAGCATTGGGCATTGAGAGCAATATCGGCTTGCGCAGATGCAGGAATTATATCCGGCTATGCAGATGAGACATTTAAACCTGATGAGCAAATAAGCAGAGCAGAAATGGTGTCAATGCTTAGCAGAGCATTTGATATAAAACCTAATATTGAAGGCAAAAAAGCATATTCTGATGTAAAACAGAGCCATTGGGCGTACAATTATATAGTATCAGCAAGAAAAAAATAAATAATAAATTATTTTCTGCTTTTAACAAGCACAAGGCTTGACAAAAATATTAAACTTACAGCTACTGTTTGAGTGGCTGTAAGTTTTTCATTTAATATGAAAAAACCTATAATTATACTTGTTACAACCTCAAGAGTACTTAATATAGATGTATACTTTGCACCTATTTCGGAAACGGCTCTTTGATACAAAAATGTTGCTCCAACTGTTAAAATAAAAGAATATGCAAATACAATAAGCCATATGTTAATAGAAAAGTTTCTATAAATACCAATAAATGCTATATGTGCATAAAAAAACAAGATTACGGCACCTATTGCATTTATATAAAACAGCGCTTTAAACGGAGGCATTTTTTTTATTACATCGCTTTTTTCAAAGTATATTGAGTAAAAGCTGTAAGTAAAAGCTGATAAAAAGGCATAAAAAACACCTTTAAAATTTGACAAAGCATTAAAATCTGTTATAAGTATAAGTCCTATGCTTGCACCTATAATACATAATATTTCTGTAGTTGAGGGTTTTTCTTTTGAAATTATGCTTGTTGCTATGAATATTATTATAGGATAAGTGAAGTGTATTGAAGTAGCAGCTCCTGAATTTATATAATTATATGAATTAAATAATGTTATTACAGTAAATGAAAAACCTGAAGATACAATAAAAAGCGGTTTAAATTCGCTTTTGTTTATACTCATATTGTATTTAAATATGAATTTTGAGCATATGAATATGAATGGTAAAGATAATAACATTCTGTAAAAGCCGGAGCTTACAGCATCACTTCCATAACTATACAAAATTTTTGTAAAAAGTGGCATAGCACCGAACATTACCGCAGATAAAACAGCTTCAAAAAATCCTAAACTTTTTATAATAATCTCCCCTAACAATAATTTTTATAAAAACTTATATTTTTAATTGACTTGCTGAATTAAAAAATATCTTTTTAGTATATCACAATTATTATATACAGTACATATTAATTGAAATCTAATTAAAACATTTTTTATTATAGTGTTTTTAATATGTTATAATATTATCTAAATTAACTATATTTTCAGTAGCGTCTTTAGCTGTATCAGATACCTTGGATAGTAACTTAACCCATTCGTCTAATTGTTTATTGTAATTATCTTTTATAAATCCATCTGATAATTTACCTACTGTTTCAGAAAAATCACTTAAATAAGAGCCTAATTGTCCTTCAAGATTTTCTTTGATTTTTTCTAATCTTTGCTTTTCTCTTTCAGCATTTTTAGGATTTATTGAAAATTGTTTTTCGTTGTATTGTAACGAGTTGTTAACATGATTATATTCCTTAAATAACTGTTCAATTTGTTCTTTTTTATTTAAAGGGGAGAAGTATTGTTTTGTGCCATAAACAGAATTTTTAGCGTCTATAGAAAAGTTCTCTTTTTTATTTAACAACTCTAAAGCTTCGCTGTTTTGCTGTTTGTTCTTTAAATCAGCAAGAGTTTTTTCTATTTTAAGTTTTCTTTCAAGTTCATCATTTTGAAGTTGTAAATTATTTAATTCTTCAACCTGTTTTGCTGTTATATTACCTTGTTCTTTTAGCTTATTTAATTCATCAAGACGTTTCTTAGCAGTTTCAAGTTCGGAAGTATAGTTATTAATATTTTCAGTATGTTGCTTATACTCATCAGCAGTTTTACCAAGTTGTTGTTGTAATTCTGCCGAAGATTGATGAAAATGCCTAATTAAAGCTATCACTCCAACTATCGCTAAAGACAATCCACCTGTTATAGTTGCAAAAACTGTAGAAACAGATGCATCAAGGGCAAACATAGTCGCTATGAGATTGCCTAACATAGTCGATATTAATGGTATTTGTGTAAGTAAACGAATAATAAAAACACTAATTACATTCATTTTTAAACCGGATATAGTAGCACCTATGATGACAAGCACAGGTATTAATCCACCCAATGCACTTCCTAAATCAAGTACACCCTTAACCAAATCAATAAAAAACTTTATCCACGCATTATTTAAAGATATACTTGCGAATTTTTCAAAGCTTGCATTTAATGAGCCAAGATGTCCTTGCAGAGATGCAGCCCATTTTTCTTGTTCTCTCCAAGCCGAACCTACGGAATTTTCAGCAGTTTTTCTAACTCTTTCAGCTTCTTTCATATTTTCAATTATTGCTGTAATAACAGAGCCATCACGTTTGCATTACATTGTTAGGTTGCCAACTATAATAGGGTGATTAAGCCTAAAATTGACATAAAAAAACATAAGGTTGATTAATCCTTATGTTAATTGAAAATATATTAGATTTGTGATAAAAGTTTTGTTTTCTTTTCTAAAAATTCTTCTTCTGTTAGTATATTTTTATTCTTTAATTCAGCAAGTTTTTCAATTTGTAAAAATATATCTTTGTTCGTTGGATTAATTTCAATGATTTGTTGTTTATTTTTTTTATAGCTTTCATAGCTCTTTTCTGGTATTAGTTCGCTAAATACACTTAAAGAATTATAATCAAAGAATAAAGAAAGACTATTTTCATTATTTTTATTTGTAATATAAACCAACTCAACTATTCTCTCATCTTTTTTTACAGTTTCAGATTTTATCTCATTAATTTTATTTCTACTACCTATAATAGCACCGGCACTTCCTGCAATAAATCCACCGACAACAGCACCTTTTATAGAGCTACCGCCACCGCCACCACCTGAAATTTGCATTTCATATCGTACCTCTCCTTGTGTTTTATAATATAAAATAAAATCTATTGGTATCACATATATTGATTGCATAGAATTTTTTTGTTTGTTATAAAATACACAACTATCTCCAAATAATATTAAAAAATTATTCTGTTTGTGTATAAAATAACTTCCATTAATAGAAGGCATAAAGACAGATTTTGCAGTTGTTGGTATTTTATATTCAATTTTCTTTTGCTCATAGTCTGATATTTTTTTATTGATTTCTTGCGATCGTTTGTTCTGGCTGTTTAACACATAATCTTTTGTGTTATTTTTTTCTGAAAAACAAAAATGTATTAATCCAATTATAATAGGTACAAAAACGATAAAAAACATAATCCACATATCGACATTACCCCTAAAGCTAATATTTTATCAATATTATATAATAATATTATTAATATTTCAATTACATTGTTAGGTTGTTAACTATAATAGGGTGATTAAGCCTAAATTGACATAAAAAAACATAAGGTTGATTAGTCCTTATGTTAATTGAAAATATAAAAGCTATATAAAAAAATATTATAATCTTGCTAAAAGTTCCTGTTTCTTACTTGTAAATTCCTCATCTGTTAGTATACCTTGTTTTTTAAGTTCGGCTAATTGTTTTATTTGAGTTGGTATATCATTTTGTTCGCTATTGTTATTTTGTTTACTATTATTAATTATATTATTATTATTTTTTCTAAACATAAAAGAATTTTCAAAATTGATTTTTTTGTAATTTACATTAATATTATATTGCACTAAAACATCTTTTAACGAATATAAACATTCACTAACTTGAGATTTTATAAAAACATCTGCTAAGACAATTATCTTTATTTGATTGTCGTCGTAATAAAAAACTTCCATACACTGACAAGGCTTTTGAATATTATTTTTAAAAGCTGAAGCTATAATTGCTCCTGTAGAACCAGCAATAAAACTACCTATTAAAGCATTTTTAAATTGTTGATTGTTCGTATTTTGAGAATCTATATAGGTTTCATACCATTGTATTTTATCTATATTTCTAAGTTCTATACCACATAATCCATCATAGACAATGGTTTTAGTGTTTACAGTACACATTCCATATACTTGCTCTGTAGCAGGATATATATATTTCAATTTATAAATTTTACTCATATCGACATCACTCTAAAGCTAATATTTTATCAATATTATATAATAATATTATTAATATTTCAATTACATTGTTAGGTTGTCAACTATAATAGGGTGATTAAGCCTAAAATTGACATAAAAAACATAATAACTAATCAACCTTATATCTAATATGTCTTACTATTTTATTTAAGCAAAATTTATTTTTATTTATCTTAGCATATAAGACAATCTTAAATACGTTATATCATAATCTATATAATGTGTTAAATATTAATTTTATAAAAATAGTAGGGAAATTAAAACTATCTTAAAAATAAAAAATACAAGGTTGGTTCCTTGTATTTTAAGCCAATCAGTTTATTTGACTATATTTGTTTATAAAATTATTCATCTTCATTCCCAATACCGCTTTGTTTTAACAACTCACTTACATTAAATACAGGCAGTACAACACAATCCATATTAGGTTGAGCAGTAAGAGTAGATATTTGACTTCTTAAATAAGGCATTAAAATAGCAATAGAATTTGACTCTAATAAATGCCTTTTTTTATCATTATCAATATTATCTCCGTTTACAGAAAAATAGCCACTCAATCTAACAGCAAAAGTATATTCTTTTTCTTTTTTACCTTTTATCTCAACAGTTGTTACATATTTATTTTTATCTTCTTTATTTTCACTAATCTTAGCACCAAATGACAGTTGAAGTTCATTGTCGTTTTTGAAATCCAATCTTTTAAATTCTATTTCATCGAAAACTAATTCATCTAATGCCAAAACGCTTTGCACTTTGTTATTCATATACAAATACCCCTTTTAAGCAACTCTTGTATAATTTTCTGATATGTTTTCAGATACACAATTAAAACCTCCTTCTATATCAATAGATTTTAATTTATTAATATTAGAAACATAATTAAGTGCTACCTTTTCTTTACCTTTTATTTTAGTTATATTTTGAAGATTAATTCCAGTATTTTCAAAACAATATTTAATAAATAAGTTATTGTTATTACAATACAAAGGTACGGTTTGTAAAAAATCGAGATTAATATTATCATAAACAACATCGGCTTTACCATTTTGTTTATAAGATAAATCACTACAAATAGTTGAAGTATGAGATATATTTTCTATAGATTTATTGAAAAAATTAGATATTGACAATCCATAGTGTGATTTTTCAGACTCATACGATTCAAGAATATCATAGTATGTTTTTCTAAGATTTTCTATTTCCTTTTCTCCATCAGAAGTGTTTAAATAATTTAATATTTCATTCATATAATTTATACTCACAATTATCCCTCTTTTTAAATTACATCTATAAACTTAATAATACCATCATCGCTTTTAACACAAAATATTTCTTTGCATTTTACATTAAAAATTTGATTTTTATGTATTATTTCAGAATATTTTTTTGACGTATTATTATCTATATTTTTGTATTCGACAAAACATCTAAAAACTTTATAGTTATTTATATAGTTTCTAATTGTCTTATTATTACAATTATAAATCGCATTTATTAATACACCTAATTTACATTTATTAATTTTTAATTTTTGTGCTAATTTTTCCAAAAGCTCAAACTCTTTATCACAAGTTAAATCATATATACAGTTACTATCGTAACATAAAGAAAATTTTGCTTTTATAATATCTGTTTGTATTTTATTATTCTTATTTTCTTTAATTTTTTTTTCATACCAATAGTCACAATCTCTCTCATTAGTCCAAAAATACATACCATCTCCAAGATAAAATATATCTTTTGAAATAAATAATCTGTTTTCAGTAATAGATTTTTCTAATTTATTTTTTGAATTTGAATGATACACAACTCGTGTTTCTTTTATAGAGCTTTTCAAATAAAACACCTCTTGTTTATAAGAATAGTATGTTTTACTAATTACATTATATAAAAATTTATAATGTAATTTATTTAAATAATTATACTCTATTAAAGTGTTTAATTCAATAGTTTTTTTCATTTTGCTTGTTAAAAGCAATAATAAAATATGATATAATATATAAGCCATTACCACCTTAATGCTAATTGTAGAAAGGTAAGATGATTAATTGATACATATTATTACAATAGTTTATTCTATCGCAGTAAATACAATGTTGTCTAAGCAGTTCATCAACCATATTTTTAAAGTTTTGAGCGTTTCTTTTATATGTTTCGTTGTTTTGGTCTTGAATTGCACTTTTAATATCTCTTGTAAGTTGAGATAGTTCTTGTTGATAACTTGCTCTAAGTTTTCCTATTGAAGCGATATTTTTTTCTTTGAACAGATTGTTGAACTTATTTTCAATATCTTTTAATCTATTGGTAAAATCACTGGTGTTTATATTCGATAATTTATTAATTTCATTTTTAAGTTTTTCTATATCTTTTATAGGTTTGTTTATATCAAGGCTTTTTAGCATATTGAAAACAGTGGCTAAATCTTTATTAAATTGTCCTACATTTTCACTGTTCAAATTTTTTATTGACGAGAGCAACTCTGACATTTTTCCATTTAATTTAGTTATAGCTTTAATTTCACTGTCAAAGTTTGTATTTAAAACTCCTATTTTATTATACAATACAGCTTTTTCTAAATCACTTAACTCTCTTACAGCTTTAGTAGCATTTCTTGCCTGTTGTTCAACATCTTTTAAGCCGTTATTAGCATTGTTTTTAACATTTACTTTTAAATCAATATTACCTAACTTTTCTATTTGTTTTTTTATTTCATTAATACTCTCTTTGCTTATAGTAGCTTGTACAGGCAATTTTGCTTTAAGAGCCTTTAATTGGGAATTTATTTTTTCATTACTGTTTTGTTCATCTAAAATCGCACTGACTAAAATTTGTAATTCATCAGCCATTTATTTATCACCGCCTTAAATTAAAACAGATAGTGTATCTTGATAAAAACATACACTATCCGATGTTAAATTAAATATGTATAGTAGTTTCATAACTTGGTATATATACCTTAGAAGTTTTATCACGTTTAGAAAACTCATCTTCCAGTATTTTAACAAATTCACGTCTGCTATCTATGTTACCATGAACCAAATATAATTTATTAAACTTTAAATCTTTATAATATTCTATAAGTTCACTTTTGCGTGAGAAGAAAAACTATTAAGAACACAAATTTTAGATCTGTTTTTAATTTTAGATTTCCCTATTTTAACAAACGGGACTTTATCTTTTATTTCACTTGCCAAAGTATTTTCTCCACTGTAACCGCAAAAACAAACAGCGTTTTTTTCTTGAGGTAACAACCATTTAGCCCATTCAACAGACCTTCCTTGCGTCATCATACCCGAACCTGCAAGAATTATCATAGGCTCTTTTACTCTCTGTAAAGCTAACGATAGGTGATTTAATGGTAGAACAAAAAATTAAAGTTATCAATTATAAAAAAAAGGAGATGGTATATATAGATATTAAAAAAAACAAAATTCAAATCTTTAAGCAATATATAAATATGTTACTATCAGAAGAAATGAAAAGATTTAAACTGTTTTTATTATTGTTGTTATTTTTATTAAACTATATATTTTTGAATAAAACAATATTTAATATATCATTACAATTAATTGCCATACTAACAATTATACAATATACTTTATTAAGCTTAAATGGTAAAACAAAAGAATTATTTAACCAACACACACAAGCAATTTATGACTGCATATCTTATTTTGTTATCGCAAAAACTATATTTAATAAAATATTTGATATTGCAACAAACAAAGAGGAATTTGTAATATTTTGTGTATTTGTTTTTTTTATGGTAATAATATTAAGATTTATTCTAATATTAGAGGATTGAATATAAATAAAAGGAGATTTAAAAATGAATAAAGAATTAAAAAATTATTTTAAAAATAAATATTACGCAAAAGAAAATACTTATTGGCACGAAGATGTACCGATTGGTCTTTATAACGAGATTAAATCATTAAAAATACAATCAATAGACGGATATATTTTCACATTTTGTCAAAGTGCTTTATATAGTATCTTAAGAAAATTTAAAATATCAGCACATTGCTTTAGGCACACATACGCAAGCAATATGCTAAACAAAGGTGTTAATATAAAAGTAGTAGCAGATTTATTAGGAGATACACTTGATACAGTAATAAAAACATATATTCAAACACCAACATAAGAACTTGAAAAAACATTTGATGAAATAATAAACTCTAATACTCTATAATTGTTTTATAAAAAAAAGATTTTTGACGAATTTTGACGAAATATATGTTTTGTATTGAAAATTCAATAATTTCAAACTCTTAAAATAAATATTTTATATCTATTTACATATAAAACTTATCGTGTTATAATGTAGGACATTAATCTGTATTCCTAAGAAAAACATATTTGTATTTTATTTTACTACTTTATATAGTGTATATATTATAAATACTGTGTTTATATATTATAAAACATATATGAAATTTTGTTTTAAAAATTGACTATTTATCTCTTAAATATTTTTGTTAAATACATGACTTTTATGTTAAACCTTACAAATTTATTTTATAAAACCCAAAATGATTATTTAAAAACAAAGCGTTATTTTATAAAAGTGATTTATTATATATACACATATAATAAGGAAAAAGTGATCTTAATATGGATTGATTGACTATAGATATAATGCAAAAATTATGAAGGCTTGAGGTGGTTTATGAAAACTATAAACATCGCATTATTAGGTTTCGGTACAGTTGGTAGCGGTGTGTATAATGCTATAAAATCAAATGAAGAAAAATTAAAAAAAGAATTTAATGCAAATCTTATAATTAAAAAAATATTGGTATCAGACAAGACTAAAAAAAGAGCTGAAGATATAAATTCCAATATTTTTACAGATAATTTTACAGATGTTATTACTGACGATATAGATTTGGTTGTTGAAGTTATGGGAAGTATGGATTTTGCTAAAAAATGTATACTTACAGCTTTTGAAAGAGGAAAACATGTAGTAAGTGCAAATAAGGATTTAATTGCAACTTATGGTCAAGAATTATACAAAGCAGCTTACGAAAATAATTGTTTTTTTATGTATGAGGCAAGTGTGTGTGGCGGTATACCGATACTTAGAGTTATAAACAATCATCTTTTTGGAGAGAAAATTGAAAAAGTAACGGGTATTATGAACGGTACTACAAATTATATTCTAAGCAAGATGTATCAAGAAGGCTTGGAATATAAAGACGTGCTTTCAGAAGCACAAAGATTGGGTTATGCAGAGGCTGATCCGACTTCTGATGTAGAAGGCTATGATTCAGCGAGAAAAGTAGCTATATTATCTTCGCTTTGTTTTAATACATATGTAACTTTTAAAGATGTGTATACCGAAGGAATTACAAATATTACTAAGCAAGACATAAGTTATGCAAAAAAAATGGGATATAACATAAAATTACTTGGAGTATCAAAAGAAAATGATGGGAAAATAGAGGCATATGTATACCCTGCATTTATTCCAAACACTTGTCAAATATCAAATGTTAAAGATGCCTATAATGCAGTATATTTAAAAAGCAATCTGCTTGGAGAATCTATGTACTACGCTAAAGGCGCAGGCTCTTTACCTACTGCCAGTGCAGTATTGTCTGATATTGTAAATATTATAAAAAATATGAGTTTAAACCTTCCTGTTGAAAGATTAGATAGGAATTTTGAGAAGAAAGAAATATTGAGTATAGATGAAATTTTTACCAAGTATTATTTAAGGATAAGTTTAAAATCCAATATAGACATCAGCTCAGAAATATTATCAATTTTTGAAAATATGGGTATAGGAGTAGTTAAAAGCATAAAAGAAGATATACAGAACAATAATACGATAATTGTAATAACAGAAAAAGTAAAAGAAAGCAAAATTAAACAATGTATAGAATCTCTCAAAAATTTGAATAAAAATTTAGAAATAGGTAATATGATAAGAATAGAAGATAATATTTAGTATTAAAAATTTGGAGGAAGATATGGGATATCAAGGACTTATAAAAAAATATAAAAAATATTTACCTGTTACAGAAAAAACACCTGATATAACACTTTTGGAAGGTGATACTCCGCTTATAAAAAGTACAAATCTTTCTAAAGAATTAGGTCTTGATTTATATTTTAAATATGACGGATTAAATCCTACAGGTTCATTCAAGGACAGAGGAATGGTAATGGCAGTTGCAAAAGCGGTAGAAGAAGGTTCAAAAGCTATAATATGTGCATCTACAGGCAACACATCAGCGTCAGCTGCAGCGTTTGCGGCAAGATATAATCTTGACTGTTATGTGCTTATACCTGACGGCAACATAGCTATGGGTAAACTGGCACAGGCACTTATGTATGGAGCAAAAGTCATTTCAATAGAAGGTAATTTTGATGATGCACTTAATATTGTTAGAGATATAGCGAAAACAGAGCCTATAACACTGGTAAACTCTGTAAACCCATATAGACTTCAAGGTCAAAAGACAGCGGCTTTTGAAGTATGCGATGAGCTCGGAAAAGCACCTGATTATTTAGCAATTCCGGTTGGAAATGCAGGCAATATATCAGCGTATTGGATGGGATTTAATGAATATAAAAATGACGGGAAGATAAATAGTTTACCTACTTTGTTAGGTTTTCAAGCTGAAGGTGCTGCACCGATAGTTAAAAATGAAGTTGTTAAAGATCCTCAAACGATAGCTACAGCTATAAAGATAGGCAATCCTGCAAGTTGGGATAAAGCTGTAAATGCACTTAAAGAGTCAAACGGACAGATAAATGCAATTTCTGATGAAAAGATCTTGGAAGCATATAAAATGCTTGCAAGCAGTGAGGGAATATTTGCAGAACCTGCATCTTGTATAACATTGGCGGGAGTTCTTAATTTGAAAGAAAAAGGTGTATTTAAAGGTGGAGAAACAGTTGTTTGTGTGCTTACAGGAAACGGATTAAAAGATCCGACAACATCATTGTCACAAATACCTACACCACAAAAAATAAAAGCAACAAAAGAAAATGTAATGAAATTGATTAATGAAAAATAAAATTTTTTCTAAAAATTGGAGGGCTAATGGTAAGCTATAAAGTTCCCGCTACATCTGCCAACATAGGACCGGGATTCGATTGTTTGGGGATGGCTGTAAATATTTATAACACTATAAGTTTTGAAGAAACTGATAAAGGACTTGAAATAGAAGTTATAGGTGATGGTAGCGATACAGTACCGCTGGATGAAAATAATATGGCATATGAAACGGCAAAGTATTTTTTTGACAAAGTTGGATATAAATTTAAAGGCTTAAAGATAAAAATACACAATTATATACCGATAGCAAGAGGACTTGGGAGCAGTTCATCTATAGTTATAGGCGCACTCTTGTGTGCTAATGATATAGCAGGTACAAATATGAGTAAAGATGAGATACTTAATATTGCAAATGAGATAGAAGGACATCCGGACAATGTAACCCCTGCACTTGTAGGAAGCATAACGGCATCAGTTATATTAGGAGACACAGTTGAATACAAAAAGATAATGCCACCTGATATGCTCGATACGATAGTTTTAATACCTGAATATGAAATGTCAACAAACGAAGCAAGAAAAATATTGCCCAAGACCTATGACAGACAAGATTGCATATATAATATATCAAGAGCATCTCTGCTTATAATGGCAATGATTACAAGTGACTATGAACTTTTATCAAAAGTGGTGGATGATAAAATTCATCAACCATATAGAAAATCACTTATAAAAGAATATGATTTTTTTGAAAATATTATGAAATCAAATGGAGCATTGGCAACGTTTATAAGCGGATCAGGCTCAACTCTTATGGCGTTTTGCCACAAGACAATGTCCCAGGAGTTATATGAAATTTTAAAAGAAGAATGTAAAAAAAATAATATAAAAGGTACTATAAAAATACTTAGCCCTGTTAAAGAGGGTGCAATAAAATTAGAAATAGGAGGGTAAAAAAAGTTGTCACTAATAGTTCAAAAATATGGCGGTTCGTCTGTTGCTAATGCCGATAGAATTAAAAATGTAGCAAACAGAATAGTAAATACGAAAAAACAAGGAAATCAAGTAGTAGTAATAGTTTCGGCTATGGGAGATTCTACAGATGATTTAATTGAATTAGCAAGACAAATAAGTCCTAATCCTCCAAAAAGAGAAATGGATATGTTGCTTTCTACAGGAGAGCAGGTATCAATATCATTATTGGCTATGGCTATTCAATCTATGGGAGAGAAAGTTATATCTCTTACAGGAGCACAGGCAGGGATAAAAACAAATGATTTTTACAGCAAAGCTAAAATAGTAGATATAGACTCAAATAGATTAAAAGAAGAGCTCGATAATGGTAATATACTAATAGTTGCAGGATTTCAAGGCATAAATGAAAAGAATGACATTACAACATTGGGTAGAGGAGGCTCAGATACAACAGCTGTTGCTCTTGCTGCCGCATTAAATGCCGACAGTTGTGAGATATACACGGACGTAGATGGAGTTTATAGTGCAGATCCGAGATTAGTGAAAAATGTTAAAAAAGTAAATTTAATTTCATATTCAGAAATGCTAACATTGGCATCTCAAGGCTCTAAAGTTTTAAATCCGAGATGTGTAGAACTTGGACAATTATATAATGTAAAAATTCATGTTCGCTCAAGCTTTAATTTAAATGAGGGAACAATGGTACAAGAGGTGGATAAATTGGAAAAAGATAGAGTAATAACCGGAATAGCACACGATTATGATGTAGTGAAGATGACAATTTTTGGAATAAAAGATCAACCTGGAATTGCTAAAACCATATTCAAGTCGTTAGCAGACAATAAAGTAAATGTCAGACTGATAGCACAATCATCAGGAGAATTGGGAATAAATAATATATGTTTTATAATTGACAAAGATTCAAAACAAGATGCTATAGAAACTATGGAAAAAACATTGATAGCACTTGACGGTAAAAAAATAGAAGCACTTGATGATGTAGCCTGCATAACGGTAGTAGGTGCAGGAATGATTACAAATCCGGGAGTTGCAGCGGATGTATTTGCAGTACTTGGTGACAATAATATAAACATAGAGATGATTTCGACATCAGAAATATCTGTAGCCGTAGTTATTGAAAGTAAAGACTGTGAAAGAGCGGCAAATCTATTGGCACAATATTTCGAAATAATAGATACTGAACTTTAAAATATAGTTTATTTAAAATGTACGTAAAATTATAATAAAAATCTTTACAAATAAAATTTTTGTGGTAGAATATTACACTATACAAAAAATAATAAATATTTTAATTGCTTATAAATATTATTATTTTCTTGTTTATAAAATTACTTTAAATATTTTTATCTTAATATTTAGAGCAGTTTTTTTTCTTATACAATATAATATTGTATTATTTTAAATTAAGGAGAGATTTTTATGAAAAGGAGTTTGAAGAAGTTTTTATCATTAGCTTTAACGGTAGCCATGGTATTTGTTTTGGCAGCATGTGGAAAAACGGAAGAAAAACCGAATAATAATGATACAGCGGAGGCATCGGACAGCATACTTATAGGTGGAATAGGGCCTATCACAGGAGATGCAGCTATGTACGGTAATTCAACTATGAATGGAGCAAAATTAGCTGTAGATGAAATAAATGAAGCCGGCGGAGTATTAGGTAAAAAATTGGTACTTGAAGTTATGGACGATAAAAATGATGCAGTTGAGTCAACAAATGCGTTTAATAAATTGGTAGAGAATAAAATAGTTTCTCTTGTAGGAGCGGTTACATCAAAACCTTCAGATGCAGTGGCATTAGTTGCTGCAGAAACAGGAATACCTATGATTACTCCTACAGGAACTGCACAATCTATAACTACACATGGAGAAAATATATTCAGAGCACCGTTTATTGATCCATATCAAGGTGAGGTTATGGCTGTATTTGCAAAAGATGAATTGAAAGTTCAAAAAGTTGCAGTAATAAGAAATAATTCAAGTGATTATTCAGACGGACTTGCAACAGCGTTTGTAGATAAAGCAAAAGAATTAGGATTGGAAGTAGTAGCAGACGAATCTTATGGAGAAAATGACGTAGATTTTAAATCACAACTTACAAAAATACAAAATGCAAACCCTGATGTATTATTTATACCTGATTATTATCAAAAAGTATCTCTAATAGCTCCACAAGCAAGACAAGTCGGAATAAATGTACAACTTATAGGTGGAGATGGTTGGGACGGAGTAATAAAATCTATAAAACAGGATGATCTGAATTCAGTAGAAGGTGCATATTTCTGCAATACATTTGCACTTGATGATCCGGAAGAAAAAGTACAAAATTTTATAAAAAAATATACAGACACTTATAATGAAGCTCCACAATCATTCTCAGCACTTGGATATGATTCAGTATATTTAATGGCGGAGGCTATGAAAAATGCGGATTCTACAGATTCAAAGGCAGTTGTTGAAGCACTTAAAAATATATCTTATGACGGAGTGACAGGTTCTTTCAAATTTGATGAGAATAGAAACCCTATAAAATCAGTATTTATGACTACAATAGAAGGCGATCAATATAAACTTTACAAAAAAATGGTAGCCGAATAAATTAGAATAGCTTTAAAAAAAGGGTATGCAAGCAGTTTTGCTGCCCTTTTTTTAATTTATATATAGTAAGAAAGGAGGATAATCAGTGGATTTCATAAAACAATTAATAAACGGATTACAAATAGGAAGCATATATGCACTTGTATCGCTCGGATATACAATGGTTTACGGTATAGTAAAACTTATCAATTTTGCACATGGAGATATAATAATGGTCGGAGCATACATTGCTTTCATATCGTTACCTGTATTATCATCTATGGGACTTCCTGTTTGGCTTACAGTTGTACCAGCAATAGTATTTTGCGCTGTTACTGGTATTTTAATAGAAAAAATAGCTTATAGACCTATGAGAAATTCGGCAAGGATATCTTCGCTTATAACTGCAATAGGGGTTTCATTGTTGTTACAAAATGCATTTATGCTTATATTTTCTCCAAATCCGAGAGCATTTGAAACTGTATTTTCTACAACTCCGATTCAAATGGGAGAGTTGAATATAAATATATCAACTATAATAACTATACTTGTATCAATAGTATTAATGGTATCATTACAATTATTTATAACTAAAACTAAGGCAGGTAAAGGTATGGTTGCAGTATCAGAAGATTTTTCTGCTGCACAGTTGGTTGGAATAAATGTTGATAATATAATATCTATGACATTTGCGATAGGTTCATCTCTTGCAGCTGTAGCATCTATATTATATGTATCTTCATATCCTCAGATAACACCTACAATGGGCTCTATGCTTGGCTTGAAAGCATTCGTTGCAGCTGTACTTGGAGGGATAGGTATAATTCCGGGAGCCATGATAGGCGGATTTATAATAGGTATAGTCGAGGCGCTTACAAAAGCATATATATCTACACAATTAGCAGATGCAGTTGTATTTGGTATATTGGTAATAGTGTTGTTATTTAAGCCGGCAGGAATTTTTGGAATAAATAAAAAAGAAAAAGTATAGGAGGAGCATATGAATACATTTAAAAAGAAAAATTTCATAATAAATATTTTCGGTGTAACTGCTGTGTTCCTGTTAGTTAATTTTCTTATGAAAATAGGCATAATAACCAATTATTTAAGCGGTATAATGATTTTGGTATGTATAAATATGGTTCTTGCAATAAGTCTTAACATAACTGCAGGTTGCCTTGGGCAGATGGCACTTGGACACGCAGGTTTTATGTCAATAGGAGCATATACAGCCGGATTGTTCACTAAATCAGGAATACTTCCGGGATTTGCAGGATATATAGTAGCACTCATATTAGGCGGATTAGTTGCTGCTATAATAGGATTGGGCATAGGTATACCTGCACTTAGGCTTAAAGGAGATTACTTGGCGATTCTTACTCTTGCATTTTGTGAGATAATAAGAGTTTTGATTGAGTTTTTTAAGTTTACAGGCGGAGCAAAAGGACTTACAGGAATAAAACTTTATAAAAACTTTTCAGTAATATATATTATCATGGTTTTATGTGTATTTATGATGTATACATTTATGAAATCAAGACACGGAAGAGCAATACTGTCAATAAGAGAAGATGAGATAGCATCTGAAGCATCAGGTATAAATCCTACATTTTATAAGACACTTGCATTTGTATATTCTGCTTTTTTTGCAGGATTAGCAGGAGGTATGTATGCGCATTATATAGGAATATTGGGAGCGAAAAATTTTGATTTCAATAAATCTATAGATATATTGGTTATTGTTGTACTTGGAGGACTTGGAAGTTTTACAGGTTCTGCAATAGGTGCAATGGTACTTACTATATTACCTGAGCTTCTTAGAGGATTTAATGATTATAGAATGTTCATCTATTCTATAATATTGATATTGATGATGATATTTAGACCATACGGATTGCTTGGAACAAAAGAGTTTTCTCTTACAAATTTGATTGATAGAGCGCTACCCAATGCAAAATTGAAAAAAGGCGGTGGGGCAAATGAGTAAAAATCTTATATTGTCAGCAAAAAATATAGGAATAACATTCGGCGGTTTGAAAGCAGTTTCAGAATTTAATTTGGAAATATATCAAAATGAAATAGTTGGACTTATAGGACCTAACGGAGCGGGAAAAACTACTGTATTTAATTTACTTACAGGAGTTTATGAACCTACAGAAGGCGAAATAAAATTAAACGGAACCTTGCTCAACGGAAAAAAAGTTCATCAAATAGTGTCTATGGGTATAGCAAGAACATTCCAAAATATAAGACTTTTTAAAGCACTTACAGTTGTCGAAAATGTTGCTGTAGCCTTTAATAAAGATATGAAAACGTCAATTTCTTCATCCATTTTCAGAACAAAAGGATTTTTTAAAGAAGAAAGAAAAATATATCATAAAGTAATGGATATTTTAAAAATATTTTCATTAGATGAATATAAAGATGAAAAAGCGGATAACCTTCCATATGGTAAACAAAGAAAATTGGAAATAGCAAGAGCCATGGCGACATCTCCACAATTGTTGTTGCTGGATGAACCCGCTGCCGGTATGAATGATACGGAAACGGCAGAACTTATGGAAACAATAGGTATATTAAAAGACAAATTCAAAGTATCTATATTATTGATAGAACATGATATGAACCTTGTGCTTGGAATATGTGAAAAATTGAATGTTTTGGATTATGGAAAAATGTTGGCATCAGGTAATCCGCAAGAAGTAATAAAAGATGAAAGAGTAATAAGTGCATACTTAGGGGATTAGGAGGAAAAACTTATGTCATTATTAGAGATAAAAGATTTGAATGTATATTATGGAAACATACACGCAATAAAAGATATATCCCTGATAGTAGAAAAAGGAGAAATAGTATCACTGATAGGTGCAAACGGTGCAGGTAAGACTACAACGCTTCAAACCATATCAGGAATAATAAGAGCGAAAAGCGGACAGATAATTTACCATGATAAAGATATAACCAAAATGAAGGCACATATAATACTTAAAGAAGGTATAGCACAAGTACCGGAAGGTAGAAGGATATTTTCGCATTTAACGGTATATGACAATCTTATGTTAGGTAGTTACAGTATAAAAGATAGTATGGAGAATAAAAAGAGGGAAATAGCACATATATATGAGAGATTTCCAAGACTTGAAGAAAGACAAAAGCAACTTGCAGGAACTCTGTCAGGTGGAGAACAACAAATGCTTGCGATAGGCAGAGCTATAATGAGCAGACCGGAGATACTCATATTAGATGAACCGTCAATGGGATTAGCACCTTTGCTCGTTAAAGAAATATTTGAAATAATAAAAGACCTCAATAAAAACAACAATACTACAATATTATTGGTAGAGCAAAATGCAAAAATGGCACTTAGCATTGCAGATAGAGCCTATGTATTGGAAACAGGTAAGATAATAAAAGAAGGAAATGCAAAAGATTTGTTGAATGATGATATAGTAAGAAAAGCATATTTAGGTGCATAAAATCATTCAAATATATAAAAAAAGTATATTTTTATAAAATTTGAAATTTATATAAATGTACTTTTTTTATATTGCACTGAAAATTATCTTACAGAATATATCAATACTAAATACTATTTAAATTAAAGTATTTTAAAATATATTTTACTCTATGTACTTTTATAACTACATGAAAAGCAGATATTTATAGAAGTGTTGGCGGTTTTGCTTATAAAATAATTTTAATATCATATTAAAATTATCTGTATTTAATTAGATAATAGCATAAAAATAGTTAAAATTTGAATTATTCCATCTTTTTTATGATATAATGTAAGCTATAGTGGATTATAAATTTTGAGAGAAATTGAGTTGATTATAATATGTACAGTATAAATTATTTTAATAAAGATGAATTTAAGGAGAGTCTGATAGAAAAAGGAACTATTCCGTTAAACGAAAAATGGCGAAAAATACATTTAAAGATAGAATTATTAGTTATATTTGTAACTTTTGTAATGGAATTGATAATACTTGTTGTAGGATACAAAAAATATATAAATATAAGTTCATCTACTTATCTGATTAGATATTTATTGACTCCTGTATCTATTAACCTGCTATTATATTTGATTGCATATCTTGTCAATAGATATAGTACGAATGATAAAAAATTTGAAAATATTAAAAACATAGTAGTAAATATTTCTTTCGTAATTCAAATATTTGTAGTAGCAGTTGTACATCAGTATTTTTCGGCAGTGTATTTTATATTCACAGTACCTATTTTATTATCAGTAATATATGGAAGTATAGGTATGGCGGCTATTATTACAATATTATCTATATTTTGTATAATGATAAGTGCATTTTTGATTAAATATGATTCTGATTTAGTTGTAAATTTCGCTTTTTCTGTAGATATTTTACTGATAGAAACAATGATTATAATATTTTTTATATTAGCTGTATTGATAATGGTATATATTAGAAAAAAGCAGGAAAAACTGATATCTACAATGATTGATATACAAACCCTGAAAAATAGTATTAATGTTGACAGATTGACAGGCGTATATACAAAAATAATGCTTAGAGAATTTTTTGAAGATGCAAAAGAAGGTTTGTTTGGAAATGAGTTTTGTATAGCTATATGTGATATTGATAATCTGAGCAATGTTAACAATGAGTTTAGCCATACAGCCGGAGACAGGATATTGAATATATTCGGGAATATATTGAAAAGATATGAGAGCAACAATTTTGTTCCTATAAGATATGGAGGAGAAGAATTTGTTTTAGGAATAAATGAAAATATCGACAAAGCAATAAGAGAACTTAATCAAATAAAAGAAAGATTTAAAAGAGAATGTAAAGATGAGTTCGGAAAACAGGTGAGTTTGAGTATAGGAATAACAATAGCCGATATAGATAAAGCACCACCACATATATTGTCTGAAGCGGATGTCGCTTTACGCTATGCTAAACAATCAGGTAAAGACAAGATTTCAATTTATGATGAGAAAACGATGAAAATAGATTAATATTGAATACTGTTAGAGTTAATACAAGATTAAATATATTAAAAAATATCCATATTTAATTATACAATAGTATAAAAATATTTATCAGATAAATTTTTTATGCTTCATTTTTTTTAAAGAACACTATTTTTTAGTGTTTTTTTTGTGGTATAATAAGAACTGTAGTCAATTAAAGGCTTTATATTTTTTAAAATAATCTTAAATGATATAAAGCAAATATTTGCTTTTTGTTTAAAATAATATAAAAATTAAAAAATAAATATCAATAAAATATAGGCAGATACTATATTTTTGGTATTAATATAATATAAATTAAAAAAATATAAAGTATTTAGATTAATTTAAGTCTTAGATGTTAGAATTAAAAATCATATATGAGAGGATAGATATGCAATATATATCAGTAGCATCCGGAAGTAGTGGAAACTGCCATTTCTTACAGGAAAAAAATACAAAAATTTTAATAGATGCAGGTCTTAGTGGAAAAAGTATAATAGATTTGTTGGCAAGGCACGATATTGAGCTTAATGGTATAAATGCTGTGTTCATAACTCATGAACATACAGATCACATAAAAGGAGCGGGTATAATATCAAGAAAATTTGATATACCTATATATTCTACACAAGGAACATGGGAAAGCATGATGCATAAAATAGGTAATATTAAAGAGCATAACATAAAAATTATAAAAAATATGGATGATGTTTTCATAGGTGATTTAAAGATATCGTCAACTCCTATAAATCACGATGCTGCAGATCCTGTAGCTTATAAAATAACAGATGGAAAAAAAGCTTTGTCAATAGTTACAGATCTCGGTATAGTAACAAAACAGCTGATGAATTTTATTAAAGAATGTGAGGTAATAATTTTAGAGGCAAATCATGATATAAATATGCTTGATGCAGGTCCGTACACTTATGAATTAAAAAGAAGGGTGAAATCTAATTTTGGTCATTTGTCAAATGACAGTGCTGGTGAATGTGCAGCATCTTTAGTAAAAGAAAAAGCGTATAAAATAATGCTTGCTCACCTGTCAAGACAAAACAACGTTCCTATATTGGCTTATCAAAGTGTACTTTCAATATTATCCGAGCATGGTATTAAAGTGGGTTGTGATGTAGAACTTTCAGTGCTTGAACAGTTTACTACATCAGAGAAAGTGACAGTATAGACGCTCTTTATATGATAGTGTTAAGCATAAAAATAAGCACTTGAAATAAGAATTTACAAGATGGAAAAAATTAAAAAGTTTGGAGGTAACAGCAATGAGAAATAGATTGGGCAACTTTTTTTCGGGACTTTTAGGGGTAGTAATCGGATGTGTTGTAACATTTGTGGCGATTGTACCGCAGGCAAATAGAGTTATGACTACCAATACAAGCAATAATGCAATTAATGAAATAGCAGTAGAAAAAACAAATGCAGATATAAGCAAATATGATTTTACAAATTTATATAAAAATGTAGCAAAATCGGCTATGCCGTCAGTAGTTGGTATAACAACAGTCTTTTTAGATGATTCATCACAAGATTCATATTTTGATTTTTATTTTGGCAACGGTGCGACTTCAAGAGTTAGAGAAGGTCTTGGAACAGGGGTTATCGTTGATTCATCAGGATATATATTGACAAATTCACACGTTGTAGAAGACGGTCAAGCTGAAAAAGTGAATGTATTGTTTAATGACGGTACAACAAAAGAAGCAGAAGTAAAATGGTATGATACAAGCTTGGATCTTGCAATAATAAAAGTGGAAGGCGAAAACTATCCGGTAGCAAAACTTGGAAACAGTGATAACGTAGAAGTTGGAGATATAGCAATAGCCATAGGTAATCCATTAGGTTTGCAATTTGAAAGAACAATGACTCAAGGAATAATAAGCGGAATAGACAGAACGGTTAGCGTAAGCGACTCCACATCTATGAGTAATTTATTGCAAACAGATGCGTCAATTAATCAGGGAAACAGTGGTGGACCGCTATTAAATGCAAACGGTGAAGTAATAGGAATAAATACAATTAAGGCAACAGGAGGAGAAGGTCTTGGCTTTTCAATTCCGATAAATACTGCAAAAGTATTCGTTGATATAATAAAAGAAAACGGAGAAATAAAAGATAAGCCTATTTTAGGAGTAAAAGCAATTACGCTAAGTCAAATAAAAAATTCAGCAAAATTGGAAACACAAACAAAAGACGGAGTATATGTTCACAGCATATATGACAATTCACCGGCTCAAAAAGCAGGTCTCAAAAAAGGAGATATAATTATAAAGCTAAACGATGATACAATAAAAAATATGTCAGATTTACAAGCAAGTTTATATAAGTATGGTCAAGACTTGAATAAACCTGTAACAATAACAATAGAAAGAAATAAAAAAGAAATGGTATTAAAAACCGCCTTGATGACTGAAGATGAAATAACAAACATTAAAAAGAAACAATCATCTCCATTAAATTCACTATTCGGTAATTAGACAACAAAACTGCCGTTAATACGGCAGTTATACATATAGTAATTAAGAAAAATTAATACGGTTATCCGATTAATGATAAATATAATAAAAAACTGTTATAAAACAGGTATCACTTAATCTAAAATATTTTTGTTGTATTTTTCAGCATAGTTCAGTATAATATTTTTTAACAGAGCTGAGTTTATTATTTTCTATAATAAGATAAACAAGTAAATTAAGCAATTTATTTGCTTAAAATATATGTAACATAAGGATAAAAATTATTCTTATGAAAAAAATTATAAAAACGAGGTATAAAATTATGAAAAGAAAATTATTGGGATTTATGTTAATTGGACTTATGGCGTTTTCTCTTGCAGCCTGCACTTCGCAAGATAAACCTAAGGGTGATGATGCCGGCAAAAAAACTGAAACAAGTCAAACTGAAAATACGAAAGAAAATGAAAAAGAAGATGCACAAGATTCATTATCAGAACTTCCTCAAATAGCTCAAATGGGAACAATAACTTCTGATGATGCTTCAGGTAATCAAATCGGTATAGAGGTTAAAGGTGCTACAGAAAAAGATACACAAGAAATTGTGTTGAATGTAGATGAAAATACACCTGTTGTAGATGCACAAACAGGTATGAAGGTGGAACGCTCACAATTAACAAAAGGAACTGAAGTTTTCGCTTGGGTTTCTAACGCATTTACAGCAAGTATGCCACCACAGACAACTGCATATGTTATATTGATTAATGTAAAAGATGGTGTGTTACCAAATTATTTAGAAGTTGACAACATAGAAAAAGGAGAAAGTGAAACGATACTTTCAGATAAGCCGGGAGCAAAATGGAGCGTTGATAACAACCTTGTTCCTATATCTTTGAAAGATGGAAAAGAAACTACATTTGATAGCATACAAAAAGACAGTAAATGTCTTGTTTGGCCATCTAATGAACAAGGAAAAGACGGTGCAATAAAAGTAGATAAATTATTGGTTTTAAATTAATAATTATGAAATAATTTAAGAAGATAAAATAAACCCTGTATAGCAGACAGTTTTTTACAGCTATCTATACAGGGTTTATTTTAATTCTCCAATATAATAACAGATAACTTATATGAGGAGTTTATATGGTATAAAATGCAGACTTAGTGTAATTTACAAAATTAAAAAACAATGATATAATTTATCAAGTATTTTGTAGTTTGTTATCATATTAATTCCAGAAAAAATTAATTTTTTATTATGTATTAATCTAAAATTTTTATATCATTTTAAACATAGGTTTGAGATTAAATTAGGCAAACTTAACAAACTTAATTAACTATTAATTATTCATTTAGGGGGTATTTTTTATGAGCAATTTGAATTTGACATTAAACTACTCAAAATGCAACGCATTTATAAAAAAACATGAAATAGATAATATGATTGAAACGGCAAAAAATGCACAAGATATGTTAAAAAAAGGCAATGGTGCAGGTAAAGATTTTCTGGGTTGGGTAAATTTACCTTGTAATTATGATAAAGAAGAGTTTGACAGGATAAAAAAGGCAGCAAATAAGATACAGTCTAACAGCGAAGTGCTTGTAGTTATAGGTATAGGTGGTTCATATTTGGGTGCAAGAGCTGTCATAGAGGCACTTTCAAATAATTTTACAAATTTTATGTCAAAAACTGAAAATAAGTTTCCGAAGATAATTTTTGCGGGAAATTCCATATCTTCTACCTATTTAAGCGAACTTGTAGAATTTTTGCAAGATAAAGAATTTTCTATAAATGTAATATCAAAATCAGGTACTACTACAGAACCTGCGATAGCTTTTAGAATTATAAGAGAAGTATTGTTAAATAAATATACAAAAGAAGAGGCAAAAGACAGAATATTTGTGACTACTGACAGGCAAAAAGGAGCTTTGAAAAATTTTGCCGATGATGAAGGCTATGAAACTTTTGTAGTTCCTGATGATGTAGGAGGAAGATATTCCGTACTTACTGCTGTAGGTTTGCTTCCAATTGCGGTAGCGGGTATGAATATAGATGAACTTATGTCAGGTGCTAAAAAAGCGAAAGATGAGTTTGAAAAAGATGATGTGCTTAAAAATGATGCACTTATGTATGCAATTCACAGAAATATACTTTACAGAAAAGGCAAAGTTGTAGAAATTCTTGTAAACTATGAGCCTCAAATGATGTATTTCAACGAATGGTTCAAACAACTATACGGTGAAAGTGAAGGAAAAGATCAAAGAGGTATATTCCCGGCAAGCGTGGTATTTTCTACTGATTTACACTCAATGGGACAATTTATACAAGACGGCAACAGAAATATATTTGAAACAGTTATAAGCATATCTTCTCCAAGAAAAGATATAACGCTTAAAAAAGAAGAGCAGGATTTGGACGGACTCAACTATCTTGAAGGAAAGACGGTTGATTTTGTAAATAAAAAAGCTATGCAGGCTACTTTACTTGCTCATATAGACGGAGGAGTGCCTAATCTTATTTTAAATATAGAAAAACTTGATGAATTTAATTTAGGATATATGATTTATTTCTTTGAATATGCTTGTGGAGTAAGCGGATATATAAATAATGTAAATCCTTTTGACCAAGAAGGTGTAGAAGATTATAAGAAAAATATGTTTGCACTTTTAGGTAAAAAAGGATATGAAGATAAGAAAACAGAATTGGAAAAAAGATTAAATGAATAAGACGAGTAAGATGGTGTTGCTTGCTATAATGCTGTCATTTTCTCTTGTTTTGTATTATATAGAAAATATGTTGCCTCCGATAAATTTGATAGCTCCCGGTGCAAAACTGGGATTATCAAATATCATAAGTCTTACATGCCTGTATGTTTTCGGTTTTAAAGAGGCTTTTGTGATTTTGTTTATGAGGATATTTCTCTCATCTACATTTTATGGTGGAATATCGACATTTATGTATAGTATATCAGGAGGAATATTGAGCATTATAGCCATGGGTATATTAAAAAAATTAGATTTAAAATCTGTAAGCATGATAGGAATATCAGTAGTTGGAGCATTATTTTTTAATATAGGTCAGCTTTTGGTAGCATCATTTATGATATCAAATACTAAGATATTTTATTATTTGCCGTATATGTCATTTATTTCGATAGGAACAGGTATATTTATAGGTATCACATCGCAATTTTTGACAGAACATTTGAAAAAAATAATAAAGAAAAATTGATTGTATAATAGTTTTGACAAAAGAAAGGGAAATTATATGAAAGAATTTAACTGGGATTTATCGCTTATATATAATTCTGATGAATCTATACAAAAAGATATGAAAAAAATAGAAGATTTGATTGCTAAGTTCAGCAATATAAAATCAGAAAAAAATATATCTCTTGAAGAATTGCTGAAAGTTGTAGAAGAAGCATCTGTTATTATGTCAAGACTTATAGCATACTCAAATATGAAAAGAGATGAAGATACAACGGTATCTAAAAGTCAAAAAACAGCGCTTGAAGTGGAAGCATTATCTGCAAAAATGAGCGAAGAATTCTCATCATTTGAACCGATTGTTATGAGTACAAGCGAAGAAAAGATAAATGATTTTATGAAAAAATCTGACAGGGATGATTATAAGCAAGTTATATCAAGAACATTAAGGAATAAACCTTATGTTTTGAGTGAAAAAGAAGAATATCTTTTAAGTATGGCTCAAGATATAGCGAGCGATACAGAAAACAGTTTTTATATGCTTTCATATGCAGATATGAGATTTCCTGTAATCGAGTCAGATAAAGAAAAAAGGGTACTTACTCATGCTAATTACAGCAATTTTCAAACTGATCCTAACAGACAGGTAAGAAAAGAGTCCTTTGAAAAAATGTACGAAACTTACGGGAAATATGTAAATACGTTTGCAGCAGATTATTATGGTCATGTAAAGGCTAAGGAAAAATTGGCAAAAGCGAGAAATTTTAAATCAAATTTATCTCAAGAATTATTTGGAGATAATGTTGATGAAAAAGTATATGATACTCTTATAGAAGCAATACATGATTATATACCGGTACTTTCAAAATATATGGATATAAAGAAAAAATATTTGGGAGTAGATGAAATACACAACTACGACTTATATGTGCCATTATTTGAAAAAGACGAAACAAAATATAGATATGAAGAGGCTGAACAAATAATAAAAAATGCTTTGAAACCTTTAGGGGAAGAATATCTTTCAATATTGAAAAAAGGTTTTGAAGACAGGTGGATAGACGTATATCCTAAAGAAGGTAAAAAAGCCGGTGCCTACTCTTTTGGTGCATATGACACCAATCCGTATATACTTATGAATTATACGGATAACTTAAACTCAGTATTTACATTAGCACATGAGCTTGGTCACTCAATACACAGCTATTATTCAAGAAAAAATAATCCATTCTTGCAATCAGACTATACCATATTTGTAGCAGAAGTTGCATCTACTACAAACGAGTTGTTGCTTTACAATTATATGCTGAAAAATGCAGATACAGATATTCAGAAAAAAAATCTTATGGTATATAATATGGAACAATTCAGAACAACAGTTTTCAGACAAGTGATGTTTGCAGAATTTGAAAAAATTGTGCATGACGAAGTTTTGTCAGGTAAAGCATTGACGGCAGAAAGCTTGAATGAAATATATTATAACTTGAACAAGACATATTATCCTACAGTAAAATTAAATGATGAGATTGCTTTGGAATGGGCGAGAATACCACATTTCTATTCAGATTATTATGTATATAAATATGCTACAGGGTTTACTTGTGCAACGTTCTTATCACAAGCTGTATTAAAAGGTGCAGAGAATGTAAACAGATATATCAACTTCTTAAAAGACGGTAATAAAAATTATCCGATAGATCAATTAAAAATGGCAGGAGTGGATATAAGCAAAAAAGAAACAATATGCCAAGCATTAGATGTGTTTAAAGATACATTGGATAAATTTTAAAAGTTTAGATGAAAACTATGTAATATAAGTCATCATTTATACTATTACCTAATTAAAATTTAAATATATGTTTTTTTAAATTAGGTAATAGTATTGCTGATAAATTTTTAAAAATAAGAATATTCGTTTTTTTATTAACATTTAGTATAAAATTTCTAAAATTCATGTATAAATAAACCGCTTCTGAGTTTCGGCTCAAACCAAGTGGATTTTGGAGGCATTATAGCATCAATATCACTTATGTTTTTTATCTGCTCAATTTGAGTAGGATACATTAAAAATACAATATTTCCATTTTTAAGCTCATCTATATTTTTCAGTGCGTTTGTACCGCCTACGAACTCAATATCATCTTCATTTTTTATATCTGTTATTTTAAATAAAGGTTCTATTATATTTTTGTGAAGTATTATAGTATCCAATGAGTTTATTGGATCTTTTTCGTCTATTATGCTTTTGTTTGCTGTGAGTTTATAAATTTTATTGTTTAATATCATTGTAAAGCTGTGTTTTTCAGTGGGAAAAGTTACTTTATCATATAGTTGCACTTTGAAATTTGTTTTTATTTCTTTCAATATATTTTCAATATCATATTTTTCTAAGCTTTTTATAATTCTGTTATATGGTAATATTTTTAGCTCGTCCTCAAAAAATATAACTGCCATAAAATAGTTGAATTCACTATTTTTATCATAAGCAGGATTTTCTTGTCGTATTTTTAGTGCTACGTCTATGGATGATGCTGTTCTATGATGTCCGTCAGCTATATAAAGAGAGTTTACTTTCTTAAACAAGCTTTCGAGCTTATTTACAACTGTTTCGTCATCTATTTTCCATAAAATATGTCTTACATTATCTTCGCTTATAAAATCATATTCTTTTTGCTTGGTAAGTTTTGTATTATAAATTATTTTTTCAATTTCTGCATTTCTGTTTTGAAATAAAAATACAGGTTCAGTGTTGGCTTTACAAGTATAAAAGTTATTTATTCTGTCTATTTCTTTTTCTTTTAGAGTTTTTTCGTGTTTTTTTACATTTCCTTTTATATATTCATCAATATTTATAGTTGCGACGATACCTGTTTGATTTATGTCTTTGAAAATTTCTTGATATATATAAAATGACTTTTTCTCGTCTTGTATTAATAAATTTTCTTTTTTTAATTGTTCAAGGTTTTCTCTTGCTTTTTCGTAGATGTTTTCATCATATAAAGAGTCTGTCTTTATAACTTTGAAAAACAAATTTGTGTTATTTTGAATTGCAGTTTTTACCTGTGTATCGTTTACTACATCATAGGGCAAGGTAGAAAAATCTTTTACGAAATCAGCTTTCGGTCGTAATGCTTTAAATCCTCGTATATCCATAATATTCTCCAATTTTTAAATGAAAAATTTGATTATTTCTAAATTACATATTCATAAATTCTTTTACAATGTCAACTATTTCCATACCTATTTTTTGCTGTGCTTCATCGGTTGCACCGCCTAAGTGAGGGGATAAATATATCTTGTCATTTTGCATTAATTTTTCGTTTTCTATAGGTTCTTTTTTTAATACGTCCATAAAACAGCCTGCAACCTTTCCGTTTTCTATGGCTGTTATAAGTGCATCTTCGTCCAAGTTATCACCTCTGGATGTGTTTACTATATAACAACCATCTTTCATAATATTGAACTCATTTGTAGATATGAAATTATCTCTTACAAACGGTGTGTGTATGCTTATAAAATCTGATGTTCTAAGTAAATCTTCAAGTGAAAGATAGGCATAATTTTCGCATTTATCCACAAATTTATCATAAAATACTACTTTCATACCGAGTGCATCGGCTTTTTTTGCAAGAAGTTTGCCGATATTACCCATACCTATTATGCCGAGTGTTTTGCCTTGTATTTCTATACCTTGATATTGTTTTTTGTTCCACTTTTTATTTTTGCAGGTAAAATTTGCTACAGGTATGAATCTTGCGAGTGAAATTATAGCGCCTATAACGAATTCTGCTACTGAATTGGCGCTTGAATTGGGTGTGTTTCTTACAATGTATCCGTTGTTTTTGGCGTATTCAACATCGATATTGTCAAGTCCAACTCCTGCTCTTATGAGAAGTTTAAGCTTCGTATTTTTTGTCTTTTCGAGTATTTTGGAAGTTAATTTTGTGGCAGAACGTATTATAACGATATCGACTTCTTTGAGTTTGTTTATCAGCAGTTCGTCATCATAATGATTCAAATCTATTTCTATATTAAGTTTTTTCAATTCTTCTACTGCTATATTGTCAAGCCCATCATTTGCAAGTATTTTCATTTTAATTCTCCAATTTGTTTTATAGTAAATAAAATTAATATTAATTGTTAGTAATTTTAAAAATATGATTTCAATATATTGGCACTAAAATATAATAAAATAACAGATATTTTCAATTTATAATCATCAAAAAATTAATTATTATTCCTTGTGATATCAATTAGTCAAACAGATATTATTATAAAAAATTAAAACAATTATGAAAATATAAATTAAAATCCTAAAATATTATCAATTTTGTTTAATAAATCTTGCATATCATCTATGTTAAAATCCGCCATATGTGCAATCCTGAAGGTTTTATCTTTTAAATCTCCATATCCGTTTCCAAGAAGTATGTCTTGTTTTTTTAATTCCTTTATAAGATTGGCAACATCTATATTTTTTGTATTTTTTATGCAAGTTACCGTATTTGATGCATATTTTTCTTCTTTTGCAAACAAATCAAAATGTTTTTTTGCCCAAGCTCTTACCAAATCAGCCATATTTTTATGGTTTTGTATTCTTTTTTCAAGAGTTTGCTCGTTTAATATATAATCTAACTGGAAGTTTGCAGCATACATTAAAGATAGAGCAGGTGTAGTAGGGTATTGGTTGTCCTTTTTGTCAATGAAGCTTTTAAGGTTTAAAAGATCGAAATAGCTTCCTCTATTTTCAACTTTTTTAGCTCTGTTTTCAGCTTTTGGAGAAAAAGTACAAAATGCAAGCCCCGGAGGAAGACCTAATGATTTTTGTGAAGAAGTTATTGCTATATCAACACCAAAGTCATCTGCATCAATTTTTATGCCACCGGCAGAGCTTACATAATCTACACAAAATATTACATCATCATATTTTTTTACTATTTCTCCTATTTCTTTTATAGGATTGGCAATTCCTGTTGTAGTTTCATTTCCTGTTACTGTTATAAGATCGTACTTGCCTGTTTTAAGCACTTCGTCCACTTGCTCAGGTGTAGTTATATCGCCTAACTCTGATTTGAACAAGTCGGCAGGAGTATTGTTATTTATTGCCATTTTATACCATTTTTCGCCAAAATCACCTATTGCAAAACAAGCGGCTCTTTTTAATGTGCAAGATCTTATTGCACCTTCCATTAGACCACTGCCTGAAGAAGTAGACAGCAATACTTGATTTTCAGTGCCGAATATTTTTTGCATTTTTTCAGTTATGTTTTTTTTGAAGCTTAGAGGCATCTGCCGTTCTATGCCCTATCATTTGTTTAGCCATTTCATTTAAAACATCTTGTCTTACTGTAACTGGACCTGGAATAAAAAGTTTCATTGGTTATATCTCCTTTAAATAATAATTATAAAATATGAAAAATATAACCGTCGACGGAAAATACAAGTATAACTAAAATATTTACTTGGGATATAATCTTAACATACTTGCAGAATAAACCTTGCTTAGCCCTGCAAGGAATATTCTTTGGGCTATTTTGTATATAAAAAAATCCCTCGGCTAAATGCCGAGGGACGAAATATTCGTGGTGCCACCCAAGTTCATTGAAGTAAAATGTGGAGTAAATGAATTAAATAAACATTCTTACTTCAATCTCAAATCCTTTAACGCAGAATATACGCATCAGTTAATGAATATTCTTATGCTCAGTTTTTTAAATCTATACTTTTCCTGATGTGGCAAAAAGCGGATTCATCAGTTCATATATAATCTTGCACCATCCGATTACTCTCTGAAAAATTTACCTGATTACTATTCTTTTTTACGCCGATTCAATTATTTAAAAATGTATTATAATGCTTTTTTTAAATTTGTCAATAGAAATTTTTAAAAAATGCAATTTTTTTATGTAAAAATGTCAAAATTATTATAAACAGAACTAAAAAATAGATTGTTATAAAAGGCTTATATTCAAACATTTGGCAATTCTTGTATTATTTTGCAAAATATGGTAAAATATCAATGTTTAAAAAGATTTTTTATAATAAAATTTTTAGAGGATTGTATGATTAACGCAAGGTGGATTATATATAAAATATTATATGATGTGAAATATGATAAAAAATATTCTAACATAACAATAAATGAAACTTTTAAAAATATTGATTTAGATTATGAAATGAGAGGTTTCATAACGTATATTGTCTATGGCGTTTTGAGCAATATAAATTATTTGGACTATTTTATAAAGCAATATAGTGATATAGCATTTTCAAAAATATCAAAAAAAGCTAAACTGATTCTTGAAATGGCGTTTTTTGAAATAATTTTTATGAATTCATCGGTAAATTATGCGAGTGTGAATGAGAATGTAAAACTTGTGAAAAAATATGATAATAGAGCCAAGAGTTTTGTGAATGCCGTTCTTAGAAAATTTACATCAGACGAAAACAATATAAATATTGCTAAGAATTATGAATTTTCAGATATAAAAGAAGACGTAAAATATATATTGACAAGATATAGTGTAAGTGAATATATAGCGCAAAGACTGCTTGATAATTACAAAATAGAATTTACACAAGAACTTCTTAGGTCAATGGCAGATACACCTGATATATTTATAAGAGGAAACAGATTAAAAACAGACATATATGATTTAAAAACAAATTTACAAAAATTAGGCAATAAGTTTGATATTATAGATGAAGAAAATATGATAGTATCGCTTAAAAATTTTAAGGATATAAGTAAAAATGATATGTACAAAAAAGGGTTGTTCAGCGTCCAAGATTATGCGAGCATGAAAACTGTACTTGTTTTATCACCAAAGTCCTATGAAGATGTGCTTGATATATGTGCAGCTCCTGGAGGAAAATCTGTGTTTATGGCTGAACTTATGGAAAATAAAGGGAGTATAACAAGCCTTGATATATCATCAAAAAAACTTAAATTATTAGAAGAACAGACAAAAAGACTTGGAATAGATATAATAAAAACATATGTAAATGATGCGACTATATATAAAAGCGAATATAAAAATAAATTTGATAAGGTTTTGTGTGATGTGCCTTGTAGCGGTATAGGTATATTAAGGCGTAAACCTGAGATAAGATATAAAAAATTTGAAGATATACAAAATATTATAGATGTTCAAAAACAAATATTGAAAAACGCATCTTTATATCTAAAAAAAGATGGAATATTAGTGTATAGTACTTGCACTCTGGGAAAAGAAGAAAATAGTGATGTTATAAGTGAGTTTTTAGACAAAAACGGAAATTTTGAACTGCTTTCTCAAAATGAATATTATCCACACATAGATTCAACAGACGGTTTTTTTTATATGCAAGATGAGAAAAAATGGAAATGATTAAAAATTTCATCAATTAAATTAAATTTATAAATTCAATATGCAGGTAATCATAAAAGAGTAATATAAAATACCGGAAAGTCAGCAATATTTTTTCAAATGCTTTATTAACCGGTTTAGTTATATAAGACTTAAAAACTTGCAAATTTATTTAAAATTTAGAGAAAAAAAGTAAATTAGGGAAGATATGAAAAAAAATATATTAGATTTAAATATGAAAGAATTCGAAGATATATTGATATCCAATTCTTTTGAAAAATATAGGGCAAAACAGATATATCCTTTAGTGTTTGACAAAATATCGTCATTTGATGAAATAAACAACATACCTAAAAAATTAAAAGAATTTTTAAATGAAAATTTTTGTGTAAATCCTGTATCCATATATAAAAAGTTACAATCACAAAAGGATTATACTAAAAAGTATCTCATGAAGTTAGATGATGATAATATAATAGAGTCCGTACTTATGAAATATAAGTTCGGCTTATCGGCATGTATATCTTCTCAGGTAGGCTGTCTTATGGGATGCACATTTTGTGCATCAACGGTAAATTCAAAAATAAGAGATTTGACAGCAGGAGAAATGATAGGTCAGATAGTATCTATGTCAAAAGATGTGTCGAAGAGAATCTCAAATATAGTTATAATGGGAAGCGGAGAACCGTTTGATAATTACAATAATTTTATCAAGTTTTTGGAGCTGATAGGTGATGAAAACGGACTTAATATAGGTCAAAGGCATATAACGGTATCCACTTGTGGAATTGCGGATAAGATAAGAGATTTTGCAGATAGAAAAATGCAAATAAATCTTGCTATATCCTTACATTCTCCATATCAAGAAAAAAGAGAGAATATAATGCCTATTTCAAGAAAATTTTCGATAGAAGATCTCATAAAATCAACTGATTATTATATAAAAAAGACAAATAGGCGCATAACTTATGAATATGCGATAATAAAAAATGTAAACGATTCTGAAAAAGATGCTTTGGTTTTATCCAAACTTATAGGTCATCAATTATGCCATGTAAATATAATACCTGTAAATACTTCATCTCATAATGATTATGAAAAACCGAATGATCAAAAAATAAAAAAATTTTTGAAGATTTTAGCTGATAACCATATAAATGCAACTGTAAGAAGAGAAATGGGCAGTGATATAAACGGTGCTTGCGGACAACTGAGAATATCAACTATTTCAAAGGAGAACTTATGATTTATTTTTCATTAACAGATATTGGTCAAAGGCATGAAAAAAATGAAGACAGTTTTTTTGCGAATATCAAAGAATATAATAATGTGCCTGTGGGGCTGTTTATAATAGCTGACGGCTTGGGAGGCTACAATTATGGAGAATATGCAAGTGCAAAATGTGTTGAAGTGGTAAAAGATATAATTGATGAACACATGTACAATATGAATTTTGATAATTTAGAAGATGATTATGTAAAATCTGTAATATGTAATTCTATAAAAATAGCCAACGATGTAATATTTGAAAATCCAAATAAAACTTTGATGGGAACTACTTTGGTTTGTGCACTTATAATAAATGAAAAATTATATGTGGCAAATGTAGGAGATTCAAGGACTTATATGATGAGCGAAAATAATCTTGTGCAAATCACTAAAGACAATTCATATGTTCAACATTTATTGGATGAAGGCTTTATTGATGAAAAAGAGGCAAGAACTCATAAAGACAGAAATAAAATAACAAGAGCGGTAGGATTTGAAGAGCAAGTGCAAGTAGATTTTTATGTAAGAGAAGTTCAAAAAGATGATAGAATCCTTTTATGTTCTGATGGTCTTACAACAATGGTTGAAGATGAAGTTATAAAAAATATATTGAAAACTTCCGAACCTAAAGATATCTGTGAAGAACTTGTAAAGTTGGCAAATGATAACGGTGGAAGAGATAATATAACCGTAATCAGTATTATTATATAAATTCAGCGTATATGGAGAATACTTATGGACAAAATAATATTAGGAAATAGATATGAACTCCTTGAAAAAATAGCAGACGGCGGAATGTCTACTGTATATAAAGCTTATTGTCATACGCTTAACAGGGTAGTTGCAGTAAAGATATTAAAACCTGAATTTTCAAAAGATGAAGAATTCTTAATAAAATTTAATAATGAAGCAAAAGCTGCGGCATCTCTTAATCATGCAAATATAATAAATATATATGATGTATGTCAGGAAGATGATATTGCCTATATAGTTATGGAATATGTTGACGGTATAAATTTAAAGCAGCTTATAACTAAAAAAGGAAAATTCAGTGAAAAAGAAGCACTTGATATATTAAGACAAATATGTTCGGCATTAAGAGAAGCTCACAAAAATAAGATTGTACACAGAGATATAAAACCGCATAATATTATGATAAACAAAGATAATATAGTAAAAGTAGGGGATTTCGGGATAGCAAAAGCTGCAACCTCTGCCACAATCACGACAGTCGGAGGAGTTATAGGCTCTGTACATTACTTTTCTCCTGAACAGGCGAGAGGCGGGTATATGGATGAGCGTTCAGATATATATTCATTAGGAGTTGTGTTTTATGAACTATTGACAGGCGAGATACCATATGACGGGGACAGTCCTATAAATGTAGCCTTAAAACATTTACATGAGAATATAACAATACCGGAAGAATATAAAGATAAAATATCGCCTTCCGTTAAAAATATGTTGCTTAAAATGACACAAAAAAATATGGACAAGAGATATGCGTCAGTTGACCAAATAGTATCCGATATAGCCAAAATTCAAGATGGAAATTCAGATATAAAGTATTTTGACAGAGAAGAAGACTTTAATACAAGAATAATAAAACTTCCTAAAGAAAAGATTAAAGAAAATTCCGACAAAAATAAAACAAAAATAAAAAAACGCAGAATAAAAAAATTGCCTGTCACAATATTAGGCATAATTATAATACTTGTAATTATGTTTGTAATGTTAATCATAAATGGTGGCAACATATTTGATGCCATACACAATACCAATACAACTATAATACCCGATATAAAAGGAAAAACTATAATAGAGGCACAAAAAGACTTGGAAAAAAGTGACTTGAAGTTGAAAATAATGTCTGAAAAAGAAGACGATACTCAAAAAGAAGGCACTATATTAGAGCAAAACCCTGAATCAGGCGTAAAGATGAGAAAGGGAGAAGAAGTATCCGTTGTAGTTGCAAAAGAGCCTCAAAATATTGTAATAGTACCAAGTGTAGTGGATAAAGAAGAAAAAGAAGCAAAATCTATTTTGGAGCAGGCAAATTTAAAATCAAGTGTAGATTATGAATTTAATGACAATGTGGAAAAGAATCATGTCATATCTCAAGACCCAAGTTCAGATGTAAAGTCTAAGATAGATGATGTGATAAAATTAAAAGTCAGTAAAGGAAAAGAAGTAAAACAGGAAAAAATACCTTCATTTATAGGTATGAACTTGGATTATGTAGAATCCAATATAGGAAATTTTAAAATCGGTAATGTGAGCTATGAAGAAGATACATCAAAAAAAGAAGGTACGGTATTGTACCAAAATCCGAAAGCCGATACAACTCATGACGTCGGTACGGAGATTGATTTTGTAATAAATAAATTGTCAAAGAGCAACAATGAAAATAACAATACAAGTAGTGTGTCAAATTTGCAGATACCGTTATCTAAGACTATAACATTGGTTTTACCTCAAAAAGACAGCTTGTTGTTATCAGTTTTGGACAAGTCAGATAATACGGTAGTTTATACCGCAACAATTTCAACGGCGGTTAATCAAAATGTAGACATAACATTATCGGCTTATTTAGGTCAGACAAAAGTCTATGATATATATATAAACGGAGAATATTATTCCACTACCGGAGAAATTGTATTTAACTAAGATTTTTTATAATTGGGTTTCTTATAAAACAAAATATTTAAATTAGAATATGTTTAAATATATTTTGTTTTATGTGCTTTTATAAATATATTCAAATCAGATGTTTATAAAAGTGTTAACCATATAGCCTGCAAATAATTTTAGTATTATATTAAAAAATACCTATATTTCTTTATATAAAAGTATAAATTATATTTAAAAATCAAATATAAAAATGTTATGTATTAATTTAGTATATTTATTTCATAATATTTTTATTATACAAGTTGTTTAATTAGTGAAGAATTATGAAAGATGGAGGGAAATTATCAAAGGTCTTGTAATAAAAAAAATAGCAGATTTTTTCTATGTTGAAACTGAAACAGATGTTTATGAATCAAAACCGAGAGGAAGTTTTAAAAAAGATAAACAGAACATAATAGTTGGAGATTATGTAGATATATCTATCTTAGATGAAGAGAATAAAAAAGCGGTTGTGGAAAAAGTGTATAATAGAAAAAATATGCTGATTCGTCCGTCTATTGCAAACATAACAAAAATGATATTGGTATTTTCTGTCAAAAATCCGAAATTAAATACATTTTTAATAGATAATTTTCTTGTGATAGCAGAAAAAGAGCAGATAGATGTAGTGATTTGTTTTTCAAAAATTGATTTGGATGAAGAAAAAAATTATAAAAATATAATAAAAATATACCAAGATATAGGTTATCAAACAGTAGAAATATCATCTAATAATAACATAGGTATTGAGGATATAAAACTCAAAATAAGTGGGAATATTACAGTTATAGCAGGGCCTTCAGGTGCAGGAAAAAGTAGCCTTATAAACTGTATTTCAGACAGATTTTCACAAACAACTTCAGATATAAGTATGAAACTTCAAAAAGGAAAAAATACTACAACATATGCAACTTTGCTTGAGTTTGCCAAAAACTCATATATAGCGGATACACCAGGATTTACATCACTTAAAATTACAGATATAGATAAATATGAGCTTAAAGATTATTTTTTGGAGTTCAAAAAATTTGAAGATGATTGTAAATTTGCAAGCAAGTGTATACATGAGCACGAACCTTATTGTGGTGTAAAAAATGCAGTTCAAAATGGAGACATTCAAAAATCGAGATATGATTCATATTTAAAAATTCTTGATGATATAAAAAAATTTGAAAAAAGGAGAAAGTATTGATGATTAAAATAGCTCCGTCAATATTGTCAGCTAATTTTGCCAATATTGAGAAAGATATAAAAATAGTTGAAAATGATACAAATTGTGAGTATCTTCACATAGATGTTATGGATGGAAATTTCGTGCCTAATATATCTATAGGTCAACCTTTTATAAAGTCTATAAGAAAAATAACTTCTATGAAATTTGATGTGCATTTGATGGTTGAAAAACCTGAAAGATATATAGAAGATTTTAAAAAGTGTGGAGCCGATATACTCACAATACATTTTGAATCTTGTGTTCACTTGCATAGAGCACTTGAACATATAAAATCTCTTGGAATGAAAGCAGGAGTAACACTTAATCCTTCAACTCCTATAGAGATGTTAAAACCTGTGCTTGATTTAGTTGATTTAGTGCTTGTGATGAGTGTAAATCCCGGATTTGGAGGACAAAGTTTTATTGAAAACAGTATATATAAAATAGAAATGTTATCAAAATGGAAAAAAGAGTATGGTTATGACTATATAATAGAAGTTGACGGAGGAATAAACGAAAAAACAATAAAAAAAGCAGTAGATGCAGGTGCAGAGTTGTTAGTGGCAGGTTCAGCAGTATTCAATGAAAAAGGCATAAAAGAAAATGTAGAAAATTTAGAAAAAATGTGCAGATAAATTAATGGTTCAAGGTGACATATTTATGGATTATGCAGTTCTTGTAGTAAATGGAAATATAGATGATATTACTTATTATAAAGATATATTATCAAACGCTAAGGTTGTTGTTTGTGCGGATGGCGGAGCAAATCTGTTATATAAATATAAAATTCATACGGATTTTATTATAGGGGATTTAGACTCTATACGTGAGGATACCCTGTCTTATTACAAGTCACAAAATGTGGTTGTACATAAATATCCGGTTAAAAAAAATAAGACAGACTCGGAAATATCAATAGATATTATAAAAAGCCTCGGCATGAATAAGATTTTTATGATAGGTGCAATAGGTAATAGAATAGACCACTTGCTTACCAATATAAATCTGCTTTATTATGCAGACAAATTGAATATAGATATGTCCATTTTAGATGAAAATAATGAAATAATTTTATTAAATAAAAAAGAAAATTTTATTGATACCTATATAGGACAGACGATATCATTTGTAAGCATATCAGGTGATGTTTGCGGTATAAGTTTAAAAGGCTTTGAATATGAACTGCAAAATTATGGCTTAAGTCATGATAGCAGTATACTCACATCTAATGTGGCAAGAAGTGAAAAAGTTTTTGTAAGCATAGAAAAAGGAAGTCTACTCTGCATAAAAGTAAATGAATAAAATAATGAGCTTATACTGTTAGCTGATGGAACATATATTTTTTAAATAAGCTTTATACTAATACCTGATAAAATAATAGGTAGCTTTAATTTATTTATAATCATTAAAAAATTAATTATTGTTTTATGTATATATATCTTAAGTAAAACAGATTTTAGTATTTGTATTGATTAAAGTATTTATTGTTCATCTTTTAATTAATTTTAAATATAAAAAAGGGAATATATGAGAGTAATAAGTGGTAAATATAGAGGTAAAAAGTTATTATCACCAAAAGATGACGACATAAGACCTACTACTGACAGAGTGAAGGAATCTATGTTTAATATGATACAAAACTATATATATGGCAGTAAGTTTTTAGACTTGTTTTCCGGAAGCGGAGCCATAGGTATAGAGGCATTTTCAAGAGATGCAAAACATATAACAATGGTAGAAAATGCCAAAGATTCATTAAAATTGATAAATGCAAATTTAAAATCCATAAATGCTGATAAGGGTAACATAGAGCTTGTAAATAGAGATGTCATAGATTTTCTAAAAACATCAAGAGAAAAATATGATATAATATTTGCAGACCCGCCATATGATTATTCAAAAATAAATGAAATTATAAAAATAGTGTCAGATAATAAACTTTTAAGTGATGAGGGAATATTGATAATAGAAACTGAAAAAGATTTTACATTAGAAGAATGCTCCGATTTTATTATAGAAAAAGAGAAAATATATTCAATAAGTAAATTAACAGTGATGAAGATTAATAATTTGGAAAGGTAATGTGAAAACAATGGAGAAAATAGCAGTATATCCCGGAAGTTTTGATCCTATAACTAACGGGCATATGGACATAATTACGAGAGCATCAAAAATGTACGATAAGTTGGTAGTTGCAGTGCTTGTAAATAAACAAAAAAAATCACTTTTTACGGTTGAAGAAAGGGTGGCGCTTATAAAAAAAAGTACAGTAGATATACCAAATGTTGAAGTTGACAGTTTTTCCGGATTATTTGTAGATTATTGCACTCAGAAAGAAATACATATAGCTATAAGGGGATTGAGAGCATTATCAGATTTTGATTTGGAGCTTCAAATGGCGCATATGAATGATTTTTTGAGCAAAGGAAAAGTAGATACGGTATTTTTAGTGACAAGTACAAAACATTCTTATATAAGTTCAAGCACAGTTAAAGAAATAGCTATGTTTAAAGGGAGATGTTGTGATTTAGTGCCAAAGCCTGTATGTGATGAGCTTACAAAAAAGTTTTTATGAAATTAAAATTTAATTTAAATTTGATTGAAAAAAAGATAAAAAAATAGTATCATTATTTTTAAACAAGATAAAATATTAATATTAAGGAGAAACGGTATGGCTGCTATAGATGGAGATATAATAAAGCGACTTGAAGAAATCGAAGAAATGTTGGATGAGGCATCAAATATACCTTTCAGTAGGAAAGTTGCAGTAGATAAAGAGTTGCTTTTGGAATTGGTAAAAGATATAAAAATAAGCTTGCCTAATCAATTTAAACAGGCTGAGTGGGTAAATAAAGAAAAGGAAAAGATAATAGATGATGCAAAAAAACAAGCTGATTCAAAAATAGAGGAGGCTCAAAAATATGTAGATGAAAAGATACAAGACAGCGAAATAACAAAGCTTGCACAAGAAAATGCAAGAGCTATACAAGAAGAGGCAATTATGACATCTCAACAGATAAAAGAAGGTGCAAGAAATTATGCAATAGAAATGCTTACGAAATTGAATTCCAATATTGAAAAGATAAACTCGAGGATAGATAAAAATATAAAAGAATTGGAAGAATATGACTTATAAAAAAATAATATATAATTTAATCCCTAAACTTTAAAAAAATTTTTACGATAATTATTATATGGTAGTAAAGATTCACAAGGAGGTGTGAGAATGAAAATACAGGATGTATTTGAAAGTGGTAGGGAAGAAGATAAAGCGCTCATAATGCAACGTCATAATGAGCTTATGAAAGAGATTAAAGAAAAGAAAAACTCCAAGATTGAAAAAAATGAAAATAAGTCATCTGTAGGAGCAAACAAAGAAGATCAGGATACAAACACATATTTAGAGTCTCTGGAAAGAATAAAAGCCGCCGCAATAGCTGCAAGAATAGCAAGAGGAGAAGAAATTGCAAAAGCACAAGAAGATTTTCTAAGTACTAAATATCCTGATATGTTAAGTGATGCAGAGATAGTTAAAAACAAAATCAACAATGTACTCAAAAAAAATTGAAGGTACAAAAACTAAAAAAGAAGCAGAAGAAATATTGCAAAAATTAGATGCAGGAGTTTTAACTCTTCCTCATGGAAGTGGTAACGATACCGTTTTTGATAAAGCGGTAAGAATTATAAAAGAAAAAAAATAATATACTCTACTTGAGAGCCATATACAAAAGATATGTGGCTCTATTTTTATTTTGAAAAATTTGTAAATTAAGTTTACAGCAATACAAAAATAGTATAAAATTAAATATAATAATTATACAGATACCTAACTAATCCTAAAACTCAATAGAATGATAGAAAAATAGCATTGTATAAATTTGTAAGATAGAACAATATCTATAAACTTCTTATAATAAATTATCTATGATTCTATGAGAGATTAGTATAAATAGGCATACGATAAAAATACTGAATTTAGTGTATTTGATTATGGATACTTTTGACTGTACCGGAGTTTCAAATCCATTTAATCAAACACATTTTTATACTTAAGTATTACAATGTTATTTCAAATAGATTTTTTAGTATTAACAAATGTTTTAGGAGGATGGACATGAGTATAAAAAAAGAAATGTTAAGTAAAAGAAATTGGGCTATATATGGTATAACAGCAGATACAGAAAAATTCGGTTATAAAATACCGGAAGTTATGAAAGAAAACGGATATAATGTAATTGGAATAAACAAGAAGTATAAAGGACAAGATATATTAGGTATAAAAGTGTATGGTTCATTAGAAGAAGTAACAGAAGAAGTGGATTGTATAGATGTTATAGTAAACCCTAATATATCAATGCTTGTAGTAGATGAAGCAATAAAAAAAGGTATTAAAAATATATGGTTTCAGCCACATACATTTAATGAAGAAGTCATAGAAAAAGTTAAAAAAGCTGATATAAGCTATGTAGATGATGATTGTGTATATGCAATACTTACGGGTGAATAAAAAATCTTTATCTAAAATTTATATAATGGAGCTTTTGAAATTATGGATAATAAAATACTGATAGATGAAATAGTAAATTGGTTGAAAATGCAAGTAAAATCATCCAATTCAAAGGGGCTGTTGGTAGGAATATCAGGAGGAATTGATTCTGCTGTGGTTGCGAATCTCATAAAATTAGCGTGTCCTAATAATTCGCTTGGAGTAATATTACCTATAAATTCAAGTGAAAATAGTGTAGAAGATGCAAATTTACTTGTAAAACAATGTAAAATAAGTAGCCTAACTGTTGATATAAGTGAAGAGCATTCAAAGCTGTTTGAAAAATCTATGGAAAAATTAAAGAATATAGGGTTGTATAAAGATGAGTATTCAAGGATGACAGATGCAAATTTAAGGGCAAGACTTAGAATGTCCACTCTATATGCAATAGCAAATAATTTAGGATATATGGTAGTAGGTACTGACAATGCAGATGAAACATACACAGGGTATTTTACCAAATATGGAGACGGCGGAGTAGATATTCTTCCATTGAAAAAAATCTTCAAATCAGATGTATATGAAATGGGGAAAATCTTAGGAGTTCCACAAAGTATACTATCTAAAGCACCATCGGCAGATTTGTGGGAAAATCAAACAGATGAAGCGGAAATGGGAGTAAGCTACGACAGCATAGAAAAATATATGCGAGGAGAAAAAGTGTCTGAAAAAGATGAAAAAATAATATCGAATTTACACAAAAAATCAGAGCATAAAAGAAATCTTCCGCCATGTTTCGAGATTTAAACATAAAATCTATTAAAATTATTATGTAGCAATATTTTGTCTGTTTATAGAGAATCTGATTTAATTTTGATAATGAATTAATGGAGGTTGACAAATGTTTGTTAAAAACATTAGCAGATATATGAAAACAGGAAAAGTAATTAGTTATATTTTATTAGCTGCTATATTAACTGCATCATTAAGTTGTATAATCTATGCAAATGTTTATATGCAAGGTTCAATGAAAGTAAATAAAGAAAATTTGCCTGAATTGGACAGTATGTATAATATAGAGACAAGAGAACTTGAAAAAACGTCGAATTATACCGAACATATTTATGAATCAAACATGATTAAAAAATTTCAAAATGAAACAGGGATTTCGTTGCTCTATAGTAAATTGGCAAGTAAAAATCCGTATGTTATAGAAAAAATAAAAACAGATAACAAAGATTATGCAATATTGACACTTGATAATTATATTACGGGAGATACTTCAAATTATAATTACAGCAAAGAAGAAGGCTTTTATAGTTATAAAAAAGGAATGGAATATCATTCTCCTATATCACTAAAAATAGATATTATGTTAAGTGAAAATCAGATGAAAAACGGTTGGGATATAGAATATTTAGGAAATTATAAATTTAAAGAACAATATATATCCGGACAAGGATATAAAGTGAATATAATAGAAAGCATGGTTAAAAATAATAACATAGAAAATTATATTTCAGAAAAATGTGCTGTTTTTGTAGCAAATGGTATTAGGTACACATTAAAAGGCAGAACTTCTTTAGAAAATATTAAAGCTATAGTTGACACTATGAAATATAAAAATTGAAATGTTTATGCTTTAAATGATTATTTAATACTAATATCTATTTTAATTTTAGGTTTACAATATAAAAGTGCAACACCTAACAAAAAAATATTTCAAAAATAAAAAAGATTAGGAGTAAAATCTTAGATGTTTTGTTCACAAAACAATTTAAAAATATATTAATTTTTAAATATATTTATATTATTAATGATTTATAAAAAGAGCATTTAACTTTAATGTTCTTTTTTATTTTTTATAAATAAGTTATATTTTTAACAATAAATATCGTTTATCTATAAAAAATAAAAAATATAAAAATTATATATTAACTGAATATATTCTAAATAAATAAAAAATAAGATGACGAAAATTATTTTTAATATAAAAGTGTTGTGAAAAAAATATCTATAGTTGACAAAAATAAAAATAAAGTTTTAAATATAAGTATCTGGTCTGACCTGTAACCAATTATTAATGGAGGTGATTTTGTGTTAAATTTTATTTTGGCATTATTACCAATAATATTTTTGATAATTGTGCTGAGCTATTTTAAAATGCCTGGTTTTAAGGCCTGTCCGATTGCTTTGATAATTGCGGCTTTAGAGGCACTTTTCATATGGAAACAACCTGCAAAAGATGTTTTTACAGGTTTTCTTGAAGGAGTCGCTATGGCATTGTGGCCTATATGTCTTGTAATTATTGCGGCCATATTTGTCTACAATCTTGTTGTACATACTAAGTATATGGAAGTAATCAAGCAAATGCTTGTTTCTGTGTCTAAAGACAAACGTATTCTTGCTCTTATAATAGCATGGGGCTTTGGCGGATTTATGGAGGGCATGGCAGGTTTCGGAACAGCTGTTGCAATTCCGGCGGGTATACTTGTGGCTGTCGGGTTTGAACCTTTATTTGCCGCTATAATATGTTTGGTTGCAAATACTACACCCGTCGCATTCGGCTCAATAGGTATTCCTACAGTTACGGCAATAAAAGTAACTGAGCTTGACCCTATAGTGACTGCTACAAGTATAGTGTTACAATCAGGTATTATGAGTATACTGGTTCCGTTTTTTTTGGTTGCAATGATTGGGAAACAAAACGGAAAAAGTATAGGAGAGTCATTTAAAGGTGTATTTTTAACAACACTTATATCAGGATTCAGTTTTTTTATTCCACAATATTTTACAGCCGGATTTATCGGACCGGAGCTTCCGTCCATAATAGGCTCTGTAGTATGTATGGGAGTTACAATCGGTTGTGCCAAGATATTTATTGGAGATAAACAAAGTGATTTTGATCTGCTTTCAGAAAAATCCAACGAGAGTATAGATATGAATAAAGGACTTGTTGCTTGCAGTCCGTTTATACTTGTATTATTGTTTCTTGTTCTGACATCTTCTTTGTTCCCTGCAATAAGAGGCCCTCTTGCAGTTGTAAAGACAGCCGTTCCGATTTATTCGGGAGAAGGAGCGAAACCGTACGAGTTTTCTTGGCTTGTTACTCCGGGTGTACTCATAATATTAGCAGGAATATTAGGCGGTTTGATTCAGAAATGTTCTTTGGGAGAAATATTCGGCATATTAGGATCTTCAATCAAGCAAATGCAAAAAACTATAATAACTATAGTTGCAGTAATTTCAACAGCTAAAATAATGGGTTATTCAGGGATGACACAGGATATTGCAAACTTTATGGTTGCAACTACAGGTAATTTCTATCCGCTTATTGCTCCTCTTATAGGTGCTATAGGCACATTTGTTACAGGAAGTTCAACATCAAGCAGTGTATTATTCTCAAAATTGCAGTATTCAACGGCACAGACGCTCGGTATGAATCCTACATGGCTTGTTGCGGCCAATACTGTAGGATCTACAGCAGGAAAGATAGTTTCTCCTCAAAGTATAGCTGTAGCAACTGCAGCTGCAAATATAGTAGGTGAAGAAAGTAAAATATTAAACGGAGTAGTTAAATATTTTATAATATTTGCGGCAATATACGGTTTGGTTGTATTTTTCGGAGCAAATTTGCTCATGTAAGAAAAACTTAATTTTGACATAAATAATCAGAGCTTAAATTTATTAATTATAGTCTATAATTTTTGCAAAATGTTTATTAGATATTCATTGCAAAATAATATAGTTTTATTATTGAAAATAAAAAATGTAGGAGGCTAAAATGAGTGAAATTAAATACAATAAGGTAACTCCGGAAATCATAGAGGAGTTTAAAAAAATCGTACCCGGTAAGGTACATACAGCAGATGATATAAACGAAGACTATTCACACGATGAAATGCCTATTTACGGTAACGGATATCCTGACGTACTTATAGAAGCAACTAATACGGAAGATATAGCTAAGATAGTTAAAATATGTTATGATAACAATATAGTTGTTATACCGAGAGGAGCAGGTACAGGTTTAACAGGAGCGGCTGTTGCTATGTATGGCGGTGTTATGCTTGATATGGCTAAAATGAATAAAATTCTTGAATATGATAAAGAGAATTTTGTTGTAAAAGTTGAACCGGGAGTTCTTTTAAATGATTTGGCAGAGGATGCTTTAAAGCAAGGGCTTTTATATCCGCCTGATCCGGGTGAAAAATTTGCAACTTTAGGTGGAAACGTAGCTACAAACGCAGGTGGAATGAGGGCTGTAAAATACGGCACTACAAGAGATTATGTAAGAGCTATGACAGTTGTACTTCCTACAGGTGAAATCATAAAATTGGGAGCTACAGTTTCAAAGACAAGTACAGGTTACAGCCTTATAAATCTTATGATAGGTTCAGAAGGAACTCTTGGAATAATAACAGAGTTGACTCTTAAATTGATACCTGCACCAAAAGAAACAATAAGCCTTATAGTTCCATTTGAAAATTTGGATGACTGTATTGCAACCGTTCCGCAAATATTTTTAAATCACTTGAATCCTCAAGCAGTGGAATTTATGGAAAAAGAAATAGTTCTTGCATCTGAGAGATATATAGGAAGAGCGGTATATCCTAAAGAAGTTGAAGGAGTAGATGTAGGCGCATATCTTCTACTTACTTTTGACGGTGAAGATATGGCTCAATTAGAGGAAGTTACAGAAAGAGCAGCTGAAGTCGTATTAGAGGCCGGAGCGGTAGATGTTTTGGTAGCTGATACACCAACTAAGAAAAAAGATGCTTGGGCAGCAAGAAGTACATTCCTTGAGGCGATAGAAGCTGAAACTGAATTACTTGATGAGTGCGATGTCGTAGTTCCTGTTAATCAAATAGCTAAATATATAAAATATGTATATGAAATCGGAGAAAAATACGATTTTACAGTTAAAAGTTTCGGTCATGCAGGCGATGGAAATCTACACATCTATACTTGTTCAAACGATATGCAACTTGATGAATTTAAAAAACAAGTAGCTGAATTCTTTGATTATGCTTATAATAAGGCGGCTGAAATGGGCGGACTTATATCAGGAGAGCATGGTATAGGATTTGGTAAACGTGATTATTTGGCAAGTTTTTCAGGTGAAGTGCAAATGAAATTGATGAAGGGAATTAAAGAAACATTTGATCCTAAGATGATACTTAATCCTGGAAAAGTTTGTTATAAAGTTAATTAATAAGTACATTATAATTTTTTCAGCTTGATTAAAATTGTTTATATTAGTATAAATTTTGTAAATGTAAAAATTTGGAGGTTATAATTATGGCATATATTATTTCTGATGAAGCGAAAGACTTATTAAAAGATATTAAAAAATTCTGTGATAATGAGGTAAGAGAACAAGCAAAAGAATATGATAAAACAGGCGAATGGCCAAAGGAAATATATGACAAGGCTATAGAACAAGGATATACAGCACTTGAAGTGCCGGAAGAATATGGTGGAATAGGTTTATCAAGAGTAGATATTGCAGCACTTATGGAAGAAATGGCAAAAGCTGACGCAGGTTTTGCAACAACTATATCAGCAAGCGGATTGGGAATGAAACCTGTGCTTATTGCAGGAAACGAAGAACAAAAGAAAAAAGTTTGTGATATAATATTAAACGGCGGATTTGCTGCGTTTGCACTTACCGAACCGGGAGCAGGTTCTGATGCAGGTTCAGGAAAAACAACAGCAGTAAAAGACGGAGATTATTATGTATTAAACGGTAGAAAATGCTTCATAACGAATGGGGAAATGGCTGATTTTTATTGTGTTACAGCTATGACAGACAAAGAAGCCGGCTTAAAAGGAATATCAATGTTCTTGGTAGAAAAAGGAACACCCGGATTAAGCACAGGTCACCATGAAGATAAGATGGGTATAAGAGGTTCAAATACTTGTGATGTAGTATTTGAAGATTGTAAAATACCTGCATCAAACTTAATAGGACAAGAAGGCAAAGGATTTAAAATTGCAATGCAAACATTGGATCAAGCAAGAACTTGGATGGGTTGTGTAGCTACAGGTATAGCTCAAAGAGCTATGGAGGAAGCAATAGCTTACACAAAAGAAAGAAAACAATTTGGAAAACCTATAATCAAAAATCAAGCTATACATTTCAAAATTGCAGACATGGAAATAAAAATTGAAACAGCTCGTCAAATGGTAGCGCATGCGCTTACAAAAATGGATATGGGATTGCCGTTCAGCATGGAATCAGCAATAGCAAAATGCTATGCATCAGATATAGCAATGCAAGTAGCAAGTGAAGCTATACAATCATTTGGCGGATACGGTTATTCAAGGGAATATCCTGTAGAAAAACTTTTAAGAGATGCAAAAATATTCCAAATATTTGAAGGAACAAATGAAATATTAAGAATAGTAGTAGGTAATAATATAATAGCATAGGAATTTAAAAAGTTTTAAAATATAATTCAAATACTATTTAATCAAATTGGCTTTGTTTGATTATGTTTTAAAATAAGCTTATGAATATCTTTGCTTTAAAAAATAAATAGCCCTTGTAAATATATGTAATTTACGTATTTTTGAAAAATAAAGATAATTCATATGGAGATTTTAAGGCATATACAATTTGAGAGTGTAAATATTTTTATTTGCACTCTCAAAAAATATATAGTTTATTTATGTTGAAAAAAAGAGGATATTGTTTTATTATAATAATTGGAACAATTTTTTAATTAATGTAATATAATTACTTAAAAGAAAGGAGAGTATGGTATTTCAAAGTATCATACAATGAACAGATGAATATATTGGTTTGTATAAAACAGGTATTTGATGATTCTGTAGAGATCGGGTATGATGAGACATCTAATAAGTTCTTGCCTGAAAATGTGGAAAAAGTAGAAAATGCGTTTGACACTTATGCACTTGAAATGGCTACAAGACTTAAAGAAAAAATAGGTGACACACATATTACGCTTTTATCTATAGGTACAGATGCTTCTAAAAATGCGTTGAAAAACGGTTTGGCTGTAGGTGGAGATGAGGCTACTGTAATTTTAAATGATAAATATCAAGATTCAGATTCATATTCAATAGCAAATGCACTTGCACAAGGAATAAAGAAAATAGAAGAAAAAATAGGCAATAAATTTGACATAATATTTTGCGGTAAAGAAACTACAGACTATACAGCAGGTCAAGTTGGAGTTATGCTTGCCAATGCTATGAATATGGGAGTTATAACAGACCTTGTTGACATAGACTATGTAGATGGAAAAGTTGTAGGAAAACACGAAACAGAAATGGGATATGATATGATAGAAGGCGTTTCTCCATGTGTTGTTACAGTTAGCAAACCTCCTTACGATCCAAGGTATGCTACTGTAAAAAATAAAATGGCAGCCAGAAAAAAAGTAATAGATGAAATATCAGACATATCACTTGATGACAGTAAGATAGTTGTTAAAAAAACATACTCACGCCCTAAAAGACAAGCCGGAGTGAAAATTGTAGGTAAAACACCTGAAGAAGCAGTAGCTCAAGCTATTTCTTTGATGAGTGATGCAAAGGTATTATAGGAGGTTTATATGTCTAATACAAATAATTTGATGGTATATATACAATGTGATGAAAATACTCCTATAAATGCGTCATTAGAAGCATTATCAAAAGGAGTAGTGCTTGGAAAAGAAAATAATCTTGATGTCATAGCAGTTTTGATAGGAAAATTTGATGAAAATATTGAAAAGATATGTAAAGATTATGGTGCAAATAAAATAATAGAAGTGGATGTTGAGCAATACAATATAAAATCATATGGAGAAATTGTAACTAAATTGGTTAAAGAATATTCTCCAAAATTGTTTTTAGCAGGAACTACACCGGTTGCAAAAGATGTAACTGCATATGCATCTTCAAAGCTGGATATGGTAAGTTTATCCAATGTATCTGATATAAAAATGCAAGATGATTTTGAATTTACTATAGCTTTATATGGTGGAGCGGTTTTAAGAGATGCTTCTATAAATTCAGATACTACAAAATTTGCCCTTCTTAGTAGCGGGGCGTTTAAAAAAGTATTATCGCCGGTTGATAATGTGGAAATTATAAAAGAGGATTGTAGTGAACAAATAAAAGATTTATTGACAATAATAAAAGAAAGCGTAACTGAAATATCTGAGAGTGTAAATCTTGAAGAAGCTGAGATAATTGTGGCTTGTGGTAGAGGTATGGGTACACCTGAAGGATATAAATTAGTAGAAGACTTAGCAAAACAATTAGGCGGAGCAATAGGAGCTACAAGACCTGTAACTGAAAGCGGATTAGTTGCAAGAACACAACAAGTTGGACAATCAGGAAAAATAGTTGCACCTAAACTTTATATAGGTTGCGGTGTATCAGGAGCAGTGCAACACTTATCAGGAATATTAGGTTCAGACTATATAGTAGCAATTAATAAAGATGAAGATGCACCTATATTTGAAGTTGCAGATGTAGGTATAGTAGGCGATGCTATGGCAGTAATACCGCTTTTTATGGAAGAAATAAAAAAAGTAAAATAAATTTTCAGCATTAATTATATTATTAATAATTGAGATAATTTTTTAGGTAATATCCTTAGTTTAAAGGAGAGATACAGTATGTTAATAAAATTTCCTTTTGGAAAAGAAAAAATTGAGGTAGAGCTGCCTGATTCTACTGACGTATTGGAATCAAAAGCCACAGAATATATTCCTACCAAATCACAAGAAGAGCTTGTACAAGAAGCTTTAGAAAATCCTATAGGCGGTAAAAGGGTATCAGAATTGGCTGTAGGAAAGAAAAATATAGTCATTATAACTTCTGACCATACAAGACCTGTACCAAGTAAGGTTACTTTGCCTCTTTATTTAAAGGAGATTAGAAAAAATAACCCAACTTGTGATATAACTATACTTATTGCTACAGGATTCCATAGAGAAACGACAAAAGAAGAAATGATAGATAAATATGGAGAAGATATAGTAAAAAATGAGAAATTTGTAATTCATAAATCGCAAAATGATGAAGATATGGTATATCTTGGAAAATTACCTTCAGGAGGAGATTTGCTTATAAATAAGTTAGCTGTAGAGGCAGACTTATTGGTATCGGAAGGTTTCATTGAGCCTCACTTCTTTGCAGGATTTTCAGGTGGAAGAAAATCAATACTTCCTGGAATAGCATCACAAAAGACTGTTTTTGGAAATCACTGTGCGAAGTTTATAGCATCTGATAAATCAAGAACAGGAAATCTTGATGGAAATCCAATCCACAAAGATATGGAATTTGCAGCTAAAGAGGCTAAACTTGCATTTATATTGAATGTTGCTATAGATGCAGATAAAAAAGTTATTGCAGCATTTGCAGGAGATCCGTTTAAGGCACACGAAGAAGGCTGTGCATTTGTAAAAGGTCTTTCAGTTGTAGAAGGTACTGATGCAGATATTGTTATTACTACAAATGGAGGATATCCGTTAGATCAAAATATATATCAGTCAGTTAAGAGTATGACTGCTGCTGAAGCGTGTGCAAAACCTGACGGAATAATAATCGAAGCATCTAAATGCAACGATGGTCATGGAGGAGAATCTTTCTACCAAACATTTAAAAATGCAAAATCAGCACAAGAGGTGGAAGATACAATACTTAAAGTGAAGATGGAAGATACAATAGCTGATCAATGGGAAAGTCAAATATTGGCAAGAATATTGGCAAGACATGAAGTATTGTATGTAGCAGATGAATCAGCAAAACAAATATTGGAAGATATGCATATGCAATATGTACCCACTATCAAGGAAGCATTAGAAATAGCTCTTGAGAAAAAGGGTAAAAATGCAAAAATAGCAGTTATTCCTGAAGGAATATCTGTGATTGTAAATCCAAAATCTGCAAAATAAAAAATGTAAAGAATATTAAATTAAAGGCTATTTAAAAGGCGGACTGTTTTTCAACTGTTGAAAATATCATTCTTGTATAATTTGAATTTATATGTTGAAATATAAAATTTTTTCATGTATGATTAAGAGAAACCTTTTTAATAGCCTTTAATTATAAATACAATTAACCGAATTAAATAGATTATACTAACACCTATTTGATTAACAGGTATTTAAAAAATAATAATTAGTTTTTTTAATGATTATAAATTTAAAAATATCCGTTATTTTACAGGTTATTAGTATCTGTGTAAGCTTATACTGTGAGGGTGTAAATCATGATAATGAAACCTATAAAAAATATAAATATTCCTAACAAGATAATGGAGCAGATAAAGACAAATATAATGAATAAAGAATTAAGACCGGGAGACAGATTGCCTTCAGAAAGAGAAATAGCAGAAAAAACAGGAGCCTCAAGGGCGTCCGTAAGAGAAGCGTTAAGATCTCTGGAGATGATAGGGGTAATTAAAACCATATGGGGAGACGGCAGTTATGTAAATGACAACATAGAAGATAATTTGTCGGAATCAATAGAACTTTTATTTTCCCTAAGCGGACACAGCTATGAGCAGGTAGTGCAATTAAGGCGAGCTATAGAAATAGAAACTGTATCATTAGCCGCTAAAAAGGCGAATGAATCCGATATTTCAAGATTAAAAAAACTCTTTGACAAAATTGAAAACGGAAAAAATCCGGCAGAAAGTGCAGAGTATGACAGGCAATTTCACTATGAAATTGCCAGGATATCTAAAAATATATTTTTTATAAATCTGTTAAGAGGAATAAACCATATAATGACATCATTTATCTTGATTACCAGAGAAAATATAATTGCCGGAGAAAACAGACCTATGATAACAAAACATCACGAGGATATAATATCAGCCATACAAGAAAACAATGAGAAGATGGCAAGAAAAGTTATGACACAACATATAGAAATGATTGAAAAATATTATAAGAGGTATTGAAAAAAGGATATACAACTTTAAAAGTTAAAATATATCCTTTTTTTATATTATAATAATTCTATTCCTAATTCTTCACATTTTTTAATATTTTTTTCATCCCATACAGATGATTGAACTTCACCTATATGCCTCTTTTCCAACATATACATACATATTCTTGACTGACCTATGCCACCTCCGATTGTAAGAGGAAGCTTTTCGCCTATAAGATCTTTATGGTAACTTTGTTCAAGTCTATCTTCCTTGCCGGAAATTTTTAATTGATTTAACAATGAATTTTTATTCACTCTTATACCCATACTTGAAAGTTCGATGGCATCATTCATTACAGGATTCCAAAAGAGTATATCTCCGTTTAATGACCAGTCATCATAATCAGGACTTCTGTCGTCGTGGGAAGCACCATTTGAAAGTTTGCCCCCTATACCTTGTATAAATACAGCTTTTTTTTCTTTACAGATTGCCTTTTCTCTTTCTTTTGAATTTAAATCAGGGTACATATCAAGTAACTCTTGTGACTTTATAAAATATATTTCATCTGGTAATTTTTGAGAGAAATAACCTTCATATTTTTCATTAATCATTTTTTCTGTATTTTTAAATACATCATATATTTTATTCACTATAGAATATAAATATTCTTCATTGCGATTTTCTGCGCTTATGATTTTTTCCCAATCCCATTGATCTACATATATTGAATGAACTTCATCCAATTTTTCGTCAGCTCTTATGGCATTCATATCTGTGTATAATCCTTCATTAAGTTTAAAGCCATATCTAAGAAGAGCAAATCTTTTCCATTTTGCAAGAGATTGAACTATTTCCAAATGTATATTGGAATCTCCTAAATCAAATGATACAGGTTTTTCAATTCCGCTAAGATTATCGTTAAGACCTGTTTCAGGTCTTACAAAAAGAGGAGCAGAGACTCTTGTAAGGTTAAGTGCTTTAGATAAATTATTTTGAAAATAGTCTTTAACAGTTTTTATGGCTATTTGAGTTTGTTTTAAATCCATTTTTTTGTTTTGCATAAAAAAATCTCCCAATCAAAAAATCTATTTTATTTAAATTGTTTTTATTAGTTTTGTTATTTTTTATCATTAAAGAAAAGTTAATACTAATATATGTTTAATTAACAGATACATTTATATAATTTATTTATTCTAATTATACTTAATTTTACTTATCTAATAAATTCTTAAAAATAGAAATATCCATTATTCTATTAGTTTTTAGTATAAAATTATAAAGGGTATATAAAAACAACAACTTATTATACACTTTTATATAAATTACAACAAGTATTTTTGACTATATTTTAAAAATATTGTTTTATGTTAATTTTGTTTAGAAATTTTATAAGACTCTCCTATATACTTGAATTTTGAAAATATAGTTTAGGAGTTGTATTAGTAATATTTGCATTTTTTAGATTATATATAGTCTGATATATTTATAATTTTACCAGTTTTTAATGATTGTCGAATATCTATGATTCTTTGATTGGAACTTCCTCTGAATTTTAATCTGAGATTTTTTAACTCTTCTACATATTTTCCGTCTACAAGTATGTCGCAATATGATATAATTTTTGTTTTTTCTGAGTCTTCTAAAATTTCTTCATATGTATAACCTGAATATATCCATATTTTTTTGTTTACATCATCAGAGGCTTTTCTTACTTGAGATAAAAAGTTACACATCTCGTCTATATTTTGTTGAAGAGGTTCTCCTCCGAGCAGGGTGATACCGGAAACTTCATCTTCTTTTATATATTTTATTATTAAATCAATCTCTTTTTGTGTAAATTCTTTTCCGTATGAAAAATCTTGGTATTCTTTGTTAAAGCAATTATAACAATTATGTGTACAACCGGAAAAAAAGATGCTTGTTCTTATTCCGGTGCCGTTTGATATATCATAATGTCTTATTTGTGCATATTTCATAACAATTCCTACTTTTTATAAATTTATGCTGAAATCTAAGTTAGATACTGAAAAATTGAAAAGTTTTTTATTCATACTAAACTCTATTACAAATTATAAAATTTAGATAATTTGTTGTTTTAAAAAAATATAAATTTTCAAGCATATAATTGTGATGTATTTTTAATTAGTGTTTAGTATAAGATATGATTATACTATTATCCAATGAAATACAGATATTTTTAATATAATGCTCAAATATATTTTGCTTTAGGCACTTTTTTTATAAATGTCCATTTTTAAGATATATTAATAAAAAATTAAAGGAGTACGTTTAATTTTGTACCCCTTTAATTTTAATGCTGAATTTAATATAAATAAGCTATTTACAAATATTTGAAGATATTTATTATATTATCTGTAATGAATCAGATTGGGTATAAACAATTATAAATGCATTACTCTGTCTTTTATATCTTTTGTTCTTCCTTTTGACCAGTAATTTTCTCCCAAGTATCCGCAAGTACGTCTTACTACATTCATCTTTTGCATATCTTTATTGTGACATTGTGGGCATTCCCATTCTAAATCATCATTTACTATAATTTCGCCATCATAGCCGCATACTTGACAGTAGTCGGACTTTGTGTTAAATTCTGCATAAGTTATATTGTTGTACATAAAATCTATTACTGATTCTATAGCTTCTATATTGTTTGTCATATTAGGTATTTCTATATATGATATGCAACCGCCTGTTGATATTTTTTGAAAATCTGCTTCCAATTTTAACTTATTAAATGCGTCTATCTCTTCTGACGGTGTTACGTGATATGAATTAGTGTAATAACCTTTATCTGTAACACCTTCTATTATTCCGAAGTTCTCTGCATCTATTTCACAAAGTCTACCGGCAGTAGATTCGCTTGGTGTGCCATATAATGTAAATGCCAATCTTGTTTCAAACTTCCATTTATCCGCTCTGCTCTTCATAAAATTAAGTATATCAAGTGCAAATTGATGTCCTTCATCTGTTGTTATAGAGTCGTCTAACATAGCATATACAGCTTCATGTAAACCTATATATCCGACAGATATTGTAGCATAACCGTCTAAAAACAATTTTCCTATTTTCTCGCCTTGCTCCAATCTTGCTATTGCACCATATTGCCAATGTATAGGTGATACATCTGACGGCTGATTTTTTAGCAGATTGTATCTTAGAAGTCCCATTTCTTTTATTAAATTAAGTCTTTCTTCGAGTATGTTGTAAAATAGATTTTTATCTTTGTTTGCAAGTATAGCTACTTGTGGTAAGTTAAGTGTTTGTACTCCTATATTCAATCTGCCTTCAAATTTGTATTCGCCATTTTCATCTTTGTAAGCAGGCAAAAAAACTTCTGCAACCCATAGGAGAAAATGTATTGCCTTCATATATCTCCGACATTTTCTTCTCGCTTATATAGTCAGGATACATTCTTTTAGCTGTACATTTTGCGGCTAATTTAGTAAGATAATAGTATTTTCCGCCTTTTGTTGTGCTTTCATTCAGAACGTATACAAGCTTTGGAAAAGATGGAGTTATTTTTACTCCGACTGCATTTTCGATTCCTTCTATCCTTTGATTCAAAACTTCTTCTATTATCATTGCCATTTCATCTTCATATGACATACCTTCCTTTATATCCATAAACATGGTTACAAAAGGGGCTTGACCGTTTGTAGTAAGTAGTGTATTTACCTGATATTGTATAGTTTGGATTCCTGATTGAAGTTCTTTTTTTGTGAGTTTGGAAGCTATTTTTTTTGCAGTTTCTTCATCTTTTACATCATCTATTATGCTGTTGTAGTATTTTTGGTATGAAATAGGTAAAAATTGGGCTAAATGCTTTAAATCTACTGACTGACCACCATACTGATTACTTGCAACCTGTGCGATTATCTGTGTCAAAACTGTACAAGCTACCTGAAAAGAGCGTGGCTTTTTGATTTGTTTTTTATTTATAACAGTTCCATTTTCAAACATATCACCTATGTTTATAAGGCAACAATTTGTCATTGGCTGAAGGATATAATCCATGTCATGTATATGAATGCTTGCGTTTTTATGAGCTTGTACAAGATGAGCAGGGATTAATTTTCTCATTGCAATATCTTTTGATATCTCACCTGCCAACAAATCCCTTTGAGTAGAGTTGAGGATAGCATCTTTATTGGAATTTTCATTTATTACTTGCTCATTTGTTCTATCTATAAGAGTCATTATATTTTCATCTGTAGTATTATTTTCTCTTTGATATTTTCTTACAGCCTTATAAGCTTCATATACCTGTGCTGTTGTATTTTGACCGTGAGCTATAAGTTTGTTGAAAACTTTGTCTTCTATTGTAAATATAGAAATTTTCGTTATATTCTCGTTTACACATTCACTATATATTTCTTTTGCAACATCTACTGCAATTTGATATGAGTAGATACCGCTACCATATTTCATAGCTTTTTCAATGGCTCTGACTATTCTTTGCTTATCAAAATCTACTTCTTTGCCATTTCTTTTTATAACTTTAATTTGCATTTTAATCCCCTATCTGTTTTTTATCGAAGTAAATCTATATTAAAAAATAATAAAAACATCAAATATATTTTTTAAATTACAATTCTCTAAACTAATTTCATAGAAAGTATGTCAGTATTGATAATGTATCTAATTTTGCCGTATTACCAAGTCGATTGTGAAATCAATATATTTTAAGAATTTATTTATCGGAAGTTGCAAAATCTCATAAAATATATCAATTTTACAAAAATAAAAAATATTTTAAAATCTTTTTTCATAAGTAAATAAAAGTGTAAAATGTAGCAATAGTTTATAAGTAATTATATAAAACACTTTTCAATACACAATATTTTGTTAAAAATTAATATTCTGACACTATATATTGTGTGTTATAATATTTTACTACAAATTTTTTAAAAATCAATTATTGACTTTTTTTAAAATTTGTATATGTGTTGAAACAGTCTATTTTTTTATTAAAAAATTTTTTTATATGTTATTTTAAATTTTTTATTTGAAAATTTAATGAATAATTTTATAAAATATATTATACTTATTTTTTATAATTTATCGTAATGATAAAAAAATGAATAAAATATTTATAACGGCTTGATATAAGGGCTTGAAAACAAAAAATCGTTATTTATTTTTTTAAAATTTTATGTTAATATATATTAAACAATTGCAAATTTATTATATCATATAAAAACTTGTGTATACAAAGTTTACATAAAAAACAATATTATTTGTCTTTATGGGTGTGAATAAATTTAAGATATTATTTTTTGTATAAATGATTAAGCGGGAGTTTTATCAGTTTATATTTTGAATTTATTTTAGGCGAATATTTATTATGTTTTTTTAGTAGATATATTTTTGAACTTACACAAAAAATTTATATATTATTATGTGATTGTATGAAAATAATAATATTATTGGGAGATAATAAAAGGGGAGATAATTATGCCTGAAACTTATAGTTTTACGGTTAATGGTAATGTGATTGAGACTGATAAAGACAAGTCGCTTTTAAGATTTCTTAGAGATGATATGAAGCTTAAATCAGTAAAAGACGGATGTAGTCAAGGTGCTTGTGGAACTTGTACAATAATAGTAGACGGAAAGGCTACAAGAGCCTGTATACTGACAACTAAACGAGCGGTAGGGAAAAATATTATAACAGTTGAAGGTCTTAGTGACAGAGAAAAAGAAGCGTTTGTATATGCTTTTGGTGCAAAGGGAGCTGTACAATGCGGATTTTGTATACCTGGAATGGTTATATCAGGAAAAGCCTTGATTGATACCAATCCGGATCCTAATGAAGATGAGATAAAAGAGGCATTAAAAAATAATATATGCAGATGTACAGGTTATAAAAAAATAATAGAAGGCATACAATTAGTTGCAAAAATCCTAAGAGGGGAAAGCAGTATAGATGAAGAACTTGAAAAAGGGCATAAATATGGTGTAGGAGATAGTGCTTTCAGAATTGATGTGCGTGAAAAAGTTCTTGGATATGGAGAATATGTAGATGATGTTGAAATCGATGATATGTTACACGTTTCAGCTGTAAGAACAAAATATCCGAGAGCGAAGATTATAGATATAGATTTTTCTGAAGCACTCAAATTAGATGGAGTAGTCGCAGTATTAACAGCAGAAGATGTACCGAATAATAAAGTAGGGCACATACAGCAAGATTGGGATGTAATGATTGCAAAAGGTGATATTACGAGATGTATGGGAGATGCCATATGTTTGGTTGTTGCAGAAAGTGAAGAAATCCTTAAAAAAGCAAAACCTCTTGTAAAAATTGAATATGAAGTTTTAGAACCTGTAAGAAATATAGATGAAGCTATGAAGGAAGATGCACCTAAGTTACATCCTAACGGTAATCTGTGCCAAAGCAGACACGTTACGAGAGGTAACGCTAAAGAAGCTATTGCAAATTCTAAATATGTAGTTACTCGTACTTATGATACACCTTTTACGGAACATGCGTTTTTAGAACCGGAATGTGCTATAGCTTTTCCTTACAAAGATGGTGTAAAGATATACAGTTCAGATCAAAGTGTTTTTGATACAAGAAAAGAAGTATCTATAATGTTAGGTTGGGATAAAGAAAGAATAGTTGTAGAAAATAAACTTGTAGGTGGTGGATTTGGCGGAAAAGAAGATATGTCAGTTCAGCATATAGCTGCTCTTTGTGCAGTGAAATTGCAAAGAACTGTAAAAGCCAAGCTTACAAGAGATGAATCATTGGCATTTCATCCAAAACGTCATGCAATGCATGGAACATTTACTCTTGCTTGTGACGAAAATGGTATATTTACAGGACTTGATTGTGATATATATTTTGATACAGGTGCATATGCTTCATTATGCGGACCTGTATTGGAACGTGCCTGCACGCATTCAGTAGGTCCTTATTGTTATCAAAATACGGATATAAGAGGATACGGATATTATACAAATAATCCTCCTGCCGGAGCTTTTAGAGGTTTTGGTGTATGCCAAAGTGAGTTTGCATTGGAGTCAAATATAAATATACTCGCAGAAATGGTAGGAATATCTCCATGGGAGATAAGATATAGAAATGCTATAGAGCCTGGAAAAGTACTTCCTAACGGACAGATAGCGGATTGTTCAACAGCGCTTAAAGAAACACTTGATGCGGTAAAAGATGTGTATGAAAAGAATTATCCGAATGCAGGTATAGCTTGTGCTATGAAAAATGCAGGTGTCGGAGTTGGACTTCCTGACACAGGACGTGCAAAATTAATAGTAAATGACGGAATTATTGAAATTTATTGTGGAGGTTCTGAGATAGGACAAGGTTGTGCTACGATTTTTATACAAATGGCTGCAGAAACTTTAAATATGCCTAAATCCAAATTTAAAAATATGGGTTGTAACTCTGAACTTGCACCTGATTCAGGCACTACATCAGGATCAAGACAAACACTCATAAGTGGAGAGGCTGTAAGACGTGTATCAGTATTACTTAAAAATGATCTCGATAAGGTAGATGGTGATTTAAGTAAACTTGATGGAAAAGAATATTATGACGAGTATTTTGAACCTACAGATAAATTAGGAGCAGATGTACCTAATCCGAAATCACACGTTGCTTACGGTTATGCTACTCATGTTGTTATATTGGATGATGATGGCAAGGTAAAAGAAGTTTATGCTGCACATGATTCAGGGAAAGTTGTAAATCCTATATCTATACAAGGACAAATTGAAGGTGGAGTGCTTATGTCGCTCGGATACGCACTTACAGAAGATTTTAAACTTCAAGACTGTGTTCCTAAATCAAAATTTGGTACATTAGGTCTTATGAAATCAATAGATATTCCGAAAATAAATGCTATATATGTAGAAAAAGACGAATTGCTCGGGGTTTCATACGGCTCAAAGGGAATAGGAGAAATAGCCACAATACCTACTGCACCGGCAGTTCAAGGAGCATATTATGCGAGAGATCATAAGTTAAGACCTAAATTACCTATGGAAGACACATTTTATACAAATAAAAAGAAAAAGTAAAATTTTGGTAAAAATTTTACTTAAAGATATTATAGAATTATATAATACAGTTAATTAAGAAATCAGTGCTTTATTATTTAAGTACTGATTTTTTGTTGAAAAAATAATTATTAGGTAGTATAATTTAATTTGCAATTTCAGATTTCTGTTTTTATTTAAAGCTCAATAACGATGAGAAACTTAAAATACTAATATATAAGTATATAAAGTCATAAAAATTTTTAATTTTTATGGTTGTTTTATATTAAAAATATAATAAGTTTAATAATATATTTATTATAATTGCTTTACCATATTTACTATTTGACGAGACAGTATGTGTGTAATTTTTTATGAGTCAATATTTTATTGAAAAATAAGCTTTATTTAATCCGTATTTTAAAAGGAGTGAGTAAGATGAGTAAAAATATTAAAGGTATTGTAATGTGCATATTGATAGCTGTTCCAGCATGGCTGCTCGGTAATATTAAACCTGTAATAGGTGCACCTGTATTTGCAATACTGTTCGGTATGATTATAGGTATGTTTTTTAAAGATAAAGGCGATTTTTCAGCAGGAATTGCTTTTACATCTAAAAAAGTATTACAATATGCGGTTATATTGTTGGGTTTCGGGCTTAATTTGAAGACGGTTTTATCTGTAGGAGCTATCTCATTACCTATAATATTATCTACTATACTTACATCGCTTATAGTTGCGTATTTTATGTCAAAATTATTCAAAATAGATACCAAGATAGCCACACTTATAGGTGTGGGTTCATCTATATGCGGAGGTTCTGCAATAGCAGCTACTGCTCCGGTGATAGATGCTGATGATAGTGAAATTGCACAGGCAATATCAGTAATATTCTTGTTCAATTTGATAGCTGCAATTATTTTTCCTACAATAGGAATGATGTTGGGATTTTCTAATGACGGATTTGCGCTTTTTGCGGGTACTGCCGTGAATGATACATCTTCCGTAACAGCTACCGCATCGGCTTGGGACAGTATACATAATACAGGTTCATTGGTATTGGATAAAGCGACTATAGTTAAGCTTACAAGAACTTTAGCTATAATACCTATAACACTTACACTTGCAGTATATAGAGCAAAAAAAAATGCGAATACAAATGCTTCTATAGATATAAAGAAGATATTTCCTATGTTCATATTATATTTTGTTATTTGTTCGTTTGTTACAACTTTAGCAGAGGTTTTGATAGGAAATAATGTAATAAATCAGGATATGGCAGTGTATGTTCATGAGTTTTTCCACATTGCTAAAAAAATTGAGCAAATTTTTTATAGTTATGGCAATGTCTGCTATAGGACTTAATACAGATATAGTAAAACTTATAAAATCAGGTGCAAAGCCTGTGTTATTAGGTTGTTGCTGTTGGGGAGCAATTATAATAATGAGTATAAGTGTTCAAAAAATAATAGGAATTTTTTAAAACTTATATCAATATATTGAAAAATGAATATTTTTATTATTTATAAATAATATATATTTTAATTTGCATGAAAAATATTAATAAATAAAGTCTTATAAATTTATAATATAGAGTTTTTATATGATTTATAAGAACATATGCCTATAAAAATAATTCTATTATACTTTTTTTATTGCAAAAAAATAAATAAATCTATTGCAAAATTTGTGAAAAACAATATAATAATTATTGTAAATTAATATAGGCTGTATTCGGAAGTGAACGTTAGTTTCATATAAGGATTTTTTAAAGTTATAAATATATCACTTCAAAATTTATTGCAAGGAAAGGCACCGGATTTGTGATACTAAGATTTTCAGGAATTACGGTTGCAGTACAGATTATGTCGGTCATATATCTTGGTTAGTTGAAAGATTTGTAAATTGCAGGTTAAATAGAGTTTAATACATTAATAATGAAAGGGATAGTATGGGTTATAAAATAAAAAAAATTATTCTTTTTATAATTGCCATAAGTTTTGTTTTATATCAAACAGCATCTTTTCACAGGTTTAATTATGCGATTGATATAGCAAAATCTGTAAATAGCTTAGCAGTAAGCATATTTATTTTTTTAAATTTAAAAAATGGTAAGGAAAGAAATAATTTAATATATTTTTTAATAGGAGCATTTGTATTTCTTGTATTCGTCACTGATATAGGATATGTTACGCTTAGATTTAAATTCTTTCCATATGTTTTTGTGAAAAGTGCAGTTGATACAATATACTTGATAATACCTTTTGTTATTGTAACCGTGTGCTTTTTGATAATAAAATCGGAATGGTCTTATGTAGATAAAAAACAATCTTTTATGAACTTTATAGTACTTTTTATATGTTCATACTATATGTTAAGAGGCATAATAAGTATTATGTTTCCGAGGATATTACTGTCACTTGGAGATTTAAACATAATTTTTACATCTGTAACATTATCAATATTATTACTTGCTCTTATAATGCTGTTATCCTCCAATTCACAAAAGATAGCATTTTCTAATTTTATGACTGCCGTTGTAGTTTCATTTATTATATTTTCCATAGTAGATTCGGTATATACTTATCAAGTTTCCGCTATATCCTACAGCTCTACTGTATTATTGGATTCATTGTATGCAATACCTGTAAATATTATAGTAATAGCCATATGTATGTATAAGAGAGATATAAACAGAAATATTTCCTCTGATTATAAAGATGAAATTGAAAAATATACTCCAAATAAATCAAGTGGATATATAGTGACTTTGATATTGTTTGTTATTATGATAGCGGATGTTATTTTATACAGTCTTAAGGCAATTTCAAGTTCACAAATTTTAATAGCATTTTTAGCGATGATATTATATTTGCTTATAACGCTATATTATACAAGTCTTAAAGAAAATAAAGTGTTATTGGAATCTCAATTACAGATAAATTATGAACTTGAAAAGAGAGTGTATGAGAGAACTAAAGAATTGGAAGAAAAAAATAGGGAATTTTTAAAAATAATAAATACAGATTCTTTAACAATGCTCGGTTCAAGAAAATATCTTATGGATATATTGGATTCATATGATGAATACAAAACTGAGAATGTAATAATTTTTATTATAGATATATTGCATTTTAAAGTTATTAACAACACATCCGGACATAAAACAGGAGATATGGTTTTAAAGGAAGTATCTCGAAGGCTGAAAAATATATTTAAAGGAGAAAAAGTATTCAGAACTGACTCCAATGAATTTGCAGTATTAATACAAGATAATAAAAGTACGGCTCAATTAGTAGATATAGCACAAAACATAACATTGGAATTAACTGATGTGATATATATAGATACGGATTTTATAAATATTGATATAGCGATAGGTTGCTGCAAGTATGACAGCAATATGGAAGAGTATTCCGAATTATTAAAAAATGCGGAATATGCCTCAAAAGAAGCTAAAGCGGATTATAAGACATTCAACAACTACAGATTTTATGATCAGGAAATGGCTGACAAGATAAATAGGAGAATTACTATAGAATCACTTTTGAGAACTATAAACTATGATGATGAATTTACAATGTTTTTTCAACCACAATTCAGTATAGACGGAAGTGAATTGATAGGTATGGAATCATTACTTAGATGGAACAGCCCTGTTTTAGGAAATGTTTCACCGGGAGAGTTTATACCTATAGCTGAAGAAAGCAACTCAATATTAAAAGTAGTTCAGTGGACTATAAAAAAATCATCAGAGCAGATAAAAGAATGGAATTTAAAATATAATAAGAATTATAGAATAGCCATAAACATATCGCCTAAATACCTTAAAAATTATGACTTCCTGAGTGAAGTAAAATATTTTGTAGATGAAAAACAAGTAAATCCTGTTTGGTTGGATTTTGAAATGACAGAAATGAGTGTAATGCAAGCCGGAGAATCTATATGTGATCTTTTTGATAAACTCCATCACATGGGAATAAATATAAGCATAGATGATTTCGGTACAGGATATTCCTCTTTAAGTTATATTAAGAATTTTAATGTAGATAAGATAAAGATATCTAAAGAACTTGTAGATAATATAGTTACAGACAAAAATGAATATATGATAGTAAACGCAATAATAATGATGTCAAAAGGTCTGAAATTGGAAACAATAGCAGAAGGCGTTGAAAAAAAAGAGCAAAGAGATATATTACTTGAACTCGGTTGTAATCAAATACAAGGATATTATTACGGCAGACCGGTTAATGCACAAGAGTTTGAAAAAACATATTTGATAAATAGAATATAAAATAAAAACTTATAATTTATTATAAGTTTTTATTTTTTGCTATAAATTTTGAAATATTCAATACTAAGTACTAATTAAAACTGTATTATAATTATATTATCTAAAAAATCATATTTTTTTGAATTGAAAAATATATAAAAATTAGAAATTTTATATTTTGTAATAGTGTTTTAGTATTAAATTATAAAATAATAGAAAATTTTATTTTTTTACAAGTTTATAAAAATATGATTTGAAAATATCTTTTTTTAAAATATATGTTGATAAAATAAAAATAATATGGTATACTTTAAATAAGCAAAAGGGACTATTTTTAGAAATGAAATGGTATTGTTGCAATATGTATTGTTGCAATATAAAGTGTTTATTTAAACCATTTTTTTTGTTAAATATGTTTCAGCAGACTTTAACGTATTTCAGTATAGCAAAAATCTGATAAAATTTTATTAACAATTGATACTAAAACCGTGTTTTAAGTAAAATATTGAAAGTTATTATAAAAATATAATATGAATTATATGATATTTTTTAATATTTTTAAATCGAAAACGGATTAAAAGAAGGGAGAGAAGAATGAAACAAAAAAGTAAACAGATCAGATTATTGAGTTTTATATTAACTTTTATTTTACTGATAGGAAGTATATCGGTTCCAAAAAATTTATATGCAGATGAATCCGACGATGTGAGTGGTATATTAGAAAAAGATGTTATTTTAATGCAGGACGGAAATATAGTTCCTGAGGGTGGAAGTATAGTTATGGACAAAAACTTCCAGTTAAAAGTAAGTATAAATGTACCTGTTAAAAAATCGGATCCTGCGCCCCTTAAATATGTCAAACATGGAGATAAAGCTAAGATAAAAATAGGGAAAGGTATAGATATAAAGGATATAAATAATTCTTTTGAATTAAAAGATGATAGAGAAAAGATAAAAATAGGAACGGCAAAATATACAAAAGATGGAGATACTCTTTTCTTAAATATATCTTTTGACGGAAGTAAAGATTTTTTTGAAAATGCCGACAAATTGCAGTTTTCAATCAGTGATACATTTATGATAGATAAGCAGGTAATACCTGCATATACGGAAGTGTATATATTGGGCAAAAAATATAAAACTGTTCCGGGAGAAGGGTATATATCAATAGAAAAAACAGGAAAAGCAGACTATAACGATGCAACTGTAGAATGGATAGTAAATATAAAGAAAAATTCATATAAAGATGAGGCTGAATTAAAAGATTTTTTATTTTATGATGATTTAAAAACTGTCGGAGATTATGTAAAAGGCAGTTTTAAAGTTGGTGAAAATGCTGTGCCGGAAGATTCCATTGAATGGAATGACATATCTAAAGAATTAAAATATAAGTTTAAGGACACAGATAAAACACCACTTACAATCAAGTTCAAGACTCAAATAGGTGAAGAGTTTTACTCCACTCCGGCTGAGTATCAAACAGCCGTCAAAAATAACCAAAAGTTAACACTTACAAAAGAAAATACAGCTAAAATTCTTAAAAATGATAAAGAATATGCTCAAGATAATTCGGCAGTAACGATTGACAGAATGTGGATGAAAAAGTCTGCAAAAGGAAGCACGGCCGAATATTATAAGGAAAATAACGATTATTATATAGATTGGGTAATAGAGTTCAACAGTGAGAGAAAATCATTAAAGAATGTAAAAATAGAAGATAAATTACCTCAAGATTATTATAATAGCGGTACAAAACTTGAATTTGTAAGTGCTATATTGGAAAAAGAAGTATTAAAAGACGGAAAATATGAAAAAGAAAGTAAAAATATAACACCGGAAAATAATAATTCTATTTATAATGTAGGAAATATAGACGGCAAGATAAAACTTACTATAAAATCCAAGATTTTAAATTATACGGATAATTTGGAAACAGGTTCGTCAAAAAGATTTTCGAATATAGGTGTTATAACTTGGGGTTACGAAGGGCAACTGAAGTTGAATGATCAAAAAGCGGTTACAATAGGTAATCCTTTAATTAAAAAAAGAGCGGTAAAAAAAGACAGAAATTATACAGGGCAAGAAATCACGTGGAATATAAAAGTTGAAGGAGATAAAAATATAAGAATAACGGATAAAACATATGTCTATGATATGATGATTTTTGATCCTGATGCAAATTTGGAGAATATCCGAAAAGGAAATTACCAAATACGTAAAAATGATGAAACACCTGTAATTTCTTTGGACGGAGTGAATATTGGTACAACTGAAGGAAAACAAAGTCTTCTTCCAAAAGATGCTCAAGGAAATATACAAATGAACTGGATAAAATTCCAGAAATATACGGATAAATTTGAAGTTAAATCTCCGGCAGGACAAAACATAGAACATAAAACATATAAGATTTATGTAGATAATGCGGATAATGGAGAAAATTATCATGTATATGCAGGAGATTTGTTGGAAGTATCCAATTTAAATCAAGATAGTATGAATGAATTTACATTTACAACTGTAATAACGGATCATAGAATATTATTAAATGCTCTTCAACAGGGAACAAGCGGACTGAAATTTAACAAAAATTTCAATATATCATATATGTTCACAGATAAAAAATTTGTTAAAAGTGCAGAAGATTGGCCGTTATATAAAGCGAGGATGCTTGAAAAGCAAGCTCTACCTGCAATAAATGCAGATGTAATAAAATCAAATTATAACGATATTGATAAAATTAATGACAATATATTCGACAATAATACAAATACACCTATAGATAATAGAAAAAACTCATTTAATACAAAAACAAATTCTGCTATATTCAGACTCAGTATAAATGCGGCAGGTATAGATAATACAGCCGGCAATAATGTAATCGGAGATATAGTGGTGGAAGATATGTTGCCTGAAGGTTGGGAACTTACTGAAATAGTTGCAGGTAAAAATTATTTGTTATATGAGGGAGAGAGATTTGTTTCTTATACCAATGAAGACAACAAAGATGCAACGGTAAAGGCTGTAAAATATACAGATGTAGACAGCAGTGATTTTCAAGATAAACTTATCACTGATTTTTCGGATGTTAACAAACCTAAATTTACTTTCAAGAAAATAACAAAACCGTATGTTATTTTGTTAGAGGCTAAACCTAAGGATGCAAATAAATTTTATAAAGAGATAAGAAATATTGCGACAGTTAATATTAGAAAAAGTTTTTTAAGTGATGATCAAGTTATAGATACTACCAACCCTAAATTTTATGATAAATTTATAAGTGATGAGAGTAATATTGAAAATGGTTATTTGGAATGGACGATTCAATATGACCCGAATAATTATTTGACGAAAGATGAGATTGTTATAGCCGATAAACTCGGAAGCGGACTGGAAATAAGAAGAGAGCCTTATACAAATGATTTACAATTTGACGGTAAAAATTATAAAATTGTAGAAGGCAAAATTGTAAATAAAATTGAATCCGGAAAACCTGTTAAAGTTTTTGAACAAACAGCACTTCATACAGAAAAAGAATATTTGGAGAAATATATAAAATATGACAGAGACAGTAGACAACTAAGTTTCACCATACCTGATAAAAATAAAGCGTATCAGTTTATGTATATTACGGATGTCTATGGAGAAACGGGAGATGCGGTTAATAATAAAGCGTTCATTCAGGGAGAAGGAGACGTTGACTCTGTAGATAAGAGATATGTGATTCCTAACAGAGCTATAGATATAAATAAATCTATAGTTGCCGAGTTGAATATAAAAAAGGTTGACGGAAATGATAAACCGTTAAAAGGCGTAGAATTTGAATTAAAATCTGTAGACGGGCTCTATGTGGCTTCTAAAACTACGGATGAAAATGGAGAAATTATTTTTGAACGTTTAAAATTCGGTAAATATAAGCTGAAAGAAATTAAAACATTAGACGGTTATATTCCGGATACAAAAGAGTATAATGTCACTATTATAAAATTAAAGGACAATTATGAAATAGATATAGAAACGGACGGAAATACCAATATAAGAAAAGATAAAAATAAAATAACCGTAATAAACAGACAGATAGTACCGTCCACTACATCGGCAACACTTTTTGTAAATAAGCGAGTTGAAGGTAAGTGGGCTGATAAAAATGACATTTTTAAATTTAAAGTTGAGTTCAAATATAAAGACGGTACACCTTTTGACGGTATGTTCGATTATTATTTGAACGGAATAACAGGCAAGATAGGTAATAATGGTGAATTTGAGTTAAAAGACGGCGATAATATAACAATAAAGGAAATACCTACAGAAATTAATTATATATTGACAGAAACTGATTACAAGGATTATATACCTTATGAAAAGGTCAAATCAGGAACAATAACTACAAAACCTCAGTTGCACAGAGTTGAGTTTGTCAATAGAACTACTACACATGGACAGCTGAAAATAGAAAAAGAAGTGTCCGGTTCTGTCGACGACAAATCAAAAAAATTTAAATTCAGATTCAATATAGGAAATGATCCTGATAAGAATTATACCTATGAATATAAAGGTTCTGACGGAGAAATAATTAAAGGATATATAAAAGCAAAAGACACCATAGATCTTTCAGATGGAGAATATATAATAATTAAAGGTATAAAATTCAATACAACTTATGAAGTAAGCGAAGATGTTGATAATAATTATACTACAACTGTTAACGGAAAAGACGGTAGAGAAGAAAAAGGAACTGTTGTAACAGAAGAAGGAGACATTGTAAAATTTGTAAATACTCGAATTGTAACACCTCCTGGACCTAATACTCCTGATGATCCTACACCGCCTAAACCTACAGATCCTACTCCGAATACACCGCCTGACAGACCGGATAGACCTGAAAAACCGGATAAACCGGACAGACCTGAAAAACCGAATTTACCTACACCGTCAATACCGAGTTATCCGATAGATGATACACCGAATCCTAACGATCCTAATTCACCTGATAATATAGTAGTATCAGATGAAGACGGAGTACCGCTTGGAACATATACTAAGAGAGAAAATCCTGACGGCAGTATAGAATATGTAGATGAAGACGGAGTACCGCTTGGAGGTTCGAAATTAGTCAAAACAGGGAATGAATTTCCTCAAGGAACATTAATGATAACTTCTATTTTATCACTATTCGGACTTATAATATTAAGACGATATAGAAAAAATGATAGATAGATTAAAAAGGAAAAAATATTATTTTAATATAGATATAATTAAAAATCATTTATCTTATTGATATTGAACAACATAAAAAATGTATAAACAGGAAATTTGAATATAAATTTTTATAATAAAAAAGAGATTGTTTGAAATATGCTTATTATTTTGCAAACAATCTCTTTTTTAATAAAGTTTTTTAATATTCTAATACTGAACATTAATTGATACTAATACCTGATACTAAAAATCAATTAAATATCTACATAATTGTATTGCAACAAAATTACTTATAATCTATAAATATATAATCTCATAAAGTATGAAATACTTGGTATTATAAATGATGATTAGTATGATAAAATAATGAACATTTTTGTTTTTAAAAATTCATTGCTAAGAAAAATATATATGATTATAGCAAAAAATATACATATATTTTATCAGCTAATTAAACAAATATTAGTATTATATAGCAAAGAAACCGCCTCGTTTTGTTTTTTTAACAACATAAAGAGATTTATCGGCATTTTCTAAGGCTTCATCAATAGACATACCGGATGTTACCTCTGCCGCACCGACTGACACTGTTGTCCAATACAAATTTGATTCTCCTGCTTTTCTAACTTCGTTTATAAGTCTTTGAGCAAATTCTGTCGCATCTGATTTATTTTTCATTTCACTACAAAAAATTAAAAATTCATCTCCGCCCATTCTGCAAAGCAAATCATTTTCACGTATTACAGATCGAAATACCTTACCCATATATAATAGAACTTCATTACCTGCTAAGTGTCCGTAAGTATCATTAATTTGTTTAAAATGGTCTAAATCCAACACAAAAAACCAACCATATTTACTTCTATGCTCCCATTGATTACTGAATGTTCGAAAATTATCAAGACCTGTCAAGCCATCTTTTTGTGCCAACGCTCTCATTTCATCGTTAATACTTTGTAATTCTTGAACCTTTTTTAAAAGAGTTTTAGGATAATACTCTCCATCGCCTTGTTCTTGATTAGGAATGGAATAATGGATATGAATAATTTCCCAATGTCCTTCAACCATGTGAAATATTAAAGTAAAGCGACCATCCATGTTAATGAGTACAGACTTGTCTTCACTTTCTCCCAAAACATATATTTTTCCATATACCAGACATGTTTTAGAGTCAAATTGCATTTGCTCACACCAAATATTTTTTAAATTAAACTCTATATCATTTCTCTCGGTCATTTCATTAGCAAAAGCGCACAAAAAATTATCTAATCCTGTATAAAACTCATGAGCTCCTGTGCCTATAATAACACACTTAGGGGAGAACCATTTAATTATATCTCCTTTTGTTTTTTCATCTACTTTAGAAAAAAATTTTTTCCAAAGTTCCTCTACAAGTTTAGAAAAATCCACTTAACTCCTCCTTAATAAATAACGCTTTCTTTTGAAATTAATACTAAATACTATTAAAAAATATAAAATGTGCAATTAATTATTTTGAAAAAGTATAACATTTTAAAAATATGATTATATTATACTTTAAATTAGTGTTTAGTATTAATTATGGCTTATACCGTTTCAATCGCATAAATCCGTTATTATAATATCGGTATAAATATAGGCTAAGTTTATCACAGAAAATCGAATGTTTCAAGCAAATTGTAAAACAAGTAAATAAATTAAAAAAAGTTTTTTAGCTGATTATATAAAAGTTTATAATATATGCGAAGTTGTTGTTTTAATACTAATATTCGTTTAATTAACTGATTAAAGGCATATAAAATTTTTCCTTTAATAGATATACATAATTTTAGTTAGCAGATTAATTCTTAAAAACGAAAATATCCATATATTCTATTAATTTTTTAGTGTAAGAGGTCATTAGAATGAATACTGAAAATTTGAAAGTTTGATAATTGATAATAAAAAATATACATTATGTAGCACGATTATAATGCTTAAATTCTTTATGCAGATTGACTTTTTAAATTCTAAATGTTAAAATACTAATGTATATCATAGTGTATATTGAATTTATTAAGAATTATTCAGGAGATGAAAAAGCAGATAAATTTTTAATTACTTTTTCATCTCCTTTAAATATTATAAAATATAGAAAAATTATATAATACTAGTATTAAAATTAAATAAGCATATAATAAAAATGCTGAATGGAATGTATTTGATTAGTTATGCAGGAGTTTTTTATATTTTAGTATCACATATTATTTTATATAGATTTTAGTATTAATTTATATAAATAAATGGAAAGGGAATATATGTTTAAGCAATTAAAAAAATTGAAGTGGTTTTTAAAAGAAAGAGCACGACATTATATAATAGGTATTTTGTTTTTACAGCTTACAAATCTTATAGTTATACTTCCTCCTATAATAATAGGTAGGGCTGTAGACAGTATATCTGACGGGAGTATTACAGGAGCAGAGCTTTTTACGGATATTTCATGTCTTACAGCTATTTTGACAGTAGAATATATATTTGATTATATATGGGCATATGAAATCTTTTTAAATGCAATTATCATTGATCTTAGGCTTCGTGCTATGATGATGAAAAAAATATTGACTATGCCGAGAACATTTTTTGAAAAGTTTTCGTCAGGAGATTTGATGTCAAGAGCTACAAGTGATATAGATACAATAAGTGAAATGCTCGGATATGGTGTGCTCGCAATAAGTGATGGGATAGGATATTTGCTCGCTATTATACTTGCGATGGGTTTTACGGTTTCATGGAAATTGACTATAGTAAGCATATTGCCTCTACCGATACTCACAATGCTTACAAGCTATGTAGGAGAATATATACATAAATTATATATGGCTCAGCAGGAAGCTTTTAGTAAAATGAGCGATGAGGTGTTGGAAAATGTTAACGGTATTCGTGTAATACGCTCATATGTACTTGAAAAACAGAGTGTTAAAAATTTTGAAAATACAACAGAAGATGTATTTAATAAATCATTAAAAACAGAGCTTGTTGCATCTACTTTTTGGCCTGCTACAAAAATATTTACATCAATAAGCTATGCGATAGCAATAGGTTATGGGGTTAATCTAATATTGGCAGGTGAAATTACAGTAGGCTCCCTTATTTCGTTTAATGTGTATTTAGGATATTTAATATGGCCTATGTATGCCATAGGTGATTTTATAAATACGGCACAAAGAGGTACGACATCAATAGAAAGAATTTATGAAGTGCTTGAAGAAGATGATGATGTAGAAAATAAAAAAATTACAAGGAATATAGATGGGTTTGACAATATAAAATTCAGTGATTATACATTTAGATATCCTAACTCAAAAAATGTAAATTTGCGAGGCATAGATCTTGAAATAACAAGAGGTAAGACAATAGGAATAGTAGGAAGAACGGGAAGCGGAAAGTCTACATTAATAAAACAATTATTAAAAGAGTATCCTGTAGGTGATGGAAATATATCTATAGATGATTTGAGTATAAGTGAAGTTCAAAAAAGCAGTTTGATGAATGAAATAGGCTATGTATCTCAGGACAATATACTATTTTCTAAAACTATAAGAGAAAATATTTTAATGGGAAAAAAGAGTGCAAGCGAAGAGGAATTATTTGAAGTTATAAGAATATCGGATTTGCTGAGAGATGTAGATTTATTTGCAAATAAAATGGATACATTGGTAGGTGAAAGAGGTGTAGCTATATCCGGAGGACAAAAACAAAGGATATCTATAGCCAGAGCTGTTATAAAAGACCCTTACCTGTTGATAATGGATGATTCTTTGTCGGCAGTAGATTCCAGAACAGAGGCTAAAATAATAGAGAACATCAGAGAAAATCGTAAGAATAAAACAACTATAATAGTAACACACAGATTATCAGCAGTATCACATGCAGATGAAATAATCGTACTTGATGACGGAGTGATTGTTGAACGTGGAACACATGAAGAATTAATTTTAAAAGACGGCTGGTATAATAGACAGTATCATATTCAGCAAATGGAGGAGAAAGAAGATGAATAAAAATATAAATCAGAATCCTGAAGCTGAAAAAGAAGATATAAAAAGATTGGCAAGTTATACGCTTTTATTCAAATCTAATTTTTTAAAGGGGCTTTTATTTTTACTTTTGGCAGTAGTTTTTGAATTATTAGCACCTTTTGCAGTAAGAAAAATATTTGATGAGGAGCTTAAAAAAGCCGTTATAGATAAAAATTCAATACTCTATTGGATAGGATTATATTTATTTGTAAATGTAACAGCTATGATATTTCAGTATATGAGCGACATACAATTAAAGATAATGGCAATGAGAATAGTACAAAAAATGCGTATGCAAATATACAGTAATATCCAAAGGATAGGAATATCATTTTTTGATAATATGCCGGCAGGAAGCATAGTGTCTAAAGTTACAAATGATACATTGGCAGTGCAAGGACTATATGTAAAAGTATTAGGAGAAATATTTAAAAGTACGGTTTATGTTATAAGTATATATATAATATTGTTTACAATACAGGCTCAATTTGCACTTCTTGCAACGTTTCTATTGCCGTTGGTAGCTTTTATAATCTATATTTACAACAAAAAGGCAAGAGTTTACAATAATGTAATAAGGTCAAAGGTCAGTGAATTAAACGGAGCAATAAACGAAACTGTACAAGGAATAAGTGTGATACAAGCATTTAATAATCAAGAACAGATACAAAAGGATTTTGACAAGACAAATGAAGAAAGAGTTAATCAGCGTACAAAACTTCTGGTGTTAAATTCGGCAACCTCATATAATATAATAAGTACACTTAGAAATATTGTATTTGTAGTTATGATTTATTATTTCGGAAATAAAGTTATAAAAGATAATGCTGTAACATCTGTAGGACTATTATATGTGTATGTAGATTATATAAGTATATTGTTTCACCATATACATCAGATAGTACAGCAAATGAACGAAATGTCAAAATCAACAGTTGCATCATCCCATGTTTTTGAAATGATAGATAAAGAGGGAAAAGACATCAGCGACGAAAAAATTGAGAAAATTAACGGTACAGTAGAATTTAAAGATATAAGTTTTTATTATAAAAAAGATGAATATGTTTTGAAAAATATAAATATAAGTGCAGAAAAAGGACAAACTATTGCACTGGTAGGACATACGGGTTCAGGAAAAAGCTCTATTATGAATTTACTGCTGAAATTTTATCAGCCACAACAAGGGAAAATATTGATTGACGGTATGGATCTACAGACTTTGCAAGATCAAACCATAAGAGATCATATGGGTATAGTGTTGCAAGAACCATATTTATTTACAGGTACAATCTTGAGCAATATAACACTTAATAAAGAGAATATAAGTAGACAAGACGCTAAAAAAGCACTTGAAATGGTTGGTGGAGATTTAGTTTTAGGCAATTTGAAAGACGGGATAGATGAAAAAGTTGTGGAAAGAGGCGCAACTCTATCTTCCGGTCAAAGGCAGCTTATTTCATTTGCAAGAGCTTTAGCTCAAAATCCTACAATACTTATACTTGATGAAGCGACAAGCTCAGTAGATTCTGAAACGGAGAAGATAATACAATCCGCTATGGATGTGTTGATGAAAGGAAGAACAACGTTTATAATAGCACACAGATTATCTACAATAAAAAATGCTGATAAAATATATCTTCTTGAAAAAGGAAGAATAATAGAGCAGGGAACACATAGTGAATTATTAGAAAAAAAAGGAAAATATTTCGATATGTATAAAACACAAAGCAATTTATAAAAACTATATTGACAAATTAAAAAAATATATATAATGTATTCTAAATAAAAAACCTTATCAAGAGAGGTGGAGGGAAAGGCCCTGTGAAACCCGGCAACCGGCTGAAAAGCGAAGGTGCCAATTCCTGCAAGTTGCATTACTTGACAGATGAGGGAAATAAGAATTTTTTGTATCTTATAACCTCGTATATTGCGAGGTTTTTTATTTGGTAAAAATTTTTTAATATATAAAATAATAAAGGAGAGATTTATGAGAAGATTATTTACTTCTGAATCAGTGACTGAAGGGCATCCCGATAAGATGTGCGACCAAATTTCAGATGCCATACTTGACGAAATGTTGAGACAAGACAAGTATTCAAGAGTAGCTTGTGAAACACTTACAACTACAGGACTAATAACAGTTGTTGGTGAAATAACTACAAAAGCATATGTTGACATACAAAAAATAGTTAGACAGACAGTTAGAGAAATAGGTTATGACAGAGCGAAATACGGATTTGATTGTGACACTTGTGCAGTAATAAATGCAATAGATGAGCAGTCAGCAGATATAGCTATGGGTGTAAATGATTCACTTGAAGACAAAGAAGGTAGAGGTAGAGCCAAAGACGATGAAGAAAAACTTGGAGCAGGCGATCAAGGTATAATGTTCGGTTATGCTTGTAATGAAACAAAAGAACTTATGCCGTTACCTATATCACTTGCACATAAGTTGGCAATAAGATTGTCAGAGATTAGAAAACAAAAAGTGCTTAATTATCTAAGACCTGACGGAAAAACTCAAGTAACTGTTGAATATGATGAAAATGGAAATCCGACAAGAGTTGATACAATAGTTATATCCACACAACACGATGAAAATGTAACAAGAGAACAAATACAAAAAGATTTAATTGAACACGTTGTAAAACCTATTGTAGATGCAAAATTAATAGATGAAAACACAAAATATCTTATAAATCCTACAGGCAGATTTGTAATAGGAGGACCTCATGGAGATTCAGGTCTTACAGGAAGAAAGATAATAGTAGACACTTATGGCGGATATTCAAGACATGGCGGTGGAGCATTTTCTGGAAAAGATCCTACAAAGGTAGATCGTTCAGCAGCATATGCAGCAAGATGGATAGCAAAAAATGTAGTAGCCGCAAAACTTGCAGAAAAATGCGAAATACAGCTGGCTTATGCTATCGGTGTCGCAGAGCCGGTGTCAATATTGGTAGATACTTTTGGAACATCAACAGTACCTGAAGAAAAAATCAGTGAAGCTATATCAAAAACCTTTGATTTGAGACCTGGAGCAATAATAAAAGAGCTTGATTTAAGACGTCCTATATATAGAAAGACAGCAGCATATGGACATTTCGGAAGAGAAGACAAAGAATTTACTTGGGAACAAACAAATAAAGTTGAGCAATTAAAACAAAATCTATAAAATATGATAAATTGAAAAATCTCTTTGATATTATTTATATTAAAGAGATTTTTTTGTCACAAAAAATTAAATAAAATTTAAAATAAAAATTTATTTTAAAGCTGTATAATATTCACATGTTTTAAAAATGATTATACATATATATTTTTGGTATTAAATATAATGTTTTTCGTTATTATACAATTATTATAAAAAATATAAATTAAAAATATTTTTTGCAATTATATGATTAACTTTACTATAAAATAGAGATTTTATAAAAATTTTTATTAAAACCAAACAATATTTAAACTAAGATATTCAAATGTATTAAAAAATATCTATATTCGATTATATATAGTATAAGAGGTGAATTTAATTTTATAGTTGTAAAAAATAAAAAATGGAGATAGATTAAATGAAAAAGAAATTAATATTGCTCAGCCTTACATTATCATTAATTGGCGGGGCAAGTATATCAAATGCTCAAATCATGGATCAGACAGTGTACACAATACCGTTATCGTCATCTATAAATCTGAAAAAGGTTGTAGAAAATTATGGGTATGGAACAAATGAATTTAATATTATAGAGGCTGACTTAAACGATCCTAACAACAGTATGGATATATTGTTCAACACTCAAGGTCTGTTTAAAACAATAAGCATAAAACAAGTTGTAGACAGTACACCTAATATTGTAGCTGCAGCAAATACGGATTTTTTCCTGCTGCAGACACCTACTTCATCAATAGGAGCTATGGTAAAAAATCACAAAGTTTTATCTTCTCCTGCTGAAAGCAGTGGGAAATATGCGAGTATGGTCATAACAGACAACAATAAAGTTACATTTGAATATCTGAATCCGAATATTATTATAAAAAATATAACTACTAACAAAGATTATACAGCACCTACAATGAATAAAGTTATAAGTAATTCTTATAGAGGAATAACAGTACGTACATCAGACTATGCTTATACAACATTTGGAAAAAACACTTCAAACCCTAACAGAGTTGAGGTTATAGTCGGAAGTGACAATATTGTAAAGGAAATCAGGGAAGGTAAAGATGCTGTTCAAATTCCATATGGAGGCTTTGCTATAATGTCATTCAATGTTGACGGAAGCGAGCTGAAAAATAATTATCATGTAGGGGACCAACTGGAATTAACTTTGGATATATTGCAAAACAGACCTGATATAAAGACAATCATAGGTGGAGGAAGTGTACTTATAAAAAATGGACAAAAGACACCTATAACCTCATCAATACCAGGGAAGGCACAAAGAACAGCCATAGGTATAACAAAAAATAATAAACTCATAGTTTTTACAAATGATGGAAGGACACAATCTACCTTGGGCTTGGACGAAAAAGATGTTCAAAATTATTTTTATTCAATAGGCATAGTAGATGCTATGATATTTGACGGTGGAGGTTCTACCGAGTTATATGCAGATGGAAAAGCACAAAATTATCTTTATAGCGAAAGAAAGGTAATAAATGCAATTGCAATAAAAAATGAAAAACAGACAGGAAATGTTGCAAAAGTGAATATAGTACCTTTAAAAGAAATAATTTATACAGGAGATAATGTAGAAGTAATAGCATCTGCACAGGATAATAACGGCTCAAAAATTACAAAATATAATACACCGTCTTTTACTCTTACTACAAGCGGATTCAACAGTCAAATAAAAGATAGAGCCATAACTCCTACAACTTCCGGAAAAGGTACTATAAATGCTACAGTGCAAGGAGTTACAGGAATATCTGAAGTGGAGGTTTTAGATTCACACGCTAATGATGATAAATATAAGCAAAATACTTCTGAAATAAAAAAATTCAATGTATATTCAAATATGGATGACGGAAATGATTTAATATCACAAGTTATAAAATCAAAAATGTTAATAAATTCTGAAGATGCCGTAAACAATTTGGTTATAGGTAATAATGATGTGTATTTTACAAGTAATTTAAGAGGGAATTCACAAAATATAAATTCCTCTGTTCCAAATAAGATATTTGAAAATACACAGGTGGTATTCCTTAACAATACTGTAGGACTTTATAAAAATGAAAGTCAACTGAATAATTTAAAAACAGCATTAAATTCAGAATATAAAAATATAATAATAGCTATGCAAGGTCAAAGCAAGCTTTTCAATTCTTTTGAACAAAATATGTTTGATAAATTAGTTGAGAGCGTTGCAAAACAAAAAAATATTTATGTTATATATAAATCAAATACAAATGATGCTTATAAAAGAGGAAATGTGAGCTATATTTCAATTGTAGATTTGAAAAATCAAAACTACAATGACCTTAAAAATGTAAAATATCTTCAGATATATGAGGATATAAATGGAAATCTCATATATAACTACAAATCTATGTTTAATTAATTGAAAAATAATACTAAATCTTATTTAAATTAAAATATGCTCAAATTGTTTTGCGAGCAGAATTGCTAAAGTTTTTATAAATATCTGTTTTGAAGATATTTATAAAAAGCATTTCAAGCAAAATATATTTGAGCATTATATTTTAAAAAAAATATATAGTTATATAAGTTATACATAATTTTATTAGAAAACAGTATAAAAGGATAATAATTATTTTACATAGGGCAGAGGATCTGTAAATTCTCCGTTTATTCTAACTTCAAAATGCAAATGAGGACCTGTTGAACGACCGCTTGTTCCGACTTTTGCTATAACTTGTCCTTTTGATACAGTTTGACCTACAGATACGTCTATTGATGAGCAGTGTGCATATAGTGTTACTACTCCTGAACCGTGATCTATCATTACAGTATTGCCGTATGTGGATTTTGGACCTGCATATATAACTTTACCGTTGTCAGCCGATATTATAGGTGTACCCATGCTACCTCCTATATCTATACCTGTGTGCAATATTTTTCTATTTAATATAGGGTGATTTCTGTATCCAAAGTAAGATGTAAGCACACCTCCTGATACAGGAAAAGCAAATTTTCCTCCTGAATATGTTCCTTTATAGCTGTTTTGATTTGATGCTGTAAGTTGTTTTAATTCCTGTGTTATCTGCTGTGCCTCTTGCATTTTTAATTGTGCAATTTGTGATAATGATGTTATATCACTTTGCAGTTTTGCCATATTGGATTCTTGATTAGCTTTTGCAAGTTTTAATTGTTCATTTTCTTTATTATAGGAATTTTGTAAATTTGTCAGTGATAACTTCATATTTGTGAGTTCTTTATTTATCTTGTTCAGTTCCAGTTTTGCAGTTTCCAATTTTTTTAAATTATCTTTATCCTGCTGAATTATTTTTTTTATTATTGTATAATTGGACAGTGCATCTCCCAAGTTTTTTGAAGAAAATATTATCTGTATATAATCAAGATTATTTATTTTGCTCATCACTCTTATTCTGTTTTCAAGAGCTGTTTTAAGAGATTTAATTTCTTTTTCCTTTTGGGCAATTTTTTCTATATTTACATTTATTTTGCTTTGTACTTCATTTATTTGTTTTTCTAAATTCTGTATTTTACCTTCCATAACAGTTATTTGAGCGTCTATTTTCAATATTTCTTCGTTTAGAGTACTGAGTTTTTCTTTTTTATCTCCTATTTGAACTCTTATATCATCTATTTGACGGTTTATATTATTTAACTCTTGAGTTTTATCAGCATATACCACTAAACTGAATATTGTAAATATAAATAACAGAGTAATTATAATTTTTTTATTCATAATTTTAAACCTTTAAATATTTTCTAAGTGAAGTTATGGAGCCCAATATTCCAATTCCGATTCCTGCGCACAAAAATAGTGAAAATATAAGATGTGACATGACATCTTTATCAATCATATATTGTAAAAATATATTTGAATTTGATAAATTCATATATAATTCAACATATATAAAGTTAAGCAGACTGAAAGAGACTAATGAACCTATAAAACCGAGTATTGCACCTTCAATTATAAACGGCCACCTTATAAACCAGTTTGTAGCTCCTATAGTTTTCATTATATTTATTTCTCGCATTCTTGAAAATATAGTAACTTTTATCATATTTTCAATTATTAGAAGTGAAAGCATAAATAGTATAAAAATTATTGCTATACTTACTATACTTATTATTTTGGATATTTTTATGAGTATGTTTAGCGTATCTGCATAGTATGAAATACTTGATACTTGTGAGTTTGTTTTTAGATCTTCAACTAATTTTGAAAAAATTTGTGTATCGTTTATATGAACTATGAATGAATTCTCGCAAGGATTATTTATATCATCAAATAAATTAGAGTCATTTTCCATGTTTTGTATGAATTTTTTCATTGTTTCTTCTTTAGATACAAACTGTATGTCTGAAAAATTTCTGTTATGCTCTAAAAAATCTCTAAATTCTTCTATTCCATCTTTATCCACATCGTTTTTTAAAAAAATCTGTATGCCACTGAAATCCTGCCTTGTTGTAATTACAAAATGGTTTATATTTAAGACGATAAACAATACTATACCTAAGATAAAAAGAGTGATTGTCATAGAAAATACAGTTGCAAATGATGTGTTTTTGCTGCGAAATATACTCTTAAATGCCTCTTTTATATAAAAAAACAATTTATTCATATATATTGCCCCTTTTGTATATCACTTAATATTTCTCCGTTTTCTATTTTTATTACTCTTTTTTTCATTTTATTTACTATTTCTTTGTCGTGGGTAGCTACAATTACAGTAGTACCATGAGAATTTATGGCATCAAGCAGATTTATTATCTGCATGGAGTTTTTTGCATCCAAATTGCCTGTAGGTTCGTCCGTTATAAGCAGAGAAGGTCTGTTTATTATAGCTCTTGCGATGCTTATTCTTTGCTGTTCTCCTCCTGACAGCTCGTTAGGATAGGACTTTTCTTTATTTTCTAAGCCAACCAATTCTAAAACTTGTTTAACATCTTTTTTTATAACTTTAGAAGGACTGCCAAGTATCTCCATTGCAAAAGCTATATTTTCATATACAGTCTTGTTGTTTAACAGTCTAAAATCTTGAAATATCATACCTATTTTTCTGCGATATTTTGGTAAAGTTCTTCCGGATAAAGTAGAGGTATTTATTCCGTTTACAGTTAAGCTTCCGGACGTTGGTGTAATTTCACTTTGTAATAATTTTATAAGTGTTGATTTACCTGCTCCTGATGAGCCTATCAAAAATACAAATTCACTGTCATCTATGGTGATATTAATATTTTTCAGAGCATAACTCTTTTTTTTATCATAAATTTTAGAAACATCATTAAAAACTATCAAATTTATTCTCCTAAATTTTGTAATCGGCTATTTAAAATAAAAATGCAAAACAGTGCTGTTTGGAAAAATAATCAATCACATTTATTATATGTCATTTTAAATATTGTACTTGTTTGATTGCCTATCGTCAATAGTTGCAAATATCTCACATTTCAGACTTTAAAAAATAGATTTTCTAATATTAATTTTTACAACTACTTTTAGTTGTTTTTAAAATTGAGTTATTAAATAAGTCTATTAAAATACAAATTAAAAATTTATAAAAGTGCTCATATAAAAATCTATAATATTTTGACCGTACAGACTCATTAAAAAAGCAGATATGCACATATACGGTCCAAAAGGAATTTCCTGCTTAAGCTGTATTTTTTTTCCGATTAAAGTAAATATTATTATAAAAAACAAGCCTATAAAAAATGATAGAAATGATGCAATTATAATTTTAGGGTATCCAAGTACGAGGCCTATAGATGTATTTAGAAGTACATCGCCAAATCCGAACACTTCTTGTTTATATATTATTTTGGCTACAAAATATATTGTATAATATATTGCAAAGCCGATAAATGCTGCAAATATATTATGTCTTATTTCAATACCTTTATATAAAAATAAAATAATAAGGATTATCGAAGAAAATACAACAAGTACTATATCGTATATAGCCATGGTATCAAAGTCTATAAATCCGACAATAACAAGCATAGACCAAAAAGTTATCATAATGACAAACTCATATGATATGGAAAATTTGATATAAGCAACTAAGAATAATATGCCGGTAAGCAATTCTACCAAAAAGTATCTGATAGATATTTTTTCTTTGCAATATCTGCATTTACCTCCAAGAAATATGTAGCTGAACAGCGGGAATAAATCCAATGCATTTAAATTATGTTTGCAGGAAAAGCACATAGAGCGACCTTTGGTAATCGACATATCAAGTGGAATCCTATATATTACAACGTTGTAAAAACTTCCGAATGTAGCTCCGAACAGGAAAACAAAAAATCCTATTAAAAATTCAATTTCCATAATAACCCTTTCAAATTTTGTATAAATGTGAATATCTTTGAAATAAATATAAGTAATTATATCACAAAAGATATAATTTAACAAAAATAAAATAAGTATGGAGTATATTCAAAAAAACTGATTATAAAATTTGAATATATACAAAATTTATGATAGAATTAATAAATATAAAAGTTTTGTAAAATTTGAAGATTATTTTAGCAAAACATTAAAAAATTTAATTCAATAATCTTATTTTTGATGAATAAGATTTGAAAACACTGATTTGCAAATAGGTTTTTATTTATATAATGAGGTTAAATTACTATAAGTTAATAGAAAGGAAATACAATGGCGATAAGAAATTTGAGAATAGAAGGCGATCCTATACTTAGGAAGACATCAAGAGTAGTTGAAGAATTAAATGAAAACATAATAAATCTCATAGAAGATATGAAGGAAACAATGTATCTGAATGAAGGAGTAGGCCTTGCAGCCCCACAAGTAGGTGTACTTAAAAGAGTGGTTGTAGTGGATGTTGGAGATGTGGATGAAGATGATGAACAGCTTGGAAAAGGTGAAGATATTCCTGATGGAGCAATAGTACTCATAAATCCGGAAATTATAAAACAAGACGGAGAGCAAGTTGGGTTGGAGGGATGCTTAAGTGTTCCGCAGAGAAGTGGAGAAGTAAAAAGACCTTCACATATAATAGTAAAAGCTAAAAATGAGAATTTTGAAGATGTAGAGTTTGAAGCGAGAAATTTTTTTGCAAGAGCAATATGTCATGAAATTGACCACTTAAATGGTATATTATATATAGATAAACTTGAAAACACACAAGAATAATAAAGGAATGATAAAACTATGAAAGCTATTTTTATGGGTACGCCGCAATTTGCGGTGAACTCATTAGATACACTTATATCAAAAGGTGTGGATGTAGGTTTAGTAATAACCAGAACAGATAAAAAACAAGGCAGAAATATGAAAATAGAAATGCCTTCGGTAAAAAAAAGAGCGTTAGAGCTTGGATTAGAGGTATATCAACCGGAAGACATAAAAAGTCAGGAAGCTGTAGATAAAATAAGACAAATTAATCCTGACATTATAATAGTAACTGCTTATGGGAAGATATTGCCAACCGAGATACTGAATATGCCTAAATATGGTTGTATAAATGTGCACGCCTCATTACTTCCGAAATATAGGGGTGCATCTCCGATAAATACTTGTCTTTTAAACGGAGACACTATTACAGGTATTACAACCATGTATATGAATGAAGAACTCGACAGTGGTGATATAATACTGAAAGACGAACTTGAAATATCATTAGATGACGATTATGTAAGTTTAACAGAAAAACTCGCCAAATTAAGCGAAAAAACACTTGGGAATATTATAAATATGTTAAATATGAGTATGGATTTGCCAAGATTACAACAAAATCATCAAAATGCAACATATTGTACACTTATAACAAAAGAAATGGGGCATATAGATTATTCAAAGTCGGCAGATGAAATAATAAACACTATAAGAGGTTTAAATTCTTTCAGCATATATAATGACACAAATTTTAAGATATTCAAAGCAAAAAAATTAGAAGACAAGTCATCAGATAAAGTAGGCATGATAGTAAAATGTGATGAAAATGAACTTGTCGTGACAACAGCCACAAAAGATATATCTCTTTTACAAGTGCAGATGGCAGGAAAAAAGAAAATGATGATAGAAGATTTTTTAAGAGGCAATAAGTTGGAAAAAGGAGTTATTTTTAAATAACAAATTTTGTAAAAAAATTATAGTGAAAAGGGTTGATAAGTATATATAATAAAAATATTGAAGAAATAATATTCTCTCTGCTGAAAGAAACCGATAAAGAAAAGATACGAGAAATAGTTGAAGAGATACATCCTGTAGACTTTTTGGAGTTTCTTGAAAACTATGAAGAAGAATTTTACAATATAATAGAAAAACTTCCTGACGATTATATAGTAGAACTTATCAACGAAGCAGAAATAGAAGATAAATTAGATATAATTAATAAGATATCTGAAGACAGAAAAAATAATGTAATCCCTGATATATCTTCTGATGAATTGGTAGATATGTTGGAAGAGGCGGACGAAGAACAAAAGCAGGATATATTTGAGTATCTTGACGAAGAAGATAAAGATGAAATAAAAGAATTGTTGGAGTATCCGTCAGATACAGCCGGCGGTATAATGGCAACCGAGTTTTTGACAGTAAAAGAAGATATGACCATGGATGAAACCATTGCATATCTGAGAAAAATGGCTCCTGATTATCAAACGCCATACTATGTATATGTGGTAGATGATGATAATATTTTAAAGGGAGTTGTACAATTAAGACAGATACTTACCTGCAATAGTGATACTAAGATAAAAGACGAGATGATAACTTCTGTAATAAGTGTAGATGTAAATACGGACCAGGAGGAAGTTGCCGTTTTGTTCGAAAAATATGGTTTTGCATCCATGCCGGTAGTTGATGAAAAAAACAATGAAATCTTAGGTATAATAACGTTTGACGATATTATGAACGTAATAACGGAAGAACATACAGAAGATATGTATCACATGGCCGGACTTGATACAGAAGAAGAACTTACCGGAGATATACTTACATCTGTAAAAAGCAGATCTATGTGGCTTACAATAAATCTTTTTACAGCAATGCTCGCATCAAGTGTAGTTGGCTTTTTTGAAGGCACAATATCTCAAATAGTAGCTCTTGCAACTTTTATGCCAATAGTTGCAGGTATGGGAGGCAATGCGGCAACACAGACATTGACTATAATGATAAGAGGTATAGCAATGGGAGAGCTTAATTACGAAAATGAAAAAGATGTACTGAAAAAAGAGTTATGTGTTGCAATAATGGACGGACTTATAATAGGTGCTTTGATAGGTGTTATAACATATATAAGAGTAAGAAATATAGCGTTTGGTGTAATAATATCATGTGCTTTACTGTTTAACATATTGATATCAGCAATAGGAGGATTTTTTGTACCGATAACTCTAAAAAAATTTAATATAGATCCTGCTGTGGCATCATCAGTATTTGTAACTACTATGACCGATATGGCTGGTTTTGGGTGCTTTTTAGGACTTGCTACAATATTTATGAAATATTTGACATAGGGTTGTGCAGTTTTTTGTTTTTAAGGTGTTAATTTATATAATAAGTTTTATGATTTCAGTGCTTAAATATAAGCGTAATACTTTAAAGATCAAATATAAAATATTATTTATATTGAAGAGGTGTTTGATGAATATAAAATATAAGGGTAAGAATTATTCTTTAGAACAAGGTTCTACTATTGAGGAATTCATTAAAAAATATGACATCCAAAAAGAATATAAATACATTATAACAATTGCTGTCGTGGATAATAATCTCAAGGAGTTGACAACTGATTTATATGAAGATGCAAATATAGAATTACTTGACATATCTTCAAAAGATGCAAGAAACGTGTATATGAGAAGCCTTTCATTTGTATTTTTAGTTGCATTGAAAAGAATCAGCGATACAGCTATATGTAGAATTGAACATTCGCTAAGCAATGGCTTTTTCTGTGATATAGAAGAAAAATCAAATCCGATAAACAGGCATTATGTGAGTAATATATATGAAGAAATGAAAAAAATAACGGATGCAGGTTTACCTATAACAAGAAGTGAACTTGATGTTGAAGATGCAAAAGAATTTTATAAAAATGATATTCATAAGCTTGGACTTTTAGATTATAGAAAAGACGAAAAGGTAAACATATATGATTTAGACGGATATAAGAATTATTTTTACGGATATATGGTACCATCTACAGATTATCTTAAAATATATAATATACGTTTATGTAATGGTGGAGTTGTTTTATTAGGACCTGATGTAAATAACCCTGATAAATTGACAGAATTCAAACACGAGCCGAGACTTTTTTCTATATATTCAGAGGCTAAAGATTGGGCGAAAACTATAAATATACCTACAGCGTTCGAGTTAAACAATGCTGTAAAAAACGGAAGTTATCACGATATAATCAGGTATGCGGAAGCGTATCACGAAAAGAAAATCTGTGAAATTTCAGATGTTATATGTAGAGATAACAAAAAAATCATACTTATAGCCGGTCCTTCATCTTCGGGAAAAACAAGCTTTTCTCAAAGGCTAAAAATACAGCTTATTGCAAGCAAAAAAAGACCTATATCAATATCTATGGATAATTATTTTATAGATAGAGATAAAAATATACCTGATAAAAATGGAAAAAGAGATTTTGAATCTTTAAAAGCTCTTGATGTAGAAAAATTCAATGAAGACTTGGATATGCTCATATCAGGATATGAAGTTAAACTACCTGTGTATGATTTTATAACAGGAAAAAGAAAAGATGATACCGATACAATACCTACAAAAATAGGTGAAGACCAACCTATAATCATAGAAGGTATACATGGACTTAACCCTGCACTTACGGAGGCGATATCATCAGCATATAAGTATAAAATATATGTTTCTGAACTTACACAATTAAGTTTGGACGAGTACAACAGCATATCTACAACAGATGTTAGATTGATTAGACGAATAATAAGAGACAATTCACATAGAGGATATTCGGCTGAAGCTACTATGGATATGTGGGATTCAGTAAATGAGGGAGAAAGAAAAAATATATTCGTATTTCAGGAAAATGCTGATATAATGTTCAATTCAGCACTCATATATGAACTTTCAGCTATGAAAAAATATATCGAACCGCTTTTAGAAGAAATCAGTCCTGATTCACCATATTATAAAGAAGCAAAGAGAATACTGAAGTTTACACAGTATTTTTTGAGCATAGATGATGAATCAGATATACCAAATACATCCATATTAAGAGAATTTATAGGTGGAAGCAAATTGGTAGATTAGTGAAAATATTTTTAAAAATAAATTAAAAAAGAGCTTAGTTTTGTTTTAAATAGCTCTTTTTTTCTGTAATAAAGTCTAATACTAAAACTCAATAGAATTACAGAAGAATAACACTTTGTAAATTTAATAAAATACAGCATTGTTTATGGACTTCTTAATATAAACTATCTATTATTCTATTGGAAATCAGTATAATATCTAAAATAGGAATATAATAAAAATGTTAAATTGAATTGTTTGATTAGGAGAATTTTTATATACGATATTGTTAGCAATATCCTTAATCAAACACATTCAAATGTATTTTATAGTAGTACTTGTTGTTTTGAATAGGTTTTGGTATATAAATTAAAATTATTTGTTGGAGATATGAATGATATATAAAGGTTTTTATATAAATGAAATGCTTGGAAACAATGGGTTTTCATATAATATGAGAAAAAACAAAAGCATATATGTACCCCCTTTAATAGATGTGTATGCCAACAAAAACAATGTATTGAATGAGCTGAAACTATCTGATAAAGTAGCATTCAGCGAAATTGACGAAAATAAAGAAGAAATGAATGTATTCGGCTTGAAAAATTTTTTGCATATTGATAAAAATGGTAAACAAATATATATTTTTGACAATCACAATCATTGTTTTTATTTTGTGGCTTATACAATTTTTGAAAAATTAAAAAAGATGCTTGATGAAGAAAATTATATAGAATTTATAAATTCTTACATAAATAAAAATGAAAAAATCGCATATTTAACTGAAAAAATCGCTCAATATAATTTGAAAAATATGATGATACATTTTGACCAACATAAAGACATGAGGGTGCCTAAATACAGTTTGCAAGAATTTTTAAACGTTTTTTTGTTGAATGAATATGATTGTCTTGAAAAATATAGGCTTGATATAGAAAGGAATTTTAAAAACATATCAAATTTTGTAGAAAATATTAGTTTAAATGAAAATTATGATATTTCAAAAAATGATGATACTCTTTTTAAAAATATAATTGATGACATTTTTTCATACTATGATAAAATAACATTTTTATATACAAATTATCACTTAAATGTCGGAAATTTTATTGTGCCTTTAATAAACGGAGGTTTTATAGAGGACATAACAATCGTTGATTCTTTATATAGTATTGACAATATCAGTAAAGAATTATATAACTATAACAGTATAGTTTTAGATATAGATTTGGATTTTTTCAGTAAAGATATGGATTATATAGATGATGAGCTTAAGATTGATGCCATAGCCAAGTGTTATGAAAGAGCGGATGTAGTTACAATATGCACAAGCCCATATTTTATAGAATTTGAAAGAGCAGAAAAATATCTTTATAAAATACTTGAAAGATTTGATATTTTTTAAAACAAAAACATATACATATAATATATTTGGAGGCAATATGTTTGATATAATTAAAGTTGTAATATTATCATTAGTGGAAGGCATTACGGAATTTATTCCTGTCAGCTCTACAGGACATTTAATACTTGTAAATGAATTTATAAAGCTGAAACCTGAGAGTTTTGCAAATATGTTTTCAATAATAATACAACTTGGAGCCATATTATCAGTTATTTTAATCTACTTTAACAAATTGAATCCTTTTTCTCACAAAAAAAAGTGCAAGCAAGAAAAGAGAAACAATAGAAATATGGAAAAGAGTAATAATAGGTGTTCTGCCTGCAGCTGTGCTTGGTCTCAAATTTGATGATTTCATAGATGAGAAATTGATGAATCCTTATGTAGTTATGACCACGTTGTTTGTTTGGGGAATAGTAATAATATTTATTGAAGCGAGGCATAAAAAAGCTAAGATAAAATCAATATCGGATATGAGCTATAAAACAGCTTTGCTTATAGGATTGGCTCAATGTATTGCGCTTGTACCGGGAACTTCTCGTTCTGCAGCTACAATAATAGGTGCCATGTTGCTTGGTTGTAGCAGAACAGTTTCGGCAGAGTTTTCATTTTTTTTGGCAATACCTACCATGTTTGGAGCAACATCATTAAAAATAGTAAAGGCTATATTAAGAGGAACTCCTATGAGTATGTGGCAAGTTTTTTTGATATTGCTTGGAACAGTGTTGTCATTCATATTTGCCTTAATTGTGATAAGAAAATTTATAAAGTACGTGAAAGAACATAATTTTATAGCATTTGGACTTTATAGAGTAGTTTTGTCAGTAGTTATGGCAATATATTTTTTGATTATTGCTAAATAAAAAATTGATGTATATATTAAAAAGGAAATAATATGCTTTATAATTCATATTCCTCATATCTGAAAGAAAAATACAATGAAAAGGTGTATAAGATACCTGTAAATCTTCCTGTAACTTGTCCCAATAGATTAGATGGTGGCAATGGCTGCACATACTGTTCAGATGTTGCAGTAGGCTTTGAAATGTTGTCAAATGAAATAAGTATAACAAGTCAGCTTGCACAAAACATAGAGTATATAGGTGTAAAATATAAAGCCAAAAAATTTGTGGCATATTTTCAAAACTTTACAAACACTTTTATGCCGTTAGATATATTTGAAAAATGTATGATGAGTGTTGTAAGAGATGATGTGGTAGAAATTGCAATATCTACAAGACCTGATTGTATAAATGAGTCATATCTTGAAATATTGAAAAAAATTAAATATGAGAATAATATAAATATATGTATAGAGATGGGGCTTCAAAGTGTTAATTACAAGACGCTCATCAAGATAAACAGAGGACATACATTAGCTGAATATATAGATGCAGTCATTATGATAAAAAAATACGGCTTTGACATATCTACGCATATGATTTTGAACTTGCCTTATGACGATTTAACAGATGTGATAGAAGGTGCAAAAATTTTATCAGCTTTAAAAATTGACTTTGTAAAAATGCACAGCTTATATATAGCTAAAAATACGGCTATGGAAAAAGATTATATCTCAGGCAAATTGGATGTCAAGACATTACAAGATTATGTTGAAAAGGCAGGAGAATTTTTAGCATATTTAGATAAAAATATTGTAGTGCAAAGGCTTGTTGGCAGAGCACCTGAAGAAGATACAGTATTTTGCAACTATGGTGTGTCATGGTGGAAAATAAGAGACTACATTGAGGAGTATATGATTAAGAATAATTTGACACAAGGATGTAAATGTAATTATTTGAATGGAAAATCAGTAAAAAGATTTTTAGTATAGATTTTAAAAAATAATGTGTTTTTTGAATATTAAAAAATTTATATAAAGATGATGGGAAGGAAGATTAAACAGGATGCTTTTAATTTCAGATAAGTGGAAAGACTATGAGATAATAGCTACAAGAGATGGTGAAAAATTAGAGCGTTGGGGAGATTATGTATTGAGACGGCCTGATCCTCAAATATTTTGGAAAAGCGATATAGATGATAAAGCGTTCAACACATATGACGCAATTTATCACAGAAGCAATAAAGGTGGCGGAAGTTGGGAGTTCAAAACGAAATTACCACAAAGTTGGGCAGTGAAATATAAAAACTTGACATTTAATGTTAAACCTACAGGCTTTAAACATACAGGTATATTTCCTGAGCAAGCTGTAAATTGGGACTATGCTAAAGATAAGATTGAAAATGCAAATAGAGATGTGAGAATTTTGAATTTATTTGCATATACAGGATGTGCCACTTGCAATGCGTCAAAAGCCGGTGCAAAAGAAGTTGTTCATGTTGACGCTTCAAAAGGTATGACATCGATAGCAAAAGAAAATGCAAAACTTTCAGGAATAGAAAATAATTTTATAAGATATATAGTAGATGATGTGTTCAAATTTATAGAAAAAGAGATTAGAAGAGGCAGAAAATATGATGCCGTAATAATGGATCCACCATCTTATGGAAGAGGTGCAAATGGAGAAATATGGAAGATAGAAGATTCTCTTGCAAGATTATTTGAGCTTGTAAATGAAATACTTGTAGATAGACCGTTATTTATGATAATAAATTCGTATACTACAGGCTTGTCACCAATTTCTTTAAAAAATGCAATAACAACTTCAAAAATAAGCGGAAAATTTGAAAATATATATTCAGGCGAAATTGCACTACCTATAAAAAATCAAGACTTGTTATTGCCTTGTGGAATATATGCAAGGTGCGATAATTAAAGGTATAATTTTGCAAAATTCTAAAATCTATTAAATTTTTAGTCGTAGTTATTTGCTTAAGATTGAAATATTGAAACAACTATGATAAAATGAAAGCGGTTTTAGAATAATCACAATAGGTTATAATTTGGAGGAAAGTTTTGGAAATTGTTCTTATAATATTATTTTCATATATGATTGGTAATATATCGCCATCATATATATTTGCAAAAAAATACAAAAATATAGATATAAGAAATGTAGAATCAGGTAATGCAGGAACTACAAATGCATTGAGAGTTATGGGTAAAAAAGTTGCTCTTTTTGTGTTTTTAGTAGATTTTTTCAAAGGATTTTTTACGGTTTTTGTAGTAAAATATTTTTGGGGAATGGACTATGCACTTGTTTCAGCAGTTTTTGTTGTACTTGGGCATATATATCCTGTTATGCTTGGTTTTAGGGGCGGAAAGGGAGTAGCCACAACTCTTGGAATATTGTTTTGTCTTTTTATAAAAGAGATTCTTTTATGTGCTGTTGTAGGACTTACTCTTTTATATATAAAGAGATATGTTTCACTTGCAGCATTGGTTACATTATTTATAGTAAATATAGTAATAATACTTTTTAATAATCCTTTGCACTATGTGGCATTTACGTTCTTCATATTTTGTATAGTTGCATACAAACATAAGGAAAATATTAAAAGGCTTATTAATCATACAGAGAGGAAATTAGGTGAAAAAAAGTCTTAGGAGGTAGAGATGAAAGTATCTGTAATAGGTGCAGGCAGTTGGGGAAGTTCATTGGCTTTGGTGCTGAAAGAGAACAATCAGGATGTGTGCCTATATATGAGAAGAAAAGAACAATTAGATGAATTTATAAATAACAATACAAACTCAAAATATTTGAAAGATATTGTATTTCCAAAAGGAATAAAATATACAAATGATTTGGAACTTGCAATAAAATTTGCTGATATAATAATATTATCAGTTACTGCTCAATCCACAAGACAGTATATAGAATTATTAAAACTATATCTAAAGTCTGAACAAATTGTAGTTAATGTATCAAAAGGAATAGAAACAGGGACAAATTTGAGAATATCTCAGATATATGATGAAATTATCGGAAAAAACAATTTTGTGGTATTGTCAGGACCTTCTCATGCAGAAGAAGTTTCAAAAAAAATGCCTACAACTATAGTGTCTTCGTCTAAAGATTTGAATATGGCAAAAAAGGTACAGCATATATTTTCCAATGATTATTTTAGAGTTTATACTAATGTTGATATAATAGGAGTTGAGCTTGGAGGTGCATTAAAAAATATAATTGCGCTTGGAAGCGGAGTATGTGATGCCATAGGTTATGGTGATAATACGAAAGCTGCTATAATAACAAGGGGAATACATGAAATTTCGAGATTGGGAATAAAGTTGGGAGCAAATCCGACAACATTTTCAGGGCTTAGCGGTATAGGTGATTTGATAGTGACTTGTACTTCTAAACATTCGAGAAATAAAAGAGCGGGATTATATATAGCACAAGGACTTAACAGAGAACAGGTTCAAGAGAAAGTCGGAATGATAGTGGAAGGAATAAGCACTACGCTTGCAGGATATACTTTGTCCGTAGAACATAATGTTTCAATGCCGATAACAAAAACTATATATGACGTAATATATAATGGTTGTGATATAAAACAAGGGATAAAAGATTTGATGAGCAGAGACAAGAAATCGGAAATTTTAAGCGAAGAAATATTTATATTATAGATAAAATATAAATATTTGTTTATAAATTTAATTTTATTATGAAAAAAGTGTTAAAAGATTTAAAAATACTTTATTATTTTATAAAAGTGTGATAAAATAACTTTTAGCATTTTTAGAAAATAGTATATTGATTATTTTTATAAGCTTTAAACTATTGATTTTACTAAATTTGTCTATAATCATATTTTAAATTATAATTTTGACAATTTATTTTAAAGATGAATTTTTTATAAAAAGATAAAAGGCGAAATTTAGAATTTTATGGCAGTTAAAAAAAAGAAGAATAAGAAAAAAATAAATTTATATATTTTGGGAAGTATTCTTACGGCAGCGGCATTCATTGCATATGGTATGGTATATATACAATCAGAAATAAGTAAGAACATAATACAGACGAAGATAGCGGACTTGGGGGAGATGCAAAAATCTATAACCAAAGATGTGGTTATAATAAGGAAGAATGTAAAGATAATCAGCGGAAAAGACGGTATTTTAACCAAATTCTATAATCAGGGAGACAGAGTTCCCAAAGATGCGGTCATATGTAAAGTTCAAGACTCATCTTCAGGCGAAAATGATATAGCTATACTTACAAGGCTTAATATACAAATTGATGATATGCAAAACAATAACGGGAATTATTCTATTGAAACTGAGAATAGAAAACTTCAAAATGACATAAATTTTTTATACATGGATATACAGGAAAAGATAAAAAATAATGATTTTAAATCTATTGCTAAATTAAAGGCAGAGCTTGCATCACTTATTGGAAAGAAAAATGTTATGGAAGATACAGCTTCATATGAAAATGCGGATATTCAAACTCTTTTAAATCAAAAAAAAGAATTGGAATCCAAGCTTGCATCTAATAACATATATCTCAGATCTGCACAATCCGGTGTTGTATCATATTATTATGACGGATTTGAAGATAAATTTTCTTTTGACAATATAAAAAAGATTACAGTCGATGATATAAATTCCACAAGTAATAATGTAAAAGAAATAAATGGGAATTTTGTAAAAAAAGAGGATTTAATAGGCTATGTAGTAGACAACCGGTATTACTATTTAGCTACAGAAATAGAAAAAAGTGATATAGAGTCCATAAGACGTGACGTTAAACTCAGCGTTATAGCAGGAGATATTACTTTCAACGCATATTTTTATGATTTTTATAAAGATGTAAATGGCAAGTTTGTCGGACTTTTCAAAGTGGAATCAGAAGATTATGATTTTTTGAAAAGGAGAAAAGACAATGTTAAAATAATATATAGTTATGCAAAGGGAATAACTATTCCTAATGATTCGATAATAGAATCAAACGGTAAAAAAGGCGTTTATGTCGTAGATGAAGTAGGAGTTGCAAAATTTTCAAAAATAGGTGACATACTTTTATCTGACGATAAGAATACAATAGTACGTTTTTCATATGATGATTTTGAAGAACCGTCAAAGATGCAGTTATATGACGAGATAATACTATCACCTAAAAATATCAAAGACGGTCAGAAAGTAAGATGACAATGGAAAAAACAGTAAAAGAAAATCTTGAAAAAGTATCATATCTGATAAATGAGGCAAAATCAAAATCTAAATATAATCAGGATGTTAAGCTTATAGCTGTAAGTAAAACTGTAGATGTTGACAAAGTATCTGAAGCTGCAGATTTTGGAGTTATAGATTTTGGAGAAAATAAGCCACAGGAACTTTTGAGAAAAGCGGAAGTTTTTCCGTCTTATAATTGGCATCAGATTGGTACATTACAAAAAAATAAGGTTAAACACATCATAGACAAGGTCAAATTAATACATTCATTAGATTCTGTTGATCTTGCCAAGGAAATTGACAAAAGAGCGAAAGATAAGGACATTACAATACAGTGCCTAATACAAATCAACATATCCAAAGAGGAATCAAAACACGGCTTAGATGAAAATAATGTGGTTGAATTTGTAAAACAAGTCAGTGAAAATTATAAAAACATTATAATCAAAGGACTTATGGGAATGGCTCCTTACGAAGTTGAAAAAGAAAATACGAGAATATATTTTAAAAAAATGAAAGAACTTATGTCATTAATTAACACAAAAAATATAAACGGCGTAATGCTTTCTGAACTGTCTATGGGAATGAGTAACGACTATCAGATAGCTATTGAGGAAGGTGCAACCATGGTAAGACTCGGTACGGTTATATTTGGAGAGAGAATATATAATAAAAATATTTAAGGAGGAGCCTAAGATGGGACTTTTTGACAGTTTAAAAAGTGTATTTACTACAGATAGTGATTATGACGGTGATGATTTTGATAATGTTGATGAGTTTAATGGAGAAGAAACAGAGCAAGAAAGAATATCTCCTTCATTGAAGCCGAGATTTATGTCTGTTAATAATGACAACATCAAAAAGATGGAGAACTCGTATACAGCTAAAGAGACAAAGGTCATAATATATGAGCCTAAAGAGTATTCTGAAGCTGCTAATATAGTTGACAGTTTAAAAAATAAAAAAATTGTTGTTGTAAACTTTGCCAATATGAAGGATAACAAGGAAGAAGGCAGAGACGCACAACAGTGCCAAAAAGAAATTTTTGATTTTATAAACGGGGCTATATATGCAATAGATGGAGATATAAGAAAAATATCGGATACAATATTTGTAATAGCGCCACCTAATGTGGATATAGATTCAAATATAAATCAAGAGTTTGAAAAAAAAGGAAGACATAGATGGTCTATATAATTATAGATATTTTGAATTTGATTTATAAAGCTGTCGTTTTGTTGATAACGGCAAGAGTTATAATATCTTGGATACCGAGCATTGATGTATATAGAGAACCTGTCAGAACTATAATAAAATTTACAGATTTGATATTGGAGCCTATAAGAAATGTATTAGACAGATTGGGTCTGCTTATTGCCATAGATATAAGTCCTATAATAGCATTTTTAATATTGAGATTTGTGTTTAATATTTTGATAAGAATTTGTTTCATCATATTTTAAACAAACTGCTATTTTTAAATAGTTTGTTTACTGTGCTGAAAAATAAATGCTAATTGGTGTGAAATGATAGATAAAAATAAATACACTTCATTTATAAAACAGGAAGATGTAAGAGAGTTTATAATAAAGAATATATCAAAATTAGAGGGTGTATTGGATAATTTTGATATAAGAAGAACCGATTTTATGAACCCATATGAACAGAGATTATTCATCTCTGTATTAAATGCTTTTTCAAATGAAATATCATGCCAAGCTGTAGGCGGAAACGAAAACAGTGAAAGAAAGATGTTTCTCATATATCCTGATTATATATATGAAGTTGAGTTACCTATAAAATTATTAAGACTATATGGAAATTTCAAGTTTGAAAAGATAAGCCATAGAGATTGTTTGGGAGCTCTTATGTCTGTAGGGATAACAAGGGAAAAAATAGGCGATATATATGTCCATAAAGATTTTATAGATGTTGTGATAGACGAAGCTATCGGCAATTATATGATATCGAATATAACATCAATCAGACATTGTTCTATAAAAGGGAAGATACTTCCTATTGAGGAGCTTACTGAAACGGAAATAGAGCTTGTAAAAAAAGATTATAGTGTATCATCGCTCAGGCTTGATAATATAATAGCTGAAGCTTTTAACTTATCAAGAGCATCAGCAATATCGGTTATAAAATCGGAAAGAGTGAAGGTAAACTATGAACCTGTATTTTCACAATCAAAAGAAATAGAAGAAAATTCACTCATATCAGTGAAAGGCTATGGAAGATTCGTATTTATATCATCAAATGGACTTTCAAAAAAAGGAAAAATAAGAATATCATTGGCACATTACAAATAGATTTTGACATTGTGAATTAATATTTTTTAGGCAAAAAAGGCTTAATTATATTTAGTATTACAAAAATTGCTTTTATTGTATGATGTTATAATAATATTATGGGTATATTATTATATGTTTTAAATAAGTAACAGTGTAAGTTTTTTTTGCAAGCAAGAATTAATAAATTTCTAAAATTTAATAAAAAGAGTAGTGAAAACTATGGATGAAGAATTTATTTAAAAAACATATTCTATGATATTTTAGAATATGTTTTTTTGTGCCTTAAAATATGGTCTAAAATATTCATATATTTGTATTTTAATAGACTATAAAAATAAATTGTGGTATAATTGTTAAAAAATAATAAAATATTAGGGCGGTGATGATATGGATGCACAAGAAATAATAGAACTTTTAAAGACGAAAGAGAAGAGATTGACAAAAGCAAAGCGAGAGATGATAGATATATTTTTAAATACTGAAGGATTTATAAATGTCAATGATCTAAGAGATAAACTCAGCACCGAACCTGATATGTCTACCATATACAGAAATTTGGAGTCTTTTTGCGAGATTGGATTTTTAGAAAAAATACAAAAAGATGACAGACGTTGGTACAAGGTAAAAGAAGATTACGGTAAACACAATCACTACATATCCTGCAAGGAATGCGGAAAGAAAAAAGTTTTAGATTTTTGTCCGATAATATTGGCTGATAGAAAAGTGGAAGGTTTTGACGTTACAGGACATCAATTTGAGCTTGTTGGAATATGCAGTGAATGTAAAGAAAAAGAGGCTAAGAATGATAAATAGGGATCATATAATAAATGATTTTAAAAAGTTCAGATTTGTAAATTCATTTGAAAAAAATCCGTCTTCAGATATGCTTATGTTTAAGCAGATTAAGATGAATTATGATAAAAACGTATATGAAAGTAAATTGTTTTGCTATAAAAATGGAGAAACATTTCGAATAAGAACTCAAAAAAAGCTCATTATATCAAAGTTTTATGATGATTACAGCATAATATATGTATCTAAGAGCGAAAAACAAAGTAAGAGATTTAAATCTATAATAAGTATACAAGACATAAGTGCAAAAAAAAGTAATCAAGATTTTAATATCCCTTTTGATATATCGGATTTTTTTGTAATAGACAAGTATACGATATTGGTTTTATCAAATGAAAAAATAGATGAAGATATAGACAAAGAAGATTTTAAGCAAGAAATTGAGAGAATAAACTTTGTAGAAAATGGGGCGGGATATACCTATAATGATGTAGGTAGATTATATCTATATAATTTAAGCACACAAAAATACAACAAAATATCTGACGATTATCATGTATTGGATGTAACAGTAGATTATAAAGCTAAGAAAATATATTACATTGCAAATAGAATAAAGCAGATATATTCTCCATTTAATAAAGTGTATTCATATGATATAGGATTAGGCGATAATGTTTGTTTATATGATAAAGATGATGTGGAGTTTACATATATAAATTCGCTTGATAGCGATATGATAGTTATGGCAAGCTATCAAAAAGATTACGGTGTAAATGAAAATATTAAATTATACAGATTGAAAGACAATACATTATCTTTGTATGCTGACAATAAATATGGCATAGGTAATTCAATAAATTCTGATATAAGATACAAAACTAAAGGAAGTATAAAAAAACATAAAAACGCATTGTATTTTCAGCTTACGAAAGATGAAAAATGCAGTATATATAAGCTTGAAAATGGAAATATAGAATTATTTTTTGACAATATTACAAGTGTAGACGAATATGAGTTTTTACAAGACGAACTTATCGTTTATGGATTTGACAGACAGAATATCGGAGAAATTTATTCTTATAAAAACAATTTACTTAAAAATATAACGGAGTTTTCACAAAAATTTGAAAAGCATATAAATTCATATAAATTAGAAGAAATAGAGTATAATTCCAACAATTCAAATATGAAAGGATATATCTTATATCCTCAAAATTTTGATGAGAATAAAAAATATCCGGCGATACTTTGTATACATGGAGGACCAAAAACTTTATATTCAAGTAATTTCATATATGAGATGTATCTGCTTTCAAAACAGGGATATTTTGTATTTTTTACCAATCCTCACGGTTCTGACGGAAAAGACAATGAATTTGCAGATATAAGAGGTAAATACGGAACTGTAGATTATGATGATTTGATGAATTTTACAGATATAATTTTACAAAAATACAATGCAGTAGATTCTTCAAGATTAGGAGTAATGGGTGGTTCGTACGGCGGATATATGACAAATTGTATAATAGGTAAGACAGACAGATTTAAGGTAGCCGTAACACAAAGATGTATATCAAATTGGATAAGTTTTTATTCCACAAGTGATATAGGTTATTATTTTGCAACAGATCAGAACGGTTGTAATTTTGATGTTCAAAAATTGTGGGAGTATTCTCCACTTAAAAATGTAAAAAATATAAAAACTCCGACACTTATAATACACAGCGATGAAGATTATAGGTGTCCGCTTGAACAAGCTGTGCAGATGTTTACACATCTTAAATTAAATAATATTAAAACTAAATTAGTAATATATAAAGGTGAAAATCACGACTTATCAAGAACAGGCAAGATTAAAAGTAGGGTATCAAGACTTGAACAGATATTGAAATGGTTTGAGCAAAATTTGTAGTATTTTTATGTTGACGAGGTAGATTATGGCAAATAGTATGACAGGATTTGGAAGAGCTGTTTTAAATGATATCGGCTCAAAGGTAACGGTTGAGATAAAAAGTGTAAACAGCAGATATCTCGAAATAGTTAGCAAAATGCCAAGACAACTGAACTATTTTGAAGACAGTATAAAAGCTATAGTAAACTCTAAAGTTTCAAGAGGACGCTTAGATATATATATACAGGTAGATAATAACAGTATTCTTGACAATTACAGCATAGATGAAAAAAAGATACACGATTATAAAGTTATTTTCGAAAAGATACAAAGAGAGCTTGATATAGAAAATGATATGAAAATATCTTCATATCTGAATTTACCCGAAGTTATGACAAAAAACAGTGAGCCGAACAAAGAGCTGGAGAATATGGTTAAAAATGCAGTAGCATTGGCAATGGATAATCTATGTGTAATGAGAAATGCAGAAGGACAAAAAATCATAAAAGATTTGCAAAAAAGAGTCGAGTTGTTAAAAGTACTTATAGATAGATTGGAACTATATACTCAAGATATGTTGCAAAGCGTATTTGAAAAATTGCAGAAAAGAATATCGGAGTTGCTTGCAAAAAACGGAGTGGAGGCAGATGATGCCAGAATACTTCAGGAAAGTGCCATATATGCTGATAAACTAAATGTAACAGAAGAAATAGTGAGATTTAATACGCATATAAGTCAACTTTTAAATTTTTTGGGAGAACAGGAAAAAGAAATCGGCAAAAAAATAGACTTTTTATTGCAAGAGATGAACAGAGAAATAAATACCATCGGTTCTAAAAGTCAAAAAACAGAGATAATATCACTGGTTGTGGATATAAAAGCAGAATTGGAGAAAATAAGAGAACAAATACAAAATATAGAGTAAGTGAGGAGAAATTATAATTATGGACAAAAAAGGTCTTTTAGTAGTAGTATCAGGACCAGCAGGAGTTGGAAAAGGTACTTTATGTAAGGCTTATATGAAAAAATTTGACGATATGAAGTTATCTGTTTCGACAACAACAAGAAAACCGAGAGATGGAGAAAGAGACGGAGTAGAATATAATTTCACTACAAAAGAAAATTTCGAAAAAATGATAGCCAATGATGAAATGCTTGAATATGTAAATGTATTTGATAATTATTACGGCACATCTAAAGCATGGGTAAAAGAACAGATAGACAACGGTCAGGATATAATATTGGAAATAGACATAGTAGGAGCTATGAATGTCAGAAAAATATATAAAAATGCCGTATTGATATTTATACTTCCGCCTTCATTTGAAGTTTTGGAAAATAGAATAAGAACAAGGAATCAGGACAGTGATGAGCAGATAAAAAAGCGCTTGGACAGAATGCTTGAAGAAGTTACTATTATGAAAGATTATGATTATTTTGTAGTCAACGATAAGTTAGACGATGCACTTAATCTTATAAGAAGTATAATAGACTCTGAGAGATATAGTGTTCAAAGATATGGTAAGCAAGAAATGGAATTTTATCTGGAAAATATAAGAAAAGGCAATATAGTTATAAACGAAGAGTAAAAATATATTTTAGAATGTTGTATTATTGAGATTTTTGGGAATTATATAAAAATTGTATTCTCAAAAATCTTGTCTTATTATGAATAAAAATTTAATAATACTATTGTCTAAATTAAACATAGATATTTTTTAATATGATGATCAAATATATTTTGATAGAGAAATAATTTGAATATATCTTAATTTAAATAGGATGATTTAGTATAAATTGACAAACTCAAAAGAGGTGTTTTTTTGTTCAGTCAAGTAATAACAGCAGGTACATATGGAATAGACGGATTTAAGGTAACGGTGGAGGCGGATATAAGTAAAGGTATGCCGGGTATAACTATTGTAGGGCTTCCGGCTGTTGCAGTTAAAGAATCTAAAGACAGGATAAAATCGGCTATAACAAACTCACTTTTTAATTATCCGATAACAAAGAAAATAGTGATAAATCTGTCTCCGGCAGATGTAAAAAAAGAAGGCTCACATTATGATTTGCCTATAGCACTTGCCATACTAAGCGAAAATGTTTCTATGAACAACGAAAAGATAAAAAGTACAGCTTTTTTGGGTGAATTGTCGTTAGATGGTAAATTAAGAAAAATAAAAGCCTCAACAGCAATGATATTAGGTCTTGTAAAAGATGAAAACATAAAAAATGTAATAATTCCTAAAAGCAACGAAAAAGAAGCATCTATGATACCAGATATAAATGTATATACCGCCGAAGATATAAATGAAGTTATAGAATATCTTCAAGATGTAAGAGAACTTAAAAGAGTGGGAGATTTCAGCTCATACATAAATATACCGAGCTCAAAAGATTTTTCTGATGTAAAAGGTTCGTCTGCGATAAAAAGAGCTGCACAAATATCAGCAGCAGGCTTTCACAACCTGTTTATGATAGGAAGTCCTGGGAGCGGTAAAACAATGGTGGCATCAAGAATGAATACAATAATGCCACCGTTAAATGAAGATGAGTATATAGAAGTGAGCAAGATTTATTCATTTTTAGGAGAAATACCGGATGATATTGTGTTTAGGAACAGACCGTTTCGCTCGCCTCATCATACTATAACATATACTTCACTTATTGGTGGCGGTGCAATGGCAATCCCGGGAGAAGTGGTTTTATCTCACAGCGGTATACTGTTTATGGATGAGTTTTTAAATTTTGATAAAAAATTGATACAAGGATTGAGGCAACCGATAGAAGATAAGTTTGTAACAATATCAAGGGTAAATTACAAATTGACATATCCGAGCAACTTTTTGCTCGTTGCAGCTACCAATCCATGTCCATGCGGTAATTTTATGAATCCTTTAAAAGAATGTGTTTGTACTGAAAAAAAGATACATGATTATTTGCAAAAAGCATCCGGGCCTATACTTGACAGAATGGATATATTTGTAGAAACGACACCTATACCTTATGATGATTTGACAAACAATGCTACTGAAGAGATGTCATCTGAAAAATTGAAAAAAGGTGTATATATTGCTGTACAAGTTCAAAAAGAAAGATTTAAAGACTTAAACATAAATTATAACTCTCAGATGAACTCTAAACAGATAGAATATTATTGCAAATTGGAAAGTGATGCAGAAAAGCTAATTCAGATGTTTTTTAAATCATCGAAACTTACTGCAAGAAGTTATCATAGACTTTTAAAAGTAGCAAGAACCATAGCTGATATGGAGCAAAGTGAAAAAATAAAACAAAATCATATAGCAGAAGCTATAAGTTTTAGGAAGACATATAGCAAATATTGGGAAAAGATATAATAAAAAGGAAGGGCATATCATATGGCAATTTATAAAAATTCTATTCCTATATTGGAGTATGACGATAACGAAAAATCAGTTATTATGCCAAACAGAGCGAGCTTATATAGTTTTCCTAAATATGCAGTATTTGCATTTCTTGGAGATGAAATAGAAAAATTTGCCAAGAAAATGAGTTTAGAGCAAATTGGAGAGTTTATAAGTATAACAAAGATATATCCCATATATATTTTCAGATACAAAGAAAAAGATATTTGTTTGTGTCAAGCTCCTGTAGGAGCGTCAGCGTCAGTACAGATATTGGATTTTTTAATAGGATATGGAGCTGAAAAAATAATTTCGGCAGGTTCTTGTGGAACATTAACTGATATTGAAGAAAATGTATTTTTGATTCCTATTGAAGCATTAAGAGATGAAGGGACGTCATATCATTATTTGCATCCAAAAAGGACAATATGTGCAAATAAGAACGCAGTATCGGCGATTGAAAGAGCATTTTTGAAAAATAACATATCATATCAAAAATGTAAAACTTGGAGTACAGATGGATTTTTCAGAGAAACTAAAGATATGGTGGAATATAGAAAACAAGAAGGTTTCAGCGTAGTAGAAATGGAATGTTCAGCTCTTATGGCTTGTGCAGAATTTAGAAAAGTTGAATTCGGTCAAATATTGTTTACAGCAGATACATTGGCAAACATAGACAATCACAATGATAGAAATTGGGGAGCAGGTAGTCTTTCTTTAGCATTAAAATTGTGTTTTGATGCAGTTGTTGAACTATAAGAGATTATATAAAGAAACATTTTACTTACTTTCAGTTTTTCACCATATCTCAGGAGGAAACTATGGAAGGTCATGATTTAATAATGATGGTAATATCACTTATCTGTAGCACTGTATTTTACAGCATAGGCGTATTTGCGAGCAAACTTGAAAAGCCGATGTGGTTTTGGACAGGAGACGTTATAGATCCCAATAAAGTTAAAGATATAAAAGCGTATAATAATGCAAATGCTAAGATGTGGAAGATATATGGCTTATTATATTTTGTAACCGCCTTTATTTCATTATTTAAACTGAAATTAGGAATAATACTTCTCACGTTAATATCGACAATAGGTATAGTAGGTTTGATATGGTGCTATGAGATGATTATTAAAAGAAAATATATGTATTAGTATATTAAGATAAAAACAAATTAAAAAATCTATATATAAAATTTTATAAAAAACTGATATAATAAAGAACACTTTTTAAACTTAAATATTATAAAATTAGGAGATATTTTTATGCAAAATTTAGAAAAAAAATATACACCGAAAGATTTTGAAGAAAAGATATATAAAAAATGGGAAGACGGAGGTTATTTTAAATGTAAGGTAACAGACACAGATAAGGTTTATTCGATAGTGCTTCCTCCACCCAATATCACAGGTCAGCTTCATATGGGCCATGCGCTTGACCATACACTTCAAGATATACTCATAAGATTTAAAAGAATGCAAGGTTATGATACATTGTGGCAACCAGGTACAGACCACGCATCTATAGCTACAGAAGTAAAAGTTGTAGAGAAAATAAAAAAAGAAGAAGGAAAAACTAAAGAAGAAATAGGCAGAGAAGAGTTTTTGAAAAGAGCATGGGACTGGAAAGAAGAGTTTGGCGGAAAAATAGTTGAGCAGATGAAAAAGCTCGGTGATTCTTGCGACTGGTCGAGAGAAAGATTTACAATGGACGAGGGTTGTAATAAAGCTGTAAATGAATTTTTTGTAAGATTATATGAAAAAGGATATATATATAAAGGCAACAGAATAATAAATTGGTGTCCGGATTGCAAAACTTCACTTTCAGATGCTGAAGTGGATCATGAAGAATCATCAGGGCATTTTTATCATATAAACTATAAGATAGAAAATTCTGATAGAGTGGTTGAGATAGCTACAACAAGACCTGAAACCATGCTTGGTGATACAGCTGTTGCCGTAAATCCAAATGATGACAGATACAAAGATATAGTAGGTAAGAATGTTATTTTACCTATATTAAATAGAATTATACCTGTAATAGCGGATGATTATGTAGATATGAAGTTCGGCACAGGTGTAGTGAAAATTACACCTTGCCATGATCCTAACGATTTTGAGGTAGGATTGAGACATAATTTAGAACAAATACTCGTAATGAATGAAGACGGCAGTATGAATGAAAATGCAGGAAAATATCAAGGTATGGATAGATATGAATGCAGAAAACAGATATTAAAAGACCTTGAAGATTTAGGACAATTAGTTAAGATAGAAGATCATTCACATAACGTAGGACATTGTTACAGATGCCACACAGTTGTAGAGCCTATGACATCAAAACAATGGTTTGTAAAAATGGATGAGCTTGCAAAACCTGCAATAGAAGCATTAAAAAATGGTGAACTTAATTTAGTGCCGAACAGATTTGATAAAATATATTTGAATTGGCTCGAAAATATAAGAGATTGGTGCATATCAAGACAACTTTGGTGGGGGCATCAAATACCTGCATATTACTGTGAAGAATGCAATCATATGCAAGTATCAAAAACGAAGATAGAAAAATGCGAAAAATGTGGTTCAAAAAATATAAAACAGGACGAGGATGTACTTGATACTTGGTTTTCATCAGCTCTATGGCCTTTATCAACACTCGGTTGGGTTGAAAATTCCAAAGAATTTAATCATTTCTTCCCAACAAATACACTTGTTACAGGCTATGATATAATATTCTTTTGGGTTATAAGAATGGTCTTTTCATCTCTTTTTATAACAGATAAAGTACCTTTTAAAGATGTGTTTATACATGGTCTTGTAAGGGATTCACAGGGAAGAAAGATGAGTAAATCTCTTGGAAATGGTATAGATCCTTTGCAAGTAATAGATGAATACGGAGCTGATGCATTAAGATTTACACTTGCAACAGGAAACAGTCCCGGAAATGATATGAGATATTATGAAGAAAGAGTTATAGCTTCAAGGAATTTTGCCAACAAAATATGGAACAGTGCAAGATTTATCCTTATGAATTTAGATGAAGATATAGAATTGTCAGATAAAGATATAGAAAAAAACTTAGAAATTTCTGATAAATGGATATTGTCAAGGGTAAATACGGTAGCAAGAGAAATGACACAGAATCTGGATAAATATGAACTTGGTACGGCTGTAAATAAGGTATATGATTTTGCATGGAACGAGTTTTGTGATTGGTATATAGAGATAGTGAAACCAAGATTATATAATAGTGAAAACAAAATTTCAAAGCAAGCTGCACTTTTCACATTGAAATCAGTTCTTGAAGATATATTAAAATTACTTCATCCGTTTATGCCGTTTATCACAGAGGAGATATGGGGGCATTTGAATCCGGACACAATGATTATAGTATCAGATTGGTGTGTTTATGATGAAAGCAGAAATTATCCTCAAGAAGAACAAGTTATGGACAACATAATAAACTCTATAACTAAGATGAGAAACGCAAGAGCAAATATGAATATACCTCCATCAAAAAAAGCAAAACTATATATTTCTATGCAGGATGACAGTAAAAAAGAATTGTTTGAAAAAGGAATAGAATATTTTATTGCAGTTGGAGGAACAACAGAGGTTATATTTGAAGATGAAAGCAAACTTCCAAGCGATACTATAAAAGTGATAACAGAATTTGCAAATCTATATATACCTACAGGTGAGTTAATAGATTTTGAAAAAGAGCTTCAAAGATTAGAAAAAGAAAAAGAAAAACTCATAAGTGAGATAGACAGAGTGGTAAAAAAACTTGCCAACGAAGGATTTATTGCAAAAGCACCTCAAAAATTGATAGATGAAGAGAAAGCAAAAAAAGAAAAATTTGAAAAAATGCTCGAAGAAGTAAATGCAAGCATTGAAAAAATAAAATAGTTCCATACATTTTTGAATAAAATACTTTTAATAAAAAAGTGTACCACATTTTACTTGGTACACTTTTTTGTAGCTTAAAAAATAAACCACAAATTTAATTGGTTGTTTATTTTTACTTAGAACTTAATTATTATTTCACTTCCCAACGAGGAGCGTGCGTTCCATTTCCGCTTGGGCTACTTGGGCATTTTCCAGGTACAGACGGTTGGTTTATCGGAGCACCTCCTGTAGAAGTTCCAGAACTTGTATTACCTGTTTTTCCGCACCATTGACATCTTGCTATGTAAATTTTTACAGCCATTTATGATAACCTCCTTCATTTATTTTTCACATCTATTATATATATATATATATATTGTCAATAGTTTTTTATTTTACAACTTATATTTAGTTTTAGCAAAATTTTATGAAAAAATACTAAATTGAATGTATTTGATTATGAGTACTTTTATCTACGAATTATCGTCAGCAATCTTATTAATCAAATACATTCAAATATATTTTGTGTCAGTATGTGTTATTTTAATGGGCTTTATTATTAATTAGGGATTAGTATAATACTAATTTTTAACAGCATTATATATAAAATTTAAGAATATTTATAATTTGTAATAATATTTAGCAATAAATAGAAGTTTAAATTATCTGTGTCGTTCGTTTGAACTATATATATTACTTGTCATTTCAATGGTTTGAGTTTCATCTCCTGCTGTTATGGTATATTGTTCTCCTTGTTTTATATCAGGTGAACTTATCAGCAGTGAATTGTATTTTGTTTCCGGTGTGAATGTCAGTATGGTTTTTCCTGATGAGTCTGTAACTGTAACTTTTGTTCCTTCATTTTTGCTTGAAGATAAGTTTAATAAAATTGAACCTTGTGTTGAATCAGTTCCAAAATTTTGAGCCATTCCGGATGAACCTGCTGTTATGAATGTTCCGCTTGATATTGTTGCTGCTTTATTATAATCTAATGATCCGTTTCCATCATTGGTAGGGCCATAAACATATGTTGTCCCTCCGCTTACAGTAATATTTCCGTTAGAGTCTACACCGTCACCTCCAGCTTTTATGCTTATTGTTCCACCGGATATGTTTATATATGAATTTTCTTGAACTTCATCGATTCCTCCTCCCATATGTGGAGGCATTTGTCCGCCTTGTGGAGGAGCAGGTCTGCTTGATGCATCCGGCATTTGTCCGTCTTGTGGTGGAGATGGTCTGTCTTTTTTGCTTTGTTTTTGCGTACTTTCTGATGACTGTGAATTATTTTGAGTTTGAGTATTTGTTGTACTGCTTCCACTTGTTGCATTTAATCCGTCATCTTTAGATACTACATTTATTTCTCCGCCTGTAATATCAACTTTTTCTCCTTCTAATCCTTCGTTGCTTTGCAATATATTTATTTTACCACCGTTTATAATTAGTCTTCCATCTGAATGTATACCGTCATCATTGGTTGTTATATTAATAGTTCCGTTGTCTATTTGTACTATACTTGATGAATCTATTGCGTCGCTGCCTGATGTAAGGTTTAGACTTCCACCTCCTATATATACATACCCAAGTGAGGTATCATCGCTGTTTTCTGAATGTATTGCATCTTTAGTTGCTTTTATAGTTATATTTCCATCAGATATTTTTACATTGTCTTTTCCTTGTAAACCGTGATTAGCTGCTGTTATTTCATAATCACCGCTTGTTATTACTAAATCATCTTTAGATACTATGCCATTTCCATAGTTGGCATTTATTATAAGCTTACCTTGACCGTTAAGTGTAAGGTCATCTTTAGAGAAGATTACACCATCTATATTGTTATCATCTATTGCTACAAATTCACTTTTATTTGACAGTGTATTTATACTGTTTTTTGCCAGAGTTATGAATACCTTATCAGCTTGTTTTACATAAATAGCAGCTGATGTGTCATTGTTTATAGTTACAGAGTCAAGAACTAATGTTATCTTAGCTTCTTTTGGTGCATCTACTATAACTTGTCCATTTGTTATTGTTCCTGACAATATATATGTGCCTTCCTCACGGATGGTTACAGATTCATTATTTAGTTTTATAGTTTTACTTGTTTTTTCGTCATACCCTATTTCCTTGTCTTTTTTAGAAAATAGAATTGCAGAGTCGAGTGCGTCTATTGCAGTGCTATTGGTAGAAGTCGTTTGAGAAGTTGTTTGTGAATTTGTTGTATTGACAGTTGTTGAAGATGTTTTTGCAGTTGCTGAACAAGCCGTTGTATGGATTGCCAATAGAGCTGTTAATAGTAGTATTGCTAATTTTCTTTTCATTTTAGTTTCCTCCGAATTTGAAATTTTATTTTTTAAATGTAAATTAAATTTTATAATTAGTATTTATTTTAAATGAATTATAATTCATTAATATTATTTTCTTGCTGTGATATTGATATTTCTAAGTTTCCGTTTCTGCAACGAAGCTTATCTATAAATTCTTTTTCGGTATTTTCTTTTTTTAAGGTTATATTGTAGGTCAATTTGAACAAACTTCCCATATCTGTAGTTTTTACATTTGTCATTTGGCAACTTGTAGTATATTCTTGGAACAAGTCATCCAATGCGCCTGTGTATTCAAGGTCTTCAGGTATTGCTATTCTTAGTGTTTTCTCCAAGGCGGCATATTTTTTTGAGCCTATTCCTATATGGTTGTATAGTATTTGCATAATGCATATAACTATTATAAATACAGTAGCATAACCTATATATCCCATACCTGTCATAAGTCCGCTACCCATTGCTAAAAATATTGCACCTATTTCTGTTGAAGTTCCTGCCACACTTCTAAATCTTACTAATGAAAATGCACCTGCCACTGCAACACCTGCGCCTACATTTCCGTTTACCATCATTATGACTACACAAACCATAGCAGGCATAAGAGCTAATGTTGTGACGAAATTTTTAGAATATTTATTTTTATATTTGTATGTCAGTGCTATTATAAGTCCTATTATGAGTGCAGATATTAAACAAGTCATAAAACCTGTTATTCCAACTGCTGTTGCAGTTGTCGAAGCATCTTCAAATACTCCTGTGAAAATAGCCATATTCATATTTTTTCCTTCTTTCTTTTTTGTTTTTAAGTGGTATTAATATTATTTAATTGCCTTTTTTAGTTTTATATTGGCTAATATGATTATAAAAGATAATAATTATCTTTAAATTTAAAGTATTATATGATTTATGAAAAGCATTTGATATTTGTTTAATACGGATACCTGTTTGATTAACAGCTATACATAAATATAGTAATTATTTATTTTTTTTATGATTATAAATTAAGAATAAGTTTACATTTAATCATATATTTTTATTTCAAGATACAAAATTGTACCGATAAAAAGTTAATTTGTCATATATTAAATGATTTTATAAAAATATTAAGATGCTTTTAATGTCAATATTTTCATATCTTTTATTTCTTTTGCCATTTTGTAGGCATTTCCATATTTTGAAAAAGATGTTTTGTATATATGGTTTTTTGTAAGTATATCTGTCATCCATAAAGGCAGACCGTTTACTGATTTCATCTCCATAAGCACCGTACCATCTTTTAGAATCTGTGTTCCGTAAGGGCATTCACATAAGGATAGATTATCTTGTCTCCACATTATGTTTGTATCGAATGTTATTCTGAAATTGTCATCTTCCATATCAAAATATGCTTCTCTGTCACAAGATATATACATTTTAGATGTTATACCTTCGTTTATTTTTATAAAATAGTCAATTTCGTTTAATATTTGACTGTTTTTGTCAGGCCTATTACCGTTTATAAGATAATCCATAGCTTCTTTTTCAGGCATTGATATTCTTCTTTTATATACGACTGATTTATATTTTTTCTTGAGTTCTATAAATATTTTGCTGTCATGTGTAGCAATACCGTATGAGCGAATTCTGAGTTTTTCTTTGTATGCAGGCTTTTGCATTGAACGTCTTATAAGCAGATTGTTTTGTGTATCAAAATATATACTGATTACTGTACTTCTTCCGTGTTCATCTTCTTGCATATGTTCTTTCATAGCATCTAATAAAATTTTCTGTTCTTGCTTTGTTATTAAATATTTTTGTTCTACACGTTTGAATATATTTGTGTTTTTCATATATTATCACCCCTTTTTATAACTGCTGTTTGTTTTTGATAAATTAATTATAAATTCTCTACTTAAACTCAAGTTAAAATTATAGTTTAAATTTACTTAAAGTTTTTTTAATGCTATATAGTGCTTGAAATCACACTTTTTCATATAAAAAAGTTTTTTGAAAAATATAAAAACTAAATTATTTTTTATAGCTTAACTTTAAACTAAAATATGAAAAATTTAAGTTAATATTATTAATGAATCAGCTATTTATAGTGTTATTTACAAAAAAGAATTTATAAAATTATATTTTTATGTTATTATGTTATAAATAAAATTTTTAAATTTAAAGAAGCTAAAACGATTAAGAAAAATTTATAAAAAATATGGATTGTTTTACTGTTAATATTGTACAAAATTTAAAAAGCAAGTATTAAATTTTTAAAGTTATTGCATTTTTGTAGATTTATTGATTTTATAAAGTTTTACAATATCGGGTTTTCAGTTGGACAATAGAAAAAATATTTTGAGGAGGTGTTAGAATATGAAAAAAGAGCTTAATGCCAATGAAGCACGAACATATGAATATATAAAATGGTATTTATCTGAAAATGGATTTTCCCCATCTATATCAGACATAGAGACATCTCTTGATTTGAAATCTACTTCTACTGTACACAGGATATTGAAATCGTTGGAAGAAAAAAATTATATTAATAGGCAGTATAATAAGAACAGATCGATAACGCTTGTGGATGGAGTTGACGAATATGATTATAAGAATAATATAACCTTGCTTCCTCTTATAGAATATAGAAATATGGATTTTGATGTATTTGATAAAGAAAATATACAGGATTACATACCTATACCCAATAATTGGATAAGTCAGGGAGATTTTTTTATAACAAAAGCCAATGATGATTCAATGATAGATGCAGGTATATATAATTCAGACTTGCTTATAGTACAAAAAATTCAAACACTTAGAAATGGCGAAATAGCGGTAGCTTTAATTAACGATAGAAATTTAACAGTAAAAAGATTTTATATGGAAAAGCAAGACAGAATAAGACTCCAACCGGAAAATTCAAATTATGACGCAATATATTTTAAAAACATAAGAATACTTGGAAGAGTGAAAAAATGTATTAGAAGTTTTTTTTGATTTATTATAAAGTCAAGTTTTTTACAGATTTTTTGTTATTAAGACGGAAAATATTGGAGTTTAAGCATATATAGAGTTAATGATTTAAAATAAAAAATTAAATTTTATGTAAATATTTTTTAAGAGGGGTCTTTATAAAATGGACATTAATCAAAATGAAACTTTCTTTGCCTTGGACATAGGTACAAGAAGTATTATGGGAATTTTAGGCGAAAAAGACGGAGATATAATAAAAATAAAAAATGTAGCTATGGAACTGCATAAAAAGAGAGCTATGTATGACGGACAGGTACATGATATTCAAGCAGTGGCTGATGTAGCCCAGATAGTAAAAAACAGATTGGAAAAAGAAAGCGGAGTAAAACTTACAGATGTTGCGATTGCTGCGGCAGGACGTTCATTAAAAACAATACATACAAATGTTATTGAAGAATTTGAAGAAGAAACTTTAATTGATTCTCAAATAATGAAAAATATAGAGATAGAAGTGTTGCAACAAGCTGCAAACATACTCAAAGAAAATTTGAATGACAATGTATCGTATTACAATGTAGGACATACGGTTATGACATATAAATTGGACGATTATGAGATTAAAAATCCTAATGGACATAAAGGTAAAAAAATTTCACTTGAAATAATAGCTACTTTCTTACCTAAAATAGTAGTTGAGGCATTGGATTCGGTAATGCACAAAATTGACTTGAACATATCGTATATGACATTGGAGCCTATAGTAGCATTAGAAGTTGCCATACCTGAAAATGTCAGACTTTTAAATATTGCAATGGTCGATATAGGTGCAGGCACATCAGATATAGCGATTACAAAAGACGGAACAATAATTGGATATTCAATGACATCTACAGCAGGCGATGAAATAACAGAAGCTCTATCTCAAAAATTCCTGTTAGATTTTGATACGGCTGAGATTATAAAATGCAATCTTTGTAAATCTTCAGAGCAATCTTTTACAGATATAGTAGGCACACAAATAAATATGAGCACAAATGAAATATTGGAGCAAATTCAAGATTCTATAGAGTTGGTTGCTAAAAACATATCCGATGCAATATTAAAAACTAATGGAAAATCTCCAAGTGCCGTCTTTTTGATAGGAGGAGGTTCTCAATTACCAATTCTTAACAAACTTATAGCAGACAATCTTCAATTACAAGAATCAAGAGTTGTGGTAAAATCTGTCGAAAACATTCAAAATATAGAATATGATACACCTATTTTAGAAGGACCGCAATCTATAACACCTGTAGGTATATTGACATGTGCAATAAAAAATGAGAGAAAAGATTTTATGGAGATAAAAGTGAATGATAAGAAGATCAAGCTGTTCAGATCAGCAGATCTTAAAATAAGTGATGCTCTTATATTAGCTGGTTTTAATCCGAGAGATTTAATATCAAGAAAAGGAAAATCAATACTTGTAACTATAAATGGAGATAAAAAAATATTTAACGGAACTTATGGTGAAGAAGCTAAAATAAATTTAAACAATCAAAAAGCAAATATTGACACAAATATACATGATGGAGATACAATATCAATAGAGCCTGCTACTTCAGGTCAAAATGCACAAGTTTCAATAAAAGATTTGATAAGTGAAAAGTATATATATATAAATGATGATATAGTTCCTTATTTTTGCAATATAAAGATAAACTCAATAGAATGTAAAGATTATTCTACAATGCTTGAAAATGGCGATGAAATAAGTTATGACATTTTGGATAGTACGGATAAAATAAGACAAAATATGAATATAGCGGATGACAAGCAAATTTTTATAAACGGAGAATTTTCAAAATATGATTTAAGTGTAGAACCCGGTGATAAAATAAAAATATCCGAGATGCCGAAAGAAAAAGAAACTTCAGATGTAGATGTACAGTCTGTTAAAAAGAGTATAACTGTCATATATAACGGCTCTATGATAACAATTAAATCAAAAAGAGATAAGATATTGTTTATAGATATATTTGACAATATAGATTTTGATCGCTCCAAGCCGAAAGGCAACTTAATTATGAAACATAACGGTAATACAGCAGAGCTTACAAGTGAACTTAGAAACGGAGATAGAGTAGAAATTTTTTGGGAAGAAAAAAATAATATACATTAACAAAAAAGCACCGATAGATATATAATATGCTATATATTTATCAGTGCTTTTGTATTCATAGTTATATTGTTTTCTAATAAAATTATGGATAACTTATATAATTATATAACATTGATACATAGTTTATTGAAAAGATTAATCATTATGATTTTCTGTTGTTCTATAAGATTTTAGCATTAATACGAGATTAAAAAAACTGATTTTTAACCGAATGGAGTGTATTTTCCATAAATATATTCATATAAATCTTCTACAACATAGTATTTCATAATAACTGTACTTGTATTGTTTATAAAAAAATTACCTAAAAGCTCTTTGATTTCTGGATTTTTAGGATTGTCAACCCTTATTGTCAAGAAATATCCTTCTCTACCTTCCACTAAATAATTATTATCATCTGTAGTCTCTTTAACATCAGTAACATAATATCTTTGATTAGCTCCCAATATCTTCAATTTTCTTAATATCTTCGCAGCCATTTCTCCTGCCTGTTTCTCAGTTATAAAAGTTTCAGGATATTTCATAACTGCCGAATCATCATATAAGACTTTTTTTGTCTTTTGATCAGTAACAGTTCTCATAACAGTGTCAATCATATAAGTCCCTATATAATGATCTCCTATACCGTCTTCCATAGTAACTTTTACATATAATTTGTAATCATCTTTGCTGTCTCTATGAGTATCATATAAAAATTTAGCTTCTTTTGATAGCTTTTTGTCTCTTATAACCAATGAAGCGATTAAATTATAGTATACATCATCATCTCTGTTAAAAGAAAAAGTTTTTCCTTTATTAAAAATAGGTACGACAATTTTATAGTCGGGAAGAGAAAATATACCGTCATTTTCTATATATATCTTGTTTGTATTGTTTTCAACATAACAGTACAGTTTATTGTTTACAGAATAAACTGAATAGTTGCCAGGAATTCTTTCATTAAGCTCATCTATCATTATTTTGTTATATTCATAATAAAAATAATCAGCTTCAGAAGTAAAATCAGTGATATTGTAGTTCTTTTTTAGTTTTGTGATTTTTGCTTTATCAAGTTCAGGTATTATGTAAAAAATTCTCGGTACGTTCTCAAGATATTTCGCTATAGTTTTCTCAATAGAAATTTTTTGTTGTTTTTGGGTAGTTTTTTTATTTGTAGTAACATTGGTTTTAGGAGTTGCATTTTTAGAAACGGCAAGGATATTGCCACCCAAATAAGTTAGCATGCAAGCAAAAATGAGCAATATAAATAAATTCTTTTTTTTAAACATTTTTTTCCTCCTTGTTAATAGTTTTTTGAAAATAATACCAAAATACATCAGAAATAACATATAATTTTTATATTTCCTCTTATTCAGAAGGTAAATATAATAGGCGACAGCATTAAATATTTAAAATTAAAAATTATTTTTTTAATATTTATACATATATTTTTTACAGTACATCAGTATAAATATAAGGAAAAACGTTTATATATTTAATGATACAATATATAAGTTTAAAAATCAATGATAAAAAAATAATGTCATTATATTTTAACACTAAATACTATGAGAAATTACACTATTTTTAAATTTTATATATTTATAGTTTTTAAAAAATACAATTTTTTTAATGATATTATTATATATACTTTTAATTGATGTTTAGTATAATGCAAGCTATTTATTCGGATAATATCAAACAGCATAAGCAAAGGATGTAATTTTTAAAAAAATATGAAACTTTAAATACAATTATAATTCTTTCATACAATTAATATAAAACTATATATTTAATATTTAAAAAAATAATAGCAAAAAGTATTTACAAAAATAAAGTAGTGATATATAATTTTGGAATAAAACAAGTGATGATTTTTTATATTTATGAAAAAATATACATAAATTTAAGAACATTACAATACATATTTTAACAAATAGTTTACAAATTATGATAAGAACTGTTATAAAAAAGATATAATCATGCGAGATATTTTTTATTGTATTATTTTTAGCATATTACAATATCTTTATAAACAGCCTTTAATATTGTAAATTTGTAAATTATTATCATTACTTATTTTGTATTATGATTAATATTTTTTTGACAAGGAGTGTTTTTATGAAAAAGATTTTTTCAATTTTTGCTGTTATGATGTGTGCGTTGTTTTTAATGGTTGGTTGCGGTGCTTCAAATGATAAGGCTTCAGATACTAAAACATCTGATGGCTCTGAGCCTATAAAAGTAGGATTTTTGTATATAGGACATATAAATGACGGTGGATTTACACAAGCTCATGATAAGGGAAGATTGGCATTGGAGGAGAATTTAAAAGGTAAAGTTGAAACATTATATCAAGAAGGAGTTGCTGAAAATACACAAGATGTTAAAAATTCGGCAAAAATAATGATAGATCAGGGAGCAAGTGTAATATTTGCTACAAGTTTCGGCTTTATGGACGCAATAGAAGAATTATCAAAAGAATATCCGGATGTAAAATTCATACATTTTTCAGGCTATAAGATGAATGATACAAATTTTGGAAATTATTTTGGAGCTATGGAAGAACCGAGATATCTGTCAGGAATAGTTGCAGGTTTGAAAACAAAATCAAATAAAATAGGATTTGTAGGTGCATTTCCGTTGCCTGAATTATTCATTAGTATAAATTCATTCACATTAGGCGTTAAATCTGTAAACCCTGATGCGACAGTACAAGTTGTATGGACTAATTCTTGGTATGATCCTGCAAAAGAAAAAGAAGCTGCTGATGCCTTGCTTGCAGCAGGTTGTGATGTTTTGGCACAACATTGTGATACAACAGGTCCACAAGTAGCAGCAGAAGAAAAAAATGCTTTTGCGATAGGATATAATTCTGACAGTTATGACTCAGCTCCAAAAGCATTTATGACAGCTCCTATATGGAATCATGGAGTATTTTATACAAAAACTGTTGAAGAAATATTAAACGGAACTTGGAAACCGGAAAGCTACTATGGAAATATAGCAGATGGATATGTTGATTTGTTACCTCTTACAGAAAATGCGCCTGAAGAAGCAAAAGCTAAGGTAGATGAAATAAAAGCAAAAATGGTTTCAGGAGATTTCAAAGTATTCACAGGTCCTATTAAAAATCAAGCAGGTGAAGTAGTGGTAGAAGAAGGAAAAAGCTTGAATAGAGAAGAGATATGGAAAATAGACTATCTTGTAGATGGAGTGATAGGAACTACAAAATAATGGAGGATTTATGCAAATAGCCATAGAAATGAAAGACATCTCAAAGAGCTTTGGAAGTATAAAAGCTAATCAGGATGTAAATTTAACCGTAGAAAATGGAGAAATCCATGCTTTACTTGGAGAAAATGGTGCAGGAAAATCCACTCTTATGAACATGTTGTCAGGTATATATATGCCTGACAGCGGTTCTATTTTTGTTTATGGAGAAAAAAGGACATTTAACTCGCCTGTGGATTCTATAAATATCGGAATAGGTATGATTCATCAGCACTTTAAATTGATAGATGTTATGACGGCAAAAGAAAATATAATATTGGGACAAAAAGGCAGTAAATTTATAGATGAGAAAAAACTGACAAAAGAAGTTTTGGAAATATCAAATAAATATGATTTGGATATTAAACCTGATAAAAAAGTATATGATATGTCGGTTGGAGAAAAACAGACATTAGAGATAATAAAAGTGCTTTATCGCGGGGCGAAGATACTTATAATGGATGAACCTACAGCGGTGCTTACACCACAAGAAATACAAAAACTTTTTCAAATAATAAGAAATATGAAAAATAGCGGATGTAGTGTAATAATAATCACTCATAAGATGAATGAGGTTATGGAGATAAGTGACAGAGTTACAGTTCTTAGAAAAGGTAAGAGCATTAAGACTGTAAATACTAAAGAAGTAACTTCAAAAGAACTTGTAGATATGATGGTTGGGAAGCAGGTATCACTTTCAATAGAAAAGCCTATAACAAAAAAATCTGAAGAGCCGGTATTGAAATTAGAAAAAGTGAGCATAATGTCAGAATATAACAGATACTCACTTAAAGATATAAATTTAGATGTATATGGTGGAGAAATACTTGGAGTAGCAGGTCTTGCAGGTAGCGGTCAAAAAGAGCTTTGTGAGGTTATAGCAGGTCTTATGAGAGCAAGTGAAGGTGATATATTTTTTAAGGGTGAAAAAATAACAGACAAATCTCCCAGACAAATAATAAATCTTGGTGTCAGAATGGGTTTTATACCGGAAGACAGACTTGGAATGGGATTAGTAGGTTCAATGGATATAGTGGATAATATGATGTTGAAGGATTATGATAATAAAAAAGGCATATTCTTAAACAAAAAATCTATGGTAGCGAAAGCAAAAGAAATTGTAGAGCGATTGGAAATATTGACATCAGGTTTAAATGAGCCTGTAAAAAAGATGTCAGGAGGAAATATACAAAAAGTTTTGCTTGGTAGAGAAATAGATTCAAATCCTAAGTTGCTTATAACTGCTTATCCTGTAAGAGGCTTAGATATAGGAGCGTCTTATAAAATATACGAACTATTAAATGAGCAAAAACAAAGGGGTTCGGCGATACTTTTTATAGGTGAAGATTTAGATATGCTGTTGGAGTTATGCGATAGAATAGCAGTTATATATAGCGGTAATATAAATGGTATATTGGATGCTTCTACTGCGACAAAGGAAGAAATTGGGACCTTGATGTCAGGTGGAACCAAAAAATATAGTTAATTTATTAAGTTTGTATATTTTTTATACGATTAAGAATACTAAATATCAAGTAAAATTATGTACACAACAAAGTTGTTAATAAAAAAATTAAGAAAGCATGATGTCCACTATTTAAACAAGTATCAGTAAAAAATATGAATTCAAATATATAAATTTGGAGAAACTATGATAAAGATTATAAAAAGAGAAGATGTTGATAAAAAATTTACTACCATAATTAGAATATCAGCAGTATTATTTTCGTTAATTTTTGCAGGTATGTTCATAGCATTTATCGGATATAATCCTGTAAAAGTTTTTGCACAGATGTTTTTTGGAGCTGTGGGGACACAGATGAGACTTCAAGAGACAATAAATAAAGTAACTCCGCTTATAATAACATCACTTGGCATGCTTATAGCATTTAAAATGAAGTTTTGGAATATAGGAGGAGAAGGACAAATTACTATGGGTGCTTTAGGAGCATCATTTATAGCACTTAACTATGGAGATAAAATTCCCCAATTACCATTAATTATTTCTATGATTATAGCATCTGTTATATTTGGTGGAATATGGGCTTTGATTCCGGCTATTTTTAAGGTAAAATTTGGAACAAATGAAACAATATTTACTTTGATGTTAAATTATATAGCAATAAAAATTATACAATACTTGCAATTCGGACCGTGGAAAGATCCAGCTGCAACCGGCTTTCCTAAAATACCGACATTTAATCAAAATGCCATTTTACCTCAGATATTCGGAGTCCACATCGGAATAATAATGGCTATGGTATTATTGATATTTATATATGTATTCATAAAATATACAAAAAAGGGTTATGAAATAGAAGTTGTAGGAGAAAGTATAAATATTGCAAAATATGCAGGTATGAATGTAAATTTTATAATATTATTTGCCATTACATTGTCTGGTGGATTATGTGGTTTGGCAGGTATGGTGCAAGCCTCTGCAATGGAAAAAACTTTAAGTTATACATTATCAGCAGGATATGGATATACGGCTATAATTACAACATGGCTTTCAAATTTGAAACCTAACTATATATTACTTACATCAATTGCATTTGCTATATTATTGCAAGGAGGAACATTTGTTCAAGTATCTATGCAAATTCCGTCAGCAGTTTCCGGAATGATACAAGGAATAATACTGTTTTTTGTTTTAGGCTCAGAATTTTTTATAAAATATAAACTTGTAAGGGAGAGTAAATAATGATTGCAGATATACTTACTGCAGCTGTTAGTGCAGCTACACCGTTATTGTTTGCGACAATAGGTGAAATATATACCGAAAAATCAGGAAATCTGAATCTTGGTGTAGAAGGCATGATGATAATGGGTTCAGTAGTAGGATTTATATTCGGCTATAATACGCAAAGCTCTTCAATAGCACTTTTGAGTGCAGTATGTGCAGGAATGTTTGGGGCATTAATATATGCCATACTCACTATAACATTAAGGGCGAATCAAGTTGTTTCAGGTCTTGCACTTACAATATTTGGAACAGGATTTTCAACTTTTTTTGGCAAAAATTTTGTAGGAAAAGCTACTCCGGATACATTAAAAACAGCTTTTTCTTCTTTTGAAATCCCTTTATTATCAAAAATTCCGTTTATAGGAAATATATTTTTCAATCAAAATATACTTGTATATTTAAGTTATCTATTGGTGATATTTACTTGGGTATATATGTATAAAACAAGGTTTGGTTTAAATTTGAGGGCAGTTGGAGAAAGTGCCGCCTCAGCTGATGCATCAGGAATAAATGTAAATTTGTACAAATATGTACATACTTTAATAGGAGGTGCGTTGGCAGGCTTAGGAGGAGTATATTTGTCTCTTGTTACAGTTCCTGTTTGGCAGGAGGGAATAACAAGCGGGCGTGGTTGGATAGCTGTTGCACTTGTTATATTTTCATCTTGGAGACCTGTAAAAGCATTTATAGGAGCTTTGCTGTTCGGAGGACTTGACATATTAGGTTTCAGATTGCAAGGCATGGGCATACACATATCTCAGTATATAATAGATATGCTTCCTTATTTGTGTACAATAGCTGTTATAATAATAAGCACAAGAAAAAATGCACCTGAAGACAGAGGACCTAAAGATTTATCAGTTGCATATTTCAGAGAAGAAAGATAATAAAAAAACTCGGCTTTTTCAACATATTATACTAAAATCTAATGAAGTATAGAAAAATAGTGTTTTGTAAATTTAATAAAATACAACATTATTTAGATATTTCTTAATAATAAACTATCTATTATTCTATTAGAAATTAGTATTATACTGATATATGTTAAAAAATGGATATCAGTATAATTATTGAAAAATCTGAGTTTTCTATTATAATCTTTTTTTAAGACGTCTATTTACATCTGTCCTTGAAAGCCATATTTGACTTTTGCATTTCTCACATTCCAATCGAAAATCCATACCTATTCTAAGTATTTTGAATATATCATTTCCACAAGGATGAGATTTTTTCAGTTGAATTATATCTCCTACTATAAATGGTATCAATATTTTTTCATACGCTTCTCTTTGTAAGTCAGGAGGTATTGTGACTATACCACATTTTTTGTATTTTCTATTTTTTAATATGCTCTTCATAGGCACATTTAGTGAATGTGTGTCTATTCTTATGGAGCGTATATTTTTGTTTATACATTCCTGTTCTGCAAAATCAAATAATACTTTTGACAGACCTTTACCCCTTGCGTTGTCATCTAATGATAATCTGTGAATTACACCATAGTCATAATTACTTTCCCATCTTCCGTTTTTAATTTTGTCATAATTTGTGTCTTTGTCAAATGACAGACTAATATAACCTATTACAGCAGCATCATCCACCAATACATAAGCAGTTTCATTTTGCATATCTCTTATTACACTTTTTTCACTCGGTTTTGAATTGCCCCGCCATTGGTCGGAGCCATAGGAGGCTATAAACTTACTTGCATTGTCAAAGATTTTAATTATGCTGTTTATATCTTCTTTTGTAGCTTTTCTTATTATCAAGATTTAAGCACCTCATTTCAAAAATTTTTCGCCTAAGTATTTTTTTATATCTTTTTTGTCTGAATGTGGTGTTATTTCGATACTACTTTGAGTTTCCTGGTTTATTACTATAATTTTTGTTTCATCGTCAGATTTAAAGTTTTTTATTACAGTAGCCTCTAATATAGGTCTTATTTGTAATTTATTTTTTTTGTTTTTTCATAATCTTTAGTGAAATAACTGCCTTTTAGAGTCAGTATTTTTGTATATATATTCAAAACGCCTCCTAATTGATAGACTTTCATTAAATTTTTTAATATAATACTCAAATATATTTTTATATATGCACTTTTATAAATATCAGAAAAGCGATTATTTATAAAAGTGCAGGTAATTTTGATTACAAAGTATTTCGAGCATATATTTATTTAAACAGTTGTTAATATAAATATATAAACAATTGAAGTTTATTAAAATTAATCTGCTATAAAATCATCAAATTCAAGTTCCGCTATCTTTTCAATATCTTCAGTCGGCATAGGCTTGTAAAAGTAGTAACCTTGCATTTTTTTCAGATCATGGGCTATTAAGAATTCGTATTGTTCTTTTGTTTCAACACCTTCCGCTATTATGTCTATATCAGTACTTTTGCATAATTCTATTAACGCCACTATTATAGCTTCATCTTTTGTGTTATTTCCGATACCGTTTATAAAACTCATATCTATTTTCATTCCGTTTACAGGAAGTGAGCGAAGATAATTTAAAGATGAGTAGTTTATACCGAAATGATCAATAGTTACATTTATGCCCAATTGCTTCATGTAGTTGAGCATTTCTATGGATGTTTCAATATTTTTTGCTAAATATTTTTCATCTATTTCTATGCTTATTTTTTTAGGATCAACTCCTGTGCTTTCTAAAATTTTTGACATATTTGAATATATGTTGTCTTGTCCGAATCTTTGAGCGGAAAAATTTATAGATATGTTAAAATCTTGACCTTTTCTATTCCATTTTTTCTGCTGATTGCACACTTCATTCAAAACCCATAAAAAAATATTGGATATATATCCTGAACGCTCTGCAATTGGTATAAAAACATCGGGGAATATAAGTCCTTTTTGAGGATGAAACCATCTTATAAGCGCTTCAAGACCTACAATAACAGCTTTTTCGCCTATATATTCCATTTTTGGTTGGTAAAACAGCTTGAACTCGTTGTTGTTTATAGCTGATATCATATCATTTGTCAGATCAAATTCTTTTTTTATATTACTGTGACTTTCTTTTTCAAAAACTGCAAATGAATTTTTTCCATTTTCTTTTGCTTTATACATAGCTATATCGGCATTTTTTATTAGAGTTTCTATATCTTTTCCGGCATGTGGATATATTGAAAATCCTATCGATATTGAAGTATTGATAATTTTATTTTCCAACAATATAGGCTCTCTTAAATTTTTTAATATTTTGTTGCTTAATTTATCTATAAGATATTCAGGGTTGCTTCTATAATTTTTTACAAATATTAAAAAATTCATCTCCGCCGACTCTTGAAATTATGCTTGTATCAGGAACAGATACTTTCAATCTTGAAGAAATTTTTTTTAAAATCTCATCACCTGTAGTGTGTCCGAGTGTATCATTTATATTTTTAAAATTATCCAAATCAAGATAAATGACAACGTGGCGATTTATAATAGGATTGGAATCCATTATTATGTTATGAGATATTTGTGAAAAAAATCTTCTGTTATATAAGCCTGTCAGAGGATCTGTTGATGATATTTGTAGCATCTTACTTTCTGAATCTATTCTTCTTTTTATTTCAGTATTTAATTCATTGTTTATATTTTCGAGTTTTTGAGTGCTTTCTTTTATAAGTTTTTCCAAATTTTTATTTATGTTTTCTATTTTCTTTTGTGATTCATGAACTATACCTATATCAAGTATAGTTAATATATCAAACGGTTCATATGCTGAATTTTCTTCGAATTGAAATTTGTTGCACAACACGTTTACAGTTTCAGGAGAATCAAGTTTTTTTAACTTGAATATTTTGCTGAAAAATTTGTTTTCTTTAAAAATTTCTTTTGGAAATATATTCTTAGCTGTTTTTGAAGGTAATACTTTATCACCTTTTTCTCCTAAAATATTAAAGAACATATTGTTTACATATTTTATTTTGCCGTTATATATAAGACATATTGCTTCCGGAGATTTGTCAAATGCCTGCAAAAGTAAATCTGATGTGTTTATACCGAGTAAATCCAAATTTTTTATAGCATAATATATACAAGCTATAGGAATAATACTTAAAATAAAATTGCTGTTGAGGTTATATACGCCGGAAATCTTCGGAGTAACTATATCTGTAATAAACACATATACTAAATAAGCGGATATGGACAATATTAAAAGAAGTGATGATTGCTTATCTCTTTTTATAGTGGAATTAAAATACAATTTAATAGTTAAGACCGATATTAATAAAGATATTAAAATATAATAGGCGGAATTCATATAAAATACAAAATCATTGAAAATCAATCCGCGAACTATGAGATTTGAGTCTATATACAAAGTTGCACTATTTGCAGAAATAGAGTTGGATATGGATACAATTATAGTAAATACCGAAAACACTCTTATCAAAGAAGTAAATATTTTATGTTTTTTATGCTGAAGATTTATTATAAAATCAAGTAAACAAAGTACAGTAAAAGGAAATACGCTCTTAAATATGTAAAACAAATTCAAAAGTAATGTGTTGTTGGTATATTGTATGTGCGATATCATAGCTATTATGCAAAAAAAAGCATAAAAGAGAGAAAACAAAATAAAACCGCGTTTAATCAACATATCTGATTTTTTGCATATAAACATCCATAGCAAGAAATAGGAATATATATATTAAAAATAAAAGTAAAAAATATATATAAGGCATATTTAAAATCTCCTAAAAATATAAAAAACAATTTGTATTTATATTATACCATAATTATTAATATATTTATCAAAATTTTTCAAAATTTATAATTTACGAAATTTATAATTTTTTTGATAAATCGTGTATTAAAAAAATATAATCTGAAAACAGTATTTTAATAAATTTTACAGTTTTAATTCTTGTAAAAAGTAATTTAATTTTATAAAATAGGTATAATCGTAAAAATTGAATTATTATTTTAGTAAAATATACAGATAATTTATAAAAATATATTGAAAAGGAATATTTATGTATAATTTGAATATTATATATGAAGATAATCATATAATAGTTGTGGATAAAATAGCAGGTGTACTTTCACAATCTGATGATAGCAATGATATGGATATGCTTACCCTTGTAAAACGCTACATAAAAGAAAAATATAACAAACCTGGCGAAGTATTTTTAGGACTTGTTCACAGATTGGATACAGTTACCTCAGGAGTTATGGTATTTGCAAGAACTTCAAAGTCAGCTTCAAGACTATCTGAACAAATAAGACAAAACAATATGAAAAAAACATATTTAGCAGTCTTTGAAGAAGAAATAAAACAAAAACGAGGCAACTACACAGATTATCTTTTAAAAGATTCAAAAAAAAATATAGTTACTGTTACGAAAGATAAGAATAAAGGGAAAATAGCTGTATTAAACTATGAAGTGTTAAATATAAATAACGGTAGAACGCTTGCTAAAATAGAGCTTATTACAGGACGTTCACATCAAATAAGAGTGCAATTTTCATCAAGAGGCTATCATATATACGGTGATGCAAAATATGGAGCTAAAAATAAAGAAAAAAAAGCTATTGCACTGCATTCATATGAACTTAGCTTCATACATCCTACTAAAAAAGAAGAGATGACATTCATATGTGAACCCAAAAGATACCCGTTTGATGAGATGATTTAAAAAATATAAAAAGGATAGATTATGAATTATATAAAAGACCCTAAAGCTATAGAGAAAAAAAGTTTTGAAATTATAAGTGATATAATAGAAAATGAGCATAAAGGCTATAAATTCAATAGTGAATTTGAAGAAAAAATTATAAAAAGATGTATACATACATCAGCAGATTTCGACTATTTGTATAATCTGAAAATATCGCCGGATTTTGAGCAGGAGATAAAAAAAGCTGTAAGAGATAAGGCTACTATATATACAGATACTACAATGGCTATGTCTGGAATAAGCAAAGTTACGTTGAAAAAATATGGTATAGATATAAAATGTTTTGTTGCTGATGAAGAAACCAAAGTTCTTGCAGAAAAACATAATATAACACGTTCAATGGCAAGCGTTATAAGAATATTTGAAGAAAGAACACCTAAAATAATAGTAGTTGGAAATGCACCTACGTTTTTATATAAGACAATAGAGCTATATAATATTGATAAATCAGATGTGAGAGCTGTCATAGGAGCACCTGTTGGCTTTGTTGAAGCTAAAGAATCAAAAGATATGTTATATAAAACAAATATAAACTATATAGCAGCTCTTGGAAGAAAAGGTGGCAGCAATATAGCTGCTGCAATAATAAATGCAATATTATATTCGTTTGAATAAAGATTATAAAATAATTATTTTATTAATAATGAAACAATTTTGGCATATCGTATATTAATGATAGATTGTCAAGATAAGTGCAACATTTTTATAAAATCACTCAAAAAACTTACTTAAAACTTCTAATGGAGTTTTATAACCTAATCTCTTTCTTGGTCTGTTGTTAATCATGTCAACAACTTTTTGTAGAGATTCATTAGTAATATTTTTAAATGAACTACCTTTTGGAAAAAACTGTCTAAGTAGTCCGTTTGTATTTTCATTTGTGCCTCTTTGCCATGGTGAATATGGGTCACAAAAGTATACGTCCATTCCTGTATGTTCTTTAATGTATTCATGCATTGCAAACTCTTTACCGTTATCTACTGTGAAGCTCTTTTTAAGTTTTTTAGGTATGTTTTCAAATGCTTGAATGGTCTTGCTACTAAACTCAGTATCTGTTTTAGTTTCTAACTTAAATGCTACAAGCCTGACTTTCTTTCTACGTGAGTTCCAAGTAGACCTGTTTTTCTCATACCAAGTACCGTATCACTTTCAAAATGACCAAACCTACTTCTATTTATACAACCTGATGGTCTTTGAGAAATATTAATGGTGTTGGGTATTTTACCTCTGTTATCATTAGAAGTATTTACGTTTTTTATGTTTATTCATAAATCTCATTTTCTTCTTT
>NZ_JH414548.1 GCF_000238115.1 Peptoanaerobacter stomatis | reverse complement strand
CGGATTTCAGGGACAGTAAAAGTAAAAGTAACAATAAAAAGACAAAAAAATAGAACAAGTAGAAGTAATAAGCCACTCAGACGACACAAGCTATATGGACTCAGCCAAGAACATAATACAAGACATAAAAAGAAAACAAAAAGCAGAAGTAGAAGTAATAAGCGGAGCAACATACAGCAGTAACGGAATAATAAACGCAACAAAAGACGCATTAGAACAAGCCAAAGGAAAGACAACAAAACCCGGACAATCAGAATACGCAAGAAAGAATATGGACGGAGGAGCAAGTTCAGCAGGAGGAGGCGGAACAGCAGGAGCAAAACAAGAAACAGACTTTACAGACCTAAAAGACGGAGAATACGAAGGTACAGCAAGCGGATATTATACAAACTCCATAAAAGTAAAAGTAACAGTAAGTGGAGGAAAGATAACAAAAATAGAATTAACAGAAAATAAAGATGATAGAAAATATTTTACAAAAGAAAAAGAAGAAAAACTTATAAAAAGCATAATAGACAATCAATCAACAAAAGTAGATACTATGTCAGGAGCTACAATAAGCAGTATCGGAGTGATAAATGCAGTTGTAAATGCACTTGAAAATGCCAAAACAAAGATAATAAGTCAAAACTATAATGGTAATGGAAAAACAATATTTTCCGCTAAAGTAACAGCATCCGACATAACAATAAAAAATATCACAGTAAATAAAGATGTGATTATAGACAAAAAGGTAGGAGACGGAAATGTTACGCTGGAAAATATGATAATAAAAGGTGATTTAAAAATACAAGGCGGAGGAGAAAACAGCATTCACCTTAAAGAAGTAACGGTTGAAGGAATCGTACAAATTGAAAAAGCTGAAGGTCAAAGAGTAAGATTGGTAGCGGAAGAAAATTCACAAATAAAGAAAAAAGTGGAAATACGAACACCTGCTATAATACAAACAGTAGGAAATACTAAAATAGAAACGGTAGAATTACCGCAGAGTTTAGATAGCGAAAAAGAAACGAAAATAGATGCAAATGTAGGAAAATTGGATATAAAAACAATAGCATCTAAAATAAAAGTAACAAAAGAAAGCAATATAGGACATATAGAACTTCCGAAAACAGTTGGAGAATATAGTCAAGGAAAATCAGAATACAAAAAAGACAAATTTGAATTGGAAATAGAAGATCCAAGTAAAATACAAAGCGGATCAAGCAAAAATGTATTCGGGACATTCAAATTTTTAACAAAGGAAGAGGTAAAACAGTTAGATAACAAGACATACAAAGACGGAGTATATTATGGAGACGGATTCGGATTTGTAGAGAGAAAACCGATACCTGTAAAAGTTACGGTATCAGACGGAAAGATAACAGATATATCCCTTGTAGAAGAAGAACTCACTAAGGTTGATACAGAATGGAAACCGGGTCAAAAAGCCAAGATAGATGACGGTGAAGCTTATGCTATGAGATTTGACATCGTAAATAACTTGGTTAAGAAAAATCAAAATCCGAATGCTTTAGCCTATCGTCTCGGAACATTGAGAGATGTTTACAGATTGGTGCGTAAAGGCGTAGGGGCAACTGATATAGCAGGATATAATGCTAATTTCGACAAGATAGTAGGTAAACATGAATTCGGTTCTTATAATCTAAAATTGCAAAAAGGTGATGAACATAATATAAACAACAAATTGATGTCATTGCTCAGAACATATGCAGTCGAAGATCTTGGGTATGGTAAGGCAGAATATGATGCAATATCCGGGGCTACATTTACAGCTATAGGAACATCACAGGCTATCTCCAATGCACTTAAAAAAGCTGATGACAGTATAAGTTTTTATGATATGAGAATAAAAGACGGATATAAAGAAAAATTCACAGAAGGTACACCTATAGATCTTAGCGATCTTAAAGTTGACTTTTATCAAAAGGATTCAACAATAAAAACAGTACCGTATTCTCAGTTTGAAGCGAACGGACTTAAAGTGCTTGATAGAGATACGGACAAAGAAATCAAAAACGGTACTATATTAAGTAAAGAAAACTTCGGAGTTTCCACACTAAGCGTAGTCAATTTGAAAGTTGTTCATGAAAAAAGTAACAGTGTTAAATTATTGAAAAAAATGACAGTCTTAAAAGGCGGAGTATTATGTAATGTTGAAAAATTCCAAGTTAAGGCGAAAGATTCAAATGAATGGATCGATACAAAAGGTTTCAACAACACTATGACTAACGGCGAAGTAAATGATGCACAACATCTGACTGTTTCTTATTCAAAAGCTCATGATTTGCTTCATAAAGAATTGGAATTCAGAATAGTTGCAAAAAGAACCGACAATAATGAAGAGGTAATATTTACTACACGTCCGTCAGGCGCTTCGGACAAGTTTATTTATCCGCAAAAACCTAAACAAGACTATAGAATTTTCATAGATGAAAGCTCGCTTAAAGATGCAAACGGTACAGCATTGAAGATAGACGAGAAAAATTCAAAATATTTCAGAATTTTCCTAAAAGATGATTCAACTGCACCTAAGCTTGCTGAAACTTATAAAAATGCTCCGCATCCTATAACGGTAACTACAGGTACTATGTTGACAGAAGAAATATTAAAAGGAGCATTCGATAATTTACCGCAAGATTCTAAAATAAATTTTGATGAACAAAAAGCACAAGAGCTTACAGTAACTGCAGGAGATAACAAGAAACTTGAAGTAAGTGTAGATTTCAAAGATTACAGTTCAAAAGACTATACACTTATTATAAACGTAAAAGAAGAGGGTCATTCTACACTTGCACAGCAATATAACGAAACACCGTATACGATAACGGTAACAACTAACACTCAGCTTAGTGTAGACAGAGTTAAAAAAGCTTTGCCGAATCTGCCATTTAATACACAAGTGGAAATTACAAGACAACCGAATACTGCAACTGTAGGAAACAGCGATGTACAAGTAAGACTTACATTTAGTGACAACAGTATAAAAGATATGACAATTCCTGTAATAGTAAAGGAAGCCGCACAAGGTTTGGCAGGAAAATTCGAACAAAAAGAAAACTCTTTGTCCATAGATGTAGTTATAGAGCTTGACGATAATATATTAAATACCTATGGAGGATATGCTGATAAACTTAAAAATGCAACAAAATTAAGTAAATTTAGTATAGATAATATAAAAAGAGAATTAAAGGTAAAAACTGATGATGCCTATAATGTCTACGGAAATATAGAAGTTGAAATATTGGAAGAGCCGAGCAGAAAGGTGATAGGACAAACAACAGGAAAGATTAAACTTAAATTTAATGATAATACGAGTCTTGACTTGGATGTACCTGTTAATGTAACTCCTATGCCTGTAGTATATTTTCAATTAAGACCGTTGCCAAATATGAAAAAAAGCTATAGTATAGACGATACATTTAACTTTGACGGTCTTAGAGGATTTGTATCGGTTTCTACTGTAAGAGATCAGTCTAACAAATGGACAGATACCGGAGCGCCTATGTTTGTACCGTATAAAGACTTTGAATATTTCGGTCTCAAGGTGGTAAAAACAGGCACTAATGAAGAAATAAAACAAGGAAGTCCTGTAAAAGACGCACTTACAAACGGCAAAATAGACTTATCTGTATTTAGAGAACTTGGCGTAATTTCTCAAGAAGAAGAACAAAAGAAAGTGCCTCAAATAAAAGGACTTAAATTGGAAAAACTCGCAGAAAGCTTTAACAAGTCATCTTATGCAACTGACGGCATAGAAGTGGAAACTTTAGTAAAACCGAATGATCCAAGATTCCAAAGTTTAGAAATATACAGTAAAAAAGGCTTTGATTCATCCCTAGAAACTGCAATTAAAGAAATAGAAAATAAATACGGTGAAGTAACCGTAGAAAAAATAAGCGAACCTGATGTAACATCACTTGGAGATACTACAGCAAAGATAAAATTAAAGTTCAAAGATGACAGTGTTTCAAATGAAGTAATAGTAAAAGTAAAGGTTAAAGAGCTTCCTGTATTCCAATTCAGAATAAACCGTATCCCTAAAAAGCAGTATAATGAAAATGATAATATTGAACTTGATGTGATAAGTGCAAATGTATATATACCAAAGATATTGGATAACAAAGAGTATTCCGTCAGTGATCCGGAAGAAAATCCAATAGTAAATCTTTTGTACAAAGATTTCAAATACTTCGGATTTACAGTTGTAAAAAAAGATACAGAAGAAGAAGTATCTAACGGTACGCAAGCAAAAGATCTTCCTAGAAATGGTAAACAGATAGTATTGGATGCGTTATGTAAAAAAGTATATGCCGAAGATGGGAAAAACAGAGTACCTATATATACATTTATGTTGAAGTAAACTTTATAATATATTGAATATACTAAAGATATTTATAATTTTAATAAAAATATATATTTTTATATTTAATATTAATCAAATAACTATATAAACACAAAAAAGGCTCTAAGTCAAATTTGATTTAGAGCCTTAAAATATTAATATAGGTTTATTATAATATTAAATAGATAATTTATAAATTTTTTTAACAGCCAAGGTTTACACTGAAAGTTAATAGAATAATGGATATTTTTATTTTTAATAATTTACGAGCTAAATAAAATTAAGTATACTTAAAATAAACAGTTTAATATAAATTTTATTCGTTAATTAAACGAATATTAGTATTAATTACATATTATCAATATTTGAAGATAATTTTTATTTTATCGTATTGCAATAGTTTATACAAAATATTATAATTATTTTTATAATAACATAGATAGTTTTTTTGTTTGAACAGGTATAAATCTTCAATAAAATTACATTTTTTTATATAATTTTATATATATTAAAAAAGTTATTGTTAAAAATGTGATTATAAAGGGTATATCAAGATTGTTATATATTTTTTTGTTTTTAAATACATTTAACGAATAATTTTTTTTTGAAAAAGGATAAAATATTTTTATGCCCTTTTTGGTAAATATATCTCCAAAGAATAAATGTGAAAAGTAAGATAGCAGAGCGGTAACATAATATTGTTTGGTATTATCTATTACATATATGGGAAACAGTATAATTGCAAGCAATAACAAGCTGTTTATACTGTGAGAAAATCCCCTGTGCTCAAAATATGGCAGTATTGCAAAGAATAGCAATATATTTTTTGTAAATCCGAGCTTTGTATATTTTAGAAGAATATAATAGATTATTAAAAATGCTATACTTAATGATATTTTTTTTAGGATTTTATTTTTAGAAAAGAATTTTAAAAAAAGTACCATTATCGGAAATAAAGCAATACAATATAGCGGCAGTATTTTTTTTATGAGCGTGAAATAAAGTATAATACTGATGAATATTAAAAATAGCGATGATATTATGATTTTTAACGGCAGTTTGCGTAATTTTGATGATATTTTGGAACTCTCAGTATCTATGTCAGGCAGAACGCTAAAGGCCAAGCATATAGGTATATCTAATATGTCAAATTTTTTGCCTGTTAACATTATGTAATTTGCATATGTGGAAATTCCTATCACCATATGGGTATTTCCTTTCATAATAGTCTCCTTTGCTGTTATAAAGATTTCGGTTTGTATATATCAGATTAATTTTAAGTTTAGAAAATATGCTTTTATAAATTAAATGCCAAGATATTAATTTGTAGATATTTTTTATACATATAATTAAATTATTATAAGTTGTCTATTTAAAATCGCATATCCGTTTGTCTTCAACCTTAAGACTCAGTTGTGGTTTATAAATATATGATAATTTGTCTTTTGTTCATATATATACACATTTTGTAAAAATTGAGTTTATTTTTTATATGGTTTGCATAGACTATTGTATTATACTATAAAAAACTATATTTGTGTATTGTTTTGAATCTGTTGATATATATGTATTTTTTATAAATTAAAATATTTTCTGTAAAATAATAAATTCGATAATGATAAAATAATAAAAGATGAAAGGAGAATGTTTTGATATATTTATTGGATTAAGATATTTTTAAGCTAAATATAATATATTAAAAATGTGCTTATTATGGCAAAAAAAAGTTCTAAAATAAAAGCTTATCTCTTAGGAGGTCTCAATGAGATAGGCAAAAATATGACAGTGATAGAATATAAAAATGAAATTATAATAATAGACTGCGGTCTTATATTTCCTGAAGATGAAATGCTCGGCATAGATATTGTAATACCTGATATAACACATCTTATAAAAAATAAAGACAAGATAAGAGCTATGCTTGTAACACACGGACATGAGGATCACATAGGAGCTATACCATATTTTTTGAAAAAATTAAATATTCCCATATATACTTTGCCGTTTACTATGGGACTTATAGAATTAAAACTTAAGGAAAATGCAATAACAGGTGTTGACCTTAATGTTATACAACCTAATCAGAAGATAAACTTAGGGGTTTTTACGGCGGAATTTATAAGAGTGAATCATTCTATACCTGATTCTTGTGCAATAGCGCTTCATACTGATGCGGGTACAATTTTCCATACAGGAGATTTTAAGATAGATTTTACACCTATAGACAATATCAGAACAGATCTTAATAAAATCGCCGAGATAGGACAAAAAGGTGTATTGTTGATGCTTGGAGAAAGTACAAATGTTGAACGTCCGGGTTATACAGAGTCCGAATCTTCGGTAGGTACTACTCTTACGCAAATATTTTCGTCAGTAGAAAATAACAGAATATTTATAGCGACTTTTGCATCTAATGTTCATAGATTACAACAGATAATAGATGCTGCATATAAAACTCATAGAAAAGTTGCCGTTTCAGGTCGATCTATGGCAAATATTCTTGCAGTTGCATCGGAACTTGGATATTTGAAAATACCTGATAACACGTATATCGATTTGAGAGATATTAATAAATATGACGATAATGAACTTGTAATAATAACTACAGGTTCACAGGGAGAACCTTTGTCTGCACTTACAAGAATGGCGAAAATGGAGCATAGACAAATAGAGATAAGAAAAGGCGATGTGGTTGTATTTTCCGCTCATCCTATACCGGGAAATGAAAAATTGGTTTCAAAGGTAATAAACGAACTTTTTGAGCGAGGAGCAAAAGTAATTTATGATACAATCTCTGAAATACACGTTTCCGGTCATGCAAGGCAGGAAGAATTAAAGTTGATGCTCAGTCTTGTAAAACCTAAGTATTTTATACCTATACACGGAGAGAGAAGGCATCTTATACAACATAGAGATATGTCGATAAAAATGGGTGTTGAGGAAGATAATGCGTTTTTATTATCTAATGGTGATGTGCTTGAAATAGATAAAAATGAGGCGAAAATTGCTTCAAAGGTTCAATCAGGGAATATTCTTGTAGATGGGCTCGGTGTTGGAGATGTAGGAAATATAGTTTTAAGAGATAGAAAGCATCTTTCAGAAGATGGACTTATCATAGTTGTTTTACCGATTAGAGATATAGAAAAATTATCTGAAAAAATAGAAATAATATCAAGAGGATTTGTATATGTAAGAGAATCGGAAGATTTGATGGATGAAATAAAAGAAATAGTTCTTCAAAGCGTAACACAGTTCAATCAAAAAGACCTTGGGCAATGGAGTTTTATAAAAAATGCAGTCAGGGATAATCTGAAATATTTCTTATTTGAAAAAACTAAGAGAAATCCTATGATATTGCCTATAATAATAGAGTAATTTATCGGAATTTGTCATAAAACCGTGCATTTACTTCGCCTGACTTTGGCAGAGCTTTCGATTGTGTAACTTTAAGTGTATTCACTTAAGCTTTGCTTGTCCGTCTTGTTCTACACGTTTTACTCAAGTGGAAGTAAATACTATACTGATAAATTATATAAAAAAGACATATCTTAATTATAAACTAAATGTTATATTGGGAGAAAAAGCTTTTATGGGAAATTTTGAAAATTATATTATTCAATTACTGCTTAAATTTCCGGCAGTTTTGATAGCGCTTACATTTAGACCTTTTGCAGAATCGCTTTGTGCATATTTAATGGGGGATAAATCGCAAAAACATAGTGGAAGATTATCTATATCTCCAAGAGCGCATTTGGATGCTGTAGGCTTTATGCTTTTGTTTTTAGTAGGTTTCGGTTGGAGCAAACCGGTTTATATAAATGATAGAGAGTTTAAGAACAGACGTTTGGGCTTGGCACTTTACTTTGTGTCAGGTACTATTATGAATGTGCTTGTTGCAGTGATTGTTATTTGGATACAGAAATTGCTAGTATTTATGGGGATAAATTTTAATGAGCTTTATGTGGTGCTTGATTATGTTGTAGCTGTTAATCTGTCACTCGGTGCGTTTTGTCTGTTGCCTATACCTCCGCTTGCAGGTTATTATTTTTTGTTGCAGATATTGCCTTTGAAAATGAGTATGGAACTTAGGAAACTTGAAAGATATTCACTTATTATAATAATGCTTTTGATGTTTACAAATTTAGCATCTTATGTTATAAAACCTATATATACTGTTTTGGTTATGATTGTGAATCTACTTACTTGAGGTAAAAATGTATAAGCTTAATATAAATAGGTTTGAAGGTCCACTGGATCTTTTACTTAGCCTGATACAAAAAAATAAACTTGATATATGTGAAATATCCATTAATCAGATAGCCGATGATTTTTTGGACACAGTAGCCAAGATGGAAGTTGAAGATATAGATATGATAAGTAATTTCATATATATATCCAGTAAATTAATAGAGATAAAATCAAGATATATGCTTTTTATATCACATGATGAAGATGATGAAAATGATCTTGTATTGTCGTTGGAAGAATATGCAAAATACAAAAAATTATCGGAAAAACTAAAAAAAATGTATGTTGAAGGATGTATATTTTTTGAGAAAATATCTGATGAAATTTTTGCTGTGGAAGAACTTGATTTTTCAAAGCTTACAATTGACAGTATGATAAAAAGTATAAAAATCAATGAAAAGCAGGAGCAGGAACAACTTAGATTTACAAGAAAACAAAAACCGCTCAATGAAAAGATAGACTATATAAACAAATATATGCAGGAAAAAAAGCAATGTCATTTTGATGATATTGTAGAAAATGATAAAAAAGATGAAAAAGTAGTATCTATGCTTGGGGTTTTGCATTTAGTGAAAGAAAACAGGATAAATGTAAAACAACATAATAATTTTGATACTATAGCTATAAAGTTAGCAAACAGTTAGAGAGGTATATTTTGGAAGATTTATTAACACAAAATAATATTGATACAGATAGAGCAGTGTCTATAGTGGAGTCGTTTTTATTCACTTTTTCAGAACCTGTAGATATTTTTGAGCTTATATCGGTATTCAAAAACAATGATATAAAAGCTGACAAAAAATATATAAAAAATATAATAGAAATATTAAAAGAAAAATATTCTCAAGCCGATAGCGGTCTTGAGATAATACATATGGAAGATAAATATCAACTTGTTGCAAAAAGAGATAATTTTAAATATCTTGAAAAGGTGATTTCACCAAAGAAAAAGAAGAATTTGACACAATCAGCAATAGAAACCTTGACGATTATAGCATATAATCAGCCTACAACAAAAGCTTTTGTTGAGAAGATAAAAGGCGTTAAATGCGATACAACAATAGCAAAACTTTTAGAAGCAGGACTTATAGAAGAATGTGGAAGATTGGATAAAATAGGAAGACCTATAATATATAAAACAACAGAAGTTTTTTTAAAGCATTTGAACATATCATCGATAAAAGAATTGCCTGATATAGAGAATATGAAAAAAGAAGATGTTGAACAAGATTAATATTTGTTATAGAATATATATTGAATTTAATACATTGTTATTTAATTAATAGAATTTTTACTATAATTTATCATATTTTATTTTTTACGAACTGTAACAAATATTATAGTTTCAAACACATAAAATGTTAAAATCATATCACAGATATGAATAAATACACGAAAGGATCTACATATGAAATTAAAAAATAGGATTTTATTTTTGTTATTCATAATTTTTATGAATATACAAAACATTTCTTATGCTATAGAGCCTCCTCCAACGCAAGAAGAAATATCAGGTGAGGCTGCTATACTTATGGAAAATGAAACAGGAAAAGTATTATATGAAAAAAATGCTTATAAAAAAATGTATCCTGCCTCTACAACAAAAGTTATGACCGCACTTTTGGCTCTTGAAAAATTAGATTTGAACAAAAAGATAGCTGTTCCATCGGATTTTCCTCAGGTAGACGGAAGCTCAATGTATTTGTTACCGGGCGAAGAGTTTACTGTAAATGATTTGATTAGAGCACTTTTAATACATTCATCCAATGACGTGGCTGTTTTATTGGCTATGGAAATATCAGGAAGTGTAGAAGAATTTGCAAAACTTATGAATGAAAGGGCAGTAGAAATAGGATGTACCGGTACACATTATAGTAACCCTCATGGATTGCATGATGACAACCATTATACAACAGTATATGATATGGCGCTTATATCAAGAGAAGCTATGAAAAATGAGACTTTCAGAAAAATAGTTGCAGAACCCATATTAATTCTTGAACCTACCGATAAAACGCCTGAAAAAAGAATATATAACAATACAAACAGATTTTTATGGTCAAATGAGCCTATAGTATATAAAAATCAATATATACCTATAAAATATGATGCAGTGGACGGAATAAAAACAGGCTTTACATTAGAGGCTCAAAAGTGTCTTGCATCAACAGGGATAAAAAACGGTATAAGAATGATAGCAGTAGTTTATAAGACTACAGAATATGATGTGTTTAGAGATTCAAGAAGGTTGTTGGATTACGGTTTTGACAATTTCAAAATTGTAAAAGTTTTATCGGCTATGGAAGAATTGGGTAAAGAAGCTATAAAATACAGCGTTCAGAAGAATTTAAAATATGCCGTGACAGAGGATATATCTTATATAACGCCTATAGATGCAGAAGTGGCTTATGATAAAAAAATAGAACTTGATGAGTTGAAACTTCCGATAGAAAAAGGACAAAAAGTAGGTAAAGCTACAATAACTATAGGCGATGATACAAAAGAATATGAACTTGTTGCCTTAGACGATGTAGAACCCATATTTACATTCAAGCACCTAAAGGAATTGATCATGTCAAAAGAAACAAATCATATAAAAAGAAACATTTTAACAGGTATTATAGTTTTTGTAATTTTGCTTATAATATTGAGAATAATAAGAGCAAATATAAAAAGAAAGAGAAGAAAAAGGAGATATAAAAAGCTGTAATAATTTTTGAGAAATCAATTTAAAAATATATTGATATTTTAATTCTTTTATGATAGGCTATAAATAGGATATAAGTAATTATAAAAAAACTAATTAATTATAGCTTGATAATTATTTTTTTAAGGAGGACTTTAACAATGGTTAAACTATTGATAGGAAGTGCAGGTAGTGGAAAGACAAAAGTAATGATTGATGAAGCAAACAAGGCAGTAGAAGGTGTAAGAGGAACATTTGTTTATGTTGAAAGTACAGATAAACATAGTCATCTTTTAAACAGAAACATAAGACTTGTTGCAACAGAAGATTTAAAACTTAAAGGATATAATGGGCTTTATGGATTTATATGCGGAATGACATCAGCTAATTATGATATACAAAAGATATATATAGATGGATTATTTAAAGTGGTAGATGTTGAAGAAAGCAAGTTATATGACTTTTTAGAAGCACTTGATAAAGTATCTAATAAATATGAAACAGAAATAGTTATCTCAGCTACTTTGCAAGATGAAGAAGTAAAAAAACAAGTTGAAAAATTTGTAATTGCATAGGAAAAAATTGTTAAAATAAAAAAAATACTTAGCTTTAATTTTAAAGCTAAGTATTTTTTTATTTATACTATTTTCTAATAAAATTATGGATAACTTATATAATTATATACCATTAATATAAACAGTTTATTTTAAAAATTAATTATTATGTTTTTCCATTATTCTATAAGATTTTAGTATTAGTTTACTCTTGATAAATATTCGCCTGTTCTTGTATCTATTTTTATCTTTTCGCCTTCACCTATAAATAGCGGAACCTGTACTACAGCACCTGTTTCAACTGTTGCAGCCTTAGTAACATTAGTAGCGGTATCACCTTTTACACCAGGTTCAGTTTCTACTACTACAAGTTCAACAAAGTTAGGTGGTTCTACTGAAAATGCCTGACCTTGATAAAATCTTATAAGAGCTTTTTCATTTTCTTTCATAAAAGTTATGGCATCTTCAACTTGTGAATGGTTTAGAGGTATTTGCTCATAAGTTTCGCCATCCATAAAGTAGTACAATTCTCCGTCATTATATAAATATTCCATTTCTTTAGTTTCAATTTGTGCCTTAGGAAACTTGTCGCTTGGATTGAACGCTTCTTCCCTTGTTGCACCTGTTTTTAAATTTTTGTATTTAGTTCTTACAAAAGCTGCACCTTTTCCAGGCTTAACGTGTTGGAAATCAACAACTAAATAAGGTTGGCCTTCCATTTCAAAAGTTACGCCTTTTCTGAAGTCACTTGCACTTATCATAAAAATTTCTCCTTATAAATTATTATTTCATTTATTCACCTTAGTATTATATAGTTTTTTACTACATTTGTAAATATATTATTTGCTTAAACTGAAAAATATACTATAAAAACTTAGAAATACTATTGACAAAATTTAAAATATAGTATATATTTATATAAACAAATGAACAGTTGTTCATATGAAAGAAGATGATAAAAATAGAAAATATAAAAAATGAAAAAAATTTTAAAGATTTAAATGAAAAACGAAATATTTTTGAAGAAAACATATCCTCGGAGCAAAAGTATCTTGTAATAGATGAAGAGACGTCAATTCAAATACAAGACAAGATACCTGTTGAAGAAGAAGTGTATGAATTAGCAGACTTGTTTAAGATATTTTCAGATTCTACGAGGATAAAGATACTGTGCATATTATTTGAATCTGAAATGTGTGTATATGATTTATCGAGTATACTGAATATGTCACAATCAGCAGTATCTCACCAATTAAGACTTTTAAAACAGAGCAAACTTGTAAAGCATAGGCGTGAGGGCAAGATAATATTTTATTCTTTATCGGATGATCACATAAGAAAGATTATAGATAACGGTCTTGAGCATATACAAGAGTAGTTTTAGTAAAATTATTAAAAATAAAAAGGAGATAATTAAAATGAAAAAGAAATTTAAAATTAATAACTTGGATTGTGCAAATTGTGCAAATAAAATGGAAGAAGAAATCAACAAATTAGATGGAGTAAATGAGGCAAGTATAAGTTTTGTAATGCAAAAAATAACTATAGATGCAGATGACGACAGATTTGATGATATAGTTCAAAAGGCTAATGATATATGCAGAAAAATAGAAAAAGATTGTTCTATACAAATGTAAGCTAAAGTTTTATCTAAAAAATAAAACTTTACTAAAAAATTTGATAAGCTAAAATTTCTTAAATCAGATTGTTTAATTGCAAATGGTTAAATGTCATTAATTAGGTTAAAGAAATTTTAACTTATAAATCGGCTGTTTTAAAACAAAAATAATATAAAAGTGAGAAAATTAATTTTTTATAAGAGGGATTTTAAATGAGCAAAGGACAAAGAATTGTACTTACCAGAATAATATTGACAGCATTGCTTTTGGTTTCATATTTTGTATTCAAATTATTTGAAAAATATGAGTTATATTTTTTTATAGCCTTATTTATATTGATAGCATATGATATCGTATATGAAGCTGTAAGCAATATAATAAAAGGAGAATTTCTGGATGAAAATTTTCTTATGGGATTTGCCGCAGTAGCCGCTTTCATACTCGGCGAGTATCATGAGGCTATAGAAGTAATGCTTTTTTATCAAGTAGGGGAGTTATTCCAAAGTATTGCTGTTGATAAATCAAGAAAATCAATATCGGCTCTTATGGATATATGTCCCGAATATGCTAACCTTGAAAAAGATGGGCAGATAATTAAAGTGGATCCTGATGAAGTGCAAATAGGGGATATAATAGTAATAAAAACAGGTGAGAAGGTTCCGCTTGACGGCGTTGTCATAGAAGGAAACTCATCTTTGAATACTTCTGCGATAACAGGAGAATATAAGCCGAGAGATGTGGGAGTTGGAGATGAAATAATAAGCGGCTGTATAAATACGGACAGACCTCTTAAAGTTAAAGTTACTAAAGAATTTGATGATTCAACAGTAGCAAAAATATTGGAGCTTGTAGAAAATGCATCAAGTAAAAAAGCTAAGGCAGAAAAATTTGTCACAAAATTTGCTAAATATTACACTCCTATAGTAGTAGGGTTGGCTATAATATTAGCTGTTATACCACCTTTATTTTCATTAGGAAGTTTTGATATGTGGATTAAAAGAGCGCTTGTATTTTTAGTTACTTCTTGTCCTTGTGCACTTGTAATATCAATTCCGCTCGGATTTTTCGGAGGCATAGGCGGTGCTTCAAAAAAAGGCATATTGATAAAAGGCGGCAATTATCTTGAAACGTTATCAAATGCAGGATATATAGTATTTGATAAAACAGGTACACTTACAAAAGGTAATTTTCAAGTAGTAGCCATACATCCTGAAATAGAAGAAGAACAGTTATTAGAGTATTCAGCTTTAGCAGAAATATACTCAACTCATCCGATAGCACAATCAATAAAAGAAGCATATAAAAAAGAGATAGATATAAAAAGAGTTACAGATGTGCAGGAAATTGCAGGTCTTGGAGTATCTGCTCAAATAGACGGTAAAAAAATATATGTAGGTAATGACAAACTGATGGCAAAGATGAATATAAAAGAAAAGCATTGCCATTTGAGTGGAAGTATAGTTCATACAATAGTAGACGGTGAATATGCAGGACATATTGTAATATCAGACGAAATAAAATCAAACTCAAAAGATGCGATAAGACTTTTAAAAGAAAAATACAATCAAAAAACAATAATGCTCACAGGAGATACCAAGCAAGTAGCTGAAAGTGTAGCAAGAGAATTAAACATTGATGAAGTGAAATCGCAACTGTTACCGAATGAAAAATCAGAAATATTGGAACAAATAATGAAAAATAAAAAGAGTAATGGCGCAGTTGTGTTTGTAGGTGACGGAATAAATGATGCACCTGTACTTTCCATAGCAGATGTAGGTATAGCTATGGGAGCTATGGGATCTGATGCGGCAATAGAGGCGGCGGATATAGTGCTTATGGATGACGATCCTAAAAAAGTATCATTAGCTATAAAAATAGCACAAAAAACTATGAAAGTAGTAAAACAAAATATAGTATTTGCCATAGGTGTAAAAGTCTTGGTGATGATATTAGGCGCTTTAGGATTGGCAGGAATACAATTAGGAATATTTGCAGATGTCGGAGTATCCATAATAGCAATAATAAACTCATCAAGAACACTTATAATTGAAGAAGATAAAATTTAAACAATTGAAAGTGATTAAATTACAATTTAAAATTGCATTTTGTAACTTATAATATTATATATATATATATATTTATTTAAGCATAAGATGAATACTAATAAATATACTTTTAAAAAGTAATTTTATTAATATTCATCTTTTTATTTGCAGTTAGTATTAAGTCACAATAAAACTATTGTAATAAGCATTTAACATTAATTTAAGAAATACATTGACAAAAAAAACGATTTTTGATAATATGTTTTCAGCAATATAATAAAATTATAGGAGGATATATCTTAATGAAAAGAAATTTAAAAAAACTTTTAGCAACTGCAATGGTAGCTACTATGTTATTGCCTATAGCAGCTTGCGGAAAAACAGAAGAAAAACCTGCAACGGATGATAAGGCTAAAACTGAAAATGCAGAAAAAACAGAAGGTAAAAAGATAGGAGTATTTTTCTATCAATTTAATGATACTTATCTTTCAACAGTAAGAAATGCTTTGAAAGAACTTGACGACAAGGATGACAGTATAGAGTTCATATTCCAGGATGCTCAAAATGATCAAGGAAAGCAAAATGACGAAATAGATACTCTTCTTGATCAAGTAGACGGATATCTTGTAAATCTTGTTGATACAGGTGCAGCTCAAATAGTTCTTGAAAAATTAAAACCTACTGATAAACCGGCTATATTGTTCAACAGAGAGCCGGATGATATCAACTCTTACAAAGCTTATGATAAAGCAAGATTTGTAGGAACTAAAAAAGAAGAAGCCGGAGTTATACAAGGAAATATAATATCTGAATACTGGAATGCAAATAAAGATACGGTAGACAGAAACAAAAACGGTAAACTTGACTATGTATTATTGCATGGCGGATTAGATAATGCCGAAGCTAATGCAAGAAGTAAATATTCAGTAGATACAATAAAAGAAGCAGGTATAGAAGTAAATGAAGTAGGAATGCAAATAGCTAACTGGGATACAGAAAAAGCTAAACAGGCTATGGATGCATGGTTGGCAAAAGATGAAGCAAATATAGATGTAGTAATAGCTAATAATGACGGTATGGCTATAGGTGCAATAAATTCTCTAAAAGCTTTAGGATACAATGATAAAGATGCTGAAAAGCATGTAGGTGTATTCGGAGTTGACGCTACTGAAGAAGCTAAAGCGGCAATAGAAGCCGGCTCTATGGACGGAACAGTAATGCAAGACGGAGCGGCTATGGCGGAAGCGATGTACAAATTGGCTAAAAATTCAGTAGAAGGTAAAGATTATCTTGATGAAACAGAATATAAATGGGATGAATCAGGAATAGCAGTAAGAATACCTTACAAAAAATTTGAAAAATAATAAATTTTAGCGCAAATTAAGATTATTGAAAAATCGCACTGATTTGGTGCGATTTTTTTTAGAGTTATGTAAAAAATTATATAATATTTATTATATAATCATATTTAGCACAACTGTTATTTTAATTTATTATATAATTACTTTATAAAAAATAAGTATAGATTAATAAACTAAAAAATAGTAACTCATTTAATTTTTTTTGCTTTTGTATTAAAATCCAATAGAATTATAGAAAAATAGTGCTTTATAAATTTATTATTTATTATTTATAGATTTTTTAATAATAAACGATCTATTATTCTATTAGAAATTAGTATAATATGGATAATGAGATTTAATTAGGTTTTTAAGAAAAGAGGTGTGTCAGATGAATGAACAATATTTACTTGAGATGAAGGGCATATCAAAATCATTTCCGGGTGTAAAAGCACTTGACAAAGTTCAGCTGAAAGTAAGAGCAGGCTCAGTTCATGCTCTTATGGGTGAAAATGGAGCAGGTAAGTCAACTCTTATGAAGTGTTTGTTCGGTATATATATCGAAGATGAAGGAGAAATATATTTAGACGGGAAAAAAGTTAAATTTACGAACCCTAAGCAAGCTTTGGAAAATGGAGTTGCTATGGTTCATCAAGAGCTTAATCAAGTTATGAAAAGACCTGTTATGGAAAATATGATGCTCGGAAGATTTCCAAAAAAAGGTTTATTTATAGATCAAAAAGAAATGTATGATTTTACAAAAAAGGCATTTGACGATATAGGGGTTGATATAAATCCTAAAGTATTGACAGAAAAATTATCGGTATCTCAAAGACAGATGTTGGAAATTGCAAAAGCGGTTAGCTATGATGCAAAGATACTAATTCTTGATGAACCGACATCATCACTTACAAATCAAGAAGTTGATGTACTTTTCAAAACAATAAGGATGTTAAAAGAAAGAGGTATGGGAATAGTTTACATATCTCATAAAATGGAGGAAATTTTAGAGATTTCAGATGAAATTACAGTATTTAGAGACGGTAAATGGGTAGATACACGTGATTGCAGTGATATGACAACAGAAAAGATAATAAATTTAATGGTAGGAAGAGAATTGACAGACAGATTTCCACCAAAAGATAACGTAGTAGGTGAACCCATATTACAAGTAAGAAATCTTGACGGAAAGTATGAACCTTGTGTAAAGGATGTTACTTTTGATTTGCACAAAGGTGAAATATTAGGGCTTGCAGGTCTTGTAGGAGCAAGAAGAACTGAACTTTTGGAAACAATATTCGGGCTTCGTACAAAAGAAAACGGTGAAATTCTCTTAGATGGAAAGAAAGTTAATAATAATTCGCCAAAAGATGCTATCAATAACGGTTTTGCATTGTTAACTGAAGAAAGAAGAGCAACAGGTATATTTCCTATGCTTGATATAAGATTTAACTCTACAATAGCAAATATGAAAAAATATAGAAAAAATGGATTCTTAGATGATAAACATATGGAAACCGATACAAAATGGGTGATAGACTCTATGAAGGTAAAGACACCCAACCAAAAAACGCATATAAGGACACTCTCCGGAGGAAATCAACAAAAAGTTATAATAGGAAGATGGCTATTGACAGATCCGGAAATACTTTTATTAGATGAACCTACAAGAGGAATAGATGTAGGTGCGAAATATGAAATATACCAGCTTATAATAGACTTGGCAAAAAAAGGTAAAGGAGTAATAGTCGTATCATCAGAACTTCCGGAACTTATAGGTATATGCGACAGAATAATGGTAATGTCTAACGGTAAAGTGGCGGGCATAGATGAAACAAAAAATCTTAATCAAGAAAAAATCATGCAGCTTGCTACTAAATATTTATAGGAGGATATTATGGAGAAAAAGAATTATAAAGAACTTTTTATTAATTATGCTTTATATATAATACTTGGTATGTTGATAGTAGGAATAATAGTATATGATCCTACATTTTTATCAAAAAATAACTTTTTGAATATTCTTATGCAAGCATCGACAAGAGCTATAATGGCACTTGGAGTTGCAGGGCTTATAGTTTTACAAGGTACTGACTTGTCAGCCGGTAGAGTTATGGGATTGTCGGCAGCATTTGCAGCATCATTGTTACAGTCTACAACATTTGCGGCAAGAATGTATCCTGAATTGGGAGATATTGGACTTTTTATTCCATTCATAGTTGCAGTAGCATCAGGTGTAATTTTTGGTGCTATAAACGGATTCGGTGTTGCTGTTTTAAAAATTCACGCATTTATAATCACATTAGGAACACAACTTATAGCATTCGGTATAATAAATTTATATATAAACAGCCAGAGATTCGGTGCACAACCTTTAGGAACGCTTAATCCTAAATATGTTCAGTTTGTAACAGGAAGATTTATGACAGTACCATATCTCGTATTTTATTTACTTATAACAGCAGTTATTATGTGGATAATATGGAATAAGACTACACTTGGTAAAAATATGTTTGCAATAGGTGGAAATCCTGAGGCAGCAGAGGTATCAGGAATAAATATAGTAAAAACTATAATGCTAGTATATATAATATCAGGAGCTTTATACGGTTTTGCAGGTTTTTTGGAAGGAGGAAGATTGGGTTCTGTAAACCCTAATACAGGATTTTCATACGAACTTGATGCAATATCAGCTTGTGTAGTAGGTGGAGTTTCTTTTTCAGGTGGAGTAGGAACTATTCCCGGAGTGCTTATAGGAGCCATATTACTTCAATTTATAAACTATGGGCTTAACTATATCAAGGTGGATGCCAACGTTCAATATTTAGTTAGAGGACTTATAATAATAATTGCTGTTGCAATAGACGTAAGAAAATATTTGAAGAAAAAATAAACTTAATATCAAAAATTATTATAAAAATAAAATCAAAGTATTTATGGATATTTTGGTTTTATTTTTTATAAATTTAAGGGTATTTATACAGTCAAACAATGATATTATGTATAATTTTAAAAAATTGTAAACCTAAAATAATAAAGTATTGAAAAATATTTTTATAAATGGAAAATTGTGAAGGAGGTAAGCAAAATAATGAAGACATATCAGGATATAAATAAAGAAACCATTGACAGATGTGTTGAAGAAGGCTGGGAATGGGGTAAGTCAACTTCACATGATGAATACATCAATGCAAAAAATGGAAAATGGAATGTTTTTCTTACTCCGACGGTTTCAATTCCACATGAGTGGCTGGGAGATTTAAAGGGAAAGAAAATTTTAGGCTTAGCGTCAGGCGGAGGACAACAAATGCCCATATTTAGTGCATTAGGAGCAGAATGTACCGTGCTTGATTATTCGTCGAAACAAATAGAAAGTGAATTTTTAATTGCTGAAAGAGAAGGTTATAATATTAATGCTATTGAAGGCGATATGACAAAAACTTTGCCTTTTGAAAATGAAACCTTTGATATAATATTTCATCCGGTTTCCAACTGTTATGTTGAAAATGTACAACATATTTTTAATGAAGCGTATAGAGTTCTGAAAAAAGGCGGTATTTTCCTTGCAGGTTTAAATAATGAAATCAATTATATTGTGGATAGTGAGGAAAAAGAAATTATTTGGAAAATGCCTTTTAATCCATTAAAAGATAAAGCAGCCAAAGAATATATGATTAAAGAAAAATCCGGCATGCAGTTTTCTCACAATATGACAGAACAGATAGGAGGACAATTAAAGGCAGGATTTACTTTGCTTGATATATATGAAGATACAAATGGTTTTGGCAGGCTCCATGAACTGAATATTAAAACATATATTGCAACAAAATCAGTTAAATTATAGAATTAGATAAAATTTGAATTTTGTTATGTAAGAGAGTGAAAGATGAAAAAAGGAATGGATAAATATCCTAAAAAAAGAAAGAGAAAATCAAGTAAAATTGTAAAGAGTTTACCAATAATATCAATTTTACTTATAATTGCATCTACAATTATTGTATCTACATTATTCAAAGAAGACTTCAAAAAAATAGAAAATGAAATATCAAGAGCATTAAATCCCAATTTGAAGTTTATAGAGGATGTGAGTGTATATGCCAAGCAAAATTATCAAGAATATGGTATATTACCAAGTATTACAATAGCACAGGCAATATTAGAGTCTGATTTTGGAAGGTCAGCTTTATCCAAAGAATATAACAATTATTTTGGTATAAAGAGTATAAATAAAGATGAAAAAAGAGTAACATTTTCTACAAAAGAATATGTTAATAATAACCAAATTGAAATAAAAGACGCCTTTAAAGTGTTTGACAGCATGGAAGATAGTGTAAAATATCACGGATTATTGATTGGAACAGCTAAAATATATCAAAAAGTTGTAGAGGCAAAAGATTATGTAGAGGCTGCCAATATGCTTTATGAGTGTGGATATGCAACAGATCCTGCTTATGCACAAAAATTGATAGAGATAATAGAACAATATAAATTATATGAATATGATTAGACATAGTATAAAAAATTCCCGAAACACATTTAAAATTTTTGTGTGCTTTGGGAATTTTTTATGTTTATTCCAATATTCGATAAAATAATGGACAGTTTATATAGGAAATATAAATAATGTAAATTTACATAAGATTATTTTTCTACTGTTATATCAAATTTTGGTGTTATCTTAATACGAAACCTATTATAGTTTTTTTGATTAGATATTAGAATATGCTTGATGAATCATCACTTACTGCATTATTGTTATTATTTGTGTCTTCATATGGGACTTCAGGTGGTGGTGCAGTATCTTGTTGTTGTGTAGTATTTTGTTGAGCAGGCTGTTGTTGAACCGGTTGTTGCTGAACGGGCTGTCGAGTTTGTTGTGTGGTGTTCTCATTGCTATTTTGTGTATTATCGACATTTTGATTTTTTTGGCTGTTATTTTGCACCGAATTTTCACCATTTTCATTAAATAACAATCCATCTAATAATTGCTCCTGACCGGGATCTGTTCTTCTCATATCTATTACTTTTTGTTCTTCTTCTTTTTCTTTTTCTACATTCATAGTGGATGGAGCTTGAAAAGAAACATTTTGTAAATTGAGTTCCCTATCTATGCCATTCATTACTTTTTTCCATATTGTTGCAGGTACACCTGATGAATAGTCAAGCGGAGTAGGAGTGTCCGCACCTATCCATACACTTGCAGTATAATACGGTGTATAGCCTACAAAATAGACATCTTTTCTTGAATCTGTAGTTCCTGTCTTACCGGCTGACGGCATATTATCGAGTATTGCACTTTTACCTGAGCCGTTTATTACTACACCTTGTAACATATCCGTCATTCTGTAAGCATTTTCTTCATCTATCATTTCAAAAATATTAGGTCTGAATTCATATATTAATTTATCGTTGGCATCTACTATTTTTGTTATGAAAGACGGTTTTATCTGTTTGCCTAAATTTGCAATGCCTGAGTATGCGGATGCCATTTCTAACGGAGTAACACCGTTTGTTATACCGCCTAATGCAAGAGATAAGTTTTCATCATTGCTTACAGTATTTTGCGAGCTTCTTACAAGATGAGCAAAACCCATTTGTTCAAGATAATCCAAAGATCTGTTTATAGCTTTTATTCTTGTGGAACCTAAGGTTTCAAGTGTTTTTACTGCAGCTACATTTGATGATACTTCTAAGAGTTTTTTCATAGTAGCATTTCCATAATATACATTGTAAATATTGTTTGGCCAATATCCGCCGGGCATAGAATCATCTTTTCTTGGCGAATCGTCTATTATTGTAGTAGGCCTCATTCCATCTTTGAGTGCCAACAAATATACAGCAAGAGGTTTTATAGCCGAACCCGGCTGTCTTGGGCTGTCCGTTCTGTCATATATATAATTGCCTGCTTGTCCTCTACCGCCAATTAACGCTTTTACATAACCGGTTTTTTGATCTATAACGACCATAGCGCCTTGAGGTTGTATGACTCCGTTGTCATCAACAAATGAATTTGGAAAGTTTGAAGAATCTGCAAATTCATTTTCTAAAATTCTTTGTATTTTTGTATTGAGTGTGGAATATATTTTTAATCCGCCGAATTTTAGTAAATTATTAGCTTTTTCTTCCGAGTTGCCAAGCTCTATTAATATTTTTACAGCTTCGCTTTTTACTCTATCATTGAAATATGACGATATACCACTGTTATTTCTTGGTGGGAAACTTATAGTTATAGGTGTGTTAAGAGCTTCTTGATATTGTTCATTATTTATTGCTCCCAACTCAAGCATTTTTTTAAGAACAACTTTCTGCCTGTTTACAGAATCCGGATTAAGCTCAGCTTTTGTTACTACAAGTGAGCCGTTTTTTAATAACATATATTCATATTGGTCTATTTTTCCGGTATTTCTAAGTACGGAATATACTTGTAAGTCGTTTTCTGTAGGAATATAAGAATTATTAGGCGGATATAACTTTAATTGCATATTTGATACGTCTTCGCCGTAAGCTATTTCTTTTAATTTATAAGGTATATATTTTGTAGGGTATTGTGTTATGCCGGCAATCATTGCAGATTCTGCGAGATTCAATTCGGATACGTTTTTATTAAAGTATGATTTTGCGGCTGCTTGCACACCGTGAACATTGCTTCCTAAAAAGACGGTATTCAAATACGCATATAATATTTGTGTCTTGCTCAGTCTTTTTTCCATTTCCATTGCGTATACTATATCAGTGAGTTTTCTTGTAAAATTAGGATCGGAAGTGGTGAGGAGATTTTTAGAAAGCTGCATTGTAATGGTTGAGCCGCCTTGTGCCAATGCACCTACTTTTATATCGTGCCATAACGCTCCAAACAATCTTTTTACATCAATACCGAAATGCTCATAAAAGCGCTCATCCTCTATGGATATAAATGCTCTTTGCAATTGCATGGGTATATCTTCTATAGGAACGATAGTTCTATATACATTGCTTTGTATTTTTTCGGAAATATTACCCTCATCATCATATATGAATGAAGTTTCCTGCAACAGAGAGTCTATATTTTGTGTTTTTACATCAGGAAAACTGTTAGCTATCGCCAAGTATCCTGCCATTAAAACTATACCGCCAAGTAATGAAATCAAGATTATGAATAAAAAGAAATACTTGAATATACTTTTTACCACACCTTTTTTTTGTTTACTCATTGTACCTCCTAAGAACGGATTATAGCTGATACTAAAAAATTGTTGCATTATTATATTGTTATATTGAAAAAGCTATAATAGTAATGCTTATAAAATTATAAACATTTTTTTGAAAAATTAGTTATTGCTTTCAAAATAAAAAATTTACTGTTATTAATATCCATTTTCTGATATTTTGATATATTACATCAGGAATTAAAATGAATTTTAAATAATTGCAATAAATTTATAAATTATGAAAGTTTTTAACTTTATAATTATATCACAAACAGTTATAATATATATATACTTATTTTTTATTTTATGAATTTGTAATATTTTGTATGGAGATAATATGAATTTGAGCAATGAATTTACAAGACTCGAAATAGTAATAGGACAAGACAAATTGAAAGAGTTTTCAAAAAAGCATATAGCAATTTTCGGACTTGGAGGAGTAGGTGGATTTGCAGTCGAAAGCTTAGCAAGAAGTGCGATAGGAATTCTTACAATAGTTGATTATGATACAGTTGATATAACAAATATAAACAGGCAGATAATAGCAGATAGATTAAGTTTGGGCAAGTATAAGACAGATTTGTTTGAAGAGAGGCTCTTAAAAATAAATCCTAATATAAAAATAAATAAAATAACAAAAAAATATACAGAGCAAGAAAAAGATGAGTTTTTTGCAGATTATGATTATATAATTGATGCAATAGATATGGTTACAAGCAAAATAAGCCTTATAAAGACGGCATATGAAAAAAAAATTCCTATAATAAGCTCTATGGGAATGGGAAACAGACTTGATCCGAGCAAGATAAAAATAACTACTATAGATAAGACAAATATGTGTAAATTGGCAAAAGTTATGAGAAAAGAATTGAAGCGTTTAGGAATAACAGATTTAAAATGTGTATATTCATCAGAAGAAATTACCGTAAGTGAAAAAATATTAAACGGAAACAAGATGATAAACGGTTCGACAGCATTTGTACCGTCAGTAGCAGGTATTATGACAGCAAGTGAAGTTGTAAGAAGTTTTTTATAAATTTAATATTGGAGTATAAAATAATGAAAAATTCAGATGTATTAAAGATTTTGTATGAAAATAAAGGGGAGTTTGTATCAGGAGAAGAAATGGCAAGCAAATTCAATATATCAAGAGCCGCACTGTCTAAGAGAATAGCCAAGCTGAAAGACAAAGGAATAGAAATAGATGCTGTCACTAACAAAGGATATAAACTCAAATTTTTATCAAACAATATATGCGAAGAGAATGCAAATTTAGGTATTTTGGAAAATCAAGTTATAGGCAATACAATATTTGCTTTAGAAGAAATAGATTCCACAAATGAATATGCAAAAAAAATAGCAAAAAATAATAAAACAGGTACAGTTGTTACTTCAAATTTGCAGACAAGCGGTAAGGGAAGAAGAGGCAGAGGTTTTGTTTCTGAATACGGAGGATTATATTTCAGCGTAATATTAAAACCTAATGTAAGTATAGACAAAATACCGTTTTTGACACAGTTATCAGCATGCAGTGTGTATAAAGCTATGGAAGAATTAAAAATATCCACAAAAATAAAATGGCCGAACGATATAATACTAAATGATAAAAAACTATGCGGTATATTGTGCGAAATGAGCTGTGAAATGGATTATGTAAGCTATGTTGTAGCGGGTATAGGAATAAATATTGCAAATGTTGAATTTGACAAAGATTTACAAAAAATAGCCACTACACTTGAAAAAGAAGGGTATTATATAAATAAATTAGACTTATTTTGGGAAATTTTAAAATATTTTGATTATTTTTATCAAAAATTTGAAAAAAATGATTATAATGAAATGATTGACATACTTAGAAAAAATTCATCCATATTGGGTAAGAAAATATCTGTTATAAGTTTAGATGAAACAAGAAATGCAACAGCACTTGATATAGATGAAAAAGGATTCTTAAAAGTTCAATATGAAAACGGAGAAATAGAGTATCTAAACTACGGAGAAATAAGCATAAGAAACGTATAAAAATAAATTGTATAAAGGGGTATAAAATGAATTGGAATGAGATAAGTGTATCAACTACTACACAAGCAACGGAGATAATTTCAAATATATTTATAGAAATAGGTTCAAAAGGTGTTATGATAGAAGATCCAAGCGATTTTTATTATCAAACAAAAGATGAATTGGCGTGGGATTATATAGAAAAAGAAGTATTTGACTACGGTCACGAAGATGTAAAAATAATAGGATATTTTTCACAAGAGGAAGATATTGAGCAAAAGATAAATGACCTAAAAAAAAGATTGTTAAAATTAGGAGACATAGGTGTAGAATTAGGAACATTAGAAATATCAAAAAAAATAATATATCAAAAAAACTGGGAAAATGAATGGAAAAAATATTTTAAAACTCAAAAAATTTCTAAAAATATTGTAATAAAACCCTCTTGGGAAAACTATGAGAAACAAGCAGATGAAAAAATAATAGAAATAGATCCCGGTATGGCATTTGGAACAGGAACACATGAAACTACAAAGATGTGTATAAATGCAATAGAAAAATATATAAAATCAGAAGATATACTTATAGATATAGGTTGTGGAAGTGGTATACTTTCAATAGCAGGAGCGATTTTGGGAGCAAAAAAAGTGATTGCTGTCGACCTTGATAAATTGGCTGTAAAAATCAGCAAAGAAAATGTTGAGTTGAACAACTATCAAGATATAATAGAAGTAAGGCATGGAAATTTAACAGACGTAATAACTGAAAAAGCTGACATAATAGTTGCTAATATAATAGCAGATGCAATAGTTATGTTGTCTGAAAATATCAAGGATTTTATGAAAGAAGATGCATATTTCATATCATCAGGTATAATCAATGAAAAAGCTGATTATGTAAAAGAAAATTTGATAAAAAACGGATTTGAAATAATAGAACACAATAATGACAAAGAGTGGAATTGCATTGTGGCAAAAGTAAATAAAACAGATGTTTAAAGAGGTAGTGATGAATAGATTTTTTATAAATGAAACAGCAGATGAGATAAATAATATCACAGACACAGAGGATATAAAACATATACAAAAAGTATTGAGATTGCAAAAAGATGACGAAATAGAGATAGTAGACTTAAATGCTAAAGAATATATAATGAAAATAAAAGATATAAAAAAAGATAAAATAGAACTTGTAAATTTTAAAGAAGTTACTGCTAAAAGAGAAGCAGATATAAGAATAACTCTATATCAAGGAATACCAAAAAATCCTAAAATGGAATATATTTGTCAAAAACTTACAGAAGTCGGAGTGCAAAAAATAGTTCCTGTAAAAATGGAAAGATGTGTATCTACAGATATAAATGATAACAAAATATCAAGATTGCAAAAAATAGTACAAGAAGCGTCAAAACAATCAAAAAGATTGATAATTCCACAAATAACATCTCCTATAACTGTTGATAAACTTATAGAAGAATTAAAACAAAATGATAGAAATATCCTGTTCTATGAAGATGAAAAGAAAAGAAATATAAAAGATTTTTTGGAAAATAACAAGTATATAAAAACATTAGGTATAATAATAGGTCCTGAGGGAGGAATATCACAAGAAGAATTGGAAATATTAAAAGACTACACAGATGTATTGACATTAGGAAATACAATATTAAGAACAGAAACGGCAGGCTTGGTAGCAACAAGCATATTGATATATGAATACGAGAATATAATTAAATAATCAGGAGAATTTATGTCAAACAGAACGATTGCAACTTATACATTAGGTTGTAAAGTTAATCAGTATGAAACAAACGCAGTAGAAGAAGTTTTCACAGATAATGGATATACACTAATAGATTTTGAAGACAAAGCTGATATATATATAATAAATACTTGCACAGTAACATCAATGTCAGATAAAAAATCAAGGCAAGTTATAAGGCGTGCCAAAAAAAATAATAAAGATTCGGTAGTTGTTGTAATAGGGTGTTATGCTCAAAATGAACCTGATGAAGTTATCAAGATACAAGATGTAAATTTGGTAATGGGAACCAAGGATAAGAACAAAATTTATGAAGAAGTGCAGAAGATAACAAACACAGATAAAATTGTAAAAGTTACAGATATAATGCAAGAAACAGAATTTGAAAACATGAGTGTAAAAAATTATGCAAAAAACACAAGAGCATTTGTGAAAATACAAGACGGTTGTGACAGATATTGCACATATTGTATCATACCTTATACAAGAGGTAAAGTAAGAAGCAGGAAATTGGAAGATATAATAAAAGAAGTTACAACTTTAGCTGAAAATGGATACAAAGAAGTCGTACTTACAGGAATACACGTTGCATCTTATGGAAAAGATTTTAAAAAGAAAGATATATATACAGGTCTTATACAAAATGAATTAGTCAGTGAAATAGAAAAAAATACTTATAAATTGCACACAGATGATAAAATTATAAAAAATAGTATAGATATAAGTAATGAAGATGAAGTTATATACGGTAAAGAAATAAATCAGCTCAACATAAACAGTAAAATCTCACTTATAGATGTAATAGAAGAAATATCTAAAATACAAAGCATAGAGAGAATAAGGACAAGTTCCGTAGAACCTCTTATAATAACAGATGATTTTTTGCAAAGAGTATCTAAAATAGAAAAATTTTGTCCACATTTTCATCTGTCACTTCAAAGTGGATGCGATGAAACTCTAAAACGTATGAATAGACGATATACAACAAAAGAATATAAAGATGCAGTTGAAAAAATAAGAAAATATTTTGATAATCCGGCAATAACTACAGATATAATTACAGGTTTTCCATCTGAAACACAAGAAGAATTTGAAAAGACATATCAATATTTAAAAGAGATAAACTTATATGAGATGCATATATTTCCGTTTTCAAGGCGTTCAGGAACAAAAGCTTATGATATGGAAAATCAGTTAGATAATAAAACAAAGCATGAGAGAAGTGAAATATTGATAAACTTGGCAAGGCATAACAAAGCAGAGTTTGAAAAAAATATGATAGATAAAATACAAAGTGTATTATTTGAACAAAAAATAGGAGATTACTACGAAGGCCATACAAAAAATTATGTAAAAATCTATGTAAAATCAGATAAAAACTTGTCAGGAAATATATTAAATATTCATATAAAAAAATTAGAAGATGAAAAGTTGATAGGTGAAATTGTATAGAATTTATAAATAAGATATAATAGTTTTTTATACGGACTTCTCTAATCTTTATATACTCCGATTTTTTGTTCGTTTAACCATTTTTTGACCGGAAAATATTATTTTTAACATTAGTTATAAATATTTCTTATTGTAGAATAACTAATGTTAAATGCTATTATCAAGAGGTGTTTATTTGACTTTTAATATAAAATGTTTTATAGTATATCTCGTATATTAAATGTATACAAAAATTGTTTAGTTTAAGAGTTTAAAGATAAATATATAAATAACATCTAAATGTAATAGATTATGATTTGGTTAATTATTGTTGGAAGGTTTATTAGATTCATCTATAGCTTAAGTATTGTTTATAACATGCTAAAATGAATAGTATCAGTTTCTTCTATCTTAGATGCAGTAATTTTTGTTGCTATTGTATAATTATTCTTTTGAAAAAAGAATAAACAATCTTTTTTCAAATAATATATTTAAAAATAAAAAATAATTTTAAATGAAGGGAGTTATAATTATGTCAATTGAAGAAAAAATGGACCAAGCTAAAGGTGCAGTAAAAGAAGGTGTAGGTAAGTTAACTGGTGATAAAAAAATAGAAAAAGAAGGAGCTGCAGAAAAAGCAACTGCAAAAGTTAAAGAAGTTGCTGAAGATGTTAAAGATGCCATAGAAGGAACAATTGATGGTGTCAAAAACATTGTAAACAAAGATAAAGAATAACTTTAACATATTTTTATTGGTTATAACAAATACTTTATATTTTATCGTTATTGCGATTATTGTATTTGTTATAGGCATCATTTGTCAGTTTGTTTAACTATATCGATTAAATAAAAATTTGAAACAAGGCAATTCAATAAACAGTAAGTCAAAATGATTTACTGTTTTCTTTACATGAAAAGGGGACTCTATTTTCATTTTTTTATACAAAAAACCACCGGAAATATTACCGGTGGCGATTTTAACTACTATTCAGCTATTTTGTAAACACTTACTTTTTTTCTGAACTTATCTTTTCTTTCGAATCTTACCACACCTTCAACAAGTGCAAATAATGTATCATCTTTACCTATACCTACATTGTTTCCTGGATGTATTTTTGTTCCTCTTTGTCTTACCAATATTGAACCGGCAGTAACTGCTTGTCCGTCACCTGTTTTTACTCCCAATCTTTGAGCTCTTGAATCTCTACCGTTTTTAGAAGATCCGACCCCTTTTTTACTGGCAAACAACTGGAGATTAATTCTTAACATTTTCTAAACCCCCTTTTTTTCTTTAAAAATTATATATTCGCTGTACTGTTTTGATAAATCTTTAAGATTTATATCGAGTACATCTGCAAGAGTTTGCATTTTAATAAGCTGTATATTAGTAAGGTTATCGGGAATATCTATTTCTAAATTTCCCTTGTTGCTAATAGAGAAAAAATCTTCTCTAAAATCAAGTGCCTTTATCATAGCATTAACTATGCTTTGTGATAATACTGATACAGCGCAACACACCAAATCATTACCGTATTTTGCACTTTGTGCATGACCTTTAATAGATATGTGCCTGATGTCATCATCAAGTTTTGTAATCTCTATATTTATCATTGCACTATGCTTGTATAGATTGAATTTCTAATTCAGTAAATGGTTGTCTATGTCCTTTTTTGTTTCTGTAATCTTTTTTAGCTTTGTATTTGAAAACTATTATTTTTTTGCCTTTTCCATGAGATAAAACTTTAGCAGTTACTTTTCCGGCAGCTACTCCTGTTTTTACATCTCCGTTATCAGATACAGCTACTACTTCTACATTAACAGTATCACCTTCAGCGGCATTTATTTTCTCAACTAATATCTTGTCGCCTTGTTCTACCATATACTGTTTACCACCTGTTTTGATTATAGCGTACATTTTTACACCTCCTGTTTTTTCAAGTCTCGCCATTTGAGGTTTGTATAAATACAATTAATAACCTTTTTATGAGCGGAAATATACTTGTATAAAATAACACAAATATATTTATGTGTCAAGTTGTTTTGTGATTTATTTTTTATTTTGTAATTCATATAACTTTATTTGTTTAAAAATTTAATTACATTTTATGCTTTTTGCTGTTTATTTATCTCAAATTTGTGTTATAATGATAAAAATAGGTAAAAGAGATTCAGAAAGGATATTTTTCTCATGAAAATTAATAAACTAAGATTTTTATTGTCAATAATAATTATATCATCTATTTCAAATGTTTCATACGCTCATAATGATATAAGCAATATAATTTTTGTTGAAGAAAATAATGTTAAGATAGATGATATACTTGAAAGTGCCAATATGACAACAATTAATTCAATAGATGAAAGTGCAAAAAAAGACATTGATAAATTTATAGAGCAGGCTATTGCAAATGCAATGAAGGAAGAAGAAAAAAAAATGTTTGATGAAAAGTCTGCTAAAGAAAAAGCGGATAAAGAAAAATCAGAATTAAAACTTGCTGAATTAAAAATAAAAAATGATAACTATAATATTTCAGCATCCGATTATTCGGATATGGGTAATTTTGCAAAAACTTTACTTGATATTCCTTATGTTTATGGGGGAAGTACGCTTAAAGGTTTTGATTGTTCCGGTTTTGTAAAGTATGTGTATGCTAAATTCAATATAACTATACCTCGTACAACTTATACTCAGATAAAATTAGGTAAATCTGTGAATATGAATGATATAAAAGAATATGACTTAATATTTTTTGATACAAGATCTAAGGAAAAATTGACTGTATCTGACACAGATGATAAAAATTTGTCATTTGAAGATATAGTTATAAATGAATCTGATGTTTCCAGGTCCGGTTTAAAACTTAAACCTACTGAACCTACTCATGTAGGTATATATATTGGAGAAGGTAAGTTTATACATGCGTCTTCATCTAAGAAAAAAATAGTTATTGAAGATATAAAAGGACCTTATTTCAAAGACAGAATAGTAGATATAAAGAGATATATATAGCATAAGTATTGTAAAAAGAAATATTTTTAATTCTTTATATTTTGTATTTATGAAGATTAGAATTATTTTCTTTAGAAAACTTTATTGTAAGGAGATATTATTTTATTATGTCAGAAGTTCAAAACATCATAATATTGATAATTTTGATTTCTTTTTCAGCTTTTTTTTCAGCATCGGAAACAGCTCTTATAAATATGAACAAGATAAGACTCAAACATCTTGTTAAAGAGAATGTTAAAAATGCTGATATTTTGGAAAATTTATATATTGACAGTGATAAATTGCTTGGTGCTATACTAATCGGAAATAACCTTGTGAATGTAGCTGCATCGTCTATTGCAACTACAATTGCCACAAATAAATTTTCAAATGCCGGTCTTGGTGTAGCAGTTGGTTTTACTACTTTTGTAATTCTTGTTTTTGGAGAGATAACACCTAAGAACTATGCTCTTGAAAATTCAGAAAAAATATCATTGAAAATAGCACCCATAATAAATTTTTTAGTAAAATTTTTTACCCCTGTATTATTTATACTCACAAGTATATCTAACTTAATATCAAAACTGTTTGGCTCGGACAAATTTGCAGAGCAACCTTTTATAACACAAGATGAATTGAAAACAATAGTAGATGTATCGAGTAAAGAGGGCATATTGGAACTTCGCGAAACTGAAATGATACAAAATATTTTTGAGTTTAAAGACTTGACTATTGAAGATATAATGATACAAAGAAGAGATATAGTAGCTATTGAACATGATACAACATATGACGAAATAATAACTGTTTTTAAAGAAAAAAAACTTTCAAGGCTTCCTGTATATAAAGACACAATTGATGAAATCATAGGATTTTTGTATGCAAAAGATTTATTTTTTGCAGTAAGTGAAGAAAAAGACTTTAATATTGACAGCATTATGAGAAAGCCTGTTTTTGTTAATGAATTTGTCAAAATATCAGATTTTTTCAAAAAAATGCAACAAAACAAAACCCATATAGCCATCGTTTTGGATGAGTATGGCGGAGTGGCAGGAATAGTTACAATGGAAGATGTAATTGAAGAAATAGTCGGAGATATATATGATGAATATGACAACACTGATGAAGAGATAAAAAAAGTAAAAGATGGCGGATATATAATAAATGCAAATGCAAAACTCACAGATATTGAAGAGGCTATAGGAATACAATTAAAATCTGAAGATTATGAATCACTCGGAGGATATATCATAGATAAACTTGGTGAAATACCTACACAAGGACAAATTTTAGAAGAAGATGACTGGAAGTTTATAATAATAAGTATGGACAAAAATAGAATAAATAAAGTAAAAATGCTCAATACTAAAAATCTTTTAAAATAAAAAAACAGTATAATATATAGAGTGTAGAAAAATATATATTAAACTTAGAAACTTAAATAAAGAACAAATAACAAAAAATAAGATACGAGAATTAAAGCAACAAATCTAAAATTACAAGGTAATAAGAAAAAGAGAAATATCCGAAAAATTGGACATATTAAGTATCAAAAATATTTGCTCTTATGAAAAATTATAAATAAAATCCGGTATATTTGACAGGTTATAATAAAAATAACATTTTCAGGGAGAATGATAATGAATGATTTTGTTTTAGTTTCAGTGAAATTATTAATTGGATTTTTGGCATTAATAGCAATTATAAATCTGAGCGGAAAAGGAAATCTATCGCCAACTTCGGCAAGTGACCAAATTCAAAACTATGTCTTAGGTGGAATAATAGGTGGTGTAATATATAACAGAAATATTCGTATATTAGAATATCTTATGATTCTTTTTATATGGCTGGCGCTCGTTTTATGCTTTAAATGGATAAAAACTCATAATGTAAGAGCAAAACAGATACTTGACGGAAAAGCACTTATTATCATTAATGATGGAAAAATAAACATAGAGAATTGTAAAAAAGCTGGACTTAGTGCACATGATGTCGCATTTCGTTTAAGAACGAATAATATTTATTCAGTAACTAAAGTAAAAAGGGCTATAGTAGAACAAAACGGACAGTTTATAATCATAACGCATGGAGAAGAAAATCCGAAATTTCCATTAATCACAGATGGGCAATTGCAAGGCGATATTCTCGGTATAATAGGAAAAACAGAAGAATGGTTGCTGGAAGAAATGAAAAAAAGAGGATTTAATCAATATTCGGAAATTTTTTTAGGCGAATATGTAAATGGCACGTTGGTATTCGTGTCTTATTAATACCGGTTTAACTAAAAAATATGTTACCAATATTATAAATAAAGGATTTATAATATATCCTGTATATTTATGATAAATTTTGATGTACTATAAATATAAATTTTATTGAATTTAGAAATTAGCACTTATTTTAAATAGTGTTTAATATAAAAATATAAATGATTAACTTAATTTTAAGAGGATAATAAATTATGAATGTTGAAGATAGATTTTTAAAATATGTAAAATTTGATACTAAATCAGACCCAAATAACGAAAACTGTCCATCAAGTGATAAGCAGTTTGTATTAGCTAATTATATAAAAGAGGAGCTTTTATCTATTGGACTTAATGATGTAACTCTTGATGAAAATTGCTATGTTATGGCTACATTACCTACTAATATTAAAGATAAAAAAGTAAAAACTATAGGATTTATATCACATATGGACACATCTCCGGCTTTGAGTGGAGAAAATGTGAATCCGCAAATTGTAAAAAATTATGATGGAAAAGATATAAGATTAAATGATGAATTTTCAATAAAAGTGGATGATTTTCCTGAAATAAGGAATTATATAGGTCAAGATATAATTACGACAGACGGAAGTACTCTTTTGGGAGCAGATGATAAAGCGGGAATTGCCGAAATAATAACAGCAATAGAATACCTTAAAAACAATGATGAGATAAAAAGACCTAATATAAGAATAGGCTTTACACCTGATGAAGAAATAGGAAGAGGTGCTGATAAATTTGATGTTAAAAAATTTGGAGCAGATTTTGCCTATACAATAGATGGTGGACATATAGGTGAATTACAATATGAAAATTTTAATGCAGCCTATGCAAAGATAACTGTTCAAGGCAGAAACGTACATCCAGGTTCAGCAAAGGATAAAATGATAAATGCCATACTTCTTGCTATAAGATTGAATGATATGTTGCCTAAAGACGAAATACCGACAAAATCAGAAAAATATCAAGGTTTTTATCATATATGCGACTTCAACGGCAATGAAGAACAATGTGAAATGTATTATATTATCAGAAATTTTGACAGAGCTGAATTTGAAAGCAAAAAACAATATTTACTTGACTGTATAAAAAAATTAAATGATGAATTTGGCGAAGATAGAATAAAAATACAGATGAAAGACCAATATTACAATATGAAAGAAAAAATTGAGCCTGTTATGTATATAATTGATAAAGCCAAAACAGCTATGGAAAAAGCAGGAGTAAAACCGCTTATAATACCTATAAGAGGAGGCACTGACGGTTCAAAATTGTCTTTTGAGGGTCTACCTTGTCCAAATATATTTACAGGAGGTCATAATTTCCACGGAAGATATGAGTATATTCCTATAAATTCAATGAGAAAAGCTGTAGATGTGATAATTAATATTGTAAAAGAGTTTTCTGAAGATGAATGATGTTTCTGATTGAATAATTATTTATTCAAATAGAAAAATATGTAAACTTTATGATTGCAACAAAATGAATATTATAGGTGCAATAAAAATATTTTGTTAAATTTTAGATAATATTTGCAACAAAATACTAAATTATTTTTTAAACAATTCAATTTTGGGTATATTAAAAATAAATTAAATTAATTTTTTTTTCGACATAGTGATTTAAGAGGAGTGATTTTTATGAAAAAAATATTAGTTCCGATCGACGGTTCAAAACATTCTTTTAAAGCCTTAGACAAGGCGAAAGTACTCGCTGAGGCTTTTAACAGCGAAGTTATAGTAATGAATGTAGTATCTGATTTAATTGCTGTAAATGTTGATTATAAAATTGATATAATTAGTCAAAATATAGCTATGGGTGAACAGTTGCTTGACAGTGTTAAAGAAGCATTTAAGGATTCTCCTGTAAAGCTTACAACTTTATATAAAGTTGGAGATGTTGCGAAGGAAATAGTTGAAAAAGCCGAAAAAGAAGATGTTGATTTAATAGTTATGGGAAGTAGAGGACTTGGAGTAATATCAAGAACTTTTTTGGGCAGTATATCACATAAAGTTATAAACAACACTGATAAGTCCGTTCTTGTTGTTAAATAAATATTTATTTTGTTATTCACTGTAATACAATTACAGTAGTATATATTAAAATAGAGAAGAAATTTCTCATTAAACAAATTGGAGGTATAAATTAGTATGAAAGTTGCAATTAACGGTTTTGGAAGAATAGGAAGACTTGCTTTTAGAAGAATTCAAAATGTAGAGGGCATAGAAGTAGTTGCTATAAACGACCTTACTGATAACAAAATGCTTGCTCACTTATTAAAATACGACTCAACTCAGGGAAGATTTAACGGTACAGTTGACTATACAGATGATAAATTTATAGTAAACGGAAAAGAAATAAAGACATATGAACAGGCAGATCCTGCACAATTGCCTTGGAAAGAATTAGGTGTAGATGTTGTACTTGAATGCACAGGATTTTTTACAGATGCAAAAAAAGCACAAGCTCACATAGATGCAGGAGCTAAAAAGGTTCTTATATCTGCACCGGCAACAGGAGATGTAAAAACTGTAGTATATAATGTAAATCATAATATACTTGATGGAAGTGAAACAATAGTTTCAGGTGCATCTTGTACTACAAATTGCCTTGCTCCAATGGCGAAAGTGTTAAATGATAAATTCGGTATAGTTCAAGGTATAATGACTACTATACACGCATATACAGGAGATCAAAATACTCTTGATGCACCTCATAGAAAAGGCGATTTAAGAAGAGCAAGAGCTGCTGCTGCTAATATAGTGCCAAATTCAACAGGAGCTGCAAAAGCTATAGGTCTTGTTATTCCGGAACTTAAAGGAAAACTTGACGGAGCAGCACAAAGAGTATCAGTACCTACAGGCTCTGTTACAGAATTGGTAACTGTACTTTCTAAACAAGTTACAGTAGATGAAATCAATGCTGCAATGAAGGCTGCTGCAAATGAGTCTTTCGGATATACTGAAGATGAAATAGTATCATCTGACGTTATAGGTATAACAGAAGGTTCATTATTTGACGCAACACAAACAAAAATAGTTACAGTTGATGGAAAACAATTAGTAAAAACAGTTGCTTGGTATGACAACGAGATGTCTTACACTTGTCAATTGGTAAGAACATTACAACTTTTAGGAAAATAATTTATATCAAAGATTGAATTTACACAAATATGCCATTTGAAGATAATCAAATGGCATATTGATTGGTACTGAAAATTAAAATATCTATATTCAATTTTCTACTAATCTTTTTTATTAGATAGATTTTAATAAGTAGATGTTTTTATCTGTTTAATGACAACATACTGATTAATATAATCTATAACGCATACTGTATAGCTCTTATAAATACGTCATAAATAAAAAAATTATATATCTTATTACATTATAATACCGACATAAAAACTGTATAAATATATAATGATTAATCAACAATATGCTCGTTTAGGTTTAAGAAAAAATATTTTAAGTTTTAATTATTTAAAACACATATATAAAAGTATTTATGTTGTCTGTCAATATATATTTTAATATATAAAAAATTAGGAAGGGATTGGATTGTATGGCAAAAAAATCTGTAAAAGATATAGATGTAAGCGGAAAAAAAGTTATAGTTAGATGCGACTTTAATGTTCCTATGAAAGACGGCAAAATTACAGATGATATAAGAATAGTAAGTGCACTTCCAACTATAAAATATCTGATTGATAATAATGCAAAAGTAATACTTATGTCGCATTTAGGAAGACCGGATAAATGCTATGATCCTAAATATTCTTTGAAACCGGTAGCTGTGAGATTATCAGAATTACTTGGACAAGAAGTTAAGTTGGCGGAAGATGAAAACGTAGTCGGAGAAAATGCAAAAAAATTAACTTCAGAAATGAAAGAAAAAGATGTGGTTTTACTTGAAAATGTAAGGTTTGTAGCAGGAGAAACTAAAAATGATGCAAATTTTGCAAAAGAACTTGCATCACTTGCAGATATATTTGTAAATGATGCCTTCGGTACAGCACATAGAGCTCATTCATCTACTGCGGGAATAGCTGATTATATACCTGCTGTAATGGGATTTTTGATAGAAAAAGAAGTTTCTATAATGGGTAAGGCACTTGAAAATCCACAGAGACCTTTTGTTGCAATACTTGGAGGAGCTAAGGTTTCAGATAAAATATCAGTTATAGAAAATCTGATAAATAAAGTAGATACACTTGTTATTGGTGGTGCTATGGCTTATACTTTTCTTAAATCACAAGGAAAAAATGTAGGTACATCAAGAGTGGAAGAAGACAAGCTTGATTTGGCAAAAGATTTACTTGCAAAAGCTGAAAAGGCCGGAATAAAACTATTATTGCCTATAGACCATGTTGTTGCAAAAGAATTCAGCAATGATGCTGAAGCTAAAGATACTGATGATGAAAATATACCTGATGGCTTTATGGGACTTGATATAGGTGAAAAAACAGTAAAAATGTATTGTGCTGTAATAGCGGATGCAAAAACTGCTATATGGAACGGACCTATGGGTGTATTTGAAATGGAAAAATTTGCAGTAGGAACAAAGGCTCTTGCAGAAGCACTTTCAAAAACTGATGCTATATCTATAATTGGTGGTGGAGATTCTGCCGCAGCTGTTGAACAATTAGGTTTTGCAGATAAGATGACTCATATATCAACAGGTGGTGGAGCATCATTAGAGTTTTTAGAAGGAAAGATACTTCCAGGAATAGATTGTTTACAAAATAAATAATTTGTTTTTAGAAAATTTGTTTTTAGTTTGCAATAATAATTTTTAAAATTATTTGCTAAAATGGAGATAATTATGAGAAAACCTATAATTGCAGGAAATTGGAAAATGAATTTAACAATAAAAGAAGCTGTTAAATTTGTAGAAGATATAAAATCTGAGGTTTCAGGAACAGACGTAGAAAGTGTTATTTGTGCGCCTTTTACATTCTTGAAGGATTTAAAAGGAGCTGTTGAAGGAACTAATATAAAAATAGCTGCTCAAAATATGCATTTTGAAGATAGCGGAGCGTTTACAGGTGAAGTATCTGCACCTATGTTGAAAGAAATCGGTATAGACTATTGTGTAATAGGTCATAGTGAAAGACGTCAATATTTTGCAGAAACAGATGAAACTGTAAATAAAAAATTGAAACAAGCTTTTAAATATGATATAGTTCCTATACTTTGTGTTGGTGAAACTCTTGAAGAAAGAGAAACAGGTAAGACAAATGAGATTGTAAAATCACAAGTAGTGGCTGATATTGCAGGTCTTGACAAATCTCTTGTATCAAAACTTGTTATAGCATATGAACCTATATGGGCTATAGGTACAGGTAAAACAGCTACAAGCAAGCAAGCTAATGAAGTAATAGCATATATAAGAGAAGTTGTAAAAGATTTGTACGATGATGAAGTTTCAGAAAATATAAGAATACAATATGGCGGAAGTGTGAAACCTGAAAATGTGCAGGAAATCATGAATGAAGATGATATAGATGGAGCATTGGTAGGAGGAGCATCACTAAAAGCTGATGATTTTATTAAGTTGGTTAATTTTTAATTTTAAATAAATTTGATTTTAAAGCAAATTTTAATATGATTTTATACTGATATTTGATAAAAGATTATATAATCATACTAATATGGTGATATTTTTTCATTATTCTTTATATGTTTGTTATAAATATTACTATATTTATATAGTAGTATGAGTATTAATTCGTTTTATTAAAAAATAACTGCAAGTTTTAAAAGTAAATTTTGTAAAATAAAAAAAATATTAGGGGGATAATATGTGCTATATAGAAGACGTATGGGCAAGACAAATACTTGATTCAAGAGGTAATCCGACTGTAGAGGTTGAAGTTTTTCTTGAGTCCGGAGCTATGGGAAGAGCATCAGTTCCGTCAGGAGCTTCAACAGGTATGTATGAAGCAGTTGAATTAAGAGATGGAGATAATGATGTATTTCTTGGCAAAGGTGTATTAAAAGCAGTAGAAAATGTAAATTCAATAATTGCACCTGAAGTTATAGGAATGAATGTATTTGATCAAGTAGCAATAGATGAGTTGATGATAGAATTGGACGGAACTCCTAATAAAGCAAAATTAGGCGCAAATGCAATACTTGGAGTATCTATGGCAGTTGCAAAAGCTGCAGCTGAAGAATTAGGAATACCTCTATATCAATATCTTGGAGGAGTAAACTCAAAAGTTCTTCCTGTTCCTATGATGAACATAGTAAACGGCGGTTCTCACTCAGATGCTCCTATAGCATTCCAAGAATTTATGATATTACCGGCAGGTGCTCCATCATTTAGTGAAGCGCTACGTTGGGGATCCGAGATATTCCATAATTTAGCAAAAATATTAAAAAGTAGAGGTTTATCAACAGCTGTCGGTGATGAAGGCGGATTTGCACCAACATTTGCCGGAACAGAAGATGCAGTTGAAACTATACTTGAAGCTATAAAAAAAGTAGGTTTAGAACCCGGAAAAGATGTATTCTTAGGTTTTGACTGCGCGTCTTCAGAATTTTATAAAGACGGAGTTTATGATTACACTAAATTTGAGGGAGATAAAGGTGCAAAACGTAGTTCAGCTGAACAAGTAGATTACTTGGAATCTTTGGTTAATAAATACCCTATAATAACTATAGAAGACGGTATGGACGAAAATGATTGGGAAGGATGGAAACTTCTTACCGAACGTATAGGAAATAAAGTTCAACTTGTAGGAGACGATTTGTTTGTAACAAATACAGAAAGATTATCTACAGGAATAGAAAAAGGAGTTGCAAACTCAATATTGATAAAAGTAAATCAAATAGGTACTCTTACAGAAACGTTTGATGCAATAGAAATGGCTAAACAAGCAGGATATACAGCTGTAATATCTCACCGTTCAGGAGAAACGGAAGATTCTACAATAGCAGACATAGCAGTTGCAACAAATGCAGGACAAATAAAAACAGGTTCATTATCTCGTACAGATCGTATAGCAAAATATAATCAACTTTTAAGAATAGAAGAGATACTTGGAGATACAGCACAATACAGAGGAATAAAAGCATTTTATAATCTAAAAAAATAAAGTTTTAATAGATTATTAAGATTATAATAAAAAATGGCTGTAGATTTATCTTTATAAATAAGATATTTATATAGCTGTTTTTTATTTAATCAAATATGATAATATTGCTGTCCAATTGAAATTTTATAATTATGGGTTTAAAATATAATAACAATACAAAATAAAAATAGTAAATTAGTAAATAAAGAAACTATATAATTCAATTGGTGATATATATGACAAAATTAGATTTAACTTTAAAACAAAAACTTAATTTAACAACAAATCTTATTACATCAATAGAAATAATCGCCTTAAATTCTATAGAATTATACTCTTTTTTAGAAAAAGAGAGTGAAGATAATGTATTTATAGATTATGACGCTTTTTTTTGAAGATAAAATGTTTAGAGATTATATAAGACAAAACAATAAAAGATATGAAGATTATTCGCTCAATAATTCAGAAAACGAGGATATAGAAATTCAAGACAGTGTCAAATATGAACCTACATTAAAAGATGTACTGTTTGAACAGCTTGGGACTTTACCATTAAATGAATTGGAACTGTCTATAGGCATGGCAATAATACATAATATTGATGATGACGGATATTTTAGGATTGATATAAAAGAAATTTCAGATGTGGTTAATGCAGATGATATTTTAATCTTATCTGTACTTAAAAAAATACAAAGTTTTGAACCTTTAGGTGTAGGCGCAAGAAATTTAAAAGAGTGTTTATTATTACAAATAGATCAAACGGACGAGTTGTTGTTTAATATAATAAATTATCATTTAGATGATATTTATAAAAACAATCTTGATAAAATAGCTGTGTCTCAAAATATAGAACTCGATACATTAAAAGAATATGTAAAGAAGATTAAAACTTTAAATCCTAAGCCTTCAAGAGGATATAAAACGGATAATAATTATGATACACTATATATATATCCGGATATATTTGTAGATGTAGTAGGGGATAGCTTAACGGTAAGATTAAAAGATTCTGTATCAAATGTGCATATAAATGAACATTATTTGAATATGTTGGATAGTGATATTGATAATAACACAAGGATATATCTTAAAAAAAAACTTTCAAGAACTATGTTTTTGATAGAAAGCATTGAAAAAAGAAGAAGAACAATACAAAAAGTGGCAGATAAAATAGTTGAAGTTCAAAAAGAATTTTTTTTAAATAATTCACCTTTAAAGCCAATGGGACTTAAAGATATATCTCAGCTTGCTCAAATATCGGAATCAACTGTATCAAGAGCTACAAAGAATAAATATATTCAAACACCAAAAGGTATATATGAACTCAAATATTTTTTCTCATCTCATATATCAACATCCAATGAAGATGTTTCAAAGGATAGCGTCTGTAAGCATATAAAAGACATTATATCAAAAGAAAATCCGCAAAAGCCATTATCAGATCAAAAAATAACAGATATATTAAATGCAATGGGTATAGATATAAAACGTAGGACTGTGTCAAAATATAGAGAAGAATTAAATATTCCGATAACAAAAAGCAGAAAGAAATATTGATATAAAAATTATATAATAATTCATAATACTTATACCTATTTGATTAATGGATATTATAAAAATAATAGTTAGTTTTTAATGGTTATAAATTTAAAATATCCATTATTCTATTAGGTATTAGTGTAATATGACGATATTTTTTCAAGTTTTTATTTTATGGATTTAATAATTTATAATTCAACATATTTTGACAAAAATTATTTGTAATATTAGGGTTTGATGCAAAATGTATGTGTAAATATGATGCAAGTGTATTTTTATATAAATAACCGCCGTTCCATTTTTTTACACTTTTGTCATATAATTCTTTTTCCATTTCAAATGCTGTATCGAGATTTGTTTCAAATATTGAATGGTGAAATTCGTGTCCCTTTAAAATATCTCCTTTTTTTGTAAGTGGTGTATCATACAGTGATTTTGCTATACAGTAACCGAAACGTTGCAGTTTTGGTGTCATCTTGCTTATGCCATCAAATATACCTGTCATTTCATAAGATATGTTTTCTATTTCAATATGTCCTCCAAGATACATTAACCCTCCACATTCTGCATATATAGGCATATTTTTTTCAGATTTTTCTTTTATATCTTGTATAAGTGATTTATTTTTAGATAATTCTCTTGCATAAAGTTCAGGATACCCTCCACCTATATATATTCCATCACATTTTGGGAGCTTATTGTCTGTAAAAGTGTTGAATTTTACAATTTTTACTCCTCTTTTTTCAAATTCTTCTATTGAGTTTTTGTAGTAGAAATTGAATGCCTTATCCATTGCCACAGCAAGCATTATATCATAATTTTTATTAATGTTATCCGGTATATATGATAAATCAGGTGATACTGACAAGTCTAACAAACTTTGCAAATCAATATTTTCTTTTACTATTTGGGATATTTTTTTTAGTTTTTCTTCATTTTCAGCGTCTTCTGTTGCTAATTTAAGCCCTAAATGTCTGCTACTTAGATTAATGTCTTTTTGTTTTGGTATTCTTCCCAATATTTTTATATGGCTTATTTTTTTATTGAATTTTTTAATATATTATAGTGACTATCTGTAGATACGTTATTTAATATTATTCCGACTATATTTAATTTTTTGTCATATTCTAAAAAACCTTTTATAATTGGAGCTATTGAAGTAGCCATTTTACCGGCATCTATTATAAGTATTATAGGAGAGTCTAAAATTTTTGACATAGATGCGGTTGAGCAATAATCATCTCTGTCTTGATAACCGTCAAACAGTCCCATTACGCCTTCTATAATCGCTATATCGTTAGATTTCATATTTTGCATAAATATTCTTTTAATTGTATTTTTGTTGAGCATAAATTCGTCAAGGTTTGTAGAAGTGTTATCTGTCGCAAGGCAATGATAAGTCGTATCTATGTAGTCTGCACCGATTTTAAACGGTACAACTTTTATTGACATATCTCTCAATGCTCTCATTATTCCGCAAGTTATTGTAGTTTTGCCGACTCCTGATGATGTCCCGGCTATTATTATTTTTTTCATAAATTTATCTCCAACAATATTATTTTTATTAGGGAATGTTATATAATTAAGTTAAATTTTAGATATTTTTAGTAAGTTTTTAAGATTATTTTTACTATTAAATTTGAATACAAAAAATATAATATCATATATTGAAAAATAAATCTTTATTTTTTATCAAAAACTGTCATAATAAATAAACATAGATATTTTTTGATGTATTTGACCATAGCTTAATTAAAATAGGGTAAAGATAAAAGCATATATTTTTTATTGATTATTTTTTAGTAGATAAAAAGTTGAAATTCAAACTCAAAAACTTAAATTTAATCTTTACAATTTATAAAATTTATAATACTATATAATGTACGGTAAATGAATAAAATTCAGATTAAACTGAGTGAATTGAAATTATAAAAACAAAAATATAAATAGATATAAAAATAAAAAATAGAGGTGTTAACTATGCAAGAAAATGTAATGCAAGGAAATTTTATTCACAGCATAATAGAAAAAGATAATGAAGAAAATACATATGGGAAAAAAGTATATACAAGATTTCCACCTGAGCCTAACGGATATCTGCATATGGGGCACGCAAAATCAATATGCCTTAACTTTATGACAGCTCAAAAATATGGTGGAAAATGCAATCTAAGATTTGATGACACAAATCCTGTAAAAGAAGATGTAGAATATGTAGAATCTATAAAAGAAGATGTTAAGTGGCTCGGCTTTGATTGGGATGAGTTATGCTTTGCATCGGATTATTTCGATAAGATGTACGAATTGGCAGTATTGTTGATAAAAAAAGACAAAGCCTTCGTATGTGAATTGTCAGTAGATGAAATGAGAGAGTATAAAGGGGATTTCAATAATCCCGGAAAAAATTCACCATACAGAAACAGACCTATTGAAGAGAGTTTACACCTATTTGAAAGAATGAAAAATGGGGAATTTAAAGATGGGGAGTTGACTTTAAGAGCAAAAATAGATATGTCATCACCTAATATATATATGAGAGATCCTGTAATATATAGAATTGCACATTCATCACATCATAGAACAGGAGATAAGTGGTGTATATATCCAATGTATGATTATGCACATCCTCTTGAAGATGCAATTGAAGGAATAACACATTCACTTTGTACATTAGAATTTGAAGAACACAGACCGTTTTATGATTGGGTAGTAAAAGAAACAGAATTTGCTATGCCTCCAAAACAGATAGAATTTGCACGTCTTGAACTGACAAATATGATAATGAGCAAAAGATATCTGAAAAAATTGGTAGATGAAAGAAAAGTTGATGGTTGGGATGATCCGAGAATGTCAACTATATCAGGATTAAGAAGAAGAGGATACACACCTGAGTCTATAAGAAATTTTGCAGAATCAATCGGAATATCTAAATCAAATTCAGTAGTTGATATAGCAATGCTTGAGCATGCAGTAAGAGAGGATTTAAAACTAAAAGCTACAAGAAAAATGGCAGTATTAAATCCGCTTAAATTAGTAATTACAAACTATCCTGAAGATAAAATTGAATATCTTGATGCAGAAAATAATTCTGAAAATGAAGAATTGGGTTCAAGAAAAGTACCATTTTCAAGAGAAATATATATAGAAGCAGATGATTTTATGGAAAATCCTCCAAAAAAATACTACAGATTTTTTGTTGGAAATGAAGTAAGACTTAGAAATGCTTATTTTGTAAAATGTACAGATGTAATAAAAGATGAAAACGGAAAAGTAATAGAAATACATGGAACATACGACGAAGAAACAAAATCAGGCACAGGTTTTACAGGAAGAAAAGTAAAAGGTACAATACATTGGGTAAGTGCAAAAGAAAATGTTAAAGCAACAGTGAGATTATATGACTATCTTTTCAAATTGAATGAAGAAACAGGACAATATGAATACAATGAAGATTCAATAACAGTATTAAAAGACTGTATAATGGAGAAAAGCTTTGAAACTGCACAAAAAGGAGAAAGATTCCAATTTAACAGACACGGATATTTTTCAGTAGATGTGAAAGATACAAAAGATAATGAGCTCGTATTCAATCAAATAGTAGGACTTAAAGATAACTTTAACAAAAAATAATTATAAAACATACAAATAAAAAAACATCGAATTATCTGAATTTATATTTCTGATAGTTCGGTGTTTTTTTAGATTAGTTGATACTAAAACGTATTTAAAATAATACATACTGCTTATAAAATGCTTTTGAATGTGTTCGATTAAGGATATTTCTAACGATGGTATAGATAAAATGCCCCTTAAGCAAATACATTCAATTCAGCATTTTTATAATATGAGCATTTAATTAGGTATTAGAATGAATTAAATTTCTTATCTTATTGTACTATTTTTGAAAAATCTGCTATTTCTTCTATTGTATCTCTTATAGTTGCTATGGTTGCAAGGCGGTTTTGTTTTATATCTTCATTATTGTCCATTACCATTACTTTTTCAAAATAGTTGTCTATGAACGGTCTTAATTTTGCAATCTCATCAAGTGATTGTTCATATTGTTTTGTAGAGATAAGCTCGTATATTTTAGGTGTTGCATTGTTATAAGCTCCAAAAAGCTCTTGTTCTTCTTTTTGGTCAAACAACTCAGTATTTACCTCAGCTTTTTTTACATCTTTAGATATATTTGATATTCTTGCGAATGTATTTAGGCAAGAAGTTGATTCCGGAAGTTTGAGCCATTTTTCGAGTTGAACGGCTTTTTGAGATAATTCATATACTGTTGATATATTGTTATCTATAACTGAGTCTACAACATCATATCTTATTTTTTTATCTAAGAATATGTTTTTTAATCTTAATTTCATAAATTCTAAAATTTCGTTATAAACTTCATTAAAATCAAATTTATGTTTATCTTCAAATTGTTTTAAAGCTATTTCTACAAAAAGTTGTAATCTTGTATCAATTTTGCTGTCTATAAGTGTATTTAAAACGCCTAATGCCAATCTTCTGAGAGCATATGGATCTTGTGAGCCTGTGGGTTTTATTCCTACGCTGAAAAATCCTGCGATTGAATCCAATTTATCTGCTAAACTCAAAATTATACCGGCTTTACTTTGTGGAAGCTCATCGCCTGCAAATCTTGGGAGATAGTGTTCATATATAGCATTTGCAACATTTTCATTTTCTCCGGATACTTTTGCATAATATCTGCCCATTATACCTTGTAATTCTGTAAATTCAAATACCATAGATGTTGTAAGGTCTGCTTTGCAAAGTAATGCAGCTCTTGATATATCATTTTTATCAACATTCAATATATATGCAAATTCTTCTGATAATTTTTGTATTCTAAGCATTTTGTCGTGCATAGTTCCGAGTTTTTCGTGATATACAATAGTTTGCAATCTTGGAACATAGGATTCGAGTTTTTTTGCTGTGTCTTGTTCATAGAAGAATTTTGCGTCTGATAATCTTGCATCGAGGACCTTTTCATTTCCTTTTTTGACGTTTTCAATCATATAGTCATTACCGTTTCTTACAGTTATGAACTTGTTCATAAGATTGCCATTTTCGTCGAGTACAGGAAAATATCTTTGATGTTCTTTCATAGGTGTTATGATTGTTTCTTTAGGAAGTTTCAGATATTCTTCTTTAAATTCTCCATAAAGTGCAGTAGGATATTCTACTATATAATTTACTTCTTCAAGCAAGTCTTCGTCTTGCATATATTCTCCGCCTAATTTTTCGGCTACTTCTACTATCTGTTTTCTTATTAGTTCTCGTCTTTTAGTATCGTCCAATATCACATAGTTTTGCTCTAATTTTTCTTCATATTCGTCTATCGAGTTAATTTCAATATAACTTTCTCCTAAAAATCTATGACCTCTTGTAAGATTTGCAGCATTTAGAGAAAACATTTCAAAGTTTGGAACTTTTCCTTGATAAAGACATAATATCCATCTGATAGGGCGGATGAATTTAATTTTATTTCCTCCCCATCTCATAGGTTTAGGGAAAGAAAGAGAGTCTATCATTTGTTCAAATATCTCTTTTAAGTAATTTACTGTATCACTTGTTTCTAAAGTTTTTACTACAAATACATATTCTTCTTTGCCTTTTTGTACAATTTTTATATCATCTATTGTAACGTTTTTGCTTTTCAAGAATCCTTGAAGAGCTTTTGAAGGGTTACCATTTTCGTCAAAAGCTATTTTTTTTGCAGGTCCTTTTATTTCTTCTGTTGATGCTTGTTGAGTGTTTGCTAAATTTTTTATAAATATTGCAAATCTTCTCGGTGTGCATTTTATTTCAATAGAATCGAACGAAATTCTAAGTTCTGATAATTTTTTCTCCAAAAAAGTTTTCATTGATTTTTTTGTTGATGAGATAAATCTTGCTGGAATCTCTTCAGTTCCAAGCTCTAATAGTAAGTCGTTATTCATTTATTTCACCTCGCTTAGCAGTTTTTCAAGTTTCATAAGAGGGTAGCCCATAGCTTCTCTTTGCTCTACATATGCAGAGGCTATTTTTTTTGCCATATTTCTTACTCTTGCAATGTATGATGCTCTTTGACTGACACCTATTGCACCTTTTGCATCCAACAGGTTGAATGCGTGCGAAGTTTTTAATACATAGTCATATGCGGGCATAACAAGCCCTTTATCTATTAGAGAGTTTGCCTCTTTTTCGTATATGTTAAAAAGCTCAAACAACATCTTTGTATCAGAGGCTTCGAAACCGTAAACGGAATGTTCATATTCAGCTTTTTTAAATATATCACCATATTTTATATTGTCTGTGTAATCTATATCAAAAACATTGTCTTTTTCTTGTAAGTAAAGTGCTATTCTTTCTAATCCGTAAGTGAGTTCGGCAGATTCCAATTCGCAGTCTATTGAGCCGACTTGTTGAAAATATGTGAATTGCGTTATTTCCATGCCGTCAAGCCAAACTTCCCAACCTAAGCCCCAAGCACCGAAGGTTGCATTTTCCCAGTTATCTTCTACAAATCTTATATCATGCTCCAACGGATTTATCCCTATTGCTTCAAGAGATTTTAAGTATAAATCTTGAACATTATTAGGTGATGGTTTTAATATAACTTGAAATTGGTGATGTTGATAAAGTCTGTTTGGATTTTCTCCATATCTTGCATCGGCCGGTCTTCTTGACGGCTCTACATAACATACTCTCCAAGGCTCTTTGCCGAGTGAGCGTAAAAATGTATTAGGATTCATAGTACCTGCACCTTTTTCACTGTCATAGGCTTGTACCATTATACAACCTTTATCAGCCCAGTATGATTGCAGTTTAAGTATCATATCTTGAAAATTCATTTTTTGACTGTATGATAAATAATATCATACTCTCCTTTCTTATTTTATATAAAATTATTGTGATAATTTAAATTACTAAGTTTTGCACTTATATTGTAAACCTAAAAAATAATATAATTATTCTTATTTTAATCAAAAATAAATCTGCCTTTTGTATTTTTTATAAGTTGTCTATAAAAAATGTCATATAATTTAAAAAACATCGGGTTATTGCCGAACAGATTCATCACATTTTCATTATCAGTAGGTATTTCAGCTATTACAAGCTCTGCACCGTTTTTCAGACAATATGTCAATATGCTGTAAAGTATCTTTGAACTATATCCGAGTCCTCTATATTTTGTAGATATAACAATATCTTTGATTATTACTACATCGCCTTGACGAATAAAATATGCCTGTCCGATTAGGTGACCTTCTTCAAGCAAAGATGCTGAATATTTTTTTAGAGGACATATGTCTATAGCAGTATTAAATATGATTTGGTCATTTTTTGATATTTTTCTTAAATAAAAATAATCTTCTAAAAATCCGTCTCCACCTGTAATTTCTGTGTCTATATATATTCCGCTTTCATTGAAATCTGCGAATTTGAACAATTCATTTTTCTTACCTTGAAGAGGGCATGCAAGCACAATATTATTAGCCACTTTTTCATAATGCTTGTTAAACAGTACCCTGTCAAGCTTTTGATAATTGTCTTGATAGACTATTCTATATATTGGAACTATATCTTTTTCAAGCAGAAAATTTTCTATTTCGGATATTTTTTTGTCTATTTGAGGGTCATTTTTTTCATAAATAGGGAATATACAATTTGAGCTTATATCTATTCCCCAATATTTTGATACGAATCCTCCAATATTTATGTTGAATGTAGATATGGAGGCATTTAGAAAATATTCTTCATATATCTCATTATTAAGCATAAAACCTCCTGATTAAATTAATGATGTTTATAATGATAATCTAATTTTCTATTTAAAAAATAAATATGAACATATAATAAGCCTGATAATATTTTTGTTTATACTTATTTTTTACATAAAATATTATCATAATTTACCATTATACAATTTTATTCGATAATAATAAAGATAAAACTATATAAATGTTGAAAAATACATATTTATTTTAAAATCGGCAAAAATTCGTCAAAAATTTTATAAATCTATTATTTTTTTGAATACTTTTTCTTTTTCTTCTTCTGATGATTGTACATATGTATTTATGAAAGTTTCAAATTTATCGCCTAATATTTCGCTTGATACTTTTAAGTTATAACCTTTTGCTACAAGATTTGTGGCAAATGTGTGCCTGAAACAATGTATTGAAACATTAAACTTTTCTAATATTCTACCAATATTAAATGTTTGAGGAAATATAAAACCGTCTATTGATATTGTGTTTATATTTTTAAGCTCTTTATATAATACGGCATTTATTGGGATTTGTCTATATCCGTTTTCACTTTTTAAGCCGGTTACTATATTATTATACCTCTGACGGGATACTGTTATTATGCTGTCTTTTATATCTGATATTTTCAAGCCGAATATTTCGCTTTTTCTCATACCTGTATGATAGGCTATTTTTATAAAAAGTTTCTTTTTTTCGTCTGATATGTTGTTTAATATTTCGTTATATAATTCTTTGTTTATATATTTTATTCTTTTATCGTTTGTTTTATTTTTTTGATAATTACAAGGGTTATCTCTTATTATTTTGAGTTCGTTTATGCAGAAATTGAAAAAATTTCTTATACTTTTTTGTAGTACGTTGTAGGCTTTTTTTCTTTCTTGTTGTTTTTTTTGTATAAATGTTGTTATCTGAATAGGTTTTATTTTTGATATTTCTAAATCTTCTAATTCTTTTAAATTTTTCATTTGTGCTGTTATGGTTTGAAAGGTAGTGAATTTTACGCTGTTTTTCTTATATTCTAAATATATTTCTAATGCTTCTTTTACGGTCATTTCTGTAAATTCTATGTTGTCTTTTATGTCTTCTGTGATAGTATATCTTATTTCATCTGCCCAAACTTTAGCTTCTTTTTGCTTTTTAAAACCCTGTTTAGATTTTTGTTTCCACTTCCCGCCTTGCTTGTATGATACTATTGCTTGATATCCGTTGTCTTTTTGTCTTATTGTAGTGTTCATAAAATCACTCCTTTCTTTTGATTATATGTTAAAAATATCCCTTATTTTTTAGATTTTCTATATCCTGCTTGGAATATGATATATCTTTTATTTTTTTAGTGCAGGTTTAATTTATAATTTCAATATTTTTATATTTATAACATTTTTATGGGTATTGACACTTAAGAAAAAATGTTATATTATATTTATAACAGAAGATAACTTGTGAGGGATTAACACTGGGTCCCATAATGGGGTAGGTAGAAATACTGAGAATTCCTATGTGCCTGGGGTTATCTTTTTTTATGCGTTTTTTAGGCTTTCGACGAATTTTTCCGGCTTTTTCTTGATACATTCTATAATAAAATTAACAAGTTCTTCTGAATAAGTGTATTGACTTTGATTGCCTATTTTGTGAAGATAAGAATACTTTATATCTGATTTTATATTATAAAAATCAATAAAAGCGGTTAAAATTCTGCTTGTGAATCCGTTTGGATTATCAATTTTAAGATTATTTTTATTCATTCTTTCTTGAACAGCGGTAATAACGTTGTTGTATGAATATTTGTGTGTGTTTGACGGGTCTTTAAATTCTTTTGCTATTGCAATAGAATTTGGAGAGCCTTTTTCTATCTTTACAGAAAAATCTGCATCATTTTTATTTTTGGTTATATATAATTTTTGACTAATATTTATAGAAAAGTTATCGGAATTTATTTCTTTGGTAAGAACTTCCAACTCGTTTGATTTTTGGATAAATTTTTCTGCTATTTCTGCGGGATATTTTATTTTAATTTCATCATTTGTTATATTTTCTATTGATGCAGATAGTGTCAGAAAATTTTGTGATATATGCTTTGTGATATCTTCGTTATGAAATCTGTTTAATTCTTTAGTATAATTTATAACGCAGGCTTGAAAAAGTGGTGCATATTTTATTTCATATTCTTGTGTAATAAAGTGTGTGCTTGTATTTCTAAGGTCTATTATTCTTTCTAAATTCAATCGTATTCTTGTTTTTTTATCGGTATAAACTCTTTTTACTGCATCTGATAAGCTAATTGTTCTTGTATTATCATCTTTGTAATATATATCTTTTCCTAAATTTAATAAGTGTGCTTTTAGCATAAGTTCCCAAGCATTACATATAAAGAATGAGAAACCCTCTATTCTATATTTTATTGTAGGCTTGTTATATATCTCTAATCCCATAATAAAAGCCTCAATGCTTTTATCTATTAAATTTCTAATAAGTTTGTCATAGTCCAAAAAAAACAACCTCCTATATCTTTAAAATTTTATGCTTGAAAGTAAATAATTAAAGAAATTAATTACAAAGTTGTCTAAAGGATTTAATGCAAAGTATATAATTAAAGCTGTTCCTATTAGGGTGTTTAATTTTTTCATTGTTAATTCTCCTTTTTATAAATTATTAAAAATTTAGTTCATTAAGATATTTTAGCGGGATACCTGTTATACAGCTTAACTCATTGTTGGTATAATCTCGTAATTGCCATTTTTCTAAGCTTTCAAATATCAGATATATAGCAAATCTGTTTGCTTCATTTTCTAAGCGGTTTGGTATATGTATATTTGTGTCCATTAATATTCTATTTTCGTCTTTATGTAATATGAGGTGACCTAATTCATGAGCACATACGAATTCTCTTCTTTTTTCTGATAGATTTTTGTTTATTACTATGAAATAGTTGCGTTTTAAATATCTATAAAAGCCTCTGAGCTGTCCTATATTTGAAAATGATACATCTATATTTAAACAATCGCATAATTCGTATACATTTGTTGTTTTGTATTTTTTTATTAGCTCTATTACTGCCTGTTTCTCTTTTCTCATATTATACCACCTTTATTTTAAATACTTTTTAGGTGTGTACTTTTTGTTTATCTTTTTCACTAATCTTTCTTGTCTTTCCAATTCTTCAAGGAGTAGTTCTATTGTAGTATCATCTAAGGGTTCACCGTCAAACATTAAGCCTTGCTGCTCTTTTAGTTGTTCTTTGAGTTTTTTCATTGATTTTGCTATGTCTTTTTCGTCTTTGTCTTGTGAATTTTGTTCTTTATTTTTTGTTTCGTTTCCCAAAAGGTAGTCTGTTGTTACGTTAAAATATTTGGCTATTTGTATTTTTACTTCATCGCTTGGAACACGTTTATCGCTTTCGTATTGAGATAATGTTGAGTTAGCTATATTTAAGATATTAGCAAATTCTTTTTGAGATAAATTATGATTTTCTCTTAATGTTTTTAATCTGTTTCCAAAACTACTCATAATTGCCTCCTTATCTGTTAAATAATTATAAATTCACAATATGTAAATATAGTATACAAAAAAATTTACTATTTGAAAATATAAATTCACAAAACGAAAAAATATTTTGAAAAAGTTATTGACAATTTACGTTTTGTGAATTATAATATATACATAATCAAACGAAAGGAGGTAAAAGATATGAAAAAGAGAGCAAAAAAAATAAGACTGAGCTTAACCCTCAATCTTATTTGGCTCAAAATAGAACTCTTAATTGAGTTCTAAATAAAGGGGGCTAGCCTCCCCCTTACAAAAATATTATCATATCTTTTACCTAAAATCAAGTTTTATTTTAGGAGGTGCAAGTATGAAAGTAGATTTTAAGATAAGTAAGACTACTAAAAAAGAAAAAATACAAGGTATAATTGCATACGGTATTATAGCTATATGTGTATTTATATATTTTAAATTTTTCAGATAATTATAAGCTGTGCTATCGGCTATACGGGCTATAATAAAGAAAGGAGCTTGAATCTTGGAAAATAAACTGAAAGAAAAAAGGGAACAGCTGGGATATACACAAGAGCAGATGGCTGAGAAGTTAAAAATTTCTATAGGTGCTTATAATATGTATGAGAATGGAAACAGACATATACCAAAAGCTATTGTAAATAATATAGTAGATATTTTACATTTAAAAAATGATGATATTTTTTTGCCTGAAAAATTCACAATTAGAAAATAAAACGTAAAATAATTTACTATAAGCAAATTAAAAACAAGTCTAAAATTAATTATGATAGAAGCAAAATTAAAAATCATTTGGACAAAAAAAACCAAACAAATAAATAAAACATAAAAATATACTATCAAAATAATATAAAAAAGCTATTGACAAATCAAATCAAATCAAATCAATTATATTATTTTCAGGAGGTGTAGTAATGGAAAAAACGCAAGTATTACTGAGAATGCCGCTGAATCTAAAAAATAATATAAGTGAAATAGCTAAGTTACAAGGACTTACAACAAACGCATTAATAATAACTATATTGAATAATTATATTAAGTCTACAAAAGCATAAGAAAGGGGGAGATTATGGATAAAGAGGAAAAGAACAGTAATATTTATTTATTACCTGATGTTGAATACCTTGTGATTGAAACTGATGAAGAAAAACCTGTAACCATAGCTATAATTGATAACAGTAATCAGCCAGTTAAACTCAGTGATGGCTACAGGTTAAGAGCAAAATTTAAGGAGAGATGAAAAGAAAGGAGCATATATGAGTAAAGATATTTACTTTAATGTATCTGTAAAAAACATAGATTCAAAGATAGAGAAATTAAATAAGATTCGTGATTTAATTGAGGAAATAAATCACGAACCAATAGAGATTAAAGTTGATTATAAATCTAACTTTGATAGGAATAGTTCTTGTGCTGCTGTATCTAACATAGATTGCCAAGAATTAAATGAAGTTGATTGCTGAATTATGTGATCCATCTGTTCTTGTGGAAAGCTTTCAAATTCTTCTTGAGTTTTAGGAATACAGTATGCATCAAAAAGATTTTCGATAGTGTCAAATTTTGTATACTTTTTCATAAAAGAATTTGGGAACATTTCTTGAAAAGTGTGTTGACCTTCCAAATTTTTAGCGGTTTCAGCCATTTTTTCTAAAGAGTCACGTAATTCTTCTAAGCCTTTAACTTCAAAACTCATAATTATCACCTCCTTTCACAAATTTAGTATAGCATAAGGAGGATGAGAAGGAAAGGAGCTAAGCTATGAACGAAAGGACGCTTCTCAGTATTGAAGAGTTAGCCAAGCGCTGGGGAGTATCTGTACCGACAATAAGAAGAATGAAAAATGAGGGAAAAATAAAGCCTGTAAAAGGTTTTGGAGATGTAAAATTCAACATAAAGGATGTTCTAAAATATGAGGGTAGCGGAGAGCTTGACCCACTCAGTCCGTTAGAGCGTAGAAGATTGGAACTTGAGATAAAAAATAGAGACAATGAAATAGCAAGATTAAACGGTATATTGTCGCAAATAATCGCTCCTATAGGCGAATATATAGGAAGTATAACAAAATAAAGGGGGGATGATGATATGAACATAGAAGATATAAAGAGCAGAGAAGAAGCAAAAGAATTTTACTATAAAAATCTTAAATGTGACAGATCATCAAAAGAAGCAATAAGAGAAGTTGTGAAAAGATACACAAAGAAACAGTGGCAGTATTTGTATTTTAAAATATACAACAATAAGCCGTCAGGCGGCTGGGACAAAGATATGATATTTTTTATGATTAGAAATTTTTATGAAAATTTAGAAAGAGCAAAGAACTTATAAAGGAGATACAATGATGAACACAACAGAGGTATGGTTAGCATATTTTGAAAAATGTGCAGCACTTAAAAGAATTGAAGATACAAAAGCAGAAACAAAAATACATTATCTACTATATATGTATTCTAAAGGATTAGAATCAAGAACAATTATAAAAGCAAGTCCGGATAAAATACAAGAACTTAAAAGTTCAAGAGATGATGTGATAGGTGTTAAGAGAATGTCAGACGCAGAGATAAAGCTTGCGAAAGCATTAGAAATGCCAACATATGAAATATAAAGGAGTAGAAGATATGAAAATATTTAGACTACTAAGATTATTAAGAATCAGAAAATCAATAGAAAGAGGATATGTAAAACTATGGTTAAGTTGATAAAAAAGCTAATACAAAAACTGATAAGAAAATATGAAAAGAGTAAATATGAAAAAGCTCTTGAAATTTATAGAAAAGCAAATTTTAACAACATAATGACACTTAATAAAGGCTTTTGGAGATTTTTAAAATCGCAGGTGAATAAGCTATGAATATGCAAGTGAAAAGCAAAGATATTTTTGTAGAAATAACATATACAGAGCTTAAAGACTTAATAATAAAAGCAAATCAAAGGGATATACTGGTTGAGTTATTAAAAGATGATAAGGAATATCAGAAAATAAAAAATGCTTTTGATGGTACTGCCAATACCAAGCAAAAGCCTAAATAAAATAATCTATTTAGTGCAATTATAGCACATATGAAAGGAAAATGCAAAATGAAATTTTTAGATGCAACTATAATACAAAGTACAAATGATATGAGCCATAAAGATTGGTTAATGGCAAGAAAAAATTATATAGGTGGTAGTGAAAGCTCTGCCATCATAGGAATAAATCCATTTAGAAGTAGTATAGATGTTTATATGGATAAAATTACTGATGAAATAATAGAAAATAAAAGTTATAGAATGGAACTTGGAAATAAATTAGAAGATTTTGTTGCAAGAGAATTTATGGAGAAAACAGGTAAGAAAGTTAGAAATGTAAATGCTATCCTTGGTAATGAAAAATATCCATATATGAGTGCAAATATAGATAGAGCTATTGTGGGAGAAAAAAGTATATTAGAGTGCAAGGTTACTAACTCATTTGCTATTAAGGAATGGGAAGACGATAAAGTACCTCCATATTATGAAATACAGGTACAACATTATATGGCAATAACTGGTGCTGAAAAAGCATATATTGCTGCACTTATAGGAAATAGTGATTTTGCTATAAAAGAAATTGTAAGAGATGATGAACTTATAGAAATGATAGTTAAAGCTAATAATTATTTTTGGACAGAAAATGTTCAAAAGAAAATACTACCATCTCCAGATGGAACATCTATGTATGATGAGGTATTGAAAGAAAAATATAAATATTCAAAAGAAAATCAAATCATACTTCAAAGTTCAAATGATGAAAGAATACAAAATATTTTAGATATTAAAGAGCAGATAGATGTACTTGAAACTGAAAAGAAAAAATTAGAACAAGAAGTAAAATCAGAACTTGGAGAAAATGAGTCGGGTATATGTAATAAATTTCAAGTAAACTGGAAAGGTTATGTAACTAATAGAATTGATACAACTAATCTAAAAAAAGAAATGCCTGAAGTATATAAAAAATACTGCAAGGAAAGTTATAGTAGAAAATTTACAATAAAGGCTATATAGGGGGGATTATATAAAATGGGAGCTAAAGAATTAATTCAAAAAAAACAAGAAAACAAACAAATATCACCAACAAGCAATATGAATATGTTATTACAATCTATGGCAGGAGCTATTAAAAAGGCTCTGCCAGCTCAAATAAATAGTGAGAGATTTCAAAGAGTGGCATTAACTGCTTTTTCAAGTAATCAGAAACTACAACAATGTGATCCTATTTCTTTTTTAGCGGCGATGATGCAATCAGCACAACTTGGACTTGAACCTAATACACCACTTGGCCAAGCATATTTAATACCTTATGGAAAGCAAGTGCAATTTCAAGTGGGATATAAAGGTCTTTTGGAATTAGCACAAAGAAGTGGACAATTTAAAAGCATATATTCTCATGAGGTAAGAGAAAATGATGAATTTGAAATGGAATATGGCTTAAATCAAAAGTTAGTTCACAAGCCTAATTTAAAGCAAGAACGTGGAGAGGTAATTGGATATTATGCTTGTTACCATTTAACTAATGGTGGAGAGTCTATGTTTTTTATGACAAAAGATGAAATAATAAATTTTGGAAAATCTAAATCAAAGACTTTTAATAATGGTCCTTGGCAAACTGATTTTGATGCTATGGCTAAAAAAACTGTATTAAAACAGCTATTAAAATATGCACCTTTAAGCATTGAGTCTCAAAAGTTTATGAGTATGGATGAGACTGTAAAGTCTGATATTAGTGCTAATATGGATGAAATTAATAATGATACTGTAGATTTTGAAGTAGATATTCAAACTGGTGAAGTTATAAATGATATTGTTGTTGAAAATACAAATGAGGATGAGGCTAATTAAAGCCTTATCCTTGTATATTATAGATAGGGGTAAATGAAATGAACAAGGGATATTATGCAGTTATACCTGCAAATGTTAGATATGATAAAAATATACCTGCTAATGCTAAACTCTTGTATGGCGAAATAACGGCACTTGCCAACGATAAAGGCTATTGTTGGGCGAGCAATTCATATTTTGCCGAGCTTTATGAAGTATCGAAAGAAACAATTTCAAGATGGATAAGTAAATTAGAAAAGTCAGGTTATGTAAATGTGCAGATAATATATAAAAATAATACAAAAGAAATTATAGAAAGAAGAATATATATAAACGGTATACCTCAAATAGTAAATGAAAAAACTTATGTGCAAACTGATGATAAAAGCAATACCCCTATTGACGAAAATATCAATACCTATGGACAGAATAATCAAGACGCTATTGACGAAAATATCAATACCCCTATTGACGAAAACGTCAAAGATAATAATACAGTATTTAATAATACAATTAATAATAAAAAAGAAAAATATAAAAAAGAAAAAAATAAAACATCAGTAGATACAAAAACAGATTTTGATAATCTCATAGATGAATATACTAAAAATGACAAACTTAAAGATACAATCTATGAATTTATAAAAATGCGAAAGACTGTAAAAAAGACATTAACAACAAAAGCGTTAGAATTATTGCTTAATAGATTAAATCATATAGCCAATGATGATATATCAAAAATAAAAGTGCTTGAACAGAGCATAGAGCATTGTTGGTTAACTGTGTATGAATGCAAAGAAATTAAAGGAAATACGAAAGATAACAAGACAGATGAGAATAGAAAACAAACTGTAAATCTAAATACAACGTGGAAACCAAAGGAATATACACAGGAAGAGCTTAACGAAATGGGAATAATTTAAGGAGTTAAAATATGGAATATAAATGCAATATATGCAAGGACGAAGGCTTTGTATTTTATAAAAAACGTATGAGAGATAATAGGGTTTATGAGTTTTCAAGACCTTGCGAATGTCAAATACAAATGCAAAATGAAAAAAGAATAGAACAAAGCAATATATCCGAGCTGTTTAAGCGTTGTACATTTTTTAATTTTGCTGAAAATACAAACGAACAGAAACAAACTAAGACGAAAGCAGTAGGTTTTTATCGAGAAGTGACATCACAAAATCCTGCTAATGATAAGGCAACAGGCTTATTATTTTATGGACAAGTAGGAAGCGGAGATAATGATATAATGATGATAGTGCAATAAATCCAAGAAAAATCAATGGTTAAAGGCTTCCACAAAACTTTTAAACTTGATGATGGATTGAGACTATCATCTTTTTTTATACTTAAAATCATATAAAAGTATATCACAAAATGAAATCTCTGTATAGAGAAGAAAGGGGCGTTCTATGGCACAAGTTATAACTATAGCTAATCGAAAAGGCGGAGTCGGTAAAACAACCACAACTCTAAACCTTGCCTGCTCGCTAAGAGAACTGGGTAAAAAAATATTAGTAATTGACCTTGATCCGCAAGCTAATCTTACAAGATGTTTTGATGTGGGAAATTCAGAAAACATAAAAACAGTAGGACATTTGCTGACAGCTGAATTAGAAGAGGAAAGTTATTCAGTAGAGGAATATATCCTATCTTATGATGAAATGGATATTATCCCCTCAAGCATTTTCTTATCAGCCGTTGAAACACAAATGAGGTCAGAAACAGGGAGCGAAAGAATATTATCAGAAATTATCAATCAGATAAGAGAGCATTACGACTATATCCTTATAGATACATCTCCATCACTTAATATTCTAAACATCAATGCCCTTTGTGCATCAGACAGTGTGCTTATCACAGCCGATACCGGAGTTTTTGCAGTAGTAGGAATTGGTGAACTCTTAAAAACCGTTCAGAAAATTAAAAAGAGAGTGAATCCGAAACTGAAAGTGCAGGGGATTTTACTAACCATGTGCGATAACAGAACAAATCTTTCAAAACTCCTTACTCAGCAGGTAGAAGAAATGTACCAAGGAAAGATAGCGGTATTTAAAACCAAAATACCCAAAACGGTCAAAGTGGGAGAAGCCATATACAGCGGACAAAGCATAAAAAAATATGCAAAAGGCAGCAGTGTAGATATTGCATACGACAATCTGGCAAAGGAGATCTGCTATGAGTAAAAAACTTGTAAAAAGAGAAATAACCGATGCCGTAGATTTTTTACTTGATGATACAGGCACCTTGGAACAGGGAGATATACAGAATATAGAAATCAATCTACTTGAAAACTACCACGACCATCCATTTACCCTATACACAGGCAAGAGATTAGACGATATGGTGGAAAGTATCAAAGAAAATGGGATACTTAATCCAATCATTGTTCTAAAAAAAGAGGATGGAGCTTATGAAATACTTTCTGGACATAATAGAGTAAATGCAGCCAGACTTGTGAATCTAAAAACTGTTCCTTGTATTATTAAAGAAAATCTTTCCGAAGAACAAACCTATACCTATGTGATTGAAACCAACCTTATGCAGCGTTCTTTCTCCGACTTGCTGCCGACAGAAAAAGCCTTTGTTCTTAAAATGCGATATGAAAAAATAGCAAGTCAGGGAAAGAGAAATGATTTGCAAAAAGATATAAACAATTTAGAGCAGGGTATCATAGAAAAAGAAAGCAAGGAAGAAGATAAGACAGACAGCAGAAAAGTACTTGGAAAAGAATACAATCTTTCAGGTGCATCTATTGCAAGGTATCTTAGATTAAATGAATTGTCAGACTCTTGGAAAAAAGAGATTGATAATGAAAAAATAGGACTGACAATGGCAGTAGACTTATCCTATCTTTCAAAAGAAATACAGGAATATCTGTATCAGCAGAGCGAAGAACTGGAACTAACCTTAAAACCAAGCGACACCAAAGCACTTCATCTGATGAACCGACAGGAAGAGCTAAATCAAGAGATGGTTACAGCATATTTGTTGAACTTGAAAAAACCGAAGATAAAAGAGTATCAGAATATCAAGCTGTCTCGGAGTGTATACAAAAAATTCTTTCATGATGAAACAAAAGAAGATGTGGAGGAAATCATAGAAAAAGCACTAGAAATATATTTTAAAGGGTATACCGACAAGTGAAAAGACAAAATTATAAATTTAGGGTATAATATAAAACAATACACAAGAGAAAAGGCTGTTTAACAAACTAATATATAAAAGAGGCAGGTGTCATAATGGACGAAATAAAACTATATGAAAATAAAGAGATACGCTCCGTTTGGGACGAAGAAAAAGAAGAATGGTATTTTTCAGTAGTAGATGTAGTATCGGTACTGACAGAAAGTAAAGATCCACAAGTATACTGGAGAGTACTGAAAAAGAGATTAAAAGATGAAGGCAACGAAACCGTTACAAATTGTAACGCTTTGAAAATGAAAGCAGCAGATGGGAAAATGCGTCTAACTGATGTGGCGGATATGCAGGGAATTCTCCGTATTATCCAGTCCATTCCATCACCAAAGGCAGAACCTTTCAAATTATGGCTTGCGGAAGTAGGAAAAGAGCGAATTGATGAAATCATCGATCCGGAACTTACGATTGACAGAGCCTTAGAAACCTATTTGAAGAAAGGGTACAGTCGCGAATGGATTAACCAACGCCTTCAAGCAATCCAAGTGAGAAAAGAGCTAACCGATGCTTGGGATGATCATGGGATTGAAAAAGGAATTGAATATGCAATACTAACCGATGAAATTACAAAAGCATGGTCAGGCATGACAACAAGAGGATATAAAAATCTGAAAGGTTTGAAAAAAGAAAATCTAAGAGATAATATGACCACTCTTGAAATTGTTCTAAATATGCTTGCAGAAGCGACAACAACAGAGCTTACAAAAACCACCAACCCACAGGGTTTGGAAGAAAATAAGAAAGTTGCAAAAAGAGGAGGCAGTATAGCAGGAAACACAAGGAAAGAAATTGAGAAAGAAACCGGGAAACCTGTAATTACCTCAAAAAATGCAGTAGATTTATCAAGACTGATTGAAGATGTGGTCAAAGAACCTTTCAATAAAAAACAAGATAAAAAAGACGATACCGATAAGGAAAAATAGATAAAAATAAAAGATAAAGAATTCATTTATGAAGAGATAGCAAAGAAAAACAGCTATCTCTTTTTTGATGCTTAAAACATAGGAGGAGGTAGAGAGCATGGATATAAAATTTAACTACTATTACGGAAAAGAAGCGGAAAACTTCTCTTTTTTTCGTATTCCCAAGCTGTTATTTACAGATCCCATATTTACAAAACTGAGTAGTGATGCCAAAGTGCTATACGGGATTTTACTTGACCGAATGAACCTGTCCATGAAAAATAACTGGATTGATGAAGAAAACAAGGTATATATCATCTTTACCATAGAAGAGATTGCAGAAATTATGTGTTGTGCCACCCAGAAAGCGACAAAGATACTTCAGGAATTGGATGATAAAAAAGGGATAGGACTTATTGAAAAGAAAAGATTGGGACTTGGCAAACCCAACATACTCTATGTGAAGAACTTTATCATTCAGGAAACAAATGAGCAGGAAAATTCTGTGCAGGATAAAATCACCAATCAGGAATTATGGAAATCACAATTTAAGAATGATGAAAATCACAATTCAGGAAATGTGAATTTCACAAAACAAGAATTGTTAAAATCACAATGTAATAAGACTAATATAAATAAGACTGAATATAGTGATACTGAATATAATAACACCTCCCCCATATCCCCCTCAAAAGAAAATAAAAAAGAGGATATGGAAGTAGAGGAAATAACAAAAATACTCAAACAAAATATTAACTACACTTTTCTTGTGGAAGAACAATTAAAAGACAAAGAAAAAATTGACCTTATCGTAAACTTAATGGCAGAGGCAATTCAAAGTAAGACAGACATAAGAATCAATCAGAAGATGACAGCGTATGAAACCGTAAAAGAACAGTTTTTATCACTACAAAAAGAACATATCAGCTATGTTCTGCTTGTTCTTGATGAAAACAAGAGAAAAATTACAAACCTGAGAGCCTATTTGTTATCCCTGCTATATAATGCACCCATCAATATCTTAGGAATGACAACAGATGCAAAGTCAGGGAATACCGATTACAGCAAAGATAAAGAAATATGGCAACAGCTTTTTAATACCACATAGCAATTACACATAGCAGTCAAAGATAGTGAAAGAAGATAAGTTTAAGTTTTAAGAAAATGAAAACAGAGCAGATAGATTACGGAGGAATCATATGGGCAGTACAGAAAATATCTTCGGGAGAGTATTAGAACGTTTGGAAAAAGGTGTTTTGAACGAAAAAAACGGAGATTATGTGAATGAAAAAGACGGACTTGTCTATTGCGGACTATGCCATAGTCCCAAACAGCAACTTAAAGATATAGGTGGGAGTCTAAGAAAAATACCTAAAAATTGTATTTGCAGAGAAAAAGAATTGGAAAAAGAAAAACAGCATTGGAAAGAACTGGAGCGTCAAAGTATCCTATCCGATTTAAGAAAGCAGGCATTTGAAGATAAACTTTTACAAGACCAGACCTTTGAATCGGAAGATGGCAGTTTAGAGCATAGAAATATCGGAGAAAACTATGTGAAAAAATTTGAGGAAATGGAAAAAGAAAACATCGGTTTGCTTTTTACAGGTCCTGTAGGAACCGGAAAGACCTACTTGGCATCAGCAATAGCCAATGCTTTAATTGAAAAAGAAATCTCTGTCAAGATGACAAATTTTGCTGTTATCTTAAACGATATGATGAACCTTGAAATCAATAAAAATAAGTATGTTGAAAAGCTCAATAAACATAGGCTGCTTATCATTGATGATTTTGGAATGGAAAGAGATACTCCTTTTGCAACAGAGCATATTTTTAACATCATTGACAGCAGGTATAGAGCAAACAAACCGATAATTTTAACCACCAATCTTAGTGCAAAGCAGCTTACAAGTCCCGCTAATCTGAAAGAACAGAGAATTTATTCAAGGCTGCTTGAAATGGCAACACCCATTCTTTTTACAGGAGAAAACAGAAGAATAGCAAAGATGAAAGAAAAAGCACGAAAGGTGAGTACAATACTTATGGAAAGCAGGTGATATATTGATTAATGAAGAAGTTACAAGACAGGTAATTGCGGTAAAGAAAAAAGTCCTTCATTTAACGGCAAGAGAAGTTGTGAAGCTAATAAAAATGCTGCTTAACAAGGCGGAACAAGAGAAAAACGGTTTAAAAGATTTTATTGGTAAACAAAAGCCGACCACGGTAAAAGATTTAGTGAAAAAAGGCAAAGTGGAAACCTTAGAGTTAAATGATGTGGACTTAAAAAACCTAAAAAGAGAGCTGAATAAAAGCGGTGTGAAATTCAGTATCAAAAAAGATTTAACGACCGGAAATAAAATAGTGTTTTTTCAGGCAAAAGATGAAAAGGTAATGGAGCAGGCATTTAAGGAAGCAGTAGCAAAATTTGCAGGAAAGAATAAGAAAAGAGAATCGGTAATTAAGAAGTTAAATCATTTCAAAGAAAAAGTTAAAAATGCACCTATGAAAGATAAAATCAAAGAAAAACATAAGGAACAGAGTTTGTAGGAAGGAGTGGTAAAGACGAAAATCGTAAAAGAAATACTAAAAGATATAAAAAATATATTTCACATAAGAGATAAGAAAAAGTTTGTAATTAGGAACTTACCTTATCTCTTTTTCTTTTATCTGGCGAATATATTTTCAAGACATATAAACAGTTATGTAGGTGGTGATTATGTAGATAAGATGATAGTAGCTTTATCTGATATAGGAACACTGTCTTATCTGCCATCATTTCATACAGATGACTTACTTGCAGGTATTTGTTTTTCAGCGGTCATATGGTTTATCGTATATCAAAAAAAGAAAAATGCCAAGAAATTTCGCCAAGGGATAGAATACGGTTCAGCGAGGTGGGGAAGCTCGAAAGACATCGAGCCTTACGCAGATGAAAAATTTGAAAACAACATACTTTTAACCAACACGGAACGGCTTACGATGAACTCAAGACCTAAAAATCCAAAGTATGCAAGAAATAAAAATGTGCTTGTAGTCGGAGGATCAGGAAGCGGAAAGACACGGTTTTTCTTAAAACCCAATCTTATGCAAATGCACTCATCTTACGTTGTAACCGATCCGAAAGGCACCGTTCTTGTCGAATGCGGAAAGATGCTTGAGAAAAACGGATATGATATTAAGGTGCTAAACACCATCAATTTCAAAAAATCCATGCACTACAATCCCTTTGCATATTTAAGGAGTGAGAAAGACATATTAAAACTGGTACAGACGATTATGGCAAATACAAAGGGGGAAGGAGAAAAGGCTACGGAGGATTTTTGGAGTAAAGCGGAACGCCTGTATTATACGGCACTTATCGGATACCTTTACTATGAAGCACCGCAGGAAGAACAAAACTTTGAAAGTCTGCTTGCCTTTATTGATGCAAGTGAAGTCAGGGAAGAAGATGAAAATTTCAAAAATGCGGTAGACTATATCTTTGATGCACTGGAAAAAGAAAAGCCGAATCATTTTGCAGTCAAACAATATAAAAAGTATAAACTGGCTGCCGGAAAAACGGCGAAAAGTATATTGATTAGTTGTGGTGCAAGACTTGCAGCATTTGACATTGAAGAACTTAAAAACCTTATGGAATATGATGAAATGGGCTTGGATACCATAGGAGATAAAAAGACAGCCCTTTTTATTATCATATCAGACACTGATGATACCTTTAACTTTGTGGTAGCAATGATGTATACCCAGCTTTTTAATCTTTTATGTGATAAGGCAGATGATGTATATGGCGGTAGACTCCCTGTTCATGTGAGGTGCCTGCTTGATGAGTTCAGCAACATCGGGCAGATACCCAAGTTTGAAAAACTCATTGCCACCATTCGTTCCAGAGAAATATCGGCAAGCATTATCTTGCAAGCAAAATCACAACTAAAAGCCATATATAAAGACCATGCCGACACCATTCTGGGCAATTGTGATAGTGAGCTGTTTTTAGGAGGAAAGGAAGGAACAACAATAAAGGAACTTTCAGAAAACTTAGGGAAGGAAACCATAGACCTTTACAATACAAGTGAAACACGCTCCAATCAAAAATCTTTCGGACTAAACTATCAAAAACTTGGGAAGGAACTCATGAGCAGGGATGAACTGAAAGTAATGGACGGTGGAAAGTGCATCTTGGAAATAAGGGGAGCAAGACCTTTTTACTCCGATAAATTTGATATTACCAAGCATAAGAATTACAAACTGCTTTCCGATTACAATAAGAAAAATGCCTTTGATATAGAAAAATATCTAAAGAGAAAAGATAAAGTTAAGCTAAAAGAAAATATGCAAGTAACAGTGGTTGATATGGATGTATAAGAATTTAAGGCGACCTTTGTTCAAAATGAGCAGAAGTGCCTATCGAATTAAACTTTGTAAAGGAATATTAAAAAATGACTGAGCCTAAAAAATAGAAAGATGAATTGAAAAAATAAAGGAGAAATAATTCAATGAAAGAAAAAGGAAGAAGCCCGCCAACTTTTGTTCATAATGAACAGAAGTAAGACGGATAAAAATATGAAGTAAATATAGGAAATTATAAAAATAGAAAAGAGGTGATGTAAGGTAAAAGAAATAACACTTGGAAGCTTATTTGACGGAATCGGAGTATTTCCTTTAGCGGCAAGAAAAGTAGGGATAAAGACAGTATGGGCAAGCGAAATTGATAAAAATGCAATCTCTATATCAAAGAGGCATTTTCCTGATGTAGAGCATTTAGGGGACATCACAAAATTAAAGGCAAGAGATATAAAGCCGGTGGATATTATTACATTCGGCTCTCCTTGTCAAAATTTTTCAAAAGCAGGAGATTTAACAGGACTTAGTGGAGAAAAATCATCTCTTTTTTATCATGCAATAAGAATTATTAAAGAGATGAGGAGGTTTACAAATGGCAAGTATCCAACTTTCGCTATTTGGGAGAACGTCATGGGAGCTTTTGTATCAGGAAATAGGTTGGATTTTAGAGCCGTCCTCGAATCCTTCAGCAGCACCTGCCTTCCAATGCCTGAGTCTAAATGGGCAAATGCAGGAGTGGTGCGAGGGAGGGAATTTGAACTTTCTTGGAGAGTCTTGGATGCCCAATATTTCGGAGAGCCTAAGCTCCTTCAAAGAAGAAAGAGAATATTTATTGTCTGTGATTTTGGAGGATTCCGTTCCCACAAAATACTATATAAGCCCGAAAACCTGTTCAAAAATTCTAAGATTATCAGAAAACTCGAAGATAAGAATACCCGATCCAATCGAAGGTATTCTGATAAAGCAGGGAGGCAAATACCAAACGTCAGACCCTTTCAAGATAGAAAAATGCGAGGAGGAGCAAAAAGAAAAAATAAAACCCTTTTTAGAAACAGCTTCGGGAAGCCAAATGAACCTTTTCCAACCCTATTAGCATCCAATCCTACAATGTTTGCGTACTGGAAAAATGGAAAAGAAGAGGAGGGATTTATCAGGTATTTAACACCGGTAGAATGCGAAAGGCTGATGGGACTGCCGGATAACTACACAAAGTACGGAGCGGATGGGAATATCATACTTGACAGTGCAAGGTATAAGGCACTGGGAAATGCGATAGCACTGCCCTGTGTAGAGTATATTATGGCAGGAATAAAAGAAGAATTTCTAACCTCTGCTCAAAATGAATAGAAGTTGGAATGAACAAAGGATAAAATTGAATATGAAAAAATATAGACAAGACCATAACAAAGTAAAACGTTGTGGTCTTTTTTTTATGGAATCAAAAGAAATGAAAATGGAGGAAAGAGATGCAAAAAGAAATGCTGAATATTAACGGAAACCTGATAGGTGATGTAGAAATCAAAACCATTTTAGGAAAAGATGGGGAAGTTTCAGTTGCAAACTTTACACTTTTTAGAAAGATGGGAAAGACAGGAGAAAAAAAGAAAGAATATATCAACTGTAATGTCTACGGTGAAAAGACGCAGCTTGTGAAAGACTTTGAAAAAGGCGATTTTATCCATGTCTACGGATATTACAAAGAGGTTCAAAAAGCGGATAAGACATACAGGAATTTTATTGTAAAGCATGTCAACAAAATTGATAAAGAAATGGAAAATAAAAAAGAACAGGAAGAAAATGAGGAGGAATAAGTTATGGATTTTTTTGTACAGGCGGTAAATATATTAAAGATACTCGTTACGGCAATCGGAGCAGGACTTGGTGCATGGGGAATTGTTAATCTGCTTGAAGGATACGGCTCGGATAATCCCGGAGCCAAATCACAGGGTATAAAGCAGCTTATGAGCGGTGGAGGAATTGTTTTAATAGGGCTAAAACTCATTCCGCTACTTGCTAATGTCTTGAAATAATGTTTGATTTATTTGAAAAGATACATGAGTTTTTCAAGAATATTATGATTGATATTATTAAAGATAATCTTTCTGCAATGCTTGTAGATATTAACGACAAAGTAGGAACCGTTGCAGGAGAAGTGGGAAAGACCCCGAGTTCTTGGAACTCGGAGGTCTTTGCCTTCATCAAATCAATCAATACCAATGTTGTTTTGCCCATAGCAGCCATAATTCTAACCGCAATACTTTGTATAGAGTTAATTCAAGTTGTGCTTAGGAAAAATTCCATGCAAGACACGGATACCTTTGAATTTTTTAAATACATTATCAAAATGTGGATTGCCGTATGGCTTGTTTCTCACGCTTTTGAATTTTCTATGGCAGTCTTTGATGCCTCACAGGTCATGATAGGAAAGGCGGCAGGTGTTGTGGGAAGCAGTGCAAATATTACGCCGGGTAATTTTGATGCTATGGTCGATGCCCTAAAAACAAAGGAACTTGGAACACTCATCGGGATTGCACTGGAAACAGGATTGGTTAAATTTTCTTTAATGATTCTGTCAGTTTTAATCACTGTAATCCTATATGGAAGAATGATTGAAATATATGTCTATTGCTCCATTTGTGCAATACCGTTTGCTACAATGGGAAACAGGGACTGGTCAAGTATCGGAACAAACTATATTAAAAGTCTGTTTGCACTTGGGCTTCAGGGATTTTTCATCCTAATCTTTTTTGGAATCTATGCAGTTTTAGTAAAAACCGTAAACTTTACGGATATTCATGCAAGTATTTTACAAGTGCTTGCATATGGACTGATTCTTGGAGTTATGATGATGAAATCCGGAAGTATCGCAAAGGCAATCTTAAACAGCCATTAGAAAACTTTTGTTCATAATGAGCAGAAGTTGATGAAATAATCCAAGCAAAAAAATATACAAGGAGGCAGTTATGAAAAACATCAATAGGAAAACAAGAGTATTTTTGGGAGTTGCAACAGCAATCTCACTTGCTTCGGCAGTAGCAGGAATGATAAAAGTGAGAAGTAAATATAAAAAGCAGGATAGATTTTGCGAATTTGAAGAAAATGCTATAGAAACAGAAGATGATATCCGGTTTTGGGAAGAAGAGTATCTCAAAGAGGAAGAAAAGAGTGAAGAAGAAAAACAGCAGGAATTTAGAGAACTGTCGGTTACCGTACTGGATGCCCTTTTCAAAGAAGTCCTTTTCATTAGTGAAAAGGTAAAGAGTGTGGAGGAAGAAGTAAAAAAACAAAGCGAATATAAAGAACTATTAGAAGAATTGGAGAGAGGGAAAGATGAAATCATCTCACTTTGGGAGCATTTGGAAGCACTTTCAAATATGAGAGAAGAACATATCATAGAAAAAGATAGGGGATAAGCGATGGCATATGTAAAAGTACCAAAGGATTTGACGAAAGTAAAAACTAAGGTAGCCCTGAATATGACAAAAAGGCAGCTGATCGGTTTTAGCATAGCGGGGCTTATCGGTTTTCCTGTATATATGCTTTGTAAAAATTATCTGAGTACGGATATTTCTATGATTGTAATGAGTATAGTAGTCTTACCTGTTCTTTTTGCAACGCTTTATGAAAAGGACAATTTACCCTTTGAAAAACATTTAGAATATATATTGAAATTTCATAAAAGTAAAAAGATTAGGCTATACAAAGCAAAAAGTATTTATCATACCGAGAAAACAAAAAAGCAGGAGACAGGAAGTAAAAATAAGGCAAACGGAAGGAGGAAAAAAATTGAACAAAGACAAAAGAAAAAAACAGGAACAACGAATTAAAAAAGAAGAGTTGGAGCTTAGGAAAAATAAAAAAGAGTTATCCGAGCTTAAAAAATCAGGAAAGAAAAAAACAAAGTCTAAAACAAATGGGAAATCATCAAGGAAAAACGGGTGGTTTCCTTTTTTTATGAAAGAGGAGAAAAAGGAAACCGTACAAGATACCATTCCCTATAAGCGAATGTTAAAGGATGGGATTTGCCAGATTGAAAAGAATAAATTTAATAAAACCATTCGATTTTTGGATATCAACTATCGCTTAATGGAAGAAGCAGATCAAGAAAGTATCTTCTCGGAATTTTCTTCTTTTCTAAATTTCTTTAATTCTTCTGTGGAAGTGGAGTTCAGTTATATCAACAGTATCGGTGAAAATGAGGAAATAAGTAAACTAATTGACATTAAAGAAAATATAGATGATTTTAACGAAATTAGAAATGAATACAGACAAATGCTCTTAAACCAAAGCTCTAAAGGAAATAACGGACTGTCCAAGAGTATGTACCTTACCTTTACCATTGAAGCGGAGGACTTAAAGCAGGCAAAGAGCAGACTTGAGCGAATGGAAATGGATGTATTAAATAATTTTAAGCAGATGGGAGTAAAGGCTTATGTACTTGATGGTGAAGAACGCTTAAAGGTTATTCACGATATTTTAAATCCGAATGATAAACTTGTCTTTTCCTTTGAGGACTTGAAATACAGCGGACTTACGACGAAAGAATATATTGTACCTGCATCTTTTAACTTTTCCAAGCCGACCTACTTTAAAAGCGGAGAAGTCTTTGCTGAGGTGAATTTCTTACAGCTTTTGGCATCGGATATTAAAGATGAAATGTTATCGGAGTTTTTGGCATTGGAAGAAAATATGGTTGTTACCTTTCATATCAAAGCCATTGATCAGATGGAAGCGATTAAAAATGTAAAAAGAAAAATAACGGATTTAGACAAGATGAAGCTTGAGGAAAATAAGAAAGCCATACGTGCAGGCTATGATATCGACATCTTGCCGAGCGACCTTGTAACTTATGGGACAGAAGCAAAGAACCTGCTATCAGAACTACAAAATCATGATGAAAAGATGTTTTTGGTAACCATTCTTTTTATGAATATGAGTAAAAGTAAGGGAAAACTGGACAATACGGTATTTACCTTAAAATCTATTGCAAACAGACATAATTGCAGTTTGAAAAACCTAAATTACAGACAGGAACAGGGGCTTGTTGCAAGTTTGCCTCTTGGAATCAATGAAGTGGAAATAGAGCGTGGACTTACCACAAGTGCAGCCGCTATCTTTATACCATTTACAACGGAAGAACTCTTTATCAAGGGAGAGAGCTTATATTATGGTTTGAATGCCCTAAGCAGAAATATTATTATGGCAGACAGAAAGAAACTGAAAAACCCGAACGGTCTAATTTTAGGTACTCCGGGTTCCGGTAAATCTTTTGCAGCCAAAAGAGAAATCACCAATGCTTTCTTGATTACAGATGATGATATTATCATAGCAGATCCGGAAGCCGAGTACGCCCCACTTGTAGAAGCTCTAAAAGGTCAGGTTGTTAGAATTTCTCCGACAAGTAAAGACTATGTTAATCCGCTTGATATTAACATAGATTATGCTGATGAAGATAATCCGCTATCCTTAAAATCGGATTTTGTTCTTTCGCTTTTTGAATTGGTAGTTGGAGAAAAGAAATTAAGTGCAGAAGAAATCTCTGTCATAGACCGTTGCTTGCCGATTTTATACAAAGCCTATTTTGAAAATCCTGTGCCGGAGAATATGCCTATTTTAGAAGATTTATATAACCTTCTTCAAAAACAGGAAGAAACGGTAGGGAAAAAACTTGCAGTAGAAATGGAGATTTATGTAAAGGGAAGTTTAAATGTATTTAACCACAGAACGAATGTAGACACTAATAACAGAGTGGTTTGCTATGACATCAAGGAACTGGGAAAACAGCTTAAAAAAATCGGAATGTTAATTATACAAGATCAGGTTTGGAATAGAGTTACTGTCAACAGGGCAAGTAAAAAAACAACAAGATATTTTGTTGATGAATTTCATCTTTTGTTGAAAGAGCCGCAAACCGCCAATTATTCCATTGAAATTTGGAAGCGATTTAGAAAATGGGGAGGTATGCCGACTGGACTTACCCAAAACATAAAGGATCTGCTTGCAAGTCCGGAGATTGAAAATATCTTTGACAATACCGACTTTATTTTAATGCTTAATCAGGCAGGAACGGATCGAGATATTTTAGCTAAAAAACTGAATATCTCCAAACACCAGCTTTCCTATGTAACCAATAGCAATGAGGGAGAAGGACTTATCTTTTATGGAAATACGATTGTTCCTTTTATCGATCAGTTTCCGAAAAATACAAAGCTGTACTCCCTAATAACAACTAAACCTGAAGAAGTAAAAAAGGCAGGTGAATAGGGATGAGCGTGGACAGAAGTAAAGAGGCATTTCTAAAAGAAAATGAAAATAGAATTATTTGTGGGGATGCACTTGAAACATTAAAGAATTTTCCGGATGAAAGTATAAATTGCTCAATTACATCACCCCCGTATTATGGGCTTAGGGATTACCATAAAAAAGAGCAAATCGGAAGAGAAAAAACGGTAGAAGAATACCTCGACAGGCTAATAAATGTATTTAGAGAGGTAAGAAGAGTATTAAAAAAAGACGGCACTTGCTTTATTGTGATTGGGGACTCTTATGCAGGAACAAGCAGTAAGAAAGAACAAAGAGATCCTAAATATCCAAAGGGAAGAAACGGGCAAAATCCCTCGATTACACAAAAGGTGTTAGGATACAAGTCAAAGGATTTAATGGGAATACCTTGGAGATTGGCTTTTGCTTTAAGAGAGGACGGATGGTATCTTCGCTCGGATATTATCTGGCATAAGGAAAATGCCATGCCGGAGGCTTGCAAGGATAGACCTACTCGTTCTTATGAACATATCTTTTTACTTTCCAAATCGCCAAGATACTACTATGACTATGATTCTTTAGCAGAGCCGATGAAAGAAGTCAGTAAAAAAAGATATGTAAGAGGAAGAAGTAAGGAAAATAAGTATCTAAACGAAAATTCCGGAGCAAAGATACAAAAAATCAATGAAGCAAGAGGATATGGGCAGTACAAAGGAGATAATATCCCTCAGTTTCGCAACAAAAGGGATATTTGGACCATCAATACCACCTCTTTTAGGGGAAATCACTATGCAGCCTTTCCTCCAAAATTGGCTGAGATTTGTATGATTACAGGTTGCCCGAAAGGTGGGATAATCCTTGATCCTTTTATTGGAAGTGGAACAGTTGGACTTATAGCACTGCTTCATAATCGAAAGTATATCGGAATTGAATTAAATGAGGAATATGTAGACCTTGCAAGGAAAAGAATTGAAACGGAGGTGAAAAAACTTGGCAAAGAAAAGGAAGATACAGTATAGAAATAACAGGGCAAAATCATTAAATCAAGAAAAGCAGCCTTTGCAGGTTCAAACTCAGGATAATTATAAAGCAGAATATCTCAAAAATCAGAATGAAACTTTTCACTTATCCGATAAGGGAGATATAAAGCAAAATCAGTCTGTCTTTCAAGCCGAAAAACGTAGGAAAAAGATGCAAAAGCAGGTAGATAAATTTCATAAGCAAGAAAAAGAGGTTTATGATCCATTGTCTAAAGATATGGATAATGATGGAGTAATAGACAGGTATGATATGGATTTTAGGGATAGTAAAGTATCGTATCGAACTCTTGCAGATGATGAAAAGTACGATAATAGGAAAAATAATAAGGGAAAAAAATATGATGAATATGTAAAAAATCCAAAATCCAAGAATAAGAGATATAAAAATTATGCAAAAAATAGCTTTTTAAAAGAAAGTTCAAAATCAGAAAAGCAGAAGAACTATATTAGGAGTAATTTTGAGGATAAGGAGTTTACAAGAAGTAAGGATACGAAAAAGAATTCATTTCAGGATGGAAAGGATAAAAGAAAAACTACAAAAACGACGGATAAAAACATATCACAAAAAAAGGCAAGGAAATTTGAAAATCAGGAAAAGAAAATATCTAAGTTACGCCAAAAAAAGCAAAAACAAGAGCAGAAACTAAAAAATGAGGGACTTGACGGAAAAACGCAAGGTGCTAAAAGTGCAGTAATCACAAGCAGTATGCTAAATCAGTATTTGGAAAGCGGAAAAGAAGATAACGCCGGAGTAGACGCTGCGTATAAGGTTACAGGTCAAGTCGAAAATATTTCAAGGAAAGTTTATCATTCTGAAAAAAAGAAAAACTTAAAAAGACAAAAGAAGATAACTAAACTTGAAAAGAGCATTGAAAACCAAGAAAAGAAACTCTTTTTTCAAAAAAATATGGAAGAGATGAAAAAAAGTGCAGACTATCAAAACACCTCAAGGCTTAGACAATTTTTTAAAAGAAGGCAATATAAAATGCAGATTCAAAAGAAGTATAAAGACAGTGTGAAAAACAGAATCAAAAAATCCTTTATAGAGTTAAGTAAACGCTTTGGCGAATTTGTAAAAGCAAGAGGCAAAAAAACAGTATTCCTATTACTTATGATAGTAGGAATCTTTTTTATGCTCTTTCAGGCGGGAAGTCTGATGATGAATATGGGAACGGGGATGGTAGGAAATACAGTTTCAAGCACTTACTTATCATCAGAAGAGGTACTTAAAGAAACTAATCAAGAGTTTTCATCTTTAGAACAGGCTTTACAGGAGGAAATGGACAGTGTGGAGGAAAATCATCCGGGTTATGATGGATACATTGTAAAAGGCAAAGAGAAAATAGGTCATGATGTCCATGAACTCCTGTCATATATCACATCACGATATGGTGTTGTAAAAAATGTGTCTGAGATAGAAAGCGAACTTAAAAGTTTGTTTCAAAACATGTATACTTTAACCTATAAGGAAGAGATTGAAATCAGATATAGAACCGTTACAACAAGCTACACGGATGCTGACGGCAATGAACATACGGAAAGTCATGAAGAGCCGTATGAGTATAAGAAACTCATTGTAACCTTAGAAAAAAGAGAGATGGACGATATTATCAGAGAGATGTTTCAGTCTTATCCCGACAACTTATCTCATTATGAAATCTTACTTGCAAGCAAAGGAAATATGGAGCGAGTCTTTGGAACTGGAAGCGGAAATCTGTCGGAGATTGTAGATAATCCCGATTTTTCAAATCCCGGACTTGAATTTAATGAAGAAAGTGTAAAGAGAATTGTTCATGAGGCAGAAAAACATATTGGAAAGAGATATGTGTTCGGGGCAAACGGACCAAACAATTTTGACTGTTCTTCTTTTGTCTGCTGGGTGTATACCCGTTCGGGGATAAAAAACATGCCACGGACAACAGCTTGGGGGATATATAAAGATTACTGTAATCCGGTTCCACCAAATGAAGCAAAAGCAGGAGATATTATCTTTTTTAAAGGAACATACAATTCTGGATCACCAATTTCTCATGTCGGTATCTATGTAGGAAATGGATATATGATTCATGCCGGAAATCCAATCCAGTATACAAGAATAGATACACCTTATTGGAGAGAACATTTTTACGGCTTTGGTAGACCAAAATAGGAGGTGGAAATTTGAATAAGAGATACAGAAAAAATATAGAAAAGCAAAAAGATATTCAAGAAAAAATAGAAGAACTAAAGTTAAAACAAGAGATGTTAAAAGAGGAACAGGAAGAAATGGAAAATACCCATGTTCTAAAAGAGTATCGAAGTATTGATATTTCCATAGATGACTTTTTAGAGATGATGAGAAATTATAAAAAAGAGGGAAAACAGGAACAAAGGAATTTACAGGAAATGACAAATACAAAAAATCATAATAATATGGAGGAAAATAATGAAAATCAAATTGAAAAATAGGAGAACACAATTAAAAAGAGTATTTTGCATATGGATGCTGCTTTTTATCGCTATCATCCATACAAATGCGGTTTTTGCTCAGGTAAAAGAAAGTGAAGCGGAAAAACAAACAGAGCAAGAAACAAAGCAGGTACAGGAGAAAAAAGAAGAAAAAGTGCTGCGATTTCCAAACAAATTAGAAGCAAAAGAACCGTCAAAGAACAGCTGGGATAGTGCAAATAGTTCAAACAATACGGGAATTGCCACAGAGCCAAGCACTTCTAAGGCACAGCTCATAGAAAATGTAAACAATGCTAACGGGAACTATCCTATTCATCATGGAAATGCTGCCGGAGAGATAAAAGATAAATATTCTGCCGATGCCAGACAATTTATTACCTTTAAGACCAAATCCGGCAAAACATTTCATCTTATCATTAATCACGATGAAGAAGGACAAAATGTCATGCTCTTAACCGAGGTTAGTGAAGATGATCTGCTCAATATGGTTGAAGTAAAAGAAAAACCGAAAGAGGAAATTAAAAAGATTGAAGATACAGAGATTAAACCTGAAATAAAAAAAGAAGATCCGAAAATAGAAGAAAGCAAAGGCGGAGGCTCTTATATTTTCTTAGGAATCATCGTTCTTGCAGTAGTTGGAGCAGGATACTACTTTAAGATTTATAAGAAGAAGCAAGATGATGACACGGAAGATGAGGAAGAATATGACGAATTGGAAGATGAGTATGAAAGAGAGGATAGTGCAGAAGATATGGCAGAAAAAGAGCCGCAAAACATAGATGATATGGCAATAGATTCCTATGATGAAGATGAAGAATAAAGTTCTAAAGAAAGAAGCACAAAATTTTATGTTGTAAGTGTGCTTGCTAAATGATATAATATAAGCACAATTACAACAAGGGGCGAATGGTATGGATTATATAAAAAGGATAAAAGAAAAATTGAATAAAACGGGCGGAGTTATTACAAGTAAGGAACTTAAAAGCTCTGACATTCCTACAATATATCTCACACGAATGGTTGAAAAAGGTGAATTGATTCGTGCAGACAGAGGAATCTATATGGATTCAAACGGAGATTATGATGAGTATTATTTTTTCCATAGTAGGTGTAAAGTTGCCGTTTTTTCTTATGTATCCGCTCTTTATCTTCAGGGATTTACAGATATAATACCGGGAGAAATGGAAGTTACAGTATATAGTGGCTACAATCCACATCGCATAAGCCAAAATGTTAGGATTCACTATGTAACAAAAGGGATTTATGATTTGGGTATTACAAAGTGTCAAACAATGTTCGGAAATACAGTGAAAGTCTATGATTTGGAAAGAACTGTTTGCGACTTTATTAAAAACAGGCGAGAAATAGAAACGGAGCTATTTTCTAAAACTATTAACAGGTATGTCCGTTATGAAAACAAGGATTTGAATAAGCTGTATGAGTATTCCAAGAAGATGAAAATATTTGAAAAAGTAAAAGAAATTTTGGAGGTTGTTTATGAATAAAGCCAAGCTAAGAGCGATATGCCAGAAACTGTCAAAAGAAACCGGACTTAGTTCTAATGCGATACAAACACATTATTTTTTAGAAAGCATTTTAGAAAAGATAGCAGATAGTGATGAGAATGAAAACTTTATTTTTAAAGGTGGGTTTTTACTGGCTAATGTAATCGGGATTAGACAGAGAAGTACAGTAGATATTGATTTTTTGATAAGAAGATTTTCTCTTACCGAAGAAAATATAAAGCAAAGATTTGAAAAAATATTCCAAAGCGGAAAAGATATGGGTATTACTTATGAGATTCAGAAAATAGAAGAAATCCGCAAAGAAGATGAATATGGCGGATTTAGGATTACAGTTCTTTGCAGACTAGAAAATATTAGGCAAATTATTCCGCTTGATATAACAACAGGCGATCCTATTACACCAAGTGAAATATCCTATGAATATAAAAGTATTTTTGATGATAGCATTTTTGAGATTTGTGCATATAATATAGAAACAATCCTTGCCGAGAAGATTCAGACAGTATATCAAAGAGGGGTATTCAACAGCAGGAGTAAAGATTTTTACGATATTTACATTTTATATCATTTGAAAAAAGAAGAGATTGATTTTGAGCGGTTAGAGAAAGCGTGCCAAAATACATTTAAGCATAGGAGCACAATTTTTAATATTGACAGCATTCTTGAGGTATTAAATACTCTAAAAGCTGAGAAAGATCTTAAAATACGATGGAGCAGTTATCAAAAAAGATTTAGTTATGCAGGAGAAATAAGCTTTGATGATGTAATAGATACGATGATAGGATTGGTAAAAAACATAAAATAAATTTAATAAAAAGACGTGACTTCGGACTTAGAAAAATTATTGAAGCCTATGAGTCCTGCAAAAATTATAGAGAAGAATTGAAACCTAAATTCAGGTCAACAGAAAGTGCATTTTTTACGGTTTTGAAAAATCTAAATTATGAGGGTCAAAATGTCGGTCAAAATGTCGGTCAAAGTGTCGTTCAAAAACTAAAGCCTGATGATAGGCGAAAGCATATTATTGAGATTATTGAGGGAAATTCAAAAGTTACTGCCCTTGATCTATCAAAAATGTTCTATGTTTCAGAGCGAACAATAGAGAGGGATTTGAAAAAATTAACTGAAGAAAAAGTCATCGAATATGTCGGTGGTGCCAAAGACGGCTATTGGACAGTAAAGAAATAAATAGTAATAAGTAAATATAAACGTTCTTAAATATGGTGCAGTATTTAAGAGAAAACTTTGAGCGAGAGAAAAATCTTTCGCTCTTTTTTTATGGAAAAAGGAGGAATTTATGAAACATAAATTGGTGGTAGCAGAAAAACCGAGCGTTGCCCTATCTATTTCAAAGGTACTTGGGGCAACAAAAAAACAGGACGGATATTATGAAGGAAACGGATACAGGGTTTCTTGGTGCGTGGGACACTTAATTCAGATGGCAAATCCTGAAAGATATGATGAAAAATATGTAAAGTGGAATATAGAGGACTTGCCAATTATTCCAAAACACTACAAGTATGAAGTATCTAAGGCAACGAAGAAGCAGTTTGCTATCCTTAAAAAGCTGATGAATGATAAGGAGATAGATACAGTTATAAATGCTTGCGATGCAGGACGAGAAGGAGAAAGCATATTTAGACTTGTATACACGCAGGCAAAATGCAAAAAGAAGATGAAAAGACTTTGGATTTCCTCAATGGAAGATAGTGCAATAAAAGAGGGATTTGAGAATTTAAAAGACGGAAAAGATTATGACAATCTCTTTGAATCGGCACAAGCAAGAACCATAGCCGATTGGCTTGTCGGAATGAATATCAGCAGGTTTTATTCTTGTTTATATAAGCAAAATTACAGCGTTGGCAGAGTTCAAACCCCTACTCTTGCCATGATTGTAAAAAGAGATGATGAGATAGCAAATTTCAAAAAAGAAAAATATTACACGGTTGAGCTTTCTATGAATGATTTTACGCTATCGACAGATAGAATTGATAATTTGGAGATAGCAGAGCAGCTTAAAAATTTAGTCGGAGAAAAAATTGAAATCACTGATGTGATTCAGAAAGAAAAAATCACGAAACCTGACTTACCCTTTGATTTAACCACCTTGCAAAGAGAGTGCAATAAATACTTTGGATATAGTGCAAAACAGACACTTGATTACGCCCAGAGTCTATACGAAAAGAAACTTATTACTTATCCGAGAACGGACAGCAGATACCTTACAACAGATATGGTTACAAGTACGATAAATAACATATTGGAAAAAAATGAATTTGATAAAGAGCGTATTAAGGTCATTTTTAATTCAAGTAAGGTTACGGATCACCATGCCATTATTCCGACAGCAAGCTCATTGAATGAAGATTTATCGAGTATTCCGGGAAGTGAAACAAAGGTGTATCGGCTTATTTTAAGTAAACTACACGCAAGTGTGGGCTATCCTTTAATTGAAAACACAACAAAGATTGTAGCTTCATTTAATGGATTTCAGTTTACAAGTAACGGCAAAGTGATTGCAGATGAGGGCTTTATTAAGTATTTGAAGGAATATAAGTCTAAAAAGAATGAAGATATTATCTTACCAAGTGTTAGTGTTGGAGATATTCTTGAAATTAAGAAGAAATCAATCAAAGAAAAATATACGCAGCCGCCAAAGCACTTTACAGAGGACACTTTGCTTAAAGCTATGGAGATTGCAGGAAGTGAAGCCTTAGAAAAAGGTGTTGAGGTTGAAAGAAAAGGGCTGGGAACACCTGCAACAAGGGCAGGAATAATTGAGAACCTGATTTACAAAGGCTTTATTGAAAGAGATAAGAAAAATTTGAAAGCAACCCATAAAGGAATCAGCCTTGTAACGATTGTTGCAGATGTCTTTAAGTCCGCTGAAACCACCGCTAAATGGGAAATGGAATTATCGGATATTGCACAGGGAAAATCTTCCAAAGAAAAATTCTTAGAAGGCATTGAAACTGAAATAAAAAATGCTGTTACCAAGTATCAGGAGGCTTAGCCTATGTTTGATACTTTAATAAAATTTGATAAAGACAGAGAAAAATTAGATTTTTATGCCACTGACCAAAGAGCGATTAAGGAATTGCTTAAAAGAGAAACTTTTAGAGAACATATCTATGAACCGGCTTGTGGACAGGGGCATATCGGAAAAGTATTAGAAGAATACGGTTATAGAGTAAAAGCGACAGATATTTATTATAGAGGCTATGGAGAAGAAAAGGAAATTGATTTTTTCACAGTTAAAGAAAATACCTTAGATATTGTAACCAATCCACCCTATTTTTGTGCAGGCGAATTTTTAAGACACGCACTTAAAATATCAAAAGAAGGAGTAAAAATAGCAATGCTTTTTCGGTTGGCATTTTTAGAAGGTCAATCAAGATATGAGTTATTTAGAAAGCATCCGCCAAAAAAAGTGTATGTTTTTTCTAAAAGACTGAATTGTGCAAAAAATGGAGAGTTTGAAAAATGTAAAAGCAGTGCCATAGCATTTGCGTGGTTTCTATGGGAGGTGGGCTATAAAGGATATACAGAGTTAAAGTGGATTCGATAAAAAAATGGAATAAAACGATTGAAAAAAAACGAAGGAGGAAAACATGGATAAGAACAAAGTATTACAATCACAGCAATCACAGGAAAACAGAACAAAAGAAGTAATGAGCGAGATTAAAGAGGAATATACAAAGACAACAGGCTTTTTAGAAGAAAACACTAATCAGCAGCTTAATATAGCTAAGGAAATGAAAGATGAGATGAAAAATAAGGACTTTGATACAAATATCGAAGAATTAAAAGCCTTAAAAGAAGAAATCACAGGACTGAAAGCAGAGATTAAGCGATTAAATGAAATGGAAAACATAGGGTTAAGTTCACTGATTGTGCGAGATATTAAGTCTGTAGGAAATGCCCTTATGAATTTACAGGAAAAAGCGATAGGAAGTATCAAACATCTGTATGACAATATGAAACATCAGCTTTCCTATAACCTCACCAAAGCACAGGAAAAATTCGTACAGATAAAAATAGGAATTGTAAAAGGGCTGGTAAACTCCATGCAGGATTTTATCAGGGAACAACAAAAGAAACTGGATAGCTGCCTTGAAAAGTTAGATAATCTATCCAAAGAAATTCAAAAAGACGAAGAAAAACTTATCCAAGATGGGCAAAACCATGAAGATAATACACGAAAAGAAGATATATCTATAAAACACAATGAGGATAAACAGCAAGAAGAGAAAGAAACTACTCCAACAGAAAATGAAGAGAAAAAGGAAATAAGCTCAAAAGAAATATTAAAAGCGGAAATGGCGGACAAGGGCATAGTGAAAAAGGAAGAAAAAGAAAAACCAAAAGAAAGACCGGCAGAGAAAAAACCGTCTGTACTCAAAAAATTAAAAGAAAATCAGCAAAAAATCAAGAAGGAGGAAAAAGCAAGGGATGTAAAAGTACCCAAAAAAGATAAGGGAATGGAGCTATAATAGAGGTAAATATTATGGATAATCTCATAAAAAATTATGAAAACATTCCTGATAATCTTAAAAAAGAGAAACGCTGGTGCTTATATAAAATCATTCAAAGAGATGGGAAAAATACAAAACTACCCTTAATGCCAAGTGCAAAACCTGCTAAGTCCAATGATAAAATGACATGGCATTTCTATGAGGATTGCATAGCCGCACTTAATCGAAATATTGGAGAGGGGCTTGGCTTTTTCTTAGGCGAGGGATATATCGGAATTGACATCGACAAAGTAAGCGATGATATTATGGCATATAGTTTGGATTATCGTGCAAGCTCTATGACAGCCGATTTTTTAAGAGAAATTTCCACTTATGCCGAATTATCACCGTCCAAGACGGGATTACATTTTATCGGCAAGGGTAAAGTTCCGGGAGAAAGAAAAAGGCATAAAAATTTAGAGATTTATGATGAGGGACGATTTTTTACAGTAACAGGGAATGTAATAAAAGATAGAGACAGGAATAAAGTAATAAATATTGACAGTGAGCTAAAACCCTTATATGAAAAATATATGCCTAAAACAACTGTAATTAACAGTGAATATAGGAAAAATCAGGTGAATACTTTTTACAAAGAGAATCCTTTTGTGCAAAGATACAGGCAATCATCTAATGATGTGTTGGAATTACTCTTTGAAAAAGGATATTTTTCATACACCGGAGAAGATTTAAGAAGAATCTATTATGGTAATTATGAAAGCTATTTTAACAGCCGATCGGAGACTGATTTTTTTATGCTTAAAAGACTGCTTTATTATACCTCTGATATAAACGAGGCTGTATCCCTTATAGAAAACAGCGGACTAAAAAGAGAAAAATGGTATAAAAGACGAGGAAATACCAACTATATCCACTATATAGCAAACAAAGCAATAAGCTCTATCAATCAATTTTATCATTGGGAAAAAGCATATAGACCGAAGAGAAAAACAGACAAAGAAGAACAGAAAAAGATAAAGGAGGGAAATGTAGTGCCAAGATATAAATTTGATGAAATCAAACAGATTCTTGATTTTGCAAAAGAAGAATTTAGGGAAAATACAAACAGGTATGAAAGCTATCTAAAAGTTGTAGGAAACAACTATAAATATCCGTATTTTAATCAGCTTAGCATATATACGGTAAATGAAAAGGCAACCGCCTGTGCGGAATATGACTATTGGAAAAGTATTGGAAGAAATGTAAGCAGGGGAGAAAAAGGGATTCCCGTTTTAGATATTCAAAGGGAGAAAATAAAATATATCTTTGATGTAAGTCAGACAGTGAGCTTAAATCATAGTATTTCTGAGGTGAAATTATGGAAATATCATAATGAAAGGCATATCACCGCTTTAGATACCTTGATTGATACTTTTAAAGAAAAAAACAGCAACCTTATATTTTCTACAGAAGATAAGATAAATACGCTTGTTTTGCTATATACAAGGCAGATATTAAATAAGGTGCTTGATTCTTTAAGTGATGAAACCCTAAAAGAAAACAGTAAAGTAAATATACTTCATTTTTTAGAAGAATCTGCAAAGGTGTCGGTATATGAAAGAATGGGGCTTCCTTTTTTAGTTGATAGGGAAAAATTAAATCTGCTATCAAGAGTTTCAAGTACGCAAGATATTGACAGATTACTTGCCTATACTTCAAACAATGTGAGAAGAATCCTTATGGATATAGGTAGAGAAATTTCAAAAGTGGAAGAAAGAGAAAAATTTTCAGAAATTCAAAAAAGGGAGCAGACAAAAAAGGAGCAGGAGCGTTATAATAAGGTTGCAGATGAAATTAACAAAGCTACTGAAATGATAGAAAATGAAAGAAATAAAGGAGGCTTGGAAGATGAAAGAAACCGTAGTATTGGCGAAGAAGGAATACATCTTGGAAAACGAGATTTATACACCGATCGTGAAAGAAAGTCCGTTCGAGAGACAGGGTGGAACTTACAGACTGGAGAAGATGGCAGACGGAGCGGAAGTGTTAATTCCGAATATGAAACTGCCGGAGAAAATCGAGCTTGGCAAGCTGAACCGATTCGGCAAAGCGAGACTGAAATATCTCAAGGAGGAAAGACAGGAAGATTATCAGATTATGCTTATGGAAGAAACCCTGATGAATCATCTGACAGATATTCAGGAACAAGTGGAGAATTTCTTAGAGATGGAGGAGCTGAGAATGAAAGAAGCTTGGGGAATGACACAAGAAATGCAGGATCAGGACTTTCTAAAATACGCAGGGCTGAAGAAGAACTTGGATATGACACTGACAAAAATGGCAATGGAACAAATCGTTTGGGCATAAGTGAGCAACATGAAGAAAATACACAAAACTTAGAACAGGAACATATAGAAGACGAGGAAAAAGAAGTCAATCAGGCTTCTTTTTCTTTTGCTCAAAACGAAAGCTCTAAATGGGACAGACAAAGAGAACAGGAAATCCTAATGCTTCAAGATGAAAGAGAAATATCCTATGAAGAGGCAAAGAAAATTTATGAAAGCCAAATGGAAATAGGGAATAATGGTTTTACGGCAGATAATGCAGTGCCAAATCAAACTCAAAATGATTATTGGGTTGTGGAGTTTCATGAAGATGGAGGTCTTATAGAAAAAAATTATACCGGAGAGCTTGTTACGAAAGAGTTGATTGATGAAATCAAAGAAATAGATGAAAAAATTAGAGTTCATAACAAAACGGTAGGTGAAGATGAATATGGAGAAATGACTGACGAGTGGGTAGGTTATTCTAAATTCTATTTTGACCATATTGTAGACGGACAAGTCCACGAACATTTCAAAATGGATGTCGGAGATGGAAACGAGGCAAACCAAAGAGATTTTGACTATCTTTATGGGCAGCTTGAAGTAAGCAAAGAATACGAACAATTAGGAGAAGATGAGATAAATCAAGGACTTTATGAAATTTCGCTGGATAAGGTAACAGAAGAAAAAGCCAAAATACTGGAAATCAGAGATAAAAAAGAAATTTTATCAGCCCTTATTTTTAAAGATATAAAGGAAATTGGTGAGTATCAGTTTCGTCCTCAAAGCGAAGAGTTTATCTTAAATGAAAAAAATATATCTAAAGAACACTTAACAGCACCAAAGCATATAACAGACAGCATTGATGGAAGAAAAGGCTATGAGGCAGAGCTTGTTTTGGATATGAAAAATAAGCAGTTAAAACAAAATTTAAGATACAACGGATATATGCTAAACACCAATGTTGCAGTTTCCTATGACAGCTATCATGAAATGCTGCAAAACCTGCCTTATCTGCTTGATGATAATCATAGAAATGTTATGCTCACCGGTTATATCAATCAGCAGATTGAAAGAGCCAACGAGGAAAAGAAAGAACAGACAAAAGAGCCGATTTATCAAGAAAGAATGCAGGTAAAGTATCAGGGCAAAGAATATGTGATTTCTGAAATTCAGGACTATAAAACATATAAGACAATAAAATTAGATGATAATGAAGGCTATTTAAACGGCTTTATAACAGGCAGTGAAATACTTTCTTTTAGAAATGAAAGTGAACTTGATTTAGAGATACTTTCTGAAATGAAAGAGGACAGGGAAAAAAGAGGAGTTCCGAGAGTAGCAGGTTCTTCCATTACCTCACCTATTACGGATGAAATGTTTTGGCAGATGCAGGAATATAAGGAAAAAATAAAAGAAAAAGAAAGATATGCCGAAGATGATGAATATATGGGCGGGATTCCACCGGTCAATTATAAAATAACAAGAGAAGATGAAATCCTGCCGCCTTCCGAAAGATTGAAAAATAACATAGAAGCAATCAAAGTTTTAAAAGAAATCGAAGAAAGACATAGCCATGCAACAAAGGAAGAACAGGATATTTTAAGCAAGTATGTGGGCTGGGGTGGACTTTCTGATGTCTTTGATGAAGAAAAACAAGGACAATGGCAAGAGGCAAGAGAATTTCTAAAAGAAAACCTGTCATCAGATGAATATGATGCGGCAAGAGAAAGCACCCTTACCGCCTTTTATACCCCAAAGGCAGTGATTGACAGTATCTATCAGACATTATCTAATATGGGTTTTGAAAGCGGAAACATCTTAGAACCGAGCTGTGCAACAGGCAGGTTTATTGGCAATCTGCCTGACAGTATGCAGGAAAGTAAATTTTATGGCGTAGAGCTTGACAGTATCAGCGGACAAATCGCTAAAAAGCTATATCCTAATGCCAATATTCAAATAAAAGGCTTTGAAGAAACAGTCTTTTCAAATAACCTGTTTGATGTAGCGGTGGGAAATGTACCGTTTGGGGAATATAAAATATCGGATCGTGAGTATGAAAAAAATAATTTTCTTATTCACGATTATTTTTTGGCAAAAACTTTAGACAAAATGCGTTCAGGCGGTGTAATAGCCTTTGTAACATCAAATGGGACATTAGATAAAAAAAGCGAAGATATCAGAAGATATATCAGTGAACGAGCGGAGTTTTTAGGAGCAATTAGATTACCTAATAACACATTCAAAGCAGAAGCCGGAACAGAGGTAACAAGCGATATTATTTTCCTTAAAAAAAGAGACAGACTGTTAAAACTTGATGAAGATTGGATAAAACTTGATACCGATGAACAAGGCTTAACATATAACAAATACTTTGTAGATAATCCCACCATGGTGCTTGGGAATATTAAGGAAGTATCAAGCAGATTCGGGACAGTCTTAGCCTGCGTTGCAGATGAAAGTATTACGCTAAAAGAACAGCTACACAGTGCAATCAAAAATATTAAGGGCAGTTATGAAAAAGCAGAGTTAAATAATGAATTGGAAGCAGAAACCGTTCCGGCAGATGACAGTGTGAAAAACTATTCCTATGCGGTAATTGATGACAAGATATATTTTAGAGAAAACTCTATCATGCAAAAAGTGGATTTAAGTAAAACCGATGAGGAGAAAGTAAAGGCATATCTTAAAATTGAAAAAGCATTAAGACAGGTAATTACCTATCAAAAAGAAGATTATTCCGATGAAGAAATTAAAGAAAAGCAAGGTCAGTTAAACCGCCTTTATGATGAGTTTTCTAAGAAATACGGAATTTTAAACAGCAAGGTAAATAAAAAGCTGTTTCGTGAAGATGCCAACTATTCCCTGCTTTCCACTTTGGAAAAGCTGGATAAAGAAGGGGCTTTTATCGGCAAATCAGATATATTTACAAAAAGAACCATAAAAAAAGCGGTGGCAATTACTCATACGAATAATTTGATGCAAGCCCTTATTTTATCCGTTTCCCAAAAAGGAAACGTCAATTTTGACTATATTAAGGAGCTGACGGATAAAACAAGAGCAGAAATTATTGACGGACTAAAAGGAGAGATATTCTTAAATCTCGACAGCTTTGAACCGACAGAGATTACGCCTTTTACATCGGCAATAGACTTGGGAGATTTTTCAAGAGCTTATGTAACTTCGGATGAATATTTATCAGGCAATATCAGAGAAAAGATAGAAATAATAGATTCGTATATAAAAAATGTAGAGCATGAAATTAAGCAAAATGAAGCCGATTTTGAAGCTGATTTAGAAAAATTATATGATTTGCAAGGCAGCAATGGATTAGATATAGCAAACAAAGAAGAAATGCCAAATAAAGAAGAAATACGAAAAGACAATGAAATATTAAATAAAGAACTGTCCGCCCTTCATTACCAGAAACAAAAACTATTGGAAGTAATGCCAAAAGAGCTTACAGCAAGTGAAATAACCGTTAAAATGGGAGCAACTTGGATACCTGAGAAAGATTATAAGAGTTTTATGTTTCATCTGTTAAAGACATCTGCTTCAAACAGATGGAAGATTGATATTAAGTATACCAACTTTACAGGGGAATACAAAGTAGAAGGAAAAAGCATAGATAAAGGAAATGACCTTGCCGATTTCACATACGGAACAAACAGGGTAAGTGCCTATAAGCTGATTGAAGATACCTTAAACCTTAGAGATACCAATGTATATGATCAAATCATTGATGAAGAAGGCAGGAGAAGATCGGTCTTGAACCAAAAAGAAACAATGCTTGCAAGGAGTAAACAGGAAATCATCAAAGAAGAGTTTAAAAACTGGATTTTTGATGATATAGACAGAAGAACAAGACTGGTAGGAGAATACAACAAGAGATTCAATTCCATAAGGCTTAGAGAATATGACGGCAGCAACCTTACTTTTGACGGAATGAATCCGGAAATAGAGCTTAGACCTCATCAAAGAGATGCGATTGCACGAGGACTTTTTGGCGGAAACACTCTGCTTGCACACGAAGTAGGAGCCGGAAAGACCTTTGAAATGATAGGAATTGCTATGGAGTCTAAAAGACTTGGAATGAGCAGCAAGTCGATGATTGTAGTTCCCAATCATATCGTGGAACAATTTGGCAGAGAATTTAATGAGCTGTACCCTTCCGCTAATATTCTTTGTGCCACAGAAAAAGACTTTGCACCGGATAAACGAAAAAGATTTTGCTCAAGGATTGCAACCGGTGATTACGATGCGGTAATTATAGGGCATAGTCAATACGAGAAAATTCCAATTTCAAAGGAAAGACAGGAGTATGAACTGCAAAGCCAGATTAATGAAATTTTGGATTATATATATGAGTATAAAAGGGATAAAGACCAGAGGTTTACGGTTAAGCAACTGGAAAAAACAAAGAAAAACTTGGAGGCAAAACTTAAAAAACTAAATGATGATTACAAAAAGGATGACGTTGTAACCTTTGAAGAATTGGGGATAGATAAGCTCTTTGTAGACGAGGTGCAGGCGTTTAAAAATTTATATGTATTTACTAAGATGAGAAATGTAGCCGGAATTACAACCACGGATTCACAAAAATCAAGCGATATGTTAATGAAGTGCAGGTATATGGATGAAATTACAAATAATAAAGGCATTGTATTTGCAACGGGAACTCCCGTAAGTAATAGTATGGCAGAGCTTTATACTATGCAGCGTTATCTTCAGTATGATGAGCTTAAAAAGATGCACCATCAGCATTTTGATTCTTGGGCTTCCACCTTTGGAGAAACCGTAACAGCGATTGAACTGAATCCGGAAGGAAACGGATACAGGAGCAAGACCAGATTTGCAAAATTTTTTAATTTACCGGAACTGATGAATATTGTAAAACAGTTTATGGATATAAAGACGGCGGATGTATTAAATTTACCAACGCCAAATGCCCATTATGAAACCATAAAGACAAAGCCGACTGGGGAGCAAAAACAAATTCTTGAAACTTTTTCCGAACGAGCAGACAAGGTTCGCTCAAAACAGGTAGCTTCCTCTGTCGACAATATGCTCCTTATTACCAATGACGGTAAGAAAATGGCACTTGACCAAAGGTTAATCAATCCGTTGCTTCCGGATGATGAAAACAGTAAGGTAAATGCTTGTGTCAGTAATGTATTTAGCATTTGGGATAAATACAAAGATAAGAAGTCAGCACAGTTAGTTTTTTGCGATATGTCTATACCAAGTAATGAATTTAACATCTATAATGATATAAAGGAAAAACTTATAAAAATGGGAGTGCCGGAAAATGAAATAGAATTTATCCATAATGCAAAAAACAACAAAGAAAAAGATGCTATTTTTAATAAGGTGAGAAAAGGAGAAATCAGAGTATTACTGGGTTCTACCAGCAAGTGCGGGGCAGGAACAAACTGTCAGGATAAGCTGATTGCCATTCATGATCTAGATATACCATGGAGACCTGCGGATTTGGCACAAAGAGCAGGTCGTATAGTCCGTCAGGGCAATGAAAATCAAGATGTTTATATCTTTCGCTATATAACGGAAAACACCTTTGATGCTTATCTTTTCCAGACACTTGAAAACAAGCAAAAATATATCTCTCAAATTATGACAAGTAAAACACCGGTGCGTGTTGCAGAAGATGTCGATGAAGCTACATTAAATTATGCCGAAATCAAGGCACTTGCTACAGGAAATCCGCTTATTCGTGAGAAGATGGATCTTGATGTCGAGGTAAGCAAGCTAAAAATGTTGGAGTCCAACTTTAAGTCCAATCTATATAAAATGGAAGATAAGGTTGTAAAGGTATATCCAAAAGAAATTGAACGCCTAAAAGAAAAAATAGAAAATTTGAAAAAGGATATCAAAAAAGTAGAGCCGTATGGAGAAGAAAAGACAGCAAAAACAGAAAAGTACGCTCAGACCGCTTTAGAAAATATAGAAAATATAGAGAATATAGAGAATAATAAAAAAGAAACAGAAACAGAGAAAAAGGCGGATAAAGAAACCGCATCAAAATTCACCTCTTTAACTTTAAGCGGGAAAAAATATACCGATAAAAAGCAAGCCGGAGAGTTTTTAATAAACAGGATAAAAGCTATAAAAAAGTCAGATGATTTTAAGTCCGAACAAGTAAAACTCGGAGAGTATCGAAACTTTGATTTATTCGTATATTATGACAGTTTTTCCAATCAGTATAAATTCAATCTCAAAGGAGAAGAAAACCACTACGGAGAGTTTGGAACTGATGAGATAGGAAATATCACAAGAATGGATAATGTTCTTGATAAGCTGCCGGAGCGACTAGAACAGACACTTGGAAAACTGAAAGACACCGAAAATCAATTAGAAACGGCAAGACTTGAAATTATTAAGAAATTTCCACAGGCAGAGCTTTTAAAAGAAAAGACATTAAGACTTGCAGAGGTAAATCGCTTGCTTGATATGGGACGAAAAGAAGATATAAAAGAAGAGAAAAATCCGCTTTTGGAAGAAGTAAAGGAAGAACTCATTCATTTTCTTAACAAAGAATATGACGAAGCCCATAATGTAGAGGATTTTGACACCATGTTTCCTGATTTGACAGATGTGGGCGTGGCTTATACAACTACACCGGATGAAAAGCATGAAATACAGACAAGCCTTGATTTAATTAATTACAAGCTAAATACCTATGTAGACAGTACCTTAATTGACAGCTTCCAGTATACCTATGATCCGCTTGATGCAAGTGATACAAAGGAACTGATACAAATTAAAACAGGGATTGCATTTTGGGATTTTAATGAACTGGTCTATGTTGATGAAGAAAAGCTAAAAGCAGCACTTGGACTTGAAATAGATGATGACGGCAATTTCTATGATCCGCTCTCAAAGGATATGGACTTAGACGGAGTAGCCGACAGGTACGATGCAGATTTTAGAGATAGTACGGTTCAAAATATCGGTGATTTATATAAAAGAGAAAAAAGTTCGGTAATAGACAGGCTTGGATATTTCAAAGAAAAAATAGAAAAAAGAGATTTACAAGATGAAAATATAGATAGGAAAATAGAGTGTAAGGAGGATGTTAGATAATTGGAATATCACAAAAATATTAGAGCAACAACTATTCAAATGCAACAACTTTTTGAAAATGAGGAGTATAACTACTTAGTAAGATATTTTGAAAGAATAGGAGAAGATTTGTTTAAAACAGTGATTCGTACACCGGAGAATATAGAGTTTCCAAAATCTAAAACTCTGTCTATAAACACAATAAAAAAACTCTTAGAAACAAAAGAAAACATTAATCCTATGTATATAGAAGATGAATTTACAAAAATGAAAGATAAGGTGCATGAATTTAATCAAAGGAAATATCCGGGTTATGAGGATATGGATATAAAACTGATAATATCCAATATTAAGGGTATCGAGGATTTCGATGCCCTTAATGATTTTTATGAAGATTTAAAAAGACAGGGATATTTAAAGGATATAAAAGAAAGCATTAAAAATATTATTGACAAAGAATTAAAAGAAAACACACAAGGTAAAAAACAGGAGGATAATACTATGAGATTAGAAAAAGGCGATGTTATAAAAACGGCATTAAGTGAAAATACAACAGTTTTAGATGTGAAAGACAATCAGGCAATCTTGTTTTCAGGGACTCAGTTTGTACTTGCAACAGGGGTAAAAGAAAACAAGGAAAGCGGAAAATTTGAATGGGATAACGGACGATATGCCGATGACTTAAAAAGCATTTCCGATATGCAAAACAATAACTTTGAAATGATGAAAGATACACTTTCCTTTTTAGCGGAGTACAATCATAGCGATTTTGTAAAAGGAATGATCTCTTTGGAAACCGGAATAGAAAACGAAGATACCCTTGATACTGCCTATGATAACTATATGAATGATAAGATTATGGGCTTGATTGATGAAACATTTTATCATTATATAGATGAAAATGAGATTAAAACGCCTGCTTTAGAAAGCGGAAAAGAAGATAAGAGCAGTGCCTTATCTGCAAAAGAAAATACAAAAGAAAATGAGAACACTATGACAAATGATAAGTCAGATGAAAATATGGAAAAAGCAGATACTATAAATATTGACGGCAATATTGCTTCGGATATAGACATTAAACATTTGACATCAAAAGACGGCAAAGATTTTACGGTTGCAAGTTTTGCGATTGCTGAAAATGACAAAGAAGGAAAAGTAAAATATACCAACTGTTTAGCCTATAACGATAAGGTAAGCAGCGTGGAAAACTTAAAAAAAGGAGATTTTGTGCATATATTCGGAAAAGAAAAAATCAGTCAGGGAAAGGACGGGAAGGAATATATGTCCCTTAAAGTGTACTCTGCGAAGCTGTTAAAAGCCAAAGAACAGGTCAAAACAAATCAAAAGACAAAGGAAACAAAGAAATCTTCAGCACTTGGCAAGTTAAAGGAATATAAGGAAAAGGCAGGCGAAAAATCAAGAGAACAAAGCGGTATCAAGAAAGAGAAAAATGTAGAGCGATAAAATTATAAAAAATTAAAATAGTGGGTAAATAGCTGATATGGCTGTTTATCCACTATTTTTTTTATTTCTCCAAATGATTATCAAGATACAAATCTGTATTTTTCTTTGCCTGTTGCAGGCTATGAAGCATAGAGTTTTGAGAGGAATATTTTTCCATAAGTGTAGCTTTTTCCTGTTCTAAAAGCATATATTTATCAGATAAATTTTGAATGCTTAATAGTTTATGCTTGGAATTTTCAATCCCTTTCATAGCCATTTCATAGGCGATTATCTGCGGCTTATACTCCTCATGAAAGGCTTTATTTTCCTTATCTTTCCTATACATATCATAGATTAGTTGATTTTTAGAGATTGTATTTTTATTTTCAATGGCAGAATAGATTTCTTTCATAGAGCTTTCTATTTGCTTGATTTTACCTAATGTATCTTGCCTTTTGGAAGCCGTTTCTTGCAGTTTTTTATCAAGCTCATTATAAGAATTTACACCATAGTTTCTCATTTCATTTAAGGCATCTGCCATAGTTTTCATATTATGTTTGCCTGCCCATATTTCATAGCCCTTAGAGGATTTTACCTTTTCATTGTTTTTCATATCTACAATAGTATCCGGTTTCTTGTAGAAGCATTTTTCATAATGCCGTTTCTTATTGGCATAAATCTGATATTTATTCGGCTCTTCGATGCGTTCCTTGATTCTCTCTTTTGTATAATCTTCCCCTAAAGTAGATGCTTTGGCACGAGTAAATCTTCCCTTATCTCTTTTATCTTTATGCCGAAAGGAAAGATACTTGCCAATCTTAATTTCATAACCGAACTCTTCCATTGTCTTTAGAAATTCCTCGTAGGTTTTGGCCTTTAAAACAGCTTTATCAATCGCAAGCTGTAGCATATTTTTCCAAGAATTTCCCCTCTTAAATTCCGTATATTCCATATAGCTTTTGCCATTTGTAGAGTATCTGCTTTTGAATTTTTTGTAGTTTTCATCAATAACGGATAAGCCATTTTCTCTACATAAATCATCACTGACCGTTCGGATTTGATGATAGCTTCTTTTGTTACTTTGATATGCCTTGCCTGTTTCAAAGCTGACATTGTTAAACAGAATATGATTGTGCAGATGTCCTTTGTCGATATGGGTAGTAAGTACATACTCATATTTTCCTTGCAATACTCTCTCGCATAGTTCCAGCCCTATTTGATGTGCCTGCTCAGGCGTAGTTTCACCCGGAGCGAATGCTTGGATTAGATGCCTTGCCAAGATTTTTGCTTTGGAATTACATTCTCTTTTTGTCTGTTCAAACTCAAGATGGGCTGTTTTAGGATTGCAGCCAAAAGAGGAAATAAGGATTTTTCCATCGGTTTTATCCTCATTCATAATATAGTCTAAGGCTAAATATAGTGTTTTTTTAATCGGATGAATTTTTGTAACTGCCATTAGATCTCCTCCGTGGGATTTGTTCATAAGTTCCCTAATTCATACAGCTTTTTGCGAAGAAAATAGATGTCTTTTCCTTGCTTTTCCAAAAGTTTTTTTAAATCATTGATGTCATCTTTGTAGATTACAGCTGTTGAATTTACTCTTTTTGCAATTTGATTGATACTGCCTGTAATTCTTCCGATATTTGCGGACATCTCCTTAAACACTTTCATATCCAGTACAAAAATATCTTTTTCCAATATACATTTCATCATAAACTGACGGAGAGTTTTACAACCGGACAGTTCATATTTTTTGTTCAAAATTTCAAGTTCATCATCGGAAAGCATAAGGTATATTCCGTTTTTTCTTATTCTGTTTGCCATATCATATCCCCCAATTCATAGATGTATTAAAAATTTACAAAAGAAAAAAACCTGCAAAATCAAGTCCAAACTCGATTTACAGGTTTCATTTATCTATATATTTCTTTGTCAAGAAATCTCCTGCTAAGAGATAAAATTATCATATAAAATTACAAGGATAGTATATCATTTTTTGAAGAAAAATTCAATAAAATAAAGGCATCACACGACTGAATTTTTGAAAAAATTTCGATAGAAAAATAAAAAATATTGTATTTTTCATAGGGGTTTGGGGACTTCCCCAACAAGCTGAAATGGACGAAAAGAGCAGTTCTCTTGTGGAACGCTAAAGTCCATTTTTTCGTAAGTGCATATGCACTTACTGTGCTTGCTCATTTTCCATTTTTAGAGTATAATTCTTTTATATAAAACAGCATTTTACTTTATGTTAAATAGATACCCTTATGAAAAGAAATCAAGCATACTCAATCTTACTGTATAAGAACGCAAATATTTTGAGATATAGACTGATAAGAGAAAAGAGTTGATAAACATGAACATAGCCATTATAGATGACAGGAAAGAGGACAGAGAAAAGCTTGGCGGCATTCTCTTAAAGTACGCTGCCGATAGCGGAGAAAAACTGAATATAGAGCATTTTGACAGTGCAGAGGCTTTGCTTGACAACTATCAGCCTTTCCTCTATACGATTCTTTTTCTGGACATCTATATGGATGGGATGAGCGGAATGCAGGCGGCTGAAATTATTCGTAAAACAGATTCCGATGTCATTTTGGTTTTTCTTACAACCAGTGAGGAGCACCATGTAGAAGCTTTGCACAATCATGCCTTTGATTACATAGAAAAACCTGCCGATCCGGCACAGGTTTGTCGGATTATGGACGATATTTTAAAGAGAAAGACAGATTTAACTCAGAGCCTTTCTTTTTCTGTAAATAGGACTAAGTATCACCTTGCCCTTAATGATATTGTGGCAATCAGTGCATCTTCCCACAATATTGAAATTTATGATAAGCATAGCAATACCTATGCACCCCGCTTGACCTTTTCAAGCGTTTGTGATGAGATTTTTCAGGATAAAAGATTTCTCCTCATCCTACGGGGCGTGATAGTCAATATGGATTTTATACAGAGCTTTAAAAGCGGAGTCTGCTACCTTGAAAGCGGGATTGAATTTCCCTGCAATCTCAGAAAAGAAAAGCAGTTTGTATCCACTTGGCAAAATTATACCTTTCAGAAATTAAGAAAAGAAGCTATGGAAAGGAGGCACAAGGCAAAACAATGAATGAACAGCTTGCCCGAAACTTATTGGAATATTTTGTGCTAATCCCGGCGGCTATCCTTTGTTATCTTCCGATGAGAAAGCAGATTAGATACCCGCTTCGCCGGCTTTTGATAATGGCAGTCCCTGCGTTCCTTATCCTTTCTGTTTTAGGCTCTTTTACGGAGATATATTTTCCTTCCGATGCCAATGTCATCCTGTTTCCTGTACTGATAGGGTGCTTTACTTTTTATGTCCACAGTATAAGAGCATCTATCAGCAAGGCAGCTGCAATATTTGTAAATGTGATGGCGGTGATGTCCATACTGGCAAATTTTGCCGCCTGTTTTGATGCGGCAAAACATCCGAATCTCGGTATCAATTCTGCGAGTATGGACTACACCTTTTTCCTCTTAGCGGCAAGTACGATACTGGCAATTCCTGTCGGATTTTTCTTTGGAAAATATGGGAGTAAACTGGTGGAACGACTGCATATTGCAAGGGTATATCTTATGACACTTCCCTTTTCAGGCTCTATCTTGATGATTAATCTTTTTATGCGTCCGCTAAAATACGAAACCTTTTATGTAAACAGGGTCGGAACGGTAGTACGGATTATCCTTTCGATTGTCTTTTTTATCTGGATGGTCATGAATGTCGTGTTTTATTTCATTGTAAGTATATTGCTGGATGCGGCAAAGTCCGAGCAGGAAAGAAAAATCCTGAAAATACAGGAAAAGCAATACGATACCCAGATGAAATATATTCATGACTCTGCAAGGGCAAGACATGATTTCAGACAGATACTGATAACCTTAAAAAATATGGCAGAATTGGGCAATACAGATGCCGTCAATGCCTACCTTGCAGACTATATGAGAGAGCTTCCGACAAACGAAACGCTTATCTATACCAAAAACAATGCCGTAAATGCCGTTTTGAATTTTTATGCGGCACAGGCAAAAAACGAGGGAATAGATGTCAGTTTCAGCATTGACATTGATAAATGGCAGATACTTTCCGATGTTGAGCTGTGTACGATGATTGGCAACCTTTTAGAAAATGCGATAGATGCCGCGAAAAATGCTGACGACAAAGAGCGTTTTATTGAACTCACTATGACGACACACGGAGGCTGTTGGCTCTATATTGTGGAAACCAACGGCTTTGACGGAAATATAAAGAGGAAAAGCGGAGAATATTATTCCACAAAAAGAAACGGCAGAGGTCTTGGGATTGCCTCTATCAAATCCACAGTGGAGAAATACAACGGGCAAGTGGAGTTTTCCCATGACGAACAGGAATTTTATGTCAATATCGCCATTCCGCTTAATGAAGATTAATTTGTCATCTCGTGCCGTTTTGATTGCAACTCATGCCGCTTTTCTTGTATAATTTTCAATTTTATGTTTTAAATAGAATAGACAAATTATGTAGAAAAGGAGTTGACATCCATGGCAAGTAAGAATAGAATTTTCACAGCACAGCACAGCACAGCACAGGGATAATTGCGTCTATTTTTACACTACAATTCCATATAGATCAGGGTAAACGCTGCATTTTCTGAATCATTCGATTCAGGATGCGGCGTTTTTGCGTGCAAAAAAACAGATTGGCTGAACTATATTTTGGTTTAGTTTGAATATTGTTGCAAGGATTGCGAGAAGCGTAAGCCGTAGCAATCCTGTATCAATTAGCTGTAATATTTAAGATAGGAGATGAAAAAATATGGAAAATAACAAAAGGCGAAGAATGTATCAAAACAGGAGAAGTCTGCCGACCCGTCTGCTTTCTTTTACCCTGTGTATGGTATTGACTTTGACCTATTCGGGGGTGAATACTTTTGCCATGTCAGGCGATACAAGAGGGGATAGCGAAAAGGAAATTATCGCCTTTTCTTCCCTACCTGACGGCGTGCGGGAACAGGAAATCCGGCAAGGTGAGGACTTATCGGCAGTAACATTTCCCGATACCTTGCAAATCTTAGTGGAAGAAACTGCCCTTGTAGATAAAAACAGTATGAGCAAGGATAAAGTGCTTCCCAAAGCAACACAAAGCGAGCTTCCTTTAGTAGAAACAAAAGAGGAAGAAGCGGAAAACTCTGTAAAAGCAGATGTAGAGGAAACAGCAGAACCGGCAAAAGATAATACATCGGCAGAAGAATCGGTAGAAGCAGAAAAATCTGATACATCAGCAGTAGAGCCGGCAAAAAACAGCGATGAAAATGAAGTGATAAAAGAAACTACATTAAAAGATGTAACTCTCCAAAATGTAAGATGGGAGATAGACGAGGAAAACAGCAGCAAATCGGTCTTTTCATCCGAAAATGCAGGAGACAGCTTCATATTTGAGCCGGTTATCCCGGAGGAATACTCCATAGCAGCAGATGTCGAGCTTCCTAAGATTCATGTGGCTATTAAGAACAAGGAAACTGCCAAAACAGCCTTTGAAGCCTCAGCAGTTGTAGACGGTGTTAAGATTTCCGTCAAGGCTAACGACGGCGTATTTAAGGACGCGAAGACATTAAAAGTCAGGAAAGTAAGTAATTTAGAGGAAGAAAAGGTCAAAGAAGCCGTCGAGGACAAAAGAGAAGGAGACAGAAAAGTCGCCGTCTCTTATACCTTTGATATTTCGGTATTAGACCATGAGGGCAATGAAGTGCAACCCGATACGACAAAGGGCGAGGTGTCTGTCAGCTTTCAGATGGAAGAGGCAAAAAACCAAAACCTAAGTGCAGACATCTACCATGTGGATGAGGCCAGTCAAGCAGAAAAGCTTGAGACCGAGGTAGAAGGGGAAGAAGTCAGTGCCAAAACAGACGGCTTTTCTTTTTATACCGTCGAGTTCACTTATGGGAATATGCAGTATGTCCTTCTTGGAGATAGTACAATCAATTTATCCGAGATTTTGGCAAAAGTGGGTCTTAGTGGCGAGGTGACAGCAGTCTCTGTCAGCAATAGCGCCCTCTTTTCCGCCGAAAAAACCGCCGACAACAAGTGGCTGATTACAGCACATCAGGCTTTTGACACCAAAGAGTGGATGAAAGTCACGATAAATGGTGTGGTACACGAGATTGCCGTCACAGATAGCCAACATCCTCTAACCGTAACCGGCGGAACGGAAGGCGTAGACTATAAATGGGAAGATTACGCTTATTATCTGAATGGTGACACTGTTGTTAAAGAACCGGTTGGAAAAAAGTATATGCTTCATATTTTAACCTCGAAAGCCATGGTGATTGAGGGCGATGCCACTCAGTTTAAAGACGCAGACGGCACGCCGGACGGAAAAGGCGGTGCCATTGTTATACCTGAGGGGGTAGAAGCAAATCTCACCTTAAGAAACACAAAGATATTCCCCATGAAGTTGATTCCGCCAATGAATGTGATGAAAGATGCTGAATGTAATCTTACCCTTGAGGGAGAGAATACCCTGACCCCGAGGATTATCCACATAACTGCCGGTCAAGGAGCAAAGTTTACAGTGCCTGCCATCTGGGTGCCGGAAGGGGCAAAGCTTACCGTTAGCGAAGCAAGCACCGGTGTGCTGACAGCGAGCTCAGCTTATGAAAATGCCGTTATCGGTGGCTGGAAAGAACACCATTCGGGAGATATTACGATAGATGGCGGAATATTAAAACTAGAGAATTATGGTGCTTTGGAAAGCAGTACTTATGTATCAGGACCCTGTATCGGCGGATATAACAATTGTGGCAATATCACCATCAACGGCGGCAAAATAGAGGCGACCTGTGTACAGAGTGCCCCTATCGGGATGAGTTTCAATAAAGTACCCTACCTAGATGCAGAGGGAAATGTTATTGTAAACGGCGGCACAATTGTGACAAGACATCAGAACTATTTTGGTCCTATTTCTTATTATGCGGATGGCATAGGAGATACGCAGCATAAGACAGCTGTAAATGTTAAAATAAACGGCGGCAATGTGGATACGGATTTTGACAGGACAAGACCAAGAAATGGCTATGCCTATGTCTATAGAGCAAAGATAACTTTGTTAGGTGCAGGGGAAGGACAGACGGTTACAAGTTATACCATGTTTAACGGTGAAACTGTCTATCTGCAAGATACCAAGACCCTGCCCAATGGAGAGCTGTATCTCTGGTTGTCTCCTGCTCAGAATCAGATAATAACCAGTGTTCACTGTGGCGGACAGGACTATACAGGTGTGGTAAAAGCGGTAGATAATGATAATGACGCACAGGCAGTCTTTAGGATAGGCACTACAGGCACAGGTACATTGACAGCAAATATGAAAGCGGAGCATGTTCAAGGGGGGAAGCTTAGCCAGACCACAGGCTTATCCGCAGGGGATACGGTCTATTTGTCTTTTAGTGGAGTAGAGAGCGGATATTTGTTTAAGGGGATGTGCTTGTATAAAGGAACAACTCTTCCCCCTGCACCGAGAGAGGTATCCTCAGATTTCACAAAGATAACTGATAAACTATACAGTTTTACAATGCCGGCAGAAAATGTTACAGTCTATCTAAATGCCCCCAAAATCCGCACAGTAAGTGCAGGAGAACAGACCCATATTGAAAGCGTAAGTTTCAACCCGACAGCTAATTTGACAGTCGGCGATACGGTGAAGCTGTCCTATGTTACAGAAGCTGGCTGGAAAGTATCGGGTATGGCACTGCGCAAGGCGACAGACCCTGTCACCAATCCGCAGGATATCAGCACTGCCTTTACAAAGATTACTGACAACAACTATCAATTTATAATGTCGGACTACGATGTATGCGTAGACTTTAAATGTAAGGAGGTAGCGCCAAGTGGAGCCGAGGCAGGTGATTTTATCATCAGTGATGCGACCTGCACATATCGCTTTGATGAGAGCAGGCATGAGCTTGAACTGTCAGGCGCTGGCAAAGCAACCATATCAATGAAGTCCGGCGTATCCTCCACTACAGACTGTATCAAAATAAAAGAAAATTCAAGAATTACCCTGACAATTAAAGACCTGACCGTTTCCGCTCCCCAACAGGGCGTATCAGGACTAACTTTCTCTAATAATATCGGAGATTGTCGGCTGATTTTAGAAGGAAGGAATACATTTACCTCTGATAAGGGAAATACACCGGCTGTACGCAAACAAACATTCGGTAAGCTGACCATCTCAGGAAAAGGGAAACTAATAGCGATTGCAACAGGGGCTAATAGTAACGGGATAGGGTCAGGTGATTGTGGAAATTTGTATATTGAGGGCGGAACCATCTATGCCAAAGCGAGCCATGATAATATGGCGATTGGACATGCAAAAAATGGTTCTGATTTTGTCGTATATTATACAGGAGGCACCGTAGAGGGCATATGCGAAAACGCTCAACTCTACGGCGGACTGACAGGAAAGGATGCAAAGGTAACTATTACAGGTGGCAGTATCCATTCTATGAATCATGGCTTTTCCAGCCTCTCTGTTCATGATCATCCAACCAACGGTTCTGCCAAAGTATATTGTTCAACTATTACCTTAGGTGAGGGGGCGACCCTTGCCAAACAGGCATATGTAACCGCCTTGACCGGAGCCGGCTCTTACGGTATTAACCATATGCACACCGATGATGAGGGCAAGCTTTATCTCTGGCTGCCGGAGAATACAACCGTTACCAAAGTAGAAACAGATCAGGGCATATATGTAGGCTCGGTTACAACCAATACCGCAAACTATTTTGGAACTGCCCATGCGGTATTTACTTTGGCAGAAAAGCAAGAGGGCAGTGGAAGCGTAGCGATTGAAGGCTGGACTTATGGGGAAAGTGCCAAAGCCCCTGTGCCGACCAGCACGACCAATGGCACGGCTAACGTCAGCTACACCTATTTTACCGATGAGGCTTGCACGATAAAGACCACGACGGAAAATAGCGGTGCAGAAAGCACAGGCGGCGTACCGAAAAACGCAGGCAATTACTGGGTGCAGGCAACCTTTGCCGAAACCCCACGCTATAAAGCGGTGACGGCAAAAGCCGGCTTTGCAATCAAAAAGGCGACGGTATCCTTTACCGCACCAACCCCAAAAACAGGTCTTGCCTATACAGGTGAGGCGCAAGCGCTTATCACTGCCGGCATAGTAGATTCTGCTATAGGAAAAATGCAGTACAGTCTAAGCGAAACGGGAACTTATAGCGAAACGATACCGAAAAAAGAGAATGCAGGCTCTTATAGTGTATATTACAAAGTCGCAGGAACAAATGCCAACTATGATTACACGAATGCTAAGGGCAATGTCAATGTATCAATTGCCAAAGTATCAATCACGCCGACAGTGGCGATTACCGGCTGGACTTATAAAGCAAGCCCAAATGCACCGACTGTTACAGGAAATAAAGGAAACGGTGCGGTAACATACGAATACTTTACCGATGAAAATTGCACGACTAAGACCACAGCGGCGAACAGCCTTTCAAACAGCGAGGGCGGAGTGCCTAAAAATGCAGGTAAATACCGGGTTAAGGCAACGATAGCAGAAACAGAAAATTATAATGGTGCTACTGCGAAAGCAGGCTTTGAAATAAAAAAAGCAAATCAGACGGCACTTAGTATTAAGAGTGTTACTGATAAAAAATACGGCGATGCGGATTTTACACTGGAAACAACAGGCGGCAGCGGAAACGGAGCGGTCAGCTACAGCGTGCCTATGGGTAACGGCATACTGGAAATAACCGGCGACACGGCAAAAATCGTCGGAGTCGGTACGGTAACCGTTACGGCAGTAAAAGCCGGCGGCAATAACTACAACGAAACAAGCGCGACCCTTGATATAACCATAGCCAAAGGCGATGAACCTGCGATTGCTTTCCCTACGGCAAGTGAATTGACCTACGGACAAGCATTATCCGAAAGCACGCTTACAGGTGGAAGCACCCAGTATGGAACATTTGCGTGGAAAGACGGCAGTACCATTCCTACGATAGATAATACAGGCTATGATGTGGTATTTAAGCCAAATGCTACGGCATTAAAAAACTATAATATTGAGGAAAAAACAAGAACAATAGAAGTAAAAGTAAAGAAAGGAAATCAAACAGGCTTTGCAATTACAGCAATACCTCAAAAGACTTACGGCGATAGCGAATTTAAGCTGACCACAACAGGCGGCAGCGGAAACGGAGCGGTAAGCTACAGCGTATCTGCAAATAACGGCGTGCTTTTCATTGCCGGCGATACTGCAAAAATAATAGGAGCCGGAACCGTAGAGATAACAGCCGTAAAAGCAGCAGATGCTAACTACAATGAAGCAAGCAGTAGTATCAGCATTACCATAGCCAAGAAAAAGCTGATAGTAAGAGCCGATGACAAAATGATTGCAAGGAATGACCCGATGCCAACCTTTACAAGTACGGCAGAGGGGCTTGTAAACGGAGATACCTTGATAAATCCAACTTTTACGACAACTGCCGCAAATACAGGCACTAACGGAAAATATGAGATCATAGTAAATGGCGGTACGGTGAAAAATACAGCAGAGGCAGAGGTAACAGGCAACTATGAAATCACCTACCAAAAGGGAGAACTGACAATCGTAGAGAAGCTCTACGAAGCAGAAGTCATAAATGGAAGCGGCAGCGGCAGATACCTTGACGGACAGACCGTTCATATCAAGGCACTTGACAAGTCCGGCTATACCTTTAGCGGCTGGACAAGCCCTGACGGAGTCGTTTTTGCCAAACCATTAGAAAAAGAAACCGACTTTGTAATGCCTGCAAAAGATGTTAAAGTAACAGCAACTTACCGGTCAAACAGCAGCGGTTCCTCGTATGGATATGACAGCAGCGATCCGAAAGACGACGACAGCAGTATAAGCATAAAAACCGAAAAAGCACCGGATTTACCGACAATAGCGGAAATCACTGTCAAAGCCAAAAAAGGAGAGGACAAAACAGCAACGGCGAAACTTTCCGAAAAGACGACCGAAAAAGCCATAAAAAAAGCAAAAGAAGAAGCAAAGAAAAAAGGTAAGGAAGCAAACGGAATAGCCCTTGAAATAAATATGACTATGCCGAAAGGCACAGATAAAGTACAAATGCACCTTTCTGAAAGTACTTTGGAAAAAATGGTAAGTGGTGAAGTAAAACACCTTACTGTAAACGGCTCTTTTGCAAAAGTGGTATTTGATAAAAACGCCATGTTTGAAATCCAAAAGCAAAGCAGTGGAAATGTTACAGTAAATGTCATTCCTGTTAAAAAACTTTCCAAAGCAGCCGAAAAACTCATTGGCAAAAGACCGGTCTATGACATCAGTCTAAGAAGTGGAAACGGCAAGAAAATAACCGCTTTTGGAAACGGCACGGCAACCGTCTTTCTTTCCTATAAGGCAGAGAAAAAGGAAGCAATCGGCGGACTGTATGCAGTGTATGTGGACGAAAAAGAAAAAGCTTCCAAAATAGAGGATTCCGCATATGATGTAAACAGCAGCTCGGTGATATTTAAGACCAATCATTTATCCGTATACGGCGTAGGCTACACCGCACCTTCTGAAAGATTTGATGACATCAAAAACCACTGGGCGAAAGACTTTATCGACTATGTGGCAGGCAGAGGGCTTATTACCGGAAGCACGAAAACCACATTTTCACCGGATGAGAACATGACAAGAGGAATGCTGGTAGCGACACTTGGCAGACTTGCCGGAGTAAATGGTAAAAATTACGATACAAACAGTTTTTCCGATGTGCAAAAGGACAGCCCATACAGACCATATATCGAATGGGCGTACAGCAAGGGCATTGTTTACGGAATCGGAGACGGAACATTTGCACCGGATAAAAGCATAACAAGAGAAGAAATGGCAGTCATTTTTGAAAGATATGCAAAGGCGACAGGCTATCATATTCCCGTAAATCGTCAGGCAAACATCTATGCAGATAAAGAAAACATAGGAAGCGAATATAAAGAGGCAGTTACAGCTATGCAGCAATCAGGAATTATGATGGGCGTAGAGGGAAACAGATTCAATCCGAAAGGAACTGCTACCCGTGCGGAAGTATCTGCAATGCTCGGCCGCTATATTAAGCTGACGATTACACCCGAAACGGCACAAGGATTTGCCATAGACGATGCCGGAAAATACCACTGCTACAAAGACGGCAAAGCTATGACCGGCAAACAGACCCTTAACGGCATGGTATATTTCTTTGATGAAAGCGGAGTGCTTCAAACAGGCTGGGTCAAAGACGGAAACCGCTGGAGATACTATGACGGAGCTAAGGCACATAAAGGCTGGCTTCACTTAAAAACAGACGGAGAAGAAAAAATCTACTATCTGAATAAGGAAGGACTGCTCGAATCCGGCAAATGGGTAAAGATAGACGGAAAATGGTATTACTTCTATCCCGACGGCACACTTGCGGTAAATACCAAAATAGACGGATACGAGATCGACAGTAAAGGAGTGAGGAAAGAAAAATAGCGATAGTAAAAAAGGCGTTCTACGGGATTTATTCCTAACATAAATTAGCTAAACGCATTAGCGGCTGTTTTTGCACACAGGTGCAGGGATAGCCGCTATTTTTTTATGTAATAGAGAATTTCTCTGAAATTCCCTATTACATAAAAAAATCACATTGCGGCAGAACCTGATAATTTTCTTATACGACCCGCCACAGGCGGAAAATCCGGCAAGATTGATTATTTGCTTCTTGAGCAAAACCGTAAACAAGTTGAGGTGCGCAATAAACTTTTGAATGTGATTGGAAAACTTTCGTCAATAACAGAATATAATAAAAATCAAAGAACTTTTCATTGTTTACATCAAAGAGGATTTCGCATGTCAAAATGCCGAGGTCCTCCTTTTTTTGTTCAAAACAGGAATTGCAAAGGTTTGAACAATAAGGAGGATTTTGCAAATGACAGATGAGAACAAATACATTTATGTCAGAGGTAAGAAGATAAAGGTATCTGACGAGGTGTATAAGGCATATAAAAAAGAATTAAATCACGAAGCTCATTTAAATAGACAAAGCAGAAAGCATAAGGTTTATGGATTTGAGGACTATAAGCTCGATTTAAATTCCATTGCAGATGAACATGTGGATATTGAAAAAATCATTGAAACAAAGATGAGGATTGAGGATCTGTATAAAGCACTGGGAAAGTTAAATGATGGAGAGAAAGAATTGATTTATGCAATCTACTTTGAAGAAAAGACACTCAAAGATATTGCAAATACACATGATACCAATCTGATGAAGATCAGCCGTATTAGAGATAAGATTTTAAGAAAGTTGAGAGATATGTTGGACAGGTAGTTTTTGTGGGGAAGGCAAAGAGATTTATGCTCCTTGCCTTTTGTTCTCTTAAAAATAAAATTTTCAAAAAAAGTGTTAAAAGCACTTCTGAAAGTAAGGTTTATATATAGGGGGAAAATTTTACCTTGGAAAAATTGAATATATTCTTTTGAAATATAAGAGCGTTGTTCTTTGACAATTTCATAGACCAAAACAGGACGTTAACCATTTATGGAGCAACCTATCTTAAAACGCCAAGACCTTTCTGCTGAGAAAAGATGTATCATAGCAAACGGATATATCCGTTAAAATCTCGGTTTTAATGAATACTTGCAAATGCAGAGGATAAAAGAAAGTGAGCGACAAATTGCAAGGTAAAAAATAGGTGTGGCAGCCTATGTGCGAAGATATAAATGGGGATAATGATACATCTACAGTTGATTGCCGGCTCATCTGGAAAAGGGGCGGAGGTGAAATTCCTATGTTGTCAGCCAAGACACCTGTTAATGTCATAAAACTTAAAGAAAATGGAAGGAGAAATTTCTTATGAAAGAAAATAACAGAAATCCCACAAAAAAGAAAGCAGGAATGGGACTGCCATATAAAGATAAGCAGAAGATAAATCAAATAGAGGGATATACCGTAACCGTAAGATTTTCCGATAGCGGACTTCACTTAGAATCCTTAATTGACGCATATATCAAAGAAAAACTTTTTGTAACATGATATTAAATCATAATAAAAAGAAAGATATAACGGAAAATAACGGAAACTGACGGAAAATAGAGGAAATTAACGAAAAAGCAGAAGCTTCAGCTTAAAAATCGGTATTGCAATCATTTTTAAGGAGCGGTATAATAAGTGCGTGGAAGCCTAACCTTTGTTTGGTTTATTGTATAAATCAAATTGAAGGAGGCTTTTTTATGTTTAAAAATAAGGCTTGTATGTATTTAAGGCTATCAAAAGATGACGGTATGAATAGCGAAAGCAACTCAATTACCAATCAAAGAGAGTTGATACAAAGCTATGCAAAAAACAATGAAATCGAGCTTGTCAAGGAATATGCAGATGACGGATATTCTGGCACAAACTATGACAGACCGGCACTAAAAAATATGTTGGAGGAAATCAGCAAAAAAGACAGGGCATTTGACATCATCCTTGTAAAAGACCTGTCCAGATTCGGAAGAGATTATATCGGAGCCGGAAAGTATATTCAAAAAATATTTCCGCAGCTTCATATCAGATTCATCTCCATCAATGACAACTACGACAGCAAAAATGCGGATATGAGTGATAGTAACCTGATCTTGCCGATTAGAAACTTTATCAATGACAGCTATGCCAGAGATATATCCAATAAGATAAAAAGCTCACAGAAGATTAAAAGAGAAAAAGGAGAGTACATCGGCTCTTTTGCACCCTACGGCTACAAGAAATCGCAGGAAAATAAGAATAAGCTGATCGCAGATGAAAATGTCAGGGATATTATCAAAAGTATCTTCGATATGAAACTAAAAGGCTATTCTTCTAAAGCCATTGCAGAGGAATTAAATGATTTAGGGATAGATTCTCCTAAAGTATACAAGGAAAAGCAAGGACTAAACTATAAAGGCGGATTTAAGGTAAAAAAGGGAAGAAACTGGTCGGCTAAGTCCATTAACCGAATCATCGAAAATGAAGTATATATCGGTACCATGCTGCAAGGCAAAAGTGCCACAATCAATTACAAAAATAAGAAACAAATTGAAAAAGACAAAAGAGATTGGGTTAAGGTGGAAGATACCCACGAAGGAATCATCAGTAAAGAAGTATTTTACATTGCAAACCGTATGTTAAAAAGAGATTTTTATAATACAAAAGAGAAAAAGACAGACCTTTTTGGCGGAATGCTGTTTTGTAAAGACTGCAACTCTCCGCTTGTAAGAAGGGTTGTCAAATATAAAGAAAAAGAGCAGGTGTTTTATATCTGCTCAAAGTACAACAAAGAAAAATCCTGCACAAGACACAGCATTAAAAACGAAGATTTGGAAGAAATAATGGCAGGCATTTTTGACCATTACCTGATATTTCACGAAAATTTGTATCAAAAAATTAAAGAGATTGATGTTTCCAAAAATATTACAGACACTCATATAGGGATACTTGAAAGAGAAAAAGAAATGACACAAAATCTATTGTCCTCCCTATATGCAGATTTGGAAGAAGATATTATTTCCAAAGAAGAATATCAGATGTTTCGTGCCAGTTACTTGGAGCAAATTACAAAGCTGAATGAAAATATTGAATGCAGGAAGAAAAAACAGGAAACGGTCAAAGAGAGAATTAAAAATAATGAGAGCTGGCTGATAGACATCAAAAAATATAAGGCACTCACAAAACCGGACAGGCTTTCCATTGTTATGCTAATTGATAAAATCCTTGTAGGAGAAAACAAAGAAATTGAAGTCATTTTTAATCATCAGGAAGAAGTCGCCCTGTTGGAAGCTATGGCAAGTAATAGTGAAGAAAAAAACATAACAGATAAAACAGGGATAAAAGATAAAAAAGATAAGGAACAATTCTCTCAAGGCTATAAGCAGCAAACATCATTACAGTTTGTAACAACTCAAAAAGCTGTAGGAAGTGAGGTTTGCCATGGCTAGAACAAAAAAGAGATATGAACTGTCCACTGCACAGGAGAAAACGAAAAAAAGCCCTACTTTCTATCAGGCAGGAATTTATACAAGACTATCGCAGGAGAGAAAAGAAGAATACAGGGATAAAAGCAATTCCCTTGCCATGCAGGAAGAACTTTGTATCAAGGAAGCCAAAGAAAAAGGAATCCGTATCGCGAAAGTCTATCAGGACTATGAATATACCGGAACCAATTTTCAAAGACCGGCTTTTCATGAAATGATGGCAGACATTAAGGAAAGAAAAATCAACTGTATTCTTGTAAAAGACTTATCCAGATTCGGAAGGGAATACTTGGAGATAGGAAACTACATCGAAAAAGTATTTCCGTTCTTGGGGGTTCGTTTCATATCGGTAAACGATCATTTTGACACCGAAAATAAAGAAGATGATAAAAAATCCTTTGAAGTTACAATCAAAAATATCATCAATGACCTGTATGCGAAAGATATTTCCAAAAAGGTAAGCAGCACCAAGCAGGCAAAGATGAAGCAGGGGTACTTTATAGGAACTTTTGCCCCTTACGGCTATAAGGCGGTGAGAAAAGATAAGGGAAGAGTCTTAATTGCAGATGAAAAGGTAAGGGAAGTGGTAGAGCTTATGTTTGACTTAGCCTGCAAAGGAGCATCTCAGGTAGAAATTGCAAGAGAGCTGACGAAAAAGTACACAACCCCATGGCAGTATATGAAAACCGGAGAAGTTTTAAGAAGTCCGGATAATAAAAAACAATGGAATCCCGGTGCGATTGGACAGTTTTTTGAAAATGAAGTCTATATCGGAAATATGGTACAGGGGATGCACGAGAAAAAAAGCGTCCGAAAAGAAAAAGGAGCATATAAGCCTGTAGAAGAATGGGTTAAAGTGGAAGATACGCATGAAGCGATTATTGATAAAGAAACATTCTTTGAAGTTCAAAATCTTAGAAAAGAAAAAGGGAATATTCAAAGAGAAAAATACAATTTATATACAAAGACCGAAACAGCAGATAATAAATACAAAGGCCTTTTGATATGTAAACACTGCGGGCGGTTATTAAAAATGCGGTACAGAAATATTTCCAATGAATATTATTTCTTTTGCAGGGGAGAAGACTGTCTGTTTGAAAGTAAAGTACACTGCAAGATACGGGAAAGTGAAATTGACAAAATCCTGTTTCACACTGTAAAAGAGAGCATCGGCAGTTTAAGCCCAAAAGACGACTGGAAGAATAAGCTGGAATATTTTTACAAATGCCAATTAAAAGATATGGAAAATAAGCTTAAAAAGCTTCAAGGAAAGAAAGAGCATAAATTATCAGAGCTTCAAAGGAAATATGAAGAATACGTGAAAGGAGAGCTTTTATTAGAAAATTACCAAAAAGAAAAAGCTGATATTCAAAGGCAAATTTGTTCTGTTGAAAAAGAAAGTGGGATATATCTTGAAAAGCAAAAAACAGCAAAACAAAAAAGAAGAGAGCTTGAATGTTTTATCAACAGTCTGTTTGATATAAAGTCTAAGGATACGGACAGTATAGACGAGGAGTTTATCCGTAAAATCATTGATTTTATTACCATATCAAAGGATAGAAAAGTGATAATACACTTTAAGTTCGATATAGTAGAAGAAATGGAGCTGTTAGGAGGGCTTGGTTATGAGTAAATTAGCTATTTATCTAAGATTATCCATAGAGGATTATCAAAAAGAAGGAGAAAGTGAAAGCATTCATAACCAAAGGGAATATATCAAAAGTTATATAAAAGAGCATAACGATTTAACAGGATATGAAGTATCGGAATATGTAGATGACGGATTTTCAGGCACCAATCCGAACAGACCGGCATACCAAAGATTGCTTGAGGACTTAAAAAACAATCAGATAGACAGCATTATCGTAAAGGATATGTCCAGATTTTCAAGAGATTATATCGAAATGGGAAACTATTTAGAGAATATCTTTCCATTTATGGGCATTCGGTTTATTGCTATCAATGATGCTTATGACAGCTCAAAAGAAAGAAATAACGGAACAGAAATTGATACCCAGTTTAAAAGCCTGTTATATGATTTCTATTCAAAAGAATTATCCCAAAAAATAAGGGGTATCTCTCAAGAGCTAAAATCGCAAGGAAAAAACACGAATGGCTTGGCACCGTTCGGCTACCTGAAAGACCCGAATAATAAACACCGTATTATCATAGATGAAAAGACGGCATTTATTGTAAAAGAAGCCTTTGAACTTATCTTGCAAGGATATTCTTGCAGACAAATAGCAGGAATATTTAATGAAAAAGGATATATTACCCGCTCCGGAAGAAAAGAAGAGCTGGGAATCATAAGCTATGAGAAGAGTTTAAAAACCGGAACGGAAGTAAAAAAGAGAATGTGGCAGGGAATGACAATTACCCAGATGACCGGTATGGAGCTATATACCGGAGATTATGTGTATAATAAACTGAAAGAAACCCATATAGGCGGACGAAAAGTGGAAAGGCTGCCCAAAGAAGAGTGGAAAAGAGTAGAAAACACGCATGAAGCAATTATATCCAAAGAAATCTTTCTAAAAGTGCAGGAGATAAAAAAACAAAGGAGAGGTGAAAATTTTAATCATCGAAAAGAAGCTACAGATGAGTTTATTCCAATATTCAAAAGAAAAGTATTCTGTAAAGAATGTGGAAGCTCGATGTACTATAGAGGAGAAAGCTATCAATTAAAAAAAGGCGTATATCGGTATAAGCGCTATTATTGTCTATATTGCAAAGAGAATAAAAGAAGTAATAATATAAAAGAACAAACTTTGGAAGAAGCTGTGTTGAAACGGTTGAAGAATGCCCCTGCTCTGACGAGTAAAGAAAACCCTGCACTTGATACAAAAGTAAATCAAAATTATATCAAAGAGATTGAGGATATAAACAGCAGCCTGCAAAAAGAATATGAAAAATATAAAAAGAAAGAGCTATCGAAGGAGGAATATTTACAGGAAAAACAAAATCTCTTGCTGAAAAAACAAAAGTTAGAGCAGGAATTGGAAAAAGAGAGTATTTCCAAACCTGCAAATGAGCTACCCAATTTCGCAGGTGGTAGCAAAATCACGAAAGAACTTGTGGATACTATGGTGGAAAAAATTGTGGTATCAAGATATGGAGAGGTAGAAATTGAATTAAAAGAAAGGGAATAATTTATGACAAAAAATTTTACTTATAAGGATAACAGATATTTTAAGTAAAAAAAGTGATTGAAAATTTTACTTAAAACTGATATTCTGATTGTAAGTAAAAAAAATTTAACTTAGAGGATTGGATTATGAAATTAGAAACAAATAGAGCCGGTATATTGAAAAGGATGCAAAGTGATTATGAGTGCTTTATTCCCCATAATTTAAAAGAATTGAAATTGGACATAGATGATCAGCTTCAGAGTTTGATAAATAAAGCCTATTTGCTTTTAGGAAGGTTAGACGGTATGGCAATTACCTTGCCGGACATTGATCTTTTTGTGTCTATGTATGTGCAAAAAGAAGCAGTTATCAGCTCTCAAATAGAGGGGACACAGGCTTCTTTGATTGATGTTTTACAAAAAGATAGAAATAACGAAAAAATAAAAGACACAGAGGAAATTGTCAATTATATAAAAGCAACAAATTATGCGTTTAAAAGATTGGAAGAGTTGCCTTTATGTATGAGATTGATTAAAGAAACGCATTCTGTTTTATTGTCGGGTGTCAGAGGCAATGAAAAATCACCGGGAGAGTTTAGAAAATCTCAAAATTGGATTGGATATACCGGATGTACATTAAATACAGCAAGCTTTGTTCCGCCCTCTCCGGAGGAAATGGAGCATTCTCTGAGTGATTTAGAGAAATATATACATGAAGACAGTTCTATTTCAAATCTGATAAAGACTGCATTGATTCACTATCAGTTTGAAACGATACACCCATTCTTAGACGGTAACGGGAGAATGGGAAGATTGCTTATTGTATTGTTTTTGAAAGAGCGAGGGTTGATTGAATATCCCGTTTTGTATTTAAGTTACTTTTTCAAAAAAAATAGAAACAGATATTATGAATTATTGAATAATGTTCGTATCAAAGGAGAATTTGAAGAATGGATTAAATTTTTCATAGAAGGAATATGTGAAATATCTGAGGATGCTATTTCATCAATCCAAAAAATTCTAAAATTAAAAAGGATTGATATGGAAAAAATTCGTAATATACCAAAGGGAAATATTTCAAGTCTTCTTTTGGTATATGATTACCTGTTAAAGCATCCATTCTTGGAAACGGAAGACATCAGGCTCTTGTCAGATTTGAGTAAACCAACGGTAAATAAATTACTTGAAACTTTAACAGAACTTGAAATATTGGAACTCGTGGAGGAAAAGAAAAGATATAAGCAATATGTATATAAAAAGTATGTCGATATTCTTTCAGAAGGAACAATATTATAAAGAACGATTAGAAGAATCACTTAAAGAAATTTAGGTGATTTTTTTATATCATATACTTGACATTGTAGGGAAAGACACATTTAGCAGTTGCAACACTCAATAACTTTATGAAATATGGTAAAAGCGGTTTGTATGTAAATTATAAAGACCTTGTAAGAAGATTATCGCAAATAGCACTTGATTACAACGCATACACTTCAGAAATAGACAGATGCATAAACATAGATGTGCTACTAATAGATGATTTATTCAAATCAAGAAGTCTAAAAGACATAACACAAGCACAATTAAACTATATGTATGAGATTATAAACTATCGTTATATGAATAAAAAGACAACAATATTTACTACAGAAAAAAGCAGTGAGGAGCTTTTAGAAATAGATAGTGCAATTGCAAGCAGAATATTGCAGATGACAGATAAAAGATATGTATTGAATATGAATAACATATCAAATTATAGATTAGCGTAGCAATAAATATATACGTAGAATTTAAAATTTGATACCTAAAACAAGATGAAAGGATTGAGCAATGAATACAGTTATTATGATTGGAAGATTAATAAGAGACCCTGAGCTTAGGTATATTACATCTACAGGTAATGCTGTAACGAGATTTTCTATAGCTGTTGACAGAGCATTTGCCGCAAAAGACGCTGAAGTTACTGCTGATTTTTTCAACATAGTTGTATGGGGAAAAAGAGCGGAGACTTGTGTCAATTATCTTGCAAAAGGCAGAATGGTTGCAATAAGAGGCAGATTACAAAACAACAACTATACAGACAAGGACGGAGTAAAAAGATACTCAACTGAGATTATAGCTGAAGAAGTGAAGTTCATAGACTATGGAGATAAGAAACAACAAGGAAATCAAGGTAATCAAAGTGAAGATGATTTTGAGGGAATGGACGAAGAGGGCTACAGAGCTGTTAATGATGATGATGTGCCATTCTAACAAATTCAACTATCGAGGATTTTTAATAAGTTGAGTGGTTATCAACTAAAAGTAAACAACCATGAAAAACATTAAAATAAAGGAGATGTAAAATGTATAGACAAAATAAATATGGGAACAAAAAAACAATTATTGATGGAGTTACATTTGATAGCAAAAAAGAAGCTAATAGATATTCAGAACTTAAATTGTTAGAAAAAGCTGGAGAAATACAAGATTTAAGATTACAAGAAGAGTTTGAGATAGTACCTAAGCAATCGGATGAAAGAAAAGTGGTATATAAGGCTGATTTTACTTATTTTGATAAAGCTAAAAATATTCAAGTTGTTGAAGATACGAAAGGATTTAAAACAAGAGAGTATATTTTGAAAAGAAAATTATTTAAACTAAAATATCCTAATATTCTATTTGTTGAATTATAGGAGATAAAATATGAATGATTTGGTTGTAAAAGCAATTGAAGATGAAATATCAAAATTAAGAGATGATATAGATAATAATAAATATTTAGCTTGGAGAAGTCCAAACTTGAAAGAAAAATTAAAAAATCAAAACGAAAAGATAAAAAAGTTAATAAAACAATATGAAGAAGAGTTAGACAAGATAGAGGAGATAGAATATGAAGAAACAAGTCTATCATAAAGCAAAAGCAAAGCAAGTATATATGACGCAATCACAAGTAACAAGAGCATTAATTCAAAAAGAAATTAGAACTGTTCACAGAAGAAGTATTAAAACAAGTAAAATGCGTAGAAAATAACGTAGTAACACTTGAAGAACTACACGAAGTTATAAAGAAAGAAACAGGAATGGATATAAAGATATAAAAAGAGGTGATGAAAATTTGGATGCGTCAGAAAATCTGGTAACGGATTTTATAATTGAAATAAACGAATATGAGCAAGAAGTAATAAACAGTATGAGAAATATATTATATAAAGTTATATACAACTACAATATATCAAAAAAATCAACAGCACTTGCTAAAAACGATAATACTGATATTGAGATTATAAAAATGTTTTTTGCAGTGAAAAAAATTGAGGGATTATCAGATAGTTCATTGATTGCATATAAAACAGAACTTGAAAGTTTATTTTCAAAAATCAATAAAAGCATAAAAGACATTGCTACAAACGATGTTAGATATTATCTTGCTATATCATCAAAAACCGCCTCATCTGTGACACTTAACAATAAAAGACGTATATTATGTACATTTTTCAAATTTTTAGAACAGGAAGAATATATCATCAAAAATCCTATGACAAGAATTAAGCAAATCAAAGAAGAAAAAAAGATTAAAGCACCTTTTACATCAGACGAGCTTGAAAAGATAAGAGAATCATGTATTGATGAAAGAGACGAAGCATTAGTCGAGTTTTTGTACTCGACAGGATGCAGGATATCAGAAGCATGCGGTGTGGATATTGAAGATATAGCCTTTGATAAAAACGAAGTCAAGGTATTTGGAAAAGGCAAGAAAGAAAGAATTGTATATATCAATGCAAGAGCAAAGATAAAGATAAAAAACTATATACAAGAGAGAAGTTGCGGACCTCTTTTTATTACATGTAAAAGAGCAAATGGAAAATATGAGAGGCTAAACAGTAACTCTTTAAGGATGATTTTTAACAAAATAGGCAAAAGAGCAGGAATAAAAAATTGTCACCCTCATAAGATGAGGAGAACAATGGCAACAAAGGCACTAAGAAGCGGAATGAAACTTGACGAAGTACAAAAGATATTAGGACATGAAGATATACAGACAACAACTATATATGCAGAAACTGATATGCAAGATGTAAAAAGAAAGCATGAGCATCTATTTTAAGGAGAAAAATATGGAGCAAGAAATAAACAAAATATTGGGAGTATCTGAAAGCTTTTTTGCACCACAGAGAATACTTGAATTTATATTTGATAAAGAAAAAAGGGAGCATATTTTCAATGAATTAAGAAGATTAGCAAGATATGACCTGTCATATGATATGTTTCACGAGTATTTTCAAGAAGAACACGCAGACAGAGTTAAGAAAAAACAAGATTTTACCCCTACAAGCATAACGAAACTTATAAACAACATATTAGGAGAAAGCAACTCATATTTTGAGTGTGCCTGCGGAACAGGAGGCATAGTCATAGGAGCTTGGAATAACAACAGAATGAAATATATACCTTGGGAATACGATCCGTCAAGATATTTTTTTGAGCTTGAAGAGCTGTCTGACAGGACAATACCCTTTTTGCTTATCAATCTTATGATAAGAGGCATTAATGCGACTGTGGTACACGGAGATACATTAACAAGACAGTCAAAAGGAGTATTTTTCATACAAAACTTTGATAACAACCCTCTTGGATATAGTGAGATAAATGTATTTCCATATACCAGGCTTACTGAAAAGACATTTAATGTAAATTTCATAGAAGAAAAATATCCGAATCATACTGAAAGTAATGTATTTGATTATATAGAAACTAATATGATTTTTCAAAGATAGAAAATAAGTGAGGAGTAAAAACAATGAATAATTTTGAAGAACTACAAAAATTAATAATAAATTGGGCGAAAGATAAAAATTTGCTACACGCTGATAATACTGATAAGCAGTTTATGAAATTCATAGAAGAAGTGTTTGAATTTAAAACAGAATTAGACAGCGAAAAACATTGGCGAAAAGTAATGGGAAATGATACTTGTAAATCAATAAATATTGAATCATTAATGCTTGAAATTGGCGATATATTCGTGACACTGATTATATTATGTAATCAAATTGGCATAGAGCCTACAAGATGTCTTGATATGGCTTATGAGAAAATAAAAGGTAGAACAGGTAAGACTATAAATGGAGTATTTATCAAAGAAGAAGATTTAAAAGAGTGAGGAGATGAAGATTAATGGCAAAGCTTAAAATGAAATATGAACTTATAGGTGATATACCTGATGAATTTTTGAAAATGGTTAAAATAAATAATACAAGCAAAACAATAGCAGAAATAAAAAGAGAATTAGATAGTGATTATGGTAGTGATTTAGTCAATTTTGAAAGTGATTTACAAATTGAAATCATAGATGAGGTGCAAGATGACTAAAATACAAAAACACTTGGATATATGCGAACAGCTAACACTTATGTATATAAATAAAAATGCGGATTATGGGGATAGTTTTGGAGATACATTCAATAAGTTAGGCATGATATCCGCTGTAACAAGGATTACAGATAAGACTAACAGATTGCAAAGCTTATGCGTAAATCAGCAAAAGGTCAAGGATGAAAGCATAAAAGATACGCTGATGGATTTAGCAAACTATGCGATTATGACTTTGATTGAATTAGATAGTGTAGAAGAGTGAGGTGATTATTATTCGAGATTATCAAAGAAAAGGCAAGTATATATTGCCGCAGGCTGTGTATCATACGGCTATATGGAGAATAAGGGACTATTACAGAATTAAAAAATTAGCAGATGATATAATAAGTGAAAATAATGCTGTTATGGACGGAATGCCTAAAGGAAATGCAACAAGTGATACAGTAGCTCAAAAGGTAATTAAGAGGGATAGATATTTAAAAGAAATAGAAAATATAGACAGTGCACTACTTGAGATACCTCAAGAATATAGAAATGGAATTTGGAACAATATTCAATTTAGGCAATCATATCCTATGGATGCAACAAGAGTAACATATTCAAGATATAAAAGCAAATTTATATATTGTGTAAGCAGAAATTTAAAATTAATATAAAATTTTTAAATGTTGATACACCAGTGCAAACTATATGTGATACAATAGTATCGTGGAAAACTTCCTAAATATATATTTTTATCTACGAAAAAGACTTCTTAAATGGGGTCTTTTTTGTTATAATGTGGTAGATAAAAATAATTTTAGGAGGGCAAGCTATCATGGAAATTAATAGAATAATCGAATTGATAGAAAAATCGAAAAATGGCGATTTATATTTTATTAGGAAAATGACAGATGGGTATAAAAGTTATAAACCTAGAACAAGTGACACATTAATAGAAAAAATAACCGATATGATTTTACATTATTTAAAATTTTTTTCAGAAAAAGAACAAATAGTTTTCAACCCAATGGGGTACAGAGATGAAACTATTGAGAAATATAAAGTAAAAGATATTGAAGATTACAAAAGTTTAATTGAAAGTTTTGAATATCCCAAAATAGAAGGATTAGAAAAAGAAATTGATAATCTTAAAAGTTATTGTATATCTTATGACGTAATAGATAATAACCAAAATGAAAAAATATTGTTATTAAGAAGAATAAATAAATTGAAAAAATTAAGAAACAATGGGTTCTTGATTCATTTTAGAGGAGAAGAATTAGTTGATATAGACGATGAAGTTTTTGGAATAGATAATGAAATAGATTTGATAATTTATAAAGATGAAATTTTAATTTTAAATCATATAGCTTTAGAAAGAATATTTGACTTAACAATACAATATAAAAATAAAGCAAAAGAAACCCTTAAGATTTTAAGAGATAAGGTTAGGATATCAAATTTTGATAAATTTGAAGAAGATTGTTTAAACGATTCTAGATATAAAAAAGCTTTAACAAAAATGTTGAATGAAAAAGAATTAATTGAAAAAAGTTTTGATAATCATAGAAATCTCATAGAAATAATTGATACTTTTGATTTACAAATTGAATACGAATTATATCCAGAATTTATTTTAGTATATGAATACAAGAATCAAATAATGGATTTTCTAAGAATAATCAGAGATTCTTACTATATTAGTATTAATCAAAATAGACCTGGATGTGATGAAAAAATTTAAGCTTTAGGAAAGGAGAGTAAGTATGTATAAAATATTAATGTTTATTTCTTCTTATTTTCCGTTATATATGATAATTATAATCACTAAATACAGATATTTAAATGAAAGTAAAATTGGAAAATTGTTTTTGTTAATTATTTTTATAATGATGATGTCATCTATTATTAGTATGTTTATAGTATTGACTTCTTCAGCCAACACATACAGAAATATTTCTTCTATAGAAAAATCAGATGACTCAGTAATAAGTTATTTAATGAGTTATGTAATACCACTTTACTCTATACAAGATAATACTATTGAATATGTAATGATGAATACATTATTATTTTTTATTATATCTGTATTATACATTAGATTAGATTTATTATATCTTAATCCAGTATTTGCCTTACTTGGATATGTACACTATAATTCTGAAAATTTTGTAATAATATCTAATATAAAGTACATAGATTTAATAAATGTGATTAACAATAAAAATGATTTACATGTTTATGAAGTTACAGACACTATTTTTTTAGCAAGAAAGAAAGATAATAATATATAAAAAAGACAAATAGAACATATTACCCAAGAAATAATAAATATGAAAAAAAATAATTAACTAAAACCAAAGAACTCTTAACGGGTTCTTTTTTATTGAAAAATTAATAAAAATTTTAAAAATAATTATTGATATACACGTGCATACGTATTATAATATAATCAGGAGGAGAGGTTGTGAAAGATAAAGAACTTTTTAAAAATGTTTCTAAGAAATGGTTGGGAGATTAGAAGAATAAAAGGAAGCCATCATCATCTATTCAAAGATGGAAAAAGAGAAACAATAGCAGTTCATAGCGATGAAATAAATCCAAACCTTGCCAAAAAAATAATAGAGAAACATAACCTAAAATAAGGTTGTGTTTCTTAACAAAAAAAGGAGTGCTGATTATGTTATTTAATTATCCGTTAATTATTCATAATGAAGATGGTTATTGGGGAGAATTTCCAGATGTAGATGGTTGTAATGCACAAGGAAAAACCTTAGAAGAAATACTCAAAGATGCAAGTGAAGCTCTTGATTTACATCTTTTAAGTATGTTAATCGATGGAGAAAAACTACCAAAGCCAACATACCCGAAGGATATAAAAACAGATAAAAACTCATTTGTAACTATAATATCCGTTGATTTGGATATTAAAAAGAAAGATACTGCAATTAAAAAAACTTTAACAATTCCCAAATGGCTTAATGAAAGAGCAGAAAAAGAACATATAAATTTTTCTAAAGTTTTACAAGAAGCCTTAGTAGAAAAATTATCTGTTTAAAAAACTAAAACCGTTATGTAAAAAGCATAGCGGTTTTTTTAATGCAAATTTTTAAAAAAGGCGGTGAGTTTGTTTGGCAAAAGGGAAATATCAAGAATGGTTAAAAGGAGATAATTTAATATTGCTTGAAGCTTGGGCGAGAAACGGACTTACTGATGAGCAGATAGCACATAATATGGGAATTTCTTATTCCACATTAAAAGATTGGAAAATTAAGCATTCGGCTATTTTGGCTACCCTAAAAAAAGGAAAAGAGGTAGTTGATTATGAGGTTGAAAATGCACTGCTTAAAAGAGCTTTAGGATATAAGTATGAAGAAATTACGAGGGAGCGCATTATAGATACAGGGCAGAAGAAAAGACATAATAATGATGTTGAATTAACTCAGTATGAATGGAATATATGTTTGGCGTATTTCGAAAAATCTTGTGCTTATTGCGGAGTATCTACTTCAGATATAACAAAAGACCACTTGGATCCGCTTAATAATGGGGGTAAGTTGACTTTTACAAATACTGTTCCTGCTTGCAAGAGTTGTAATTCATCAAAAAAAGATAATCAATGGCTATTTTGGTATCAAAAACAAAAATTCTATGATAAATATAGGGCTAAAAAGATAATGGATTATATTAACTTTGCACTTCAAATGCCTAAGAGTAAATATGTCGGTGAGTTAGTTGTAACGAAAGTTGTTGAAAAAGAAGTGCTGCCGGATACAACTGCTCAAATATTTTGGCTTAAAAATAGAAAGCCTAATGATTGGAGAGATAAAAAAGATGCTACTGTATCAATAGATAAACCTATAATAATTTCAGGGGCTGATCATCTTGAAGACTGATAAAATTTATTTGCCTGATATTGTTGGCAAAGGATATGGTAGTTTTTGGAATTTCAAGGGCAGGTATAGAATATGTAAAGGTTCAAGAGCAAGTAAGAAGTCTACTACTGCTGCTATTAATATGATTTATAGAATAATGGAGTATAAAAGCAGTAATGCTCTTGTTATAAGAAAAACATACAGGACTTTAAAGGATTCGTGCTTTGCACAACTCAAATGGGCTATTAACAGGCTTGGAGTTGATAGATATTGGAAAGCTACAGAGAATCCTTTGGAGTTAATATATATACCTACAGGACAAAAAATATTATTTAGAGGTTTGGACGATCCTTTGAAAGTAACTTCTGTTACTGTTGAAGTTGGAGTTTTAAGTTTTTTATGGATAGAGGAAGCTTATGAAATTTTAAGAGAAGAGGATTTTGATATGCTTGATGAGTCTATAAGAGGAGAAGTTCCTGATGGACTTTTTAAGCAGATAACTTTAACTCTCAACCCTTGGAATGAAAAACATTGGATTAAGAAAAGATTTTTTGATACTGTAGACAGTGATATACTTGCAATAACTACTAATTATATGTGTAATGAGTATCTTGATGAGTCTGATAGAAAAGTATTTGAGAGGATGAAAATAAACAACCCTAAAAGGTATAAAGTGGCAGGTCTTGGAGATTGGGGCGTTGTTGAAGGGCTTATATATGAAAATTTTGAAGAAAAAGAATTTGATTTGGAAGCCATAAGAAAATATAAAGCCTATTTTGGACTTGATTTTGGATATACTAATGATCCGTCTGCTTTATTTTGTGCCAATGTGGATTTGAATAATAAAATTATTTATGTTTTTGATGAAATGTATGAAAAAGCTCTATCTAATGAAAAGATAGCAGAGCGTATAACAGATATGGGATATTCTAAAGAAAAGATAACTGCCGACAGTGCAGAGCCTAAATCTATTGACAGGTTATATGAGCTTGGTATAAGGCATATAAAAAGAGCAAGGAAAGGAAAAGACAGTATAAATAACGGGATTGATTATATTCAGGATTTTAAAATAATTATACATCCTAAATGTGTAAATTTTATAACTGAAATATCAAATTATACTTGGGATGAAGATAAATTTGGTAACAGGATAAATAAACCTATAGATGATTTTAATCATCTTATGGATGCAATGAGATATGCTTTGGAAGATTTATCAAAAGGCAATCTGTTCAGTTTTAACTAAGTGGGAGGTGAGATTTTGCAGTTAAGTAAATTAAATGATAGTCAGTTAGTTAAATATGTTGAATATCAAATATCAAAGTATGCCGAAACTCATGAAAAAATGATAATAGGCAAGAGTTATTATAAATATGAACATGATGTTGATAGAAAAATGAGGGTTGTAATCGGGCATAAGGGAAAACTAAAACCTGTTTACAATCTGCCTAATCAAAGGGTAAAGGATAATCAGTATGCAAGGGCGGTTGACCAAAAAGTAAATTATCTGTTTTCTAAAACTCCTAATATCAATTGTGATGATGAGAATGTAGTTAATTATCTTACAGAATTTATGAATAAATCATTTATAAGGGTTTTAAATTATATAGCTATCGATTCCTATAACTGCGGGATTGGATGGCTTTTTTTATACACTGACGGTAAAGAAATTAAATTCAAAAAAGTATCCCCGGATAAAATAGTTCCGATTTGGTCTGATGATAGTCACGAAAAACTTGAAGGCGTAATTTTATCTGTATCTAAAGAAGAATTTGAGGGCGATACGCTTGTAACTAAAAACTATATATATCTTTATACTAAAGATGCTATCAAGACATATAAATATGATAACGGATATTTAGAGCATGTAGAGGATAATTCTTATTTGACTAAAGGTGATAAGGCTTACAGTTATGGGAAAATACCTTTTGTATATTTTAAAATGCCTATGGAGCAGGCGCTAATTTCAAGGGTTAAATGCTTACAAGATGCACTTAATGTATTGGTATCAAACTATGCTGACGGTATGCTTGAAAATCCCGGTAATTCAATTATGATTATAAAAAATTATGATGGTGAGGATTTGGGGGAGTTTAGGCAAAATTTAGCTACTTACGGGGCTGTTAAAGTAAGAACTGCGGACGGCTCACAAGGTGGTATTGACACTTTGGAAATTAAGGTTAATGCTGAAAACTACAAAATTATAATCGAACTGCTTAAAAAGGCTATAGCACAAAATGCAAGGTCTTTATATCTTGATAATGACAGAACTACGCAAGCACCCAATTCGCTTAATATTAAATCTATGTACAGTGATATGGAGCTTGACGCAAATGCTTTGGAGTTAGAATTTACTGCGAGTTTTGAGTATCTTTTTAAGTTTATAAATCAAATTACTAAGATGAATATAAAAAACTGTGAAATATCATTTAAGCGTAACATTATGGTTAATGATGAAAGTAATGTTGAAATGATTAAAAATTCTATAGGTATTGTATCTGATGAGACATTAAGGGCTAATCATCCTTTTGTAAATGATTTAGAGCTTGAGGAACAAAGAATTAAAAAGCAAAAAGATGAACAGCTAAAATCATTTGACGATTATGCTGTAGGTGATAAGTAATGAACTACTGGCAAAATAGAAGCTTTGAGATAACAAAAGAAATATTCACTGACAGTGAAAGTTATGTGAAATTTATCCATAATGAATATGAAAAGGCTATAGCTGAACTTGATGGAAGAATATTAAATCATCTTAATGCTATGAGTAGTGAGCAAGGTGTATCACTTGCAGAGGCTAACAAATTACTTAGTCAAGCTGAAAGAATGGACTTACAGGAGTTTATAAACAAAGCAAAAGGCAAAATAACACCGGATATTGAAAAAAGCTTAAATCTTGCGTCAAGGAGAGTGAGGATATCAAGATTGCAGGCGATGGAGCTTGAGATAAAAACTTCTGTGTCTAAATTGTTAAATACTGAGGAAAAGAGATTGTTTGCTCATTTGACGAATACTTTTAATAAAAAGTATTATAATGAGTTATATGGTTTGCAGCGTATAACGGGGTATGAGAATATTTTTAAGATTAATGATGATGAGCTGAGACAAATAATATTAAATCCTTGGGCGAGTGACGGGAGTAATTTTTCAAATAGGATTTGGAAAAGGCGAGATAAGCTTGTAGGTACTCTTAGGGCTAATTTAACAAGAAATATTATAGCAGGGCGTTCTAATGATGATATTATAAAAAATATAAGCTCTGCAATGAATGTGTCCAAGGCTAATGCGGGGCGATTGGTAATGACCGAAAGTGCCGCTATGAATTCTATAGCTACTCAAAAAGCATATAATAGGATGAAGACCGAAAAATATGAGATACTTGCAACGTTGGATTTGAAAACTTCGGACATATGCCAGGATATGGATAGCAAAGTATTTGATGTCAAGGATTATTCTGTTGGAATAACGGCACCTCCTTTTCATCCGAACTGTAGAACTACTACCATTCCTTATTTTGATGATGATTTAGGTCTTGAAGATACAAGGGTAGCAAGAAATATAGATACCGGTAAGAATGAAAAAGTACCTGATATGTCTTATAAGACTTGGTATGATAAATATGTTGTTGATAAGAATGATAATAGTGGGTATAATAAAAATAGGGAAAATGCAGACTATATCTCAAATAAACTAATAGAAAAATTCAAAGGTATAGAACCTAATATAACAAGTACATTAAAGTATATTTCTTCAATTACAAATGGAAAAATGGAAGGTCTTGACTTTAGATTAAAATCTGTTGATAGTTTAAGTAGAAAAATAACTATGGATGCCAAGGAAAAAGGGGTAACATTAAAAGAAGCATCAAAAGAAATAAAAGATATTTTAAGGTATACCATAGTTTACAATGAGAATGAATTTACTAATTCGTATTTTAATGCTATTGAAAATTTAAAAGATAAAGGATATAATGTAGTTAGAATAAAAAATAGCTTTAAAGATAATCAAGTATATAAAGGTCTTAATACTCTTATAAAAGATAAGGATGGAAATATATTTGAATTACAATTTCATACTCCTATGTCTATTGACATAAAAGAAGGTGGTCTTCATGAGTTATATGAAAAACAAAGATTGTTAGATATTAGAGTAGACAGGGAAAAATACAATAAATTAAAAATGGAAATGATAAAATTAAGTGATAAGATAAAAAATCCATTGAATGTTGAAAAAATAAAGGATGTGATATTAAATGGCTGATTTTAGAAAGGATATCCAATATTTTTATTGTCCAGATTATAAAAAATATGTAAAATGTGAAAATGGTATTTTTTATTCTATCGAAAAAGATGGAAGCGAAGTACAAAATAGTTTTTATGACAAAATTTTTATAGGGGATATTTATACTGTTGATATACCTGGAGATGAATATAATTCTAAACTATTTAAGGGCACTATTAGTAATGTTAAAAGTGCATAATGGCAGAAATAAAGATGAAACTACATTAGAAATGCAAGAGATAAAAGAACAAATTAGAAAAATATATTACTCAACAAGAACAAGTTTTGTAGATGAAATAGTATTATTTAAAAATAGTAAAGTTATAAAAGCATACAAAAAGAAATAAAAAAAGATGTACCCACTCCCGTCACATTTAAGGCTATAATGGGGGAACAGGACAAGATTTCTATGTGATATTAAATCGTGGCGCATTAGTTACTAAAAAGAAATATATTACCACAGAATTATAGGGGGTGTAGATATGGATAAAGAAGATTGGCCGCCATTGACAAAAGAATTTTTTGAGCCTGGTTCTCCGTATAGTTGCTGGTTAAGAGAACAGCTGTATGGAGAAGGTACTAACGGTTCATTTGGTGGTAAAACACATGGATTATTTAAAAAACATAATGTGCAAAATTATAGTGATGATAATCTTAGAGAAATCACTATGAATTTTCGTGGGCTTGACGGCTTACCCGAAGACTTGAGAAAAGTTGCAGTAGATATAATTAAATTAGAACTTGATGAAAATTTTGAGTTTTTATTTAGGGAGGTATAGAGTATGAAATTTAATGATGAATTAGTTGATGAGGATTATGCTCATGAAAAAGACTATGATCCCAACAGTGATTATGCAAAATATTGTGCTACTCTGTCCCTTGAAGAAATAGATAATAAATTAAAAAAACTTACGTATGAAAACAAACAAAGATTAAATTTATTATAAGCATCTTGTAAGGTGCTTTTTTAATGAGAAACAGGTATACGCTACTTTGAATTACAATATCATGGAGTACTGAGGGCTGATTTTATTAAAGAAATATGTTTTATAGATGATTTGCCGAGTGATGATGTAATAAAAAAATTAAATGATAAAAATATAAAGGTATATAAAATTATAGGGGAGAGTAAAAATGAAAAACTCGTTAGAATTAGATGAGGCATTGGGATATTATAAAAGCGGGACGTTATCGGTGAGATTAAAAGACGGAAGATATGCAAGAATTCATACACGTTATCCTAAGGTGTTTGTCAAGGAGCCTGGTCTATGGGTTTTTAGAGGACCGATAATTGTGGAAAATATACCTGAAGAACTGATTGAAAAGGCTAAAAGAGTGTTGGAGGATCCTGATACTTATATTAATGGGGCTTATGATATTAAAATTAAGGATTAAGAAGAAGTAGGTTGTTGTATTAGTATGGTGAATAATAATATATGTGATTTAAGTTCTATATGGTATATGTGATGAGGTACAAGGAATACAAGGAATGTAGTTACCGGTAAAAGTGAAAAAGTACCTGATATGTCTTATAAGACTTGGTATGATAAATATGTTGTTGATAAGAATGCTGTTAAGGGGTATAATATAAATATAAATTTACAGTTGTTCTCCAATAAGGACTTACAAAAACAGACAACTAAGCAGATAGAAAAAGGTATTAAATCTTATAGAAAGCAAATTCATATACACAATGATAAAATAAATAATCCCCAAAAGTATGTTGAAGATTGGGATAAAATGAACAAATTAAATCGGGATGGATTAATTAGGCATTGGAATAAAGAAATAAATGTATTTAATAAAAATATCAATGATAATATAGAAGAGTTAAAGAAAAGAGGTGTTAAAATTGATTAAGAATGAAGATTGGACTTGGACTCAAGAAACGCTAAAGGCTATTATCGAGAGGGTAATTGAAAGGCGAGATGAATACGAAAATGAAAAGAAAAATGATTTTGATGCCGGAGTAGTTATGGGCTATAATTTTGTCCTTGATATGTTTAAAAATGATTTGGAATGTAGAGGCTACAATTATGATGAATTTATGAAAGATTAATTAAAATCTTTTTATGATGAAGAAGATGAAGATAGATTTTGATAATAAGCAGATGGATTTATTAAATAAGATAGGATTTCCTTTTTCATTAAGTGAAGATTTGTCGGATGATGATATACTCCTTATTGATGAAAAAGTGTCAGAGTATTTTCAATTAAACGGTATAGATAATGATAGAGTTAATGATATAGGACTTGTGTGCGAGAGTATTATCGATTGTATATCATAAAAGAATATCTATATGATTAAGCTAAGAAAATGATTAAAATGTTAAATTGTAAAAGGTGCTTTTTTAGCATAATAAAATATAGTTATTTAGACAATTACAGATGTAGTTGTCTTTTTTTATACAAAAAAATTAATTATCAGAAAGGAATGATTAATTATGACGTTAGTGCAAATTACGGGTAAAAAGAATGAGGAACAATTGACTACTACAAGCAGACTTATTGCTGAAATATTTGAAAAAAGACATTCAGATGTAATAAGAGCTATCGAAAATTTAGAGTGTAGTCAAGATTTTACTGAACGCAATTTTGCGTTGAGTGATTATAAAGATGACAGTGGAAAATCTAACAAAGAATATATAATTACAAAAGACGGTTTTGTAATGCTTGCTATGGGTTTTACAGGAGAAAAAGCATTCAAATTTAAGGAGCAATATATCAATGCTTTTAATTCAATGGAGAGAGAATTAAAGCGTATATATGAGGAGCGTCAGCAATGGGTTATAGAAAGAGAAAAGGGAAAGTTGGTAAGGCATATTCTAACTGATACTATAAAGATGAAAGTTGCTGATAGTCCTAATAAGAAGTTTATGTATCCTAACTATACAAAGCTTATATATAAAATTTTATTTGGTAAGTCTTTTAATGAATTAAAAGAAATATATCAAATCAAAGCGAAAGAGAGTTTGAGGGATTATATTTCAAGTGAGGAATTAAAGGAGCTTGAACAAATGGAAATGCTTATATCTTCACTTATTAATTTAGGGTGGAGTTATGAGCAGATAAAAGAATTTATAATGCAAAATCAAATTAAAAAATTAGCTTGCTAATTGTCTTTAGACATCAGACGTTAAACAGGTCTATTTTTTATGCTTAAAATTCGCAGTGCTATGCGTTAATATAGCGTTCATTCGTGGTTGATACACACGTAAAAATATCGTAAATGAAAGGTGGTAAATTATATGAAGAGAGAATTTTTAAAGGAACTTGGTCTTAGTGATGAACAAATCGATAAGATTATGGCTGAAAATGGCAAGGACATAGCAAGGGAGCAGGAAAAAACAGGTGAAAAAGATAAGGAAATTGAGCTTATAGGCTCTCAGCTTAAGGAGGCCAACAAGACTATCAAATCTTACAAGGATATGGATATTGATGGAATTAAAAAGTCTGCTAATGAGTGGGAAACTAAAGCCAAACAACTTGAAAAGGAAAAGGTGGTTTTAAAAAATGATTATGCTTTGAAATCTGCTATTAATAATGCAAACAGTATAGATGGCGACTTACTTATGAAGATTATCAACAAGGAAGATTTAAAATTTCAAGATGATAAGATAATAGGCCTTGATGAGCAGATAGCAAGTATAAAGGAGAGTAAACCATATCTATTTAAATCATCATCTGATGATGGGGATGACAGGTTTATACCACATAAACTTCCTGAAGGTGACGGTGATGGTGCGAATGCTATGGAGAGCCAAATTTCAAGTGTATTTGATAATTAAAGGGGGATTTAAAAATGGCAATAAATACTTTAGAGTATTCTAAAATAATGATGAAAAAATTAGACCAACATGCAGTTCACAACCTAACATCGGGTTGGATGGAGGCTAATGCAGGGCAGGTTATTTATAATGGCGGGGATGAGGTTAAGATTCCTACTATGAGTACGTCAGGTCTTGGTAATTATGATAGGGATAAGGGCTTTGTGCAGGGTTCTATTTCTTTGAAGTATGATACTTATAAAATGACACAAGATAGAGGCAGAACATTCCAAATAGATGCTATGGATGTGAATGAGAGTGGTTTTATTGCTACTTCTGCTAATGTTATAAAGGTATTTCAAGAAGAAAATGTTATTCCTGAAATAGATTCGTATAGATATGCTATGATTGCGGATATTGCTGATAAGGCTGGTAAAAAGGAGTCTGTCAACCTTACGGCTGATAATGCATTATCTAAGATAAGGGAGCATATAAGAGCGGTACAGGATATAATTGGTACTGATGAAACTTTTATAATTACTATGCCGTCTAATGTTCTTGCTCTTATTGAGGATAGTCCGAAAATCGGTAAATCAATAAATGTTGCTGATTTTAAGCAGGGTAGTATTAATTTTAAAGTTAAAACTATAGATGATAATCCTATCAGAGTTGTACCGTCTTCAAGATTAAAAACTAAGTATGATATTCTTGACGGTGTTACTTCAACTCAAGAAAAGGGCGGATTAAAACCTGCTGCTGATGCTAAGAATATAAACTGGTTACTTACTCCGCAAAATGTACCTATCGCAATATCTAAGACAGATAAATTGAGAGTATTTTCTCCGGATGTCAATCAAAAGGCTGATGCGTGGAAGATTGATTATAGAAAGTATCATGATTTGTGGATAACGAGGGGGAAGCAGGAGCAAATATTCTCTTGTGTAAGTGTTTAGGGGGTGTATTATGATATTAGAACTTAATTGTTTAAGATATACTACTGATGATGCGGAAAAAATAGCGTATTTAAAATCTTTGGGGGCTACCGAAATAGGTAGTTCCAAAGATGAAACTGATTATGAAAATATGAAATTGGATGATCTTAAAAAACTTGCTAAGGATAAAGGGATAGGTGGATATCTTGATATGAAAAAATCTGAACTTATAAATGCTCTTAGGGGTGTTTAATATGCTTGATAGGATAAAAGATTTTATAAAATTTTTAGGATATAAGATTAAGGATGTTGATAATTCTTTAATTGATTATATCTTGGGAAATGAGACTGACAGACTTAAAAATGATATAAATCAGACTGAAATACCTGAAAAGCTTGAATTTTTATTGATTGAAAGGGTGGTTTCCGCTTTTTTTAACATGAAGATATCAACAAACAGTTTAGGTGATGATTTCAGTTTTGAGGAGTCTGTTAAGTTAATAAAAATGGGTGATACTTCTTATGATTTCGGGGATGTATCGTCTCAAAAAGATATGTTCGTCAATTATATAAACTCTCTTGGCAAGGGAAGTGATTATATATGTTATCGAAAATTCAAATGGTAAATAGTAAACTGTTTTTCATCGGCAGTGCAACTTTATATATAAGGGAAGGTGTAAAAGATGCAGTAACTAAAATATCAAGCTTGCAAGAGAAAAGTACACAAAATTTTAAATGTAGGCTTTCGTTCAGTAAATCTGTCAGTGAAAATGATAATGGTGCTGTATCTACTAAAAAGATATTAACTTTGTTTACTCCTCCTGATATTATAATTAGTGAGGGTTCTAAGATTGTTGTCAATCAAAATAATAGTGACTATGAGCTTAAATCGTCATCAATACCTTCTGTATATTCAACACATAGAGAATATACTGTTGAGCAGTGGGAGAAATGGCAATGAATAGCGGTATTGATGTTAGCGGTTTTATTAGTTACAGGAATCAATTGCAGAGCTTAACTGATAAGATTGATGATATATTTATTCAAGCACTGTATGAAATAGCTCAGAGGGAACTTAGAATTGCTAAGAAGAACACTCCTGTGGGTGATTATCCTGACGGAAGTGGTAAGGTTGGCGGAACTCTTAGACGTGGTTGGGCTATAACAGATATTACTAAAACAGAGGACGGTTATTTAATCAAGGTAAAAAATGATGTTGATTATGCATCTTATGTTGAATTCGGTCACAGAACAAGAGACCATGCGAAATGGGTAGACGGTTATTTTATGATGACAATAGCTGAAAGTAAGGTTAAGGCTAAAATAGATGAAATAGTCGAAAGACATATACAGGAGGCTTTTAAGAATCTATGAATTTATTACAGATGGTTATTGATAGGATTGACAGCTTATATCCTGATGCAAATATATATGTTAAAGATATGGAACAAGGTGTAGTGGAGCCTTGTTTTTTTGTGAAAAATATTAATAATTCGCTTTCTATGGAATTTGATAAAAGATATAAATCTACAAGTCTTATTAATGTTGTGTATCTTGATAACAGTGCATCTGCTGAAAAACTAAATAGCATGACTATTAACTTATCGGCTAAGTTATCTAATGTGGGTGTCTATGCCGATAATGTGGAATCTAATATAAATGATGATAGTTTTTCTCTTGCTGTTACTTATGTGTATATGTTGAAAGAAGTTAAAATTGCAGATGTATTGATGATGAAAAATAAGATTGTGCAAAGGAAGGGTGATTAATATGTCTAAGGCAAAAACGGATGAAGCTTTTAAATATACTAAAAATGCTATTTTATCTGCTGAAAATATAATCTATAACAAAGATGTATTATCAGTATTGTTAGAAGATAATAGGCGATATACTCTTGATGAAGTTGAAAAGCTTGTTGATGATTTTAATAAGAAAGAGGTGAAATAAATGGCTTATGGTGCTTTGGGTGGTGGTACTTTTCTTGTTCAAAATAAGATTTTACCGGGTTCATATATAAATTATGTATCTGTTCCAAGAGCTGCTAATCAATTTAGTGATAGGGGTTATTGTACAATAGGTCTATCACTTGATTGGGGACCTGTGGGTGAAGTAATCATAATTGAAGCTGCTGACTTACAAACTAAGTCACTTGAAATACTTGGATATAATTATACTGATGATAAGTTAAAGCCTATAAGGGATATAATGCTTGGTGCTAAGGTGTTATATCTATATAGAATAAATGATAGTGGCGGTGCTAAGGCTACTGCTGTTGTTGCTGATAATCTTAAAGTTACTGCTAAATATAATGGTACTGTCGGTAATGAAATTATGATAACTATAGAAAATGATGTTGATGTAGAGGGTAATTTTATAGTTACAACATTATTAAAGGGTAAGGTTATGGATAAGCAGTCTGTAAAGAATATAACAGGGCTTAAAAATAATGGTATAGTTACATTCTCTGCGGGGAGTGCTAATACTTTAAGTGCCAATGCAGGAACTTTTCTTGCAAACGGTACAAGTGGTACTGTGAGTGGCAGCTCTCACTCTAAGTATTTAGAACTTATTGAAAAGTATGATTTTAACACAATCGGGTATGCGGGAGATGATGTATCTATAAAGGCGTTGTACAAGGCTTTTACTGTTCGCCTTCGTGATGATGAGGGTGTAAAGTTTCAATGCGTACTTTACAATGTGGATAAGGCAAAAGCTAATTTTGAGGGTCTTATAAATATAAAAAATAAGGCTGAGGGTGATGATGTAGGTGCTTTGGTATATTGGGTTCTTGGTCAAGAGGCAGGTTGCAGCGTCAATAAATCTATCACAAATAAAAAATATGACGGTGAGTATATAGTTAATACTAAGTACAAGACAAGAGAAGCTAAACAGGCTATAATAGACGGTTTTTTATTTTTTTATGAGAAAAATTCACAGGTTAGAGTATTGGAGGATATAAACTCTTTTACTGAATTTACTTTGTATAAAAATAAGGATTTTTCTAAAAATCAAGTTATGAGGGTGCTTGATCAAAGGGCTATTGATATTGCTATAATTTTTAATAAGATGTATCTTGGTAAGGTGCAAAATAACAGGGACGGCAGGATTGCTTTTTGGAATGAGCTTGTTAATCATGCTAATACTCTTATAAAGCTTGGGGCTATTGAGGATTATGAGGGTGAAAGGGATACTGTTGTTGAAAAGGGTATCGAAAAGGATTCTGTTGTTGTGCAGGATTATTTAACTCCTGTAATGGCAATGCAAAAATTGTATCAAACTATATGGGTGAGATAAGGGGGTATAAAATATGGCTCAGGCAATAATGCATGCGAGGGAGCCTCTTCATGGTGCATCAGGCAGTGCTTATGTTACTATAGATGGTAACAGATATTTATGGATGCAGCTGATTGATTTTGAGGCTACGTTTGATAAGAAAAAGACTGAGGTTGGACGGCTTGGTTCTAAGCAGGCCGGTAATCGCTCGGGATATGGTGTCGGTAAGTTTAAGGCTAAGGCTTATTATAATACGGACATATTCAGGGATGTTATTATGGAGTATATCAAAAGGGGTAGGGATATTTATTTTGATATTCAGATAACTAATGATGATCCGAACAGTACGGCGGGAAGACATACGACTATTTTTAAGGATTGTAATCTTGACGGCTTGGTGCTTGCTAAGTTGGATGTCAACAAGGAGACTTTGGAGGAGGATATTTCGGGTACTTTTGATGATGTGGAAATGCCTGAAAAATTTAATGTATTGGAGGGGATGAGATAATGAGTTTAACAGCTTTTTTGAAAGAAAATGTGCCTAATCCTTTTGATGAGGTGAATTTTGTGGTGTCTGAGAGGTTTAGGGATGAAAATGGGGATCCTGTTGCTTGGAAATTAAGGGCTATGAATCCTGAAAAATCTCTTTTAAGTTCTGATAATGCTATGTGTATTGATAAGAAGGGGAATGCTGATTTTAAGGTGTCGGCTTATTATAAGAATATTGTTGTAAATTCTGTTGTTTTTCCTAATTTATATGATAAGTCTTTGCAGGACAGTTATAATGTTATGTCTCCTGATGATTTGTTGAATGTTATGCTTAATTCGAGGGAGTTTAACAGGTTGCTGAAAAAATGTCAGGAGATAAATGGGCTTGATAAAGATTTTGATATTCTTAAGGATGAGGTAAAAAACTAATTGGGGAGGATAAGGAGACCTCCCTTTCGTATTATGTATTTATTTGCAGTAAGTTTACTATCAGACCTACTGAGTTTATAAAAATGGATAGGGCTGTTCAGGCTATGTATGTGGCTATGTTTGAAAAATATGGCGAGGATTTGAAAAAATAACTTTTTATGTAATTAATTTTGTGATATGATTATCTATAATATTAATTACATAGGAGGTTTAGAATGAAGAAAAAAATTTGTATATTTTTATGTTTTGTATTTAGCTTTATGACAACTAATAATGCTAATGCTATTAGCAGTTTAGGAGAATTAAAAGCATTTGAAAAATTCAGTAATGAAAAATTTGAAGTTCAAGAAGTAGATGAGAAAGTAGAAATTACTGAACAGATAAAAGATGAAACAGATATCCAAGATCCTTTAAATATTGCTACTTTATATAATAAAAAAATTGATATGGATAAAATAAAAAGAATTCCGGGAACAGGAGAGTATAAAGGGTATATAGTATTGAAAGGGTATCTTGGAGAAGATAAAGTTTTATTAGCATATAAAGGTGATTTAAAGAGTGGCTCTTATTCTACAAAAGTTGTTAATAAAAAGCCACTTAATGGAAATGATAAAGTTACTTGGCAATATGAAGGCAAAAAATTAATATCTAAAAGAAAAGATATATATAAACTACTTTCTGATATTACAGGAAATGATAATATGGATTTATTGAGAGAAGTTTTTGGAAAAACTTTTGATGAATATTTAGATGAACAATATATAATTAATGATGCAGAAAGCTTTTTGACTATATATCTTGATTATAAGAGTGGATTATCTAAAATGCTAAGAGAAAGAAATACAAGAACTCTCCCAGATGTTTTACCTGATTAAAGGCACTTATTTAGGTGTCTTTTTTTATTGTCCAAAAAGGAGGTGGGTAAATGGGATATATTGATAGCACGATTAGACTTAGAAATGAGATGTCTCCTGTACTGAGTGGTATAGTTCAAAGTATGAACATGGTTGTTGGTGCTGCTTATGATATGAACAGGGCAACCGGTGCGTCTGTGGATTTGTCTTCTCTTAATGCTGCACGTGACAGATTAAGGGAAATTGAAGCTGAAATTGAAAGAGCAAGTCGGGAACAGGAAAATTTTAATAATGAGATTGCTAATGGTGCTAATCAGGTTAATAAGTTGGGCAATTTTATTAAGTCTGCTGTGGGTGCTTATGTAGGATTTAGGGGTGTAAATGCTTTTGTAAATTTGTCTGATGATATGACGAATATCAGAGCAAGGCTCGATATGATTAATGACGGCACTAAGACTACTAAACAATTGCAGGATCAAATTTTTGCTTCTGCTCAAAGGGCAAGGGGTGAGTATAAGACTACTCTTGATATAGTTACTAAATTAGGTATGCAGGCAAAAGACGCATTTAAAAATAATGGGGAGACTGTTGCTTTTGCTGAGAATTTGAATAAACTTTTTACTATTTCGGGTACTTCGGCTCAGGGCATGGAGTCTGTTATGTATAACTTGACTCAGGCTATGGGCAGCGGTGTTCTCAGGGGTCAGGATTTGAATGCTGTTATGGCGAATACTCCTTTGCTTTTGAAAATTGTGTCTGATTATATGGGGGTTAGTATAGGTGAGATAAGGGGTATGGCGTCTGAGGGTAAATTATCGGCTGATGTTATAAAAAATGCGTTGCTTGGCGCTGGTGATGAGATTAATGCTCGGTTTGAAAAAATGCCTCTTACTTTTGGGCAAATTTTTGTTGATATTAAAAATAGATTTATTTATGCGTTAGAACCTGCTCTTGCAAAGTTGAGTGAGTTTGCTAACAGTGAGGGTTTTCGGGTTTTTGTCAATAATGCTGTAAATGCTGCTGTTTTGGTTGCGGATGCTATTGGAACGGGTGTAGAGTATGTGGTTATGTTTGCTAATATGATTGCTGCTAATTGGGGGACGATTGAACCTTTGATTTTCGGTATCGTTATGGCGTTTTTGGCTTTGAAGGCTGCTACTTTGTTGCAGGCGGCGGCTATGGCTGTTTTAAATGCTAATCTTCTAATTTCTCCTATTGGTCTTATTATTACGGGTGTTGCGATTATAATTACTCTTTTTGTGAGTTGGGCTAATTCTGTTGGTGGTGTGAGGGTTGCTGTTTTGATTTTGCATCGTAATTTTATTGTTGCTTTGAGGGGTATGCATTTGTTTTTGGCTGATTTTATAAGTAAGCTTTTTAGTTTTTGTGATATGGGTGTACTTTATTTTCACGGGTTTGCCAATGGTATTACGGATGCTATTTCTAATGCTAAGGTGCTTGGGCTTTTTTTGCTTGAGGAGTTTGTAAATGGTGCGATTGATGGGCTTAATTCTTTGATTAATGTTGTTAATTCTGTGCCGGGTGTATCTATACCTGCTTTTAAACATTTTAGTTTTGCTGCTGAGGCTAAGATAAAATCTGAAGCGGAAAAGCAAATTAGGGACAGGGAACTCAAAGAGCATGAGCGTAGGGTTTTATCTAACAGAATTAAAGAGGATAAGTATCTTAAGGATTTGGAGATGTCGTATGATAATAAAATTAATGAAATGAATAAAAAGATTGCTGATTTGAAGGCTGAAAAACAATCTGATGCTAATGAAAATATACCTAAGTTTGATATACCGAATTTTGATGAGATAAAGGGATTGGTCGATGATGTGAAAAGTGGTGTACAAGGCACGCAAAATAATACTTCTTCTCTTGCTGACGGAATTAAGGTTAAAGATGATGATATATCTTATTTAAAGGATTTGGCGGAGATTAGAGCTATTACTAATTTTAGTTTTGAGAAAATACAGGTCAATGTTGATAATAAATTTGGGGATATCAATCAAACTGCGGATCTTGACGGTTGGATGGAAAGTTTGACTGACAGCTTGACTGAGGCTGTAAATTCTACTATGGGAGGTGTAATTGCTTATGGTGTATGATTTTTATATTGACGGGGTATTACTCCCTATTACTCCTGCAAGAATTGTAACTAAAATAGGTAATAAGAATAAGGTTGTTACTTTGATTAACGGTGATGAGCTTAATTTGCTTAAAAAGCCGAAGTTGACTGAGTTTGAGTTTGAGTTTCTTTTGCCTGCTGATGATTTTCCTTCAGTTAAAAAATTCATCAAACCTATTGAAATGCTTGATAAACTTGAAAAGTTAAAGGTTAATAAAAAGCCATTTCAGTTTATTATAATTCGTACTCCTACTCAGCCTAATCTAAGTAATTCAATGAATATGTCCGTTACTTTAGAAAGTTATACTATCGATGAAGATTTTAAAAACGGATCTGATTTAATTGTTGAAGTTAAACTAAAGCAATATATCTCCCTTAAAACTAAAATAGCTAAATTGGGTGTAAATAAAAAGATTACTACTTCATTGCAAGAGAAAAAAATATCTGTGGAAAGATTATCTGTAAAAAATCTTGAAAAGGTGTTCAAATGAAACTTAAAGTTGTTATTGAAAATAAATCAAGGGGTCTATTGCAAATACCTATTATTGATGGGGATATAGAAGTTACTTTTAATAGACAGGGAAGTGCGGGCAAGTTGCAATGTAATATCGTTAAGGGTGAGGGGCTTGACTATCAGGAAGGTAATGCTGTTGCTTTTTATGTTGATGATGATGTGTTTTTCTATGGATATGTTACAAGTAAAAAAAGAACTTCTGATCAGATTATAAAGACTACTTGTTATGACCAATTGTTTTATTTAAAAAATAAGGATATTTTACAATATAGTAATTGGAGTTATAGTGATTTACTTAAAAATATATGCAAGAAAAATCATTTGCTCATTGGAGCCATTGAGGATACTAAATTCAAAATACCTTCAAGGGTTGAAAATGGAAAAGAGTATTTTGAAATGTTAAAATTTGCAAGTGATATAACTCTTGCTAATACTAATAAAATTTATGTTCTTTTTGATGAAAAAGGCAAAATATCATTAAAGAGTATAGAAAATATGAAACTTGATACTGTTATTGACTATGATAATACGGGAGATTTTGACTATCAGACGAGTATTGAAAAGGGTGTTTATAACAGGGTTTATCTGAGATTGCTTGATGATGATAAGAAGGAGATTGCTCATGCTAAGGCTGAGGATTTGTCTAATATTTCTAAATGGGGTTTTCTTAATTATATTGATACTACTAATAATGAGTTGCTTAATTTGGATGGAAAGGCTAAGGAGCTTTTAAAATTATTGAATAGAAAGCATAGAAGTTTGAGGATTAAAAATGCGGCCGGTGATGTGAGGGTGAGGGCGGGAAGTTTAGTTACTGTAAATTTTAAGGATATAGGTGATATAAGTATAAATTCGTGTATGCTTGTGAATTCTGTAACTCATAGTTTCAGTGAGGGATGTCATTTTATGGATTTGGATGTAATAAATAATGATATTGCTCCGTTAATATTGCCTAAAAAACTTGGTAATAAGGCTAAGGATAACTCGGGGGTTGGTGGCGATAAGTCTATTTCGTCCGGTGCGAAGGTGGCTATTAATTATATGGTTAAAAATATCGGAGCTCCTTATTCTCAGGATGTTTCTTTGAGATTGACTACTCATTTTGATTGTTCGTCGGCTGTTATGAGGGCGTATCAGGAGGCAAATTTACTTCCTAAGCGTAATTATAATTTGACTACTTATTCTTTGATTAATGATGGGAATTTTTATGAGATTAACAAAAATCAGTTAAAACCGGGTGATATTTGTTGGAGGATTGATCATATGGAAATGTATGTGGGAGATAACAGGACTATAGGTGCTCACAGTCCTTATGTTCCTTTGGGATATTCGGTGCTTGACGCAAGGGCTAAACCTTTTACGAGATTTTTCAGGGTAAGGGGTGTTTAGTGTATGGATGTGGGTTATAGGCTGAAAACGGTAATTGTGGAGATTGTTAAAAAATATATTGATACTCTTAGTTTTAGCTGTGTATTTCATGCTAAGCTCGTCAGTATAAATCCTCTTAAATTTATTCGTAGTGATGGTATTGAAATATATGAAAGTTTGCTTGTGGTGCCTAAGTATAGAAAATTTACCGATTATGAGATTGGCAATTGTTTTGTTTTTATATCAAATCATGAGGGGCAGGTTTTTTATTATTTGTATGAGGCAAGTTCTCCTCAAGGTAGTAACGGAGTGGATTATCATTGGCAGGGCTTAATAAAAAAGGGGGAGATAAGGGGTAAGTTGAGGACTGAAACAAAAGAAGTTGAAATAACGGATATTGTAGGGGATACACAGATAATAACTAAGCAGGTTATGGAGGTTGATGTTTTTAAAATCATTGAGGGTGATTTGGATGATGTTGTGCATGAGAAGGGGATTATAAAAAAGGAGTGATATTGTGATACCTGATACTGATGAATTGAATTTATTAATGCTTGAGGGTGTGAGAGATGATATTGCTCCTTCTTACACTTATAGGATTCATGTGAAAAGTGACAAGGTGTATGCTCATATTGATGATAGGGAGGCTTTAAAGCAGACTATATATAAGGAGCTTAATACACAAAAAGATGTGTATATAATATATCCTAATTATGGTATTGATATTGAGGATTTATTCGGTGAACCTAAAAATTTTGCTTATATTGAGCTTGTAAGGCGTATTGAGGAGTGTCTGATAAAGGATGACAGGATTTTATCTGTAAATAATTTTTATTATGATATAGAAAAGTCAAAAAGGGATGAATTAAGCATTTCTTTTACTGTTAATTCAGTTTATGGAGGTATTAATATAAAAAATGTATGGAAGTTTGATTATGATAATATTGGGGGTGATTGATTATGTATGAGCAGTATAGAGCGGATTTTTTACTTGAAAGAATGTTGTCAAGAGTTGATGATAATACGGATAAGCGTGAGGGCGGCATAATATATGATGCTTTGGCACCTGCGAGCGTGGAGGCTGATATATTATATCAGGAGCTTGATTTTGTGTTGAAAAATATTTTTGCTGTGACTGCCGGCAGATTTGGTCTTGTAAGGATTGCAAATTCTTTCGGGATAGATGTTTTTCACGCTACTTGTGCTATAGTTAAAGGTGAGTTTGATATTGATGTTGGTATTGACAGTAAGTTTACTACTGAGGGTTTAATTTTTACTGTGAGAAAATTTATTGAAAAGATAAATAACAAATATTATTTTGAACTTGTATGTGAGGATGTTGGGGAGGTTGGGAATATCCCACATACAAAGCTGCTACCTTGTGAGCTTATAGAAAATCTTGAGCATGCATATATTGTCGGGATAATTACTCCAGGTATTGAAGAAGAGGAAACGGAGCATTTAAGAAAAAGATATCTACAAAGAGTAAGAGAGCCTGCAACAAGCGGTAATATATACCATTATAGAAGATGGGTTATGGAAGTGCCTAATGTAGGCGGTGTTAAGGTGTTCCCTCTTTGGAACGGTAACGGGACTGTTAAACTTGCTATAGTAAACAGCAAGATGGAAGTAGCTGATGCTGCACTTATAAATGAAGTCAAAAAACATATTGAAAGTGTCAGACCTATAGGTGCAACTGTCAGTGTTGTAAGTGCTAAGAATAAAGATATAACTATTACAGCTAAGATATCAATTATACAGGGTGCAAGTATAACTGAGATAACTAATAATTTTAAGGAAAAGGTAAAAGATTTTTTCAAAGAAAATGCTTTTAAAGTAAATTATGTGTCTATTGCAAAAGTAGGTAATATTTTGCTTGATATTCCAAATGTGCTTGATTACAAAGATTTGAAATTAAACAATTCATTTGCAAATACTGTACTTACAGATGAGGAGATAGCATTATTATCTGATGTGAAATTAGAGGTGGTTTAATATGAGTAAATGTAACAAGGACTTGATGAAGTATTTACCTCTATATTGGCATAATATAAAGGAAATGGTAGCTTTGCAGGGAACATTGGGTATGGAACTTGGAGAAATTGAATGTAAATTAAAAGATTTATTTTCACAGTGTTTTATAGAAACGGCGACTTGGGGGCTTGGACTATGGGAAAGAGAGCTTGATTTAAAAACGGATTTATCTTTGTCTTATGAGCATAGACGTGAGATGATTAAAGCCAAGCTTCGTGGAAGCTCTACAACTACAAAAGAAATGATTGCAAATGTGGCTAAGGCATTTTCAAATGGCGAAGTTGAGGTAATAGAACATAATGAAAAATATTTCTTTGAAATAAAATTCGTTGGAACAAGAGGAATACCTGCAAATATGGCGGGTCTAAAAAGTATTTTGGAAGAGATAAAGCCTGCTCACTTAGGTATCAACTATGTGTTTACTTTTGCAACGTGGGGCGAGGTGAAAAAAAGAATATGGGGTGAAGTGAAAAAGCTTACTTGGGACGGTGTAAGGCACTTGCCTATGAGTTAAAAAAAAGAGGTGATTAGATGCAAGAAACTGATAAATTAAAACTAAGAAAGCCTGAGTACAATGAATATGCAGATGTCATGGACTTAAACTACAATATGGATATATTGGATAATGCTGTATCTGACAAACTTGGAAAAACTGAAAAAGCAGTAGACAGTGAGAAACTTGACGGCTTAGACAGCTTGAAGTTTTCAAGGAGTTATTCTTTAAGTAATGGAGAAACTATTCCAAGAGATGTGCTTAGAACTACTAATATAGCTAATGCCTATATTGGAATGATTAATTATGGGACAGAAGATGGATTGCCTTGTCCTCACTCTAAAATAATATATATGCCTCATAATACTGATGGATATGGTACCCAAATAGCAATACCTTATGACGGCGGAAATTATTATGGTGTATATTATAGAAATGCCACAGGAGGAAACTGGGGTGCATGGATAGAACTGCTTGATACAAGGGATAGAAATACAATACTAACCAATAATGCAAATACTTGCTTTGAAACCGGAAAAGCATACTATTGTGTATACCAACAAACTAAAAATCTACCACTCGGTGATAATATAGATGATGGAATAATAATACCATATATGTACATTAAGGGACAATATGGTTTTCAAATATACATGACATGGAATGGTACTGCAATATATTGGAGAAAATTACATTCTGGTAATTGGGACAGGTGGTACTGTATAGGCGGAGGCAGTTGGAATCAAGAGGTAATAAAAGATAGTGAACAAGTGGGAAAATTTTTACGTTGGGGAAATTATGGACAAAATCATGTTATATTTGATGCATCCAAAGGAGTGCGACCTGACGGACAAGCTTGTAGTAGTGATAATCCTGCTGTTTGGTGGCAAAACACATACCCTTATCTAATGGGGTTTAATGGGACTACCACTTATGGAGTAAAAGTAAATATGGCTCAGTGGGCAGACGGAGCAGGCAGTATACATGGTTTTCAATTCAGAAACAATAACGGAAGATTGGAAGCATTGATACAAGGAGTGTGGTTGAGTGTGGGAGGACAGATATATAACAGGCTAAAAGAGTATAATTCTATAGAAGTTTTGGGAGGAGCAAGAGAAGGTATACAAAGTCAATATCAAATGGGGCAAGAAGTAGTATTATTTGATATGTGGAAACCTTTAAAAATTACAAGTTTGACTTGGGGTAATCCTCAGGTTTCTTCAAGCTTAGGATATAGTTATAGAGGTATTAGTTTTTCAAGAGTAAGAGTTTGGTTAGATGAAGTTTTAGTATTTGATGATAATAATATACCGAGTCCAACTAATTATACGGATAGAGGACCATTAAGACCCTCTCAATATACAGAAACAAGATATGTAGAAGCAAGAAGTCATTTAAAAATAATTGCTACCATTGCAAATAATGCAGGTAATGTTCATCCGGCTTTAGAGCTAAAAATGATGTATTATGAATAAAAAGGAGTGAGTATATGAAAATATTAATAAGACTAAGAGGCAATGAGTATTTGGGATATTATGTATTAGAAGATACAGAGACTGTAAAAGAACAGGAGTTTAAAGAGTTACCATATAAGAGCGGGTACTATAACGAGACATATTATGATGAAAAAGAAAAGATATTAAAGCAAAGATATATAGAGATGCCTAAAACAAAAGAACAATTATTAGAAGAAAAATTGAAAACAATGCAGGAACAGGTGGAGCAGGCTAATAAGGCAATAGAGGATTTGATAATGCAAAATATGCAGTAGGTGATGTTATGTTTGCTAATTTTATAGCGAAAGTAAAGCAATTACGATTTATTATATATATTTTATTTAAGTTTAGAGGAGACCGTATTATGTATGAATTTTTAGCGTATCGTGTTATCACAGGGCATTTGACTTGTATACCTGAAAAGGTGACAAAGACAAAAAGACTTGTACCTGAGAGGTTAAGGTCGCCTGTACTTGAAATACTTGAAGAGTCAGGTTTTGATGGAGACGGACAGCCACTTGCAAGTGAACAGTCAGGTGAATAATAAGTATAGTAATTTTATGATTGAGTAGAGTTGAGAAAAACGAACAAAAGTTGAGTAAATTTACATTCCAATATAGTTGGATGAAAAGGTGGATGTAAACTAAAGAGTTTATAACCACAACGTAAAGGCAATAAATGAGGACTGATAAGGTCTTTTTTTATTGCCTTAAAATTTATAAAAAGAGAGATGTATTATATGAATGAAAATCAACATAATGAGATATGTGATGAAAGACATAGAAGAATAGAAGAAAGGCTAACAGACAACAAAAATAGATTAAATAATCACGCAGAACGGATAAAAGCGTTAGAAGAATTTAGAGCGGGAACAGACCAAAAAATTGACAATTTAATTGACAAAATGAACAGCTTAATAGTAACAATGAGATGGTTAATGGGCTTGTTTGGAAGTGCTTTTGTAGGTTTTTTCTTTTATGCAGTTCAGCAAGGAGTATTTAAGTAGGTGATAAAGATTGAATTTAAGTAAGGATGAAAAGAAAATCATTGAAAAACTAAGACAAGAACAGGAAATAAAAAAAGATAAAAAATATATTGAAACAAGTAAAAAATTAATGTTTGCGATTATGTTACTTGTATTTATAGTCTTTTTTATCTGTCTATATCTTAGTTTAAAATTAAATGACTCTAACCTTGCAAGTCATACATTAGACAGAGCAGTTATATTTTCGGCTCCGGTTTTAACAGCACTCATAACCAAATCAGGACTTGAAAATAGGCAAAAAGGCAAGATTAGAGAGCAGATAATAAAAAAAATGGATAATGTTGAGCTTGGAGCTGAAGATTTTAGGAATGGAGTATGATTTTTTACTTTAATAACTAATTTTGTAACTACTTTGTAACCTTTTTTGTGATATAATAATGCCAAAGGAGGAATTTGTATGGAGGATATATATGATATAGCTCAATGGTTTTTAAGTAAATCATCTATGACACCTAAGAAGTTACAAAAAATGGTTTATTACGCATATGCTTGGTTTATTGCTTTAATGAATGAAGATGCAAATAATATAGAAAATAGGCTTTTTAATGTTAGTCCACAAGCGTGGGTACATGGTCCAGTATTCCCAAGTTTATATCAAAAGTACAAGGATTATGGATATTCAGACATTCCTATTGTAAAAGAGAAGTTTGATTTTAATGAAGATGTGGAAGATGTTCTAAATCAAGTTTGGGATGTATATGGCAAATATAATGCTAACGAACTTGAAAGTCTTACACATCAAGAATCACCGTGGATAAACGCAAGGACAGGATGCTCACCTTTTAGCGTATGCACAAATGATATTAGTGATAAAGATATATTTGAATGTTATTCTGCAAGGCTTGTATAATATGGGTAAGAAAAAAATTAAAAATAGTACAAGTCCTAAAAAACAAATTAAAACTGAACAACCTACTGAAAATACTAATAATACAGGCTTTTTTATTGATTTATCGTTTGAAGGGCTGTATTATTCTGTAGATGATGGAGATTTTACGAATTATTTACAGAATAGTGAAGATTTTGTAAAGAAATTTAAAGAAATAAGAAAACTATTATCTAAAATATCAGGCAAAAACTTTATAAAAGATTTAGTAAACATGAAACATTGCCATATAATAGAAAATGATAAAAGAAATAAGGTGGTATCTTGTATATGCGAATCTTTAAAAAGATATGATAGTAATAAAAATATTGAAGACTTTAAAAACCAACTGCTTGATGGCAAGATTTATCAAATGGGTTTTGAGGGTCCTGTCAGGATTGTTGGGACATATAACAATAACGGAAATAACGGATTATTTAGGGTGTACTTAATTGATTATCATCATAGGTTATTTTTTGATGAAAAAAGAAACACCATGAATACTAAAAATTATCGGTTTTGCCCGATGACAAGTGAATAAAAAAGAAATTAAAGACACTGTAAAAGGTGTCTTTTTTAATGCGAAAAAATAGGAAAGGGGTTGAAATATGCTACCAAAGATTGAAAAGGCTGTAAGGTTTATGATAGACATAGCTCAAGACAATTCGCATGGATACGACCAAAATCAAAGATGGGGTGAGCGTGGAGATTATGACTGTTCATCACTTACAATAACAGCATTTGAAAAGGCAGGATTTCCAGTTAAGTCTAATTATGGAGCTACTTATACAGGCAATATGAAACAAGCATTTATAAACTGTGGATTTAAAGATGTGAGAAACGTTGTAAATCTCTATACAGGTGCAGGATTGATAAGAGGTGATATACTCTTAAATGAAGTTCACCATGTCGCAGTATACATTGGCAATGGTCTAATAGTACAGGCGAGTATAAACGAACTTGGACGAGCTACAGGTGGAAGACCTGGCGACCAGACAGGCTACGAGATTAATATATCTAAGTATAAAAATTATCATCGTGGCGGTTGGGATATTGTACTTAGATATGAAGAAAAACTTGATGAGAAAGTAATTGATAAGAAAGGTGAGATAAAAAAGATGAGTGAAAAAGAAAAAGAATATGCAGTACAAGCAATCAATAAATTAGCGGAATTAAAGCTATTAAATAGTCCTGATGTGCATATAAAAAATATTGACAAATCAAATTGGGCATTGTGGGTTATGATAGCTAAAATGAATGAAAAAATAGATAATAAATAGAGAGGTAAATAAAATGAATAATATATTTAATAGTGATACAGTATTAGCTATACTTATCACTTTAGGATTTGCAATAACTGTAGTAGTAATGAAGAAAACTAAGTTTAAATTTGATTACTACTCAGAGCTGAAAATGGCATTACTTTTAGCAAGCATATCTTTTAAAGATATTAAGCTTAAAAAGTTAGCTGATATATGTATGACTATTGTTATTGCTCTTGAAAAAACTAATAAAACAGCACAAGAAAAGAAAGCAATAGCTATGAAAGAAGTTATGAAAGAGTTACACGAAAAAATGAATTTAAAATTAGACGAAGAAATAGTGAGCATAATAATAGATATAGCTGTATCATATATGCAAAATGAAAAGTAGGGATTAGTTCCCTACTCTTTTTTTGTACGAAAATATTAAATCGGCAAAAATTCGTCAAAAATAATTGATTAAAATTGATTAAATTTGAATAAACATTTTATTTTGATATGCAAGTATATATATTGAAATTTCAATATTTGATAGTAATTAAAAAAATATTTGATTATGATTGAAAGATGTATATTTTATTCGATAATTTTCAAACCTTTTGGTTATTTTTTGCAAATCGAAGTATTCAAGAACTGTTACAGATAATTTTCTTGATAGATTTGTATATGCCTTAAACTCTGATATGTCAAGAGTTTTATTTATTTTGAAATGAGTAAAAATTATATTTTTATAGTTATTTAACATTTTTTTTGAGCATATGTAATCATCCGATATTTTTACAAATTTATCTTTGAGATTATTGTGCAGTATTTCTTTTGACAGTTCATCAGAAGCTATATTTTTTAATTTTATAGGGGCTTTTGAGCTTTCGATTAAAGTTTCCAAATTGTCAGACAATTTTTTCATTTCATTGACTGTATTTGAATTTTTATTGTCTAATATTAAACAATCACTTTGAATATTATAACCCATATCTATAAGCATTGGAAGTAGATATTTTCTATCTACAAAATTCAGTTTTGAATGTAATATGTTTAAATTTATGGATTTCTTATATATAAATTTTTGCGAAAAATCTTTTATGATGATTTTTATTTTTTCATAAACTTTGATATAAAAATTATAATCGGCTACATATTTTGAATTTTTGTTATATTGCAAATTGTGTTGTGTATAATTATCAAAACTTATTAATTTGATATAATTTGTTTTTTCGAGTTTTTTTAAACAATTCAAAAATTTGTCGCAGTCTATATTATATATATCTTTAAGTGTTGATACATCTGTTATTTTTTTTTCTTTTATTGCAAACAAAAATATTAATTCATCTATATCAAATATTGAGATATCAAAATCTATTTTGTTTTTTTTATGATTTGATACGTTTATTATCTTTCCGCCTGATATGATTTCGTTTGATGATGTGTCAAGCAGTATAATATCATCTGATATGAATGGCATAATATTTTCTTTCAATCTTAGCTGTACCAATAATTTTGAGTTTGGATAGATTAATTTATCTTGTAAATTTACTATTTTGGCAGTTATGCTTGTCGTACCTGTATATAGTTTTACGAATTCGTGATTTTTTATATTTTTTGAAATATTATCAGTATATATAAGTGCATTTATAATATTTGAAGGCTGTAAATTTGATGATGTGGATAATACATTGCCTCTAAATACGTCTTCTTTTTTTATATTCGGAATGTTTATTGCCAATCTTGTATTTGCATATGCTGTTTCAACAGTTTTTGAATGTGATTGCATATTTTTAATCTTAGATTTTAAATTTTGAGGATATATTGTTATTTCATCATTTTTTGTTAAATTTCCTGATATTAAATTTCCGGAAATTACTGTACCGTAGCCTTTTACAGTGAATGAATTGTCTATTTTAAAAATATTTTTAGATGTATTTTTTTGATTTATGTCTTTTGCAAATTCGTATATTTTTTCTGATAGTTTTTTTATACTCTCTTTGTTTTCATAGTCTATTATCAAAGTAGATATATTTTGGATATTGCTTGAATTTACAAGCTCATTTATTTGGTTAAGTGTGTTTTGTATCTGAACTTCGCTTGCAAGGTCAATTTTTGTTACAACTATTATCAAATGATTGATAGATGTTAAATTTATTATATTAAAATGCTGTGTTGTTTGTTTGCATACACCGTCTATTGCAGATATTACCAAAATAGACATATTTGAATTTAAAATTCCACATATTGTATTTTTGAGATAATCTTTATGACCCGGAACATCTATAATACTTACATTTATTTCACTTTTAAGAGTTATATCAGCATAACCGAGATCTATTGTTATATTTCTCAGCTTTTCTTCTTTATGGTGCATAGTATTTTTTCCGGTAAGTTCCTCTATTAATCTTGTTTTACCGTGGTCTATATGGCCGGCCGTTGATAATATTATATTTTTCATATTTTATCCCATAATTTATTTTATAAGTTTAATTTACACTATTTTAAAAATGATTTTATAGAATACTGAAATCAAATTAAAATAAATAATGTAAAAGTAAAAAATTAATGTAATAAAAATTTTTATTCAAATTTAATTAAAATATGTTTTTGGTATCTATAAAAAGTATCTTGAAAAAATATATTTGAGCATTATATTAAAAAATCAATCTGCAATAAAAATAGAAGTAGGTCCATCTTTTTTGTCTAAAATTTCAATCATAGACTTTAATGAGTTTATTTTTTGTGCTATTATTTCTATTTGATCATCAAATATGCAAAGCATATCTAAAATTAGTTTATCATCTCTTATATATCCTATAATATGTTCTTTGCACATTCTTAGTATATCTTCAAAGTTGTTTGTAGAAATATTAGTACATTTTAAAACTAAAGAATAACTGTTTATATCTGTGTTTGAAGATACTCCACCACCTATTTGGGCAATTGATTTTTCAATCTCTATATATTCAAACAAATTTTTATCCAAAAGATTATATAATTTTTGTGCTTTTTCATATAATTTCTCTTGTTTTGTAAATATCATGTTTAAAATAGGGATTTGCTCATTAAAATCTTTATACATATATAGTTTTAATGTTTCAAATATTGTAGTTATAACTGTTTTACCTGCTCTTAAAGCTCTAAATATCGGATTTTTTCGAAGCTTTTGTATATACTTGCTCTTTCCGATTATTATACTTCCCTGACAAGCTCCTATTAATTTGTCTGTGCTGAAACATACTATATCGGCACCGTCATCTAAGACATCTTGAACATTTTTTTCATAATTGAAGCCATATTTTGAAAAATCTGTAAGATTGCCACTTCCTAAGTCTTCAAAGAGAATTAAATCATTTCTTTTACAGATATTTGACAATTCTTTTGTAGATACTTCGTTTGTAAAGCCTGTGATTTTATAATTGCTTTTATTTACCTTCAGTATAAGGCTTGTGTTTTCATCTATATTTTTTTCGTAATCATCCGTATAGGTTCTGTTTGTACTACCTATTTCTTTTATATTAACATCAGTGGATGAAATTATATCTAATATTCTAAAATTGTCACCGATTTCAATGAGTTCTCCTCTTGATATTAAAGCGTTTTTGTTTTTGCAAAAAGTGTCAAATACAAGCAGTAGTGCCGCAGCATTATTATTAACTACGATTGCATCTTCACAACCTGTAAGTAATTGCATAATATTTTTTATAGGTTCATTTCTGTCAAAGCGTGAAGAATTTTTTATATCATATTCTATATTCATATATAAACTTGCAATATTTACAGTTTTTTCAGATATTTGTTTATTTATTGGACTTCTGCCGAAATTTGTATGTATTGCAATACCTGTTGCATTTATTATTTTTTCATATGATTTATTTTCTAATTTATTTATTTTTTGATTTAACATATATATTATATATGAAAAAATATCTTCTTTATTTTCAAAATTTTCAAAGTAAGAAATATTAGACGAACTTATATTTTCTCTAAGTTCGTCCAATATTTGTATGATAATCTTTTTTAATATTTCTTTTTTGTATTTTTTTGTTATGTTCTTTGATTCACAAAAATTTAATATTTCGTGAACTGACGGAATATTTTTAAATAATTCTTTTTTTTGCATAATATTCTCTTTTTATTCCAAAATTATATTTTTATCTGTTTTTTCTATGGTTTTACCTATAACCGAATAAGATAGACAGCCATAATCTTTTAGTTCTGATACAAGAGATGATGTATATTTTTCATCTACACAAATCAATAAACCGCCTGATGTCTGAGGGTCGAAGAGCACATCATACAAAGGAGTTGTTTTAAGATTTTCATCCATACACTTTATATGCGGTTCTACGAATGATTTATTTTGATATGCACCACCTGGAATTATACCCATTGATGCATAATACTCTGCACCTTTAATCACAGGTATTGAAGATACATCTATTTTTATTGAAATTTCGTTTCCTTCGCTCATCTCTTTTAAATGTCCCAATAGAGAAAAACCCGTAACATCAGTCATAGTGTGTATGTCATACTTTTGCAGTATCTCTTTAGGATAAGAGTTGAGTTTGGACATAACTTTGATAGATTCTTCAATTTCTTCTTTTTTTGCCATTTCAGCTTTTACAGCTGTGTTTATTATCCCTGTTCCTATAGGTTTTGTAAGAATTATATTTTGATTTATTTTTGCAGAATTATTTTTACAAATATTTTTAGGATTGATTAAACCACATACACTTAGACCATATTTAGGTTCATCATCTTTTATGGAGTGTCCACCGACTAATACGGCACCTGATTCGATAACTTTATCCTGACCTCCACGAAGTATTTCACCTAAGATGCTCATATCAAGACAAGTTGGAAAACATACTATATTAAGAGCAAGTACAGGTTCTCCTCCCATTGCATATACATCTGAAAGTGCATTTGCAGCTGCAATTTGTCCGAATATATATGGATCATCTACAACAGGTGTGAAAAAATCAAGTGTTTGTATCATAGCTGTGTCTTCATTTATTTTATAAACAGCAGCATCATCAGATGTGTCAAAACCTACTAAAAGATTTTGATTATTTACTTGTTTTAAATTTTTAAGTGCGTTCGCCAAATCCATTGGCGATAGTTTAGCCGCTCATCCGGCAGATTTTGACATATGTGTAAGTTTTACAATATCGCTCATTTCATTTACCTCCTTTAAAAAATATGTTAGACTTGTTCTATTATTTACAGCTATAATAATAAAAAGTCAAATAATCTGATAAAGTAAATTATCTTCATTACTTATAATTGTAATATAATTTATAATTTTTTTGATAATATTATTAAACAAGTTTATATGAACTTGATTTATAAATAAGCAGCTTTTTATTAATTGCCGTATCTTAACTGTTTTAGCCAATCTTCTTCATTTGAGCTGTGGCTTATTGTCTTTTTTTCATCAAGTGATTTTATATTTTTCATATCATTATCATCTAATTCAAAATCAAATATATCTATATTTTCTTTTACTCTATGTGGAGTTTTTGTTTTTGGAATAACCACAAAACCTTGTTGTATATGCCATCTAAGAACTATTTGTGATATTGACTTATCATATTTTTTTGCAATTTCACACAAAATAGGTTCATTTAAAAGTTTGTCTGTAGCTTTTGCAAGCGGAGACCACGATACAATCTGTATATCTTTTGATTTAAAGTAGTCTGTAAGTTCTGTGGATTGATTATATGGATGTAATTCTATTTGATTTATTACAGGCTTTATATTGGCAGATATTGTCAGTTTTTCATAATGTTTAGGCAAAAAATTTGCGACAGCGAGATTTTTTATAACTTTTTCATCATACATTTTTTCAAATGCCTTCCACGATTGCTCCATATCATCTCCGGGCCAATGTATATACATTATATCAATATAATCAGTCTGTAAAGATTTTAACGAACGCTCTATAGAATACATAGTATTATCATAACCGAAGTCACTCGGCCATACCTTTGTAGCAAGAATTATATCGCTTCTTTTTTTATTTTTAATTATTTTTCCGATTATGTCTTCATTTTTATAAAAATAAGCTGTATCTATCATGGTATAGCCATATTCAAATGCAATATTCAATGCTGTATAAAGCTCATTTTCATCTGTCATCTTATAAGTTCCAAGACCAATGCACGGAATACTTTTGGAGTTGGATAATTTAAAGTTTTGCAATCTAAATCCTCCCTTTAATTTTTAGTTTTATATTATACTGAACGTCCTTTTAAACTGTTGATTGTATCTTACCCTATAAAAATAGATATACCTGAAGTCATTTGATATATTTGTGGTAAATACTTAAAATATAGTATATATTTTTATATATTATATCATTTTTTATAAAGATAGGTATATATTCGTTTTCAGTTTCATATAATATAATACTGTCATTTTGTTCATATAAAGTTTTTGTAAATATTTCCAATTGTATGTTATTTTGAAATATTATTAATTTTTCACCGTTTTGCATGAAAAAATTGGAAAATTTATATTTTTTATCTGACTTGAAGTATAATTTGGTGAGCTGCTTTGATATTTCAAAATTATATATATATAAGTGTGTATTATTTATAACAGCTTTGTTTGAATATTGAAAATCGTATATTTTTTTGTAAAGTTGCAATAGAGTATGTATCTCATCAATATTGTGATTTATAAGACTTTCGCTTGGATTTAAGGATTTTTTTTTCTATATCTTTTATCAGCAATTTCATATCATAATATCTGTCACGCTCAACATTAAAATGATTTTCAACAGCTTGCCTTGAAAAATGTTTCAGATTTATAAAATTGGAGTAATTTTTAAGTATATTTTTTATAGATATGAAATTTATATTACCTAAATCGTAATATATATCATATTTTTTCAATTTTTGATTTATAAATTTTTCCTCAAACTCATATCCGTTAAAGCTATATATTTCATATATTCCTATTATGCTTGTCAAAAACTCGATTAATATTTCTTTTTCATCATTTTGAGATATTATTTGCAGTATTTTGACTTTTTTATCATCAAAAAATTTTGCTATGGATATGATGAGAATATCATCATTTATTGGAGATAATCCACTTGTTTCAATATCAACAAAAGCAGTATTTTTCGGAATATCAAAGCTTTCAAAAAATTCTTTCTTTATCATAAATAATCTCCACTTTTTGCAAAATTAAAAAATTGTTATAATACTAAACACTATTTAAAACTTAATATAGTATTGTTTGAATGTGTTTGCTTAAGGTTGTTGCTAACAATATCGTAGATCTAAAATGCCATTAACCTTAGCATTTTTATCATACATCTAATTTAATTGGATGATAGTATAAATTTAGTTTAATATACTGTAATATATTTTAACATATATTTTAAAAATAATAGAAAGATTTTTTGCAAATATCAATAATAATTGAAAAAAAACAGTTTTTTTGTTATACTTTTAAAAAATGTAATTGCATATAATCATTTATGTATATTAATTTAAAAGCTAATGCAAGCTTATACTCAAAATCTCATAATGATATATTGACTATTTTTAATAGAATAATAGATAATTTATATTAATAAATCTGTAAATAATATTTTATTAAATTTATAAAATATTATTTTTCTATCGTTCTATTGTAACTTAGTATAAAATATAGATATTATTTTATAATGTATTGATATTATATTAAAAAATCAATAATTTTTTGAGTATATGAATTACAATAAAAATATGAGGGAAATAATGGAAAAAATAAATATACTTGGTGTAGAAGTTGATAGAGTAGATATGAAACAAGCTACTGAAAATTGTATAAATGCAATAGAAAATAATAAAAAATTATTTATAGTAACACCAAATTCAGAGATAATAGTAAATGCCGGAGAAAATAAAACTCTATTTGATATAATAAAATCGGCAGATATGGTTGTACCTGATGGAATAGGACTCGTGATAGCATCAAAGATGATGAAAAAACCTCTAAAAGAGAGAGTAACAGGTATAGATCTTATGGAAAGTCTGCTTAAATATTGTAACGAAAAAGGCAAATCAATATTTTTATTAGGAGCGAAACATGGTATTGCACAAAAAGCCGGAGAAAAAATAAAAGAAAAATATCCAAATATAAGATTGGCAGGAACATATCATGGTTATTATAAAGGGATTCACAGCGGTGCAAAAGGTAGCGAAGAAGAAAAAGAAGTAATAGATATGATAAACAAGAGCAAGCCGGATATATTATTCGTTGCGTTTGGCTCTCCAAAGCAAGAATATTTTATAGACGCATATAAAGATATTATAAATGCGAAAGTTTTTATAGGAGTAGGGGGCTCACTTGACGTATATTCAGGAACCATAGAAAGAGCGCCGAAGTTTTATCAGGAACACGGTTTGGAATGGTTGTACAGATTATCAAAAGAACCCCAAAGAATAACAAGGATGGGTGCATTACCTGTATTTTTAACAAGAGTTTTGCTTAAAAAAGATAAGAACAAATTCAGTAAATAATAATTGTACAAAAAATCACTTGTATGATTTTTTATACAAGTGATTTTTTGATATATTTTAGTATTATCTTAATAAAAATTTTAGTATTAATTGAATTGTATATTTGCAACTTCAAACGGATTGTTCTGATTATAATCCTTTTCATATTGCTTAAGTGCTTTTATTGAGCCACCGTTTATTTCTTTGTCTGTTATTACTATAGGAACATAACCTATTTTACCTGACGATGTTTTTATTTTAAAATAATCCGCTTTGGTGTTGAATGCCAATATTGTTATAATTTCGCCAGGTTTTACAGTTTCACCTGCTTTTTTCATCTTTGCATCTGAAAATGTGTTTAGAGATTTACTCATTTTGTATTTCAGTATCTTTTTAGGATGTGGTTCTGAGAATAAGTTTTTTTCATCAGGAGTTATGTTTTTTAATTTACCGTTTTCTATTGTATATTTTTCATAATATTGTACATAATCTGATGCAAAATTAGTGTATTTTTGTATTTCTACTCTGTTCAACTTTGTGTTTACCTGTAAATCTCCACCTTTTACAGAAAGATTGCCTATTTTTTCCAAATTTTTGTTTTTGTATGTGAATATATACGCATCTCCTATAGAATCTTCACCCATAGATGTGAATACAATCTCTTTTTGCTTATCTTTTGAATTTATATCCAACACACTGAATTTATTTGCATTGTATTGTGATAAATCAAAGCTTTTGCCATTTATGCTTATGCTTTTGTATAATTGTCCGAAAAAAGCATCTTTTTCAACAGTCAATACAATATTGTCTGTTTTTCCGTCCATATCCAAATCTTCTGATTTAGTTACAGTTTGGGCATTTGATGTATAAGAACTTAATCCCACAATTAAACTTACCAATAAAACTATTTTTGATAAATTTTTCTTCATTTTAAATCTCCTATTTATATTTTTATTTTCGATTCTTTATAAAAATAATATTTCTTGCTTCATATACAATACATTATTCACTCATACTGATATTCGCTTAATTAATTAAAATATATAAGCTTTTTAGTTTAAGTATGCAATTTGTTCAGTTAATAAATATATTAAACTCCCAAATATCTATATATTATATTAATTTTTAGTATTATATAAACAGTATAATTTATTTTTTGAATTAATTTTTATGTTATAGAATATTAGTATATATTAATCCCATACTTTTTCAGAATCTTTTGTATTTATTGTATAACAAGAGTTTATATTCGGATATTGTTTTAGAGCTTTGACGGCATTCCAAGAATAGCTATAGTCATAATTATTGTTTTCTTCAAGAGTTATTAAAGGTCTTGGTTCCTCGCTTAATAAAATTGGAACATATCCTATATTTCCTTTAGAGTTTTTAACTTTCAAGTATTTTCCTTTTAAATTTCCTGATAGTATAGTCAATTTTTCACCGCTTTTAGATGTGAACAATTTTTTTGTGGCTTTAGTATCTTTATACACATCTACAGGCTTTAACAATTTTACATTCCAATTTCCTTTACTGGTATTAAAATTGGTTTCATCAGGTGTTACATTTTTTAATGTATTGTTTTCTAATTTATATTTTGTGAAGGTAGTAGGCCATGATCCGAAAAATGAATTATATTCATAAGGAAAACGGACTCCCCAAGAATTTCCTGCTAACAATAAATTATTTTTTGTATCTATTTGAAAATCCATGTCATCAGATTGTATTTCTGCAATTTTTTCTATCTTATTATTTTTATATGTCAATATAATGCTGTTACGTCCAAGTCTTGTTGAACTATAAATCATTACTATTTCTTTTTGATTATCTTTTTTGTTTATGTCTATTATATCTACTGCATAAAATTTATGCATTTCAAAAAGTATATAATCAGATTGTATATCAAAAGTCTTATTGTTTATTTTTATACTGTTCGGTTTTGCCACAATTTTATCAGCTTTTCCATCCATATCCAAGTCGACAGATGTCGTAACAGTATCATTGCCAAACTCACCACTATCGTATATGGTAACCATTGCATCAGACAAAGATATACTTAGCGATAATATCAAAGCGGATAATAATATAGTTTTTAATTTAAACATAGAAATAGCCTCCTTTTTAAATAAATTTAATTACTAAATAAAAATATTATATTAAGAGCTCATATAGTTATCTTAATCTGTTGTTTATAGAATTTAATATTCTGGAATTTGATCTTCCGATAGCATTACTTTCTTGTAATAAGCTGTTATTAGCTGCATTTAATGCAAAATTAGCTACATTCAATACATTTGCAGTTCTTAATTCTTCTTTAATCTCTCTCATATTGCTAATTTGTTCATATTGATTGTATATAATAATATCTTGATTTCTTATAATTTCCTTTTGAGAATTTACCATCTGTTCTCTATAACCATGTGTATCATATAAATTTACGAGTTCTTTAATTGTATCAGCTTTTTTATTTTTTAAAGAATGTACAAAAAACTCAACAGCATGCAGACTACAGTAGTCTTGCGGGAACCATTCACCATCTATAAATTCATTTATATCTAATATTTGTTCGGATATCATTTCAGATATTTTGTTATAATTATCATATAAAGGTTTGTTTTTTTCTTCAGCTGATTTATTAAATACATTAATAAGTATTTTTAATACAATTACCTCTATTATACAAAAAATGACTGTTGCTATAAGAAATATAAAGCTTTTTGAAGAATAGGATATTAGAGAAAAAATTGCGTATAGTGGATATAATATTCTATATATTTTTGCAAATAAATTTATTTTTCTTATAAAAAAATTATTGGAATTAATTATATTTCCTTTTTTTATTGTTAAAAGTATACCTATTGCTATCAAAATAATTGGTTCCAAAAGATTTCTACTTGCGATGCCATAAATCAACAACACAGAAGATGCAACTATATTAATAATCAAAACAGGTAAATATTTTTTGTTAGCGAGAATACTTATCTTTTGTCTATATTGAGATACTGTATCAAGCTGCTCTTCCCTTAAAGATATTAGTGATACTAATTTACTTTTCAAAATATTTAATCTACTTAACAATTCTTGTTTATCCATATATTCTTGCGTGTCCATATGTTTCCCCCAAAAAAAATTTAATAATTATGTTAATTTTAGTTAAAATAAGTAATTGCTGTTTATCTTTAATTTACAAATAATTATAGTTTTATGATTGAGCATGAATTTATTATTATTTAACCATATTGAACTTTACATCAAACATTAAAGTTTTAGGTGCAATTATTTTTAATTTTTTTACTCCTTTTAAATTTACTTTTTCATGCTTGATACTATCACCATACTTGACATCATTTCTATACAGTACTTTGTCGTCTCCCATTATAGTTACTTTTCCGCTTAGTTGTCCTGAATCTTCGCTTGCAAGCATAAACTCTACAGAATTGATTTCTTTATTTATATCAATCTCAACTGAATCAGATCGAAAGCAATTTATTATATTATGTTTCTCGTTGTTTACATTTATATAATCATAACCTTCGTTTGAACTACTTTTTGGTTCATATTCATACCACTTACCCATGCTATAATATCTGCCATCATGATAAACACCCTTTAATACTCTTTTTCGATAATATTTTTCTGTAAATTCAGTGAGTTCCAATACAGAACCGCCTATATTATCAACTTCATTGCCGTTATTTTGATTTGCTTGCGGCTGTACACTTGATATATCGGTAAAATTTACAGTTTTGCTGTTATTATCATATTTTACAGAATATCTTGTAGCGGCTGATTCCACAGTGGATATAGGTAAATACAATTTACCGTCCAATATAACAGGCTGAGCTTTACCTTTTAAGTCTACATCTACTCCGTCTGAAACTACTTTGATATTATCATAAGTAGCCTTTACATTTTTTGTAGTTGCTGCAAACGATGTACCGCCACTTATGATTGTACTTCCCACAACTGCCAAACTTAATGCTTTTACTAACTTTCTTTTCATAAAATACCTCCATATTATTTTTGATATGGCAAAATATAAAAAATAAAAATTTATGTATTTTTCACAAGTTTCAATGCAAATATATTTACTGTTTTAATACTGAACACTACTACAAATCATAATATTTATATTTTCTGAGTCATTATTTTTTTATTGAGTGCTGCACTTATATTGTAAACCTAAAATTATATATATTATTTTGAAAAAGCATAACTTTTTGATGATATCATTATATTATATTTTCAATTAGTGTTTAGTATAAATTGGTTGTGTAAATTTATTTGTACCTATACTTTCTATATCTTGCCGCGTTAATAAAAATAAGAAACATTAAATACAAGAAAATATTAGTGCTTTTATACTAATATTTTTAAATTTGTAAAATATCTTATAAGTCTGATTATATCAAAAAAAAAAAAAACAAGTCTTTTTTCGTATTTTTTAAAAAATATTATATTCAAAAATTGACAAAAAATAGGAAAATATAATTTATATAGATTTTTTTAAAAAATTATTTAGTTATGTAAATAAGTCATTATTTTTTTTTATTTAGTGATTGTAAATTTGAAAATTAAATCAGTTTTTTCTTATATATATTTTAAATTTTAAATTTTTATGTTAAAATTATATGGAATTTATTATTTAATGGATAAAAAATGATTACTAAAATTTAATAGAATTATAGGTGTATTTAATAAAAATTGATATGCTCATACAAATTATAAAAATATGCATTGACACTGAAAGTATAAATTAAAGCACTTAGGTAAAATAAATAGTTTAAAATATGGTTTAGTAAATCACTAAACAAATAAAATTTTTTATAAAAATAATTATGTTTATTTTATTTTATATAAACACTTATACTAATAACCGTTTATAATGCTAAGTAATTTATATTTGATGGAATTATATATTTATAATTATAATAATTTTGTTGTAATGCAATTATATGGCTATTTAATAGGCTTTTAATATTAAATCGATTTGAAGAAAAGGAATGTTATGAAAAATATATCTATATTGGGTTCTACAGGTTCGATAGGTACTCAAGCATTGGATGTTATAAGGCATCATAAAGAAAAATTTAATGTGATTGCATTAAGTGCAAATAACAATATAGATTTGTTGTTGGAGCAGATAAAAGAGTTTAAACCTGCTCTTGTTTGTGTATATAATGAAAAATCATATGAATTTCTTGGAAAAAAGCTTATTGAAGAGAATATAAAAGATGTCGAGCTGTGTACAAAAATGGATGGGCTTGTAAAAGTTGCTACTTGCAAAGGAATAGATTTGCTTTTGACTTGTGTTGTAGGAATGATAGGGCTGATACCTACTGTAAAAGCTATAGAAACTAAGATAGATATTGCACTTGCAAATAAGGAGACTTTAGTAGTTGCAGGCGATATTGTTATTAGCAAGGCAAGAGAATATGGCGTAAAAATATTGCCGGTTGATTCTGAGCATAGTGCTATATTTCAGTGCCTGGTAGGAGAAAAAAACAGCGAGATAAAAAATATAATGCTCACAGCGTCAGGAGGAGCATTCAGAGGTATGGAAAAATCTCAAATAATGAATAAAAAGGCAAGAGAGGCATTGAAACATCCTAATTGGTCTATGGGGGCAAAAATTACCATAGACTCTGCAACTCTTATGAATAAGGGACTTGAGATAATAGAGGCATATCATCTTTTCAATACGCCGCTTGAAAAAATAAAAGTGTATGTACACAAACAAAGTTTAATACATTCTATGGTAGAATTTGTGGATAACTCTATAAAAGCACAAATTGCGGTACCTGATATGAGAGGGGCAATATCTTACGCATTTTTTTATCCGAATAGGACACCGAGTGTTATGAATGAGCTTGATTTGTTTGGAAAAAATATGACCTTTGATATGGTAGACGAAGATACTTTTCCTTGCATAAAATTGGCTAAGGAGTCTTTGAAACAGGGAGGCACATCTACTTGTGTATTGAATTCTGCAAATGAAGAGCTTGTTTATGCATATCTTGCAGATAAGATTAAGTTTTATGATATTAATGAAATAATTGAAAAAGCTCTTGAACAACATAAGTTTATAAATAATCCTACATTGGAAGAAATATTGGTTACAGATTTGAAGACGAGGTTGTTTGTAAAAGAGTATTTAAAAGAAAAATTTGTATAAAATAAAAATGATGATTAGAAAGGAGAGTATGATATATACTGTCATACGATATTAGATGAATATAATATTAGCTTTATTGGTTTTTGGAATAGTTGTTGCAATTCATGAGCTTGGACATTTTACGGTTGCAAAGTTAAACGGTATAACTGTTCATGAATTTGCTATAGGTATGGGACCTGCAATATTTCAAAAAGAGCATAACTGTACAAAATATAGTCTTAGGCTTGTGCCTATGGGAGGATATGTCAGCATGGAAGGTGAAGATGATGAAAGTGATGATCCGAATGCTTTTTGCAAAAAAACTCCTTTACAAAGAATGGCTGTAGTATTTGCAGGTCCATTTATGAATTTTGTATTGACAATAGTTGTATTTATAGGTTTGTTTTCAGTAAGTGGTGTGCCTGTAAATAAAGTAGGAGGAGTAGTAGAAAATTCTCCTGCAAGCGAGATAAATTTGGAAATTGATGATGAAATAGTGTCTATAAATGAAGTGAAAATAACATCTTGGGGAGAAATAACAAAAACTCTTGGAAAAACAAGCGGAGAGGTTACGCTTGGAGTTAAAAGAAATGGTGAATTATCTGAATTAAAAGTTATGCCTGATGAAAAAAGTGGTAGAAGGACCATAGGTATATATCCTAAATATGAAAAACACTTTGTAAATGCAATTCCATATGCTTTTAATCAGACAGCATCTATGACTGCTCAAATGTTGGATTTTGTTTCAAAATTATTTACAGGCAAAGTTGATTTTAACTATGTGAGCGGACCTGTGGGAATAGTAAGAGAAATGGGAAATTCTACAAGTTCAGGTTTTTCTACGTTTTTCAGTTATATAGCTTTTATTTCGTTGAACTTGGGTGTAATGAATTTACTTCCTATACCTGCTCTTGACGGTTTTAGAATATTGACAGCATTTTGTGAATTTGTTACAAAGAAGAAACTTAATAAAAAAATGGAGTATGTGGTAAATTTTGCAGGAATGATATTTTTAATAGGTCTTATGATAATTGTAACGTACAAAGACGTTTTAAATATATTTAAAAAAGGTTAGAAATTTATAGGAGAAACCTATGTTTGATAGAAAAAAAACTGTAGAAGTAAAATGCGGAAATGTAAAAATAGGTGGAAATAATCCTATTGTTATACAGTCTATGACAAATACAAAGACGAGCGATTTTATTTCTACAATAAATCAGATACATTCTTTAGAAAAAGCCGGTTGTGAACTTGTGAGAGTATCTGTGCCTGACGAAGAATCAGCAAAAGCAATATCAAAGATAAGAGAGAATATAAATATACCTCTTATTGCAGATATACACTTTGATTACAGACTTGCTTTGATGGCTATAGAAAATGGTGTTGATGGACTTAGAATAAACCCTGGGAATATAGGTAGCGATGAAAGAGTAAGAGAAGTAGTAAAAAAAGCGAAACAATACGGCATAAAAATAAGAATCGGTGTGAACTTGGGTTCGTTGGAAAAAAATATTCAAAGAGAATATGGACGTACACCTAAAGCTATGGTTGAATCAGCTTTGTACAATATAGAGTTATTGGAAGAAAACGACTTTTACAACACGGTTGTATCATTAAAGGCATCGGATATAAAAACTACAATACAAGCATATGAAGAGTTTTCAAAAATAAGTAATTATCCGCTTCATTTAGGTGTTACAGAAGCCGGAACAGCAAGAGCAGGCACAGTCAAATCTTCTATGGGAATAGGATATTTATTGTTAAATGGAATAGGAGATACTATAAGAGTATCACTTACCGCAGATCCGGTGGAAGAAATAGATGTAGCAAAAATGATATTACAAAACATAGGATATAATTTCGGTGTGCAGGTCATCTCTTGTCCTACTTGCGCAAGAACCGATATAGATATAATAAATCTTGCAAATAATGTTGAAAGTGCAACAAGAGGAATAAAAAAAGATATAAAAGTTGCTGTTATGGGATGCGTAGTAAATGGACCTGGAGAAGCAAAAGATGCTGATATAGGCATAGCAGGAGGAAAAGGAGAGGCATTGTTTTTCAAAGACGGAAAAACATTAAAAAAAGTTAAAGAAGATATGATAATATCAGAATTACTAAAAATTATAGATGAATTTTAAATAAAACTTTTATGAAAATAAAAACTTACTTATACCAAATAATATTAAAAGAAAATAATAGCTAAGAAAGGAGGGAAGGTATGTATTTAAGAGAACAATATCGACATATAATAGCATTAAATGCAAAATCGGACAATATATTTGAAGATGTATTCAAATATCCGAGCCTAAGAAAAGGGTACGCACAAAATGAAAATATACTTTCCGTTCCTACTTTTTTTTATTCATATACAAGGCACATTTGATGATTATGAAAAAAAATTGCTTGATTTTGATGAAAAACTGTCAAAAAACAGAGGATATATAAACCTATACAATTTCAATCATCAGATAGATAACAATTTTATAGAAAAATTCAATCAAGATTGGATTGACATAAAAGTTGCAGATATTCCGTTTATTATGAAAAATTTGAGCAATATATTTGTATCGGTTTGTGGTGATATTGTACTTAGAAAAATTTTTATAGAAAAGTTTGAAATTATGCTTACTGCCTATTTGAAACAACAGCTTAATATGAGTATAGCAAAAAATTCCATAATAAAAATATTATTTTTGAGTAAGAAATATTACAGTGAATTGATGAATGATTATTACATAGGGGAAGAAAATCCCAAAATAATGTGTTACGGACAAATATACAGAGATGACTTGTATTTTTTATTGCTTATGTTTTTATGCTCTATAGATATAATTTATTTCAATCCTACAAGACAGGAAAAATTTCCTTTTCCAAGAGATGTTGTGACTTATATACAAAATGTCAAATATGATAGAACATCTAATGTCACAAATATTTTTGTCAAAAAAAATGTTGAAGAAAAAAGTGATAGACAAGAAACTGTAGCATACAGAGCAACTCAAGAAATAAGAAGTATATTACACGATGAGCAGGGCGGAATATATTCTAACTGGCAATTTGAAAATTATATTGTAAATGCAAATACAATCAAAGCCACATATGATGAAGTGCTCCAGTTAAATGCAGTTGATGCAAGATTCAGACAAGGATTTGAAGTTGAAAACGGTCAAATATATATTCCGAATATTTTTGCAAAAATAAGCGGAGTAAACACAGATAGATATGAATATTTTAATTTTTTTGACTTAGCATCACAAAATGCACTTTTGATAGAAACCGTACCGTTCAGCGTGCAAAGAGGCTATTATAAAGCGCCAGGTTTAGTATCAAAGGATGGCTTGATAGACAAAGAGCGCATAAAAAAATTATCAGAATACAAATTCAAACATTTAAGAGAAAGCGTTCAAGATTATATACTTGATACCATTCAAGATATGATAAATAAAAAAGAAGCTTTATTCAAGTTTTGCCATGATAAAGATATTGATACTGATATAATATATGAAATACTGATGCTTGAAAGGCGATACCTTGATTTACTGCAAAATTTCGATTATCCTTATAAAATTCCAAGAATAGTGATATTTCATGATAATGAAACACCTTTTAATAAAAATGACGGGATAAGAGTAGGTTTTTTCTTATTGGCAGGTCTTGATATAGTCATATTTACACCAAGTGGCTACAACGATGTAGAATTAGTGATAAATGAGTTCAATTATGACACACATAAATTGGATACTTATGATTCCAATTTAAGATTAAAAGATAAAAGTAAATATGTAAAAGTTCAAAAAAAAGGATTTTGGGCAAGTCTTTTCGGAAATTAATATAATTATCTAATTAGACATAAATATTTTTTATATCAGGCTCAAATATATTTTGCTTATAGCACTTTTTTATAAATGTTTTTAAATCAGATATTTATGAGAGTGTTAGTAATTTTGCCTGTAAAATAATTTGAAAATATCTTAAATTAAAATAGTGTTGATATAAGATTTTATTATTTCTAACCTTGATTTTAGAAATGTTTGGGAAATTATTAAAAAATATTTTTAACTTTTAGATTTATAAAAAAGTTTATATTGCAGATTTAAAGATAAAAAATAAATAAACTAATACATTTTGGAGGTTCAATATGAGCGAAGATTTTGTAAGACAAGAAGAAGATTATAACACACAGTTGCAAACTATAAGTAATCAAGTAAAAGCATCTCCTGAAGTACAACAGATTGCAAGAAATCTTGATGTAAGAGATGTTAAAAATATAATGAGCTTCGGGCAGGAAACAGCGACAGAAATTTCAAAGTTCAGTGATAAGATACTATCATCAATAAACAATTCACAGATAGAAGACAGCGGTAGAATGATGAAACAATTATCCGATATAATGGATAAATTTGATGTAAAAGATTTTGAGGATAAAAGCTCAAAAGGATTTTTGTCAAATATATTCGGCAAGGCAAAAGACAATATACAAAGCCTACTTAAAAAATATGAGACTATGGACAGCGAAGTATCTAAAATATATGTAGAAATAAAAAAATACGAAGCTGAAATAGGAAAAACAAATGATATGCTTGACAATATGTATGCTAAAAACATAGAGTATTATCAAGAATTGGAAAAATATATAATGGCTGGAAATTTAGCCATAGAAAATTTGAGAAACACATTGATACCACAATATGAGCAAAAAGCACTTGAAACAGGTAATGAGCTGGATAATTTGAATGTACAAAATGCAAGAGCATCTCTTGAAATGTTGGAGCAAAGAGTGTACGACTTGGAGCTTGCCAAGATGGTGGCAGTACAATCAGCACCACAAATAAAATTAATTCAAAGAGGTAATTATAATTTACTTAGAAAAATAGGAAGTGCATTTGTAGTAACAATACCGGTGTTTAAAACAGGTATAATACAAGCCGTTACTATAAAAAGACAAAAAGTACAAGCAGATTCTATGAAAGCATTGGATGAAAGAACAAACGAGATGCTTATTAGAAACGCAAAAAATATATCAGCACAATCAGTTGATATAGCCAAGTTATCAGGTTCATCAAGTATAAAGATAGAAACATTGGAAAATACATTTAATACAATAATGCAAGGGATAGAAGAGACTATTAGAATAGAAGAAGAAAACAGATCTGCAAGAGAGCAAGGAAAACAGAGAATACTTCAATTACAAACAGATATGAAAAACAAAATAAAAAGTATGTAAATTAAAATATTTTTTTAAAATCACAATATTATATTTTTACTTATACCTTTATTTAATTAAATAATCCGTATAATAAAAAATATTATGAACAATTATTAATTAGCCTATTGTTAATTTACAATATTTTTTATATATCGCTTTTTCTTTTAAATAGGTTTTAATATTAAATCTGATATATATTTTGAAAAAATTTATGGATGAACATAATTATAAATAAATTTATTTTATATAGTAAAAATTGTAATAAAATTTTAATATTGTGGTATAATAATAAAAAATAAGATTTGGAGGATGATATATGAAATTAGTAATGATAAGACATGGTCAAAGTCAGTGGAATTTGGAAAACAGATTTACAGGTTGGAAAGACGTTGATTTATCTGAGCAAGGAATAGAAGAAGCGAAAAAAGCAGGAGAACAATTAAAAAAAGACGGATTTACATTTGACATAGCCTATACTTCTTATCAAAAAAGAGCTATAAAGACATTGAATATAGTTCTTGAAGAAATAGATGAGCTTTATATACCTGTGAAAAAATCATGGAGATTAAATGAACGCCATTATGGAGCATTGCAAGGATTAAATAAAGCTGAAACTGCAAAAAAATATGGAGATGAGCAAGTGCATATATGGAGAAGAAGCTTTGATGTACCTCCTCCTCCGTTAGATGACGATGATGAAAGAAATGTAAAATTCGATCCTAAATATAAAAACTTAAACCCTTCAGATTTACCAAAAGGAGAAAGCTTAAAAGATACAATAAACAGAGTTATACCTTTTTGGGACAGCGATATATCAAAAGATATAAAAGAAGGTAAAAATGTAATAATAGCAGCACACGGGAATTCATTAAGAGCACTTATAAAATATCTCTTAAATATAGATAATCAGCGTATATTGGATCTTAATCTTCCAACAGGTGTTCCGCTTATATTTGAAATAGACAAAGATTTAAAAATAACAAAATCACCTGAACTATTTTAATTAAGTGGATAGAGTTTATACTAATCTCTTTTTGAAAAAATTGGCATTGTTATTATTTATAAAAATGTCTTAATTTATTTGATATTAAAAAATATATAGTAATTATCCATTGGTAATTAAGCAATGGTATTAGTTTTATTAGAGAGGGACTAATGAAAATATTATCATCTGTTTTTATAATAACGGCAGTTTTGCTTGAAATTACAAGTATGATTTTATTGTTGTTGAAAGTTGTATATAGATTTTAACCAAGCGGTATATACTGTCTTTCGTTCTAATTTATTTATTATGCCGATATGAAATTGAATATTTTATATTGAAATATTTATAATTTTTGAGTATTTTCGGTAAATATGATTTGTTATATTAAATCAGCATTAAGAGACTGTGTGTTTAAAAGCATATAGTCTTTTTTTATACAATATATAAATTAAAAATTGTATACATATATTGATAAAGATAGTATAATAGTATAGAAATTTATTATTATTTAATAATCTTTATAAATTTGGACACATATGGAGGTTTTGTTATGGAAATTAAATTTGACGGTGTAATGGAAACATTACTTATAACACTTTATATAAGGGCAAAAGATGCAAATAGCAAAGAACCTATTATAAATGATAAGAAAGCGGCTCAAATCATATCGAAAATAGATTATGATTTTTCAAAGTTTGAAAATGCGTGGGGTTCTTATTATGGAACACTTGCAAGGGTTAAGGTTATGGACGAGGAAACAAGAAAATTTATAGCAAAAAATCCTGATTGTGTAATTGTATCTGTCGGTTGCGGCCTTGATACAAGATTTGAAAGAGTTGATAACGGAAAAATAACTTGGTATAATTTGGATTTTCCTGAGGTTATTGAAAAGAGAAATTTGCTTTTTGAAAAAAATTCAAGAGTTATAGATATACCTAAGTCTGCACTTGATGAAAGCTGGGGAAAAGACATAAAAACAAATGGAAAGCCTCTTTTAATATTATCAGAAGGAGTACTTATGTATCTCAAAGAGGATGAAGTAAAGAAATTTTTGAATATATTGACTGATTCATTTGACAGTTTCGAGGCTCATTTTGATCTTTTGTATAAAGGTTTGGTCAAGAGATCCAAAGAACACGATACTTTAAAGCATATGAAAGTAAATTTTGAATATGGAGTGAAAGACGGCAGTGAGCTTGTTAAACTTAATCCCAAGTTAAAACAAATCGGTCTTATAAATTTTACAAGAGAAATGAAAAAATTTCCGCTCGGTATTAAAAAGATATTTTTGCCGTTAATGTATATTGCAAACGATAGATTAGGAATGTACACTTATAATAAATAAAGTTAATTATATATAATTATACAAAAATCTTATAGAATAATGGAAAAATCATAATAATTAATTTTTCAAATAAACTATTTATATGAATGTTATATAATTATACAAGTTATCCATAATTTTATTAGAAAACAGTATTATACTGAAAACTTATTAAATAACAATGTGATTGTATTACAACAAAATTATTTATAATCCGTAAAATATATAATTTCTTCAAATATAAAATACTTGGTATCTTAAATGGTGATTTGTATTGATTTACTTCACAATAATATAAAACAGTAGAGAACTAAAAAGTAATATTAGTTGCCTACTGTTTTGTTGTTATAATTATTGCATATATTGTATATATTTTTTAATGTGGTTTAACTTGTAAAGCATTATATATATACTTCTTTTCAGGTTGTTTTTGAGGTCATAAGGATAATCGAAAGTATTTACTTCCTTGCCTTCTTTTATCAATTCTTTAACTCTATTTTTTAAGTTTTCGTCTTTTACATATTTGAAAACTATTGAATTAGGTATTAAATGCCAATATAATTCTTTTGTTTGTTTTATAAGTGGAAGGTCTTTTTTTTGTACTCTGTCTTCCACGAGTAGCTTCGCTATATTAACGCAGGCCGCTGTTACAGAGTAGTTACTTCTTCCTTGACGTATATTTACTTCAAACAACTTATATTTCCCATCACGATAATCATATTTGCAATCACAGTTACAAAAACCTGTGAACTCTATTTTTTCTAAAAATGATTTTATCTTTTCCATAGGTTCTTCTACATATTGCATTATTATAGCTGCATCGTTACCTATTGCAGTAGGAACGTGCTCTTCCAAAAGTACATGACCTAATGCCATCATCTTGACTTTTTTGTTTCTGTCGCAATAAAACGATGGTGTCCATATACTACTGTCATCACCGGGTATATACTCTTGTATTATGAGTGTATCATCATAATAAGTTGAATATATCAGTCTTACTATTCTTATAAAATCTTTTTTATTTTGTGCTATATAAACTTTTTCCATTCCTTCAAATCTGTCACTCCAAAAAAGCACAGGGTTTGAAGGTTTTATTACAATTGGATACATAATTCCAAAATCGGTTATTTCCATATCTTTTGACAATATTTTTGTCTTAGGAATGTCTACATTCATTTCTTCGCACAGTTTATAAAAATTTTCTTTATTAATAAGACTGTTTTTTAAAGTTTCATCAATATATGGAATTATAAATAAATCTTTCAGCTCTTCTTTTGATTTTATTATAAGATCTACATAATCATCTTTTGTGCCTATAAGTATAGCTGTCTTGCCTTCTTCTTTTAAATCATTGCCTAATTCTATCATAGACTCTATAAAATGATTGATATCTGTCAAATTTTCATCAACATAAAAATCTATTATTTTAGAATTATCAGTTGCACCGAGTACATCTTTTGCAATAGCTATGCTTATTATACCGTATTGTTCATGAAATGCTCTTGCAACAGAGTATGCGTTTATATCTCCTCCTATTAAAACAGGTTGTACAGTATTTGATATATCCATAGTTTTATTGTATGATAAGAGTTTATCATACTCTCCTTTCTCGTAAAAGATTTAATGTTATATATGAATTGATTTAAAAATTAGCATCTTAAATTAGTGCTTTTAGCAATATTATAATATTTTCATAAATATTAGGCATAATTGATTCAAATTTCAGACTATAATAATTTTATAATACACCTTTATAAAGCAAAATACATTACGAAAATTATAGCATAAAACAATTTTTTTTTAAATCATTAATATTAAACATTATACAAATATGCTAAAATATGTTAAAATATATTTCAAAATAAAAATTTATTATAGAAATATCTTAAACTTATGATATAATATGTAAGTTAGATTGAAAAAAATGGGAGGCTAAAATGTCATTAGAATTATTAAAAAAAGAAGGATATAATGCTGAATTAAAAATGGTAATAAACTCAGCTGATTTTGAAAAATACTGTACAAAAGCTTATAATAAAAATAAAGGTAAAATAAGCATACCTGGATTTAGAAAAGGTAAAGTGCCTAAACAAATAATAGAAAAATATTATGGAGTAGGTTTTTTCTATGAAGATGCTTTAAATGACGCTTTTTCTGAAGAATTTTCAAAAGGTGTTGAACAAATAGGTATAGAACCTGTTGCAAGACCTGTTATAGATGTAGAAGAAATAGAAACTGGAAAAGATGTTGTTATAGACGTAAAAGTAGTAATAAAACCTGATATAGAAATAGGACAGTACAAAGGGATTGAAGTAAAATTTGGTGATACTACTCCAACTGATGAAGAAGTTGAAAGAGAACTTGAAAATAGAAGAAATCAAAACGCAAGATTTGTAACTATTGAAGATAGAGCAGTTAAAGATGGAGATATTGTTAAACTTGATTTTGAAGGCAAAAAAGATGGAGTTCCTTTTGAAGGTGGAAAAGGAGAAAATTATTCGCTTACAATAGGTTCAAAATCATTCATAGATGGATTTGAAGAACAGCTTATAGGTATGAACATAGGAGAAGAAAAAGTAATTGAAGTGACTTTCCCACAAGAATATATGGAGAAATCTTTAGCAGGTCAAAAAGCAACTTTTGATGTAAAGATTAATGAAATCAAAGAAAAACAATTACCTGAGCTTGATGATGAATTTGTAAAAGATATAAGTGAATTTGATACATTAGATCAATTAAAAGAAGACATAAAAAAGACTATATCACAAAGAAAAGAAAAAGATGCTACAAGAGAATTTGAAAATGATATAATTGAACAAATAGTGAAAAATTCAAAAATTGATTTACCTCAAGAGATGATAGACACAGAGGCTGATCATATGTTTAATGAATTTGCACAAGGACTTTCATATCAAGGTATGAACGTTGATATGTATTCAAAATACATCAATAAATCAATAGATGAATTAAAAAATGAAATGAAACCTGAAGCAGAAAAAAGAGTAAAAGGTTCATTGGTGTTAGAAAAAGTAAAAAAACTTGAAAATGTAGGTTACAGTGAAGATCAAGTTGAAAGAGAACTTGAACAAATGGCACAAATGTATGGAATGGAAGTAGACAAATTAAAAGATATATTCAAAGGCGAACAAAGAGAATATATGATTGACAATATAATACTTAGAAATACAATAGAGTTCTTAAAAGCTGAAACAAAGAGAATATAATTTTATTACAACAAATATTTTTTTGCTGTAAACAGTTTATGAGGAGGTACGATAATGGCATATGTTCCTGTAGTCGTTGAGCAGACAAGCAGAGGAGAAAGAAGCTATGACATATATTCAAGACTTTTAAAAGACAGAATAATATTTCTTGGAGATGAAGTAAATGATCAAACAGCTTCGCTTGTAGTAGCTCAATTACTTTTCTTAGAATCTGAAGATCCTGATAAGGATATATCCCTATATATAAATTCTCCCGGAGGAAGTATAACAGCAGGTATGGCTATATATGACACAATTCAATATATAAAACCTGATGTGTCAACAATATGCATAGGCATGGCAGCATCAATGGGAGCATTTCTTCTTAATTGTGGAACTAAAGGCAAAAGATTTGCACTTCCTAATAGTGAAATCATGATACATCAACCGCTTGGTGGAACAAGAGGACAAGCGACAGACATAAAAATACACGCTGAGAGAATTATAAAAATGAGAGAAAATCTCAATCAAATAATGGCTGAAAGAACAGGACAGCCTATAGAAGTAATAAACAGAGATACAGAAAGAGACTTTTTTATGTCTGCAGAAGAGGCAAAACAATACGGTCTCATAGATGATGTTATTACAAACAGAAATAAAGTTGAAAATAAAAATTAATTTAGGAGAAATTGATGGCAAGTAAAAATGATAAAATAGTAAGATGTTCATTTTGCGGAAAAACTCAAAATGAAGTAAAAAAACTTATCTACGGAAAAGGCGTATATATATGCAATGAGTGTATAGATCTTGCCCAAAATATGATAAATGAAGAAATAGACAGAAACATATCTTTATCTTCAACTTCAAATGATCTTCCTAAACCAAAAGAAATAAAAGATTTTCTTGATGACTATATAATAGGGCAGGAAGCTGCGAAAAAAGTTTTGTCAGTATCTTTATATAATCATTATAAGAGAATATATCACGTTGATAAAAAAGGAAATAAAACAGAATTGCAAAAGAGTAATATACTGCTTCTTGGACCTACAGGCTCAGGTAAGACGCTTTTGGCTCAAACTCTTGCTAAAATTATGGATGTTCCTTTTGCTATAGCTGATGCAACTACCCTTACAGAAGCAGGCTATGTTGGAGAAGATGTTGAGAATATACTTTTAAAATTAATACAAGCAGCGGATTTCAACATAGAAAAGGCACAAAAAGGTATAGTTTATATTGATGAGATTGACAAAATAACACGAAAATCTGAAAATGTATCAATAACAAGAGATGTAAGCGGTGAAGGAGTGCAACAAGCTCTTTTAAAAATAATAGAAGGAACTTTAGCAAATGTTCCTCCTCAAGGAGGAAGAAAACATCCTAATCAAGAACTTATTCAAATAGATACAACCAACATTATGTTTATAGTTGGTGGCGCATTTGAAGGAATAGATGAGATAGTCAGAAAGAGATTAGGGAAAAATGTAGTCGGTTTCGGCTCTAAAGTAGTTTCAAAAGATACTATGAAAATAGGGGAGATATACAAAAATGTCCAAACTGAGGATTTATTGAAATATGGACTTATACCTGAATTTGTAGGAAGACTTCCAATCGTTGTATCTCTTGATCCTTTAGATGAAGAGGCTCTCGTTAAAATATTAAAAGAACCTAAAAATTCTCTTGTAAAACAATTTAAAAAATTGTTTGAACTTGATAATGTAATATTGGAGATAGACGATGAAGCACTGACAGAAGTGGCAAAAAAAGCAATAGAACGTAAAACCGGAGCAAGAGGATTGAGAAGTATATTGGAAGAAACAATGATGGATATAATGTATGATATTCCGTCAAGAGATGACGTAGAAAAAGTGCTTATCAATAAAGATTGTATAGACAAGAAGGCACAACCAATACTGACATTATATAAAAAACCTAAAGAATTGGCATAAATTCAACTAAGGCACTTCTATTTGTTAATGGGAGTGCCTTAGTTTAGTATAGTATCAAAATATGAATAAAATGATTAAATTAACTAAGGAGCAAATTCAATGGACATAGAAAAGAAAAAATGGGAAGTACTTTGTACTGCTGAAAAACTTGATGATATAGCAAAAAAATTAGGTCAAAAAATTTCAGAAGATTATAAAAATAAAAATCTTCTAATAGTATCCATACTTAAAGGTAGCTTATTTTTTACATCAGACTTATCCAAAAATATAAAACCTGTCACTAAAATAGATTTTATGATGACTTCAAGTTATGGAGATGGAGAAATAAATTTAGGAAAAGTAAAGATACTCAAAGATATAGATTATGATTTGAATGGATATGATGTTTTAATAGTAGATGATATATTGGACACAGGTATAACAATGGAGTTTTTAATAAAACATATTGGAGAAAAAAATCCTAACTCTTTAAAAACTTGTGTGCTGTTTAATAAGCAAGAAAGAAGAAAAGTTGATTTAAAAGCTGATTATATAGGAATGGAAATAGAAGATAAATTTTTGGTAGGATATGGTTTGGATTTTAAAGACAGATACAGAAATATACCATATGTATTTTGTGTATTAGACGAAGATAGATAAATAAAAGGAACAATTATGTGTGAATATAAATATCTCAGCAATATATATGATAAATCTATGAATATATCAGGTATTGATTATGACAAGTGGTTCAAAAAAATATCATCCCTTATGGGAAATGAGAAAAAAAATATAAAAAATATATTGGAATTAGGCTGTGGAACGGGTAATTTAACAAAGAAATTTTTATCTGAAGGATATGAAGTTGTAGGTATTGATAAAAGTTTTGAAATGCTTGAAATAGCTAAGCAAAAGACAAGTGAATACGGTGATAAAATAATTTTAATACAACAAGATGTATGTGATATAGATTTTGATATATATGAAATAGATATGATATTGTCTGCAAATGATTTAATCAATTATATAACAAATGAGTATGATTTACAAAATCTGTTTGATTTTTGCTATGAGCACCTCAGAAAAGACGGACTTTTTATATTTGATATAAGCTCTGAGTATAAAATTTCCAATATACTTTCTAACAATACATTTTTTGAAGAAGATGATGAGTATTGTATGGTATGGCAAAATGTTTATGATAAGGAAGATGGCATTATAGATATGTATATTGACATATTCAGAGAAAATGAACAAGGCTTGTATGAAAGATTTCAGGAAGAACACCAGCAAAAAGCCTATACAGAAAAAGAAATAGACAACATATTAAAAAAATCAGGGTTCAAAAATATAAAAAAAGAATATTTTGTTAATAAAGACAGTGAAGAACTGTATAAAAATCAATATGAAAGAATATTTTATTCTGTAAGTAAATAATAAAAAACAGTATTGATTATTTTTAATTTTTAGGAGAAAAAATGGATTATATAATAAGTGCTACAGACTTTTGTAAAGAGGTGTCCGTATATGTCGCCAAGACAACTGATATGGTAGAAACCGTGAGAGATATACACAATCCCACACCGGTAGTATGTGCCGCTATTGGTAGAGCTGTAACAGCCACTTCAATTATGGGGTTTATGATGAAAGGCGAAAAAAATAAAATATCTCTAATAATAAAAGGAGACGGATTGATTGGCAACATAACTTGCACAGGAAATTCTAAAGGATATGTAAAAGCTTGTGCTACTAATTATGATGTTGATATACCTATACGAGAAACTGACGGAAAATTAGATGTAGGTAGAGCAGTAGGAAGTAATGGAATACTTACAGTAATAAGAGATTTAGGATTGAAAGAGCCATATGTCGGACACAATTCTCTTGTAAATGGAGAAATTGCACAAGATTTGACAAGCTATTTTGTAAATTCTGAGCAAATTGCATCAAGCGTAGGACTTGGAGTATTGGTAGATACAGATTATACTGTAAAACATGCAGGAGGATTTATAGTGTCATTGATGCCTTTTGCAAAAGAAGAAACTATATCAAAACTTGAAGACAATATAAAAAATATAAGATCAATAACTTCTTTGATGGAGGACGATTTAACACCTGAAGATATAGCGCAATTAATCTTAAAAGATTTAGGTTGCGTTATATTGTCTAAAAATGAAGTTAAATATGAATGTGATTGCAGTAGAAAAAGAATAGAAGAAGCACTTATTTCTATAGGTAAAAAAGAGCTGCAAAAAATATATGAAGAAGATAAAAAAGCAGAAATATGTTGTCATTTTTGTAATAAAAAATATTATTTTGATGAGGAAGAATTAAAATCTTTAATTGACCACATTAAATAGACAATGTTGAAAATCATATATTTCTAAAAATATTTACAGCTCGAATTTCTAAATTGTAAAAAATCTTATTTGAATATGTTAAATAATCGCTCACCAATTAAAAATATTGAAACTGTATAACTAAAAGGAGTTGCGTATTTTTTGGAAACTTTAATATCATCGTTTCTACTCATTTTTTTCGCCGAAATGGGTGATAAAACTCAATTTTTAGCATTAATATTTGCCACTCAATATAAGTTGTATCAAGTAATACTCGGGATATCATTGGGGATTTTGTTTAATCACGGTTTAGCTGTACTTGTTGCTACATTTTTATCATCTTTTATAAATATAGGTATATTAAAAATAATAGCAGGACTTATGTTTCTATTATTTGGTTTCGAGTCTTTCATACTTAGAATAGAGAATGATGATAAAGAGGATATAAGAGCAAAATTTGGAGCTATATTTACAGTTGCTCTATGCTTTTTTATAGGTGAACTTGGCGATAAAACCCAAATAACTGCCATGTCTATAGTGTTTACAGGGAAAAATCCTATACTTGTTTTAATAGGTACTACACTTGGTATGATATTTGTCAGTTTGTTTGGAATAATCGTAGGAAAAATAATAAAAGGGAAGATACCGAAAAATTTGATGAAAAAAATATCCGGAGTCTGTTTTATCACATTCGGTATAGAAGCATTATCAAAATCTGTTCCGTCTCAATATCTAACATTTATAAATACAACTGCATTCTCTATTATATGTATGATGACAATGCTTTTAATTTATTTTAAAAATAAAAGTGTGAAAAAAATCTTTAAAATCAATATGTATTTAAAAAACAAAGATAATAATTTAGAGGTAAAGATGATAAATATAGATTTGATATGTGTTGGAGCCTTAAAATCAGATATTTTTAAACAAGCAGAAAAAAATATATTGAAAAAAACAGATAATAACTATAATATAAAAATAATAGAGATAGAAGATGAAAAAAACCAAAATATTAATAGAAGTTCAGAAATAGAAAAGATAAAGGAAAAAGAGGGTGCAAAGATACTTTCAAAGATAAAAAAAGGCAATTATGTCATAACACTTGAAATAGATGCAAAGCAAAGTAAAAATTTGAGTATTTGTAATATTATAAATGAAACTGGCAGAGAAAATATCAGCATAATAATAGGCGGCTCTGTTGGCCTTAGTAAAAAAGTGAGTGATATTTCAAATAAGAAAATATCTATATCAAAGATGACATTTCCTCATCAGTTGATGAGACTTGTGATGTTAGAGCAGTTTATAATATGCTGAAAATAAAATTTTTATAAAAATAAATTTATACTAAACTATTATATTTTATACTATTATCTATTTAAACGTAGATATTTTTCAATATCTTTGAGCATATCTTAATTTAAATAGTTTTTAGTATGAAATATATACCATAAATTATTGAAAGATATAAAATCAATTATAAAATATATTTAGTATTTTAATTAACATTGATTTACATAATTTTTTAAATATATATAACTTATTATTTAAAATATTACATAGATATATTTGTCAGATTAAGATAGTTTTAAGAACACAATAGTATCATAAACTCCATTATCAGATATTTTTAAAAGGAGAAAAAATGTTAGATATAAATACAGCAAAGGACAGGATTGATGAATTAAAAAAAGAAATTGAAAAAAACAACAAACTTTATTATGAAGATGACAGTCCTACAATAAGCGATTATGATTATGATATGATGATGAACGAGTTAATATCTCTTGAAAATAAATATCCTAATTTAAGAACAGAAGATTCTCCAAGTGTACGAGTCGGTGGAAAAGTCCTTGAAAAATTTGAGCAAGTTGTACATGAAAAACAGATGATGTCTCTTACAAACGCATACTCTCTTGGAGAGCTCAGAGATTTTGACAATAGAATTAAAGAATATACTCTTACTCCCAGATATGTTGTTGAATTTAAAATAGACGGTTTATCACTTCTCTTAAAATACAAAAACGGTATGCTTATATCTGCTGCTACAAGAGGTGACGGTTTTGTTGGTGAGGATGTAACAGAAAATGCAAAAACCATAAAATCCATACCTATAAGGCTGAAAGAAAATGTTGATATAAATGTAAGGGGAGAAGTGTTTATTCCTAAGGATATCTTTTATAAATTGAATGAAATACAGATAGAAAATGAAGAAAGACCCTTTGCAAATCCAAGAAATATGGCGGCAGGTTCTTTAAGGCAATTAAATTCAAAAATAGCTGCAAAAAGACAATTGGATATTTTTATATTCAATATAGAAAGCGAAAATATAGATATACATTCTCATTTTAAAGCACTTGATTATGTAAAAGATTTGGGAATGAAAATTTCTCCTGAAAAAAAATTATGCAATAATATAGATGAAGTGATTGCAGAGATAGAAAAATGGTCAGAAAAAAGATTTGAACTGCCATTTGAAATAGACGGAATGGTTGTTAAATTAGATGATATTGATTTAAGAGAAGAAGTTGGAAACACATCAAAAGCACCTAAATGGGCAATAGCATATAAATTTCCGCCGGAAAGAGTGAAAACAAAAGTAAAAGATATAATTGTACAAGTCGGCAGAACAGGCGTTATAACACCGACTGCAATATTGGAACCTGTAAAAATATCAGGCAGTATAGTTTCCAGAGCTACGCTTCATAATGAAGATTATATAATTCAAAAAGATATAAGAATAGGTGACTATGCTTATATTCAAAAAGCAGGTGAAATAATACCTGAGGTTTATGAAGTAGATGTGCAAAGCAGAACCGGAGAAGAAAAGCAGTTTTCTATGCCACATATCTGCCCTGAATGTGGAGCGAAAACTGTCAGATTTGAAGGAGAAGCATCTTGGAAATGTACGAACATATCCTGTCCGGCTCAAATAAAACGCAGAATCATACATTTTGTATCAAAAGGTGCTATGGATATAGACGGATTTGGAGAAAAATTGGTAGTACAATTTTATGATGAAGGACTGATAAAAGATATATCGGATATATACTCATTAAAACCTGAAGTTTTGAAAATGTTGCCGAGATTAGGAGAAAAATCTGTAAATAATCTTATGATGTCTATTGAAGAGTCAAAAAATACACCTTTAGAAAAATTTATTTTTGCACTCGGAATAAAATTCATAGGTGCAAATGCCGGAAAAGTACTTGCCAAGAATTTTGCCAATATAAAAGAAATAATGGACACAAATGTAGAAAGATTGACATCAATTGATGAAATAGGCGATAAAATGGCACAAAGCTTGGTAGAATTTTTTGAAATAGATGAAAATAGAGCCTTGATTGAAAAATTAATGTCATATGGAATAAATCCTCAATCAGACATAAATATAGATACAAAAACAGCTATATTTTCTTCTTTAAAAATTGTTGCTACAGGTACGCTTATAAAGTTTAAAAGAGATGATATACAAAAAACAGTTGAAGAAAATGGAGGCAAATTGTCAAGTTCTGTAAGCAAAAATACAAACTTTGTGGTGGCAGGAGAAAATGCAGGCTCAAAATTGGAAAAGGCAAATTCACTTGGTGTAAAAGTAATAACGGAAGAACAATTTGAAAAAATATTAACGCTTAAAAATGTTCAAGAAGTGCTTGATTTTATTAAAAATGTATAGGTGAACAAAGTGAGTATCATAAAAAATGGAAAACTAACAGTCAATCAATTAAAAAAACTCATATACTCAAATTTAGGTAAAAGGAGAAAAGAAGTTATTACAATGCCTCTTGTAGGTCAAGATTGCGGATATTTTTACACAGAGGATAATATAATCTCCATAACAACTGATCCTATAACTGCAACAGATACAAATATAGGTAAATTATCCGTAATAATAAACCTTAATGATATTGCAACATCATTTGCAGAGCCATTTGCAATAACAGTAACACTTCTTTGCCCTGAAAACACGACAGAAGAAAAAATATATCAGATAATGAAGGACATATCTGATGAGTGTATTAAAAATGATGTACAAATAGTAGGAGGACATACAGAGGTTACAACTGCTGTAAATCAAATATTAGTATGTGTGACTGCACTTGGAAAACTTGACAAAAAAAGATATGAGGAAACAGAACCTATAAAATCAGGCGACAACATATATATGAGTAAAGAAATTTCTCTTGAAGGAAGTATGATAATCGCTTGTGAAAAAAGAGAAGAATTAAAAGAGGTTTTAACAGATGAAGAATTTGAAACTGCAAAGTTATTTTTGGAAAAATTGAGTGTAGTAAAAGAATCAAAACTACTTAAAAATAAAAAAATTTCACTTATGCATGATGTGACTGAAGGCGGAATACTGGGTGCATTATATGAAATATGCAGTTATGCACAAAAAGGTTGTATGATAGACTATGACAAAATAAAAATAAACAGTATAACTAAAAAAATAAGCAAATTTTACAATATAGATCCGCTCAGATTAATTTCAAGCGGTTGTATGTTAATAATAACAAATGAAGAAATATCTGAAAAAATCGCTGATATAAGTTTTACAAAGATTGGTAAAATTACTGATGATAATAAATTATTGATGAAAAAAGATGGCTATTTGATAGAAATTGAAGAACCTGATTCTGATGAAATATACAAAGTTATTTGATAGCACTTGTTTTTTGTGATATAATCTAAATATATGATTTTATAAAAATAATTAAAATCAGTCAAAGAATAACTCTTTTATGGAGGTGTGTTTGAGTATAATGGAGACAAAAAAACTTTTGTTGGTGGATAGTGAAGTTTTACCGGAAGTATTTTCAAAAGTTGTAATGGCAAAACAATTACTTATTTCAGGAAAAGCAAAAGGAGTAAGTGATGCTGTAAAAAAAGCCAATATAAGCAGAAGCTCATATTATAAATATAAAGATTATGTTTTTAATGCATCCGGAAGTGTAAACGGAAATAAGGCAACAATAGAGTTTTCGCTCGAGCACATATCAGGTATATTATCTGAAATTTTAGATATATTGGCAAAGGAAAAAGCAAATATACTGACAATAAATCAGACTATACCTATAAATAATGTGGCAACTATAACAATAACCCTCGATATGTCACAAATGGATATAACTATATACAAATTAGTAAATAAAATTAAGGACAAAAGTAGAGTATTGGAAGTAAAACTTTTGGCAATGGAGTAGACAATGTTGGAAGAAAAAAAATTTAGACGTTTGATATTAGTGATAACAATAATAGTTATTGTATCAGTAGTAGGAATATATCTGCTGTATTATAGCAAACAGCCGGATTTAAAAGCTGATAATGTAAAAACAACCGATGTGGCATTGGATATGCCTATCCTACCTTTTGATGCGTTTTCTATGCTTAAAGAAGATTTAATAATAAAATTCGGCGAAGGAGAAGAAGGAAATGGACAGGATTACGACAATCAGTATGTAGATTATAATCAAAAATGGTTTGGAAAGATGTTTAAAGCAAGATATTACTATGGTCTGTATACAAGAATTTATCAAATAAACCTAAAGGTTGAAAAAAATGATATACAAAGTGTATATGATGAGATGAAAAAGCAGTTGGGAACACCTGTTCAAGATACATTATTGAATAAAGAAAAAAGCCTTGATGAAAGAAAAACTTATTGGGTAAAAGATTCCGTCAGATACAGCATATTTTACGAAGACAGCGGACAGTGTATGGCTAAGATGTGGTTAGAGTATTACCCTAATCCAGATGGACACAATTTAGGAGAAAGACCTACTATAATACAAAGACAAGATGGTGTAGAAGGTATAATCGATGGTGAAAAAGTAAGTATATTATTAGTTGGAGATAAACCTAAATACACAAGCAGGTATTATAAAAATCTGTATTTGATAATTGGAAGCAAATCAGGAAGTTATTTAGGAAGAATGCCTAAAGATGGAGATGGCGGATTTTATCCTAAATTTACACTTACCAATATAGCAAATTCTAAAAATAAAAACATATTGATTGAAACAGATAATGAATATACAAAATGGTATATAGGTTTTGAATTTAAAAACAATCAATTAAATGTAATATATTCATCTGAAAAAGAACCGTCAGAACAATAAAATAAAAACATAAAATTTTTTATATTGTTTAAGGGGGATATAATTGAAAGAATCACACAATAAATTAGAAAGTAATCAATTATTAAAAGATATAAGAGAAAATATAAAGATAATAAATTGTATAGATATAACAGATGAATTTGGATATGAGGATTTATTTGTATATGATTGTATGCTTGAAACTTCAAGAGTGCATTTAGCTACTATAGATTTTTCAGGCAACGTATCATATATGACTATGAATGATTATCCTATGTTTGAAAATGATATAAGAGACTTTATAGGTAGTATTATAAGTACTTTAGATTCTGAAATAAGAATAAAATATTCAATAGATACAGTAAAAGTAGACTATGATATATATACATTTTTCGATTACAAAGAAAATATAAAATTTATATTGACAGTAGATGTATCAGGACAAAACAGAAGATATTTAAAACTTAAGACAAAAAATATTATAAGCACTCAATTAAGAGGAAAATCTAAATATTTGAATTAAATTTATATCATATTTTAAGGAGTAGATATGGGTTTAAAAAATTTTTTTGAAAATATATTTAAAAAAGATGAAGTAAAAGAAGAAGATATTCAAAAAATTGATGAAGAAGTAATAGAAGATGAAGAAAAATTGGAAGAAGACCTATTATCTTCAGAAATTGATGAAGTATTTCCTGAAAAGATAGAAGAAATTAAAAATACAGATAATAATAACAGCTTTAAGAAAATATTAGACTCAAAAGAAAAAAATATAAATATACAAGAAGATTTTAAAGAAAGCTTTAAATCAGATAATGAAACTCAAGATTTAGAAATACACTCACAAGATAATATCGAAGATAAACAAGAGCTTCAAGAAGATACAAATAATGAAGAAGTTAGTGAAACTTTAGAAAATGAAAAAACGGTAGCGGTTGAAGAAACTGCAGTAGTTGAACAAGAAAAAAAAGGATTATTTGCAAGATTAAAAGAAGGCTTAAAAAAGACAAGTAATTCTTTTACATCAAAATTTGACAATCTGTTTAAAGGTTATATAAAAATAGATGATGAATTATATGAAGAAATAGAAGAAATACTTATAACAAGTGATATAAGTTTTGAAACTACAATAAAGATTGTGGAAAATTTAAAATCCAATATAAAAAAGAAGAATATAAACGACATAAACCTTGTAAAACCTGAACTTAAAGAAGTAGTAAGTGAATTGTTAAAAGATAACAACAGCAAGTTAGATGTATATGATGAACAGAGCATTATAATAATAGTTGGAGTTAATGGTGTTGGTAAAACTACTACAATAGGAAAGCTTGCATCAAAATTTAAAAAAGAAGGGAAATCCGTATTACTTGCTGCAGGAGATACATTCAGAGCTGCAGCGGAAGAACAGCTTGAAATATGGTCTAAAAGAGCAGATGTGGATATAGTAAGACATAAAGAAAGTGGTAGCGATCCTTCTGCAGTAATATTTGATGCAATGCAAAAAGCTAAATCAAAAAATATTGATATACTTATTTGTGATACTGCCGGAAGATTGCACAACAAAGTAAATCTTATGAATGAGCTTGGAAAAATAATGAGAACTGTAAATAAAGAATATCCTGATGCAAAAAAAGAAATATTGCTTGTAATAGATGCAACAACAGGACAAAATGCACTTAATCAAGTAAAAACTTTCAATGAAGCCGTAAATTTGACAGGGGTAATATTGACAAAATTAGACGGAACTGCAAAGGGCGGAGTTGTATTGTCTATAATAGATGAATACAAAATACCTATTAAATTTATAGGAGTTGGAGAAAAAGTAGATGATTTGCAAGAATTTGATTACAATAACTTTGTAGAGGCATTGTTTGACAATTCAAAAGAGTAGTGTACCAAAAATATAGTCTTATACTATTACCTAATTAAACAATATATAATAAAAATGCTGAATTGAATGTATTTGATTAGTAATGCTTTTAGCTATACAGTCAATAGATAACCTCAATCAAACACATTCAAACGCATTTTTTATATTGTAACATTAAATGCTATTTTAAATAGTATTTAGTATTATCTTGCTATTTATGGTTAATTTTTTTAAAGAGGTGTTATTAAATGATAACTATATCAAATGAAGAGTTACGACAAAATATCAAGTATTTAGAATTATTATCAACTTCCTATCCTAACATAACAAGTGCTGTTGAAGAAGTGGTAAATTTAAAAGCAATTTTGAATTTACCCAAGGGTACTGAGCATTTTTTGACAGACATACATGGTGAAGCTGAAGCATTTAACCACGTTATGCAAAACGCATCCGGAGCCATAAGGAGAAAAGTATATGAAGAGCTTGGTTCGACTGTCAGTATAGAAGACTTGGAAGAGCTTACAACATTGATATATTATCCAAAAGAAAAATTGGAGCTTATAAAAAAGAAAAAAGATGAAAGACTTTTGGATAATTGGTATGAACTTACCATATACAGATTGGTGAGAGTAACAAGAGCCGCTTCATCAAAATACACGAGATCGAAGGTCAGAAAGACGTTACCTAAAGATTTTGCATACATAATGGAAGAGCTTTTACAAGAAGATGAACACAGATTTAATAAAAAAGAATATTATACACAGATAATAAAAAGTCTTGTAGAATATGAAAGAGCAGATTTATTTATAATACAAATTTCGCAAGTTATAAAAAACCTTACGATAGACCATTTACATATAATAGGAGATATATACGACAGAGGACCTGCTCCGCATGAAGTAATGGATACTTTAATGAGCCAAAAAAACCTTGATATACAATGGGGAAACCATGATATATTATGGATGGGTGCAGCTGCAGGAAGTCAAGTGTGTGTTGCAAATGCAGTTAGGATAGCACTCAGATATGCAAATAATGATGTTATCGAAGAAGGCTATGGTATAAATTTACTACCACTTGCAACCTTTGCAAGCAAAGTTTACAAGGATGATGAATGTGCTAAATTTATGCCGAAAGAATCTGTTCAAAAACCTTTTGACATAGATGAAAAATTGCTTGCAAAAATGCACAAGGCAATATCAATAATACAATTTAAACTTGAAGAAGATGTAATAAGAAAAAATCCTTTATATGAGATGAAGAAGAGAAAAATATTAAATACTATAGATTTAAAAGATTGCACTATAGAAATAGAAGGTGTCAGATATAAGCTGAATGACAACAGTTTTCCAACCATAGATCCCAAAAATCCTATAAAATTGACAAATGAAGAAAAAAATGTAATAGAGGCAATAACGAATAATTTTATTCACAGTGAAAAGCTTACAAGGCATATAAGATTTTTGTATGCAAAAGGAAGCATGTATTGTACATACAACAATAATTTATTGTTCCATGCATGCATATTATTAAATGAAGACGGCAGTTTTAAAAAGAAAAAGATAAACGGAGAATATTATAAAGGCAAAACACTAATGGATAAATATGATCAAATGGCAAGAGAGGCATACTTTTCAAAAGACAGCTCAAAAACGAGCCCGGATTTCTTGTGGTTTTTGTGGTGCAATGAAGACTCTACACTTTTTGGAAAAGATAAGATGACAACATTTGAAAGATATTTTATAGACGATAAAGCAACACATAAAGAAACATTATCACCGTATTACAAGCTTATGGGAAAAGATGACGGTACTCTTGCGGTACAAATATTGGAAGAATTCGGTTTGGACTCAAAAGATTCTCATATAATAAATGGACACACCCCTGTTAAGTTAAGTAAAGGTGAAAGCCCGATAAAAGCCGGAGGCAGACAATTAGTAATAGACGGAGGCTTTTCAAAAGCATATCAAAAAACCACAGGTATAGCAGGATACACATTGACATATAACTCCTACGGTTTGACACTTATAAGTCATAATCCATTTGAATCTGTAGAAAAAGTGTTAAAAGAAGGATTTGATATAAAATCTACAAAACAAGTAATAGAAACAGTTACAGAAAGAAAAAGAGTAGGGGATACAGACACAGGCAAAACTATAATGGATAAAATCTATAATCTTGAAATGCTTATATCTTCCTACAAAAAAGGTATAATAAAACAAAAAGATTAAAATATAAGCAAAATCATTAAAAATAGTGTTAAATTTAGTAAAAATGGATATAAATATTGTCAAACTCATACTAATTTCACTTGGAAAAATTTAATAAAAAGTATATTTTAACAAGTTGTTGTAATTTTATATATTTTACATGAAATTAGTATTAATAACATACAGAAGGAGAAATTTCTATGATAAAAATTACACTGCAAGGTAAAGACGAAAAAACATATCAAGAAGGGGTAATTGCCTTAGATATAGCAAAGGATATAAGTGAAGGCTTTGCGAGAAGTTTAGTAGGTGCAAAAATAAACGGAAAAGTTTATGATTTGATGACACCTATCAAAGAAGATTGTGACATAGAATTTTTAAAATTTGCCGATAAAGACGGTAAGATGGTATTTTGGCACACATCTACTCACATTATGGCACAGGCGGTAAAAAGATTGTATCCGAATGCAAAATTAGGAACAGGGCCTGCGCTTGACAACGGATTTTATTATGATATAGATTTAGATGAAAAACTTACACAAGATGATTTAGAAAAAATAGAATCTGAAATGAAAAAAATAGTTTCAGAAAGCTTAGATATAATTAGGAAAGAAGTATCAAAACAAGAAGCTGTTGATATAATGAAAAAAAGAGGCGAAGATTATAAACTGCAAATAATAGAATCTCTTGATGAAAATGCTGTTATATCACTTTATGAACAAGGCGAATTTGTAGACCTTTGTGCAGGTCCGCACCTTCCAAATACAAAATTTGTAAAAGCTGTAAAACTTACATCAATAGCAGGTGCATATTGGAGAGCTGACGCTAATAATAAGCAATTACAAAGATTGTACGGAATTTCATTTGAAAAGAAAAAAGAGCTTGATGATTATTTAAAATTGCTTGAAGAAGCAAAATTAAGAGACCATAGAAAACTTGGAAAAGAGCTTGATTTATTTTCGATGCATGAAGAAGGACCCGGATTTCCGTTTTTCCATCCAAAGGGCATGATTCTTAGAAATAGACTTGAAAGCTTTTGGAGGCAAGAACATGAAAAAAGAGGATATGATGAGATAAAGACTCCTATAATTTTGAACGAAGGGTTATGGCATCAATCAGGACACTGGGATCATTATAAAGAAAATATGTACTTTACAAAAATAGATGATGAAGATTACGCTATTAAACCTATGAATTGCCCAGGTTCTATATTGACTTATAAATCATATATGTTCAGTTATAGAGATTTACCTCTTCGTTGGGCAGAAATGGGACTTGTTCACAGACATGAACTCTCCGGAGCTTTGCATGGACTTATGAGAGTTAGAGCATTTACACAAGATGATGCGCATTTATATGTATTACCTTCACAAGTTAAAGATGAGCTGATAGGAGTAATAGAACTTGCAGATTATGTTTACAGCATATTTAATTTTAAATATCATGTTGAATTATCTACAAGACCTGAAAATTCTATGGGAACAGAGGAGCAATGGAATATAGCTACAAATGGACTTATAGATGCTTTAAAAGAAAAAAATATAGATTATATAGTAAATGAAGGTGATGGAGCTTTTTACGGACCTAAAATAGATTTCCACCTACAAGATGCAATAGGAAGAACTTGGCAATGCGGTACAATACAATTGGATTTCCAAATGCCTGAAAGATTTGATATTCACTATATAGACAGCAACAATGAGAAAAAACGTCCTGTAATGTTGCACAGAACTATATTTGGAAGTATAGAAAGATTTATAGGAATATTAATAGAGCATTTTGCAGGTAAATTCCCATTATGGTTATCACCTGTACAAGTAAAAATACTTCCTATTTCCGACAAATTTAACGATTACGCTTATGAAGTACAAAAAGAATTAAAATCTTTAGGATTTAGAGTAGAAGTGGATTCAAGAGCAGAGAAGATAGGTTTTAAAATAAGAGAATCACAACTTGAAAAAGTACCGTATATGTTGGTAGTAGGGGAAAAAGAAGAGCAAACAAACAGTGTAGCTGTTCGTTCAAGAGATTTAGGAGATTTAGGTCAAATATCAAGACAGGATTTAATATCTAAATTACAAAAAGAAAATGATGAAAAAATAATATTAAAAGCAGAACAGTAAATATAAAAATATAATATAGAAATTGAATTATAAAAAACCACTAATCTTCAAAAAAAGAAAATTAGCGGTTTTTAATTTTTTTAAACATAAATATTATTTAATATAATGCTAAAATATATTATAATTATTCTTCATCTTCAAATAAGTCGCTGAAAAGTTCCATAAACTCTTCAGATATAGCTTGATACTCGTCTTCATTTTCTATATTTTTAAGGCTGATTTCATCACCTATTTCTTCATATATATATAACAATATATTATCTGATTCGGGCTCAGCTAATGCTATATATTCAACGTCGTCAACTTCAAAAAGACCTATGACATCACAAGTCATAGAAGTTCCGTCATCTAATACTAAGTCAATAGTCTGGTCTTCTTCGAAAAATTCTATATTTTCTTCAAATCCTTCTTTTTTTTCTTTATCGCTCATTAAAATACCTCCTGTTATTTTGTTTATGCAAAAACATAAACATTTTTTAATTACATATAAATAAGTAATTATTATATATTTATATTAAAACAGCTAAATAGAAAAAAGTCAATTAAATTTTTTATTTAACTGATAAATTTATAGATAGTAAAATTAAATATGTCTATAAATATTTTGAGTGAAATGCCTTATAATTCAGTAGAAAATTCTTTAATGAGTTGAGTAAAAATTTATTGTATATTTTTTATAGAAAAATAAAATTTTAACAAAAATATATAATAAATTAGAAAAAATAATTTTGAAATTAAGAAAATTAGTGTATAATATATAAGTATTTTATTTTATTGTGTTTAAGGAGAAATATTATGAGAAGAATAGCCGTACTTACAAGTGGTGGTGACGCTCCGGGAATGAACGCCGCTATAAGAGCAGTAGTTAGATATTCTATATACAAAGGTCTTCAAATTTTTGGGATAGAAAGAGGGTATAAAGGACTTATAGAAGGTGACTTGAAAGAAATGCTCATTCCATCTGTTGGAGATATAATACACAGGGGCGGAACTATACTCAGATCTGCAAGATGCTTGGAGTTTATGGAAGAAGAAGGTAAAAAAAGAGCACTTAATATACTTGACGTTTTTAAAATAGACGGGCTTGTTGTAATAGGCGGTGACGGTACTTTTAGAGGTGCTAAGACCTTATGTGATGCCGGATTTCCTGTTATAGGTGTTCCCGGTACTATAGATAATGACCTTGCATATACAGATTATACAATAGGTTTTGACACCGCCTTAAATACAGTTCTTGATGCAGTGTCAAAATTAAGAGACACAACTTCATCTCATGAAAGGGTAAGTATAATAGAAGTTATGGGAAGAAATTGCGGAGATATAGCGCTTTATACAGGGCTTGGCGGTGGAGCTGAAGAAATTCTCGTTCCTGAAACAAAACATGATATTGACAATATTTGTAAGAAAATATTATTATCTGCAAACAGAGGTAAAACTCAAAGTATAATAATGGTTGCTGAAGGTGTGGGTTCAGCTAATGACATATGTGTACAGATACACGAAAAAACAGGTTTAGATGTAAGAGCTACAATACTCGGACATATACAAAGAGGCGGTTCACCTACTGCAAAAGACAGAATTCTTGCAAGTCAATTTGCAGCACATGCAGTGCAATGTTTGTTGGACGGTAAGTCATCAAGGGTTGTAGGCATTAGAGAAAATAAAATTATAGATATGGATATTACTGAAGCTTTGAGTATAAAATCAAAATTTAATGAAGAAATGTATGAACTTACTAAAATACTCTCCATATAAATAATACTGATTTTCCAATAGAATGATAGATAATTTATATCGGAAAGTCAATAAACGGTGCTATATTTTATTAAATTTACAAAACATTATTTTTTTACAATTCTATTAAATTTTAGCATAACACAATTAGTTATTATCAATTATTTTTATTTTGCTAATAAATTTATAATCAGCATAGAAAATATTAATATATTTTTAAGGGTGTAAATATAAAATTTTATATATTAAAAATAATTTATTTGGAAAGGCAAAAAAATGTTAAAAAACTATAAAAAAACTAAAATCGTTTGTACTATAGGACCTGCATCAGAAAGTGCTGAAACATTAAAACAACTTATTGATGAAGGAATGAATGTTTGTAGACTTAACTTTTCACATGGCTCATATGATGAGCATCAAGCAAGAATTGATACAATAAAAAAAGTGAGAAACGAAGTTAAAAAACCTATTGCCATATTACTTGACACAAAAGGTCCTGAAATAAGAACGGGAAACTTCAATAAAGATGAAGTGACTCTTAATGTAGGACAAAAATTTACTATTACAATGGATGACGTTGTAGGAGATGAAACAAAATGTACAGTTTCTTACAAAGAACTTGTTGATGACGTAAATGTAAATGACAGAATACTTATAGATGACGGACTTATAGAACTCGTTGTATTATCAAAAGACAAAAAAGATATATTGTGCGAAGTAAAAAATACAGGAATAGTAAAGAATAAAAAAGGCGTAAATGTACCTAATGTAAAGATAAATCTTCCTGCTATAACACAAAAAGATAAAGAAGATATAATATTCGGTATAAAAAATGATATAGATTATATAGCGGCATCATTTGTAAGAAAAGCATCCGATGTTCTTGCCATAAGAGAAGTGCTTGAAAATAACGGCGGACAAAGTATAAAAATAATTTCAAAAATCGAAAGCCAAGAAGGTGTAGATAACATAGATGAAATTCTTGAAGTATCTGACGGTATAATGGTAGCAAGAGGGGATCTTGGCGTAGAAATACCTACAGAAGAAATACCTATGGTACAAAAAGAGATAATAAAAAAATGTAATTCTCTTTCAAAATATGTAATTACAGCAACTCAAATGCTTGATTCAATGATAAGAAATCCAAGACCTACAAGAGCAGAGGTAACAGATGTTGCCAATGCTATATTTGACGGAACTGATGCAATAATGCTTTCAGGAGAAACAGCAGCAGGAAAATATCCTGTTGAAGCAGTAAAAACTATGGCAAAAATAGCAAGAGCTACTGAAGAAAGCTTTGACTATGAACTTATATTAAGACAGAAAAAAGCATTTATGCAACCTACTATAACAAACGCAATAAGCCATGCCACTTGTACAACTGCTATGGATTTAAAAGCAAAAGCAATTATAACAGCAACATCAGGAGGATATACTGCAAGGATGGTGTCAAGTTACAGACCTTTTGCACCGATAATAGCATCTACAAATGACGAAAAAACATATAGACAAATGTCGCTTTATTGGGGAGTGTTTGCTATATTAAATACAGAATCAGGTTCAGCTGAAGATGTAATTGATTCATCAGTTCAATTATCATTGGAGAAAAACGCAATAGAACCAGGAGATCTTGTCGTAATAACAGCAGGAGTGCCTGTAGGAAAATCAGGAACTACAAATCTGCTTAGAGTTCATATAGCTGCACAAAACTTGGTAAAAGGTATTGGTGTAGGAAGTTCAAATGTATCAGGAACAGCAAGAGTTATAAATAACTCATCACAAGAAATAAATGAAAATGATATAATCATAACTTCATCTACAGATGTGGATATGATGCCTCAAATCAAAAAAGCAAGTGCAATAGTAACAGAGTTTGGCGGTCTTACATCTCATGCTGCTATAGTTGGATTAAATCTTGGTATACCTGTAATAGTATCTGCTGACAAAGCGACTCAAGAAATAACAGATGGAGAAACTATAACAGTAGACGCAGCTACAGGAATAGTATACAAAGGAACTGTGAAAACTCTATAATTAAATAAAATTAAATTATATCGCATATTATTTTAATGATACTATTGAAATTAATAAGCGAAATTTATAAATATAATTAAGTTAAAAAAATATTTGTTATAAAAAGTTGTCTTTCATTATTTTTATAGTGAAAGACCTTTTTGATTTTTATATAGCATTTTATACTAAAAATCATTAAAAAACATATGGAATATAAAATTCAAAAGTGTATGTAATTTTAAATTAAGAATAGTATTATACTAAAAATCATTTAAAATAAAAATGAAAATATTTAATTAGGTAACATTTTTTATATTTTAATGTTACATGGTTATTGAAATAAGTTTTAGTATAAAATTAGTTAATGAATGGAGTATTATGTACGAAAAAAATATTTTACAAATGTATGATTTCTTCAAGATAAGTGAAGAAGATTTTAAATATTCAAATAAAATAGAAGAACAACTTAAGCAAGAATTTGAAGAGCTTGATAAAATAAAACAATTTAATCAATTAAAAGTTCTAAAAGCTATGCAAATGGCAAAATTAAGCGATACACATTTTAACTCATCAACTGGATATGGATATAACGACGTCGGTAGAGAAAAAGTTGAAGAAATATATAGTAATGTCTTCAATACTCAAGATGCACTTGTAAGACCGTCTATCGCAAATGGAACGCACGCTTTGTCAATATGTCTCAATGCCTTACTTATGCCAAAAGATACAATGCTTTCTATATCAGGTAAACCTTATGACACGCTTGACGGAGTAATCGGTATAAAAGAGCAGGAAATGTCATTAAAAGAATATAATATACATTATAAGCAGATTGATTTGATAAATGATGGAGATTTTGACGTAGAAAAAATAAAAACTGAGCTTGCAAAAGATAAATCAATAAAACTTGTATATATACAAAGGTCAAAAGGTTATTCAACAAGAAAGTCAATAATGATACAAGATATAAAAGAGATAGTTGAGGTAGTAAAGGGTATAAGAAGTGACGTAAACATAATGGTTGATAACTGCTATGGTGAGTTTTTGGACTATTTGGAACCTACTGATGTCGGTGTAGATATAATGGCAGGCTCACTTATAAAAAATCCCGGTGGTGGCTTGGCAATAACAGGTGGATATATAGTTGGAAAAGAAAAATTGGTAGATAGGTGTGCAAAAAAATTGACATCAAACAGCATAGGCAAAGAATGTGGCTTGACATTCAATACCAACAGAATCACATTGCAAGGCTTGTTTATGGCACCTAATGTGGTAAACGGAGCTTTAAAAGGAGCAGTTTTCACAGCAAAATTATTCGAAAAAGATAATTATAAAGTATTTCCTAAAAGCAATGATAAACGAAGTGACATAATACAAGCCATAACCTTTGATACAAAACAGGAAGTCATAGAGTTTTGCAAAGCTATACAAAAATCCGCACCGGTAGATTTTTATGTGACACCTGAGCCATGGGATATGCCGGGATATGATTGTGAAGTTATAATGGCTGCAGGAGCATTTGTTCAAGGCTCATCAATAGAATTAAGTGCAGATTCACCTATAAGACATCCATATACGGTATATTTTCAAGGAGGACTTACTTATGAACACTCAAAAATCGGTGCAATAATGGCATATAATGCTGTAAAAGATATTAAATAGTATAAACAAAAAACTTTTTTTGAAAGAAAAATATTTTAAATTGCAAAAAAAATAAAAAAATATGCTTTTCTTTCAATAAAAAACTTAAAATTATATATTTTTTGTGATATAATTTTTAACATATTTTAAATTTGAAAATATATATCAATTTTGGAGGGCTTTGTATGAATGCCATTAATCTACTAAAAGAAAATAATCTTTTATTCACATTAAAAAAAGATTACCATTCAATAGAAGACTTGAAAAAAATCTTTGAAGAACATAAAGAAATAAAATTTGTATCGCTTGCAGGTTATGACCTTAGAGGAAACTATACAGATGCAAGAATACCTATAAGTATAATAATAGACGATTTAGAAGATTTTTTGAAACAAGGGGTTCAAACAGATGGTTCAAGTGTTGAATTAAGGCAAATTGCATCATTAAATGATGCAAAAGTAATTATTGTACCTGATATGGATTGCGATTGGCATATAGATTATAATTTTTCGTTTGTAGATGAAAATACAAAACTTCCTATAGGAACACTAAGAATACCGTCATTTTTGATACACAATGATAAAATAGTATGTTCAAGAGGCGTTTTAAAAAGAGCTGTTAAAAATTTGCAAAGTAACGTAAAAAAAATAGTAGAAGAAAATGAAAGCATACAAGAAGAATTAGGAATAAAAGATAAAAAAATAAAATCTATTGAAATATCAGCAGCAACAGAATTGGAATTTTGGGTAAAAACACCTGAAGAAATAAGAGATGTAGAAGAACTGTCAACTTCACAAGTTTTAAAAGAGCAGTACTGGAAAAGAACAGAAGGAAATGTAAGGACAGCAATGGAATATTGTCTATTGCTTATGGATAAATACGGTTTTGAACCTGAAATGGGACATAAAGAAGTAGGTGGAGTTCATTCAAAATTGACTGAGAACGGAGATCACAGTCATATAATGGAACAATTGGAAATAGATTGGAAATATTCTGATCCTATACAAACTGCTGACAATTTATATATAATAAAAAATTTGGTATCGGATATATTCAACAGCTTCGGCTTGGAAGTAACATTTGATGCAAAACCTATGGATAAAGTTGCAGGAAGTGGAGAGCATACACATATAGGACTTATCGCAAAATTAGATGACGGTAAAGCAATAAATATATTCAATCATGTTGAAAAAGAGAAATATTATATGAGTAGTATCGGTTTTTCATCACTTGCAGGCATACTTAGAAATTATGAAGTTATAAATCCTTTTGTTACGGCAACAACAGATGCATTTAACAGATTAAGACCAGGATTTGAAGCACCTGTGTGTATAGTTACATCACTTGGAAAATCTCCGCAAATACCTTCAAGAAACCGCTCAATATTAATAGGTCTTATAAAAGATAGCGACAATCCTAAACAAACAAGATTTGAGCTTAGAGCAACTAATCCCAATTCTAATCTATATTTAGTTTTATCAGCAGTTTATCAATGTATGCTTGACGCAATAAACTTTTATATACCTAAATATGATGTGGCATTCATACAAAATGAAATGTCAAAAAAAGCCGGAGAAGACAGTGTATATTTAGAAAAAGACAGACTTTATCGCTCGGAAGAAAATGTATTTGAAGCATATACACAGGAAGAAAGAAACGCAATATTTTCCGTACCGCCTGCAACAGTATATGAAAATATACAAGCTTTGGATATATATAAAGAAAAACTGGAAATACTCAAAAAAGACGGTGTATTTACAGACGAAATAATAAACTCGTACAAAATATCAACTTTAGAGTTTTGGGCAAAAGAGCTGAAAGGCAGAATAGTTGAAAACAGTAGAGATAGAGTAAGAGAATCCATAAAATTACACTATGACACTGAAGATATATCAGATCTTGATATAGTAAACTGGACAAAAGTAGAAAGCATAAGATGGGAGCTTATGAAAGATACAGTAGAAAAAAAATCATTATTTACACAAATAGACAATGCAATTGACGAAAAAGATTATAAAAAAGCATCTACATTGCAAATCGAGATGTCAAAAAAAGTTAATGAATTAGCAGAAATTTACAAAAAATACAAAAAAAATATATTTTAGTCAAAAAATATTATAATAGACTTATTCAATTAATTTAAAGTTGCGGATGTGATGATTATGGTAAGAGAAGCGATTAAAGAAGATTTATATGAATTATTGAGCTTATATCTGTTTTTACACGAAAAAGATATTCCAAAAGATACAGAACATCTGGAGAATACTTGGAATACAATCATTGCAGATGTGAACCATCATATTATTGTCAACGAGATAAATGGTAAGATACTTTCATCTTGTGTTTGTGTTGTCATTCCAAATCTTACGAGAAATATACGCCCATATGCGTTTATTGAAAATGTAGTTACTAATGAAGAGTATCGCGGAAAAGGATACGCAACAGAATGTCTTAATTATGCTAAAGAAGTAGCGATAAAAAATAATTGCTATAAGATGATGCTTTTAACAGGTACAAAAAATGAAAATACATTAGATTTTTATAAAAATGCCGGATATAACAGTGAAGATAAAACTGCATTTATACAGTGGCTTGAATAGAGCTTAATTAAACAGTAAGTCGCAATGATTTACTGTTTTTTATATGCTTAAGAACAAAAAACAGTAATAACAGAATAAATATATAATATATTTTATGTCAAAAATGTTTGACTTTTTTACAAAACAGCAAATCATATGATGAAATTAAATCTTGTAATAATAGTAAAACTCTGATACAATAATGATTTGAAATAATATAAAAGGGAGATTGTAATGTTTGAAAATTTGAGCTCATTAAAAGATAAATATGCGGATTTGGAAATAAAAATATCAGACCCTGAAATCATTAATAATCAAGAACAATGGCAAAAACTGATGAAAGAGCACGCAGAGTTATCTCCTGTTGTTTCAAAATATAATGAATATGTGAAAGCAACAGAAGATATAAAAGGTGCTAAAGATATAATTGCTAATGAAACAGATGAGGATTTGAGAGATTTGGCAAAAGAAGAATTATCAGATTTGGAAGAAAATTTGGAAAAAGTAATAGAAGAATTAAAGATTTTGTTACTTCCAAAAGATCCTAATGATGATAAAAACGTAATCGTTGAAATAAGAGGCGGTGCCGGTGGAGAAGAAGCAGCACTTTTTGCCGGAGTACTGTTTAGGATGTATTCTATGTATGCTTCAAATAGAAGATGGAAAGTTGAGCTTATGTCATCAAATGAGACAGGAATAGGCGGATATAAAGAAGTAATATTTATGATTAGCGGAAAAGGTGCATATTCAAGACTCAAATTTGAATCGGGAGTTCATAGAGTGCAAAGAGTGCCTGAAACAGAGTCTCAAGGAAGAATACATACATCTACAGTAACTGTAGCGGTGCTTCCTGAAGCAGAAGATGTTGAAGTAAATTTAGATTTAAATGATGTAAGAGTAGATGTATTCCGTTCATCAGGTAATGGAGGTCAGTCTGTAAACACAACAGATTCCGCTGTAAGACTTACACACATACCAACAGGAATAGTAATATCTATGCAGGATGAAAAATCACAGCTGAAAAATAAAGAAAAAGCGTTCAAGATATTAAAAGCCAAATTATATGATATAGAATTGGAAAAAGCGCAAAAAGAAATGGCAAGCCAGAGAAAATCTCAAGTAGGTACAGGAGATAGGGCAGAAAGAATAAGAACATATAATTATCCTCAAGGTAGGGTATCCGACCATAGAATCGGTCTGAATTTGTATAAATTGGAAGCATTTTTAAATGGCGATTTGGACGAAGTTATAGATGCATTAATCACAACTGCTCAAGCAGAAAATTTGAATTCATTGGAAAATATATAAAGAGAAAAAAATGTTTACACAAATAATAAAAATAGACAAATATAATACTGACATAACTGTAAAAAAGGCTGGCGAAATAATAAGAGCAGGAGGGCTTGTTATATTTCCTACAGAAACTGTGTACGGAATAGGAGCAAATGCTTTAAATGAAAATTCTGCAAGTAAGATATATAATGCCAAAGGCAGACCTTCAGATAATCCTCTTATAGTTCATATATCAGATGAAAAAGATATATACACTTTAGGTGTAAATATTGATAACAGGATAGAAAAAATAATATCTGCATTTTGGCCCGGTCCATTGACATTAATTTTAAACAAATCGTCAAATGTGCCGTATAGAACTACAGGCGGATTAGATACTGTGGCTGTTAGAATGCCTTCAAATATTATTGCAAATAAAATTATAAAAGAAAGTGGCGTTCCTATAGCGGCTCCATCAGCCAATATATCAGGACGCCCATCAATAACATCAGAAGAATTTATAAAAGAAGAATTTGAAGGAAAGGTTGACATGATAATACTTGACAATAATTCTTCAATCGGTATAGAATCTACTGTTATAGACACAACAGGTGATAATATAATCATATTAAGGCCAGGATTTGTAACAAAGTCAGACATAGAACGAGTTATAAATGAAGAGGTATATATTGATACAAATCTTAAAGACAATACAACGAAACCAAAATCACCGGGTATGAAATATAAACATTATAGTCCTAATTGTGAAGTCTATATAGTAGATGGAGATAATAAAATAGAAAAAATATATGATCTTATAAAAAAAGATAATTTATCTAATAAAAAAAGCGTTGTAATAGCAAAGGAAGAATATCAAAGTTTATTTAACAATTTTATCTCACTTGGAAAAGATGATGTTACAGTAGCAAAGAATATATTTAAGGTGTTAAGACAACTTGATAAAGAAAATTTTGACAAAGCGTATTTTATAAATATGTCTGATACGGAGTTGGAGTTTTCAATAATGGACAGAATGAAAAAGGCATCCGGATATAAAATAATTTAGAAAAGAGGTTATATATGAAAATAGGATTTGGCTGTGATCATGGTGGTTTTGAACTAAAAAAACAGGTTTTAAAATATCTTCAGGATAAAGGATATGAATGTATTGATTATGGGATATATGAAAATCAATCTGTAGATTATCCGGATTATGCAAAGATAGTGGCTAAAGCCGTTTTGAATAAAGAAATAGACAAAGGTATTTTATTTTGTGGTACAGGTATAGGTATATCAATAGCTGCCAACAAGATAAAAGGTATAAGATGCGCAAATTTATCTGATACATACAGTGCAAGTAAATGTGTAGAACACAACAACTGTAATATGATTTCTTTAGGTGGCAGAACTGTCGGCGTGGAAATAGCATTTGAAATAGTAGATAGATTTTTAAGCGCAAAGTTTGAAGGCGACAGACATGAAAGACGTGTTAATAAATTGATGTCTTTTGAAGATGAAATATAAATTTTATCCAAACAGAATAAAATACTATAAAAAATAAAAATATTTAAAAAATATTATAATTTATAAAGAAAATAATTGACTATAAAAATACATAAACAAGGAGTAATTATATGTCTAAATTAACTATATTAGATCATCCTTTAATACAGCATAAGATTGCAATAGCAAGAAATAAAAACACAGGTTCAGGTCTTTTCAGACAGCTTGTAAAAGAAATAGGAATGTTAATGGTATATGAAGTTACAAGAGATCTGACGCTTGAAGATGTAGAAATAGAAACACCTATTTGCAAAACAAAAGCAAAGATGTTACGAGGCAAAAAAATGGCTGTAGTTCCTATATTGAGAGCAGGTATAGGTATGGTTGACGGAATATTGGAACTTGTACCACAAGCAAAAGTAGGGCATATAGGACTTTATCGTGATCCTGTTACAAAAGAACCGGTGGAATATTTTTGCAAATTACCACAAGATGTTGCACAAAGAGATTTTATATTGGTAGATCCTATGCTTGCAACAGGAGGTTCAGCAAGTGCCGCTATAACATTGTTGAAAAACAGAAATATAAAATCTATAAGACTTGTATGTCTTGTCGGTTGTCCTGAAGGTGTAAAAAGAGTTCAGACCGATCATCCTGATATAGATATATATTTGGCATCACTTGATGAAAAATTGAATGAAGATTGTTATATAGTTCCAGGCTTGGGAGATGCCGGAGATAGAATATTTGGAACAAAATAGTTATTATAAATAAATTATAACAATTTTATTATAATATGCTGTGATCCATTAAAATATTCTATAAATATATAATTCATTATTAAAGATTTACAATGTTTTATATTTACTTTAATAAATATAAATAAAAAAGATTTGATATACACTACAAAATTTAATCAAAATATTTGATTAAATCAATAAATATTAGGAGGAGTGTATGTTCGGGCTTAAATATGTGTTGTCAACAACACAATTATTTATAATATCATTTATATTTTCTATTGTACTTTCATACTTTGCAACTCCATTTGTAATAAAATTGGCACATAAGATTGGTGCAATAGATGTTCCAAAAGATAATAGAAGAGTGCATAAAGTTCCAATTCCAAGACTTGGAGGAATATCAATAGCATTTTCATTTTTTGTTACTACACTTTTTTTCAATTCTATGAACAAAGAGCTGATAGTATTGTTTGTTGCACTTTTTATAATTTTAGTTATGGGCGTTGTAGATGATATTAAAGATTTGAATGCAAAACTTAAATTTTTTATTCAAATAATCGCTGCTTCGATTGTTGCAGTTTTTGCTATAAGAATTGAATATCTTGCAAACCCTATGATGCCGATGCATTATCTGTTTTTAAGATATATGAGCATACCTATAACTGTATTTTGGATAGTAGGTATAACTAATACAGTTAATCTAATAGATGGTCTTGACGGTTTAGCTGCAGGAATATCTGCAATATCATCCACTACGCTTGCATTGATACTTTTTAAAAATGGAGATTATTTCCATACATTGTTGTTAATCTCATTAATAGGAAGTATTTTAGGATTTTTGCCATTTAATTTCAATCCTGCCAAAATATTTATGGGTGATACCGGAGCATTATTTTTAGGATTTACTCTTGCAGTTATATCAATGACTGCAACAATAAAGTCCGCTGCAACACTTGCAGTATTTATACCTATATTGACATTAGGCATACCTATATTTGATACGGCATTTGCAATATTAAGACGTGCAAAGAATAAACAGCCTATAATGCAGGCTGACAAAGGACATCTTCATCATAGACTATTGAATAACGGATTATCACAAAAACAAACAGTACTGATATTGTATATGATGAGTGTTATATTAGGTCTTAGTGCATATTTTATATCAGAAACAGGAAGAAGATTTTCTCTGTTCATTTTGGCAGTTGATATAATACTTATAGTTTTTGTTACTCTTAAATTTAAAATTCTAAAAAAAGGTTAATCTTATGAATAAAATAAAAATTATGTCGGTTTTCGGTACAAGACCAGAAGCTATAAAAATGGCACCTCTTGTAAAAAAATTGTACAACAATGATAACTTTGAGTCAAAAGTTTTAGTAACAGGTCAACATAGGCAAATGCTTGACAGCGTCTTAGAAATATTCGATATCAAGCCTGACTACGATTTGAATATAATGAAACATGGACAAACAATACAAGATATAACATCAAAAGTAATATACGGAACTTGCGAAATAATACAAAATAAGTTCCGACCTGATCTATTACTTGTACACGGCGATACTTCTACAAGTTTTTCTGCTGCACTTGGAGCATTTTATGAAAAAGTTACTGTAGGACATATAGAAGCAGGGCTTAGAACAGGCAATATATATTCGCCTTATCCGGAAGAAATGAACCGAAAATTGATAGGCTCTATTGCCACATACCATTTCGCACCTACAAAAAACAATAAATACAATCTGTTAAGAGAATATATTTCAGAAAAAAATATAATTACAACAGGTAATACGGTTATAGATGCGCTTCATAGTGTAATAAAAGATGATTTTGATTTTTCAAAAGAAGACTTTAAAAATATAGATTTTTCAAAAAAAATAATTTTACTTACTTGTCATAGGAGAGAAAACTGGGGTAAACCTATGGAAGATATATTCTTTGCCCTAAATAAAATCGCTGAGGAAAATAATGATATTCAGATAGTATATCCTGTGCATATGAATCCTAATATAGTAAAATTAGCAAATGAAAAATTTACTGCAAGCAATGTTGCACTTATAAAACCGCTTGAATATGAAGAATTTGCCAATCTAATGAATAAATCATATTTTATTATGACAGATTCAGGAGGATTACAAGAAGAAGCGCCTTCACTTGGAAAACCTGTATTGGTTCTAAGAACTGAAACTGAACGTCCCGAAGCAGTTAAAGCGGGTACTGTAAAAGTTGTAGGAGTTGACAAAGATGATATATATAAAGAAGCAAATATATTGCTTAAAGATAAAAAATCATACAAACAAATGGCAAATGCAGTAAATCCTTATGGTGACGGAAAAGCTTGTGACAGGATAATAGAATTTATAGAAAACATATATAGATAAATCAAAATATACGTTTTATAAAATTTCTTTAAAATTTATTCAACTTATATTTAAGATAAAAAATAGTTTTTAAATAAAAATAATCGATTATTAAGAAGATGGTCGATTATTTTTATTTGCATAAGACTTTAAAATTTTGTTTGTTATTCCGATAGATATGTAAAAGAGTTTTTATATCCCATTAACAAAACAATATGATAAAAAGATAATTATTTTTAAATAGACATTAAAATAAAATCAAGAAATAAACAAATTATTTTATATATGATTATTGTATTATGGAATATTAAGAAAAGAGGTCAGTAAATGATTAATACGCTATATAACAATAAGGCAAATTTAGACAAAAAAATAACATCCAATCCATACGAAGATATTGCCTCATCAAACACGATAATAAAAGGCTCAATAATAAAAAAAGACGGCAAAAACATAAGAATACAATTATGGGATAATAAGACAAAAGAAATATTTGACGTAGTGACAAAAAATAATCTTAGTGTAAAACAAGGAGAAATGCTTACTATAAAAAAATCCGAAATAGAAACTATCACAAAAATAAGCAATGAATCTTTGGAAAAAGAAAAAGAAAGAGAAAAAAAAGAAATAGAAGAGTTAAAAAAAGAAGATTTACAACCTACAAAAGAAAACATAGATGCACTTAAAAATCTAAAAAACAGTGAAATACCTGCTACAAAAGAAAATATATTAAGATTTGTAACCATAAAAAACAGCTTAACAAATTTCACTCAAAACATAAATCTTAACACACTTGCAATGCTTATGAATAAAGGATATGACATAGAAAATATTCCTTTATCCCAATTAGATAAAATAGCAAAAGATGAGTTTATATTGCAAGATAAGAAAGTGTCGGCATTGGAAAATAAAGTAAATAAACCTATATCTTACGATGAAGCACGAGATATTTCAACAAAGCTGTACAGCTCACAAATGGGTAAAGACATCCAAGACATAATAATAAGCCTAAAGAAAAATGACATCGAAATAACAAAAGAAAATGTAGATAAGATATACGATACATTTTCCAAGTTATATGATTTAAAAGATATAAATAACGAAAACATAATAAAAACATTAGAAGTAGACGATACCAATATATCTATAGACTTACTTTATAAAGTAAAAAATTATATAACTACATCATCTGTATCAGTCTCATCTGTAAAATATACAGAAAATATTACAAATAATCTTACAGACGAAGATATAGAAAAAATGACACCTGATATAGAAAATTTATTGGAAAAAATAGGAATAGACAAAAAAGATATAGATATTGCAAAAGCTATACTAAAAAATAATTCTCAGATAAATAAAGAAAATGTTGAAGAAATAAAAGAAATAAAAGAAGTATTATCGCAAATACAAGAATTGATGGACAAAAATGTGGCAGGTATGCTCATAAAATCAGGTGTAGATATATCATCTATGGATATAAAACAATTACTAAAAGAAATAACATCTATAATAAACGAATTGCAAAATGTTGACAATTTACAACTCACAGACGAGCAAATGGATTTGACAAAAAATCTTATAGATGCAATCAAACAGATAAATTCAAATACAATATTAAAAAACATATCTGTAAAATCAATTTTATATTCAAGTAAAGTTGGAAAAGATTTATACGACAAATTATTTTCAAACCAAACAAGTTTTTTTAACTACGAAAATAAAATATCTATAAAAGCGTCCATAGTGCTAAACAATGTTGAAAACATAGATTTTAACAGCATAGATTATAAACACAACAATATATCTTTGCAATATTTAGCACAAAAACATTCTATATTTAACGATAACTCAAATTCTAAATTGCAATCATTAGAATATGAAGTGAAATATGAAAGCAAAACGGAAGTTCAAAATGGCATAATAAAGCATTACGAATATATGCGAATGAATTTAAGAGCTACTCATATAAATCAGATGATAACAAACGGAATAGATCCATATACAAGCGATATAAGACAAGTAAGCGCTTTAATTCAAAGTCAAACGATAAAACAATCCAAAACATTTGAAAAATTATCACATTTAAACGATTATACAATCAATAACATATCATCAAATATAGTAGCTGCTCAAAGTGAATTTACACTGAAAAATATAAAAAAATCATTTGATTTAGAAAATAATACAGGTAATTATATTGACAGTATAAAATCTATGTTAAATGAAATCAAAGAAAAAGATTTTAAAGAATTAAAACAAATTTCAAAAAAAATAGAAAATATATTAAAAGAAAATCATACATTTACAAAAGATGATTTTAGAAAAAACATAGAGCAAATATATAAACAACTTAAAGAAGTGGAGCAAATAGTATTAAAATCACAAAGCAAGGACAAAGAAGTATTCAATAAATATCTAAATGAAATAAAAGAGAACATAAGAGAAACTTACAAAATGTCGTCAAAAAATGAAATGATACAAATACCGTTTTATATGAACGGTGAATCATCAAATGCCAATGTCTATGCAAAAACCAAAAAGAATAAAAAAGGCAATATAGACCCTAATGATATGAGCGTGCTAATAGATTTAAACACAAAAAATTTAGGGAAAATGGGATTTTATATAAAAGTAGACAACAAAAAATTATCAATAAAAATATCAGGAAATGATGGGTCCATATCAGCTATAAAATCTAATTTGCAATCATTGGACAATAGTTTGAACTCATTGGGATATGATATAGATTTTATAGATCTCATATCACCTGAAAATAAGGCAAAAATTTCATTTGTAAACGAAAATACGAGAGATATAAATAGTAAAGTAGACTTTTTTATATAATTTTTTATCATTAAACTAAAATATATAGAAAAATTAACGATATATTAAAGGAAGATTATGGATAAAAAAGAAGAAAAAGAAATATTGAACAAAAAAGCAGTTGCATTGGAATACAATGAAACTATGAATGCACCTATAGTAAATGCTAAAGGTAGAGGATATGTAGCACAAAATATGCTTGAAAAAGCAAAAATAGACGGCATAGATACATATTTTGATGAAGAATTACTAGAAAATCTTATGGCTTTAAGCATAGGTGATGAAATACCACAAGAATTATATGAAATAGTATCAAAAGTGCTACAATATATAGACAGTCTTGAAAAAAACATAAAAAGTGATAAATAATGTTAAAAATAATAAAAAATCAGAATTATAATAATTATTTTTAAAATTTACAAAAAACTAAAATATAAAATTATACAATAGTTATATTCTGAAAATTAATTATATAAGCTAAAATGATATAAAATATCGTATGAAAGGACTATAAATATGAAATTAAATACAAATATTTTAGCAATGAATTCCGTAAGAAATCTTATGGCAACAGGTTTAAAACAAAAAACAGCATTAGAAAGATTATCGTCAGGTAAAAAAATAAATAGGGCGGCTGACAATGCGGCAGGATATGCTATAGCAAAAAAGATGGCATTACAATCATCAGGACTTAAAATGGCATCAAAAAATTCGTTAGACGGAATATCTCTTATACAAACAGCTGAAGGCGCATTGGATGAAGTTCACTCTATGTTACAAAGAATGAGAGAACTATCCGTACAGGCATCGAATGGCACTAATAATATAGAAGATAGGGAAGCTATACAAAAGGAAATAAATCAGCTCACATCTGAAATAAGTCGTATAGGCAAAACTACAGAATTTAATCAAATGAAAATGTTTTCTTCAAAGAATGAAGATGGTACGTATAAACCTACAATGAATATTCCTGTACAAGCGGGAGCTAATGCAAAACAAATGGTGGACATAGAATTTCAAGAAATGGCGGCATTTACTCTTAAAATATCAGGACAAGTCGCCGGTGGACAGGTAGAAGATCTATCAAATCCGTCAGTACCTCCTGCACCTCCAAACCATATTACAGATGCAAAATATACAACAGTGGATAATGTTGTTCCTCGCTATGATGACACAAAACCTGAATATTCATTGGATGTAACTTCACAAAAAACAGCTAATGCCGCAATAGCTGTGTATAGTAACGCGATATCAAAAATATCTGAAATACGCTCTATATTGGGAGCTGCACAAAATAGATTTGAACATAACATTAAGAGCCTTAATGCTGCAGAAGAAAATGTGACGTCATCAATGTCAAGAATAGAAGATGCCGATATGGCTGAAGAAATGACAGAATTTACTAAGTACAATATATTACAACAAGCAGGAACATCAATGCTTGCTCAAGCAAATCAACTGCCTCAAACGGTTTTAAAACTTTTAGAATCATAATATAAGAAAAAAATAGATAAATTTTCGGCATATGCTGGTAGTTTATCTATTTTTTTCTCAATAGGTTATATTATAAACCTATCTTTTATATCTGTTTTAACTCAATAACTTAACACATATAATTCATAGAATATTTAAGTATTTAAATACAACTTAAATTTCTAATTTCTGCCATTTATAGTGCCAGATGATACAAAAATAAAATTTCTAAAATTTTTATAAAAAGTATTGACGTATTCACCATAAAATAATATAATATACAAGTAACTTGCCGAAATGGCGGAATTGGCAGACGCACTGGACTCAAAATCCAGCGGTAGCAATATCGTGCGGGTTCGACTCCCGCTTTCGGCACCATTTATAAGTATTGACAATAGAGATAGTTGCTTTTTGTGGCTTTCTCTTTTTTTATTAAAAATAATAAAAAAATCGATAACCTCTTGAAATATATATTTTTTTTGTTATAATTAAATCATAGAACGTTTGTAATTATACTCGTTTTAGAAAAAATGAAATATTGAGAATATATATTCTTTTGATGATATTTAAAGAAAGGCTCAGTTTATGAAACTAAAAAAAGCTCATAGATTAGCAGCGATAGCTAAAATTTTATCTGATAATCCTAATAAAATTTTGACATTTAATTATTTTGCCGAACGTTTCTTTTCCGCAAAATCAACTATAAGTTCAGATATATCATCTATAAAAGCTATATTTGATGAGCAGAAATTAGGCAGAGTCGTAACTATACCGGGAGCTGCCGGTGGTGTAAAATACATACCGACTATATATAAAGATGAGTGTATTACATTTTTAAATTCGCTTTGTGAAAGATTATCATCTAAAGAAAGAATTTTGCCGGGGA
>NZ_JH414547.1:5308-254676 GCF_000238115.1 Peptoanaerobacter stomatis | reverse complement strand
CGGTATTTTTTATATAAAACTATTTAACTTCTACTTTTGCTCCTGCACCTTCAAGTTTAGCTTTTATATCGTCAGCTTCTTCTTTAGAAACTCCTTCTTTAAGAGGTTTAGGTGCTCCGTCAACCAAATCTTTAGCGTCTTTTAATCCAAGACCTGTTACTTCTCTAACTACTTTTATAACACCTACTTTTGATGCTCCGGCATCTGCCAATATTACATCAAATTCAGTTTTTTCTTCTGCTGCTTCTGCTCCACCTGCAACTGCTCCAACTACTACAGGCGCTGATGCAGATACTCCAAATTTTTCTTCTGCCGCTTTAACAAGTTCATTTAATTCAAGAACTTTCATATTTTCAATAGCTTCCAATATTTGTTCTACGTTCATTTTTATTCCTCCGTTATTTAATATTTTAATTTTATAAATCTATCATTCAATTTAAACTCATTATATAATACCGCACATAGTAATTATATTACTCCTGTCCTTCTTCTGCTTTTTTCTTTGATAAAGCATCAAGCATATATACAAAGTTTGAAACCGGAGCTTTGAAGCTTCCAAGCAATTTTGCAATAAGGACTTCCCTTGAAGGTATATTCGCAACCTTGTCAAGACTTTGTGCATCATAGAATTCACCTTCTATATATGCCATTTTTAACTCTAATTTAGGATGAGTTTTTGCAAAATCCTTTGCTATTTTAGCAGGGATTATAGCATCATCTACTCCAAATGCGAACGCATTTGGTCCGACTAAATTAACATCGTCAAATTTTTCCATATTGCCTACTTTTTCAGCAGCTCTTCTCACCATTGTGTTTTTATACACTTTGTATTCAACATTAGCTTCTCTGAATTTTTTTCTTAGTTCTGTATCTTCTTCTACAGTCAATCCTTTGTAATCTATAACTACGCATGATTGAGAATTTTTAATCTTTTCAGCTATGCTTTCAACTATCTGCTCTTTTAGCGCTATAGCTTTTTTTCCCATTAATTGCACCTCCTTATAATCTATCTCAAGAAATAAGCTTTTTATAAAATAAAAACCTATTATTATCATAACATAGACAAAAATAGGCTAAAAAATTTTTTTATTACCTAAGTAGGATTATTTTTTAAGCATACGCTCCTACTGTCTATGGTACGATATTTAATTGTCACTTACTAATCATTTATTCTTAAAGAATTTATTTTAACTCCGGGACCCATTGTACTTGCAGTTGTTACACTCTTTAAATATTGTCCTTTTGATGATGCCGGTTTTGCTTTTACTACTGCATCAAGTAGAGTTTTAAAGTTATCAAACAGCTTTTCTTTCCCAAATGAAACTTTTCCTATTGAAACGTGCATTATATTAGTCTTATCTAATCTATATTCAACTTTACCGGCTTTGATTTCTGATATAGCTTTTTCTATGTCAAATGTTACTGTTCCTGATTTTGGATTTGGCATAAGTCCTTTAGGCCCAAGAACTCTACCCAATCTACCTACTACACCCATCATATCAGGTGTTGCAACTACTATATCAAAGTCAAACCAATTTTCTCCTTGAATTTTTTGAACTAATTCTTCTGCACCTACAAAATCAGCTCCCGCTGTTTCAGCCTCTTTCGCTTTTTCTCCTTTTGCAAAAACTAAAACTTTTTTAGTTTTTCCTGTTCCATGCGGTAACACAACTGCTCCTCTAACCTGTTGGTCAGCGTGTCTTGAATCAACTCCAAGTTTTATATGAACTTCTACTGATTCATCAAATTTTGCAGTTGCAACGTCACACACTATACCTAAGGCTTCAGATGCGTCATAAAAGTTTTTTACATCATATTTTTTCAAAGCGTCTTGATACTTTTTGCCTTTTTTAGCCATTGGTTTCCTCCTTGTGGTTTTAACGGTAATTTAATGCCTCCCACCAATCTATATAAATAATACTAGTCTTCTACTGTTACACCCATACTTCTTGCTGTTCCTGCTATCATACTCATTGCAGCTTCAACACTTGCAGCATTCAAATCAGGCAATTTCAACTCGGCAATTTCTTTTAATTGTGCCTTTGTCAATTTTGCAACTTTTTTTCTGTTAGGTTCTCCTGAACCTGATTCTATTTTACAAGCTTTTTTTATTAAAACTGCTGCCGGAGGAGTCTTTGTAATGAAACTGAAAGATCTGTCTTGATAAACTGAAATAACAACCGGTATTATCAATCCTGCCTGATCAGCTGTCTTAGCATTGAATTCTTTACAAAATCCCATTATATTAACACCATGTTGACCTAAAGCCGGACCAACCGGTGGCGCAGGAGTAGCCTTTCCTGCAGGTATCTGCAATTTTATTTGTCCTATAACTTTTTTTGCCATATCTACACCTCCTTATTAAATATTTCCTTTAAGATAGTTTCTTTATTTGAGAAAATTCAAGTTCCATAACTGTTTCTTTGCCGAACATCATCATTTGAGCTTTGACTAATCTCTTGTCCATAAAAATCTGTGTTATAACCGCTTCTCTATCTGCAAACGGTCCGCCTGTTATAGTAATTTTATCGCCAACTTCAAAATCAACTTCCTCTATAACCGCTTGTTCATCTTCAAGCCTCATTTTGACAACTTCATCAGGTGTAAGAGGTATAGGTTTTGAGTTTGTACCGACAAATCCTGTAACTCCCTTAGTATTTCTAACTAAATACCAAGAATCATCAGTTACTGCCATTTTAATTAGCACATATCCCGGAAATATTTTTCTTTTTCTGACTTTTTCTACACCATTTTTATTCTCCACTACGCTTTCTTCAGGTATAACTACTTTTTGTATATACTCGTGCATTCCCAAATTTTCTATTGTTTTCTCGAGCGAAGTCTTAACTTTGTTTTCATAGCCTGAGTATGTATGCACTACATACCAAAGCATTTCCCCTTTTTCCAACATAGATAAAATCCTCTCTTACCTGCCTACAAGTTTCGATATTACAAAACCCAGTCCTGAATCAATAGCATATATTGCCACACTGAAAAATGCAACTGTGGCTATTACCACTATGGTATATTTTTGAAGTTCAGTTTTTTTAGGCCAATGAACTTTTCTAAGTTCCGATCTTGTATCATTTACAGCCTGGCCTAAAGATTTTCTTTTTTGTTCATGGCTTGCAGCTTGATTTGTGCCGCCGCCCAAATTCTGTTTATTTTGCTCTGCCAATTCATCACACCCTTTTCATTATTTAGTTTCTTTGTGAACAGTGTGTTTCTTACAGAATTTACAATATTTCTCAAGTTCAATCCTATCCGGATCATTCTTTTTATTTTTAGTTGTATTGTAATTTCTGTTTTTGCATTCTTGACAAGCTAATGTTACTCTTACTCTCATTATTCATCCACCTCCTAAAATTCTTAAATCAGAAGGAGCATTAATATAAAATAGATTGGTTTGGTGTATAAACATTACCCATAGATTTTACAACAATAATATCAAAGTGTCAAGCAAAAAATCTTTATATTTTTATCAGATTTTATATTTTATTAAAATTTCTTTTATAATTTACATTACACTTTTATTAAGAATTTTATATCTCATCTAATTGTATTTTTCCGTATTTTCCATTCCTAAACTCATTTAGCACAATGTTTGCCAATCTGAAATAATCAATTTCGTCACTTTTTAATAAAACGCCTCTTTTTTTTGCTATAATTTCAGATATTTTCTCAAAATCCGTTTCATCAAAATTTATCTTAAATTCTTCAAACAAGTTTTTTTGTTTTTTGTTTTCTATCAAAAATTTTATAAATTCATAGTATATATCTTCTATTTCTATTACTTGATCTCTTATACTTCCTAAAAATGCCAATTTTTGTGCTGTAAACTTATCTTCAATCTTTGGCCATAATATTCCGGGTGTATCGAGCAATTCGATATCGCCTTTTATTTTCAACCATTGTTGTGATTTTGTAATGCCCGGCATATTTCCGGTCTTGGCACTTTTCTTACCTATTATCTGATTTATAAGCGTTGATTTTCCTACATTTGGTATCCCTACTATCATTATTCTGAGAGGTTTTTTTATTATGCCTTTCGCTTTATTTTTTTGATAATTTTCTTCTTTTATCTGCTCTAAGATATTAATAAGCTGTGAAATTCCTGATTTTTTAGTTGCGTTTACAGCAACGCTTTTTATTCCTTTTTCTTTATAATAGGATATGAATTTACCAATATTTTCTTCATCTGCAAGGTCTTTTTTTGTGAGTACGACTAATTTACTCTTGCCATTTATCATGCTGTCTATATCAGGATTTTTACTGCTTATAGGTGCTCTGGCATCTACTATTTCAACTACGAGATTTACAAGTTTGATATTTTTTACTATCTCTTCTCTTGTTTTTTTCATATGACCCGGATACCAATTAATACTATTTTTTTCTTCCATTTCTCTATCCTTAATTAATAATTTATTTTATTACTGACTGATTTAATAAAAAAGCTACCGAATAATACGGTAGCTTTATCAGTTTACTATCTTTTCGTTGTCGCTTCTTTAACTTTTGCAGCTTTACCTGTTCTTTGTCTTAAGTAGTTAATCTTAGCTCTTCTTACCTTACCTTTTCTTATAACTTCAATTTTTTCAACTGAAGGTGAATGTACAGGGAATATTTTTTCTACTCCTACACCGAAAGATATTTTTCTTACAGTGAAAGTTTCTCTTATTCCTCCATTTTGTCTTTTGATTACAACGCCTTCAAATATCTGTATTCTTTCTCTTTTTCCTTCTTTTACTTTGATGTGTACTTTTACAGTATCTCCTGCACCAAAAGAAGGTAGGTCGGCTTTAAGTTGCCTTTTTTCGATTTCTCTTATTTTTTCCATGGTTTTCCTCCCTAACAAATATGTTCTTAATAAATATTGCTATCAGCGGAACATACGAATTACAATTAACTATAGCATTATATAGTAAAACTGCTATTTTGTCAATATCTAAAATTTCATATCTTCTATTTCCACGAGTTTTATTTTTATATCCGTTCCGCCTGTATATCCGCCAAGTTTTTTGTCCTTTCTTATTATCCTGTGGCATGGCACTATTATAGGAAGAGGGTTTCTTCCTACCGCATTTCCTACAGCCCTGTCAGATTTAGGACTTTCTATTGCATTAGCTATATCATTGTAGCTTATATGCTCTCCATATTTAACTTTCTCTACTTCTTTTAATACTTTCATTTGGAATTCTGTAAGATTTTTTAATTTATATTTTGTTTTAAACTCTTTTAATTCTCCTGCAAAGTATTTATCAAGTTCTTTTTTCAACCCGGATATTGCTTCGCTTTCTTCATAATTAAAATCATAATTTATTTTATCAAACTCTATACTTATTATATAATCGTCTTCATCTACAACAGTAACATCTCTGTTTATGTCATCAAAATGATATATATAGAAGTTTTTCATAAAAGTACCTCTCATAAGAATTATAGTAAATAAAGTTTAAATATATTTTTATACTGCCATGTGCAGTTAAAATAAATTATAATCACACTTATTATAAAACTTGCCATGCTTTACATTCACACATTAAGCGGTATCAATTCAAGCATAATTATCTCTCATAACAAAACAGTTATTAAAAGTTTATTATAACACTATTTTGAATTAGGGTTTATGTTCAAGTACATATCTCCTTTTGATACCGTGATAAAAACGTGATTATCTCTTAAATATTTTCTGACAGCATTCAACTTTTTACGTTGAAGTGCTATAAAAAGCACCAATCTTTTTGAATTTTCTCTCCCTTGTCCTTCCATGGAGGTAACCATTATATTCATATTTCTAAGTTCAGTTATAATATGCTTATCTTTTTCATCTATGACACCTTGTATAATAACATTTCCTGATGCTATTTTTTCTTCAAGCATTATACCTACACATACACCGCAACCATAGGCGATTGCATATATAAGAAGGTTCATAGGATTGCTTAATTTATTCATGACTATATTAAGACAAGTAACCCAAGTTGCAGTTTGGGCAAATCCCATAAGTGGAGCCAATTTTTTGTTTCCTTGACTCATGAACATAGTAGTAAGTGTACTTAGTGTAGTATCAACTATTCTCAATGAAAATATCAATAAAAATGTCAATAAGACTTCTTTATCCATTTTATTCTCCTATTTTTAATTTTTTTGATTTCATACTGAAAAACTGTTAAAAAGTCATATGTTTTTTTAAACAACATTTAACTTTTAAAACTAAGAATAATAATTTATAAGAATTGGTGCATAACATTATAATAAATGGTTATCGGTATCAGCATAATACTTTTGTAAAAGTATAATTTATAATATCACTTTAATATATTAATTGCAAATAAAATTTATTTTACAGGATCTAACATTTTCTCAATTTTTTGTAATACAAAATCACTAATAACCGCCATAAATGCTGTAGGTACGGCACCTGCTAATATTATTGCAGAACCGTCTGTAACATTTATACCTCTTGTTATTATATCTCCCAAGCCTCCTGCACCTATAAAAGTTCCTATTGCAGTTATACCTATCGCCATTACAAGTGCATTTCTTACACCAGCCATAATTATGGATATGGACAAAGGTAATTCTATTTTAAATATTATCTGCCTTTTAGTCATTCCCATAGCTTTTGCCACATCTATGAGATTATCGTCAACATTTTTTACTCCTGTATATGTGTTTTTTATTATAGGAAGCAACGAATATAAAAACACAGCCATTATAACAGTATTCACACCTAATCCCATAACTATCATAAGTATACTCACCATCGCAAGAGAAGGAATGGTTTGAAGTATATTGGCCAATGATATTACTATATCAGCCATTTTATATCTTCTCGATATAAAAAAACCTATAGGTATTGCTACTATACTTGCAAATAATACACCATATACCGATATTAAAAAATGCCTTATAAATTGACCGAATACATAATCTCCATTAGTTGCAAAATATGAAATGAATTGATTAATCATGCCTATCCTCCATTTCTAAGTAAGTATCTCTGAATTAAATTATATAAATATATTCTATTAATATTTATTTTCAAGATGGACATGGTTATTATCTACAAAAATATATAATACTTGTCCATTATTTTATTGAATAACGTAATTAATACATAAATTTAAAATACTTACATTTAAATATTTTATTCAAAATAATTATTTTCTTCTAAAAACATCTTTGCGACATTTTGAGGTTCAATTAAATCCTCATCTGACATTTTATTCAATCTTTGCATATCTTCACTGCTTATTTTACCAACCAATTTTGACAACACTTCGTCTAAAACAGGATATCTCTCCAATATATCATATGATGCTACCGGACAAGCATCGTATGCAGGAAATACTTTTAAATCATCTTCCAATATTATCAAATCATACGAATTTATCCTACCATCCGTAGAATATCCCAAAACTATATCCATTTCTGAATTTTTCACTGCATCATATACCAGTCCTATTTCCATAGGATATACCTTTTTGAAGTCAAAACCGTATTTTTCTTTGAAAGCTTCATACCCGTCACCTTTTCTTCTTATCCAAGATGTATCAACCCCTGCTCTCAAATTAGGAGCCAAATTTTTTAAATCTGATATTTTTTTTAAATTATTCTTTTCAGCAAAATCTTTTCTTACCATAAAGGCATATGTATTTTCAAATCCGTACGAATCGTACCACTTCATATTATATTTTTCTTTATATCCTTTTTGTACCAACTCCAAGGCTTTTTTTGTATCGGTTTGAGGTTCTAAGCCAAGTTCTCCTGTAAGTGATGTTCCTGTATACATAGCTCCGGACACATTGCATATATTTCTTGTAAATGTCTGAACTATAAGTACAGTTGAACCCAAATTATTTATTATCTGCACATCTTCTTTAGGCATATAATGTTTTATCATCTGTTTTTGCATTTCTGACAAAATTTGTCTTTCTGATGTATTACCTCCTGCTATAACTATACCTCCACCTGAACCAGATTTTCCCAAAAATGGTAACGAACAACCTGTAAATAATACAATAAGTGTAATGCTGAAAATTATTTTTACTATTTTTTTCACCATATTTACCCCTCCTGCAAAGATGATGTTTTAGGCATAACTTTTTTCTCTATTTTTCCGAGCAAATAATCGCTTAATAAAGCAATTAGAGTAACAGGTATAGTCCCAAGTAAAATAGAATTTGTATCAAATGTGTTAAGCCCTGAAAATATAAAATCTCCAAGCCCTCCGGCTCCTATATAAGATGCTATGGTAGTCCATGATACTACATATATTGCTGACAGTCTTATACCTGCCATTATCACAGGTGCACTGAGAGGAAGTTGTATTTTCATAATTATTTCATTCCTTGTCATTCCCATACCTTTACCTGCATCTATCAATGACAAATCCACGCTGTTCATACCTATGGTAGTATTTCTGAGTATAGGAAGTAAAGAATATATAAAAAGCGCAATTATTGCCGGTAGAGTTCCTATTCCTATAAAAGGAACCATTATAGATAATAAAGCCAATGAGGGTATGGTTTGAAATATTGATGCTACAGCTATAAATACGTTGGATATTTTTTTATTTTTTGTAATTACTATTCCAAGCGGTACTGCAACTATAATACCCAGTATCAATGCAACAGAAGATATAAAAATATGTTCTCCTATTTTAATAAAGAGCTGATTAAAATTTTCTTTTAAAAAAATAAACATAACTACACCTCTTTCATATCAGATGTAACTATTATATCATTATCATTTTTTTCAGGAGTATAATCTCCTAAAAAGCCTTTATATATTATATCCATAACAGATGCTCTTGTTACAAGCCCTATGAGATGCATTTCCTCATCTACAATAGGTAAGTTTCTATAGCCTAATTTATTTATATAAAATATAGCGTCCCTAAGCGGTGTTTTTCTGTTTATGGCATTAGCCGGCAAATTATAATCTTCAATCTTACTGCTTTCCCTATTAGATGAGCGTATATCAAATACGTCTGCCATACCTATCAATACATTTTCATCATCTACTAAAAATAAACTGTCTACTCTTGAATTGTGCATTATCTCCATAGCTTCATGAGTAGTTTTCTTGTAATTTATGCTCTTAGGATTCCTTATCATAACTTCTTCCACAGGCAGATAATCAAATTTTGCGTGATCAAGTCTTTTTTCTCCAAGCAAATTTTTTACAAAATCATTTGCAGGTGATTTTAATATATTTTGAGGTGTATCATACTGTATAACTTGTCCATTGTCCATTATTGCAATTTTATCAGCAAGTAAAAGTGCCTCATCTATATCATGAGTTACAAATATAAAAGTTTTTCCAAGCTCTACTTGAAGATTTTTCACAAGTGTTTGCAAATTTTCTCTTGTTATAGGATCCAATGCCCCGAACGGTTCGTCCATCAATATAATATTCTGATTTGCCGATAATGCTCTTATTACCCCTATTCTTTGTTGCTGTCCTCCTGATAACTCTTTAGGATATCTGTCAAGATACTCTACCGGTAAATCGACTTTTTTTATTAGATTTTCCGCTATCTCTCTTAGTTTATTTTCCGGCATTTTCAAAAGTCTGGGCACCATAACTATATTTTCAAATATATTCATATGCGGCATAAGACCTATTTGCTGTATAACATAACCTATACTTCTTCTAAGTGCAACATCATTCATATTTTTAATATCTTTACCATCTATCAGTATATTTCCACTACTTGGCTCTATCATCTTATTTATCATTCTCATACAAGTAGTCTTTCCACTTCCACTGGTACCTATAAAAACTATGAACTGTCCGTCTTCTATCTTAAGATTAACATTATGAACAGCAACCTTACCACCCAAATATACCTTAGATACAGATTTGAATTCTATCATATCGTCAACTCCTTGTTCAAAAATATAAACAAAAATGATTTTAATGCAATTATAATTATATAATTCCGGTTTAACGTTTGCATAATATTTGTAATTGAGATTATATCAAAAAAACAATTTTATATGTTATCAGTTTTTAAACATAAATATTAAATTTATATATACCCTATTTATTGAATAATTAATCATATATTTTTATATGAATTAAGCAACATACGGTTATTTAAGCTAAACCTATTCTATGATGATATATTAACATTATTTTCTTAAAATATACTTAATGCAATTTTTTAAGTTTGTATAAAATTAAACTTTTATTACAAATATTACAAAAAAAGAATACTATATTTCAAGTATTCTTTTTGGCGTTTTTAATATTTTTCTTATCTATATACATATTTTTATCTGCATCTTCTAAAGCATCATTAAGTTCATCGCTTGAATTATACTCATACCTGCTCTTTCCGAAAGCAAAGCTGATTTTGATTTGTTTATCTATGCCTTTTATAAAATAATCTTTATTTTTCACTTCTTCTAAATATTCATCATCTATATCATCATGTGATATTATCATAAATTCGTCTCCGCCAAGTCTGTATACAAAATCTTTAGCGAAATTTTCTTTCAAAAATCGAGCCGCAGATATTATCGCCGCATCCCCATACGAATGCCCATAAGTATCGTTAATTTCTTTCAAGTTATTCAAATCAGTTGATATTATCGTAATGTCATCTTTCCCTTTTTTTATCTCTTCTATCTTTTGTTCAAACGAATACCTGTTTCCTAATTTTGTAAGTGCATCTGTAAGCATTAATCTTTCATATGTTTTCGTATTTAAGCTTTCTTTTTGCATATACATAAATGCGTTTATTGCAAAATATGCCTGAATGATCACAAATACAAACAAACTTACAAGCAATATGGGTGACATGGAATCATAACTGCCTGTCCAATATTCAAAAAGCGAAGATGCAAGCGAAAGAAATATAGGCACACTTGACAAAAGCATACTCATTTTTTCCGGATATTCTTTACTTGATGAAAACAGCAGTGCTGCTAATATTACAAAATACGATATGAACAACGCCATATGTGTATACTTCACCATATTATGAAATTCATTTATACCTAATAATGTTAAAACAAATTGTATGGAAAAATTTAAAATACACATATATATTGATGCAGTTAAAAACTTATCAAATCTTCTATCCAATCTTCCTCTAACCAATATGAGCATAGGTATTGAATAGTGTGAAAATGACAAATAATCCAAAAAATATATAGCTTTATAGTATTTTCTGAATAAATAATTAAATATTTCCAATTGTGTAGCATAATAAACCGCCATTATAAAGCATAGAAGCCCTATATCAAATATTCTTTTATTTTTAGACTCCGTTCCCATGTCCATAAAATAAAACATCACTATCATAATAGACATTATCATTAATGTTGAAACCAAAATTACTCCAAGTATATCTTTGCTCAGTAACTCACCAATAAAAAAATATTCACTGTTTACAATATATATTTTATTTATTTTAAACGATTTTATCTGATCGGTTTTAGGTTTAAATTTTATTAATATATTTTTATCTTTAAAATTATCAGGTAAATTTATAACGTGATATACACGTCCTCCACTTCTCGGAACAGAATTATCAGATACTGCATATTTATATATGGATTTACCGTCAATATAGCACTCAAGTTCTAAAAATCTTGTGAACATTACTATATTTTGATGTGTTTTGTTTACATATTTACTCACATCTATATAAACATTAAAAGGTTTTACAGTTTTAACTCTATATGGAAGTACCACATTTTGAATATCATTGTTATATTCAATTTCAGCGGAATTTGCGATATAGTCTATATTATCCATTTTATTGTATTTATATTCGTTTTTATTTGATATAAATAAAAGAGATATTATCATTATAAAAACAATGAAAATTATAATTTTATAAAACAGTAATAAATATTTTCTGATTTTATTTTTTATTTGAGGTTTAAAAAAATTATTGAAATTTTCTAAAATTAAAAACACCTCCTGTCAATATATTATTGATTTTGTATATTATAAAATATATAAATTAAATTTACAAGTCTTTTTTACTATTTATTTTTATTTTATAACATTTAACACTATAATATAGACAACAAGTTAAATATTTTATGTTTATAATTTTACAACAACTTCTATTATTTTACAAATTATATGCATTTTTTTAAATTTTATAACATATCCAATTTTATAATATAGTATTTTTTTACTATTTTTCTATATGAATTTAAAAGCAAATAATTATTTAAGCATAGCCGCTCCTATTATTCCTGCGTCATTTCCTAATTGAGCTTTTACTATCCTTGCAAATGGTAACTTTTTAAATATTATTTTTTCTTGAACTTTTTTATACAATTCATCTATGTACAAATTATAAGAGTTTGCAACACCTCCACCGAGAGTTATAAATTCAGGAGCAAATATATTTATTAGATTTGCAATTCCTATAGATAAATTATCTATAAATCTATCTACAACTTTTACACATAACTCATCTTTTTCTTCATATCCTTCAAAGATTAGCTTTGCTGTTATATCTTCTTTTTTCATATCTTTCAATTTTTCTGAATATGCTCCGTCTTCCAGCAATTTTTGAGCGTATTTGATTATAGCAAGTGCTGAACAATAAGTTTCAAAACAACCGTTGTTTCCACAAGAACATTCATAAAAATTATCACCGTTGTTTATGACCATATGGCCTATTTCTGAACCTATTCCGTTACTTCCGGAATATTTTTCTCCGTTTATTATTATTCCTCCGCCTACACCTGTCCCCAATGTGAGCATTATGGCATTTTTGACGCCTTTTATACTGCCGAAACTGTGTTCTGCCACACAAGCGACTGTAGCATCATTTTCTACATATATTTTTTGTGACGGAAAATTATCCCTTAATATCTTGCCTAAATCCACATCAGCCCAATAAAGATTTGTAGCAAAATGTATTTTTCCGTTCTCATCAGCAACGCCCGGTATACCCACGCCTATCGTATCTATATCATTTAAGGTTAATTTTGCTTTTTTTACAATATTATTTATCATATCTACCATATTTTGAGCAATTTTTTCAAATCCTTTTTCAACTTCTGTAGGTATTATAAGAGTTTCTATTATGTTGCAATTCTCATCCACTATACCCGATTTTATAGTCATTCCGCCTACATCTATACCTATATTCATCATAAAAATTCAAATATCCTTTCTTTTAATCAATAAAAAACATATAATACTTTTTAAACTGGTTGATTGTACCTATAAAAATGTTAAAAATTTTTTTATATTAAAGCATATTTAAATTAAGACATACATTTAAAATTATAAATTTATTAATTTAATTTGTTTTCATTTCTTTTTTTCTCTAATGAATGTATCAATTTTTCGTTAAATTCTACGGCAGAGTTGTATCCCATAGCTTTTAACCTATGATTTCTTGCGGCAAGTTCCAATATTATTCCTATATTTCTTCCAGGTCTTACAGGTATTGTCAACTTCTCCACTTTTGTATTAAGTATTTGGGTATAATCCTGATCCAATCCCAATCTGTCATAATACTTTCCTTGTTGCCATGTTTCCAATTCCACTATCATATCTATTTTTTTTGAATTTTTTACGGCACCTATTCCATAAAGAGTTTTTATATCTATAATTCCAAGCCCTCTTATCTCCATAAAATGTTCTATTGTTTCAAGAGATTTTCCTTGTAAAGTTTCTTCATCCAATTTTATTATTCTTACGGCATCGTCTGCAACCAATCTGTGATTTCGCTTTATCAGTTCCAATGCAGCCTCACTTTTACCTACTCCGCTTTCACCTGTTATTAATATCCCTACTCCATCTACATCTACAAGGACTCCATGTATTGTGACTTCAGGTGCAAGACGCTCATTAAGATAATACGATATTCTTGACAATGTCTTAGTAGAGCTTTCTCTACTGCCTGCAACTATCCTTGAATTAACTTTTGCAGAGTCCAATATTTCCGGCAGAACATCCTGTTTAGTTGAAATTACAAGTATAGGAATATCAAATGACATAAGTTTATCCATAGCATTTTTTCTTTGCTCTATGTTTAGAGATTTAAAATACAGGTATTCTGTCTGTCCCATTATCTGTACTCTTTTATATTGAAAATTATCTAAAAAACCTGACAGTTGTAAACCCGGCCTGTTTATATCGCTTGAATCTATTTTTGTATCAAAATTATCAGGTTTGAATATGGTACTTAATTTTAAGTCTTTTATAAGCTGAGATGCAAAGACAAATTTTTTATCAGATTCCATATATTATCGTTCCTTTTTTATAAAATCAGTTTTTCTTAAAATAATCATATACCGCATTTGCACTTTTTTTGTTCATAGTTTCAACTTGTAATAGTTCTTCTATTGTTGCTTTTTTTATTTGATCTATATTGTCAAAATATTTCAAAAGTGCAGTTTTTCGTTTGCCTCCTATTCCTTTTATATTATCGAGCTTAGAATAACTTACTTTTTTATCTCTCAGACTTTTATGATAGTCTATTGCAAATCTGTGAACTTCTTCCTGTATTGATGCTATGAATGTATATAGCTTTGTATGCTTTTTCAATTCAAATAATTCTTTATCGCTACAAAGTCCCATGGTTTTGTGATTGTCATCTTTATACATACCAAAAACAGGTATATTTATATTTTCCCTTTCAAAAAGTCTTCGAACTACATTCACCTGACCTTTTCCGCCGTCAAGCAGTATCAAGTCGGGCAAATCTTCATGTTTTATTCTTCTTGATAATATTTCTTCCATAGAGGCATAATCATTTGCTCCTTGTACAGTTTTTATCTTGTATCGTCTGTACAGCTTCGGACTTTTTTTGCCATCTACGAATACTACCTGCCCTCCCACACTGTCAACACCTTGTATGTTTGATATATCATATGATTCTATTTTGTGTATATCTGTATCTATATTCAGCAATGTCTTAAGCTCATATGATATGTCTTTAGTTTTTTGCCGCTCACTATTCTTAACAGCCTCTCGTCTTTTAATAGTTTCCTGTGCATTTTGACAAACCAAGTCTATCATATCTTTTTTATCGCCTTTTTGCGGTACTTTAATTATGACGTTTTGCTCTTTTTTATTTGTAAGCACCCTACTAAGTAATTCCATATCTTCAAACTGCTGATTTATATATATTTCTTTAGGTATATAGCCTGTATTTATATAATATTGTTTCAAAAAAGATTGCATTATATCATCTTTTTCTCCATTATTGTCTTTATCGAAGATAAAATTTTCTGTACCTACTACTTTTCCTCCTCTGACAAAAAACATAAATATACAAGACATTTCTTCATTTTTTTCTATTGCCAAAAAGTCTTTGTCAGTAGTATTTGAAGCAGAAACTATTTTCTGCTTTTCAAGCATCTCTTTTATTCCTTGTATCTTATCTCTATATATAATAGCTTTTTCATAATCTTGCTTCATAGATGCTTGATACATCTTATCTTTAAGTGTTTCTATAAGTCTGTCGTTCTTTGATTCCAAAAATTCTATTATTTCATATATCATTTCCATATATTCATCTTTATCAACTGTTCCAAGGCATGGAGCTAAGCAGGTTTTGATATAATAATTAAGGCAGGCTCTTTCCTTTTTTTCTATGGATTTTTGTATATTCCTCTTGCAATTTCTTATAGGAAAGATTGAGTGTATAATCTCTATTATATCATTTACTATAAACGCATTTGAATACGGACCGAAATACTTTGCTCCATCTTTTTCTATTCTTCTCGTTTTTGTAACTCTTGGATAATCTTCTGATATTGTAATTTTTATATACGGATAGGTTTTATCATCTCTTAAAAGTATATTATAAGGCGGTTTATATTCTTTTATCAGATTATTTTCCAATATCAGGGCTTCCATTTCAGAATCTGTAACTATATATTCAAACTCATCTATATGCGACACCATCGCTTTTACTTTCGCCTGCATATTTGTTTGACTTTGGAAATATTGTCTTACTCTGTTTTTAAGAGATACCGCTTTTCCTACATATATTATCTTGCCTTCCTTATTTTTCATCAAATAAACTCCGCTTGACGAAGGAAGTTTTGATATTAATGCTTTAAGTTTATCTGTTATATTATCATCCCCAAATTTTATTCAATATTAAATTTCTAATTTTAGAAAAATATTACAATTATTATTCTGATACTCTTGTGCTGAAATCTATTTAAAATATTTTAATCATTATAATTACAATTAACATTTTATCAAATAAAAAAGCAGATTGCAACTGTTAATACAATCCGCTCTTTGTTATGTATTTGTTAAAGTCTTTTAAATTCATATTTATAAAAAATAACACTAATACTGAAACATCTTGGATACATTTATTATAACTGCAAATATTTTTTCCAATGCTTCTTTATATTTAGGATTTTTTATATTTTTATTTACATTACTCATAACAACCTGCTCTCTTTTTATGTCTTGGACCGGCAAATTACGCTCTCTTTTATAATTGCCTATGAGTGTTGATAATTCACATCTTTCTTCTAATAACTCCACTATTTTTAAATCTATTTCGTTTATTTTATCTCTGTAATTTATAAGCCTATCCACTTTAACACCCCCTTTAATATAGAAACAAAAAATCTAATCGCTTAGCTAAATTGAATTTAAAATAATATTATATCTATTACAAATCACATAGTGTATACAAGTCCCTCTAAATTATCATATTCACTGACTACCAAATATGATGCGTTTAATCTGTACATTATGTTTTTTAATATACACACTCCTGCAAATATCACATCTGCTCTTTGAGGCTGTAATCCGGTTATCATCTGCTTTTCACTTAAAGTTTTCTTGCTCAAATCATAAAAAACTCTAACTAAATCATCATAATATATTTTAGAATTATGCACTCTTTCGCTTAAATATGGTGATAATTCCTGCAACATAGATGAAATAGACGTAGCTGTTCCGCCAATACCAATAAATTTCCCTATCTTATATGATTTTAATACATCTATAGTATTATTTATAGTTATATCCATATAATCATATAAATTCAAAATTTCAAATTCTGTCGGAGGGTCTGTTTTTAAAAATTTTTCTGTCATTCTGACTGATCCTATATCTTCACTTTTCGAAAAAATAAGTTCTCCCAAATTATTTCCAAGTATGAACTCTGTAGAGCCTCCGCCTATGTCTATTGTAAGTGTATAATCCTTTTTATCAAGCAGATTTTTAACACCTAAAAAACCTAAATTAGCCTCCATTTCCCCGCTTATAATTTCCACTTCAATACCGGTTTTTTTCATGGCTTCATTTACAAATTCTTCTCTGTTTACGGAGTCTCTAAGTGCTGAGGTACCTATTACTTTTATCTTTTCACAATGTTGTTCTTTTGCCATATTTACAAAATTTTCCAAAGCTCTTGTATTCCTGTTTATTGATTCTGTTGATATTCTTCTGTTTGCATCTACGTCTTTACCCATTTTAGTTATTTGCACATATTTTTCTCTGTTGCTTATAATATTTTTATCATAATCTGCAATCAGTAATCTCATAGAATTCGTACCTATGTCAACAGTAGCTACTTTCATAAAACCTCCTTTTATGCTGTTATTTATTTAAAATGATATATGATTCCAATTCCCGTATTATATATTTTTATGTGAAAGCTTATCGCACCATTTCATAAATTATATGTCTTTTTAAAAGATTTTTAAGTATTAATCCGTTTTCTCTTTTTTACTCGTATCAATATACACTTTCTCATTCGGTTTTACCATTTTCAGTTTTTCTCTTGCTTGCTTTTCGATAAATTCCTGACTGTCTACCATTTTCAGTTCTTTTTTTAATTTTTTAAGTTCTTCTTCTTTCTCTTTATATTCGTACTCTACATCCTCATATATGGAATTCAACTCGGAAATTTCAAGTTTCTGATTATATACTGTAATCAGCAACGAAAAAATAAAAACAGCTATTATTCCTTTTGCAATTAAAGCCGAATAGTCTTTATCAGATTTCTTATTATTTCCCGCTTTTTTTTTATCAGCATTTTTGTTCATATTTTTTACATCATTTTTATAGTTCGGTTTTTTCATTACTCTATTACCTCATACATCAAAGTTGCCTCTTCTTTTTTCAAATGTTCTTTTATGTCTACAACTTTCACTTTATATGAGCTTTGCGGAAACTGTACCTGTATTATATCGCCTATTTTTATCTGAGTTGAAGGTTTCGCCACTTTTCCGTTTACGCTGACTATTCCGTTGCTTGACGCATCCTTAGCTACCGTCCTTCTTTTTATAATTCTTGTAAGTTTTAAATATTTATCCAATCTCATAATAACCTCAAACTCAAAATTATTTATTAAAACAGTAATATCGTAATATATAATATTTTATAAAACTAAAGGAATTTATGAAGTTGATACCGCTATTTTATTCCAAATATTTTTTCTGCTATTTGTATCGCATTTGATGCGGCGCCTTTTCTTATATTATCGGCTACATCCCACAAATTTATTCCGTTTTCTATCGAAAAATCCCTTCTTATTCTTCCTACATAAACTTCATCAGTGCCTGTAGCATCTATTGCCATGGGATATTTGTTGTTTTTAACATCATCTACTATAACCAAGTTTTCTACCTTTGATAACTCATCATATATATCCTTCATCTCAAACGGTTTTTCAAATTCTATATTTATACTGACACTGTGTGAATTCATCACAGGTACTCTTACTGTTGTCGCAGTTATCTTCAAATCATCTCGATCAAGTATTTTTCTTGTTTCATTGATCATTTTTTCTTCTTCTTTTGTATATCCGTTATCCAAAAACTCATCTATATGAGGCAGGCAGTTATTAAAAATTGGATGAGGATAATTTGTAGGAGGATTGCCTTTCATTCCTTCTTCCAAATCTCTTATTCCTTTAAATCCTGAACCTGATACCGCCTGATATGTTGAATATACTATTCTTTTTATCTTAAATCTTTTGTCCAACACTTTTAAAGGCATAACAGATTGTATTGTTGAACAATTTGGATTTGCTATTATCTTAGAATCATATTTTTTTATATCTTCAAAATTTACTTCCGGCACTATAAGCGGAACATTTTTATCCATTCTCCATTGGCTTGAATTATCTACAACAATTATACCTTTACTTGCAGCTATCGGTGCAAATTTTTTACTTGTGGAACCTCCTGCTGAAAAAAAGTGCCAAGTCCAAATCTCTGTCAAAAGAATTTTCTGTAAGTTCTTCAACCTCATACTCTTTTCCGGCAAATTCTATCTTTTTGCCTGCTGATTTTGCAGAAGCAAAGAAATATATATTATTTATAGGAAACTTTCTTTCCTGTAAAACTTCTATAAAAGTACTCCCCACTCTGCCTGTTGCCCCTACAACAGCTATATTTAAAGTCTTTGACATATCAATTTCTCCTTTTATAACAATATATTTTTAATATCTTAAAACTAAATATTTTTATATTTCAAACTGTTTTATTTTAATCTGATAATGCAATCAGTCTATTATATATTATATTTTCTTATAATTAAAATTACAACAAAATATATTGTAAAATTTTTTTTAATAAATTTATAAAAAAACTACGAGTAAAATAAACCCGTAGTAATAAATATTAGTCTAATATTTTATATTTTAATTTTTATATGCTTGACAGATAAACTACATTCTGAATTTAGGGTTTTTACTTACAGCTTTCGCATTCATCATTTGGAATTTAGCTTCTTGGAATTCTAATATATTAAAAGATTTTTCTTCATATACAACAACATAGTTTGCACCTAATTTCATCTCCGGTTTTTGGAATGAATAGAATTTTTTAGATACTTTTCCATTTTTAATTATTATAGAATACTTTCCTATTTTCCTCTTAGGCGGAGTTATTGTCAACACTTTTCCGTCAAAATATAATTTCTTTCTTTTATAAGAAATATATAGTCTTATAAGTAAAGCTGCAACTCCTACGGCAATAATTATAAAAGGTATTTTTAAAAATATATTTTTTATGTAAAATGCTAAAAATATACTGAGCAGCATTATAGCGACCATAATACCTATTCTTATAAAAGCTTTCTTTCTTAAATCGTTCAAATATTACACCTGCTTTCGATATTGATTGATGACATTATATATTATGCCTTAGTTTACAAGTATAATATATTTTTATAATTTATGCAACAAAATAATATTAATAAATTTGCGAAAAGTTTCAGTTTTAAAATACCACATATGGGTATTATAAAAATAAGTGATGATATGAATATAATACATTGATTGAATTGCTTCAAGTGCCTTCAACTTTTGTTTTAATATTCAATCTTCATATAAGTATTTTTCTTATCATCACTTATATTTTTATTTTTTATAGTCAGTTTTTAAATAACAAGTTTTCATATATTGTTATTTTTTATTTTCAATAATTATTTATTCTTAAATCAATAAACAACATATTTAATTATTTATAACAAGTGGTAAATTATACAGATTTATTCTCATTCAAAAAAGATAATCTATTTATACATATTCTAAATCAAATTTGCTAATAAAAAGCTGTATTTTAAAAATTAAAATGTTTCTTAATGATTATCTTCAAACAAATAATTATACTATTTTATATTATAAAATTATATGTGTTTTTTATAGCGTTAACTGACTAAGAAATTTAGCATAATAGTTTTTAAAAACAGGAGCAATCAGTATGAAACAAAAATATGATGTAAAAGGAATGACTTGCAGTGCTTGTCAAAGTGCAGTTTATAGAGCAGTATCAAAAATAGATTCTGTATCAGATGTAAATGTAAACCTTATGACTAATACTATGAGTGTAGTATATGATGAAACTAAATTAAATGATAACGATATAATACAAGTTGTTAAAAATGCCGGATATGACGCTTCTTTACAAAATACAAAAGCAGAAACCAAAAACTCTACATCTGATGTATGGGAAGAACAGTTAAAATCTATGAAATTAAGGTTAAAAATAAGCATTCCTCTTACAATACTTCTTATGTATGTTTCTATGGGACATATGATAAATATGCCGTTACCTGATTTTTTAACAGATACAAAAGGAGCTGTAAATTTTGCATTTACGCAATTTTTAATAGCTCTACCTGTAGTTATTGTAAACGGTTCATATTTTACAAAAGGCTTTAAAACTTTAATCAAGCGTTCTCCTAATATGGACTCTTTGATAGCCGTAGGCTCATCTTCTTCCATGATTTATGGTATATTTGCAATATATAAGATGTCCTACTCTCTCGGCATAAGAGATTTAAACACTTTACATCATTATCATCACAATCTTTATTTTGAGTCGGCGGTTATGATACTTACGCTTATTACTCTTGGAAAATATTTTGAAACTAAATCCAAGCGTAAAACTAATGAGGCTATAACTTCACTATTGGATTTAAGACCACAATTTGCACATTTGGTAAGTGATGATACAATAAAGGATGTGTCAGTAGATGATGTAGTTGTAGGTAATATTTTACAAATAAAATCAGGTGAAAGCATACCTGTTGACGGAATAATAATATCAGGTAATGCAAATATAGATGAATCAGCTATAACAGGTGAAAGCATACCTGTTGAAAAAAGTATAGGCGATAAAGTAATAGGTGCAACAATAAATAAATCAGGTGCATTTGAAATAAAAGTGATAAGTACAGGTTCTGATACTGTACTGTCCAAAATAATTGAACTCGTAAAAGATGCTAACGCTACAAAAGCGCCTATTGAATCCATGGCTGATAAAATAGCAGGAGTATTCGTTCCAATTGTGATGTTACTTGCTGTTTTAACTTTTATAGTATGGAAAGCTTTAGGATACGATTTTGAATTTGCTCTTAATCTCGCAATATCTGTACTCGTTATATCCTGCCCTTGTGCTCTCGGACTTGCAACTCCTGTTGCAATAATGGTAGGTAGCGGTAAAGGTGCTCAAAACGGTCTGTTGTTTAAAAATGCCGAATCACTTGAATTGATGCAAGGTCTTGATACAATAGTTTTTGACAAAACAGGTACACTTACTCAAGGTAATCCGGCTGTTACTGATATTATACTTTTACAAGATTTTGATGAAAAAGAGTTTTTAACTCTTGCCTTATCATTGGAAAGTAATTCACAACAACCTCTTGCTCAAGCAATAGTTAATTATAGTAAAAATTTTGCATCAAATAAAAAAGTATCATCCTTTGAAGAGATTTCTGGCAGAGGTGTAAAAGGAATTATAGACGAAAAATCAATAATAGCCGGCAATATTCAATTTATGAGTGAGAATAATATAGATATAGATTTCTTTACAAAATATTCCGCTCAGTTACAAGAGCAAGGAAAAACACCTGTATTTTTTGTAATAGATAATAAACCTGCAAGTATAATAGCAATTGCAGACATAATAAAAAACACAAGCAAATCAGCAATAGATGAATTAAAATCTTTAAACATAAAAACTGTTATGCTCACAGGTGATAATAAAAAAACTGCAAATTATATAGCAGAAAATTTATGTATTGATGAATGCTACAGTGAAGTAATGCCTGATCAAAAAGATGAGATAATAACAAATCTTAAAAATCAAGGAAAAACTGTAGGGATGGTCGGTGACGGAATAAATGACTCTCCTGCACTTGCAAGAGCCGATGTAGGTATCGCAGTAGGTGCAGGTACAGATATAGCAATAGAATCAGCCGATGTTGTGCTTATGAAAAGCGATCTGCAAGATGTTGTTACAGCGATTAAACTGAGCAAACAAACACTTAAAAACATAAAAGAAAATCTATTTTGGGCATTTTTCTATAACATACTTTGTATACCTTTAGCTATGGGAATATTTTATCCGGCATTCAAGTTGAGCTTAAACCCTATGATAGGCTCATTAGCTATGAGTTTTTCATCTGTATTTGTCGTATCTAATGCACTTAGATTAAGAAACTTCAAAGCAGATAAAAAAGTGGAGTATGTAAAAGAACAGATGTCTTTAGATGTAAATGTAATATTGATTAATAATAATGAAATTTCAGAAAGATATACTGTAAAAGGAACAGAAAAAATAAATAATGCTGATAATTCAGCTGAAAATATAATTAATACATCAAAAAGCGAGGTAAACAAAATGAAAAAAATAATGTATATTGAAGGTATGACTTGTAAGCACTGTAAAGCAAGAGTTGAAAAAGTATTAAACGAATTAAACGGAGTAACTGCTACTGTAAATCTTGAGGAAAAGACGGCTGTATTGGAAATGGACGATAATGTAGACAATGACATCCTAAAAAATACAGTTGAAGATGCCGGATATGATGTTAAAAATATTGAATAGTATGTGGTGATAAAATGCAAGCTGACTATAAAAAAATACGAAAAAAACTAAATATAGCTATGGGACAATTAGAAGGAGTTTCAAGAATGGTTGATAAAGACAGGTACTGTATTGATATATCAATACAGTTAATGGCAGTGACATCAGCCTTGAAAGCTATAAATAAAGATATATTACAAGCACATTTAAACGGTTGTGTATCAAATGCCATAGAAACCGGTAATAAAGAAAACATAGATGAAAAATTAGGCGAAATTGTAAAAATAATAAGCGGTCTTCAATAAATATATTTAAATTTATACAAAAATTCTCTTTATTTTATACACTATATGTGGTATAGTAATAGAGAATTTTTTTATTTTTATACAACATATAGATTTTAGGAGAATAATTTTGAAAATAATTAAACGCAGTAGTGAACAAGTAGATTTCGATATAAAAAAAATCGAAATTGCAATGAAAAAAGCATTTATAAGCGTAGGAATGGATATAGATTACAAAGAACTTTCAAATATGGCTGCAATGGTTGAAAATAAAATAATAAATACATTTCCAAAAGACCACATTGTAACAGTAGAAGAAGTACAAGATTTGGTAGAAATAACTCTCATAGAAAAAGGTTATTATGCCGTAGTGAAATCATATATATTGTATAGAGCATCTCATCATACAATGCGAAAAACGATTGAAGACTTTTCAATTTATTTTAAAGATAAAGATATATTGAAAACCATGAAAAAAATACAGGAAGATTTCAAAGAAGATTATTATAATCTATCATTTCTATACGGAAAATTCTCATCATTTGCAAAAAATAATATGAATGAAGATGACTACTTATCCATACTTACAAAAGCCTCAAGTGAACTGACATCTAAAGAAGCTCCAAAATGGGAATTCATAGCCGGCAGATTTTTAGCTTTACAAATAAATACATCTATAAAAAGAGAAACAGAAAAACTGGAAATTTACAGCTTTAAAGACAAAATTAAATATCTGTCAAGCAAAAATCTATACGGTTCATATATTTTAGAAAATTACACGGATAGTGATATTGACACACTTGAAAAATATCTTGATTATGATAGAAACAATCTCTTTAACTACAGCGGTTTAGAGATTTTATCAAAAAGATATCTTATAAAAAATACAGACGGAATTCTGCTTGAAAATATGCAGGAGATGTTTATGGGAATAGCTATGCATCTTGCTATACCTGAAAAAGAAAATAAAATTTATTGGGCAAAAAAAATATATGATATGCTGAGCAATCTTAAAGTTACAATGGCTACACCTACCATATCAAATGCTCGCAAGCCGTTTCATCAATTATCTTCATGTTTTATAGATACTGTGCCTGACAGTTTGGATGGAATTTATCGTTCCATAACGAATTTTGCACAAGTCTCAAAACATGGTGGAGGAATGGGATTATATTTTGGCAAAGTGCGTGCTATGGGTTCAGATATAAGAGGTTTTAAAGGAGTAGCAGGCGGTGTTTCAAGATGGATAAAATTAGCTAACGATACAGCCGTAGCGGTGGACCAATTAGGTGTAAGACAAGGAGCTTGCAGTGTATATCTTGACATATGGCATAAGGATATGCCTGAATTTTTACAATTAAAAACCAATAACGGCGATGACAGAATGAAAGCCCATGATGTATTTCCCGGAATATGCGTTCCAAATTATTTTTGGAAACAAGCCAAAGAAAATATAAATTCAAATTGGTATATGATGTGCCCTCACGAAATAAAAGATGTAAAAGGCTATAACCTTGAAGATTATTTTGGAGATGAATGGACAAAAAAATATCTTGAATGTATAGATGATAATAGAATAAAAAAAAGAGTAATCTCTGTAAAAGATATGGTAAGACTAATAATAAAATCTGCTGTAGAAACAGGCACTCCGTTCATATTCAACAGAGATATAGTAAATAAATACAATCCTAACTCTCACAAAGGCAATATTTATTGCTCCAATCTATGTACTGAAATTGCACAAAATATGAGCTCTATAGAAAACATAGATACGACAATACAAATTATTGATGGTGAAGAAATAGTCGTAGAAACAACAAAACCAGGAGATTTTGTTGTTTGCAATTTGGCATCTCTCGTATTGGGAAATATTGACGTAAACGATAAAGATGAACTGCAAGATGTAATAAAAACAGTTATACGAGCACTTGATAATGTAATAGATTTGAATTGCTATCCTCTTCCTTACACAAGGATAACAAACAAAAAATATCGTGCAATAGGATTAGGCACAAGCGGATACCACCACACACTTGTAAAAAATGATATAAGTTTTCAAAGCGATGAACATCTTAAATTTGTAGATGAACTATATGAAAATATAAACTATTTTGCAATAAAAGCCAGCAACGAGCTTGCTATGGAAAAGGGTAAATATTCGTTCTTTGAAGGTTCTGACTGGCAAAACGGAAAATATTTTGAAAAAAGAAATTATAATTCTACAAGATGGCTTGAGCTGAAAAAACAAGTAGCTGAAAACGGACTAAGAAACGGATATATAATGGCTATAGCCCCTACAAGCTCCACATCAATAATAGCCGGAACAACAGCAGCTGTAGACCCTGTTATGAAAAGATATTATCTTGAGGAGAAAAAAGGTCAGATTGTTCCAAGAGTAGCTCCATCTCTAACACCAAAAACTTTTTGGCTATATGAAAGCGCACACGAAATAAATCAAAACTGGGTAATAAAATCGGCCGGTATAAGACAGAGACATATAGACCAATCACAGTCCGTAAACCTATATATAACAACCGATTACAGTATGAGTATGATTTTAAACTTATATATAAAAGCGTATGAAGAAGAAGTAAAAACACTATATTATGTGAGAAGTAAATCCCTTGAAATAGAAGATTGCGACAGTTGCAGTGCATAAAAACCCAAAAACGGCTATCATCAATAAAATTTTGATAATAGCCGTTTTTTTACTTATTATTTAATAAATCTTTAAGTTTATCTTTGTCAATCGATATATTTTGGGTAGCCATCTTATTTTCAAATGTTGCCTCTTCAACTACCTCTTTTCTAAGTATAGACACTGTCTTCGGGGCATCAAGTCCTAATTTTACTCTTCCATCTGATATTTCTGATATTTTTATCTCTATTTTATCTCCACTGCCCGTATTTATCAGAATTGCCTCCCCGACCTTTCTTTTCAAGACAAGCATTACTTCTCCTCCTTGCCGAAGAACTCATATCTTATAGGGTATGAATCATCAAGGATTATTTGCATTCCTTTATTGTTCGACTTATTGAATACTATAGGAGCTTGAAGATTGGTTCTGATTTTGGTTATATCCTCAGGTATAACCACAACCGTCTTTATTACAACATCTTCTTCAGATTTTATATCCAAAGCCTTTAAAACACTATCCGGTACGTCAAAACTGTAATCCTGCTTTATTAAAAACGGATCCATAACGGCAAATGCGACCAACTCATCTATTGCCTGTAAATACTCAACGAATATATCATCTTCTTTTATAAGAATAAATCTGTTGAGCTCTTCATATCCGAGCATACCGTCTTTCAATGTCAGTATATCTTCGTCCTTTACTTCAAGCTCTCCATAATAATTTGTATTTATTTTCATAACTCCCCCTCATCAAAGTTAGAAGTCTACATATCCATATTTTCAAAAGGTCTAAGACTTTCATCTATTTGCTTGAATTCCACTTCCAATTCTTTATATACACTTTTTAAGTCCTCTATCATAACTATATCGCCAATATGTTTATCACAATAATTCTGTGCTATTGATAAAGAATGTAAATAACCTTTAAGTTGATCTCTTCTTTGCAATACTTCTTTTATAAGCATTTGTTCAGCCTCCTGAATATAAATTTTATTTATATTAATTATATTACAAACTGTTAGAAATTACAAACAAAAAGTAAAATCTCTATCTCAAAAAGTCTACAAGAGACGGTTGTATTATCTTAGCTGTAACGGACAGTGATGCCCTATATACATATTGAGCCACCATCATCTTCATAGAAGTTTCGTTATAATCCGTATCTCTTGTATCCGACAATAATTCACTATAGTTCAGTTTTATATCTTCAGTTCTCTCCATCATAAGATTATACATATTCGTTCTTCCGCCACCTATGCCTTGAATTTTTTGAGTATTTTTGGCGTGATAATCAATTACGTCAAGCATTCTTGACAGTCCTTTTGAATTACCTTCATCCATAAACTTCATAAGCCTGTCCATCATTTCAAAAAACGGCATTTTCTCGCGAGTAGGTTCTTCATATACGGCTTTATCAGGCATATATTCTACATCCGAATTTATAGAAGACGGTTTATTATTATCAGTCTCTACAGTCACGGAAACATCCTGATTTACGGAAACTTTTACTTTCTTAGTTGCACTGTCATATGATATGTTTATCATTTTTTTGTCAAGTGGAGGGTTGATCTGTGATAATTTTTCTTCTATTTTAGCTTTTATATCATCAGCTATCTGCTTTTGTATCTCATCATCGGTATAAGTTCCGCTACCGTCAGGTTTTTCCCTTTTATATGTCTTATTTATAGTAAGATCATTTATTTCTATATTAGGCAATATTTTGTTTGTAGTGGCATTTCCGTTTTCATCTTTTTTATATCTTTGTACGTTCATTTTAAGATTCATATATACATGAGTATCATATTTTGAACGTTCTAATGGAGATATTGTTCCGGGAGGCATAGGATTCGGAGCCGGTATATCTATATCCATTGAATTTTTTCCATCAGGAACCGGTGTTTTCATAGTATCGTCAAATTTAGTTTGAGTCAATGTTCCCGCAGTATTTGTTATCTCCATTTTCATATTGCCGTCTGTCATCAACATTATTTTTCCGTTTTTCACTTCCACTTTTATCTTGCTCGCATCAAGAGGAGGTTTGTGAGAGGCAGCTTTTTCACTGATAGTTTCCTGTAAATCTTTAGCTATCTCTCTTAATATATCATCCGGATTTTTATTACTGCCGTCATCATTTTTGCCTGAATATTTTTTAACAAGAGATATTTTGCCAAGATCAAACGGCTGAGGAGGATAATTCGGATCACTGAAAGCCAAATGACCTGGTGTTCCCGGTGTAGGAGGTGTTGCAGGATTTACTCCAGGATTTGATATAAGCACATCTCCGCCTGATTGTCCATAACGATGATATTGTGTAAGTTTCAAATTAAAATCGAAATTTACAAGAGAATCCGCTCCTGCAGTAGGTGTAGTAACATTAAAATCCGTTTCCTTAGTCACAGGATTGCTGGCAGAATTTACATTCGGAGTATATGTTTGTGTTGCAGGAGACGCAGCTGTTATATTTGTCGCACCTGTTGTATTGGTAAGTTTTACTCCGTACTCTCTGTTTACTGCAAGTCTTGGTTGCTTTGTTGCAGGATCAACAGTAACTCTCACTGTATCCTCAGGTAAACCGTGCTTCATAAGCTGTGCATTTATCTGTGTTTGTAAATCAGCAGCTATAAGTTTTGCAACTTCCTCGTCGCTTTTTCCTGTTTTATCATATTCTTTTGACAATGATATATTTTTAAGTTCTATTTTAGGTGTCTTAGGACTTGTATTTATGATATCTCCATTAGAATCCTTATTATATTCTGTCAATTCCATATCAAAATTAAAATGTGCTCTTACAGTATTACCGCTGTAATTTAATGGACCTGATGTAACTCCAAGCTCGGTATTTTTATTTATAGATGGCTGTACAGAAGTCTCTTTTGTTTTTTGTATTTCTTTTAAAGTCAATTTACCGGCTTGTATTTTTCCGGCATAATCTCTATCCGTAACCATTGAAATTTTTCCGTCATCATTTACGAACTGTACGGATTGTTCAAGTTCTTTTCTAAATTTTTCTTCTTTATCAGGATCTGACGGGTACATTTCTTTAGCTTTTTTTGCTATTTGAGCTCTAAGAGATTTATTCAAGTCTTCAACAATTGCATTTACGTCACCTTTTTTATAACTGCCGTAAAAACTCACTTCTCCTAAATCTATTTCACCGCCGTCTTTAACGCCAAGTTTTGTTTCTTTTTCATACTTTTCTTCTATTTCGTTATTTTTCTTGTCTTCATCGGCAGCTCCTGACGGTGTATTGAGATTAGTCTTATTTTTTTCATAATAAGCATCGGATTTTTTATATTTTTGCAATTTTACATTCATTTTTGCGCCTAATACAGACTGCGGTTCATCAGTAAAAGGTACGGCTTTTTTTGCTCTTGTCTTGGTAGTAAAATGTTCATTCCCGAATACTTCCACTCCTGTAAAGTTAATATCCGTTTTTTGCCCTACACCTATATTGTAGTTTATTTTTTCATATTTAAGTCCTGCCAAGTCAAGATCTTGATTATATGAGCCGTCTTCATTCACAAATTTTTTATTAGTTTTATATCCCGAAAACTGATATCTCCCCATATAATCGTCATTAGCCAATTCCGTTGCCGCTTTTTTCAATTGCTTTATTTCCTGCATTATTTTTTGTTTGTCTTCTTGAGTTTTTTCTCCTGACGCGGCTTGTACGGTAAGCTCTCTTACTCTTTTTATTATATCGGACAATGTATTCAAGGTAACATCCGTCTTTGACGTCCATGAATGTGCCGCCTGCAAGTCCTGCTTATATGTTTCGTTTACTCTTAATTCCGTCATAAGACGCATTGCTCTTGCTACTCTTAGAGGATCATCCGACGGTCTGTGGAGATTTGTCCTTGAAGACATATCATTACTGTAATCGTTCATTCTTTGTAAATTAAGATTTTGATCCAATAATGTTCTGGCTATTTGCATCGACTGTGTTATTCTTATCATATGCCTATCCTTTCTACATCTATAAACCTACTCTACCCATTCTGTTTATTATTACATCTATCATTTCATCTATTGTTGTTATCATTCTTGCTGACGCATTATAAGCGTGCTGATATTTAACCATATTTGTAAGTTCTTCATTTTCACTGACTCCGGAAACCGACATTCTGTTCATATCAGCTTGTAAAGCTAAAGTTGTTTGGCTTGAATATGTATCCTTCGCCTCTTTCGCATCTACTCCTAATACTGAAGTTATCATTGATTTTATTATATCTTCAGGATTTCCTTTTCCAAGGTCTAATGTCTTAAATTTACCGTTTACGTTTTGTTTTATAGTTAACCTCAACTCACCGTTTCTGATATCGAATAAATCTTGAAAATTCTTAGTATTACTCTCTGATGAGTTTGAACCGATAGCAAGCTTATTTATAGCATTTACTATATCGTGGTTTACAGTTATATTTCTTGCATCTATTTGATCCGATGTACCTGATACCGTAAATAAATCAAGTCCTTTATCTCCGTTTGCATCCACACCTTGTTTGTGTATTCTGTTAGCTTCTGCGGCAAATGACTTTACAAATTCGTTTAATGCCCTTACATAATACGGCACTCCTTTAATACTGTTACCCATTGACGGATCTCCGAAACTGTCTCTTTGTTGCAACAATGAGCCTAATCTTCCGCCTACTGTATTCATATCCAATTTTCTGTGGTCAGGCCATGTAAGCTGAGTAATTTTTACATTTTTTAAATCTTCACTTGGAGGTATATTATTTTTTTGAGAAGTTTCATATAACGGATGATGTTGATTGGACGTAGTTTTTATATCTACAGATTTATCATGATCTACCAACAATGTACCGTCCATTTCGAGTTGAATTTTCTCTATTTTTTCTCCCGCTTTATTGGTAAAAACAGTTTTATTAACTCTTATATTTGCCATTTCAGAAAGTTCATCCAAAAGTATGTTTCTTTTATCCCTGAGGTCGTTAGCTTTTCCTCCTTCAGATTCAGCCTCCAATATGCTTTTATTAAGTGCGGCTATTTGTCTTGTCTTTGTATTTATCTGTGTTACTAATGAATTTATCTCTTCATCCGTATCAGATATCAACCGCTCAAAATTTTGTATAGCTCTATTCACATATCTTGTAAATGTGAGAGCCGTCTGTACGAAGTTAGCTTTTGCGGTAGGATCATCCGAATGTTTTATAACGTCATCTATAGATTTGAATAGATTGTTCAAAGCCTTTGTAAGTCCCTCGCCGTTAGGTTCTCCAAATATGTCTTCAACTTGTTTTAGCGATATGTTTTTTTCTGACCAATAACCTTTTTTAGTCATTTCAGAACGATATTTTATATCCAACAGCTCATCTCTTATTTGTTGTATATGTTGCATTGTTACACCTGTACCGAGCCATTTGCCGTTGTCCACTTTGGTAGGGTTTGATGTAACTTGTGTAGCCCTTTGTCTTGTATATCCCGGTGTATTTTCATTAGCTATATTATGTCCTATTACATCCAATGCTCTTTGTGCCGCAAACAATCCCGAAATTGCCGTACCGAAACCGGAAAAAGTTGATCTCATAATAAACTCCCTTTATTTTAAATTTTTAATACTTTATATCAAAGTATGAATCCTGTTCATTGTTACCATGTATTTTTTTGTTAAATTTTGTATTTTTATAAGTATTTGGTACTCTGTCTCCTCTTATAAGATTATTAGCTATCTCTATCTGTTCTAAAACAAACGCAATCATATCCTGATTTATATTGTTTTTTTCTTGCAGTATCTCAAGATTGTATTTCAATTCTTCAGACAAAAGTGCCAAAGATACGGACATATCTACCGATAATTCACCTATAACCTGACTTATATGAGTTATCTTTTTGTTTTTCTCTTTTTCAAGTTTTTTTATATATACGTCTCTCTTTTTCTCAAGCTGTATAATCTCTCTTGCAAATTGTTCTTCTTTATTTGTCAAATCCATTAAAGAGTCGGTATTATTATTTTTTATAGCTTCAAACTTAAAATCTGCCGTTCTTATCAGCTCTTTTGTAAGTTCCGATTGCCTTTTAAATGTTTGCAATATATCTTCGTATTCTTGATTATTCATAATTACCTCGCAAATTTATAAGTTTGTTACAAAAAATAGCCCTCATTTTTATGGAGAGGGTTATTTATGATGTTTATAAATATTAATAATTCACTTCGCCTAACAACATAGCTCCTGCCACTTTTACCGAATCCACCACATATGTTCCCTTTTTTATTTCATTTTTTATGTGTTCCACTTTTTCTTTCCTTACCGGTTCTACGCTTTTAAGTTTTTCCATTGCAGTCGCAAAATCTTTTCCCGTTTGTGATATTTCTATATCAAAATTTTTATTAATTCCATAATTACTGTTTTTTTTGGTTACTTTTTTATAGTTGTTATATAATCCGCTCACCGGAGATGTGTTATTTATCTTCATAGCAATTCCTCCTTAATTTATATAACTTATATCGCCATTTTGACCAAAAACTTAATAATTTTTTATATTAATTAATATAAATTTATCTAAATTTTACAATAAAAGCAAAAAATCTATAAGTCGGTATAAATAAACTGACTTATAGATTTTTCAATTAATCTCTTGAATAATATCCTATCTTTTTATCCATATCTCGTTTCAAATCTTCTCCTGCAAGTTTCAGTTCTTTTGCAAACTCCAATTTCTTGCACGCTTCACATAATCTGCCTGATCTTATTGATTTCCCACATTTTTTACATCTTAAAAGACTGTTTTCTTCTTCTACAACTTCCAGTCTTTCTTCTCTTAACAACTTGAATATTATTTTTTCATCTACTCCCGTTGCCTCTGAAACATCCTTTATATCGGCTCCAGGATGCGAATACAGATACTCTCTTACTATCTTAAAATCGTCATCCACTTTTTTTTCCATACATCTTTTGCAAAGGCTCTCTCCTTGTTTTGATGCAAAACTTCTCCCACATTCAACACAGTTTTTTAATTCCATTTTTCATCAGTCCTTTTAAATTCATATTTAAATTAATAAATTATGTATTTTTAGTTATCAGAAAAAATATATATTTTTTTATAATTTATTAAAAAATTTTTCAATATAAATACAAAATATCTTCAATTTATAATTTTGTAAACAAACTATTCTATGTTTATGAAATATATTTTATACGTTGTTATAAGTAATTGTCAAGCATAATATCAAATTTATTTTAATGATGCCCTTGATAAAAATATAATTTTTATTCTTACGGTTTTATTTTTATTTTTTATAGATTTACAAAGATTTAATGCTGTTGCGCCTGTAGTTAGTATATCATCTACTATTAACAAGGTTTTATCTGACAGCTTTTCATCATATTCGCTTTCAAATGCGTCTTTCATCTCCTCATTTCTCTCTTTCAGATGAAGAGCATACATATCTTTTGTTTCTTTTATTCTTTTTGATACTGATATTTGTGTTTTTTTTGTAAATTTGCTCAAATGTTTTACTATCAAATCCACTTGATTATATCCTCGTTGCATAAGTCTTTTTTTGTGTATCGGAACTGATGATATAAAATCAAAATCTATATTATTTTTGCATATAAGAGTGTGTAATATGCTTGCAAAATACCTTGCCAAGTACGTCTTTTGAGAATATTTTATCTTGTGGATGAGATTTTTCATAACTTCATCATATATCGTAGCTATTTTTATGTCATCTATATATTTGCTTTTCAACAATTCTATAACTTCTTTATCATAGCTGACATTTTTATCATACAAAAATTTTATATTCTCATGACAATTATTACACAAAGATAGTGTATTTTGTCTGCTTATAGGTTTATCACAATTTATACAATATATATTTTTAGGAAATATCAGCTCCATATCTCACCTTTATGATATATTTTTAGTTTTAATATAGATATGTTTCAGTCCAGCATCTTGTAATCTTTAAACATTTTCAACTTCTGCATAAGCGTTGAATTTCGTTTTTCTTCGTATATATTCTCTACCATTTTTTTAATATTAGAATTATTAGATATTATTATGAGCAATTTTTTTGCTCTTGTTATAGCTGTATATAGTATCTTTCTTGTCATAAGCATAGGAGCAACCGAATGTATAGGCAATATCACACAAGGATATTCCGAGCCTTGTGATTTATGCACTGTAAGTGCGAAGGAATGTTCCAATTCGTCCAATTCGTCAAAATCATAAGTCGCTTTTTTCCCGTCATCAAAATTTACTGTTAAAAACTTTTCTCTCAAATTCACACTTTCTATTGTTCCGGTATCTCCGTTAAAAATTCCGCTACCTTCTTCTTTTTCACTTATCCATTGTTTTTCATAATTATTTTTTATATGAATCACTCTGTCATTTTCTCTATATATTTTAAATTGTGTCTTATATTCATTTTTTACAGGTTCTTTAGGGTTTAATGCTTCTTGAAGTAATTTATTCAAATTTTGCGTACCTATTTCTCTTTTTTTCATCGGTGTTATTATTTGAATGTCTTTAGACGTTACATCATAATATTTCGGTAAACGCTCTGTAGTAAGTTCCACTATAAGTTTTTCAATAGAGTTTTTATCATTTCTGTTCATTATAAAGAAGTCATTATCTTTATCATTTGTAAGTGGCATTTTACCTTCATTTATCCTATGTGCATTGACTATTATATGACTTTTCATAGCTTGTCTGAAAATCTTGTTGAGTTTTATACAAGGTATTATTTCGCAGTTTATTATATCTTTCAATACATTGCCTGCTCCCACTGAAGGCAACTGATCTTTATCTCCGACAAGTATCAGATGTGTACCGTTTTTTATAGCCAGTAAAAGACTTTGCATAAGCAATATATCTACCATAGAGGTTTCATCTACTATAATAACATCTGCTTTTATAGGTTCATCTTCATTTTTCAAAAAATGCTCCTGCATATCATCACTGCTGTAATTCATTTCAAGCAATCTGTGTATTGTGCTTGCATCTTTATTGGTAGCTTGAGCCATACGTTTTGACGCCTTACCTGTGGGCGCACACAGTTTTACTTTTTTCCCTATTCTTTCAAATATTTCTATTATAAACGAAAGTGTAGTAGTCTTTCCGGTACCCGGTCCTCCCGTTATTATCAATATGTTATTGTTTACAGCCATTTTTACACTTTGTATCTGTTCCTGAGAAAAATCTATATTGCTGTATTTTATTTGCTCTTGTATCAATTCATCCAATTTTTTTTCATCTATTTTTTTGTCCTGATATGTTGCAAGTTCTATGAGTTTTGATGCCACAGTAGTTTCTGCAAATGCATATCTGTACAGAAAAATCTTCATATCATCTTTTTCTATACCGTCGATTATTATTTGCTTTTTTGCATATAAATCGTAGGCTATTGATAATATCTCATCTTCATCATCAAAATCTATAAGCTCTTTCATGTCACTTTTTAACTTAAAAAACGTAGTATATGTATGTCCTTCATATGTAGATTGAGTAAGCGAATAAATTATCGCTTGTATCTTTCTTTCGGTAGAATCAAGGGCTACTCCCATTTTTTTTGCAATTTCATCAGCTTTTTTAAATCCGATTCCTTTTATGTCATCACAAAGCCTATATGGGTTGTTGGAGAGTATCTTCAGAGTATTTTCATTGTATGTGTTATATATTTTTATGCTTAAAGTCGTGGATAAATCATATTTTGCAAGTTGTATTATTATATTTTTCAACATCATTTTTTCATTGTATGATGTGATTATTTTGTCCAATTTTTTACTGCCTATACCCTCTATTTCGAGCAATCTCTCCGGTGTTTTTTCTATTATATCCAAAGTTTTATCACCGAAAACCTGCATTATTCGCCTTGCAAATTTTTCTCCTATTCCGTCTATAACCCCTGATGATAAAAATTCATATATTCCCTGCTCATCGTCAGGTTTTAACGGAATAAACGAATTTGCTTTGAATTGTTCTCCATATATTCTATGTGTTATATATTCGCCTGTTATTTCTATATTATCCCCTATATCAGCACCTGCAAGCGGACCTGTAACTACAACTTCACTTTTATCACCAAGTCTTACAGTTGCAACTGTATATTCACCGTCAAATGAAGTATATCTTATATCTATTACCTTTCCGGATATTTTTCCCTCCAACTCATACCCTCCTTTCTCGACTATGTGATTTTATAATTTTATTCTATAATAAAAAGTGGTAAAAATCAATAAAAAATTACATTTCATATATTATGCAATATTCTAAAACCATAATACGGATAACTTTTTTTATACGAAAATATTGCAAAAAACACTTTTAATAAAACGTAAACAAATATATAAAAAAGTATGGTAAACGGCATTATGCTACAATTAAAAAAATATACCACTTATACCGTCATAAATTTATTTTAACTGAAAAAAATTAATGTTGTTTAAAAGAATTATAAATCTTAAAGTTCCAATTATAATATTGAAGTTTTAAACAAAACTTGCTATAATACATCATATATTCAATTTATTAATACACAAATTTTAAAAATACGACATCCGTTGTAAATACATATTTTTTTGAAATCATAGCAGCATAAATTTTATTTTATTAGGAGGATAATATGGGATTATTCGGATTTGGAAAGAAAAAAGAAAAAGTTGAACTGAAAGCTGTTGTTGACGGAATAATAAAAGATTTGAAAAATGTTGAAGATGAAGTATTTTCAAAAGGATTTTTAGGAGAAGGTCTTGCAATAGTTCCTAAATCCAATAATTTTTATGCACCTGTAAGCGGTGAATTATCATCAGTTTTCCCAACAGGACACGCATTCGGTATCAAGACTGATGACGGTGCGGAAGTGCTTATCCATATAGGTATAGATACCGTACAAATGAACGGCGACGGATTTGATTTAAAAGTTGAACAAGGCCAAAAAATAAAAGCCGGAAATTTATTGGTAATATGCGATATAGATAATATAAAAAATAAAGGATACAAAACTGATACCATATTAATAATAACAAACAGTGATGATTTCCCGTCAGAACAATTGGTAACTGAAGGCAGCGAAGTAAAAGCGAATGAAGTTTCTGTAATTTCATTTAAATAGGCTATACAATATCTGTTGGAGGAAACTTCAGCAGATATTATTTTTTTGAAAAAAAAGATACTGTCTTTTGACAATATCTCTATCTTGATACGTTGTTATATTTTTTATATTCCTTATAGCTTGTGTATTTATGCTTATATGTCGTAGACGAATCGGTTCCATCTTTATAAGATACACTGTTTTTTCTTAAAGTCTGTTTTTGTGTATTTCTTTGTCCATTTTTTTGTATGCGATTCATATTTACAGATGTCTTTTTTCTATTGTCATGCACATGCCGTTTTTCTACTATATTATCAGAGAGATGTATATCATCTTCCACTGCAAGCGCCACATTCGAAAAAAATACTCTATATACATTGATAAATACACCCATTAACAGAATCATCAACGATATCAACAAAAACCATGATATCCACTCTTGCAAAATATACACCTCCTTTAAAATTTAATACAATTCTCATTTTTTAATTTTATCAGGTAATACTGAACACTATTATAAATATAAAATATAAATATAAAATTTTCATATATTAACTATTTTAAAAAATATAATTTTTCAGCTATATATTATAACAGTTTTAATCAGTGTTCAGTATAACACAGTACAAATTTTCTATAAGTTTGTAAAAAACATAATCAAATCTCAAATTTCTCTTAACTGTTTTTGTATTATCTCATAAAAAAAAATTTTTTTCAAGTATAATTTTTAATCTTTATAGTAAAAATTTATTATTTAAGTTGTTATATTTTTTACATTTTTTATAACTATTGATATAGTTCCATTATCATCCGGCACAAATTCTATCTTTGAATCATCACCGTAATAATCTATAGGTACATTTATTTCTATACCTGTTTCTGTTGTTATCTTCTGCCTTTGGAACTTTGTTTTGAGCAGCCTTTCAGGTACTTCTATTTTTTCTCTTCTTTGTATTCCTGATTTTTCCAATGTATTTTCATATATCTTTTTGAGTTGCTCAGTTTCTCCAAATGCTTTTTCCATAACGGAATCTACGCTTATAACACCTTCATCAAGAACTGTATCTTTCACGGCTTTTTTTATCTTCGCCTTTTTTTCTATATCATCGCCTATATACTTGTCTTCGAGATTTTTTGTAACTTTATTGAATATATCCAATTTTTCTTTTTCCGAACGGCTTGTTTGCAAAAGCAATATATTATCTTGTAATATATTGCTTTTTTCTGCATTTATCTCATACTTTTTATCTACCAATGCTATATCAAAACTTATCAGGTTTATTATAAAACCTTCATCAGCCTTATGCTTATTTGTAGTAAATAATGATGATTTCTGTGATATATAGATATTATTTGTGTCATTTAGTTTATCAACTTGTGATACGAGCATAGTTTTGTGATTATACTTAAATATTCCTAAATATGGCTGTTTTTCCATCTCAAAAAGCACTATTATCAAATCTCCGGATGGAACCGGTACATTGTCTGTAATTATTTTAAAATACTCGTCTATAATATTCTTACTTTTAATCTTAAAATCTGATAAATTCTCGCTTAACTGCAATATATCTTTATATGCCTTACTACACTGCTCTTCATCTTCTATAAATCTTGCCCATTTCATATCTTTAGATGAATATAGATTGTATATGGTGTTTTCTATAAATGTTATTGTTATATCATCATCTTGTTCTACATCATAATTAGATATGAGTGGTGCATCCATATTGGAATTGAGTTCGCATAGATATGCACCTATTAATTCCATCTTTGAAAGTTCAAACATATTTATTATATCCTTATTTAATTTATAACTATATTAACAAACTTTTACTGTCCAACCGAACTTGTCTTCTATTTCTCCTCTTTGTATACCTGTCAACGTATCATAAAGATGTTTTGAAATTTCACCTATTTTATTATCATTTATAGTCATTACTTTATCTTTATATTTAAGTACACCAACAGGACTTATTACAGCTGCAGTGCCTGTACCGAACACTTCTTTCAATTCTCCGTTTTCATAAGCGTCTTCCACTTCTTGTATGGATATTCTTCTCTCGCTCACTTTTTTACCTTCTTTTTTTAGAAGTTCTACCATAGATTTTCTTGTTATACCATCCAATATACTTCCGTTTATTTCAGGTGTAACAACTTCATCTCCTATTACAAAAAATATATTCATAGCTCCAACTTCTTCAATATATTTTCTTTTCACTCCGTCTAACCACAATACCTGTGAATAATCGTTGTTATGTGCATTAACTTGTGATTTAAGGCTTACAGCATAATTTCCTCCTGTTTTAGCCATACCCATTCCGCCACGAACCGCACGCACATAATTATCTTCTACATATATTTTCACAGGATTAAGTCCGCTTGAATAATACACTCCGCTCGGACTTGTTATTATCATAAATTTATATTGTGTACTTGAATTCGCACCGAGTTGCGGTTCAGTAGCAATAATGAAAGGTCTTATATACAAACTTGTACCTTTTGAATGAGGCACAAATTTTTCATCTATTTGTATTAATTTTTTTAATGCCTCCAAACAAAATTCTTCATCAAGTTTAGGTATGCAAAGTCTGTCATCAGAAATGTTAAGTCTTTTAAAATTTTGCTGAGGTCTGAAAAGCAATATCTCATTTTTTTCAGTTCTATATGCCTTCAAACCTTCAAATGTAGTCTGTCCATAATGAAAACACATCGTAGACGGATATAAGCTTATAGGTGCATAAGGTACAATTCTCGGATCAAACCAACCTTTTTCCACAGTATAATCCATGACAAACATATGATCCGAAAATCTTTTTCCAAAACCGAGTATAGTCTCATCTTCAGGTAACTGCGCAGGATTTTCGGTAAGTTCAATTCTTATATTTTGCATAAATAATTACTCCTTTTTAATAAAACTTTCATAAATTAGGATTGAATAAAATATAATGCCAATAATATTGACACTCAATAAAAAACTTATTTACCGTTATAAATAATAATGTATCACTTAAATATTGAAATTTATTAAAACAGTTGAATCAATTATCATACAGATGTATAATTGTTTTATATTTATACATCTGTATACTTTTAAAATATCACCTATTTAAAAAATTAATATACCTCATCTAAAAAATATTTTCTAATTATACCACAAGAGATTTGTTTTAACAATAAACTGAAAAACAAATTATAATATATTATCTTTACTATTAATAAATTCGCAATATATTTGTAATTTAAACATTTATAATTGATTTTCACGATTTTTTATTACTGCTATAACTGATGATTTTTAATTTTATAAAGGTAAAATTTAAAAAAAAGCTGAACACTTATATCGAATAAAATATTGAAATTTATAAAAAACTCGTATATACTGTTTTTAACAATTTAAAAAAATAATTTTATTAGGAGCATTTTATGGAATTTAATATAGATATGTTTTTTATGTGTCTTTTCATATTTTTTGCAAGAATTTCCGATGTTACTTTTATGTCCATAAGAACAATATTGTTAACTAAGGGTATGTCAAAATTAGCCGCTTTTATGGGTTTTTTTGAAGTCACTATATATATAATTGTGCTTGGAAAAGTGGTAAACTCACTTGACAATCCGTTTTATCTCATATCCTATGCACTCGGATATGCGTCGGGAAATTTTATAGGCTCAAAAATAGAAAGCTTTTTAGCCTTCGGTGATGCACAGATGAGAATAGTATTGCCAAGTTCACAATACGATGTAGTAGACGACTTGAGAGGAATGGGTTACGGTGTTACTGTTTTCAGAGGAGAAGGCAAAGATGGCGAAAGAATAATGCTTATGATAAACTTGAAAAGAAAACAAATAGGTAATATATATGACTATATAAAAGCAAAGGAAATAAAAGCATTTGTATCTACCAACGATATAACTTCATATGCAGGAGGATACCATAACGTGAATAAAAAAAATGACCTGCTCAGAAAACTGAAAAGATAAATATCCACCGGCTTAGCCGGTGGATATTTATTTATCTTAAACACTATTACAAAATATAAAATTCCTGACCTTTATATATTTTCTCATTTACTGTCAATCACATATCTGTCTATTTTCATAAAATTCTATTTCACAAATTCCGAATGAAAATTTTTTAATACTGCCGCCAGTTCCGCTCTTGTAAGTTCTGATTTCGGCTCTAAGCTTGTACTTGTTCTTCCTTTTATAATATTATGTTTTACTGCCCATTTTATTGATATTTTCGACCAATCTCCGGCTTTTTCAAAGTCTTCATATTTTGACATATCTGTATCCGTATCAGAATTATATCCTTTGTATATTGCATATTGGTATAATATTTCAGTTAATTGTTCTCTTGTAATTGTGCTGTTTCCTCTAAATGTTTTATCAGGAAATCCTGCTACTATATCTTTATCAAATGTAAAGTTAAGAGATTGTTCATACCATACATTTTTTGCAACATCTGTAAAATTATGTTTTGCAGTCGTTTTTGGTGTCTTTTCAAGATTGTATATGATTTGACTTATCATAGCTCTTGATGTAGACATCATAGGTGCGAATTTGTTTTCTGATATGCCTGTCATATAACCGTTTTTTGATACGAAAATTACGCTGTCATAATACCAATCATCTTTGTTTACATCATCAAATTTTTTGATATCAGATTTTTTGTCATCTACCTTGTTTTCAGCCTTATTTTTCTCTTGTTTGTTGTCCTTTGTAATATCATTATTTTTCGGCGTTACGTCTCCTGATGTCTCTCCGCCACCGGACGATCCTCCACCTGATGAACCTCCGCCTTGTGATCCTCCACCTGATGAACCTCCACCTTGTGATCCTCCGCCTGATGATCCTCCAGGAATTGTTCCGCCACCTGATTTTTTAACTATATCAAATGTCAATGTTATCTCGCCTTTATAATCTCCTATACCTGTTACTATAGCTTTTGCTTTGTTTGTAGCTGTAGTCGGATTTATGTTATTTTGATATTCTACTATATAATCTTTATCTTTTGTAAGGGTTTTGTCGGCACTGTCTTTTACTGTTACACCGGCTTTTATTGGACTTCCTGTATATTCATATTGTGCTTTGTCCAATTTTGCCGTAAATCCTGTTATATCCGTTCTTTTTTTGATAGTCATCTTGCCTAAGGCACCTTTTATATCATCCGCAGGATCTGCATTATTACCTACAACCTCTACTGCACTGCCTATCTTAGCTATAGTCCAAAATTTATGGTCATTTGCCATTACGGATACAATATTAGTATTATAAGGAATATCAGGTAGACTTAGCACTTCATCTTGTATTTTAGTCTTAGATGGATCTACTACCACTATGCCGGCAGATGTGGCATCTGTTTGAAGTGTACTTGTATCATCTACCGTTAATTTACCGCCATATATATACACACCGTACTTGCAGGATACTTTTAGTGTAGAATTGTTTTTTACATTTATTGAGCCATTATATATATATGCACTTATTTGTTTTGAGCGTATATTTAACTTTGCTCCGTCTGTAACATTTATTTCTTTCAAAAATGTACCCTTAGTATTTGATGATTGAGTAATGTCAATATCAAGCAGTGTATCTTTGCCTTTTATATTTAAAAATCCGTCTTGCCCGCCTGAACCGCCACAAGCTACACGATCTTTTACATATACTTTTACACCGCCATCTATTGTTATAGTGTCATTATTTGCACTACCGCTTGGAAGATTGTTTAAATTTAATGTACCGTCTCCCGTTACTGTAAGATTAAGCGGATTTGTTCCGTCACTGCTGATTTGACCGTCTATTTTGCTGTTACCTACAGATTTTATTATTATTTTTTCGTCCTGAGGCAGAATTATTTGTTGAGTTTTATCTAAATAAACGCTGTCTAATGTCAGTATATAACTATTTGTAGCTGTATCTTTTTTCCAAGACAAACCTGGTGTTTCTCTATCCATCTTATCATCAATAAAGTTCAGATTAAATGATGAATCCACTGCATTTATTGCACTTCCGTCGTTATTATAATAGTGTAGCTTGTTATCTTTGTCCATTGTTACAATCTTGCCGTTTCCATGCATTTTCAGATAGATTGCTATTTCTTTTATTTTTTTATCCAAGTCTTTCTTTTCAAGCGGCTCTACCCTTATGAAAAATTTACCGTTGTTGATAATTGCAGCATTACCTGAAATAACATCTTTAATATCCCATTTCGTAAAAACTCCCCCAACAGTTGCATATAAGTTGCACCCAACAGTTTGTCCGTCCTTTATAGTAAGGGATGAGTTATCTTTGCTTTGAAGCTTTGTAAATGCAAATCCCCCAAAACCTAATGTGATTTTAGGATCATCACTTTGTACAAATATTTTTTCACCATTTTCATCATATCCTGCCATCTCGGCATTTCCATATACAGTCAGTATACATTTTGGAAAATCTGTAGGTGATGGAGAGTTTGGAAAAACAAACTTTCCTACTATCAATCCGTCATTTATCGTATAATTTTTTACATCTCCAAATACTAATATGTGTGCCGTTTCTATAAATGACGGCTTAAACTCACCGCCTGTAACTTCCAAATCTCTATACACTTGTATGGCACTTGTATCTTTTGCTGTTAAAAATTTCCCGCCTGTCATATTAAAATCAAATGTTAATATACTGTTTTCAACCTCATCATTAAACATTACATATCCGCCATTTTGACTATAAGATGCACAAGTCATTACAAAATTCTTACCGGTCTTATCGCATAAAGTTAAATTTTTTTGTGTTTCAAATCTATTTATTTCATCTATATCTCTATAGATTTTACCTCCATCTACTTTTATATATCCGTCTGTTTGTATACTTCTTGCTTTCTCGTGCTGTTTAGTGAATATATTCAGTGAGCCGTCCCCTGTAAATGTAATACCTCTATCTATATGAATATCAGGCATTGTGCCTGTCATAATATAATTATTAAATTGTTCAAGATAGATATTTTCTCCTTGTTTAAATACAATTTCGCCCTCTTCTTGACTATACAGTATATTTTTACCGATGAGCTTGATTGTGATTTTATCGTTTGGTAGAGTAATATTTGCGGCTCTGTAATAAATATTATTTAGTGTCAATTCCTTACTTTGAGGGTCATATAATATATATGCCTCTTTATCCTCTATAGCCAATGAGTCTGTATCATTAGGTATAAATTTTATTTTTTTGTTTTGATTAGCAAGATCTATACCTGTATATGAAAATTTGGCATAGGCTAATTCCATATCATCGCTGCCTATTAGAGTTTTATCTCCTCCTTGGTCTATTTTTATTATTCCCTTTCCTTCGTTTTTGACAAAATTTTTGATAGTATTAATTTCCTCTTCTGCACTTGTACCTGTAGACTCATATGCTTTAAACTCTACTATACCTTTGTTGATAAACTGTCCTGTTCCTGTCATAGTAGGCATTTTTCGAAGGTCAAATCTTAAATTTTTACCCTCCGCTACATTTATAGTGCCGTTATTTTCTATCTTAAAATCCATTTCGTTGTCAGGATTTACAAAATCTGCATAATTTGTGAAGTCTATTGTCCCCTTATTTTCAATATTAAAAGATTTCACATCATTCAGTTTTGCACCAGTAAATTCAAGATTTGCATTTTCAGGGACTATCAGCTTGTTTATTTTATTTTGCTCTGTTGTTAAATCAGTCAGTTTCCCATTTAATGCAACATTTCCATATACTGTATATGTTATATAGGTAGATCCGTCATACTCTCTTCCAATAAAGTTGCGTCTTCCATTACCTTGAATCTCTTCGCCGTGTGCAACAATTTTTGCATTAAATTCAGTACCGTCTTCTAATTTAAAAGTTTGATGAATGGCTATACCACCTTCTTTTGCTGTAAGTTTGGCACTGTCTTTAAGCTCTAAACCTGCTGTATATATAGCGATATTATTTTTATCCGCTCCCGATTTTGTAACAAATACATTTGATTTATCTAATATGTCCAAACTATGGCACTTAACTGTGTAAGCTTCGTTATCATCAGCATCGTTTGATATAAGATTAAGCTCGGAGCCGGACTCTCCTTTTATATAAATATTGAAGCCTTGTATTGCGTGTCCCTTTTGGCTTATTATTTCGTTTTTTCCTTTTGTTACAATATTTATCTCATTATAATTATCACCAAAATTAAGTGCTGTTCCTGTAGTGGTATTTATCGTAGCACCATCTAATATAAGTGTATTAGTGTCAGCCTTATAAGTGATACTACCATTACCTGCTTTATAAATTTTGTCTTGATTAGGCTTGCCACTCGAATAATCAAGCCCCCAATTTGTGATATCTTCTAATGCATGTGTATAAGAAAAATTGCCTACGTATACGCTTGTAAACAATAATACTAACGTGAGTATGTAAGCTATTTTCTTTTTTAAATTCTTACCTTTCAATATAAATTCTCCTTTCTGATATTAATTAGAGATATGCAAAACAAGAAAAAATATATTCATTAACACAATATACGTAAAAATAGCCATGTTATCATACTATATAACTATGAATAAATATAAAAACTACATTTTGCATACGTATAATATTAATAATTTTATTTAATAGAAATACATTATGGATAAGTTGTTATAAAAACTGTTATAATGTTTTTCAATTATGCTATGATAAATTAATGTAAAATTATGAATATATGTTAACCGATACTGATAACACATTTAAACTGACACACAAACAAAGCTGTATAATTATGATAATACTTTTTCATATTTATTTTTTATGTCTGTCTAAATGTTTTTTCACTACGTTTATTATATATACAAATTAATACTAAAAAAGTGCGAAAGATGCCAAAATAATTATCATAATTCGTAGTTGACAAATTGATTAAAATGTGAATGTGTGATATAATTACTCTCATTATTTATAAAAAGGAGCGTTTATTAAAATGTCGGAGCTGCTGAAAATAGCAATCTGCGAAGATGAAACAGATCAAAGAAATATACTGATAAAGTCTCTTGACGAGAGCAACATAAAAAATACATACAGCATTTTTGCAAACGGGGAGGACTTACTTGCAGATTTTAAGCAAGGAGAGTATGACCTTATACTTATGGATATTTATATGGGCAGTGATCTTACAGGTGTGGAAACGATAAAACTTATTCGTAAAAAAGATAAAGATGTCCCTGTTGCATTCGTAACTACAAGCAAAGACCACGCACTTGAAAGCTACCGTTTATCTGCTATGAAATATATTGAAAAGCCTTATTCAAAAGAAAGTATAGGGGATATTTTGCATTTAGCTCTGCTAAAAAAGAATGATGTGCCTGCCCTTTTCGTGCAAAGAAACGGTGCTTGTGAAAGAGTACCTTTTGCAAATATAATTTATATGGAACAGCAGATGCACAAAGTTTTTATCTGTCTGAAAAATGAGGACAGTTTTTCTGTTTACGACAAACTTTCAAAACTGAAAGATCAACTTCCTGAAAACGGATTTTTTGTACCTCACAAAAGTTTTGCAGTAAATCTTTCTTATGTGATGTATATAGATATGGATCTTCGCTGTTTTGTAATGGAAAACAAGACCAATATTCCGATACGCAGAGAATTTTTGATAATGGCAAAAAAGGCTCTGGAAGATTTTCTGTTTGAGCGTACAAGGGGACTTATGAAATGAAAAAAAATTTAAAAATTTTTACAACTTTACAGATTATTTTAGTTTTGTCTGCTATTATTATCACCTTTTCGTCTTTTGGATACAATATGTATCAGGCAAAACCTCCTGAGCCTTTGTATATCAAAGATGTTAAAGTAAGTGTAGATGGAAATGTCCCAAAAAATATTACATTACCTTACAACTTCAAAAACTTAAAACCTAAAACTCCCGTTACTGTTACGGCTCTTGTTACCCCGAATAAAAATGATATGTTCTGTGTCAAGACTGCATACTCACCCGTAAAAATTTATACGGACGATATATTAATTTATGAATTCGGCAAAAAGGAAACCTATCCGAATTTTATGATAGATCCTGCTACGGAGATTTATTTAATAAGATCGCCTGTCTACAATAAGGAAGTCGAGTTTAAGATGGAGTTTTTATCTCCTGTAACTCGCAGTTCCATGACTGTATATCCGCCTATTATGTCTACATTCAAATCTATATTCAATGAATTTGTAGGGATTTACAAAGTTCAGTTTTTGTTTTCGGTTGTTCAGCTTGCGATAGGGGTATTCCTTGCTGTCGTATCACTTATTATTGTTTTTTTTGAAAAGAGAATCGGCAGGATATTCTTTTGGCTCGGTATGTTTTCATTTATTTCAGGCTTATGGGAATTCGGTGAATGTAATTTTACAGGTATGGTTATTAAAAATCCGACTTTACTGTATCTGTTCGCTTTTATAGGCTTGTTTAATGTTTGCATACCTCTGTTGCAACTGGCAATCGTATCAATAGGTTTTAAAAATCCGAAGCCTTTATACATACTTTCTTCTTTTTTGACAGTTTCATCAACTGTAGCAATAGTTTTGCAATTCTTGAGAATATATCCTCTTTCAAGCAGTATGTATGCTTTTCATTTTATGAACACTTGTTCTTTATGTATTCTTTCATTTTTAACTGTATATGAGGCTGTTAAGAATGATAATTTACAGGCGAAACGTTTTGTCATACCGATAGCGATTTTAACTCTTGCATCACTGATTGAAGTTATGAATTATTATTTCAGATTTACGTATAAATTCGCATTTCTTTTTCAAAACGGAGTAATTATATTTATTTTGATTATGGGCTTTACAATAGGATTTTATATCAAAGATTTTGAGACTGTGCGTAAGCAAAATGAAAGTCTTGCCTTTGAGATAGGGCTTATGGAAATACAGATGAGCGAACAGAGGAAGTATAATGAACTGATTGCCGAAAATGAAAAAACGCTGAAAAAGCAAAGGCACGATTTACGTCATCATTTAATCACCATAAGAGAGCTTGCTGAAAATGGAAACGAAAAACTGAACGATTACCTTAATAATTTAAGCAAAAATATACCTGCCGTTCATTTCAATTATTGTGAAAATAAAGCGGTAAGTTCTATACTTTCCCACTATGCAGGTGTATGTGAGGAAGAAAAAATAGATTTTAAGGCAAAACTTATCGTACCTGAAACTGATAATATATCTCTAAACAGCGACCTTACAATTATTTTTGGAAATCTGCTTGAAAATGCAATAGAAGCCTGCATAAAAACGGATAAAGATAAAAGGTTTATAAGAATTGGAAGTGATATAAGCTATGATATGCTTGTTATTACTATGGACAACTCTTATGACGGAAACTTTGTATCCGTAAACGGAAGATTTCGCTCTACAAAAAGAAATGACTTCGGCATCGGTCTTTCTTCCGTACAGTCAGTTGCAAGAAAGTATAACGGGGATGCCAAGTTTGAAGATAAGGATGGATATTTTCAATCATCAGTGTATATGAGGACTGATGATATATAGGAAAATTATGGCTTTTTCGTTTAGATATTTTTTGATATAATAGACTTAAAATATTTTTCTACATAATAATAAAAGCCTCCTTTTCAATATTTTATTTGATTTTAAAAAATAAGGATACAGTTTTGATTTTATTTTGTTATTATAAAAAAGTAACTTTATTTTAATCAAAGGAAGTTTTTTGTCTGATAATCTTCTTAGCTCTTTTGAACTTCACTTGTATAGCAGAAAGTTCTTTATAACAAAAAATACAATATAGATAAATTCTGTATTGTATTTTTTTGTGACACTTGTTATAAATCTTACTGTTTATAAACAAAACCACAATTAGCAAGTTTATTGTATAAATATTCTATTGCTTCTTCATATCCTGCTATTCCTTTACCATATATTCTTTTTTCACAATACATCCCTATATATGATATTTTTCTAAAATCTTCTCTTTCATCTATATTGGATATATGTACTTCTACTGCAGGTAATTGTACCGCTTTTAATGCGTCTAATAATGCTATAGAAGTATGAGTATATGCTCCTGGATTTATTACTATACCGTCCATAGTTTCATAGGCTTGTTGTATTTTTTCCACCAATTCTCCCTCATAATTGCTCTGACAGGATATTACTTCTATTCCCAATGATTTACCTTTTTCTATAACTTTCTTTTCCAACTCTTCAAATGTTTCATGCCCATATATACCTTTTTCTCTTATTCCCAACATATTCATATTGACACCGTTAAGCACCAAAATTTTCATTGAATTCCCTCCAAATATCTGCTGATGTGCGTTCTATATTATCATTATCTATTTCAAAATCTGCAAAATTTTCGTATAAAGTATGTCTTTGCTCATACAATTTTTCCAATACATTTATACCGCCTGATGATAGAGGTCTGCCATCAACAGCTAACTTATCGAGTGGTCTTTTTATATAATATATTCTTGAATTTTGTTTGAGCGACAGATAATTTTCATAATCAAGTATGCTTCCTCCACCCGTAGATATTATTTGATTGTTTTCTTTACCTATTCTTGATATTACTTCTTTTTCTTTTTGTCGGAAATATTCTTCTCCATAATCTCTAAATATCTGAGATATATCTTTTCCTGTTTCTCTTTCTATTATTTCATCTATATCTACCGATTTTTTGCCCGATATTTTTGATATTTCCTTGCCTATTGTTGTTTTACCGCTTCCCGGCATACCTATTATCACTATATTGGATATATTTTTTTTCAAATTTTCTATGATTTTATCTTCAATGTTCGCATCATATTTCTTACCTGTAAACAATTCCGCCGCTTTAATAGCTTGTGCAACGAGCATTATAAGTCCACTTGATGTTTTAATTCCTTTTTTTTCAGCTTCTATTAAAAGCCTTGTTTTGACAGGATTATATATAACATCACATACCCCATGCAAATTATTGAATTTTTCTATATCTACAAGAGTTTTTAAATTATCGGGGTACATCCCTACAGGTGTACCGTTGATAATTACTTCGCTATCGTAAAACTTATCATAATCATCAAATTTTATATTTCCTTTTCTTGAGACAAATGTTATTTTTGATGCCCCAAGGTATTCAGCTGCTTCTCTCGCCGTATCAGATGTAGCACCACTGCCTAATATCAATACTTTTTTATCTTTTATATCTATTTGTGACTTTTCAATCATCCTTATAATTCCATAATAATCCGTATTATATCCACACAGCTTGCCATTTTTATTTATCAGTGTATTTATACATCCTATCTTTTTGGCTGTATCGGATAATTCGTCACAAAACTCCACAACTGTCTTTTTATACGGCATTGTGACATTAATTCCTTTAAACGCTCTTGACTTTATAAATTCTTTTGCGTCTTGCTCCTGTTTTTCTATAAATGTATAATCATAATCGTCAATTTGACTATGTATTGATTTTGAAAAGCTGTGTGTAAGACTTTTCCCTAAAAGACCGTATTCAATCATAAAACTCCTCAAATTTATCATATACTACTGAATCATCTAAATTAGAATATGCTCGGTATATTAAAAATTATCTGTTTTTATTAAATAATAGTGTAATAAATTAAAAAATAATTGTTGTGAAATTTTATATATTATGAATTGAATTTATAATATATTCAACTCAATAAAAAATATTATATTTTATGCTGTAATTTTTTTATATGTCCGTATTTTCTAAAATCATATCCAACATTGATATTGCAACAGCAGCTTCCAAAACAGGGACTATTCTTACTGCTATTGCAGGATCGTGTCTACCCGTAATTTCCAATTTTGTATTTTTCATTTCTTTTATATCAACTGTATCTTGCACAAGTCCTATTGACGCTGTAGGCTTTACTGCTGTTCTTAATATTATCGGCATTCCATTTGTTATACCTCCGTTTATTCCCCCTGAATTATTTGTAGTTGTTACAATCTTGCTGTCTTTTATCTCAAACGGATCATTATGCAAAGAGCCTTTCATTTTCGAACAGCCAAAACCACATCCAAATTCCAAGCCTTTTACACCAGGTATGCCAAAAATCATTGATGACAATCTACTCTCAACAGAATCAAAAATAGGATCTCCTATACCGGCTTTTACTCCATGTACAGCCAATTCTATAATTCCACCTACTGAATTTTTCTCTTTTTTTATATTTTCCAATAATATTTTTGCTTCTTCCAATTTTTCATCATCAAAAAAAGCTAATGTTTTTTCACAAACCTTTTTTTGTTCTTCTATGCTTACTTTTTCTATTGGTACATCTTCTATATCATAAAGAGATTTTATATGTGCATATATTTCTATACCTTTTGATTTTAATATTTGAAGTGCTATACCTCCGATTACACAAAGAGGTGCTGTAATTCTTCCGGAAAAATGTCCTCCTCCTCGATTATCTTCAAATCCTTTATATTTTATATGTCCTGTATAATCTGCGTGTGAAGGTCTCATCTTATATTTCAACTGCTCATAATCTTTGGAGTTTATATCGTTGTTTTTTATTATTACAGCAAAAGGTGTACCTGTTGTTCTGTCATTATAATACCCGGATACTATTTCATAATCGTCCGTTTCTTTTCTTTGTGTTGTAAACTTATTTTGTCCTGTTTTCCTTCTGCTTAAAAATTTATTCAGTTCATCTTTAGATATTTCAAAACCTGACGGAAATCCGTATGCAATAGCTCCTATACGGCTGCCGTGCGATTCACCAAACAATCCTATTTTTAACTTATTTCCTATCAATGATGACATATCTGCCTCCAAGTTTTTCAAAATCTTCATAAAAATTTACATATGATTTATTAACTGCATTTTCTTCGTCCAATATAACAGGATTTTCGCATATTATTGATGCTATTGTAGCAGACATAGCTATTCTGTGGTCATTATATGACGATACCTCTCCACCTTTTAAATATCCTTTGCCTTCTATAACAAGTGAATTTTCTTCTTCTGTTGCTATCCCACCTAAACTGTTTATCATATCGACACTGCTCTTTATTCTGTCGCTTTCTTTTAATCTTAATCTTGATATGTTATAAAATCTCGTTTTTCCTATACAAGCTGATGCCAAAACAGTCAATATAGGCAATAAATCAGGTATATCACAAATATCTATATCTGTTTGTTTTAATATATGTTTATTTATTTTTACAACGCCTGAATTAATGTCTATCTCCACTTTTGCACCGATTTTTTTTAAAATTTCCAATATTTTCATATCTCCCTGCACTGAATTAAGATTAAGTCCTTTTATTTCTACCTGTTTACTTCCTATTGCTCCTGCAACTAAAAAAAATGCAACATTCGACCAATCTCCCTCTATTTTTTGTATAATATCGGATATGCCTTTATTAGTGTATTTGTTATTTTTTGATATAAAATACGATTTTTTTTCCTGCACAACTTCTATACCGTATTTTTTCATAACATCAATTGTCATATCTACATACGGTTTAGATTCCAACTTGCTTATAATATCTATTCTCACATCTTCATTTTGCATAGGTGCACAAAGCAATAATCCGGAGATATATTGAGAGCTTATATCTCCTCTTATGTCAACATTATTAAATCTGAATTTATTAGTAATTTTAAAAGGTAATTTATCAGAAGAAATAAGGCAACCGGATTTTTTGAGTATATCTACGAGTTCTTTTATAGGTCTTTGTGGCAATCTTCCTCTACCTGAAAATTCACATCTGTCAAGTAGAGATGTGATTACAGGTAGCATAAATCTGAATGTAGTTCCACTTTCTCCCATATCAAACTTCAATATTTCATTTATTTTTTTAATTTATCAATATTTATAGGTGTTACTTTTAAAATTCTTCCGTTTATTTTTATATCTGCACCCAATTTTTTCAAACAACCTATAGTCATTTTTATATCATCAGATATATTGGGAATATATAATGATGAATTGAAATCAGATAAAGCTGAACATATCAAGTATCTATGCGCCATGGATTTTGATGACACTGCATCTATACTACCGTTTAACTGAATATTTTCTATCTTAATCAAGATTTGCCTCCATTGCCGATTTTATGTAATGTTTCCATTTTAAAAGAGATATTTTCTTTAATACACAACTGCCTATATCTTGGATTAATATAACAGTTATAGTATCATCTTCACATTTTTTGTCTAAAATACTGTTTTGAAATATCTCTTCAGGCGTAAAATTCGTTGAAATAGGCAAGTCATTTGTTTCTATACAGTTTACTATATCTTTGGCAGTTTCTTTTGTGATAAGATTTAACACATATGACAACTTCGCTATGTAACATATTCCGATTGCAACGGCAAAACCGTGTGTTATACTATAATTACTCAATTTTTCTATTGAATGTCCTATTGTATGTCCTAAGTTGAGCAATCTTCTTATGTCATTGTCCTGCTCGTCCAAGGCTACTATTTTCGCTTTGTATTCGACACAACGCTTTACTAAGTATTCAAGCCTTAAATCATCTTGTTTTATAGGTGAAAACAATTCATAAAACATTTCTTTACTTGATAATATAGAATATTTTATAGTTTCTGCAACTCCGTCCAAAAAATCTTTTTTATCCATAGTTTTATACAGACTTAAATCACATATAACTTTTTTAGGTTGTTTAAACGCACCGAGCAGATTTTTACCTTGTTTTAAATTTATGGCGGTCTTACCTCCTACTGATGAGTCAACTCCCGCAAGTAATGTTGTCGGCAACTGTACAAATTGCATTCCTCTTTGGTATGTTGCAGAGATAAATCCACCTAAATCGCCTATAACTCCACCACCAAATGCCAATAAAGCATCACTTCGTCTGTATTTATTTTCTGCTAAAAAATCAATTCCTTTCAAATAGTTTTGTACAGATTTTGAATTTTCACCATGCGGAAATATCAATACTTCATAATATATATTTGAGCATTTAAGAGAATTTGTAAGTCCGTTTTCATATATCGACCACACTTTATCGTCTGTTATAATTGCAATTTTTTTAAAGCCGAGAGTTAATAAAATTTCACCTGTTTTCTTTAATAAATCATTTCCAATTATAACTTTATATTCATCATCAGTATCTACTGTAACTTCTATAAAATCATCTATATTTTTCATAATATATCCCTATTTAAATTTATATGCTTCATCAATTTTATAATTGACAATTATTTTTTAAATTATGTTTAGTATTTTAATCATCTAATATAACTTTTCTTAATTTAATTATTTTTTTCATCAATAAATCAAACTGTATAGGTGTAATAGACTGCGCTCCGTCAGATAACGCATTTTTAGGATCATTATGCACTTCTATTATAAGTCCGTTCGCACCTGATACTGTAGATGCCATAGATAATGGCTCTACATACTGACTAAGTCCTGCTGCATGAGAAGGATCCGCTATTACAGGTAAATGTGATTTCATTTTCAGATATGGGATTGCTGTTATATCAAGAGTATTTCTTGTACCTGTTTCAAATGTTCTTATTCCTCTTTCACACAATATTACTTTTTTATTTCCACCTGCAAGAATATATTCCGCACTCATTAGAAGTTCCTGATATGTGGCTGACAAACCCCTTTTCAATAAAACAGGCTTATCTATTTTTCCAAGTTCTTTCAAAAGTTCAAAGTTTTGCATATTTCTTGCCCCGACTTGAAGTATATCCACATTTTCAAAATATTTCAACTGCGATGCTTCCATAATTTCGCTTACTATCGCAAGCCCTGTTTCTTTTTTTGCAATTTCAAGCAATTTTAAACCTTCAACTCCCATTCCCTGAAATGAATATGGAGATGTTCTCGGTTTAAATGCTCCTCCTCTTAACACATTTGCACCTGATTTTTTAACAGACTTTGCAATCTCAATTATCTGTTCTTCACTTTCTACTGAGCAAGGACCTGCCATAACCGAAAAATTTTCGCCACCTATTTTCACACCGTTATCTAAAGTAATTATCGTATCATATTGATTAAATGTTCTGCTCGCCAATTTATACTGTTCTTGTATCACTCTTACTTCTGCAACACCCTCTAAAGCCTGCACTGTATCTATGCTTATATGCGAGGTATCACCAATTAAAAGCAATAATGTATAATTGTCACTATCTATTTCTTGAAAACTGATTTCTTTCTTTATAAGCCAATTTTTAGATGCCTGTATTTGCTCAACAGTTGCAGATTTTTTAAATTTTATTATCATAACTTGCCTTTCATTTTTTAATTATATCTATAACAAAAACTTAAAATTGAGTATAGCACAAACTCTCAATATATTCAATTTTTTACTCGATTTAACAAAACCTGGATGTATAAATTATTGTCAGGATTTATAAATATTGGAAAACAATATGAATTTATAAACAATATATTAATTTATATAAGAATGCCATAAAATATGTTATATTTTATTAAATTTATGAAATACTATTTTTCTATCTCTCTATTGAGTTTTAATATTATAAGCAAAAAATCATAACCAATTTTTAGTAATATGTGGTTATGATTTTTTATAATAATGATTACAAATTCAAAGCGTTATAAATTTTGTAAATATATTCAAAGTCTTATAACTTAAATAAAACATTTTTAAAAATTATTTTTGTTTCTTATATAATCCTGTAAGCATAAGTGCTATTGCACCGTCGCCTGTAACATTACAAGCCGTACCGAAACTGTCTTGCAATGCAAATATTGTAAGCATCAATGCAGTACCGTTTTGGTCAAATCCGATAACTGATATGATAAGCCCAAGAGATGCCATTACTGTACCTCCCGGAACTCCTGGTGCACCTATTGCAAATATTCCAAGAAGCAATATAAATAATACCATTGTTGCAACTGAAGGCAATGCGCCCGTAAGTATTTTCGATACAGTCATAACAAAAAATACTTCTGTAAGAACTGAACCGCATAGATGTATTGTTGCACCTATAGGTATAGCAAAATCTACTATCTCTCTGTCAAGTACAGATGATTTTCGAGCACATTCAAGCGACATAGGTAATGTTGCAGCAGAACTCATTGTACCAAGTGCTGTAAGATATGCAGGACCATAATGTTTTATAACTTCAAGAGGATTAGCTTTTGCAATACCTCCTCCAATGCAATAAAGCACAAAAAGCCATACATAGTGCATAACTATTACTATTATAATCGCTTTTAAAAATACCGGCAATTGATATATTATTCCACCTTCATATGCAAGGCAGGCAAATGTAGATGCTATAAAAAACGGAAGTATAGGAACTATAACTCTTTTTACTATTTCCATCATAACATTGTTCAGCTCGTTAAATATGTTTTCAAGTATTTGAGATTTAGTCCATATTATTGCCAAACCGAATAATATTGATGTAATAAGTGCCGTCATTACAGAAAATATAGGGTCTATTTTTAATGAAAAAAGTATCTCCGGCAATTCTCTAAGACCTTCAACATCACTTGATATATTTAGTCCCGGTATAAGTATGTATCCCATGATCATTGACATAAATGCAGCGCCTATAGATGATATATAAGCTATAAGCAAAGCTGTCGAAAGTAATTTGTTGGCATTTTGCTTAAGCCCTGTTATAGCCGGTGTTATAAAGCCTACTATTATTAACGGAACAGCGTAGAATATAACTTGTCCGAGCACCTGCTTCAAAGACATAAATATTTGTATTGCACTCTCATTGGCATTCATTCCGACTATTATACCTATAACTACACCTAAAATAAGTTTGACTATTAAATAATCTTTTTTTTCACTGTTCATTATAATGCCTCCTTAACATAAAAATAAATCCGTTTTAAATAAAAATATTTACAAAATTTAATGCAAAAATATATTATAGCTTCTTATTTTATATAAAACAATGGATAAATATTGCCTTATTGTATAAAAATAATAAATTTTTTATAATAATATAATACACCATATGATAAAAAAAGAAAATGTTTTTTTAATATATATGAATATAAATTTTTGTAAATTTTTTAGCATTTACATATTAAATTAAATATTTTAAAACTGTTTAAAAAGTGCTATAATTATTATAGGTAAACGTTATAATAATTTTGAAGTATATTTAAAAAACAATTATTATCAAGGAGGTTTTTTATGAAAATCAGAAAGAAAAAAGGATTTACGCTGTTGGAAATAATAGCAGCCGTTTCACTTATTGTAATCATAAGCTCTGTAGCTATACCAATGTATATGAATATAGTAGATAAACAAAAATATAATACAGATTTGGCTGTCGCATTGCAATTAGAACAACAAGCAAAAACTTATTACATAGAAAATAAAGATACTGATAAAGAAAAATTGAAAAAATACATAGAAGGTATTTACGGTACTATGCCAAAATCAAAATATAACGGCAGTGAATTTACAGTAGAATTTGATACAGCTAAAAAAGTCACTGTATCTGCTGGTGGAAAAACATTTATAGATAAAGGTAAAGAACAAGAATTTTAGAATGAAAATTAATATAAAAGTTAATAATATAATGAATATTTTTGCCTTTAAGAGTTTAATATCTATATAAAATCAAATATCCGTATTATGTTTAAATGAATATTAATATAAGATAAAGAGTATCTAAATTACAGCAAGTTACTATAGTTTAGATACTTTTAATTTTCTTATTAATATGGTTATTTTATTATCGTTATATTCAGTTACTGATAATACATTTAATCTATTCAATTTACATTTTAATATTTTGATTTCATATTAAAATAGTATGTGTTTAATTCAATAACACTATAAATTTTTAATCTCATATATATTTTTTCAAAAATTTTATAAGCTTATCAACTTCTTCTTCCTTTGTCGCCCATGATGTTACAAGTCTTATCGAAGTCTTATTTTCATCTATACTTTCTACTTTTGAAAATACAAACTCTTTTCCGAGTTCTTCTAATATATCGTTTTTTAATATCATAAATATTTGATTGGATTGTACTTTTTCCAAAAACTCATAATCATCTTTCAAGCTGTCATATATCTTGTATGCCATATGGTTGGAATGTCTTGCAAGCTCAAAATATAAATCATCCTTAAACAATTCGTAAAACTCTATTCCTTGTACTTTCCCTTTGGCATATATACTGCCTTTGCATTTCATCTGTCTTACAAAATTCGGCTTTAAATCCTCATTATTTATTACAAGTGCCTCTCCGAGCATTGCCCCATTTTTTGTACCGCCTATGTAAAACACATCGCTGTATTTAGATAAATCTGTTATTTTGATGTCATTTTCTCTCGCTGTAAGCGCACTGCCGAGTCTTGCTCCATCTACAAACAAATAAAGTCCATACTTTTTACAAACATCATATATATCTACAAGCTCCTGTTTTTTATATATTGTGCCTAACTCTGTTGTTTCTGATATGTATACTGCTTTTGGAAGTGTCATATGATCATCTGATAAATGCTTTTTATATATTTTTTCTATCTGCTGAGGTAACAACTTTCCATTTTTATTTGACACTGTCATTATTTTATGTCCACACGCTTCTATTGCACTTGCTTCATGCACGTTTATATGTGCCGTATCTGTCGCTATAATACCTTCATATGATTTCAGCATATAATCTATTATTGTCAAATTGGTCTGTGTTCCTGCCATAAAAAAATATATGTCACTGTTTTCACATTCAAACTTTTGTTTTATTATATTTTTTGCATTTTCACAAAACTCATCTTCTCCATATCCGTATGTTTGAACATAATTATTTTCAATTATGGCATTTAATATTCTTTCGTGCGCAATCTCATTGTAATCGTTCAAAAAGCTATACATATTATCCTCTCCTTTACTTTGTTATAATATAGATATCAAATTAATACGAATCATAATTTATGAATATCTTAATTTAATAGATTATTAGAGTTATACTAAAACCTATTTAAAATAACACGTAATACTATAAAATGTCTATTTAATTAGGCATAAGTATAAATCATTGATTTTTCGTTAAATATACTCATAATTCTATTAGGGATTAATATTTGATAATAGTATAAAAAGCAATATATAAAAAATATGTATTTCAAGAAAAATAAATTCTCTCAAAATACATATTAATTAATCAAATATTTACTATCTATTTTGCATAATCTACCGTTCTTGTTTCTCTTATTATGCTTACCTTTATTTGACCCGGGTATTCCATTTCTTTTTCAATCATTTTTGAAACATCTCTTGCAAGTTTTGGTAGTAAAGCATCACTTATTTTTTCAGGTTTTACCATTATTCTTACTTCTCTACCTGCTTGTATTGCAAAAGATTTTTCTACTTCTGTGAATGAGTTTGCTATTTCTTCCAATTTTTCAAGACGTTTTATATAGGTTTCAAGAGTTTCTCTTCTTGCTCCTGGTCTTGCAGCTGATATTGCATCGGCCGCTGTAACTATTACTGCTTCAACTGTTTGAGGCTCATAATCACCATGATGTGTTGACATTGCATGTATAACTTCTGAAGATTCTTTATATCTCTTTAATAAATCCATTCCTATCTCTACATGTGTTCCTTCCATTTCATGGTCAACAGCTTTACCTATATCATGGAACAGTCCTGCCCTTTTTGCTATCTTTACATCTGCACCGAGTTCTGATGCAATCACTCCGCAAAGATGCGATATTTCTATTGAGTGATTGAGTACATTTTGTCCATAACTTGTTCTATAATGTAACATCCCCATAAGCTTTACAATTTCAGGATGTACACCATATATTCCTGTATCCATAAGTGCTTTTTCGCCATATTCTTTTATAGCCTTATCAACTTCTTTTTTAGCTTTTTCAACCATTTCTTCTATTCTTGCCGGATGTATTCTTCCATCTGCAATCAATTTTTCCAAAGCCAACCTTGCAATCTCTCTTCTTATAGGGCTAAAAGATGACAATACGACAGCTTCAGGTGTATCGTCCACTATCAAATCCACACCTGTTAAATTTTCTATAGCTCTTATGTTTCTACCCTCTCTACCTATAATTCTTCCTTTCATTTCATCATTCGGAAGATTTACCACGCTTACAGTAGTTTCTGATACTTGCTCGGCTGCAACTCTTTGTATAGCATAAGCGACAATTTCTCTTGCCTTGTTGTCAGCTTCTTCTTTAGCTTGCATTTCGAGTTCTTTAATCTTTGCGGACAGCTCATATCTCACTTCTTTTTCAGAAATCTCAAGAACATATTTTTTTGCCTCGTCTAATGTAAGATTTGATATGTCTTCAAGTTTTCTTATCTGCTGTTCCTTGATTTCGTCTACTTCTTTTTCTTTTTCAATAAGTTGAGTTTTTACATCTGCCAATTTTTTGTCTTTTTCTTCAACCTGCAATATCTTTTTGTCGAGAGTTTCTTCTTTTTGTACTAATCTTTTTTCAAATTTTTGTAGTTCATTTCTTCTATCCTTGTACTCCTTGTCATACTCATTACGCATTTTATGAATCTCTTCTTTAGCTTCAATTATTTTTTCTTTCTTTTGAGCTTCTGCGTCTTTTTGAGATTTTTCAATTAATTCTTTGACATAAGTTTCCGCTGTTCCAATTTTCTTCTCAGATGTATATTTTCTTATGAAAAAGCCTATTATCAAGAAAATAACAGCTGTGATTAAGCATGGAAATAAAATTTTTAAATCTGTAGTAATAATGACCACCTCCTAAAATCTTTTCAGGAAATAATCACAAACATTAAAAGTATAATCGTTAAAGATTAAATATTCTGCCAATTTTTCAAATATTTTTTCACAAAATTAACATGGTTGTCAATGGAATTTTAAACTTAATCCTTTAAATTAGAACCTGCTTTTCAAAAATAAGATTTACTATGCCTTTGATTACTTCCTTTCTTAAAGATTTAAATATTTTTTCAATTTTTAATATTTACATTCAGATAATTAAAAACAAAAACTACTCTATAATTGTAATATGTATGAAAAATAATGTCAAGAAAAGGTTATAAAATTATAGCTAAAAATATATTTTCGCCTATAATTTTACACCTTAAAAAATATTTTTTATTTTATAGGAATTCAATTCTATGCTACATTTTATTTAATACCAAATTCCGTTAAAAATCACATCATTTTTTAAATTTTATATATTTATTATTTTGAAAAAGTATAATTTTTTTAAGGATATCTTATAATATACTTTTAATTAATGCTTAGTATAAACTAAGATAAACTCAAATTATTTTTGACAATTCAAAATATGTCTTTTCATCACATCTCGACTATCTCTCCCACGCTTAAAAAATATATATAGCTTTGCTTTACTTCTTTGTCAAATGCCTTGTTTATTGCTGTTTTATATAAATTTATCTGTTCCTTATACATTTTTGCATGCTCTTTCACATCTTCTTTCCTTACAGAATCCGTCTTGTAATCGAGTAGTACCAAATGATTGTCTTCTTCAAAAAACAAATCTATAACACCGCTTAGCAATGTACCGTCATAGCTGTCTATAAAAGATTCTTCCTGATATATATTTTGAGATTTTTTTATTCTCTTTCCTATATCTGATTTTATAAAGTTATATACTTGTTTCAAGTTTATAACTTCACTTTCTTCTTGTGTTATAAAATCCGATTTTATCATATCTGCAAGCTGTTTTTCCAAATCATCCGAAGTGTAGTCTTTTTTAAAATCTATATGCTGCAAGAATAAGTGATTTAGTGTTCCTATTTTTTCAGGTGTAAAATCATTAATTTTTTTATGATAATCGTAATCGAACAATTTTTCTACAATATACTTCGATTTAAGTTCAATATTTTTTTTCGCAAGAGATGTTACGGAAGTTTTAACCTGTTTTGTTATATAATCTTTGTATTCATAGTCATATGTGTATTTTTCTCTTATCAATTTTTTTTCTTCTTCACTTAGCGATATATTTTTAAGCATATCTTCAAATTTTTGTCTTAAATCTGTTTTTTCTTCTTCTGCCAATATTATATCTTTTATGTCTATTTCATTAAATTGATATAATTTAGTATTAGAAAAGTTATCTCTTATGTCATCAGCTATAGCATATAATATAAAATCTTGATAATTATTTATACTCTCCAAACCTTTTGGAAAAAAACCTGTTCTTATATTTTCAATAAGCTTATAATACGTCGCTTTGCCTATTGAATTTAATATTATATCATTTTTTGCTCTTGTAAGCGCCACATATAATATCCTTATCTCTTCTGCTCTTGCTCCTGATTCATATTCTGATAAAACAGCTTTTTTAGCAAGTGTTGGCATATAATAATCATCTTGTATATCCACATAATTACTGCCTATTCCATATTTTGCATCAAGCAATATCGCCTTGTTTTTATCCTGCATATTGAATTTTTTTTGTAAGTCATTTATTATAACTATGCGAGATTCCAAGCCTTTTGATTTATGAATAGACATAAGTCTTACCAAATTTTGCTCTTTGGATATTGATTTCGGTGTTATGTCATCCGATTTATTTTTTAATATGGCATCTATATACATAAGGAAATGAAACAGAGATTTATTTTCGTTTTGTATAAACTCTCTTGCTTTTTCGTTTATTATCTCCAAGTTTTGAATTCTCATTTCTCCTTGAGGCATAGTTCTTATATAATCTTTGTACGAGCTGTCCGTCATAATATAATCTATGAATTCGTCAAGCTGCATATATCTTTCTATATCCGCATAATTTTCTATCTTTTTTATAAATTTTGCAATTTTTTCCGATAATTCATCTTGCACTTCTCTTGCATATTTAAAAAATATGTTATAAAAATATTTTTCTTTCATATCATAAATTTTTATCTTTGTTATATCGTCTATGTCAAATTTACCTATAGATGACAACAATACTGCAAGTAATGCTTCATCCTGTCTGATATTATCTATTATCTTCAAAAAATCTATGAACAATGATACTTCCAAAACTTCAAAAACGGCTTGAGAATAATCTATAAACAGAGGTATGTTATACTTTTTAAACACTCTTGAATAGATATTGACACTGCCTTTTAAAGAACGCTTTAAGATTATAATATCTCTGTAATTTATATTTTTTTTGCTGTTTATCATATCTATTATCTGTTTGGCTGTAAGCTCTGCCATAAGTTCTTCATCTTCAAAATCTGATATATCTATATCATTTTCTTTTTCGTAGTCTGAATACTTATTTTTTTCTTCAATATTTGTTAAGATATTTATTTTTACAGAGCTTTTCGGATAAAGTTTAAATTTTATATTTTCACTTGTCAGTTTTTTATTTTTTATGATTTCATAATTTTTTTTATATTTTTTTTTGTGATATTTGAGCCTTGCACTTTCATCGTATTCAATTCCTGCCACATCTTTTGTCATAATTTTCTCAAAAATCATATTACAAAAATCTATAACTCTACTACTGCTCCTAAAATTTTCTGAAAGGTCTATTTTTTTACTGTTTTCATCCGCTTTGTAAAGCTCATACTTATCTATAAATATCTGAGGTTCAGCCAACCTGAATCTATATATGGACTGCTTTACATCTCCTACAAAAAACAAGTTATCCTTGGATGCGATTTTTTGGATTATAGTGTCTTGCACCTCGTTGGAATCTTGATATTCGTCATAAAAAATATATTTATATTTTTGTTTAAGCTTATTTGCACAATCTTCATCGTTTAATATTTTAAGAGTTTGATGCTCCAAATCGTTAAAATCAAATATATTTTTTTCCAATTTTGCAACCATATATCTGTTTGCAAACTCCTCTACAAGTTTGCAAAGGCTCAATATTACAGGGTAATAATCCTTCATCTGCTTGGCATATATAGAAGTGGTTATATTATGTTTTTTCAACTCTTCAAATCCATATTTTTTTATATGATAATCTCTTATATTTTTTACTTTTTCAACTACACTCATATCCACGTCTTCATTTTTTCTAATGGGTTTAAGTTTAGTATATTTAAGTTGTGACACTTCTTTTATAAATAAATCATAATCTTTTTGCAATATTTGTTCCAAATATATCAGATTTTCCATATCTTGAATTAATGTTTCTTCGTATTTTAAATTTGCATTTTTACACAAACCTATTGCATTTTGAATTATACTTTTTAAACTTTCGATATTCAGCCTTATATCTTTTTTCATAACTGACATATATTCACTGTCATTTATATTTTTTATATTATATTTTTCCGCCTGTTCATAAAGCCATTTAATAGGCTCTTTTTTACTTTGAATGAAAGTATAAATCTGATATATTATATTTATAAGATAGCTGTCATCATTTTTTTTGGAATATATGTTTACCAAGTTCAAAAAATCTTCGTCCTGTGATTCATATTTCTCTTCAAATATTTCTTGTATAGTCTCGTCTTTTAATATGCTTATCACAGAATTATTTCCCAATGTAAAATTGGGATCTATATCCAATACTTCAAAATTTTCTCTTAAAAGACTTACACAAAATGCGTGCATTGTGGATATATTCGCTTGCCCTATAAGATCTATCTGGTTTTTTATATGTATATCTTTACCATTTTCTTGCAAATACTTATATAATCTGCTTTGTATTCTACTTTTCATCTCGTTTGCGGCCGATTTTGTAAATGTGAGTATGAGCATAGAATCTATACTTATTTTTTCTTTTATTAAAATATTAACTATCCTCTGCGTAAGCACTGCCGTTTTCCCTGAGCCTGCAGCTGCCGATACAAGTATATTTTTTCCTCTGGTGTTTATAGCGTCTTGCTGATTTATGCTCCACTTCATAACTTTTCCCCTATATAATTATCTTATACAAAAATTGATTTAAAAATATATTTAATCCATATTATAAACTGATATGTATTTTTTATCAAACATCTTGATGATTTTTATATGTTTTACACTAATTTCAATATAGAATAATAGATGATTCTATATTAAAAAATATATAACAGTATTATATTTTATTAAATTTGCATAGCACCTTTTCTATATCTTTCTATTGTAGTTTAGTATTGCAATATAGCCGAAGACATAAAAAAACACACCACATAGTTATATACTTGAAGACCGATATATAAAATGTAAGAGAGATATGCTTTAGATAGGCGTCTTGTATATCCCTCTTTACATCATATTAATTATCATTTTTACCTACACTGACAAGGCGCGCCGTTAGCTGTAGGTAACAAAAAAGCGTATGATGTAAAAATTAATAAACAGGATATACACACGCATAACTGAATCATATGTTTTAAATTATAATTTAGAATATATTTAGGGTAAGGACACCCGTAAAAATTTCAGGAGGAAAATAATATGATAATCAATCACAACATGATGGCAATGAACGCACACAGATCTTTAGGAGTAAATTCCGGAGGAATGGGAAAATCAGTAGAAAAACTATCTACAGGTCAAAGAATAAACAGAGCGGCAGATGATGCGGCAGGACTATATATATCAGAAAAAATGCGTTCACAAGTAAGAGGGCTTACACAAGCATCAAGAAACGCACAAGACGGTATATCAGCAGTACAGGAGCATTGGACGAAGTGCACTCAATGTTACAAAGAATGAGAGAGCTTGTAGTACAAGGTGCAAATGACCCTAATCAAGATGAAGACAGAGGAGCAATCCAATCAGAAATAAAGCAGCTTACAAAAGAAATACAAGATGTATCAAAAAAGACACAATTCAACAAACAAACGCTGTTAAACGGAGAATTTAAGGATAAAAAATTGCAAGTAGGAGCCAATCAAGATCAGGCGCTTAATATATCTATCAAATCTATGTCGGCAGGTGGAATAGGTATTGCAGATATAGCGGCGGCAGATCAAACAGCTTCTAAAACAGAAGGTGAATCTCTTGAAGATTGGGTGGATTTAGATGCCGCTTATGAATTCGATGTTACTATAAATGGAGTAACAAAACATATAACTATGAATGGTACTACTGAAAAGGATAAAAGCCATGCCCTTGCTAAAATAAATGCTGCATTTACAGGAATAGCAACTGCCACACTAAATGGTAATAAAATAAAAATAACAGCATCAGAAGTAGGAAATGGTTCCGTATAAATGAAAGCTACTGGCACATCATCAGCAGCTAAAGGTCTTAAAAAGGCTGTCGGAGTTGAAGCTGCTTCTTCTACTGACGGTAAAGACGAATTAAAAAAAGGTGATGTTGAAAAAGCATTGGTTGATGTGTCAACACATGAAAAAGCTAATGACTCTTTAGGTATTATAGATAACGCAATAAAAACAGTATCAGGACAACGTTCAGACCTTGGAGCAATCCAAAACAGACTTGAACATACAATCAAGAACTTGGATAATGCAGCTGAAAATACACAAGCGGCAGAATCAAGAATAAGAGATACGGATATGGCAAAAGAAATGAGCAAATTCACAAAAGACAATATATTGACACAAGCGGCTCAGGCAATGCTTGCACAGGCAAACCAATTACCGCAACAAGTATTACAATTATTGAGATAGTAATTAATTAAACATATTTTGGCATAAAAAGTAATTCAATATATGCTCCATATCTTGAAATAAATATGTTACAGCAAAACACACCTCAAGTATATAACTTTAGGATTTTTTAAAATTTTTTATTTTATTTTTTATATTCAAATTTCAACATATCTTCTTGTTTTCAAAATTATTTTTTATAAATTTTTATAAAAATTTTTTCTTATTTTATTTCTCTATTTTAATTTTTTTATTTTCTGTTTTCTTATTTTTCTACAAAACTTTTCAGATTTATGATAAATGCTTTTATTATATCAAAGACTTTTTACTTTTTATTCCCTACTTTTTTAATATCATCTTAAAAATCATATATTGAACTTGTTGCGTTACATGCCGTAAACAACTGTAAATATATCAAACTTCAGATTTAAAAAAACAGTTTTAACAATATTGTTTTTTACAATTACTTTTGGCAGTTTTTAAAATTGAATTATCGAATAAGTCTATTATGGCATATTAAATTTATTCATATATATTTTTATCGGTGTCGCAATAAACCTAACCTGCTGTAATGATTTTAGACGAATTTATCTATACATTCCACGGCTTTTCTTTTTTGCTCCATATGCGGGTGAATATACAAATTCAACGTTATATTTACCGATGAATGACCGAGCAGTTCGCTTACGGTCTTATAATCCACTCCGCTTTCTATCAGTCTTGTAGCGAATGTGTGTCTTAAAGCGTGAAAATTAATGTGTTCTATGCCTGTATTTTTGATAAATTTATCATAATAACTGCGATATGTTCTCGGCTCTATGTATTTTTTACTCCCTGTTAACAAATATACATCATCATCTTGAGGTTTATGTGATTTTAATATATTATATATTGAATTTGACAGTGGTATTTCTCGATTTGACGATTTGCTTTTCGGACTTGTTATCAGCACCTTGCTGTGTGACTTGTTTTTTGTATTTTTTATAAATATTCTTTGAATAGTTTTATTTACGGATAATATTTTTGTCTCAAAATCTATATCGCTCCATTTTAATGCACATATCTCTCCTATTCTCAGCCCTGTATACATACACAATAATATACCTAAATTTTTGTAGTTAAAATTAATATATATTTTTTGTGATATTTTTTTCTGATTTGTTTTTGAGAAAATTTTTATTTTTTTACTATTTTCTGCTTTCGGATATATTATTTGAATATCTTTATGTTCTATAATATTGGATTTTGCCGCATCTTTTAATGTAAGTTTTATTATTGACATTATATCTTTTATGCTTTTCAGTGACAATCCCGTTTTTTTATCTTTTCTTCCGTTTTTTGACAGTTCTATAACCATATTTTGCAATATGTCGCTTGTTATATCGTGCATATAATATTCTCCAAGTATAGGTATTATATGAGTTCTTATGGTGTTGTTGTATGTTGCATATGTCGATTCTTTTACAAGATTTTCAGCTTTTTTCAAATAATTTTCTAAATAATTCTTGTATTTTTGTCTTGTTTTCATTTATATTATCTCCTTTTCTTTATAGTGTTGCTTAATAAAATGATAGATAATTGTTTTTGTATACATTTTTATACAAACAAAATTTTCATTATTTTCATATAATGATTAAGTCTGCTTTTTAACAATATATGCTATTATTTTAAATTTTTTCTGTCATTTAATTAAATGAGACAATAATTTTGAAAACAGAAACATAAAAATACTATAAATATATAAAGAAAAATCAAATTTATACTAAAACCTGTTTAAAATTCCATACGACATTAAAATATAAAAAATGTGTTTGTTCAAAGGAGATTACTGACGTTATAGTACTGAAAATGTTCCTAATTGAATGTATCAATTCAGCATTTTATTTTATATACCTGTTTAATCATATAATAATACAAAATAAATTTTAGGAAAAATTGCAAAAATATAATCCATTAAAAAAAATGGATTATATTTTTGCATTGAAAATCTATTTTATCTTTTTTCCATCTACATATACAGATTGTATATTTCTATCATCTCCGATATATAAAAATCTTTGAAGTCTTTCTCTTACCGTCCTGTCATTACTGTCAGATAAACTATCGTCATCTATCACAAGAAAATCAACCTTATAACCTTTTTCAAATGAACCTACATCTCCGAAGAACTTTCCTCCGCCTTTTGTCGCCATATAAAATAATTGCTCGAACTTAAGCTGAGGATAAGTGTCGTCTATATGCACCCATCGCATATTTGACAATATAGAAGCCATTACTATCACTTTTCCCATAAAAATTTCGTGTCCTCCTGATACATCTGAGGCAAGTCCGACATTAACTCCATTTTTAAGCAATTTTGAAACAGGCGATATACCGCTTGATATATTTCCGTTGGAATATGGTGAATGTGCAACCATAGCCTGTTTAGATTTAAGCATTTGCATTTCATGTTCATCTGTCCATACACAATGTGCCATAACAGTATTCAAGTTATCTCTTAAAAGTCCGTATTTGTCATACACATCTACATAACAGTTACATTCAGGGTGCAATTCATTTACAAATTTTATCTCTCTTCTGTTTTCTGACAGATGTGATTGTATTTTTAAATCATACTTTTTTGCTATCTCTCCAAGCTTAGTCATTAATTCACTCGTACAAGAAGGTACAAATCTCGGAGTTATTATAGGTTTTATATTTTTATATTTGCCAATTGTATCTTCAACAAATTTAACAGTATTTTTTACGCTATCTTGTGTTTTTTCTATATAAAAATCCGGTGAATTTCTGTCCATATTCACTTTTCCAATATAAGCTCTAAGACCAGTTTTATCCATTAAATCCATAAGATATTCAGTGCTTCCATTATAAATACTGCCAAATACAACACTGCTTGTAGTACCGTTATTAAGTAACTTATTTACAAACTTTTCATAAGATTTTTGCGCAAATTCCATGTCTTTATACTTTGCCTCCTCAGGAAAAGTATAAGTTTCAAGCCAATCCATAAGTTCTTTATCTGCACCGAGCCCTATATTATTTATCTGAGGTGCATGGATATGTATATCTACAAACCCTGGAATTATAAGTTTTTTACTATAATCTATAACTTCATAATCATCATTTATTTCATTTGTTACACCTATGATTTTATCGTTTTCAAACAATAAGTATCCATCTTCAAAAATTTCAAATTTATCAGGAGAACTTGCATATATTATATCTCCTTTAACAGCATTTTTCATAATAAGGAATCTCCTAACTGTTCAAAAGGCACAAATAGTATCCTACCTGTGCCGTTTAACAAATCATTTCAAATCAAAATCTATATTTTTTATACCGAATAATTTTATATCTCCAACAAATTTTTACATAAAAATTATTTTACCTGCAAACAATATCGTCAATATATACATAACTATTGACGGTTCGCTGAATTTTTTTGCAAGTATCTTACATATAACGTATGATATTATCCCTACCATAACACCATCACCTATACTATATGTAAGAGGCATTATCAATATAGTTAAAAATGCAGGTATAGCTTCATCATAAGAAGAAAAATCAACATTTACTATATTTTCAATCATGAATAAGCCTACCATTATAAGTGCAGGTGCAGTAGCTGCTGACGGTATAGCTGTAAATAACGGTGCAAAGAACAAAGACACTGCAAATAATATTGATGTTACCATACCTGTAAGACCTGTTCTGCCGCCTTCAGATATGCCTGCTGCACTTTCTGCAAATGTAGTTATAGTAGATGTACCAAGCATAGCTCCTACTGTTGTACCTATTGCATCTGCTGTTAGTGCTTGACTTGCCTTAGGCAAATTTCCTTTTTCATCAAGCATACCTACTTTTGATGCTGTTCCTACCAACATTCCTATTGTATCGAACATATCTACGAACAAAAATGTAACTACACAGAAAAACATATCAAAACTTAAAAGTTCCGCTTGTGTTATTTGAGTAAATGCCATAGCCGTAGGTGCTACTGAAGGAGGCATGCCTATTATACTTTCTGGAAGTATAGTTACTCCAAGAGGTATACCTACCAATGTTGATGCTATTACAGATATTAATATTGCACCTTTTACATTCCATATAATTAAGAATGCACACAAAAAAAGTCCAAATATACATACTATTGCTGACGGATCTGTAAGGTTACCCAATTTTACAAATGTAGCCTCATCAGATACTACAATACCTGCAGATTTCAATCCTATGAATGCTATAAACAATCCTATACCTACTGATACGGCAGATTTCAAATTGAGTGGTATACAATTTACTATCGCTTCTCTGGCTTTTACAAAAGTTAACAATAAGAAAATTATACCTTCAATAAATACTGCTGATAAAGCAAATTGCCAGCTATGTCCCATTTGTAATACTACAACATATGTAAAAAATGCGTTAAGTCCCATACCTGCACTTAATACAAAGGGATAATTCGCATAAAGCGCCATAACAACTGTAGCTATTATACTGGCAAGAACTGTTGCTGTAAATACAGAACCTTTATCCATACCTGTAGCCTCAAGTATTCCAGGATTTACAGCTAATATGTAGGCTAATGTTACAAATGTAGTAAAACCTGCTATTACTTCTGTCTTTACCGTAGTACCATTTTCTTTTAACTTAAAAAATTTCCATAAAAAACCATTTTCATCATACATGACCTTTCCTCCAAATCATCTGCAAAATATTTATATCAGGTTGATAATTAACTTATTATAATTTTTTGACAATCACCCGCCTGATATAAATATAAAAAATTTATTTATTTTTAAATTTTATAAAATAATACTGTATTTATACTATATATCCATTTAAAATGCTATATAACTTCTTGTATTATATATTTTTTTGTGACACTTTGCAATATTTCATAGAGTATATGGATTTTTAAAATATTTTCAGTATTAAACAGTATTCAGTATAAATCAATAAGTTTTACAAAAAATTATTGTTCGTCATTTGCAATATTTATCTCTATTGCTTTTTCAACAGCATTTAATATATTTTCATATCCTGTACATCTACATAGATGTCCTGATATTTTTCTTCTGAGTTCATTTCTTGTATATCTTTTCTTTTCTCCTGCTATTGCTACTGCAGACATAATAAGACCGGGTGTACAAAAACCGCATTGAACTGCTGCTTCATCTATAAACGCCTGCTGTACAGGATGTAATTTTCCGCTATGATTTTTTAAGCCTTCTACTGTTATTATATTTTTTCCTCTTGCCCAAACTGTAAGGTATATACAGCTATCCATAGGTTCACCATCTATTAAAACAGTACAAGCTCCACATTCTCCAACTTCACACCCTCTTTTTATACTCGTAAGTCCTAATCTGTTTCTAAGAGTATCAAGCAAAGACTCTCTTTCGTCTATAGGTACCGATACATCTTCACCATTCACATTGAAATCAACAACTGTAAACACTCTCACCACCTCCTTTTACTATAGCTGCATTTATGTTTCTTCTTGCAAGCTCTCTTATTATATGAAGTCTGAAATCTTTTGACGCTCTCCAACTGTTTCTCGGATTTACATCTAAAGTGTAATTTTCATCTATTATTTTGATGAGATTATCTCCCACTTTTTGTCCTATCAATTTTTCTTCCAATTTAGGACTTCTTATAGGTGTAGGTGCAGCTACTCCATATGTTATTCTTACATCTTCGAGAGTTTTTTTATCTTCACTTAATTTAGTCATTATACAACATCCTAAAGTTGCTATATCCATTGCATTTCTCATGGCATACTTTATATAATTGCCTGTATAACCTAAATAATCTTCTTTTTTTATTTCAAAATGTGTCAATATTTCATCTCTTTGTCTTATAGTTTTTCCTGCCCCTACATAAAACTCACAAACAGGTACAACTCTTGTTCCATTTACACTTTTTAAATGGAGATATGTGTTAAGAGCCATTACACTTGTACAACTGTCTGCACTTGGCACTCCATTACATATGTTTCCTCCCATTGTACCTATATTTCTTATCTGAGGTCCTCCAACTTGACCAACAGCATAAGCCAAGAAATCTATATATTTATTTACTATCGGATCTTTTTCTATATTTGTGAAACTTACTCCTGATCCTATTATTATACTCTCATTCTCATCTATATATATTTTTTTCAACTCTTTTAAATTATATATGCTCACAAACGGAATATCAGTTAAATGCCCTTCTCTATTTTTGATAAGCACATCACTACCGCCATTTATTACTATAGCCTCTTTATCATCATACAGCATTTGTACAGCTTCATCTATATTTTGAGGCTCATATATTTTTTTTATATCATACATATATTAATCCCTCCTATTCTATTAAGCCATTTTTCTTAAACTCTTCAATAAGTTTTTGAGGATTAAGCGGCAATGAATTTATCCCAATACCTGTTGCGTGTAATACGGCGTTTCTCACAGCCGGTGCAAGTGTAAGCGTAGGTGGTTCTCCAAGGGATTTGTTGCCGTATGCTCCTGAAGGGTCATCAGTCTGCACAAATTCTACATGAAAATCAGGATGATCCATAGATGTAGGCATTTTATAATCAAGTAAATTTCCATTTAGCAATTTACCTTTATCATCATAGATATAATTTTCTCCCAGAACATATCCAAGTGCCATACTCATACCACCATGAACCTGTGCCTCCGCAAGCTGAGGATTAATAAGCTTACCACTGTCATGTATATTTATAACATCTAACACTTTTATTTTACCGAAATAACAATCAACTTCCACCTCAGCAAATGTTGCGCCGAAAGAATATGTGTTATTCTTGCAATCGTATGTTTCACAAGCGGTTATATGTTGACTTTCTTTTAAACTGTATATTGCCTCCATAGCAAAATCATGCATAGACATTTTTCTTGTTCCGTCTCTTTTTAACACTATATAATCATCTTTTATATCAAGATTTTCAGGTAAAAGATTTAATATTCTTCCTGCTCTGTCAAGAACTTTTCTTTTAAAAGATTCAGCTGTTTTTTTAATAGCTCCACCGCTTACATAAGTTTGTCTTGATGCGTATGCGCCTGTATCAAACGGTGTTACATCTGTATCTTGGAATGATACTATATGAACATTCTCAAGACTTATTCCTATAGTTTCCGCCGCCATTTGTGAAAATGCTGTATCAGCGCCTTGACCTATCTCTGTTGCGCCCATTTGTAACTGTACGCTTCCATCTTGATTAAGAGAAATATTTGCTGTTGCTGTTTCAAGAGATATAGGATAAACTCCTGTTTTGTAGCAAAATATCGCCATACCTACTCCACGTCTTTTATTAAGAGGTTCTTTTCCAAGAGTTTTTCTCTTTTCATCCCAATTTATATATTTTTTTCCGATATCTATACATTCTTGAAGACCGGTAGAATGACAAGTGATTGTGCTTAAATCCACATAACCCAATTTCATCATATTCTGCTCCCTTATTGATATAGGATCTATCCCAAGACTGTAAGCCATATCATCCATAAAAGATTCCTGCATAAAACAAGCTTGTGGTATACCATATCCTCTCATCGCACCTGCAGTTGCTCTATTCGTATAAACAGTATGAGCAGTACCTTCAAGCACTTTTTCATCTTGATAAAGCATACGTACAAGATTACCACAGTTTGCCATTATAGCATGCCCATGTGCAGCATAAGCTCCATTATCCGCTTTTCCATAGAATTTTCTGCCTATAAGTCTACCTGTCTTTGTTATGTATGCTCTAAAATGTCCTTGTATAGCATGTCTTGTTCTTGTAGAAGTAAAAGTTTCTTCTCTTGAAATCAAAATTTCTACTGCCTTTCCACCCAATTGTTGACATAGCCAAGCATTAAGCGGCTCATATAATACATCCTGTTTATTACCGAATCCTCCACCTATATACGGCTTGATTATTCTTATTTTTCCCCAAGGAATACCAAGCGCCTGACCACATACACGACGCATTATATGAGGTATTTGAGTAGATGATATTACAGTTATCTTTCCGTTTTCACCATAAGCTTTGGAAACAGGCAACTCTATATGACAATGTTGAACAGTTTGAGTTGAATATTTTTTATCAAAATAAACCAAATCTTTTTCATCTTTTAAATCATCGAAGTTTATTTCTCCAACCTTATAATTAGATTTAACTATTGTATTAGTAGGTCGTACCTCTTTATGAAGTACAGTTGCATTTTCATCAAGCGCAGAGTCTATATCCAATAAAGGCGGATATTCCTCATACTCAACTTTTACTTTTGCCACAGCTCTTTTTGCACTCACTTCATCTCTTGCAACTACAACAGCTATTTCATCTCCATAATACCTAACTCTCTCGTTTAATAATTTTCTATCCGATATATCTTGATGAGACGCTTCAACTGACCAAGGGTGTCCCGCTGTAGGAAACTGTATATCAGGCACATCAAAGCAAGTAAATATCTTAACAACACCTTTTACTTTCATTGCCTCTTCAATATCAATTGACAAAACTTTCCCATTTGCAATAGTGCTCCTAACAAGTTTTGCAACAAAACAGTTAGGTACCACTATATCTTCAGTATATTTGGCAACTCCGGTTACTTTATCATAAGCATCAACACGAGCTACTTTTTTACCAACTATCATACGAAAACCGTCCTTTCTAAAAATTTAACAAATATTTCTATAAAAACTGAACTTTAAATAAATTTTATTTATTCAATAATAAAAATTTGAACAAAAATATGTTTAAATAAATACTAATATTCATGTTTTAAAACTTTATGAATACGTTTCTCCTTAAGCATATACACACTTTAGCTCTATATTAAGTATATAAGTTAAATTCTACACAGTCAATATAATTAGTATTAAAAAAATATTGATGTAAATGTTTTTCGTATTTTTTTTATCAATTCGATAATCATTTTACTTTTTATATTGAAATTTAAATATTTATACTTTTATTCTTTTATTTTTTAAATTAAATTTATCAAAAAAATATTTATATCAAAATGATAATTTTTTTATTTTAAATGTTTATTTCAGTATAATATTTTTAATTTTGATAAAAGTGTAAAACATATTTCATTATATATAATAATTGCTTTTTATTCATTGTAATAGTATTATAATCTTATAAAACAAAAAACGGAGGTAAACTAATGAAATTTTATGATACGTTCATATTTGATTTGGACGGAACTTTACTCGATACCATAGGAGATCTTACAAATGCTGTAAATTATGCATTAAAAAATTATGATTACCCTCAAAAAACAATCTCTCAAATAAAAAGCTATGTAGGTGACGGTATAGCCAAACTCATAGAGCGTGCAATACCTCAAGGATTGGAAAACAAAAATTATAATGACGTTCTCAAACTTTTTTCAGATTATTACAACTCTCATTTAACTGACTGCACACATATATACGATGATATAATCACAGTTTTCGAAAAGCTTAAAGAAAAAAACTGTAAAATAGCCATAGTTTCCAATAAATCTGATAAATATGTAAAAATACTCTCAGAATATTTTTTCAAAAACTATGTAGATATAGCCATAGGTGAAAGCGAAAATATACGCAAAAAGCCGAGCAGCGACATGGCGGATTATGCACTTTCTACACTTGGTAAAAAAACAGATACTTCCGTATATATAGGTGACTCAGAAGTTGACATATTGACTGCAAAAAATTCATCTCTACCTTGTATATCAGTATCTTGGGGATTCAGAAGTAAAGAATTTTTAGAAAAAAACGGCGCAAATATAATTATTGACAGTCCGTTAGAACTTTTAAAATACATTTAAAACTAATATAAAAAAGGAAAAAATTTATGATAGGATTGATAGTCGCTTACTCAAAAAATCATGTTATAGGTATAGACGGTCATATGCCTTGGAATATACCTGAGGAGCTTGAAAGATTTAAAGAGCTTACAACAGGAAATGTGATAATAATGGGCAGATTGACACATAAAGATATAGGCAGAATACTTCCGAACAGAACCAATATAATAATCTCAAACACCGAAAAATTTGAAGGTGAAAACTGCTATACAGTATCATCTCTTGAAGATGCATTAAAAATAGCAGGAAATAGAGATACCTATATAATAGGAGGAGAACAATTGTTCAAAGACGCAATAGAATTTGTAGATAAAATGTATATAACTCTCATAGAGCAGGAATTTGAAGGTGACAGATATTTTCCTGATTTTGATGAAACCAAATTCAATATGATAGTTGAAAAAAATTTTTCAGGAGATATTTGCTACAAATACTTAACTTATATCAGAAAACAATAGACAAAAACAACAATTTATAATATAATCAAGGTCTATTGTATAAAAAATTGGAATTTGTAACATCATCACATCTAATGCACTATATATTTTTTAAACGTATAGTTTAAGTTACAATATAAGTGCAATACTTCAAAATAATAACTGCTTGTAAACAGATAATTTAATGTCCGAATGCTTACAAATTTCAGTTAGTGCTACTATAAAATAATGATTGTATAGAGGTGAAAACATTGAGCAATCTTATAATAGTCGAGTCTCCCGCAAAGGCGAAAACTATTGAAAAATTTCTCGGAAAAAATTATAAAGTAAAAGCATCTATAGGACATATAAGAGATCTTCCCAAGTCCAAACTCGGTGTAGATATAGAAGATAATTTCAATCCGAGTTATATAACAATAAGAGGAAAAGCAAGTATTGCAAACGAGTTAAAAAAAGAAGCCAAAAAATCGGAAAAAGTATTTCTTGCAACAGACCCCGATAGAGAAGGTGAAGCAATTTCATGGCATCTTGCCTATATATTGGGATTGGATGAAAACGAAAACAACAGGATAGAATTCAACGAAATTACCAAAGAAGCTGTACGAAATGCCATAAAAAATCCGAGAAAAATAGATAAAAATTTAGTAGACGCACAACAAGCAAGACGTGTGCTTGACAGACTTGTAGGCTACAAAATATCACCCATACTTTGGGCAAAAGTACGCAAAGGTCTAAGTGCAGGGAGAGTACAATCCGTAGCCACAAAAATGATATGCGATAGGGAAAGCGAAATAGAAAAATTTATTCCTCAAGAATATTGGAGTATAAGTCTTAACGCTCAAAATTCAAACAAAGAAAACATATCATTTGAATTGTCAGGAAATAAAAATAAAAAAATAGAAATAAAAAACGAAGAACAGTCAAGCAAAATATTATCAGACATAAAAGGAAAAAATCTGCAAGTAAAAAAAATAGAAAAGAAAAACAGAAAAAAAATGCCGTACAGACCTTTTACAACAAGCACCTTACAACAAGAAGCTGCAAATAAATTGGGATTTACCACAAAAAAAACAATGCAACTCGCTCAACAACTGTATGAAGGTATAAGTGTGAAAGGCAAAGGCACACTCGGTCTTATAACATATATGAGAACAGACTCTCAAAGAATATCAAGCGAAGCTCAGGCATTAGCAAAAGAACATATAACTTCAAAATATGGCAATAAATATTACAAATCTTACGGATATAAACAAACCGGAAAAAATGTACAAGATGCGCACGAATGTATAAGACCGTCACATATAGAGCTTGAGCCTATGGAATTGGAAAATTCACTCAATAAAGATCAATATAAACTATACAGACTCATATACAGCAGATTTATAGCCTGTATGATGCAAGACGCTCTTTATGAACAGCAAAGCATAAATGCCGATATAGATGATTACAATTTTAAAGCAAACGGTTCAAAATTACTGTTCGACGGTTTTTTGAGAGTATATGATTACAGCACAAGCGAAGAAAATATACTTCCGTCAGTTGAAGAAAACGAAATCTTAAAAGTAAAAAAAATATTACCTAAACAGCACTTCACACAACCACCAGCAAGATATAACGAAGCCTCTTTAGTAAAAACCTTGGAAGAACTCGGTATAGGTAGACCGAGCACATATTCATCTATAATATCCACAATTCAAGACAGAGGTTACGTGGAAAAGAAACAAAAAAACTTATTTCCTACCGAACTTGGAAAAGTAGTAACAAACTTATTAGAAGAATATTTCAAGCAGATAGTTGACCTTGAATTTACAGCAGACATCGAAGGAAAACTGGATACTGTAGCTGAAGGTAAAGATGCTTGGAAAGAAGTAGTATCAAATTTTTACAAACCTATAGAGCATGATTTGGAAATAGCAAGCAAAGAAATAGAACGTATAAATATGGACGAAGAAACAGACGAAGTCTGCGAGCTTTGTGGCAACAAAATGGTTATAAAACATGGAAGATTTGGAAAATTTATGGCTTGCTCAAACTATCCTGAGTGCAAAAATACTAAACCTATACTACAAAAAACAGGAATGAAATGCCCAAAATGCAGCGAAGGTGACGTAATAGTACGAAAAACTAAAAGAGGAAAAATTTTCTACGGCTGTTCATCATATCCAAAATGTGATTTTGTATCTTGGAACAAGCCTACAGGAGAATTATGTCCGCAATGTAACAGTCCTTTAGCTGAAGCCGACAAAAAATCAAAATATAAAATAGCCTGTACAAACAAAGAATGTAAATACAAAAAATAGAAAAATAAAACCGCCGATCCACCGACGGTTTTATTTTTATAATTATCCGATTAAACAACGGATATAATATTATATTCATCTAATACTATATACTATAGATATAAACAACTTAAACAATGTTAAACTTTTTATATTATCAAATTTTAAAATCTTAATTGGACGATATTATAAATTTCAAAACTTTTATCTATTTAGCATTTTGTTCTATCAATATATTGCCTGTTCCTGCATCTTTACCTGCGTTAAATTGATCCCAAAGCAGATCCATTGAAAGTTGTATTCCTTTTCCTTGGCTTAATGCATCATCATTATCCATATTTCTATTTGAAGCAATACCTGTTGTGTATTTACCTTGAGCATCCGGATCCATAGCTACACCTATGAATATATCCAATCTTTGATCTGTAGCAGGAGCACATTTTATTTCATTGTTTGTTAATGCAGTTTGAACATCAGCGCTTTTTAAAGCTGAAAGTCTTACAAAATCAACTCCACCAACATTAAATGTTTTATCTTTTCCTATAAGTTCAGCAAGTTTAAATGTAGGCTCGTCTACAATTGTTTCAGGTCTATATTGTTCTCTGTCTATGTATACAGCTACACCTATCATATCTTCCAAGTTACCTAAGTCTTTGCCATCAAGGTCTTTTACTTCAAATTTTATGTCACTTAATTTTGCAGCTATATCTCCAACATTTACTATATCACTACGGAATGCTTGTGCATATCCAGGATACATTTGATTAATTGTAAGCAATATTTTACCACTTGCATCTGTATTAGCTTGAGTGTAAGGACCAACTTTTTTCTTTATCGGAGCTTTATCAACTAATTCAGCATCAAAGTCAATATTGTTATAGCCTTTTGCTCTGTCTTTATAAGCATCTATGCTTCCTGGTTTAGCTATAATATTATAGTTGCTGGCACCTCTCATAAAGAAATGGTCATCTACATATCCTGGGTCTCCTATACCGTCTACTATACTCCAACCACCTTGTATAGTTTCATTTCCATATTGTGCATATAATCCCAAGTCTACGAATTGTACTCCAAAGTCTCCTGTTGTAGCTTTAGTTGTTACGTTTAGTGAATCTGTCCAATAAGCATAACCTGTACCTGCCAATACTAATGACAACGCTACTATACCGCCAATAAATGAATTTCTTCCCGGTCTTTTCATTTTCAATTCCTCCTATGTAAATTAAATTTTAATTATGGAAACTTTATATTATTTTTTTAGTTTCCATTTATGTGTTTACATTTAGAATTATAACTTAATTACATATATATTAAAAGCCACCAAAGACATATATTTACTTATTTTTTAGTGGTACTTGTTCTTCCACTAAAGTAGTAGTGTATAGTAAATCCAATTATTTTATACCTTGTTTTTCACTTTATTTTCACATATTTGTATTTATTTTATGTTTACTTCTTATTATTTATCACATATTTTTTAAATTTAAAACAAAATATGGTTCTTTGTCAATAGCGAAAGTGTAAAAACACCTTTACTATTGACAAAAAACCATTTATTATACAGCCTGAAATATTAATATAATCATATTGACTATCTCAGTTTAAATAATATTAGCTATTTGCAAAAAATTTACTGTACAGTAATATCCAAGTTGAAAATATATACATATTCTTTTGACAATATATAAAATTTTCCGTCTTTAGGAAGTCCGCTTTCATCTATGCTGTAAAGCACAGGCTCTCTAAGTTCTTCTGAAAGCGACAGCAAATCAATTATATCTTTAACTTTAAGTAATGTTTTTTCATTTTGACTCGGTATTTCTTCCACACATACCATTCTGCTACCGTATTTATGCATAATGTTCATGATTTTTGCAACCCAAAGCTCTTGCCCTGTAATATTTTTTGTAAAAAATTTTACAAAGATAAGCAGTATAAGCCCTAATAAGGCTATTAAGGGATATATGATGTATGACTTTATTTCTTGATGAACTTTTTCAGTCGATTTTTCAGTAATATCTCCTTTATCAACAGCCGGTTCATCTTTTTTTATTTCGTAAAACTTTTCATTTCCTATAGGGACGGATATTTTATATGAAAACTCTTTTTCTTCCGAATCTAAATTAAATTTGCCTTTAAACAGAATATAAAAGTCTTTTGCTGTTGCTCCTCCAAGTATATACTCTATTTGTTCCGCATATTGTCTGTATTCAGACGTCTTTATTTTCACGCTTCCGGTCATGGTCATATGGTCTGTTTGCTCTGCTTGTATTATTTTTGTATCAATAGGATAAATTTTCTCATATATTTTCTTTTTTTCTTCTCCGCCTGATTGATAGCCCTCTATAACTGCACTTATGCTGTATTCTCCTGACAGCATAACCTGTTTTGTCAGTATCGCCTCCGATTTAAAGTCTATATTGATAAAATTTGTAAGAATATCCGGATATAAAAGACCCTCATCCAAATATTCTTTATCAAAAACGGAATTGTTCAGCAAATATACTTTGTAATGAGAATCGGAGGTAATGTTATAGGAATACAAGCTTATATCTTTTTCTTCTTCATGAGGCATAACTTTTATAGCTGTAATTACTATGCCAACAATAAGCAATATAAAACCGAAAATATATAAAAACTTTTTTAATTTTTTATTAACGGCTATTCTTTTATCTGTATTTTTTTCTTCATTTTCTACAGTTCCAGAAATGTCTTCGTTTTTTTGAATTGAAATATCCTCGTTTTTTTGAATTTGTCCATTATTTTTATCTTTATCTATATTTTTCATTTGTTATCAATAACTCCCTCCGGAACTTCATCTTGCTCTTTTAGTATTAATACCGGCAGACCTGCTTTCGGCACTACTTTCACTATAATTCCTTTGACATCATTAGGCTGTACAATTATTTCATCAGGAGCTTTGTTGTTGTCTCCTTTTGTTTCAAATGATCTGTTGCCCGCCTCGTCGGTAATAACTTCTTTAATTCTGTGTGTTATGGTTATATCTTCACGTTTAAAATTTATTATATCTCCTTTTGAAAGATTATATATATCTTTTTCTTCTTTCATTTTTTCTATAAGCACAACATCTCCGGGATATATTAAAGGCTCCATACTTCCTGTAAGTATAACTGACGGATATATAGGAAACACTCCTACACAAAACCAAGAAAACATAGTTGCTGAAAAAAGAGAAATCAAATATAATATATTTTCTTTACCGCTTACAACAGTTTTTCCCTGATTACTGCTATGATCCATTATATATGTCATATACATACTCGGAAATGCTATTCCTATCGCACCTTCAACAATCCAAGGAAGTTCCGGCAAAACCGGAAAGCATTTTTGAAAAAGTTCTATTATCCCTATATATACGATGCTCGGCAAAATTCCGCCATAGAATACAAATGCCGACATAAGAGTATTTTTAGTTATTATAGGCGCTACATTCTTTATAAGATATATAAATAAATCACGATCTTGCTGTATAGTCTGTAATTTTGTAAAATTTATATCTGTCAGAATCATTATAAGAGTTGTAATAACTATCGCTATACGCCTGTATTTCATAGTCTTATATGCTGTAGCAAACGAATACAGTCTTATCATTTCTCTTGCCGTTAATTGTGGAAATATGTTCAAAATATTGAGAAGTGTGCCTATGGCTGATATATCATAAGGGCTCGCCTCAAGTTTTTTCATAAATACAGCCGATAAAAATTCAAGCGCCACAAATATTATGGCGCCGGATACAGCATATCCTAAAAGCGAGCCGTTTATAAAATTTTTGTTGGGCATATTTATCGCCGGTATGCAAAAGTATATTATACATATTATTAAGCTCCAGTATATAGGCGCCGCAAACGGCAAAGACAATATTTTTGTCTTAAAAAACGGTAAGGCGGATAGTATTATGCTGAGCAAGAGAAAGAATGTATAAACTTTATATTTTCTATCAGAATTTAAAAGTTTTTTTCTATGTTCTTTTTTCATTTTTATATGTCCTCTTGTTCCGATTTTACTTCCTCTTGTTGTTCAATATTTGCATTATTTTCTTCTATGTCCGTTTTATTGTCTTGTATATTATTGTTTTCTGTATTATTATTGTCATTTTGTTCTGCACTTATATTATTATTTTGTTCTATATTGCTATTTTGTTCTATACTCATAGTATTATTTTTTTCTATATTTACCTGTGTAATTTCATTTTTATTTTCTACAATTTCCAATTCCACTTTGTATATTACAGGTGCATCAAATTTTATCTTGAGTTCATCACTCCAATATCCCCATGATTTTATATTAAATAGAACTAAAAATATAATGATAATCAATAAAAGTCTTTTTTTAGTCATATCGCTTCACCTCCTATTTTGCAGAAGCTTTTTCTTCGGCTTCATTTTGAAACATACTGAAAGGTATCTCGCAGGAATATATCACTATAATACCGTTTCCTGCGGTGCTTACAAGTTCTTTTTCTTTTAAAGTAAGATTAATATTGTCTTCAAGTTCATTATTCCCTATCTTCAAATTTGTAGGTAATAACTTTAATTGTTCAATACTTTCTTCTTTCAGTTTGAGATATATCTCACCGTTCATATCGTCAATATCTTCTTTTACATCTTCTTTATCTGCATTTAAAGTTCTGTAAACTTCAAATTTCAAAGGTAGCATAAAATCTCGTCCGCTGTTTTTCAAAAAATATCCTATGCCGTCTTTTGCCAATATTGCATTTCTTGCCTTCATTTCCAAAATTTCGCCTTCTTTTGACATATCAAGTTTTGTAGGTTTTAATTTTGTAATCGTGCTTTCATTTGACGGTTCCAAAGGAAATTCTAATTTCAACATTTTCCCTTGAATCAACTTTTCTATCGGCAGTAATTCACCAAATAATATTTCAAGTTCTTTTTCTTTGTCCAAAACATTAAATTCGGCTTTTATAGGAGAAAAAATATTATCATCTGCATCTGTAATTGAAATTATATATTTTTCATCTTGTTGCTTATCAAATAATATATCCATTGCTCCTGTGCTTATCTGAGTATTAATTTGCAAATTTGAAGACCAGCTTGCATATGTAACGCCCAATGCCGATAAGCCGAAAAATAATATTAAAAAGACATACATTTTCTTAGAAAATTTTCTCACTTTGTTTTTCATATTCATCCTCCTCTTTCCTGTTATAATTTTTATGTATCCTGTAAATATGATGTTTTACTAAAATTCAAATAGTGTAAATTTAATAAAATATAATGCTATTTATAAATTTCTTAATATAAATCATCCATTACATTGGAGATTAGTATTAATTTGTTTCAGACTGCTTTTAAAGTAAGCTGAAGTTTTTCGCTGTTTCTTTCTGCAAACAACATAGCTTCTGCTCTGTTATAAAGATCTAATTTCCCGAATATATTTGATAAATGTTTTTTCACAGTACCTTCCGATACATATAAAACCTCTCCTATTTTTGCATTTGAATAGCCTTTTCTTAAAAGAGTTATAACTTCAACTTCTCTTCTCGTAAGCATATCTATTTTCTTTTCTTCTTCTGATGCATTACCTACATTTTCAATCAAGTCCGCTGAATAAAATTTACCGCCTCTTTCCACTACTTTTAAGCCGTAAACAATATCGTCTATAAACGCATCTTTAAGTAAATATGCGTCTATACCTAAACATTTTGCTCTCAAAAAATCATTTTCATTTGATGATGAAGTGATTACAAAAGTTTTCATATCTATTTCTTTTTCTTGCACCCACTCTAAAAAATCAAATCCGCTTTCATTATTCAGATGTATGTCTACAAATGCCATGTCTATCTGACTTTTTTCTGTTAAATCAATGCCTTCTTTAACAGTTCCAGCCTGCAGTATTTGTACATCAGGTTTATGAATTTTTATAATTGACTCTAATCCTTGTCTTGCAATAGGATGATCATCTAAAACCAGTACCATATCTATTCCTCCTGTCTATTCTATCTCGGTAAACTCAGTTTTACCTTAACTCCTTTTGCTTCACCACATTCTATAAGCAAGTTACCTTTTAACAATACTGCCATATTTTTCATATTTTTCAATCCGTTACCTTCTACAAAATCATCATCATTTTTTGAAAAACCTTTTCCGTCATCTTCTATGTATAATTCAATAAATTCAGAATTTAATTTTAATTCAATATCTATTTTTTTAGCTTTTCCATGCTTTACAGCATTATTAACCGTTTCACAAGAAATCCTATACAATGCAATCTTTTGTGCTACTGATATATAATCAGACTCCTTATCTATGTTCATCTCTATATGTACACCGTTTAATTTTTCCACCTCCTCCATATAAGTATACATCGCATTAACAAATGTGTTCAAACTGTCATTAAATCTTTTTCCATATATACTCTCTCTCAGTTCCGTCATAGTAAGTTCTGCCGAATGTTTGAGCATATTTATATAACTTTTAATCTCATCTTTTGATATATTATTATCTATATTTTTTAACTTATTTTCTAAAACAGCCAAACTGCAAGTCATTCCAAAAAGTTTTTGTATTACTGTATCATGAATTTCGTTGGCAATACGATTTTGTTCATCCATTGCAATAAATTTCTCCATCTGAGAATATGTATCTAAATTAGAAAAAATAATTTTTATTAATCTCCAATAAAAATCTTCGCCATTTTGAAATTTATTGAAATTTTTTTTGACTAAAACCCCACTCATATAAGTGCCTTCTCCAATAGGTGTCATCTGATAATCTCCATCGCCTGCTTTCAAATAAAAGACATCATCATTATTATCATTTTTAAGCATATTGTATTGTTTTTTCCACAATATTACCTCATTTATTATATTTTTAGATAAATCTTCATCTATGTCAAATTTTTCAATAATTTTCGGTGTATCATCATGTTCGAATTTTATAAGTATAAACCCTGAATCTGTCATATATCTTCTTAACAAAATTGACAGCCCTTCCATAATTTTTTTAGGATTTGTTATTGCAAACAAGCTAAAGCTTTCGTTTAATTCTGCAAGCTTCAAAAAAGCATAATTGCTGAGTTCTTTTTCCTCTTCCAGTTTTTCATTAAGATCAGTCAATTCCTCTTTTTGCTTATCAATATATGATATATAATGCCTTGTTGCATAAAATCCGCCTATTATCATAATCATACCTAAAAGTATATTCAAATCCTGATAGGATAATTCATTTATCTCTTTTCCTACAAAAGCACATAAAATACACCAAATATACGAAATGATTGTAATCGTTATACTTTTTTCCGATACAATCATAAGCAATATACAATCCACTTCATACCAAAGGTAAGGACTCATAAATCCGCCGCTCAAAAATATGAATATTCCATATGCGAATGCTTCTAAACCAAACATTATGCGAAGATATGTTTTATTTTCACCTATTTTTTTATATAGCCAACAACTAAGTGCACACGAAATAAGCATTCCTAAAACTACCAGCAAGTACATCCCTTGTCTTTTGTAGTATATAGACACAAACACATAAGCTATTGTTGAAAATATAAAAGTTACTATTCTCCAAAAAATATTTATATTTATGTAATCGGGATACTTTTTTTCGTCCATAAGCTTCATCCTTATCTTCAGGTCACCATAATTCCAACTCCGGTAAAAGGATTATATAATAATCCTAAACACTGCCATATTTTTTATCGAAACATTGTTAATAGAATAAAAAGCTTTTCAAGCAATCGTTATTGTTTTTTACACTTTTAATATACTTTTTCCATATTATATTATTTATTTTACAATTTGACATCTGTAATATTACCTGTTTTCTTAAATTTTGTATTTTTTGTACATTTTTTTCGTATATATATAACATTTATAAATATTATGCCTTATTGTTCTAAAAATTTTTCATCATTTTTATAATTTAATATCCTATATAATTCATCTCTTATCTTTCCACAACACATTGTCAAAAGAGATAAAAAAGATAATTCTATTATCAGGCTTAAATATAAATATTTTTTAATATATCTCTCCAATACATTTCAATAATCCTGTAATACTAAAAGTTAATAGAATATTGTATATTATTGTTTTTAAAAATTTATTAACTAAGTAAATTTAAGGATATTTAAAATAAACCACCTATATAAATTTTTATCCATTAGTCAAACAAATATTGGTATAACAGTAGAATATAAAAATATATTCCATTTAGCATTTTTATTATATTTTTCTTTAATTAGGTAATAGTATTAGTGTTAATCTATTATAAAAAATATTTCCCATTAAAAAAACCTATTGATGTAAGCTGTTTAAGCTCAATTTCAATAGGTTGATTTTATGTATGGCGGAGAGAATGGGATTTGATAATATAGCTAAAAATATATTAGAATTTCAACAATATATAAAATATATACTGCTTAAATACTGCTTAACTACAGAAAATTATTTAATTTCTCTACCGCATCATCAATTATATTGGGCATAACATGTGTGTATATATTCATTGTAGTTTGAATGTCTGAATGTCCCATTAATTTCTGTACTGTTTTTATTGATACTCCAGATTCAAATAATCTTGTTGCGTATGTATGTCTAAGACCATGAAAAGTAATAACTGTTATATTCAATTTTTTACATATAGATTGTATATGCCTTAGTGGTCTGCGTGGAAATATAAAACTTTTTGTTTCTTCATCTGCAAATAATAAATTACCATCTGTGTTTAATATATCAGGAAGTATATCTATAATTTTTTGCGGTAGTGGTACTTCTCTTACTGAAAAAGCCGTTTTTGTTGTAGATACATCATATACATATTTTTTATCTGATTTTATTTTTTGTAAGTTTTTATTTACAAAGACTTTATTATCTTTTATATCCGTTTTTTCAAGTGCTAAAACCTCACCCAATCTTAATCCGGTTGCAAGCGTAAAAAGCAATAAATTTTTTAAAGGTTCATTAGAATTTTTTAAATATTCAATAAAAATCTTTTGTTCATCTGCTGTAAATACATTATATTTATCTGTATTTTTAATTCTTTTTATAGATAAATCATCTAATATGTTATCATTAATTATTTTATCTTTTTTAGCCATTTTTAAGCAAGATTTAATTAACATATTTACAAGCTCTAATGAGCCGTGAGGGATGTTTTCATTGTTGTACCATATTTGGATATCACTATATGTAATATCTTTTAATTTAGAGCCAAAAAAAAGGCGATTTTTTTATATAATTATTATATATCCCCTCATATCTTTCCCAGCTTTTTGGTTTTAGCTCTGTTTTTTAATTTTATATAAAAATTTATAAAAATATGCGTCAAATGTAATATCTTCTTTTAAACCTAAATTTTCTTTTTTCTCAAATTCTTTTTTCTTTTCTATTAGATCAGATTTAGTTTTAGCATACAATGTTTTTCTTATTTGCTTTCCTGTTTGAGGTTCATACCCTAATGTAACTTGACATATCCATAGTTTTTTACTATCTGAATAATATACACTGCCCTCGCCTTTATTTCTACGTTTTGACATTTTAAATCAGTCCTTTAAATATAAAAAAATGGAAGACGTATAAATACATCTTCCACAAAAACACAAAGTTTTATCAATTCGTAAATTTATACTACATTAAATTTATTAATTTGTCAAATGAGTTGTAATTACTCCTGTTATCACACTATAGATTTTAATATATGAGTTTATACTTATCTTTCTGAAGCTCTATAGCCTGCTTTTTTTGCGTCTTCTTCCGTATCGAAATATACTGCGTTTTCATCAGATACTTTGTTATAATAAGCTCCACTCGGAACGTGATATACTTTAGTTTTTTTATTGCCTTTTATCTTGCCTTGTGCTGTATTTGTATTAGAAGCATTATCTGTTTTTGTAACAGCTTTTGTATTATTTGCTTGTGTAGTTTTTTGCGTATTTGATTGTTGCTTAGTGTTTTGTTGTGATTTATTATTGCTTGGATAGTTTGCTTTTATGTCTTTCCAAATGCCTATTTTCTTTTCTCTTAACTCTTTTTCTATTTTTTTATAATCATCATATTTTTTTGTATTTTCTCCATATTTTACAACTTTAGCAAATCCTTTTTTTACAAGTTCTTCATTTAAGCATTTACCGTCTACATATACATATGCCAACCATCTGCCATATTGGTCTTTTTGTTCTTTGTCAAATTCTAATGTTATTTTTTTGTCTTTTACAAAGTTAGATGTAAATTCTGTAGCTTTCAGAGCCATAGGTATGCTTTTTTTAATATCTTTGTGATTTACTTCAGGTGTGTCTATTTGTAATAATCTTATGCGTTGTTCTTCTCCATCAATTTTTATTGCTATTGTATCTCCATCAAATATATTTGTTACTTCATATTGCTTTGTTAAATCTATCTCTTTAGTGATAGTTTTTGATACTTCCGCATATGTATTGTGTAATGTGGGTAATGATGTAAATAATAGCGTCGCTGATAATAGAGCTGTTAATAATTTTTTCATTGTAATTTCTCCTTTTTATATAATTAAATTATTAAAAATTTAGTTCATTAAGATGTTTTAACGGTATGCCTGTTATATGACTTAACTCATTGTTAGTATAATCTCGTAATTGCCATTTTTCTAAGTTTTCAAATACTAAATATATTGCGAATCTGTTTGCTTCATTTTCTAAACGATTTGGTATATGTATATTTGTGTCCATTAAAATTCTGTTTTCATCTTTATGTAATATGAGGTGACCTAATTCATGAGCACATACGAATTCTCTTCTTTTTTCTGATAGATTTTTATTTATTACTATAAAATAGTTGCGTTTTAAATATCTATAAAAGCCTCTGAGCTGTCCTATATTGGAAAATGATACATCTATATTTAAACAATCACATAATTCGTATACATTTGTTGTTTTGTATTTTTTTATTAAGTCTATTACTGCCTGTTTCTCTTTTCTCATATTATACCACCTTTATTTTAAATACTTTTTAGGTGTGTACTTTTTGTTTATCTTTTTCACTAATCTTTCTTGTCTTTCCAATTCTTCAAGGAGTAGTTCTATTGTAGTATCATCTAAGGGTTCACCGTCAAACATTAAGCCTTGCTCATCTTTGAGTTGTTCTTTGAGTTTTTTCATTGATTTTGCTATGTCTTTTTCGTCTTTGTCTGGTAATTGTGGTTTGAATTTAGCAGGAGTTTCTACATCTTTATTTAAACTCAAATCAAGTAAGAAAGATGATGAAACATTCATAGCGTTTGCAAGTTTTTCAAGTGTGTCAATAGTTACTTTTACTACTTTTCCTGTTCTTGGGTCTACTCCCCTTTCTATACTATCAATATGGGTATGACTAATATCACACATTTGAGCAAATTGCCTTAAAGAGTAATCGTGTTCTACTGTTCTAAAATTTTTTATATACTCTCCTAATTTGTTAGTCATAGTTTACACCTCCTGTATCATAATTGTAAACTATACTTTACAATTAGTAAATATATTTTATAAAATTTTTGTTGTTTATGCTTGACAAAATTTAAAAAGTAGTGTAAATTATAAACAACAAAAGAAAGGGGGAAGGAAATGAATAATCGTCTTAAAGAAATAAGAAAAGAGTTGAATCTTACTCAACAAGAGTTAGCGGATAAAGCTAACATTTCAAGAGCAACCATCATTTCAATAGAAAATCAAGAATCTCCTGTAAAGAGTGATACAATCGCTAATATAGTTAAGGCTACAGGAGTTCCTGCAAATAGAATTTTTTTTGATTTTGATGTTGTGTAAACACAACAACAAGAAAGGAGCTAATATGGAAGTTGAAAAGAGAGTATCTGTAAAAGAATTTATGAGGATATTCGGTCTTACTTATTACACAGCATATAACATAGTACGCATAGTAGACTTCCCAAGTGTGAAGCTCGGCAGGAAATACTATGTGGATGTGGCAAGGGCTGAGGAGTGGTTTAAAAAGAAAGAGGCGAAAGGAGTAAAGCTGGCATGAAAATGAAGATTATGAGGAGGAATAAAATATGAAAAAAAATGATGTGGAAAGTAATAAAGACAAAATCTTTTGAGTATGCTCTTTTTGAAAATAAAGAAGATGCAGAGATGTTTAAAAAATTATTGGAAGAAAAAGGCATGTCGGCAAGTTTAAATATATATAAATGGGAAGTCAATATTGAAGATTAAGGAGAATTGATATGAAAACTACAGAGGTATGGTTGTCATACTTTGAAAAGCACGCAAAAATAAGAGACAGCATAGATGTTAAATTAGATGATAAAGAAACTTATCTTGTATATCTATCCGTTAAGGGGATAGAGGCAAGAGCTGTAGTAAGAGCTGATGAAAAAGGCTTGTATGTGCTAAAAGAAAAAGTAAAAGAGATTATAGGAGTAAAGAAGATAAATTCAAAAGAGCTTGACGCTATAAACGTACTGGGCTTGCAAATATATGAAATATAAGAGGTGATAGTATGAAAATATTTAGACTACTAAGATTATTAAGAATCAGAAAAATGTTACAAAGGGGGGTATATCAAATGCTTACATTTATAAAAAAATTAATACAAAAACGAAAAAAACAAAAAAATGGCAAAGGCAGCTTGAATTAATAGAAGAGTTTAAAAGGAGGTGATTAACTTGCAGGTAAATAAAAAAGCTCTTACAGAAACGGCAATTTCTGATAAGAGCAAATCAAAAACAAATATATTTATATTATAACTCACTGAAAGGAAAAAATCAAGATGACTTTAATAGATAAAGTATTTGAATATATAAGAGAGCATCCTACAGATACTCCATCTCAAATAGGTCAAGAGCTTGGCATGGAAAGAAATGTTGTAAGCTCATATCTGTGCAAGCTAAAAAATGGAGGATATATAACTGAAAAATATACAGATGGCGTAAAAGAACACATCATACTGAAAAACAGAAAATATTTAATAGACAGCCAAGAATTAGACATAATATTAGAACAAACAAACTATAAAAAAGAAATATATCAAAAAATGCTTGATGTATATCTCAAAGATTTTGAGAGTGCAATAGGCTTTAATGATAGAGTGGAAATTGGAAAATTGATATTAAGATTATTAGAGAAAATTTAGGAGGAAATTATGAAATTAGAAATAATATTTGATAAAGAATTTACAGCGGTACTAACTGAGCTTGCTTGGAGTATAGGAGATAACATAAAACAAGCAATGGTGAATAGCATTAAACCTGCAATGACTGAACAAGCGCCACCTGTACAGCAACCACAAGCGCCTGTACAACAACCTATTCCTAATCCTGTGCCAGATGAGATGCCTGAGTATATCACTCCTGCAACAAATCAATTTATCACTGGACAACAATCTACGACACCACCTGTACAAGATCCGCAACCTGTACCAACTGCTCCGCCTGCTCAAGTTCCGACAACTGCTCCGACTTATGACGTTCAGAAATTAGCAGTTGCAGCAATGCAATTAAAAGACGCAGGCAGAATTGGAGAAATTCAAGAGCTTATAGCAAAATACGGAGTAGCTACAATTATGCAATTAAAGCCTGAACAGTATGATGCTTTTGCTCAAGATTTAATAGCAAAAGGAGTGAAATTCTAATGCACGCAGTATTATCCGCATCGAGTGCGCACCGATGGCTTGAGTGCACTCCGTCCGCAAGATTGGAAGAACAATTCGATGATTCGAAGTCGCCAAGCGCTGCCGAGGGCACCTTGGCTCACTCTATAGCTGAGTTAAAAGTAACTAAATACGCTATAGAGCCTATGAGTACAAGAACATTCAACAGCAGATATAATAAGCTGAAAAAGAGCGAACTGTATATCGCAGATATGGACACTGACACAGAAGAATATCTTGACTATATAAAAGAAATTATGATTAGTTACAAGTATATTAAACCTTTTGTAGCTGTTGAGAAAAAAGTCGATTTCTCAAAGTATGTACAAGACGGATTTGGCACGGCTGACTGTATTATTATTGCCAATGACGACATGCACATTGTAGATTTGAAATATGGCAAGAAAAATATGGTAATGGCTCGTGAGAATCCACAATTAAAACTATATGCGCTTGGAGCAATTGAAGAGTATAGCCTGTTTTATAACATTCAAAACGTCCACCTGCATATATTCCAACCACGAATGAACAATATAGGGCAATTCGATATATCTGTATCCGATTTGCAAAATTGGGGAGAATCTATAAAGGAAATCGCCCAAATGGCTTATATGGGGATAGGTAATCAAGTTACAGGAGAACATTGCAGATTTTGCAAAGCGTCAGCAATATGCCGTGCAAGGGCAAATGAAAACTTAGAGCTTGCAAAGTATGAGTTTAAAACTCCTCCACTTCTAACAAATGACGAAGTAGGAGCTATATTAAAGCAAGCAGAAGATTTAGCGGATTGGGCGAAAAAGCTAAAAGAATACGCCCTATCTGAAACACTGAAAGGCAACAGTATTCAAGGATGGAAAGCTGTTGCAGGAAGAAGTACAAGAGCATTTACAAATATCGAAGATGTATTCAAGCGACTAATCGACAGCGGTATTGACGAAAATATGCTATACGAGAAAAAACCGCTAACACTTACAGCGATTGAAACATTGCTCGGTAAGAAAGAGTTTGAAAGCAAACTGTCAGAGTTTATAACTAAAAGCGAGGGTAAACCTGCGCTTGTTGATGAAAATGATAAAAGACCTGCGCTAAAGAAAGAAAGCGCAATTGATGAATTTTTAGGAGGAAATAATAATGAGTAAAGTTGTAACAAATAGAGTGAGATTTTCATACGTAAACCTAATGGCACCAAGAGTTGATCCTAACTCGGGAAAAGCGAAGTATTCAACTACAATACTATTGCCGAAGTCAGATATAGCAACTAAGCAGGCAATAGATATGGCGATACAAAACGCCATACAAGAGGGAGCAAAAGGCACATGGAAAGGTGTAATACCGCCACAAGTACCAAGTCCAATCCATGACGGAGACGGAGTAAAGCAAGACGGTACTCCATACGGTGCAGAGTGTAAAGGTCATTGGGTATTCACGGCATCAACAAGTGCAGATCCGCAATTTGCTAAGCCTGAAATAATAGATGCGCAAGGTCAACCTATCTTGAGTGCAACTGAAATATACAGTGGTATGTACGGCAGAGTATCTGTGGTATTCGCTCCGTATCTGTATGCAGGCAAGAAAGGAATAGGATGCTATCTTAACAATGTGCAAAAACTCGAAGACGGCGAACCGCTCGGAGCTACTAAAGCAAGCGCAAGCGAAGATTTTGGAGCTATGCCACCAGCACAAGCACCTTATCAAGGACAAACTGCACCACAGTATCAACAACCACCAGTACAAGCACCTTATCAACAACAGCCGACTATAGATCCTATTACAGGGATGCCGATTGTAGGCTCAATAATGGGAGTTCAATAAGATGAAGACACTAAATATCGATATCGAAACCTACAGCGATGTTGATATAAAAAGTTGCGGACTGTACAAATATGTACAGTACCATAACTTTGAAATATTGCTGTTTGCATATAGTATAAACGGAGCTCCAGTCGAAATTATAGATTTGGCTCAGGGAGAAAAACTGCCTGAGCCTTTATTAAACTCTTTATTCGATGAAACAGTCGAAAAAAGAGCCTACAACGCACCTTTTGAATGGTATTGCTTGTCTAAGTTTGCAGGCAAGTATCTACCTCTTAATCAATGGGCGTGTACTATGCACCATGGATTGTATTGCGGATATCCCGCAGGACTTGCTGCAATAGGTAAGGCTATGGGGCTGCCGCAGGATAAACAAAAAATGGGAATAGGATTAAGCCTTATAAGGAAATTTTGTATTCCAAGAAAACCCACTAAGACTGATCCAAGGACAAGAATACTTCCACATCACGAGCCCGAAAAGTGGAACCTGTTCAAGGAGTATTGCATGCAGGACGTAAGAACGGAGATGGAGATTAAAAAAATCTTAGAGCTGTTCCCTATTCCGCAAAGTGAAAAAGAGCTATGGGCTCTTGACCAAAAGATTAATCTTTTTGGCGTAAGAGCGGATACAGAACTTATAGACGGTGCATTATACTGTTCAAATCAAATCACAAATGAATTAATGTCCGAGGCGCAGCACATATCGGGGCTTGACAATCCCAAATCGGTGCAACAGCTGACAAAATGGCTTGAAGATGAGACAGGCGAAGAAGTCGAAAATCTACAAAAAGCAACTGTTTCTTCTATGATAAAAAATCTTGACGATGGAAAAGCAAAAAGAATGCTTGAGATACGTCAAGAGCTTTCAAAAACATCAGTCAAAAAATATACGGCTATGCAAAATGCAATATGCGCGGATGGTCGTATTCGTGGATTGTTGCAGTTTTATGGGGCTAACAGGACAGGCAGATGGGCAGGTAGACTTGTACAAGTACAGAATCTGCCACGTAACTATATAAGCACGTTGGAGCTTGCGAGAGAATTGGTAAAGAAAAAAGACATTGAAGCTCTAAAGCTAATATATGGTAATGTGCCTGATACGCTCTCACAGTTAATCAGAACAGCGTTTATACCATCAGACAATAAAAAGTATTATGTAAGTGATTTCAGTGCTATAGAGGCAAGAGTAATCGCCTATATAGCAAATGAGCAATGGCGCCTTGATGTATTTAGGACACATGGAAAGATATATGAGGCATCAGCAAGTGCGATGTTTGGCGTGCCTATTGAAAAAATCAAAAAAGGCAATCATGAATATGATTTAAGACAAAAAGGAAAAATCGCAGAGCTTGCACTTGGATATCAAGGGGGAGTTGGTGCATTAAAAGCTATGGGCGCACTCGATATGGGGCTTACAGAAGATGAACTGCCCGACATCGTGGCAAGGTGGAGAGCATCAAATAAAAGGATAGTTGATTTGTGGTTTCAAATTGACAACGCATCATTAAATGCAGTGATGACAGGAATACCTCAGATGGCGGGCAGATGTATATTTGCTATCGATGGACATTTCCTTACTATACAACTACCATCGGGACGTAAGCTATATTACCCGCATCCGCATATCAAAGAAAACAAATTCGGCAGACCTGCTATACATTATTACGGCATAGAGCAAGGTACTAAATCTTGGGGCGAACTATCGACCTATGGCGGTAAGCTTACAGAAAACATAGTACAGGCTATGGCGAGAGATTGCCTTGCATATGCACTAATCAACGTGAACAACGCAGGATATGATATCTGTATGCACGTCCACGATGAGATTATAGCTGAATATGCGGAGGGCGATAATGTGCTTGATGAAATGAATAAAATCTTGTCACTGCCTATCCCGTGGGCTGATGGACTGTTACTGAAAGGAGACGGATTTTCAAATGGATTTTATAAAAAAGAATAAAGACTACTTGGACTTTATCGCTGAGAAACAAAAACTGATAGAGTCAAGTGGTTTTGATATAGATAAAAATACTCTTAATCCGCTGTTATATGATTTTCAAAAGGATATCGTGAGGTGGACACTTGCAAAAGGTAAATCCGCTATATTCGCCGATTGTGGGCTTGGTAAAACGCCGATGCAACTTGAATGGGCAAATCAGATATGTAATCATACAGGCGGGAACGTGCTTATATTAGCGCCTCTTGCCGTGGCGTCACAGACGGTCGAAGAGGGAAAGAAATTTAATATCTCAGTTAATATCTGCGAATCTCAAGCTGATATTAAGGACGGAATTAATATAACCAACTATGAGAAATTATCGAAGTTTGAGGCTCATACGTTTAAAGGCATTGTGCTTGACGAGAGCTCAATATTAAAGAGTTTCACAGGCAAAATCAGAAACGAAATAATAACAGACTTTGAAAGAGTACCGTTTAAACTTGCCTGCACCGCAACGCCTGCACCTAACGACTTTATGGAATTAGGCAATCACAGTGAATTTTTAGGCGTGATGACAAGAGCTGAGATGCTGTCAATGTTTTTCATCCATGACGGTTCAGACACAGCAAAATGGAGATTGAAAGGTCATGCAGAAGATGTATTTTGGCAGTGGATGTGCAGTTGGTCTGTGTTTATAGATAATCCGAAAAGCTTAGGATATGACATAAGCGGATACGACCTGCCGAGCTTGAACATACAGGAGATAATAGTTGATGGTGAAGAGTTTATAAACGAAACATTGACGCTAACACAAAGACGACAAGCAAGAAAAGATACTTTAACAGAGCGATGCGCAGCAGCTGCCGACCTTGTGAACAACTCCTACGAACAATGGCTAATATGGTGCAATCTCAATGATGAAAGTACAATGTTGAGAGATAAAATAATTGACGCTGTAGAAGTCAAAGGTTCGGACAAAGCAACTCATAAGACTAATGCTATGATTGGCTTTTCAAATAGCGAAGTAAAGGCTCTTGTAACAAAGCCAAGCATTGCAGGTTTTGGGATGAACTGGCAGAACTGCCACAATATGATATTCGTTGGCTTGTCTGACAGCTACGAACAGTTTTATCAAGCGCTTAGGCGTTGTTGGAGATTCGGACAAAACAAGCAAGTAAACGCCTATATCGTGATGAGTGCAAGAGAGGGCTCAGTTAAAGAAAATATACAAAGAAAAGAAAACGACGCTTTAAAAATGCGAAATGCTATGATAGAGCTTACAAAAGAAATAACTAAAAAAGAACTTGCTAAGACAACGAGAATAACGACTCCTTACGAGTCAAAAATTGAAATGATTTTGCCTGATTGGGAGGAGATGAAACAAGCATGCTGATATATGTTGCGCATCCATATAACAATGAAGAAAAGAACAAAAGAGAAGTTGAAGAGATAATAAAAACATTAGTTACAAATAATCCTGAACATACATTTTTATCACCAATCCACACTTTTGGATTTATGTATGATTTCGTTGAAAATTATGCGCAAGGGATTAATATGTGCTTTAACCTGCTATCGATATGCGACCGCCTTATTTTATGCGGTGATTGGGAAAACTCAAAAGGATGTAAGTTAGAAAAAGGATTTGCAGAATTAAGAGGTATACCAACATCAATATATGACGGAGGAGGAATAATAAATTGAAAGTATTAAACCAAAAAATAGATAAACAGTATTCAATATATCACGGCGACAGTTGCGAGCTGATAAAAGGAATAAAGGATAATTCAACGCATTATAGTATATTTTCTCCGCCTTTTTCATCTCTGTATACCTACTCCAACAGCGACAGGGATATGGGCAACAGTAAAGACGATGAAGAGTTTTATACACATTTCAAGTATTTAATATCGGAGCTTTACAGAATAATAATGCCTGGTCGATTAGTTTCAATCCATTGCATGGATATACCAATGCTGAAGTCAAGAGGCGGAGTAATCGGTCTAAAAGATTTTCCAGGCGAGATTATAAGATTATTTTCTGATGCAGGATTCATATACCATAGCCGTGTTTTAATTTGGAAAGATCCACTTGTTGAAGCTACAAGAACAAAGTCACTTGGACTAATGCACAAGCAACTATGCAAAGACTCTGCTATGTGTAGACAAGGACTACCTGATTATGTAATAACTATGAGAAAGCCCGGAGAAAATGAAGAGCCGATAGCTCACGCAGACGGTCTTGATAGATTCTTCGGCGAGGACGAGCCTGAGGGAATTAAAGGCGACCGCCCTGCCCCTGACATGGAAAAATACGCTAAAAAAGAAAAATATAACGAAGTGCCTGTATATTCTCATCAGGTATGGCGAAGATACGCAAGTCCTGTATGGATGGACATTAGACAGTCCAATACACTTAATAAAATAGCTGCAAGGGATGATAAAGATGAAAGACATATATGCCCTTTACAGCTCGACGTTATAGCAAGGTGCATAGAACTTTGGAGTAATCCGAATGATATTGTATTTACGCCGTTCATGGGCATTGGCTCAGAAGTCTATCAGGCAATACTTATGGGCAGAAGAGCAATGAGAATTGAACTTAAAGAGTCGTATTACAACGAGTCTTTGGTTAATTGCGAAAATGCGCTATGGGATTATATCCTTAATGGGGCGGTGATGGTTGATGATATTAAGCAATAACAAAGCCTTAAACATATCCGTTGCAGGCAATAGGAAAGCTACAAAATGGGCGTCGTCTCAGATGTACTGGTCTGAGTTTATTGAAAGAATACAAAATCCTGTAAGGTCATTGGAGACGCTTGCTGAGTATTTGAAATATTCAAAAACTCAGCAAGACGATTTAAAAGACGTTGGCGGATTTGTCGGCGGTCTGCTTAAAGATAACAGACGTTATGAGAAAAACGTATTAAGCCGTGACCTTATAGCCCTAGACCTTGACAATATACCAGCTGAGGGCACTAATGATGTACTACTGAAGATAAAAGGATTAGGCTGTGCTTACGCTGTGTACTCGACACGTAAGCACGAGCCTGTACGTCCAAGACTGAGAGTTATAATACCAACTGACAGACCGCTTACCCTTGATGAGTATGAGCCTGTTGCAAGGAAAATAGCAGAAATGATTAATATATCTTGGTGCGATCCTACAACATTTCAAGCGTCAAGGTTAATGTACTGGCCGTCATGCAGTAGAGATAGTCAATATATATGCGTACATGAAGATAAGCCTTTTTTAGATGCTGACGGCATACTAAAACTATATAATGACTGGAAGAATATAGACGAATGGCCGAGACTTGAGGCAGAAGAAAAAAATCATAAAAAACTTGCAGACAAGCAACAAGATCCAACCGAGAAAGGCGGAGTAGTTGGTGCATTTTGTAAAGTCTATGATATCCACAGTGCCATATCTACGTTTTTATCCGACGTGTACACTGCGACAGACGATGAGAACAGATATACATTCGCAAGAGGCTCAACGTTTGGCGGTGGAGTGGTATACGGAAACGGATTATTCTTGTATTCAAACCACGCTACAGATCCCGCAGGTCATAAACTGTGTAATGCTTTTGATTTAGTAAGAATACACAAATTCGGCGAACTCGACTACGAGGCAAAAGACAATACACCTACTAATAAACTGCCGTCATATACGGCTATGGCGGAATTTGTAATACAAGATGAAACGGTGCTTACAATCTTGAATAAGCAGAGATATGAAATTGCCACAAGTGATTTTAGTAAAGAATTAGTTGATCCGGGTGATTGGTTTAAATTATTATCGACCTCGCCTCAAACTGGAACTCCTGCAAAAACAATTGATAATATAGTTATAATACTTGAACATGATCCCCTACTTGCAGGCAAGATTGCATACGATGAATTTGCCAATCGTGGGCTTGTGCTTGGCTCTTTACCATGGAACAACAAAAATGGTAAAAGAGAATGGACGGATACTGATGATGCAGGATTTAGACATTATCTTGAAAAGACTTATTTAATAACAGGTAAAGAAAAAATATTTGACGCTATTATGATAGTTGCATCTAAGCATAGTATAAATGACATTAAGATATACCTGAACGGGCTAAAATGGGACGGGGTGAAACGATTAGATACCATTTTAACTGATTACCTTGGTGCAGAAGATAATGCGTATGTAAGGGCTGTTATTCGCAAATCGCTATGCGCCGCAGTGGCAAGAGTATATTCACCGGGCATAAAATACGACTATATGCCGATATTCACGGGACCGCAAGGAATAGGAAAATCGACTTTTTTAAGTAAATTAGGTAAAAGTTGGTATTCCGATAGCTTGAACACTTTTGATGGAAAAGAAGCAGCGGAAGTTATCCAAGGTAAATGGATAAACGAGCTTGGGGAGCTAAACGGACTTAGCAAGGCTGAAACTAATGCGGTTAAACAGTTTTTAAGTAAGACTGATGACGTTTATAGGGAAGCTTACGGCAGACGTACCGTGTCTTACCCAAGAAGATGTGTATTCTTTGGAACGACTAACGATAACGAGTTTTTAAAGGATAGGACAGGAAACAGAAGATTCTGGCCAGTGACGGTCGGAGTGATACCACCTATAAAAAGTGTATTTAAAGACCTTGACGCCGAGATAGATCAGATATGGGCAGAGGCTACAGCACAATGGCAGGTAGGCGAACAATTATTCCTTACAGGTCAAGAATTGGAACAATCTAAAATTGAACAGGAAAGTCACAGGGAAACATCAATAAAAGAGGGTATAATACGTGAATTTATTGAAAAAGAAGTGCCTGAAGAATGGAATAGATATACAAAAGAGCAAAGATTGGCTTATTGGAGTTTTGAGCACAAGACATACGATGGAAATCTTGTAAAACGTGATAGGATATGCGTTGCAGAGATATGGGTTGAGTGCTTTAAAAAAGATATGTCAAATATTAAAAGATATGATTCAATTGAAATCAATTCAATTCTTGCATCATTTGCTGACTTAGAAAGATTTAAGTACCCTATGAAATTCGGGGACTATGGAAACCAAAAAGGATATAGAATCAGGACTACTTTATAAAAACGACATATCTAAAATTAAAGTGGTGTTGGTAGTCATGTAGTCTTCTTACGGACTACTAAGACTACCGACGGACTACTAATAAAGTAGTCCATCAAAAACCTGTAATCTCAATACTTTTATATCAATGACTACTAAGACTACTTTAATTTATATATAAATATAAAATAAAGGAATTAGGCGTACGCGTAACACGTCTACACGCCTAATACGCACACGTATATAGGAAATTTATCGTATTTGGTAGTCCAAAATCGTATAAGTATTGATACGTCAACGATATACTGGACTACCAATAAAGTAGTCCAAAGTAGTAAATCAACTTTTGAGGTGAAAAATGTTAGAAAAAGAAATAGAAAAATATTTGCGAGACAAAATAAAAAATTTAGGTGGGATAGCATATAAATTTATTTCGCCCGGCAATAACGGAGTACCTGACAGAATTGTATTAATTCCAGGCGGAAAAATTATATTTGTGGAACTTAAAAATGAACACGGGAAAACAAGCAAAATGCAGGATATGCAAATTGCAAGGATAAGGAATTTGGGATTTGATGTGAGAATGATTAACAGTAAACAGAAAGTAGATGATCTTATCAATGAAATACAAACCACATAACTATCAGAGATACTGCATTGAACGTGGTATAGTACAAAAAGAATTAGGGCTGTTTCTTGGCATGGGGCTTGGTAAGACGGTTATCACGCTTACGATATTAAATGACTTAATATACAACAGATTTCAAGTGTCTAAGGTGCTTATTATAGCGCCTAAGAAAGTAGCAGAGATGACTTGGAACACTGAGGCAGAAAAGTGGGATCACTTAACTAATCTTAGAATAATATCAGTGCTTGGATCTCAAATCAAAAGACTAAGGGCATTAAATACGAATGCAGATATATATATAATAAACCGTGAGAATGTACAGTGGCTCGTCGACCACTACAAGAACATGTGGCCGTTCGATATGGTAGTAATCGATGAGCTGTCGAGTTTTAAAAATCACCAAGCTAAGAGATTTAAGGCGTTGAAATGTGTAAGACCTCACATAAACCGTATTATAGGTCTTACAGGAACACCTGCACCTAAGAGCCTGATGGACTTATGGGCTCAGATATATTTACTTGACAAAGGCGAAAGACTGCATAAGACAATCGGACAGTTCAGGGCGCATTACTTCGACAGCTATCAAGTAGATTCATCAGGCAGACACGAATATACAGCAAAAAATACAGCTAACGAAGTGATATCAGACAAGATAAAAGATATATGTATATCTATGAACGAACAAGATTATCTCGAATTGCCCGATTTAATTGATAATCCGATTTGGATAAAATTGGACGAAAAAGCAGAAAGGCAGTACAAAGAACTTGAAAAGCAAATGATATTACAATTGCCCGAGGGGGATATATCAGTTACAAGTGGTGCAGCACTTTCAAATAAACTGTTACAGCTCTGCAATGGCGCACTGTATGATGAGGATAGGAAAGTCCATCATGTGCATGATTGCAAGATGGACGCTTTACTTGAGACATTAGAAAGTCTTGATGGTCAAAGTGTAATGATATTTTATAGTTTTCAGCACGACAAAGAAAGGATACTGAAAGCCCTACCAAAAGGCTTAAGAGTACGAGAACTTAAAACCATACAAGACCAAGAGGATTGGAACAATAAGGAAATTGACATACTACTTGCGCATCCCGCAAGTGCAGGATACGGATTAAACTTGCAAGATGGAGGAAATCATATGATATGGTTTGGGCTCAACTGGTCGTTGGAACTGTATCAACAAGCAATAAAAAGACTACACAGACAAGGGCAAAGGCAAAAAGTATTCATTCACCAGTTACTCGTAAAAGGCGGAAGAGATGAAGACGTGGCTAAAGCTCTTGTGGAAAAAGGCGACACGCAACAAATGTTAATGGACAGTTTAAAAGCAAGAATCGAGGCGGTGAAAAAATGATGCTTGAAAGTGTAACAAAAAAACTAACTGATAAAGAAATAAAAATAATAAAGTCAGCATTAAAACAAGCAGATGAGAGAGAACTGCTAAAAAAATTAAAGAATAAACAAATTTTGATACGGGAGAAATTAAAATATGAATGATTTGGTTGTAAAAGCAATTGAAGATGAAATATCAAAGTTAAGAGATGACATAGATACAAATATATATTTAGCGTGGAAAAATCCACACTTAAAAGAAAAATTAGAAAATCAAAATGAAAAAATAAAAAAGTTAATAAAACAATATGAAGAAGAATTAGATAAGATAGAGGAGATAGAATATGAAGAAACAAGTCTATCATAAAGCAAAAGCAAAGCAAGTATATATGACGCAATCACAAGTAACAAGAGCATTAATTCAAAAAGAAATAACAGAAAAATCAATGATAATGCTCTTAGGTATACCTCTTATAGTGCTTCGTGATAAATACAGCTTTGGCAAAAAGAGATTAGAACTGTTCACAGAAGAAGTATTAAAACAAGTAAAATGCGTAGAAAACAACGTAGTAACACTTGAAGAACTACACGAAGTTATCAAGAAAGAAACAGGAATGGAGATAAAAATATAAAGGAGATAGAAGAAGATGAATTATAAAATAAAGAATTTATTAAATGCAATAATTCAACAAGCTGACAATGCAAAGTCAAACATTATTGTTGATTATGAAACTATGAAAGAAATAGAGTGCAAGTAGATAAAACTGAATTTACGAGTAAAAGCAATTGAAGAAATAAGGAAAAATATAAAGGAGTTGGATAAATGGGGATAAAATATGAGCTATTCAATCTTAGACAATTATCAAGAACTATTGATGCAAAAGAAAGAGAATTAGCACAAGTCAGAAGATATTATAAGACTCTACAGGGTATTGACTACTCAAAAGAAAAACTATCAGGTGGATTAAAATGTGATTTTACCAATACAGTTGATAAGATAATTGACCTTGAAAGAGAGATAACAGCTGATATTGATGAGTTGTGTGATAAAAAAGAATACTTAAATAAGCAGCTTAAAAAAATATTATTTGGTGAGGAGTATCTGATAATTCAAATGTATTTCTTCGAGGAAATGAATAATGAGGAGATAGCTGTAAAAATAAATAGGAGTTACAGTACAGTAAAAAGAACGAAAAGAAAGGCTTTTGAAAAAATTTTAAAAGTTGACCCACAATGACCCACTAAGATGTGATACAATAGTATCGTGGAAAACTCCTAAAAAATATTTTTTATCAGCAAAAAGACTTCTTAAATGAGGTCTTTTTTGTTATAATAGAATGGATAAAAATAATTTTTTAGGAGGAATTATAATGGCAAGCGGAGAATATTATTTTGATGGTGGTTTATTAGAACTAATAGGTTGGTATATTTTAGGATTTATAGTAACTACGCTTACTCTTGGTATTTGCTTTCCTTGGGCAATAACTATGATATATTCTTGGGAAGCTAAACACACAGTTTTAGATGGAAGAAGATTAAGATTTAAAGGTACTGCTATAGGTCTTTTTGGTAATTGGATAAAATGGTTATTACTAACAATAATAACTTTTGGTATTTATGGCTTTTGGGTTGGTATAGCACTTAAAAAATGGAAAACTAAAAATCTTGAATTTGAAAATTAAGGCATCTTATTAAAGACGCCTTTTTTAATGGGAGTATATATTTTATATGGCTAAAGTAAGAGCGGACAAGCAAAGTGGACACAGAGCAGTATATGAGAGTAATCGTCGTAAGATATTAAAAACACGGAACACATGTGAAATATGTGGGCACCCTATAGACATGTCCTTAAAAGCACCGCACCCACTATCACCTGTAATAGACCATATAGTGCCCATTAGTAAAGGTGGACATCCAAGCGACATTAACAACCTACAGTTAGCTCATTGACAATGTAACAGGGCTAAGAGTGATAAACTATTTGTCACTCAAGAAAAAAAACAAGACAAAGAAGTTATTGGAAACAGAAATTTGCCACAAACAATTGATTGGCAAAATTACAATAAATAGTAAAAAAAGTGAAATTTGTTTAAAATCATGAAAATTATAGAAAAGATGATTTTTGGTCAAAAAACGTAAAAAAGGCATAAAATAAAGAGCTTTTTTCATTTTTTAAGAGAAAAAGTGCTTATGGGGGCATAACTCCCCCTCTTTAAGCTCTTAAGAGGTTCACGCCGTCATTGTACATATTTCTCGCTGAGAAAATAAAAGGAGTAATAAAAAATGATTAATATAGAAAAAACTAATGGTAACGGGAAATTGGAATATTTAAGAAAAAAACTTGCGAATTATGAGAAAAGAGTAATACACAGATACAAGCAATATGACATGAAATATAACGATAAGATGTATGGAATAACAATACCTGAGCATATCAGAGCAAGATACAGAGCAGTGCTTGGTTGGTGTGGAAAAGCGGTAGATAGCTTAGCGGATAGATTGATTTTCAGAGAATTTGAAGATGATAATTTCGAGATAAACGAAATCTTTAATATGAACAATCCGGATGTATTCTTTGACAGTGTTATACTATCAGCCTTAATCGGTTCATGTTGTTTTGTATATATATCAAAAGGAAATGATGATATACCGAGATTGCAAGTAATAGAGGCTAATAACGCTACAGGCATAATAGATCCTATAACAGGGCTACTCAAATATGGCTATGCGATACTTGAAAAAGATGATAATGGTAATGCAACTGTTGAGGCACTGTTATTACCTGAAAAGACGATAATATACTATAAAGACAAGCAAGATGAAATATATGAGCATAATGTTGAATATCCTCTGTTAGTGCCAATAATACACAGACCTGACGCTGTTAGACCGTTTGGACGCAGTCGAATATCAAGGTCGGCTATGTATTGGCAAAAGTACGCTAAAAGGACACTTGAAAGAGCAGATGTAACGGCTGAATTTTATTCATTCCCGCAAAAATATATATTAGGTATGAATAATGATGCTGAGTCGTTAGACACGTGGAAAGCCACAATAACATCTATGCTACAGATTAGTAAAGATGAAGAGGGAGATAAGCCTGTGCTTGGTCAATTTACAACGGCATCCATGTCTCCATTTACGGAGCAGTTAAGAATGGCAGCTGCGGGGTTTGCGGGAGAAACAGGACTAACGCTTGATGATTTGGGGTTTGTATCAGATAATCCAAGTTCAAGTGAAGCTATAAAGGCAAGCCATGAGACACTTAGAGTAATGGCAAGAAAAGCACAAAGGAGCTTTTCATCAGGGCTGCTTAATGTAGGATATCTTGCGGCTTGTCTGCGTGATGACTATCCATATCTTAGAAATCAGTTTTACAATATAAAAGTAAAATGGGAGCCTGTTTTTGAGCCTGACGCAAGTACATTGTCATTGGTCGGTGACGGAGCAATAAAGATAAATCAGGCAGTGCCGGGGTATATTTCTGCGAAAGTGTTAAGAGACCTTACAGGTATAAAAGGTGAAAAGCAAGAGATACAAGCAGATATGCAATCTGTAGAAGAAAATAACGGACAAAGTGATAAACAGGCAAATAGGATAATATCAACTTATGAAGTTACCTCACTACTTGGTAATTATCAAAAAGGTGTATTATCAAAAGAAAATGGAGTAAGATTGCTCGTTTCAATGGGATATTCAAATGACGAGGCAACAAGAATGCTTGATGAGACTAAGGTAATACAAGAGGTATAGTGATGGATATAATATCTAAGCTAAGAGATGAATTTAACAATAAATACGCTAATAGCTCAAAAATTAAAAATTTAGTTGAAAAACTTGAAAATGGAGATGTGGAGTATGGACAGGCACACGAATTTGCAATAGAATTAGGAGAAATGCTTGCAAATGTATTTAAAGAAAATCTGTCTGTTGATATGTTTCCTGATGGAAAAATAAGTTACGGCATTGCTGATAAGATATTAAATGAAACTCTCGGCAAGAACTATGACCTAATATCCGACTATTCAAGAGATATTCAAACCATAATCAATAAAAAAGCGGGGTTTAATATAAAAGGTGTAAGGGCTGAAAAAAATCAAAGCAGAATTGATAATATGGTAAAAAAAGTATCAGATGATGATTTTGAGAATGTGCAGTGGATGTTTGATGAACCTGTAAAAAATTTTTCTCAATCTATTGTTGATGATACTGTAAAGGCAAATGCTGATTTTCAATATAAATTAGGTATGCAACCTAAAATTATACGAAAATCTACAGGACATTGTTGTGATTGGTGTGAAGCACTTGTAGGAGAGTATGATTATCCTTATGAAGTGCCACCTGATGTATATAGACGACATAGATTTTGCAGATGTACAGTGGAGTATTCTCCGGGAGGTAAAAAAAAGCAAAATGTTCATACAAAGAAATGGACAGAAATTTACAAAAGTGATAAGATTAAAAAAAGAATAGAAATGTCACAAGAAAGAAAGGATGAAAATATCCGTTTGAAAAATATAGCGTATACAAAAGCAAATGAATTAGGGTATAATCCACTAAGTCAAGAGAAAGTAGTGGATATATTAAGGCGAGATTCAGATATTTGGATTGAAAATTTAACAGAAGAGGAAAAAAAGGCTATTTCAAAATATACTTACAATGGAAAAGATAAGGATGGATTAAATTTATTTGAAAAAATTAATGGATATTTAGAAGGTAATTATAATCCTGAAAATGAAAAGGAAGAAATAATGATATTAAATTATTATTCAAACATAAAAAATGCACTATTGAAGAATAATTTAGATAGTGATATAATAGTTTACAGAAACGATATAAGCCCAGAATCTTTGAATAAAACTATGAATAAATTTTTAAGTACATCTGTATCTCAAAGAGGTGTCATTGGTGGAAAGCCGAATGTTGCGATAATAGTTCCTAAAAATTCAAATGGGGCGTATATTGAAAGGTTGAGTTTTGATAATTTTAAAAAACAAAGAGAATTTTTATTAAATAGTGAAACACAATTAGAATTTATAGATAATCTTAGTGGAGATATGTATATTTACAAAGTCAAGGAGGAATAGAAAATGAATGCTCTCAGTAGTATAGAAGCAGAAAAAATATATAGAAAAAGAATAGATTCCGAAACACCGCGAATAATGAACAAAGAACAGAAAAAATTATCGGAAGAAAGAATAAAAAAAGCAAACGAGTATGCAAAAAAAATGAGAGAAAAACAGAAAGTTAGTTGTTAAAGATTGTTAGTAACTTTGTTTGAGAACCTTGTAAATTAATATAATTTTTAAACCACTCAAAAGAGTGGTTTTTTAATGCAAAAATTTAAGGAGTTATTAAAAGATGTAAAAGGTATAATACCTTTTGTATAGGCACTTATTAAAGTGTCTTTTTTAATGCAAAAAATACTTGGACACAAGGTAAAAAATGGAAGGAGATAAGATGGCTAAAACGAGGATAGGCAATCAAAATCCTACTAAGTCAGTTTTTTTGCCATCAGTAAAAAGTGAATATAAAAAGGCTATTGACCTGTACAGGAAAACAGGCAGAAAGGAGCAGATATGGCAAGAGAACCTACTTAAACACTTATTAGCTAAAAATCAAGACAATCTATGGACGCATACAAAATTCGGATATTCGTTACCGAGAAGAAATGGAAAAAATGAGGTTGTGGCTATAAGGGAGTTATACGGTCTATTTAGCGGAGAAAAAGGTCTACATACTGCACATAGAACTACTACATCTCACGCAGCTTTTGAAAGACTTATTAAATTCCTTAATGATATCGGTTTTGTAGAAAAAGAAGACTACAAGGCACTAAGACAATTCGGTCTTGAGAAGATAGAGATGATTAAGGAGTATACAGGTGTAATATGTTTTCGTACCCGCTCGGCTAAGGGCGGACTCGGTGAGGGCTTTGACTATTTGATTATTGACGAGGCTCAAGAGTACACGGACGACCAAGAAAGTGCATTAAAGTATGTAGTTACAGACAGTAAGAATCCACAGACAATATTTTGCGGTACACCGCCAACGGTAGTATCAGGCGGTACAGTTTTTGTAAATATGCGAAATAAAGCACTTGAGGGTGGTATGAAAAATACTGCTTGGGCTGAATGGTCTGTTGATGAAATGTCGGATGTGCATGATAAAGAGCTATGGTATATGTGCAATCCGTCACTTGGCACTATATTTACAGAGCGTAGCATAGAAGATGAGATAGGAACAGATGACGTAGATTTTAACATCCAAAGGCTCGGTCTATGGCTTAAATATAATCAAAAGTCTGCTATATCAGAAAAAGATTGGGAAAGACTAAAAGTAAATAGCTTGCCGAAATTCAAAGGTAAATTGTATGTGGGAATAAAATACGGTAAAGACGGTATTAATGTCGCAATGTCTATAGCTGTAAAGACATTGAGCAATCGTATATTTGTTGAAGCGATTGATTGTCAAAACGTGCGAAACGGAAATCTATGGATAATTAATTTTTTGAAAAATGCTAATATAGATAAAGTAATAATTGACGGAGCAAGTGGTCAAAATATACTTGCTAACGAGATGAAAGAGTATGGTATAAAAACAAATCTTATTTTACCGAGTGTAAAGGAAATAATCATTGCAAATGCAAAATTTGAGCAAGGTATATTTCAAGAGAGCATACTGCATAACAATCAACCCTCGCTCACAGCAGTTGCAACAAACTGTGAAAAAAGGTGGATAGGAAGTCAAGGCGGATTCGGATATAAAAGTCAATTTGAAGATAGAGATATAGCCCTGCTTGACAGTGTCATTCTTGCACATTATTTAGCAAGTGAAAAGAAACAAAAGAGCAAACAAAAAGTAAGTTATTAAATTCAGGCACTTATTAAAGTGTTTTTTTATGCAAAAATATTTATAAAAAAGGAGTTTACAAATGGAATTAGCAATTTATTTTAATAACGGAAATGTAGCGTATTTTAAGGAAGTAAAAGGATTTGAAGAAACAAAGAATGAAATTAAGTTTGCTTATTTTGGGCAAGCATCTCAATTAGACAGACAAGCAAAATTTTTAATTGAAAATATTGCGGGTTGGTCGCTTTCAGAAAAATAATATATAAAAATTACCCAGACATGGGGCTAAACATGGGAGGAATAAAAATGGAATTTAAAGCTATAACAACTCAAGAAGAACTTGACAAGACAATAGCTGACAGACTTAAAAGACAAAAAGAAAACATACTTAAAGAGTATGAAGATTATGAACAGGTCAAAAAAGAAAGGGACAGTTTTCAAAATGAACTTATAGAGTTGAAAAAAAGTGTAGAGACATTTAATACAGAAAAAGAAAATCACAGCAAGGAAATAGAGGCACTTAATACTAAAATAAAAGGCTATGAACTTAACAGCATGAGAATGAAAATAGCACTTGAAAACGGAATACCTTACAGCCTTGCAGACAGATTGAAAGGAGATGATGAAGAAAGTTTAACAAAAGATGCTAAGGCATTATCGGAATTTGTAAGTAAAAATAAACCCGTGGCACCTTTGAAGTCTACCGAACCCAAGATAGATATAAAAGATGCAAGTTATAAAAAATTATTAGGAAATTTAGAACAAGGAGAATAAGAAAATGGCAGATGTATTATCAAGAGGAACATTATTCGACCAGGAATTAGTAACGGATCTAATAAACAAAGTAAAGGGTAAATCTTCACTTTCGGTATTATCATCACAAACACCTATACCGTTTAACGGTCAAAAAGAGTTTATCTTTACAATGGATAACGAAGTTGATGTTGTCGCTGAAAATGGCAAAAAATCTCACGGCGGTATCAGCGTAGAACCTGTTAAAATAGTACCTATAAAGGTTGAATATGGAGCAAGAGTATCAGATGAATTTATATATTCAAGCGAAGAAGATAAGATTAACATATTAAAGGCATTTAATGACGGATTTGCAAAAAAGGTGGCAAAAGGTCTTGACCTTATGGCATTTCACGGTATCAATCCAAGAACAAATACTGCATCAAGTGTCATAGGTACAAATCATTTTGACAATATAGTAACGCAAACAGTATCATTTACAGCTAACGACCCTGACGCAAATATCGAAGCCGCAATTGCTATGATACACGGTAGTGAGGGAGATGTAAACGGACTGGCAATATCCCCTATATTTTCATCAGCACTTGCCAAGATGAAAGTAAACGGAGTAAGATTATTTCCTGAACTTGCTTGGGGAGCAAATCCCGGCTCAATTAACGGACTTAAAGCTGATATCAATAGGACTGTCGAAAATGCTACAGTAAAAGACAGGGCTATAATAGGCGATTTTGCAAATATGGTCAAATGGGGCTATGCAAAAGAAATACCGTTTGAAGTTATAAAATATGGAGACCCTGATAACTCCGGGAAAGACCTTAAAGGCTACAATCAAGTATATCTAAGAGCAGAAGTATATCTTGGTTGGGGTATAATGGACGGAGCATCGTTTGTGAGAATTGTGGAGGCTTAGAGTAATATGAGATATAGAAATACTAAAACAGGGGCTGTCATTGACAGTCCTTGCACTATTTCAGGCGGTGATTGGATAGTGTATGATGAAAATGAAGTAATTCAAGATAAGCAAGATGAAAATAAAAAAGATGATAATGAAGAAAATCAAGAACAAGAAGAAAGTGATGAAGTAGCAGAGCTTAGCAAGAAAGAAATAATGCAAGAGCTTGATGCACTTGGAATAAAATATAATCCAAAAGCTAATAAGCAAGAATTATATGATTTGATGATGAAAGGTAGATAAAAATGATAAACTATGCAACTATAGATGATATAACTGCACTGTTTAGACCTTTAAAACCTGATGAGATAGAAAAGGCAAATGCACTACTACCTATAGTGTCCGATTCTCTAAGAGTAGAGGCAAAAAACATAGGTAAAAACCTTGATATGATGATAAAAGACAGCATATCCTATGCGAATGTAGTCAAGTCCGTAACTGTAGATATAATAGCAAGAACTCTTATGACATCAACAGATAGCGAACCGATGATACAAAGTAGTGAGTCTGCACTTGGATATACATTTCAAGGAACATATCTTGTACCGGGCGGTGGACTTTTTATCAAAAAATCTGAACTTGCAAGGCTTGGGCTTAAAAGACAAAAATTAGGAGTGATAGAGTTGTATGGGTAGATTAAAAGGTATAAAGGTCATATTAGTATCAAAAATCGAAAGCGGAAAAGACCCTTTCGGCAATGCTATATATGATAAAAAAAACATAGAAGTTAATAATGTGCTTATAGGACAACCTACTACAGATGATATCACAAATTCACTGAATTTATATGGTAAAAAGGCTGTATATACTCTTGCTATTCCAAAGGGAGATACAAATATTTGGGAAAATCAGGAAGTAATATTTTTTGGACAAAAATGGAGAGTATTCAGCAAGGTAACGCAAGGTATAGAAAATCTTGTACCTCTATCTTGGAATAAAAAGGTAATGGTGGAGTCTTATGAGTAAGGTTTTTAAACTCAATAAAATTGGTGTAAGAGAGCTTTTAAAAGGCGAGGATATGAAAAAGGTGTTATCTGAAAAAGCTGATGAAATAGTTGGCAGATGTGGAGATGGTTTTGAATCGGATACTCATATTGGAAGAAATAGAGCTAATGTTTTGATAAAGACAAACAGTATTAAATCATATTATAAAAATCTTAAAGAAAATACTATACTAAAGGCACTAAAATGATTGAATTAACTATATATAATTATTTAAAAGACAAGATGAGCGTTCCTGTGTTTATGGAACATCAAAAAAACGAACCTGAAAAATTTGTTATTTTTGAGAAGACATCAAGCAGTAAGAAAAATCATACATACTCTGTTACAATTGCATTTCAGTCATATGCAAAGAGTATGTATGAGGCCGCAAAGTTAAATGATGAACTTAAAAAAACTGTTGAAAATATGATAGAACTTGATGATATCGCATTTGTAAAATTGAACAGTGATTATAATTTTACTGATACAACTACAAAAAAATATAGATATCAAGCGATATTTGACATTAAATATTAAAAGGAGTTGAAGAAATGGCAAATAACACTGAAAATGTAAGTTTTGGAAAACCGAAAATTGGCGGTGCGATATATTCCGCACCACTTGGTACTACATTGCCTGTCAATGCAACTGCTGCACTTGACGAAAAATTCAAAGGCTTAGGATATGTAAGTGAAGACGGGCTGACAAACGAAAATAGTATGGACACCGATAAAATAAAGGCTTGGGGCGGAGATACTGTCGCAGTAGTCCAAAAAGAAAAAGATGATACATTCAAATATACTCTCATCGAAACAATGAATATAGATGTATTAAAAGAGGTATATGGTGAGAAAAATGTAACAGGCACACTTGATACAGGTATAGTTATAAAGGCAAATTCCACACCGCCAACACCACATTGTCTGGTTATAGATATGGTGTTAAAAGGCGGTGTATTAAAAAGAATAGTAATACCTAACGGCACAGTATCAGAGATTGGCGAAATATCGTATACTGATGAAGATCCGATAGGATACGAGACAACTATAACTTGTGTACCTGATTCTGATGGAAATACACACTATGAGTACATTCAAAAACCATAAAAGAAAGGTGAAAAAATGGATAATAATACAATAAAAGGAGTTACTAAGTCAGGCTTTGAGTATGAATTGTCAAAAGATAGATTGAATAATTTTGAGCTGATTGAAATATTTGCGGAAGTAGACAACAATCCTTTATTACTCCCTAAAGCACTGACATTACTACTTGGGGCGGAGCAAAAGCAAAGATTATATGATCATCTAAGAACATCAGACGATATTGTACCTGCTGACTTGGTAGGACAGGAAATTGCAGAAATATTCAACTCAAGTCAAGTAAAAAACTAATATTCCTCGCTAAAATGATAAAAACTGATGAAAATTCTTTAATTTGCGATTTGGCGCAGACATATAACATCTATGATTATAAACAGCTACCTCTTATGAGTGTGGCTGTTTTTGCATGTGGGTTAAAATCAGATAGCAGAATAAAGATGAAGATGGCAGGTCAAAAAGTGCCTGTCAATACTCTTTTGTTAGCGTCAATATGCGACACTCTCAAAATGTTATTATGGACAAAGACAAAGGACGCAAAATATAACAGAAACAGACCTAAATCAATATTAAATATAATTAATGACGTTAAAAAAGATGAAATCATCGGTTTTCATAGTAGTGAGGATTTTTTAAAAGCAAGATATAAGGAAGTGAGATGATGGCTACAGAATTAGGTAAAGCTTTTGTGCAAATAGTACCGTCTGCAAGAGGGATAGGCGGGGCGATATCTAATATTTTGGATGGAGAAGCACAAAGTGCCGGGAATATAGCAGGTCAAAGAATAGGTAGCAGTTTGATAGGAATGTTGAAAAAAATTCTTGCAATTGCAGGAATAGGAAAACTTATAGGGTCAGCCCTTACTGAAGGAGGTGAACTTGAGCAGTCAATAGGTGGAGTAGAGACTCTTTTCAAAAATAATGCTGATATGGTAAAAAAATATGCACAAGATGCATATAAGACTGTGGGAGTAAGTGCTAATGACTATATGAGTAATGTAACATCATTTTCAGCATCGCTCTTACAAGCTACAGCAGGAGATACTAAAAAAGCTGCTGAAGTAGCTCATATGGCTATGGTAGATATGTCGGACAATGCAAATAAAATGGGTTCTGATATAAGCAGTATCCAAACGGCATATCAAGGATTTGCCAAACAAAACTATACAATGCTTGACAACTTAAAACTGGGTTACGGCGGTACAAAAAAAGAAATGGAAAGATTGCTTGTAGACGCTCAAAAACTTACAGGTGTTAAATATAACATTGATAACTTATCAGATGTATATTCTGCTATACACGCTATTCAAGGGAAATTAGAAATTACAGGTACTACAGCAAAAGAAGCTTCTGAAACTTTACAAGGCTCTTTTTCTGCTATGAAATCTGCTTTTCAAAATGTGCTTGGAAGTATAGCTATAGGTGAAAATATAGAACAATCATTACAAGGATTAGTAGAAACAACTTCAACTTTTCTATTTAATAATTTTATACCTATGGTTGTAGATATAGTGAAGAATATACCCGTTGTAATTTTTGCTTTTATTGAGAGCAGTGCACCACTTTTTATGCAAGGTGGTATTGATTTAATAACACAGTTATCAGAAGGTATAATTAATGGATATCCGGAAGCTTTAAGCAATTTTTCAAGTGTAATTATAAATATGCTTGACAGTATAACTGAAAAATTACCTGAATTTTTAGAAAAAGGTATAGAAATTATTAAAAATTTAGCAAACGGACTTATGAGCAATATACCTCAACTTATTGATACTGTAGGCAATGTTTTATCTAAAATAGTTGAGTTTATACTTGTAAATCTCCCTGTTATATTAAATGCAGGAAAAGATATATTATTTTCAATAGCAAGTGGAATTATAAATAATTTACCTGCAATTGGAGAAAGCATACTAAAATTAATAGGTAAAATCATATCCACATTTCTTGTAAATTACCCTAATTTAGTAAAATCAGGATATGAACTTATTGGTTCTGTCTTAGGTGGAATCATAGAAAAAATTCCTGATGTTATTGTAGCAATAGCAAAATTGACGATAAGCGTATTAACTGAATTTGCAAAGCTTTTGCCGAATCTTTTTGTGTTTGGTATTGATATGCTTGTAAAAGTAACATTAGGAATAGCAAGCATGACAAGTAAACTGATAGGCTCAGGTATTAACGCTATAATGGGATTGTTATCTGCTATAGGAGAACTTGTAATAAACTTTTTTAAATATGGAGGTACTGTAGTAACAAATATAGGTAATGGTATAAAAGATAAAGCCTTATATGTTGTAGATTCTATTAAAAATATAATATCAAATACAGTGGACGAGATTAAAAGTTGGTTTGGAGATTTTAAAGATGCAGGTGCAAATATAGTAAATATGATAGCAGATGGTATAAAAGGTGCTATAGGAACTGTTACTGATGCCATAGGTGATGTAGTAAGTTCTGTTAGAAACTATCTTCCGTTTTCTCCTGCCAAAGAAGGACCATTAAGAGATTTAAATAAATTGGATTTTACAATTATAGCTGACGGTATTAATAGTGCTAAAAAATCTGTATTAAGTTCTACTGATGATTTGATGAGTTCAGTAAGAGACAGTTTAAATCCTACATCAGATTTTTTGATAAACAGCAATTTTGAGAAAGAAATTACAGCAAATTTAAACAGACAAAACATAGCATTTGATAAAGAAAAAAACACCGAGTATAAGAGTGAGGCAGACTATTCATCAGCAATAAATCAAATCTTATCATCTATCAATACACTAACTCAAGAGATAAGAAATCAACCATACACACAAAGAGAACTTTTAAGAAAGGGGGTTGTACAGTGAAGCAGGGATATGGAAAAATTAGTTTAGGTGGTAGCGATAATAATTATGCCGAGCAATTACAAAAAATCAGTGATAAGTCTATGTATAATATTATAAGAGCATACTATAGCGTGTTTTTATATGGCATGTTAAATTCAAATGGCGATATTGCTGAAGGATATTTTTCTATAGGAAATTATGGCGAAAGTGGAAGAGCTCATTTTAAAGAAAATAATCAATCCCATGAAATTAATATAGCAGATGAAATCAACGCGTTATATCAAAGTAATGGGATAAATGCAATAAAACCTCTTACTTTTAATACATCATGGACAGGAAATAAATCTGTGCAATTTTCTATAACTGCTCAAACTAAAACAGCTCCTACTGTAAAAATAACGAGTGTGGAAGGAAATAGTTTATTTGAACATATAGTGATAAAGTGGAACAGCACAATGCAAGAAAAATTCACTATAACTGCAACAAAAGGAAATTCTGTCAAAACATACAGCGGAGCAAAAGAAACTTTTTATAGTATAGATGCTTCCGATTTTTTGTGGCTTGAAAGTCCAGTAGAGGGAAGTTTAAAAATATCGTTGAAAGTTGAGTTTACAAATAATAAAGCTCTCAGTGAAAGTGCATGGGCAAGTGATGATGTTAATGTAAGCTTAAAAGATACAAGACCTAAATTAACTGAACTTAAAGCTATAAACAACGTTATAACTTTTAAAGGTAAAAATCTTGATAATATAAGTGCAAAAATTAGAATATATAATAAAAGTTTAAACAATGCTTTTGTAGGTGTATTCAATTTGTCCAAAAATGATATTGATAATTTTAAATTTGAAATACCTGAAGATGTCGTTTTGTATAATGGAGAACATGAAGTTTTATTAAGTATTGAAAAAGAAATCGGTAGCAGTATATTTGAAGATAAAATGAATACAACTATGATTATTACAAATAGACCTTATGTTCAGATAAATTCTTTAGAACCTTCGAATGTCTCAAGAAATTATGAAAAAAAATATGGATAAGCTGGCAAAGTATTAATCAGCAAAGCTATAATATAAGCATATATCAAAACGGTATAAAAAAATATGATAATAGCGGTGATATAGCTAAAAGCGTCGAATTAAAACCCAATACATTAACAGACGGTTTTGCAAAAATAGTATTAACTGTAACAAATACTGTGTATGGTGTTGTTAAACAAGATAGCAAAACAGCTACTTTTAGTTTATATGGTGGATTAAAACCTCCTGAATTTACTCTACAAGGTCCTTTTAGAAAAAACTATATGATTATAAGTTGGAAGAAAATCAATTTGCAAAGATATTACAGAGTAGAATTTGATATAGCAAGAAATTACAGATATGATGATAAATGGATTTTTGTAAAAGAAGATAGCGGTATTATAAGAGGAGAAGATAATTCATATAGAACAAAAGCATTGTTATTAGCAAATGATTATGTTATGAACATAAAAGTAACTATTTATAATGAGCTCAAAGAAAAAAGCAGTAATGCTATTGAAGAGGGAATAAGAGTTTGGTATAGTACAGAAGGATTAACTAAATTAAGTTTATACACAGAAGACTATAAAATTATTGTAAATGGAAATTCAACTTTTAAAAATGCCATTACGCATACTTTATTCAGATGCACAGATGAAAAATTTAATGAAGCTAAAGCTATATATACTACATCTGAGAGTAATTTTGTATATGAAGACAGTAATGTAAGAAGCGGTGTGAGATATTATTACTATATAATATCAAGTGATGATGAATACAAATCTATAATAAGCGAAATAAGAAGTAGAAAAGTAAATGTGAAAAGTTTTTTATTTACCAATTTAGATACAAAAGAAGTTCATAATTTTAATCTTGATATTTCTGCTGATTTTGATACATTAGATGGTAAAGTAGTTGTTGAGTATCTCGGTAAAGCTACTGCTGATATTGAACAAGATACGAGACATTATCAAAAAGGTTCATTTTCTTGTCTAATTAAAATTGATGATATGCAAGTTATTGACAGATTGTTTAAAGCAGAAAAAGTATCCTATAGAGATAGCTATGGAAACGGCTTTATATGTAATCTTATGAACAAGAAGATATCGTATAATGATAGATATGACCGATATGTAAGATTATCTTTTGATATGATAGAAAATGACAGTTCAAAAGTATTTGAGTAGGTGATATGAATTGAGAAAATATAATTTTAGTTTTGAAATTTTAGATAGATATCATAAATATGTTAAAAATGTCTATCCTGTAAGCTGTCAAGTTGATTATGACAGCTTATCTGTTATAAAGTTAAGTGTTAATATGCTCATAAAAGATGACGGATATAATTATAATGGCAAATATCTTGTTATAAAAAGCTATAATGAAGTTGTCGCTACTGTTATTATAGTAACAAGTATTAGAGACAGATTTAACAAGACTATACGTATTACTGGTTATGATTGCTGCATACTTATACAGCAACAAAAAGCAGAAATAGATTTTATAACTCCAAGCTTTACTAATATTATAAACTATGTTGGGCTTTTACTATTTGAATATTCACACGCCTTCTCTTCTATAGAATCAAACGCAACTAATAAAGCTGAGATATATTTTAATGCAGGCATGTCAACTTTGGAAATAATAAACAATCTGTTGAATTTGATAAATTTCAGCTCTCTACTAACTGACAGATTTGGTGTATTTTATGCCCAAAAATATGAATTGCCAAGTGACAGAACGCCTGAAATAATTTATACAGATGATAAAGATACAAGTATAATATATAAAAATGTTACACAAGAAATTGATATATTTAATGTACCGAATGTATTTATAAGGGTAAGTAATAATAGTGCAATAAATCCACCTGTAAGGGCTGAATACATCAATGATAATCCAGACAGTATATTAAGCACCGTATCACGAGATAGGCGTATAATTGATTATAAACAAGTAAGCAATGTTGCTGACAGTGATACACTATTCGCTATTACAAAAAAAGATTGCTATAATTCAAGTGATATATACGAACATATTGAAATTGAAACGGCAATAAATACCGAGCATTGGTATTTGAATTTAGTTGAACTTAATTTGAAATCTTATGAAATTAATGATAATTACGTTGAAACTTCGTGGAGTATAGATAATTTAAAAGCAGGCGGAAGAATGAAACACAAATTAAGGAGGGTTATACGTGTATAGAGCAGGAATTGTTAAAAAAACTGATCCTTTTCTGGTTCTGTTAGACGGAGATAACACTGCAAAATCTTTTAAAAGACTTGAAAGTTATGCCCCAAAGGCAGATGACAGAGTGATAGCGATAAAAGAAGGTACAAGTTATATAATACTTGGAAGTGTTGTTTAGGAAATTAATATGATACAAGGCAATAAATGAGGACTTAATAGGTCTTTTTTTTATTGCCTTAAATTAAAAGAGAGGTGTATTTATGAGTGTGGAGTTGTCAATATTAGTACCCATTGTATCTGTTGGATTTGCAATATATGCAGGGTTATCTAATATAAAAAGAAATCAGTCACAAGATGAAAGAAATAGTGCGAGTCAAATGACAACAGTTATAGTAAAGTTAGAAAACATCAGTAATGGTATAACTGAAATAAAATCAGAGATGTCTAATGCAAAAGAAGAAATAAGAGAAAACAGAGAAAGAATCGTTAAAGTTGAAGAAAGCTCAAAGCAAGCACATAAAAGACTTGATATGCTTGAAAGTCAGCTACGAGGTGTTTATGAAAAAGAAAATTGAATTTAGCAAATTTATATTTTGCTTTGTAACATTTTTCATAGTGCTATTAACATTGTTTGCTTTTTTTATGATGTACAAAACTAATGATTTAAGCCCATTAGCATATCTAATTCCTGCTTGGTTTTCAGAACTTGGAATAGCTACGGGCTTTTATTATAACAAAGCAAAGGCAGAAAATCTAATCAAATTAAAGAAAATATATAAACTTGATAATGAAACAGTTGAATTGATAAAGGAGTAGAAAGATGAAACAAGAACTTCAAACAACGTTAATACAGTTATTAATAGCAATATTTCCCATATTAACAACTTTTATCGTGAGGTTACTTAATCTGAAATCTAATGAGATAAAAGAGCTCACAAAAAACAGTAGGCTCGATAAGTATATTGATTATGTTGCAGATATAATTAAAAAGTCAGTCATAGCAGTAAATCAAACATTTGTTGAGAAATTGAAAGAGCAAGGTAATTTTACTATCGAAAAACAAAAAGAGGCGTTTGAATTGGCAAAGAAGAAGATATTATCAATGCTGAATGAAGACGCTAAAAAAGCGCTGACTATGATATACGGCGACTTGAATACATTTTTAGATGCACAGATAGAGGCAACAGTCAACAACTTGAAAAATCAAAGTACAAAGGAAGTGATATAGTTGAAAACAAGAGCTGATATATTAAAATATGCTAAAAGTTTAATCGGCTTTACCAATTATAAAATGGGAGCTAAGCATTACAATTATAATAACGATGTGAATAAACCTAAATTGCTTGACTGTAGCGGTTTTGTTGTATGGGCATATAAAATGGCGGGATTTAACGTACCGGACGGAACATATCATCAATGGAACAATTCATATAAAGTATCTGCTAAGGAATTAAAAATTGGAGATATAGGAATAAAAGAAAGTGGCGGACTTGGAATGTATAATCATATCGGTATTTATGCAGGAAATGGATACTGGATACATTGTAATTACAGCCGGAATGGAGTAACACTTGAAAAAACTGATATGTTTAAATTTTATAGAAGATTTAGAAATGTTGTGTTCGCTGATAATTCACCAGCAAGAAAGGAAGAAATCGAAGTGATAGAAAAAGGCAAATATATTATAGATGGCAAAAGTATTGAAATGAACAGGATAATGAAAGACAATATGCAATATGTAAAGTTACAGGACTTAGTTAAAGCTGGAGTGTTAAAAGCTGAATGGGATAACAAGACAAAAATTACTAAAATTATAAAGTAGGGATTAATTCCCTACTCTTTTTTTATGGAAAAGATTATGCTATAATCAAAAATAAAAAGGAGTGTATGTTCTTGGAAAGTATAATATCTATAAAAAAAGAAAAATGTTTTAAAATACTTGAAAAATATTTGGAAGAAACCTGTAAAAATAAAAAGAAAATTAAAGAACTAATAAAACATACTGAAAGAGTATTAAAAATATGTAAAAAAATAATTAATTGTTTTGATATTAATGATAAATATACAAAAAAAATAATTTATAGGAGTGCCATATTTCACGATATAGGAAAATTTAAATATGGTGAAGAACATAATAAAAAAGCAAAAGAAGTATTAGATAAAATTTTAAAAGAAAAAGAAGAAAGCAAATATGGTGATTTAGAGAAAATATACTTAATAATAAAATATCATAGAAATGAATTTGAGCCTGATGAAGATATTGCTATTCCGTCTGCAATATTGAGAATAGCAGATAAAATAGATAAAATAAATAAAAATAAATTTGATGAATTTGTGGATACTTATACATCAAGTATGAGAAAAATTAAAAAAAATTTTAAAGAAAATAATATAAATGATTATGAGAAGTTAAGAGAAGCTTGTGAAATAGTAAAAATACAAACTATAATAAAAAATATATAAAAAAGGATAAAAACATACACTCCTAATCGGAGAGTATGTTTTTTTCTTATTGAAAAAGAACGGGGCTTCGGCACTCCTCATAGGAGAGCCTTGCCCCTTAAATTTTTACTGCTTAAATACTGCTTAAAGGTCAAAAAATATCATTTTTTATCATAAAAATATGAATTTATACAATAACATAAATTACTTAATTTCAATATATTTTGACTTAATTTCAACGAATAATATTTAAAAATGGCGGAGAGAATGGGATTTGAACCCATGATACGATAACTCGTATACACGCTTTCCAGGCGTGCTCCTTAAACCACTCGGACACCTCTCCTAATCAGTATTTTTATCACAAGGGTTATTATAATAAAAATACTTCACTAAGTCAATACTTATAACTTTAAAAAATTTCTATAATCTATACTTAGAGATATAGTATTAATCTTATGTCAATTGTCATTATCTTGAATGCTTATTGCAACCAATGCCAATCGTCCGCTTTTTACATGATAGGAGCAAGTGGACATAACTAATATATCATCTCCATATTTAGGAGATATATCATCAGATATTGCTGTTGCATTTGTTTTCAAAAAATTTATATATTTATTGAATTCTTCTTCGCTTTTTATCGATGTCGTATTATAAAATATATCCGCCGTTCTTGTGTATTCCTTGAGCATTACAGCAGCAAACAGCTTATATTTTTTTAATGCATTTGGCATTTCCAATAGCACAGGATTTGCATTTTTAAGATTATTTTCATCGATATAATTGTGCAAATTTGTAAACATGGTTCCGTCACCCATATTATGTGCATACACTATATATAGACTTGTTTTTTGTGAATTGTCTATTTTTGTTCTATGATCTAAAAAAGGTGTTCCACTTAAAGCATAGTTTTTGTCTATATTTTTTCTTAAATAAAACTGCGGATCATCAGGTGTATACATAACCGGATAATCTATATTGGCTCCCTCCAATTTAATCCATGCTGCTATATCGCTGTTTTTATTTTGCAAATTATCAAAAAATACTTTCAATCTTTCTTTTTGAGTGATTTCTTTTTTTTCAGATTTTTTTTGAATTTGTACATCACTTACTTGCCTATGCATATTACTCAAATTATCAAACTGCTTTTTTGACATATAAAGACTCAAGCGATAAGTCAACAGTAAAACACCTGATGTGACAAAAATGCATATTAAAATTATATTTATTATTTTAAATGTTATCTGTTTCATCTTTAATTCCTTAAATAATATTTTATTAATTGTTATAAAAAATATTTTAATAAATGTATTTTATATTATACTCTAATTTAATACCATTATATTTGTAGTTTAAAAAATAAATATATCATTTGCTTAGAGTTTTTTTATCTAACATTTTATCAAAATGCAAACTATAAAAATATATTACATAAGATATTCCCAAAAAAATTATATATAAACTATTTTAAATAAATCTTAAGTAGCATATTTCTTCTACAATTAAAGATTAAAACAGAAATTACTATAAAATAATTATGAAGATTTATATTACATATCCAAAAGTATTTTTGACAATTCTATAGGTTTTACTGATTTTTCGTCTTTATAAACCCTCATATTTCCACCTGATATCTCGTCTATCAAAACTATGTTCCCTTGTTTATCTCTGCCGAACTCCAATTTGATATCTATCAGTTCAAGCTTTTTATCCTCTATCGTCTTTTGTATTATTTTTGTTATATCTTTTGTAGCTTTTTCAAGGGTTTTGTACTCATCTTTATCAAGTATTTTAAATTTTTCAAGCAATTCTTCGCTTATGAAGGGATCTCCTTTTTCATCATCTTTTAGCGAAACTTCTACATAATAATCTAATATATCTCCATCTTTCGCATATTCTCCGTATCTTCTGATGAAACTTCCTGTGGCTTTTAATCTACATATAACTTCTATTCCTTTGCCGAATACTGTAACAGGTTTTACTGTCATAGTTCTCTCGTCAGGATTCGCTGATATATAATGTGTAGATATGCCTGCCTGCTCTATTTTTTCAAACATAAGTTTAGTCATCAAAAGACCATAATAACCGTTGTCTTTTATTGTCAAACCTACTTGATTTTCACCCGGATCAAATACTCCGTCTTTTCCTGTTACATCATCTTTAAAAAATAATTTTATATTTCCATCATCTAATTGATATACTGTTTTTGTCTTACCTTCGTATATTTTTTGCATATTATTTACTCCTGTAACTCATTTATTATAATTCATAATAATTCTAAATCATATAAATCAATAGAAAACTTCAATAGCAATTTTAAAATTAAAGCATTTTTTATAAAATTACTTATAATAATGTTTTATTTAAGCTCTCCTATATCTTTTCTATAAAAACTGTTAGGAAAATCTATGTTTTCTATCTGTTTATAGCATAGTTGTTTTGCTTGTTTTATATCTTCCCCAAGTGCGGATATTGCTAAAACTCTGCCTCCATTTGCAACATAATTCCCTTTTTCAAGTTTTGTCCCACAATGATAAACAAATGTATCGTCTATATACTCATTTATTTTTATAATACTTCCTTTTTTAGGCTCTCCCGGATAACCTTGTGAAGCCATTATAACTGTTACCGCTGATTTATCATACCATTTTATTTCTTTCTCATCCAGTTTTTGTTGCAATGAACTTTGGATTATATCGAGCAAATCTGTTTTTAATCTTATGAGCAGTACTTCCGTTTCAGGATCGCCAAACCTCATATTATATTCAAGCACTTTTGCTCCGTCATCTGTCATTATAAGCCCTATATATACTATACCTCTTACATCGAATCCTTCTTTTTTTATTCCTTCAAGTGTTTTTTTTGCTATAAAATCGCAACTTCCGTCTAAATAATATGGAGATGGAGAAATACAACCCATACCTCCTGTATTTAAACCTTTATCATTATCATAAGCTTTTTTATAATCACTTGCACTCACCATTGGAACTATAGTTTTTGAATCTGTAAAGCATAGAAGTGACACTTCTTTTCCTTGCAAAAATTCTTCTATAACTACTTTATTACCCTGCTCGCCAAAAACTTTGTCAACCATTATATCTTTTATTGCTTGCTTTGCTACATCAAAATTTTCAGCTATTATTACTCCTTTTCCAGCAGCAAGTCCATCAGCTTTTATAACTACCGGAAATTTAGCTGTACTTATATATGAAATTGCTTGTTTTTCATCTTCAAAAACCTCGTAGCTTGCAGTCGGTATGTCGTATTTCTTCATAAAGGCTTTTGCAAAACTCTTGCTTCCTTCCAATTTTGCTCCTGCTTTGTCTGCTCCGAATATTTTAAGTCCGGCTTTATTGAATATGTCAACTATTCCAAGTGTAAGAGGTACTTCTGTACCTACTATCGTCAAATCTATTTTTTCTTTTAGTGCAAAATCTCTAAGTTTTTCTATATCCTCAGGGTTTATATCTATATTTTCTCCTAAAGATGCCGTTCCTCCATTCCCTTTTGCAAAATAAATCTTATCAACTTTTTTATTTTCAGATATTTTCTTTCCTATTGCGTGCTCTCTCCCACCGGAGCCAATAATAAGTATTTTCATAAAATTCTCCATTTTTTAACAATACTGGTCATAATTTAAAAAGTATATATAAAAATATTGCATATTTTATTACACCATAATTTGTAATATTTTTTTATTATACATATTATTTAATTACTTAACAGCAAGTATTTACATTATTTTAAACAATTTATTTTTTATAGCTAAAATTTAATGTCTGAAATGCCTTACTCCTGTAAATACCATAGATATTCCATTTTTGTCGCATTCATCAATCGATTTTTTATCATTTATAGAACCTGAGGGTTGTATTATAGCTTTTATATTATATTTATTTGCAAGTGTTACAACATCCTCAAATGGAAAAAATGCGTCTGATGCCAACACTGCACCATTTGCCTTCTGTCCTGCTCTTTCAAGCGCGGATTTTGCTGCAAATATCCTGCTCACATCTCCGCCACCTATCCCTAATGTCGCGCCGTCTTTTGCCACTACTATTGCATTGGATTTGACATGTTTGGCAACGGTCATTGCGAATTTCATATCTTCTATTTCTTCTTTAGTTGGAGATTTTTCGGTAACTATATTTAATTCTTCAGGAAATAGCTCACTGTCAGATTCTTGCAATAAAAATCCTCCACCAAGACTTTTATATTGATTAAATTTTTTTATACTGTAATTTTCCAATTCTTTTAACCTTAACAATCTTATATTTTTCTTTTGTTTTAATATTTCTAAAGCCTTTTCTTCAAAGTCTGGTGCAATCACCACCTCTAAAAATATTTTATTTATCTCTTTTGCAGTTTTTTCATCCACTTTTCTGTTCATACATACTATTCCGCCAAATATAGACTGTTTATCGGTTTCATATGCTCTAATATACGCATCATACACATTATCTGCAACAGATACTCCACAAGGTGTGGAATGTTTAACCGCTACACATACAGGTCTATCAAATTCCATAGCCAAATCTGCCGCACTTTGTACATCATTATAATTGTTATATGAAAGTTCTTTTCCGTTTAAAAATTCTGCACATTCTATGCCTTTATTTTCTATAGAATCTGATGAGTAATATGCTGCTTGTTGATGTGGATTCTCTCCATATCTGAGTTGTTGTTTTTTATCAAGCGAAAGCAATATTTTTTGAGGCATTGTGTCTTTGCCTGATATATTTTCTAAATAGTTTGAAATCATTATGTCATATGTCGCTGTTGTCGAAAATGCTTTTTGTGCCAATTTTATTCTGTATAAACTGTCTATACTTTTATTTTTCATTTTTTCTATAACTTCATCATAATCTTTACTGTCTGTTATAACAAGTACACTTTCATGATTTTTTGCTGCCGAGCGTATCATTGTAGGTCCGCCTATATCTATATTTTCTATAGCGTCTCGTAGAGTATGATTAGGATCTGATATTACTTGTTTAAACGGATATAGATTGACAACAACTATGTCTATCGGTGTTATGTCCAATTTTTTCAGTGTATCCATATGCTCTTTTATTTTTCTGTCAGCCAATATCCCTCCATGTATTTTAGGATGCAATGTCTTTACTCTACCGTCAAGACATTCTGCAAATTCTGTTACATCAGAAACTTGAATTGCTTTTATATCATTACTTTGTAATAATTTGAATGTTCCTCCTGATGATATTATTTCTACTCCTAATTTTTCCAATTCTTTTGCAAATTCAACTATACCTGTCTTGTCAAAAACGCTTAATATTGCTCTCATCTATCATTCTCCATATACTGTATTAATATATTTATACTAATCACCAATAGAATAATATATAAATAGTAAAAATTTTATCAAAATTTTAATTTTTCAATAACAATGTTTATAGCTTTAGGTAATATCTTATGTTCTATTTCCAAAATTCGCTTTTGCAAAGTTTGTGCCGTATCATCTTCATTTACTTGCAGATGCTCTTGAATTATTATCTCTCCTGTATCTATGCCGTTATCCACATAATGTACAGTTGCTCCGCTTACTTTTTCTTTATTTCTTATTACCTGTTCATGCACTTTTATACCATAATATCCCTTACCGCAATATTTGGGTATAAGTGACGGATGTATATTTATTATGCGGTTTTCATATCTTTCTATTATTTTTTTATCCAATATGGATAAATATCCTGCCAATACAATCAAATCTATATCATTTTCTTCCAATACTTCAAGCATTTTTTTGATATCGTCTTTTAAAACTACTGATTTTATATTGTTGTCTTTTGCTCTTTTAAGAGCATAAACATCTTGTTTGCTTGAAATTACAAGTTCTATATTAGCTTTTATATATCCTAAATTTACATTATCTATTATAGCTTGCAAATTGCTTCCGGAGCCTGAAACCATAACTGCTATATTAAATAAATTCGATTTCTTCTTCTCCATTTCTTTTTTCTACCTTTCCTATTATATAGGCATCATCCGTTTTTTGTATTTCTTTTAAAACTTCATCTGCATCAGACTTGTCAACTGCTACAACTAAGCCTATTCCCATATTGAATGTGTTGTACATATCTTTATCTTCCAAATTTCCCCATTCTTTTAATAGATTGAATATAGGTGATATTTTATGGTTTTTGATAGTAACAACAGCCTTCAAATCCGGACTTAATATTCTTGGTATATTTTCTATCCAGCCTCCTCCTGTTATGTGGGCTATACCGTTTATATCAAATTTATTTATCAAATTTTGTATCAATCTTACATATATTTTAGTAGGAGTGAGCAATTCTTCACCTAAAGTTTTATTAAGCTGAGGTATGAAAGTATCTACATTCAGTTTTTGTACGTCAAAACACAGTTTACGCACTAATGAATATCCGTTTGAATGTATTCCTGAAGATGATACTCCTATTAAAACATTGTCTTGCTTTAATTTATCACTTGTTATAATTTTAGATTTTTCAACTACGCCTACTGAAAAACCTGCCAAATCATATTCTCCTTTTTTATAAAAATTAGGCATCTCGGCAGTTTCGCCGCCTATTATGGCACACATAGCTTCTTTACAACCGATACTTATACCTTTTACGATGTTTTCAACTTGATTCGGCTCCAATATCCCTGTTCCTATATAATCTAAGAAAAATAACGGTTTTGCACCTATGCAGGCAATATCATTCACACACATGGCAACACAATCTATACCTATACTTTCATGTCTGTCGGTCATAAAAGCCAATTGCAATTTTGTTCCGACTCCATCTGTTCCGCAAACCAATACAGATTCTTCATATCCTTTCGGCAATTCAAACATTCCGCCAAATCCACCTATAGAGCCTAAAACTCCAGGTATATATGTGCTTTCCACATATTTTTTCATCTTTTGGACTGCCTCGTATCCTCTGTTTATATCTACGCCTGCACTTTTATAATCTATTTTATTCATATTTACCTCCGGAAAATTTGCTTAATAATACGTTAGTTGTTTCAAATACAGGATATTTACCATTCAGACAGCCTGTACAAAATCCGTCTCTTCCTTTTAAAGATTCTATAAGACCTTCAAGAGATAAAAAGCCTAAACTGTCAGCCCCTAATGATTCAGCCATTTCTTCTATAGGCATAACATTTGCTATTAGGGCTGAACCGCTTGGCGCTATAACTCCAAAATCGCAAGAATTATATACAGGAGGACAAGTTATCCTGAGATGTACTTCTTTTGCACCTGCATTTCTAAAATTAGATATTAAACTCTTCATTGTTGTACCTCTTACTATACTATCATCTACCAGTACAACTCTCTTACCGTCTATCAATTTTTTTATAGGATTGAGTTTTATTTTCAGACTCATTTCTCTCTTATCTTTACTCGGCTCTACAAATGTACGACCTGTATATTTATTTTTTATAAGAGCTCCACAATATGGTATTTTACTACCTTCTGCATAACCTATACCTGACGGAGTTCCGGAATCCGGCACTCCTATAACTATATCCGCATCTGTCGGATGTTCTTTTGCCAATATTTTACCGGATTTTGCTCTTGCCTCATATACATTTACATCATCTATTGTAGAGTCAGGTCTTGCAAAATATATATATTCGAAAACACAGCTTGCTTTTTTTATACGAGTTTGAGTTTCATAGTTTTTTATCTCTCCATCTTTCAATATGACTATCTCTCCCGGCATAACATCTCTTATAAAATCTCCACCTACCAAATCTATAGCACAGCTTTCCGATGCTATTACATATCCTCCATCCACTTTTCCTATACATAGAGGTCTTATTCCATATTGATCACGAGCAGCTATTATGCTGTCTTGTGTAAGAACTGCCAAAGCATATCCTCCTACAAATGTTTTCAATAAATATCTTATGCTGTCAACTATATTTTCGTTATTAGCTTGTATTATTGAATGAGCTATTATTTCACTGTCACTTGTTGAAGAAAATACTGAACCGTTTTTTTCCAAATATGCTTTTATTGCATTTCTATTTCTTATTCCACCGTTAAAAGCTATTGCCAGACTTCCTTTAGAATAATTTACAACAAAAGGCTGTGCATTATTAGAAAATACTGTCGCATTTTGATCTTGGCTGACGTGACCGAGACATAAGTTGCCTTTTAATAAAGAAAGTATATTGTCATTAAAAACTTCAGTAACTAATCCAAAATCCTTGTAACAACTTATATTACCATCATTGAGCACAGCTATACCGCTACTCATCTGTCCTCGATGTTGAAGTGCATTCAATCCGAAATATGCCGTTTTAGCCAAATTTTTATCATTTGGAACAGACATTGCTATTATTCCACATTCTTCTTTTAATTTATCTTTACCAAAATCATACATTCTATTTTACTGCCTCCAAATTTATAAAAATGGAACTGTACTAAAAAATTATATATTTTTTTGCAATTCTTCACCGTCGCTTAATATTTTTTGTACTTGTTTTTCTCTATGCTCTAATAATTTTTTTGAAAGGTTTTCATCATTTATTGATAACATCTGTACTGCAAGTATACCTGCATTTTCACTACCGTTTATAGCAACTGTCGCAACAGGTATTCCCGATGGCATTTGCACCATAGACAACAATGAGTCCATTCCTCCCAAATCCGATGTTTTTATAGGTATGCCTATTACAGGTTTTGTAGTGTATGATGCTATAACTCCAGCTAAATGTGCTGCTTTTCCTGCCGCTCCTATAAAAATCTTTGTGCCTCTTTTTTCAGCACTTTTTATATACTCTTTTGTTTGTTCCGGTGTTCTGTGAGCTGACAGTATTTTCACTTCATACTCTACAGAGAAATGTTTCAATATATCTACAGATTTTTTTACCGTTTCCAAATCTGATTTGCTTCCCATTATTATAGAAACCATATTACCTCCAATTTTAATTTATCAAAAATTTACTCCAAAAGCTTTCATTTATATAGTTGAACTCAAATATCTTTCATTTGTATACCTTTTAAATATACATATTATCCTATTTTCTAATAAAATTATGGATAACTTATATAATTATATACCATTGATATAAACAGTTTATTTTAAAAATTAATTATTATGTTTTTCCATTATTCTATAAGATTTTAGTATTAAAGATATATTTATCTGCATCATTCCAAACGTTTTATAAAAAATTCTACTTAATACTAAAATACAAAAAATGCGTTTGAATGTATTTGAATAAAAGATATATCTAATCAAATACATTCAAGTCAGCATTTTTATTATATGCCTATTTAATTAGGTGATAGTATAAGCACAAGCTAATACTCATAACTTAAAAAATCACTATAATTTATATTTAAAAATATAACATTTAATTTACTATAAATAATTATTATTCAAAGTATTTTTTTATATTTCCAAATATCTTGGAAGTTTTAGCATCAAACACATTCACGAACAATCCTTCTTCTATTTGTGTGAAATCTCCCAATCTTCCAAGCACTTGACCGTTTGCACTGCACATACTTTCTATACCATATTTTGAACCATATGGATTATCTCCTGCAAATACGCTTACTATCTGACCTGCACTATGATATTTTGCAAAATCTTCTTCTGATAATATAACTCTTGCATCAGTAGACGATACAGGTGTCATCTCCGTTGTTATACCTGTAAAATATGGAGACGTTTCTGATACTATATTAGTTTTAAATATGTCTGCATAGTGTCTGTTTAACGGATTTCTTATTATATCCAAACTGTCTGTTTTTTCTGATATTTTACCGTTTTGTATCAATCCCAAACTTACAAGTGCTTTAAATCCTTCTCCTAAGCCGATTACCAAGCCACCTTTATCTATGAATGAGTTAACTGCATTTGCAACTTGTCTTTGTGACAACACGAGTGTGATGAACTTAGCTTGCGAATTAGGTTTTCCACCACCTGACATTCCTGAAGGTATAACTATTATATTGGCTTTTTCTATTGCTTTTACAAGCTCTTCATAGCTCTCATCAGCATAATTACTTCTAAATAGGACTTCATTTACTTCAAAGCCTGATTTTCTAAGTTGTTTTTTCAAAGTGAATTCTCCATTTGTTCCACTGAAAACAGGCACTAATGCAACAGGTTTTTGAATTTTTTGTCCTTTATAATCTATTTTTATTGCAGATACTTTTTCTACTTTTTCAGGAGTAAATAATTTTTGTTCAAATACTTCACTTAGTGTAGAATTATAAGCTTTTAAAGCCTCTTGTAAATCTATATCTATACCATTTATTTTTACTATTTGTTTGTCTAAAGTTTTTCCTAATAATTCCAAATCCAATTTTTCTTGGGATTCTATTATTACATCTCCATATTTTGCTATGAACAAATCACTCAAATCTTTTATGTTTTCAGCAAATTCAAATCCTATCATATTTCCGAAACACATCTGTGATATTGATGATGATAATCCTCCTGCTCCTACTACACTTGAAGATTTTACTTTATTTTGTTTTATTAATTCTGTAAGTGTCTTTATATTTTTTAATAATAATTCTTCATTTGGAAGATGATTGTCTTGTATTTCATTTTTTAAAATATAAACATAATTATTTGTATTTTTAAATGCCTTTGATACTAATTTTGTAGTATCTACAGGTGCAACTGCAAATGATATAAGACTTGGCGGAACATTTATATTCTTGTATGTTCCTGACATTGAATCTTTTCCACCTATTGATGCCAAATCTAATATATCTTGTGCTAAAAATGCTCCCATAAGAGCTGAATATACTTTGCCCCAACTTTCTTTTGTTGCCATTTTTTCAAAATATTCTTGGAAAGATAATCTTATATCTTCTAATTTTGCCCCCATTGATACTGCTTTCAAAACTGACTCTATAACTGCATAATATGCTGCATGGAATGGACTTTGCACCCCAAAATCAGGATCATATCCGACTGTCATTATAACTCCAAGATCTGTATTTCCATATTCTAACGGAAATTTCATTGCAAGTCCTTGTTCACAAGTCTGTATATATTTCCCTCCAAAAGGATAAAATACACTTTGTCCGCCTATTGCTTTGTCAAATTGATTTGCTATATTTTTTTTGGAGCATACTTTTAAATCAGACAAATTTTCAAGCCAAGCTGTTTTTATATCTGAATTTACTGATTTTTCAGCTTCTATTTTCGGTGATTTTACGCTTACATCAGCTCTTTGTCTTACTCCGCCTGAATTTAAAAACGAAGTGTCCAAATCACAAACTTTTTGCCCTTTATATGTCATAATCATTCTGTTGTTATCAGTAACTGTTGCAACTTTAATCGCATTTAGATTTTCTTTATGTGCCGCTTGAATGAATTTATCTAAATCATTTTTGTCAAGCAATACCGCCATTCTTTCTTGTGATTCCGATATAGCCACCTCTGTTGCATTCATACCGCTATATTTTAATGGAACTGCATCTAAATCTATTTCCAAGCTGTTTGCCATTTCTCCTATAGCTACTGATACTCCGCCTGCACCAAAATCATTACTTTTTTTGATTAATTTTGATATTTCGGGTTTTGCATATAGCCTGACTATATTTCTTTCTATTATAGGATTTCCTTTTTGTACTTCCGCTGAATAATTTTTTGATTCTCCCTTAACTTCTTTTGAAGAACCTGTTGCTCCTCCTAAACCGTCTCTACCTGTATTTCCGCCAAGCATAACTATTACATCACCTGGTACAGGATTTGCTCTTTTTATATTAGCTTTATAATTAAATCCTACTAATGCACCGCACTCCATCCTTTTAGCTTTAAATCCTTCATGATAGTATTCATCAAGATAAGCTGAGGCAAGTCCTATCTGATTAGCATAATCGCTATATCCGTCTGCCGCTGTCTTAGTAAGGTTTCTTTGTGGTATTTTATCTTTTAATGTATCTTCAAATTTTTCTCTCGGATCACTACAACCTGTTATTCTCATAGCACCGAAAACTATTGAACGTCCTGAAAGCGGATCTCTTATTCCTCCACCTATACAAGTACCTGCTCCACCAAAAGGTTCCATTTCTGTAGGGTGATTGTGTGTTTCATTTTTAAACATTAATATGAAATCTTCTTTTTTTCCATCTACTTCTCCTTGCACTTCTATACTGCAAGCATTTACTTCATCAGATTTCTCAAGATTATTAAGTACACCGTTTTGTTTTAATTTTTTCATCTGTATAGTTGCTATGTCCATAAGGCATAACGGACGTTCATCCTTATATACTTCGCTATGTGCCACATCAAACCTTTTTCTTGCAAGTTCCAAACCAAGTCTATTTGCCTCATCTTCTACTTCTATATTTTCTAAAATTGTATTGAATGTACTATGTCTGCAATGATCTGACCAATACGTGTCTAATATCTTTAATTCTGTAACTGTAGGTTCTTTCTTTTCTTTTTCATAATATTCTTGAGTGTACTTCATATCCTCATCATTCATAGATATAGAATATTTTTCTCTCAAAACTTCTAATTCTTTTATAGAAAGTTTTGAAAAATTTGATATGCTCTCTACATTTTCAGGAATCTCTGTGCAATAATCCCAGTTAAATTCTTGGTTTAATGTTATTTCCATAGATTCTAGCGGGTTTATATAATATGATTTAATTTTTTCAAAATCAGATTTTATATCTCCATAAAATATTACTATTTCTAAAGTTTTAACTCTTATATTCTCATATTCAAATTCTAATTTTAAAAGACTCTCACATACATCTGCACTTTGGTCATACTGATGATCTAAATATCTTGTCACATAATAATATGGTGAGTCAATATCTACACTATCACTTACTATATCTATATCTTTATCAGATAATATTTTATATTTTATTTTATTATACGATTCATCATCCATTCCAAGTATTTGTTCTTTATCAGATAACATTATTATTTCATATCCTGTTATTATTCTCACTTTTTCAAGTTTAGTGACATTAAGATATTTTTTAATTTCATTTTCCAAAACTCTTGCTTTAGAATTATACTCATCTTTTCTTTCTACATAAAATCTCATCAAACCACTCCTAAAAAATTAAATTAAAAAATCTGCCAAATATTTCTTAATCAGCAGAAAATAATCAAATTTACGAATAATCTTAACAATATAATTAGACAAATAGCTGTACATAATTAATCCTTACGCTAAACTCTATTTAGATTAAGATACTCTAAAATATATTCAAAAAATCCAGACAATAAATTTTTAAATCACTAAAAATATGAAACTTTTTTTATATTTTATAAAAAATAATCTTATATATTTATAAATTTTTATTTACAAAATTATAATAACATATTAAAATTAATTAGTACAATTAGTATTTCTAATAATATTTATAAGTAGGAGTTATAAATGAATATTTCTCTTGAACTGTATAAAATATTCTATACAGTTGCAAAAAATGAAAGCTTTTCAAAAGCTGCTCAAGAGCTTTATATAAGCCAATCAGCAGTAAGTCAGTCTATAAAAAATCTCGAACACCATTTAGGATTTCCACTTTTCATAAGAACTACAAAACAAGTATCACTTACAATAGACGGAAGCATATTATTTACATATCTTGAAGAAGTCTTCAATATTCTCAAAAATGCAGAAGAAAAGCTGAAAATGAGACAGGATAAATATAACGGACAACTTATATTTGCATCTACAGACACTCTGTGTAAATATGTTCTATTATCAAAGATAAAAAAAGTTACACAAAAATATCCTAATATAAAAATAAAAATTATAAACGGAACATCCATAGAATGTATGAACTTACTACAAAATTCAGAAGTAGATTTTGCACTTGTAAACTTAAGCAAAAACATCAATACAAAATTCAAAATTGAAAAAAAATACACCTTCAATGATGTTTTTGTAACAAGCAAGGATTTCAACATAAAAGATACGCTGACTTTAAAAGAAATAGCTGAATATCCGCTCATGACACTTGATAATAAGAGCATTACAAGAAAATTTTTAGACGATTTATTTTTAAAAAACAATATAGATATAAACCCTGAAATAGAACTTCAAAATATAGATTTACTTATAGATATGGCAGAAATGGGGCTTGGAATATCATTTGTACCTGATCTGTCAATAAAGGGTAGGAATTTAAAAATAATATATACACAAGAAAAAATACAAAAAAGAGAGTATGGTATATTATCGCTTAAAAACATACCGTCAACACCTGTAGGACAGACATTTTTGGAATTATTATAAAAAATTTATTAAAAAATCATTGACGTAAATATTAAAAATGATATAATGTACAGAATTAAAGAATTACATAATTTTTTTAATATAGTTCACAAATATTTAAACTTTTTTTATATTTTTTAAAATATTATACACTTTTTATCTATATATTTTTTATATTTTTAATTCTAAAAAAAGGAGAATATTATGATTAAAGAAATTAAAGAAGCGCTAACTTTTGACGATGTACTTCTTGTTCCACACGAATCAAATGTATTGCCTAAAGATGTTGATGTAAGAACAAAACTTACAAACAAAATAACACTCAATATCCCTATAATGAGTGCAAGTATGGATACCGTTACAGAACATGAAATGGCCATTTCTATGGCAAGACAAGGCGGTATAGGTATAATTCATAAAAATCTGTCAATATCTGAGCAAGCAGGTGAAGTTGATAAAGTGAAACGCTCAGAACACGGAATAATAACAGATCCTTTTTACCTCAAAAAACACAACACTATCCAAGAAGCTGATGATTTGATGGCAAAGTTCAGAATATCAGGAGTCCCTATAGTAGATGATGAACATAAGCTGATAGGAATAATAACAAACAGAGATATAAGATTTGAAGATGATTTTACAAAAAAAATAGAGGTTTCTATGACATCTGAAAATCTTATAACCGCAAAAGAAGGTATATCTTTAACAGAAGCTCAAAAAATATTAAGAAAATATAAGATTGAAAAACTTCCTCTAATAGATGATTACGGAAAATTAAAAGGCTTAATAACAATAAAAGATATAGAAAAGAAAATACTTTTCCCCGATTCTGCTGTAGATGAAAACGGAAGATTACTGTGTGGTGCTGCAGTAGGCGTAACAGAAGATATGATAGAAAGAATAGAAGCTCTTGTTAAAGCAAAAGTTGATGTAGTTGTCATAGATACTGCTCACGGACATTCAAACGGTGTAATACAAGCCGTAAAACAAGCAAAAGAAAAATTCCCAAACTTACAGATAATAGCCGGCAATGTTGCCACAAAGGAAGCAACAAAAGCACTTATAAAAGCAGGGGCAGATTGTATAAAAGTAGGTATAGGTCCAGGCTCAATATGTACTACAAGAGTTGTTGCAGGTGTAGGTGTTCCACAAATAACAGCAGTTATGCAGTGTAGCGAAGTGGCTGCAAAATATGATATTCCGATAATATCAGATGGAGGAATACAATATTCAGGAGATATTGTAAAAGCAATTGCAGCAGGCGCATCTGTAGTAATGCTCGGTTCATTGCTTGCAGGAACAAAAGAAGCACCGGGAGAAACAATACTGTACAAAGGCAGATCATACAAATCTTATAGAGGTATGGGATCACTTGCAGCTATGGAAAATGGCTCAAAAGACAGATATTTTCAAAAAGATGCTAAAAAACTCGTACCGGAAGGCGTAGAAGGAATGGTAGCATATAAAGGTGAAGTAGCAGATCTCATATTCCAGATGGTAGGTGGTCTTAGAGCAGGTATGGGATACTGCGGTACACCTGATATAAAAAGCCTTATAGAGCAATCCGAATTTGTAAAAATAACAGCAGCAGGACTGAAAGAAAGTCATCCGCACGATATAACAGTAACAAAAGAAGCTCCTAATTACAGCTCTCAAGATGTATAAAAAATAACAAGTAAATTTATTCAGTAAATCAAAACCACCATACAAAAACCTCCTTTTGATTTTATTTTGGTTTTGGCGGACCAAATCTATTATATCAAATGGAGGTTTTCTTTTATCTAAAGATTTTTATTCCCCCAGTAAAACTGGGGGTTTATTTTGCTTAAGCTACAAAAATAGCTATCCTCTATAATTCAGAGGATAACTCTTTTTTTATAAAAATATCTGTCAGAGTTTCCTCCAACAGATATTATAGAACATTTAATAATATTTTTTAAATTAAACTTATTTACTATAATCGTATATACCTTTTCCTGTTTTTCTACCTAATTGTTTAGAACGAACTAATTTTTTCATATATGGATGAGGTCTATATTTAGTATCTCCAAATTCATTGTAAAGAACTTCCATTATAGCAAGGCATACATCCCAACCTATCAAATCTCCAAGAGCCAAAGGTCCCATAGGATGATTAGCGCCTAATTTCATTGCAGTATCTATATCTTCAGGTGATGCTAATCTATCTGCATATATACCTACTGCTTCATTTATCATAGGTATAAGTATTCTATTTACAACAAATCCCGGTCCTTCTTCTACTTCAACAGGTGTTTTACCAACTTCTTTTGCTAATTCAACTATTTTATTTTTTACATCTTCGCTTGTAAGTTGTCCTTTTATTACTTCTACAAGAGCCATCATTGGTACAGGGTTAAAGAAGTGCATTCCTATAACTTTTTCAGGTCTTTTTGTAGCTGAACCTATAGATGTTATTGACAATGATGAAGTGTTACTTGCAAGTATTGTTTTTTCATCACAAACTTTATCAAGTTCTTCAAATATTGCTAATTTTATCTTTTCATTTTCTGTAGCCGCTTCTATTACAACATCACAATCTTTTATATCTTCTATTTTATCACTTACTTTTACTCTTGAAATTATTTCATCCATAGCTTCTTGAGTCATTTTTCCTTTTGATACGCTTTTTTCCAAATTTTTCTTTATTGTAAGTATTGCTTTTTCAAGTGCTTCAGGTAATATATCTCTTATTATAACATCGTGTTTAACCGCAAGAGTTTGCGCTATGCCTGAACCCATTACTCCTGAACCTATAACTGCTATTTTCATCAATACACTCCTCCTTAAGAGTAAATCAAAATATATTATAAAAATATTTGTTAAAAAACTGATACATATAACATTCAAATTAACAATATTAATTTTATAATACTTAACTAATAATATTATATCAATTTCTAATAATGTTATAATTATTTTTCATTAAATCAGTAATTTTTCAAACAAATATTTTCATAGAATTATTACCAAATATTAGAATAAATAAACAATTATTATAAAAAATGTTTTCTTAAAGTGTAAAAAACATATTAAAATTATTCAATATATGTAAATCCGAAAAAACAATTAAACTTATCTCAAATATTAATATCTATGATTTTTTAATCAATTCTATTAATAGATTTTAATCAAACGGTAATAATCCGATAAATTATCAGATTATCACCTTTCATTATAAATTAGTTTACTTTTTACTTTTTTCAGCTTCTATCAATTTTGTAAGCTCAGGTACTACTTTATTTAAGTCACCTACTATACCTATGTCAGCTGTTTCAAACATCGGTGCATCAGGATTTTTATTTACTGCTATTATCAAATCTGATTCTTCCATACCTGCAAGGTGTTGTATTGCTCCTGAAATACCAAGTGCAAAATATAGGTTAGGTCTAACTGTCTTACCTGTTTGTCCTACTTGTCTGTCTTTTTCAAGCCATCCTGAATCTACTGCCGCTCTTGAACCTGACACTTCTGCCATTCCAAGTGCTCTTGCCAAATCATCAGCTATTGATATGTTTTCTTTTGAGCCAAATCCTCTACCTGCTGATACAAGTATCTTAGCATCTTCTATTTTTATTTTCTTTTTAGTTTCAACTACTTCTTCAAGTATTTCTACATTGAAATCTGCATCATTGAAGTTTACATCAAATTTTTCTACATTTGCTTTTTTGTTTTTATCTTCTTCTAATTTTTGCATTACTCCAGGTCTTACTGTTGCCATTTGAGGTCTGAATTCTTTACATATGATTGTAGCCATTATATTTCCACCGAAGGCAGGTCTTGTCATAAGTAAATTACCTGTTTCCTCATCTATTTCAAGTCCTGTACAGTCTGCTGTAAGTCCGGTATGAACTCTTGCTGATACTCTTGGCGCCAAATCTCTTCCTATTGAAGTTGCTCCAAACAGCATTATTTCAGGTTTTTTTGCTTCCACTACTTCAAATAATGCTTTTGTATATGGTTCTGTCATATATTTGTCTAATTTATCATTATCTATGGCTATTATATTATCTGCTCCATAATGAGATAACGTATCTGTAAGGCTGTTTACACCTTTACCTATTATTACTGCTGTAACATCTGTATTTCTTTTATTGGCAAGTTCTTTTCCTTTACCTATAAGTTCAAGAGAAACATTTTGTATGTGGCAATCTCTTTGCTCTACAAATACAAAAACTCCTTTGTATCCTTCTATACCCATATTCGCACCACCTTATATTAAAAACTGTTCTTTTAATTTATCTAAAATTATCTTAGCACCTTCTTTAGCATCAACATCAAACACTTTACCTGCTGTTTTTGCTCCTTTTGTAAAGCTCTTTTTAACATTAGTTGGAGAGCCTTTTAATCCAAGATTTGCATGATCAACCTCAATATCATTTACTGACCACAATTTTATAAGATTTTCATCTCTATATGAGTAATATATTCTTGAAACTCTCATATATCTTGGTTGATTCATTTCTCCAAGTGTAGTAAGTAAGCAAGGGAATTTTACTTTTATAATTTGGTATCTGTCTTCAAATTGTCTTCTTATCACTACATGATCTTCTGTAACTTCTTTTATTTCTTCTACATAAGAAATACTTGGTAAATGAAGATGCTCAGCTATTTGCGGACCAACTTGCGCTGTATCTCCGTCTATAGCTTGTCTTCCTGCTATTATCAAATCATAGTCCAGTTTTTTAAGTGCGCCTGCAACTGCTGATGATGTTGCCCATGTATCTGAACCTGCAAATGCTCTATCTGTAAGTAGTATAACTTCATCTGCTCCCATAGCATATGCTTCTCTTAATGCTATTTCTGCTTGTGGAGGTCCCATAGTTATTACTGTAACTTTAACTTTATCTGCTCCAAGTCTATCTTTTATCTTTAATGCTTCTTCCAAACCTGCTTTATCATCCGGATTTATTATACTTGGAACTCCTTCTCTTATAAGTGTTCCTGTTTTAGGGTCAAGTTTAACCTCTGTTGTATCCGGAACTTGTTTTATGCATACAACAATATTCATAATCTATCCTCCTTATTTTAATAGTGAACCTGCTATTACCATTCTTTGAACTTCACTTGTACCTTCATATATTTCAGTTATTTTTGCGTCTCTCATCATTCTTTCTACAGGATAATCTCTTGTATATCCATATCCACCGAATAATTGAACGCATTTAGTTGTTACTTTCATAGCAGCTTCAGCTGCAAACAATTTTGCATGTGCTGCCGGTACTGAATATGGAAGTCCTTTATCTTTGCAATATGCAGCTTTGTAAACAAGAAGTCTTGCCGCCTCTACTAAATTAGCAAGATCAGCTAATTGGAATTGAGTGTTTTGGAATTTAGACAATGATCTTCCAAATTGTTTTCTTTCTTGAACATAAGCTATAGTTTCATCCAAAGCACCCTGTGCTATACCAAGTGCTTGTGCAGCTATACCTATTCTTCCTCCATCAAGAGTATTCATGGCTACTTTAAATCCTTTTCCTTCTTGAGAAAGAAGATTTTCAGCCGGAACTATACAGTCTTCAAATATAAGTTCACAAGTAGCTGAACCTCTTATACCCATTTTCTTTTCGTGAGGACCTACTGAAAATCCTTTAAATCCTCTTTCAACTATGAATGAAGATATTCCTCTGTTACCTTGTGATTTATCAGTCATAGCCATTATTATATAAGTATCGGCTTCGTCTCCATTAGTTATGAATATCTTTGAACCATTTAATACATAATGATCTCCATTTTTAACTGCTGTAGTTTGTTGCATAGATGCATCTGTTCCTGCATTTGGTTCTGTAAGTCCGAACGCTCCTAAATGTTCTCCTTTTGCAAGAGGCACAAGATATTTTTGTTTTTGCTCTTCTGTTCCGAATTTTTCTATCGGATATGCTCCAAGAGAAGTATGAGCAGATAACACAACTCCTGTTGTTGCACAAACTCTTGAAAGTTCTTCAACAGCCATTATATATCCTAAAGTGTCTCCACCTTCTCCACCATATTTTTTTGCAAAAGGTATTCCCATAAAACCTGCTTTTACCATCTTTTCAACGTTTTCTTTCGGAAATCTTTCTTGTTCATCTACTTCGGCAGCATTGGGTTTTATTTCTGTTTCAGCAAATTCTCTATACATTTGCTTAAGTAATTGTTGCTCTTTTGATAGACCAAAATCCATTTACGTTCCTCCTTAATAATAATCATCCTTATTTCTATATATTTTATTTAAAATCTATTAACAATAACAATTTATATAAAATAGATGTATAGCATTCAGTAAGTATTATATAAGAGTATGTATCAAACTATATTTTAAATTTAAAGCCCAGTTTTCAATATTTGAAAACTGAGACTTTAAAGATTTTATATAAATGTATCATTAAGACTTATTTACAATAATATCTACATTTCTACTATAAGTGCCGTTCCTTGTCCTCCACCTATACAAAGTGTAGCAAGTCCTCTTTTTTTACCGCTTCTCTTCATTTCATATAAAAGAGTTGTAAGTATTCTTGCACCTGATGCTCCTATCGGGTGACCAATAGCTATTGCACCGCCGTTTACGTTTACTTTTTCTACATCCAAGTTTAAATCTTTAGCAACTGCACAAGATTGTGCCGCAAACGCCTCGTTTGCTTCAAATAAATCTATATCTTCCACTTTTAAACCTGCTTTTTGAAGAGCTTTTGTACTTGCAGGAACAGGTCCTATTCCCATTATTGAAGGGTCAACACCTGCTGATGCATAAGAAACTATTTTAGCAAGAGGTTTTATTCCAAGCTCGTTTGCTTTTTCTTCACTCATAACTATTAGACAAGCCGCACCGTCATTTATACCTGATGCATTACCTGCTGTAACTGTTCCATCTTTTTTGAAAGCCGGTTTCAATTTTGCCAATTTATCCATAGTTTGATCATATTTTATAAATTCATCTTTATCAAATACAGTAACATTTCCTTTTTTATCTTTTATTTCAACTGCTACTATTTCTTCATCAAACTTACCGGCTTTTTGAGCAGCTTCAGCTCTATTTTGGCTTCTAAGAGCAAATTCATCTTGTGCTTCTCTTCCAAGTGACCATTGATCGTTTATATTTTCAGCTGTTATTCCCATATGATACTTATTGAACGCATCAAAAAGTCCATCTTTTATCATTTCATCTATTACTGTATTGTCTCCCATTCTTGCACCTTGTCTCATACTTGGAAGAAGATATGGAGCATTAGTCATAGATTCCGCTCCTCCGGCTAATACTATATCGGCATCTCCAGCTTTTATAAGTTGAGCTGCAAGAGATACTGTTCTAAGTCCTGAACCGCAAACTTTATTTATTGTCATTGCCGGAACTTCTTTAGGTACACCGGCTCCCATAGCTATTTGTCTTGCCGGATTTTGTCCAAGACCTGCTTGAAGTACGTTTCCAAGCAATACTTCGTCTATTTGTTCAGGATTTATTCCCGCTCTTTTTATTGCCTCTTTTGCCGCAATCACTCCAAGATCTATCGCAGAAACAGATTTTAAAGCACCATTGAAACTTCCTACAGGCGTTCTTACCGCACTTGCTATAACAACATTTTTCATAAATACCTCCAAAGATATTAATTAATATAGTATTGTTTGCATATTCTTGATTTACGAAGAATTATAACAAATAATAATTAAAAGCATACTAAAAAAAGTTAAATTTCAAATTTTATTTCCATAGTCATTTAACTTATAAAAAACAAGAAAATATACAAGTATATTAAAAAATTAATATATAAATTCTATATTTCTAAATAAATTTCCGACTACAATAATTTTAAATATTTTCAGGAAAAAGCATAATAAAAAGTATGTTTGTCTATTTTTTAAGTGCTCATTTGCTTTAAGTTCACATATAAAAATATATTAAAACATACTGAATGTTTCGCTATTTCATCAAAAAATATTTTTATAAACAAAAGATGAATTCATAACATTTTCTAATGATAAAATTATAACATACTAATAAAATAAATACAACCGTTTTTTTGTCATAATATAACATTTTTTATATAATTATATTCTGAAAATATGGTATAATCTTAAAAAAAACTTACTATACTTATTAAAATACTCGATTATCATAAATTAATATCAAGCAAATAAGTTAAATAATAAACAATCTTTGTCATAAAATTCTTCTTAAAACACAATAAAAACATTTTCTTTAAAATTCAAGACTTCATACACTAATTTTACATTTTAACAATAAAATTTCAAATATGTGTATGAAGTCAAAATAATATTTAAACTACATATCTTATTGTAATTTTAATCCCATAAGTTCATCTTTAAATATTCTTTCATCCATAAGTTTCAAATCTTTTGATATAAGCGGTTTAAACTCCATGTGAGCCAAGATATCTTTGTCCATATCTACTCCCGGAGCAATTTCTGTTATCATAAGACCTTCTTTAGTAAGTTTCAAAACGCATCTCTCTGTTATATAAGTAACATCTTGATTTGTTTCATTTGCATAATCTGCTGAAAAAGTAATCTGCTCAACATTTTTGATAAATTTCTTTTCTCTACCTTCTTGAAGAATTGTAAGTTTTCCGTCTTTTACCTCTTCTTTCAATCCTCCTGCCGTGAAAGTTCCACAGAATATAACTTTTTTAGTATTTTGAGATATATTGATGAAACCTCCGCAACCGGCTATTCTCGGTCCGAATTTAGAAACATTTATATTACCTTTTTCATCACATTGGGCAAGTCCTAAAAATGTAGCATCAAGTCCTCCACCATCATAGAAACAAAATTGTGTATCTTGGTCAACAATACAATAAGGATTTATAGCTCCTCCAAACTGAAGTCCACCAAGTGGTACCCCACCTGTTATACCTGCCTCCACGCTTAGAGTCATTTTTTCACCTTCGCCCTCTTCATTTGTAACAGCGCCTACAAGTTCAGGTATTCCTATACCCAGATTTATAACTGAGTTTGCCTTCATTTCCAAAGCGCCTCTTCTACCTATAACTTTTCTGTTATCAAGTACAGGAGGTTCAACTGTACTGAGAAGTTTTTTAGCCATACCGCAATATGTCGGGTCAAAGTAAGCTCCAAATGCCTGCTCATGATATTTAAAAGGATCTGTAGTTTTTACAACAACATCCACCAAAGCACCCGGAATTTTAACGAGTCTTGGATCAAGTGAATTTGCATTAACTATATCTTTGACTTGAACTATTACAGTTCCACCATTGTTTTTGCAAGCTACTGCCATATTTGTCGCATCAAGAGATGCATATTCTTCTTCAAGACTTATGTTTCCAAGCTCATCTGCAAATGTTCCTCTTAATATTACAAAGTCCAATTTAGGTGTATAATAATACATATATTCTTCACCCTCTATATTGACCTTTTTTACCAAGTCTTCCTTTGTAACATCATTTAATTTTCCGCCTTGAAGATCGGGATCTACAAACGTCTTAAGTCCAACCTTACTTATTGTTGCAGGTTTTCCTGATGCGGCATCTCTAAACATATGAGATAAAATACCTTGCGGAAAATTGTATGCCTCCATTTTGTTGTCAAAAACTAATTTTTGTAGTTTAGGCGCTAAATTCCAGTGTCCTCCTACAACTCTTTTCAAAAGACCTTCAGCATCAAAATGATTTACAGCCCTGTCTTTACCATCGCCTTGAGCCGCAGCATAATAAAGAGTTATAGCCTTAGGGCTTTTAGTTTCATTATATCTGTTGCCAAGTTCCAATTCTATTTCCTCCGGTATACCGAATCCGACAAATCCGCCTGTACCTACCGTAGCACCGTCATATATTAAATCTGCAGCTTCTCTTGCAGTCATAAATTTTACGCTCATAATCAATATCTCCTCACTATCAAATTAAAAAAACTGTTTAATTTTTCATTAACAAAAACTTACTCTCAAAAAACTTTCTAATCCCGTAAAAAGTCAATATAATATCACAATTTTTATTAACAAAAATCCCATAATTTTTTAATACCATAATTTTTTATAAAACGTCTCTATCCATATATAAAATATAATATTTTTTAATTTTGTTATTAAATATACAGCCTTTCAAACATTATAAATATAAGATTAAAGACATTTATTGATAGTTTAACAATTCAATTATTTTCGCCGGTATAAGAATTTTTATAAATCTTTTGATAATACTTTTCCATTTTGATTGCTGTTTAATTTTACTATAATTATGCTTTTCCATAAAAACCATATAATTATTAACAACAGATTAAAACAAATACATTGCTTGTCAACAAAATATAATTTTACAGTTGTTTAATAAATTTTACTAAAAAACAGCTTTTTTTAATTACTGAAATTAAGTTGTCATAAAAACCCTATGTAATCATTTTCTTACAGATTAAATATTCATACTTTGCTCAATCTATTTTCAGTAATCTTAATAAATTGTAAGTCTCTTGCCAAAAGTATTGCAAAATCACCTTATAAGATAAGCACTCATAAACTATTCATACAACTCCCCCTTGATAAAAAACTGCATGTATGTTTTATCAGTATTTAGAAATTTAAAAATATAATCAAATTAGCATTATATTCTTGTAAACTTATAGATAAAAACCATACATTTTCTTTTTTAACAAATCCAAAATGTATTAAAACTATACTCAAAAGTTTAACAAAAATATTGAGAAAAATGCTTTAAACAATTTGAATTATTACAATTATATAATATTTTACACTTATTTGTCAATCTTTTTATACTACACACATATATTGCATAAAATAAAAAATAAGCCTGATGATATACAAAACAAAAACATATTTTTCAATCTAAAATATTTATATATCTACTTTACAATATCAATTAACCTCTTAAAATAATACATTTTTATAAATATTATATGTTCACTAATTTTTATAGTATTAATTGATGAATATTAAAATATATAATAAAAATAGCTATATTTCAAAAATGAATTTTTATTTAAAAATTTATTAAAATATTGAAATCAAGATAAAAATATGATAAATTTTTAGATATATAAATTTTTTAGATATTAGATATATAAATAATATAATTTTTTAAAATTAAGAGAGGATATTTTAATGCCGATTAATGTTGCGGAACTTTTCCAAGATAATCAAAGAAGAAACGAAATATTAAAAACGCTTGTAATAAACGATATAAAAATAATCAAAGCATGTGACGGTCAAGCTGAATTATCAGTAGAAATCACAGAGTCCATGCTGAATGTCCACGAAAAAATACACGGAGGAGTGCTATTTACAATAGCTGATTCAACTGCTGGAGCATGTGCCGTATCACTTGGAAAAAAAGTGGTTACACTAAACTCCAATATAAATTTCATAAAAGCAAATCCTACAGGAAAAGTAATTTCTAAGGGAAGAGTTGTTCACAAAGGCAGAAGTACAGTTGTTGTCGATGTAAACACTTACGATTATACCACAGATGCCTTGCTTTCCACATCAAGCTTCACAATGTTTGTATTAGGCGAATATTTTTAAAAATGTTATATAAAATACTATAGACTTATGATATAATTAAAAGAATATCATATTTATTAATTTTTTAAAAGGTGATTTTTATGAATAAAGTAAATGTAAATATTTATGGTCATGAATATACATTGGTAAGCGAAAAACCGAAAGAGTTCATTCTCAAAGTCGCAAGTTTTGTAGATGATGAAATAAACAAAACCTCTGAAACTCTTGTAAATTGGTCTAAAACAGATATACTTATACTCGCATGTAATAACATAGCCGAACATTATTTCGACTTACTTGATAACCCCGATACTACATCTCAACAAGAGCTGTTTAACAAAATAGATACATTAAACAGAGAATTGGCTTCTGTAAAACTACAAAACGAACAAAAAGATATAAAAATAAAAAGTCTTGAAATGACTGATATGAATAGTGAATCTTTAAAGGCTAAAATAGAAAAAGTAAAAAGTGATTATGAGGAAAAATTAAATCAAAGCAATCAAAAAATAGAAGAATGTGAAAAAATAAATAGTGAATTAGAAAGTAAATTTTTTGAATTGCAAATAAAACTTGCTCAAAGAGAAGAAGAATTGAAAAATATACAATCTCAATCTGAAACTGAAACAAACTCACAAGAATAATACTTTTTAAGCCAATAAAACGGAGAATATAATGAACAATAATAAAATAGAGCTACTGGCACCGGCCGGTAGCTTTGATACTTTAAAGACGGCTGTAAATGCAGGTGCCGATGCAATTTATATAGGCGGAAGTATGTTTTCAGCAAGAGCATCGGCTACTAATTTTGATAATGCACAAATAACAGAAGCAATAGACTATTCTCATTGTAGAAATGTTAAAATATATGTTGCAATAAACACACTCATAAAAGATGAAGAACTTAAAGAATGTATAGATTATATATCCTTCTTAAACGATATCGGAGCTGATGCTATAATAGTTCAAGATATAGGGCTCGTTCATTTGATTAGAAAAATATTTCCAAAGCTTACATTACATTTTTCTACTCAATCAACAATATCATCAATAGAAGATATAAATGCACTTAAAAATTTCGACATACAAAGAGTTGTGCTACCACGAGAAATAACTATAGGTGAAATATCTCAAATATCAAAAAACTGTAATTTAGAAATAGAAGCTTTTATCCATGGAGCACTATGTGTATCTTACAGCGGAAAATGTCTTTTTTCAGCTTTAAATGGAGGTCGCTCAGGTAACAGAGGTGCTTGTGCGCAAGTCTGTAGAAAAAAATATCTGTTGGAAGTAGACGGTAAAATCATAAATGATAAATTATCTGAATATGTATTGTCCCCTAAAGATCTCAACACATCAAACTCAATAGATAAAATAATTCAATCAGGCGTAACTTCATTAAAAATTGAAGGAAGAATGAAAAGAAAAGAATATATACATGTATGTGTAAAATCATACAGACAACTCTTAGACGAATATATAAAATACGGTAAAATATCAAAACAAAACATAGCAGATGCAAACCATAATCTAAACAGGGTATTCAATCGCTCATTTACAAACGGATATATATTAAATTCACAAGGCAGTAACATAATAAACAACAGCTATCAAAAACCTATAGGCCAAGTTATAGGTCAAGTTATAGAATATAATAAAAAAATAAAAAGTTAAAAATAAAGCTCAGCGAAAATGTTCAAAAAGGCGATGGATTGGACATAGGTGAAAATATAGGACGAATAATAAAATCAGACGGGAAAATATCAGATACAGCCTCAAAAAACGAAATAATATACTTAGATTTCATAAGAGAGATAAAAAAAGGACAAACAATACACAGAACATATGATTATGCTTATGAAAAAAATTTGGAAGAAGATCAAAAAATCACAAAAAAATTACCCATATCAGCAAAAATCACATTAAAATTGAATGATAATCCTACCATGACACTAAAAGATGAAAATATTAATATTGTTCAAAACATAGATTTTAAAATAGAAAGTTCAAAAAATTCACCTATAAGCGACAAAACTATAATTAAACAAATATCAAAAACAGATACATTTCCATTTGAAATAAAAAACTTAGATATCGAAAAAAGCGAAAATATATTCATCCCTGTAAAAATATTAAATGAACTCAGAAGAAAAGCCCTTGAAAAACTGTATATTGAAAAAATAAATTCATTTAAAAGAAATCATGTGAATTATAATATAAACGAATTTCTCATAGAAAAAAACAATAATTGTGATAAAATCAAATCTGATTTATCCGTTTTTGTATATATAGCCTCGGAAAATCAGTTAGACTATATAAAACCACATATAAATAATATACAAAGTATAATATCATCTGATATAAATCTATACAAAAAAATATATGAGTTTTATCCTGATAAAGCTGTATATCAACTTCCAAGCATAATAAGACAAAATGATTTTATAAATATATCTAATTTAAAAGCTTCTTTAAATGCACCGAGAATTATGTTTTCCAGCTATTCATTTATGAAAGATAAATCCGCATATATAGCAAATTATCATATGAATATATATAACTCTCTTTCGCATAAATACTATAACTCACAAAACATATATACAGTAGCATCACTGGAAAATATATTCGCAAATTCAGATGAATACAAATATTTAAATGATAAATCAAAAATCATAATACCTGTATACATTTACCCACATCTCATGTTGAGTGAATTTTGTCCACATAAAGATGAGTTAGGAAAATGTATATATGATTATAAATGTAAACTGCCAAATACAGCCATAATCAATGAACAAGGCGACAGATTTTTATTTGAGAAATTTTTGAATTGTAAAACATCAATAATTTATGAAAAACCCTATTTTCTAAATAAATCTCAAATTATAAAATATATTGAACAAAGCTATACAAACTTTATGATTGAACTAAAAAATGAAAACAAAAAATCAGTAGATACTATTTTTTCAAATATAATTTAATAATTTAGATAATGCTTAAATTTCAGGTTAGTTCAGCATTGAATTTTTGAATTAATACTAACACCTACTCAAAATAAAACATAAAAATATGCTTAATTCATCATTTTTTATTATACATTTATTTAATTAGGTAATCATATAAATATCAATGCTTATAACAATATCTATTTAAAAAATAAATTCAAAATTATAAATTTAAACTAAAACCTATTTAAATTAAGGTATATGTTAAAATAGATAATAGCATTATAAAATTAAGGAGAATGTTGTGGATAATATTAACAATATTAAATCTAATAGAATAAGAGAATTTAAAAGCGGTTTTAAAGACGGAATACCTATTTCGATGGGATATTTTGCAGTATCTTTTACTCTCGGAATAGTTGCTAAAAATGCAGGACTTACAGTACTTCAAGGTTTTTTAGGCAGTCTTTTTATAAATGCCTCAGCCGGAGAATATGCAGCATTTATGCTTATTGCATCTGGCGGTGCATATATAGAGATGATACCTATAACAATTATAGCAAATGCAAGATATTTCCTGATGAGCTGTAGTATAAGTCAAAAATTATCTCAAAAAACACCATTTTATCATCGTCTTATAATAGGCTTTGACATTACAGACGAACTTTTCGGTATATCAATAGCAAAAAAGGGATATATGGATCCGTTTTACTATTACGGCGCCGTTGCAATAGCTATGCCTGGATGGGCAACAGGTACAGCCGCAGGGATAGCTGCAGGAAATATCCTGTCAACAGATATATTAAGTGCACTCAGCGTAGCATTATACGGAATGTTTATAGCTATTATAATACCGCCTGCCAAAAAAAATAAGATAATATTCTTTTTAGTTATATTGAGTTTTATAGCAAGTTTTATGTTTGCTAAGTTGCCATATCTTTCAGGAATATCAAGCGGTACAAGAACAATCATATTAACCGTACTTATATCATCAATAGCTGCAATATTATTCCCTATACCAAAGGAGAGTGAAAATGAAGAATAATCCATATATATATTTGTCAATAATGGCTATAATAACTTACCTTATAAGGGTTTTTCCACTTACTTTCATAAAAAAGCCTATAGAAAATAATTTTATAAGATCTTTTTTGCACTATGTACCATATGTTACGCTTTCTGTTATGACTTTTCCTGCTATATTAGATGCTACAAGAAGTCCTATAGCAGGTGCAATTTCACTTGTATGCGGTATATTACTTGCATGGTTTAATGCCAATATGTTCCAAGTATCAGTTGCCTGCTCAATAGTTGTATTTATAGCAGAGTTCATAATATTATAAATATTATATGTTTGAAAAACATTTAATTTAACTATATTTTACTATACAAACCTTATAAATTTATGATATAATTAAATAATAAAATCACCAAATTGGAATGTAAATTTATTTATTTTTTGTATCCGTTAAAATTTCCATATTGGAATGTATAATTATTTTATGTATTAGAAATAAACTCATCCTACTGTTATCGAATAACAGAAGACTGAGTTTATTTCTACTTGTTCTCATTGGACAGTGTATAGTGTTGCCGAACTTTTATACCACGAGAATATTAACATTTTTTGTTAATCCAGCTGCTACAAAACAGAATACTTCCTTACTTCTTTTAAGTACTCTCCTAAAAAAAACACTGATAGAATTAAATAATTCAAGGCAAGGATACCAAGAACGATTTTCAAGTCAAGTAAATTATAAATATTAAGTGCTATCAAAATAATGGAAGCTAAAGAATTTATAACAACTGTTGTTTTTAAAGCCTCTTTACTCTTCCCAATCGATTGTAGAACGTATTTGCTATTTTCAAACAGAATCTGGAACACGCTAAACAGCAAAACTGTTTTGAGCATTTGTATAGTACCCTCTTGAACAGAATTGATGTTAGTCAAGGTTCCAATTAAATTTTCTTTGTAAATATAGGATAGAACCGATATAATAACATATACCGATATAGTTGTTACAATCGTAGTAATAGGTAGTATTTTCATTTTAAGATATTCTTTCTTAGATTGGTACTCTCCAACTAATACCGTTAAGGAATTACAATACATATACATTGGTAGCAAACATAGAGATACTATCCTCATAGATATACTATATGAAGAAATAACATTTTCTCCAAGCCTTGCAATTAAGGTAATTATCAATACAGAAAATACGCTACCTTCTAACACTTCTTGTAGCATGAGAGGTATGCTTTTCAAAATAAGTTCTTTCTTCCTAGATGATTTTATAGAAAAAGTAGTTTGTATTTCCTTTCTAAGTATATATAAATAAATAATCAACTGAAAAAATACAGTAAATGTAGAACTTATACTTACCCCTAATAATTTATAATTCCCTTCTAGAACTTTATTCACCATAAAGTACGCTAGGGCAACCTGTAATATAGAGCCTGTAATTCCAGCAAACAGTATATATTTAGTCTTCTTATTCACTTTCAACAAATTGCTCAAAGAAAAAATCAGCATATTGGCAAAAATAGAGAAGGAAGCTATATAAGCATATTTGCATATAATGTCTAATTCCTGATTTTTTATTTCGTATATGAAATAAAAAACATCTTTTGCAAATAAGAAAATCGCAGTGATAATAATTAAACCAATGCTTCCATTTATTAAATAGCAGGATTTAAACCAATCAAAAAAATCCTTTTCATTCACCAACCTCACCTTTGAAGATTCAATATTAAATATTAAAGTCCCAACCCCAGCTATTCCTAGGATTGCATAATTCAATGTATCTATTATTTCAGTAGAAACTATTGCACCAACCGAAATTCTACCTATTATAGATGTCAAAACAATCGAAATGAACAAATTGAAAATACTATTCAATATCAAAGGTAAAGAAAAAGAATTAATATCATGAAATGTACTCAAAAAAACTTTTTTCATCTTCTAATTTTCCCAATCTAATCTATAATAAATCTTAGTGGTAATCAACTTATTTATAATCGACTTTTTGAATGAAAGGTTATTGAAGAAGTCTAAAATATATTTTTTCAAGTCATCCTCTGAAACATCATAGTTGTCCATAAAATATCTTACCATATCGTCCAAATCATATCCTTTGTTGAGAAGATACAACATTTCTGCCGCTGTACCATTTAGCTTTTCAACCTCCATATTTTCAGGATTGAGACAATAATACAAATCACCGGACTTTACAATATTCACGTTATTTATTCCTTTGATTATAAAGTTCTCTATTTCCATTTAATCCTCTTTAAAACAAGTTATATCACTGCCGCATATACTTCCCGTAAGATTATACGCATTGCTTCTACAACCACCACCACACCAATCATTCTCACAATCTTTGCACTTACAACTTAGGTCAGCTATACTCAAGTTCCTCAACTCCATAAACACTTTAGAGTCATTCCATATACTCTCAAAACTATTAAATTTTACATTTCCTGCACATAACTCCTTGATAGAGGACATTAAGTTACAACCAAATACATCCCCATTACTTGATATTGAACAAGCAAACTTAGCAGCCTTACATGATAATTCTCTATCAAACTCTTTTTCTGTATCAAATTCCCACACTTTCAACAAATCTAGTCTGTCATAATGTTTTAGAGGATAATAGTGCGTCCACATTATTTCAGATTCATTAGGCGGAATAATCCTTAATTTCAGCTTAATATCTCCTCGTAGCTTCATCTCAGATAATTCCAAAAAAAGTTGGATACCATGTTTCGGCATTTACAGAAAAGTTACCTAACCCCCATTTCAATCGGGGGTTTAATTTCCTTTTTCAATTATAGATCTAAATAATAGAGAAATAATAGGATACTCAGTAGGAGATAAGAAAGATTCAAAGTTAGTAGAAGAAGCATTATATTCAATCAAGTATCCATTAAAGCAAATAGAATTATTTCATACAGATAGAGGATTGGAATTTTGTAATAAACAAATAAAAGAAATATTATCAATATTTGGAATAAGGAGGTCATTAAGTAATAAAGGCACCCCCTATGATAATGCAGTGATAGAAGCGACAAACAAGATAATTAAGAAAGAATTCATATATCAGAAAAAATTTGAAAATATTAAACATCTAAAATTAGAAATGTCAGAATATATATATTGGTATAACAATATACGAATACATGGTTCATTAGGATATCAAAGTCCGATAAAGTATAAAGAAGCATTTTTAAAAAATTACTGATGAAATAGAACTTATTTTTGTTCTTTTTAAAATTGTACAAAAAAGTGTTGACATACCAATATTTTCTACTTCATTTTCTGTTATTTTATACATTTTTATCACCATTCAGATTATACTCTCTTATTACTTGTTTTTCAACTCTTTATTGGAATTTTAGTATCAAATACAGAAATAGATAATTTTGGTGCAGAGGGTATTATGTAGATACAGTAGGGAAGAATGCAAAGAAAATAGCAGAATATATAAAGAATCAGTTAGAAGAAGATAAAATAGGTAAGCAGATGAAAATAAGTTATAAAGAAGACCCATTTATGGGTAGCAAGTAAAGAAGTATAATGCAAATGTCAGAAAGTATGTACGCCTGTTAGGGCGTTACTGGAAATAGAGCCTTATAGGCGTATATGAAAAACCACCAGCTACGCTGGTGGATATTTATTTTATGCTTTTTCTATCATTACTTGTTTTTCAAGCATTTTTAATGTCAGCATATTATATTTACTTATATCTTGCATTATGAACAAGTCTGCTATTTCATCTTCAATATATTTTTGAATTGTTCGTCTTAATGGTCTTGCTCCATATTTTTCATCATATCCTTTTTCTAATATGAAGTCTTTTACTTCATCTGTAATCTTAATATTTATTCCCTTGTCTTTTATCATATCGCTAAGCTGATTAAACATTATATCTACTATTTTTCTTAGATTTTCTCTGTCAAGGTTATTGAACACTACAATATCATCAACTCTATTCAAAAATTCAGGTTTAAATGTTTCTTTTAGTGCTTCTTGTACTCTGCTTTTTTCTTTTACATTTTCACTTGAACCGAATCCTAATGATTTATTCTTAAAAGTTGTTCCTATATTTGACGTCATAATGACAATTGTATTTTCAAATCTTACTACCCTACCTTGTGAATCTGTAAGTCTACCGTCATCTAATATTTGCAACAGCATATTAAATACATCCGGATGCGCTTTTTCTATCTCGTCCAACAATATTATGCTGTAAGGTTTTCTTCTGACTTTATCGGTAAGTTGACCGCCTTCATCAAAACCTACATATCCCGGAGGTGAACCTATAAATTTAGATACGGAATGTTTCTCCATATATTCACTCATATCTATTCGTATAATCATATCTTCTGAGCCGAACATTTCTTTTGCAAGGCTTTTTACCAATTGTGTCTTACCAACTCCAGTAGGACCGACAAATATAAATGAGCTTGGTTTTTTTACAGGCGATATTCCTGCTCTGTTTCTTCTTATAGATTTTGATACTGTACTTATTGCTTCGTCTTGTCCTATAACTGATTTTTGAAGATTTTTTTCTAAATTCATAAGTTTTATACTTTCTTCTACTGTGAGCTCTTTTACAGGTATTTTTGTCCAATCTTCTATTACATCAGCTATATCTTTTGTTGTTACGCTTATATATTCTTTTTTTTCAAGCTCTTTAAGATTTTCTTGTAATTTTGCTTCCTGTGTCTTATAATTGGCTGCTTTTTCGTAGTCTTGCATATCCGATGCTTCCATTTGTTTTTGTCTTGTTGTTTCTATGCTCTCTTTTATAGATTCAATTTCGTGAATATATGTGTTTTTTAAATTGGTTTTTGAACCTGCTTCATCTATCACATCTATAGCCTTATCAGGTAAAAATCTATCTGTTATATATCTGTTTGATAACTTTACAGCATCTCGTATGACTTCATCCGATAAAATTATCTTATGATATTTTTCATAGTAATCTTTTAACCCTTTTATTATCTCTATCGTTTCTTCGACTGTCGGTTCTTCTACAATTACACTTTGGAATCTTCTTTCCAATGCCTTATCTTTTTCTATAGTTTTTTTGTATTCATTTAGTGTTGTTGCACCTATTACTTGTATTTCTCCTTTTGCAAGAGCCGGTTTTAATATATTGGCTGCATCAAGTCCCCCTCCTTGAGAATCTCCTGCGCCCATTATACTGTGCAACTCATCTATTACAAGTATAACTTTTCCGTTTTTCTTTGCTTCGTCAATGATATTTTTCAATCTTGTTTCAAATTGACCTCTAAATTGTGTACCTGCTACTATACTTGCCATATCCAACTGTATAACTTCATATCCAAGTAATTTTTGTGGAACTTCACCTTTTACGATTTTAAGTGCAAGTCCTTCTGCTATAGCTGTCTTTCCTACCCCGGGTTCTCCTAACAATACAGGATTGTTTTTAGTTCTCCTGTTCAATATTTGTATAGCTCTGTCGATTTCTTTTTGTCTGCCTATAACAGGATCAATTTTATCGTCTTGTGCAAGCCTTGTAAGATTATTTCCAAATTTATCTATTGTCTTCATATTGCGTTTTCTATCTTTGGGATTTTGATATTTATTATGCTTTTCTTTTAAATCTTTGTCTTCATAAAATTTAGTCATATCTTCGAATACAGGACCTTGATCTCCCATACCTATTCCAAACACACTGGCACCGCTTCCAAGATTTCCAATCATATCTCTGAGCTCTTGTTCAAATGTACCCATATCTATGAGACCATCATCTTTTTTTGTATCTTCGTCGTTTTTTTCTTTTTATCTTCTTTTATTTCATCTATAATTACAGTTTGCTTTTCATCATCTTTATTGTCTTTATTTTTATCTTCTTTTGAATTTGCGAACAGGTTTGATAAACTTTTGCCTATATTTACAAAATCTTCATTTGTACTGATAGAATTAAATACTTCTTTCATGGATAACGGATCAATATTTCTCATTTGTTGTTCAAACATCTCACTCGCAGAATTCATTTGTTCTGTTATTTCGTCTATATTTTCATGATCTATGCCTGCTTTTTCGAGAATCTCATCAATTCCAGGTACATTAAGTTTTTTTGCACAACTTAGGCAAAGTCCCCTAACTTTTGTCCTGTCATTCATATCTTGAATATAAAGCATGGCTACATTTTCATTACATTCACTACATTTTCTCACAATAACTTCTCCTTTCTTAGAAAAATTATATACACATCTTCTTCAGTATACTTCGCTTAAGAACGTCTGAGCATTGTATTTAGCCATATTTATATTAAAATGTTAAATTTTAGAAATTAATTAAAAATATGATAATACATGATATATCTATTATATACCACATTTATTTTGCTTAAATTGTTTTTATAATAAATTATTTTAATTTAACATTAATGTAATAAAAAAATAAAACTTGTATTATTATACAAATATATATCATAAATTAATAAAAATTAATCACCTTTTTTATAAAGTTCTTTTATATATTTTATATCCAATCCTATTTGGCGTTTAAGTTCATCTATCGTTGAAAACTTTATTTCATCTCTCATATGTTTTAATAAATTTATTTTTATACGCTTTCCGTATATATTTTCATTGAAATCAATAAGAAAGGCTTCTACCCCGAAGTAACTGTTTTCTACTGACGGCTTATTACCTATATTTATACCAGCTCTATACAAATCTCCGTCTAATTCGCAAGTAGCATAATAAACTCCATATTTAGGTACCACTAAATTTGAATCAATAATTATATTGGCTGTAGGAAAACCCAATTCTTTACCAAAGTTGTTTCCATGTACAACTTCTCCTTCTAAAAAATAAGTTCTTCCTAAATAAGGCAATAACTCTTCCCCAACAATGCCGTTCATTATCATATTTCTTATAAGTGTGCTTGTAACTCTTTTTCCATTCACATCTACTTCGTCCAATTTAAACAGTTTCAGTTTCAGCTCATCACATATAAGTTTTATACCATTTATATCCAATCTATCGCTACCAAGTTTTGCATCATCTCCCAACACAAGATTTTGTACATTTAATCTATCCAGCAATATATTTTTTACAAAATCTTTAGCTTTGGTTGATTTTATTTCTTCATTAAAACTTATCATAAATAATTCATCTACATTCATATCTTCAAACAGTTTCAACTTTTGCTCTATAGTGCTAATGTATTTTATCTTATCATTATTCATATTCGCAGTATGTGTAAAAAAAAGTCAAAACTGAAGATTTTTGGTTAAAACTTTTTGCAATAGATATACTTTCCTCTATCAATTTTTTATGTCCAATATGAAGACCATCAAAATTTCCAATAGTCATAGTTCTTGGAAATCTATCTTCTATATCAAAATTTTTATAAAGTTTCATAATATTCCCTAATCATAATATATTTTGATATCATATAATAAATTTGAACAGCAAATATATTCATTGTATATGACAATAACATTAAAGTCGTCATTTTTATGATTTACTGTTCTTTTATATATCAATAATTTAAAATAAAACTCAAAATTTAATCGAATTTTGACATTAATTTTAGAATTACGGTAAAAATATTAATCAATTGTTTTTAATTATTCAGCATAGCTATATTTTTTATCTTATTATCCTGTACATTAGCTATTGATACCAATTTATTTTTTTCATCATATATTTTATAAATATTTTTATTTGAGTATTCAAAATTTTTTATATACTGAGGGTTCAAATCAAGTCCGTTTATAAATCTATACAATTGTTTTTCATCTAATATGATATTTTTAATACCGTCTATATATATGTCATCCATTGATATTAAATCTTTTTCATCAATATCTGATAATGTTACGCTATCTTCTATATCAAAACTTCCTGATTTCGTTCTGATTAAATAATTCATATACGCTATATCGTCTAATTTTTTAGCTATATCTTCTACAAGAGTTCGTATATACGTCCCTTTTGAACAACTAACATCAAAGATAGCTGTTTTTCCTGTAAATTCTATTATATTTATAGAATTTATAACAATCTTTCTTTTTGGAATATTTTCTATTTTTTCGCCTTTACGTGCTATTTTATATAATCTGCGCCCACCTACTTTTATGGCACTGTACATTGAAGGAACTTGAATGATTTCTCCCACAAAACTTTTACAAGCTTTATCAAAATCACTAACACTATGAATTTTATCACTTATGTTCATTACTTCTCCATATGTGTCCGATGTGCTTGTCTGCTTGCCGAATGTCATCATACATCTATAGGATTTATCTTTATCAATAAGCATCTGAGTTAATTTTGTTGCTTTTCCTACCGCTATGGGTAATACACCTGCGACATTAGGATCTAATGTGCCTGTATGCCCTGCTTTTTGTATGTTGAATTTTTTTCTTATCTCATATACCACATCATGCGACGTCATTCCGGTAGGTTTCAATATGTTGAATATACCATTCAAGTTCCTAATCTCCTATTTTCATCACTTTATTTATTTAATAATTCTTTTATTGTATTTATCACTAATTCTTTTGATTCTTTTAAGCTTGTATCCCTAAGTGTGAAACCCGCTGCTCTTTCGTGTCCGCCACCACCAAATATATTTGCTATTTTATTGACGTTGACTCTTTCTTTTGAACGTAGTGAGCCTCTTATTGTTCCATCTTCTTTTTCTTTTAACAGTATCCCAACTTCTACACCTTTTATATTAAGCGTATTGTTTACCAAATTTTCAGTATCTTTCAAATCTACATCATATTTTATCAACGTTTCTTGTGGAAGTAGCATTATACAGATATCATCTGTTTTTTCCATTTGATTGATTATCAAATCAGCTTCTAATTTTTTATAATTATAGTTATCGCTTTGATATATGAATTTTACAACTTCTTGCTTTTTGGCATTTTTTCTAATCAAATCTCCCGCCATATTAAATGAGCTTATTTTGGTACAATCATATTTAAAATGTCCTGTGTCAGTTGCAAGACCTGTATATAATGCTGTTGCTGTAAGCTCGCATATACTGTGTTCATCATATAGCTTTGCAAAATCATATACCAATTCACAAGTAGATGAAGCTGTCTTATCTACATAATTTATATCACCGAAATATTCATTGCTTTCATGATGATCTATGCAAACTATACCTTTCGCATTACTTATAATATCTCCCGACACGTTTACTCTGGCTTTATTGCCACAGTCAAGAACTATCAAAAAGTACTCATTTGGTCTGAATTTTTCGTTTATTTGATCACTTTTGTATATATTTGTTCTATCTGTTATAAACGACAAATTTTGAGGTGCATTATCATCTAAAAAATGATATGCTGTTTTTCCAATATTTTGCAAATATTTTGTCATCGCTATTGATGAGCCTATATTATCTCCATCAGGAGATACATGACTTGTTATTAAAAAATTATCATTTTCTTTTATAAATTTTATTATAGTTTTCATAGATTATCCCCAAGTTTAATCTTCATCTCTTTCAAAATTTTCATTTACTTGTGTATCTTCGTCATGCTTAGCGACTTCGTTTATTTTATTAATCATATCTACACCGTTTTTTATGGAGTCATCTGATAAAAATATGAGTTCCGGTGTATATCTGAGTTTTATTTGTTTTCCTACTTCTCTTCTTATAAAGCCTGCAGATTTTTTGAAAGATTCTATTATTTCTTCTTTTCCACTTCCAAGTACACTGATATATATATAGGCATATTTCAAATCTCTAACCACTTCTACAGCAACTACTGATATCAATGAATGAGTATTTAATATGACAGAATTTTTTATATGCCCTTCAATCAACATCTTTGTTATAGATTTTTTTATTTCTTCTGATATCCTCTGTGTTCTTTCAAATTTCATATAATTGCTCCATTAATTTATCTTTCAATTTCTTGCATTTCATATGCTTCTATTATGTCTTGCTCTTTTATATCGTTAAAATTGGCTAATGTTATACCGCACTCATAACCACGAGCTACTTCTTTAACATCATCTTTGAACCTTCTTATTGATGCAACTTCTCCGTCATATATGACTATACCGTTTCTTACCAATCTTGCTTTTGAGCTTCTTGTAACTTTTCCTTCTGTAACATATGAACCTGCTATCGTACCTACTCCCGACACTTTAAATGTTTCTCTAACCTCAGCCTGTCCAATCACTACTTCTTTATATTCAGGATCAAGCATACCTTTCATTGCCTTTTCAATATCTTCTATAAGCTCGTATATTATCCTATAAGTTCTCATATCCACTTGTTCTCTTTCTGCCATAGCTATAGCACTTGATGTAGGTCTTACATTAAATCCTATTACTATTGCATTTGAAGCGGATGCAAGCATTATATCTGAATCTGCTACTGCTCCGACACCTGAATGTATTACTTTCAGTTGAACTTGCTCGTTTGATATTTTTTCTATTGATTGACGAATGGCTTCCAAAGAACCTTGAACATCAGCCTTCAAAACTATATCTAATTCTTTTACTTCTCCCTCTTGCATTTTATCAAACAAATCTTCAAGAGTTATTTTTGAAGTGGCTTTCATCTGTTCATCTCTTTGTTTTATACGTCTTTTTTCTCCTATTGTTCTTGCCGCTTTTTCACTCGGCATAACCACAAACTGATCTCCTGCCATTGGAACTTCGTTAAGACCTAATATTTCCACCGGTGTAGAAGGTGTAGCTTTTTTTACTCTTTGACCTTTATCATTTACCAAGGCTCTTATTTTTCCATAAGCTGTTCCTGCTATTACAGGATCGCCAACTTTTAAAGTACCGTTTGATACTATTACTGTTGCAACAGGTCCTCTACCTTTGTCTAAGTTGGATTCTATTACTGTTCCTACCGCAGGTCTGTTTGGATTTGCCTTTAATTCTTCCATTTCCGCAACAAGTAATACCATTTCCAAGAGTTTATCAAGATTTTGTCCTTTTTTTGCTGATACGGGAACATCTATTATATCTCCGCCCCAATCTTCCACCAAAAGTCCGTTGTTTGATAATTCTTGTCTAACTTTTTCTATATTTGCAGTCGGCTTATCTATCTTATTTATAGCTACTATTATCGGAATATCTGCTGCTTTAGCATGTGATATAGCTTCTATTGTCTGTGGCATTATACCATCATCCGCCGCTACAACCAAGATAGCAATATCTGTAACTTGTGCTCCTCTTAGACGCATTTGTGTGAAAGCCTCATGTCCAGGTGTATCGAGAAAAACAACTTTTTTCCCATTTATATATACTTCTGAAGCACCTATATGTTGTGTTATTCCGCCGGCTTCCTTATCTGTAACTTTTGTCTTTCTGATAGCGTCCAATAATGAAGTCTTACCATGATCGACGTGTCCCATAACTGTAACTATAGGCGGACGTAATTCCAAATCCTCTTCTGAGTCTTCTTGTATTATTATATCCTCTTTTTCTTCTTCAGGTTCTTTTAATTCTACAAGCTTATCAAACTCAAAGGCTATTTTTTCAGCAGTTTCAAATTTTATATTTTGGTTTATGTTTGCCATAATACCCATTTTCATAAGGCTCATTATCACTTGTGTTGGTGGTACACCTATAAGTGTTGCAAATTCTCCAACAACCACAGTTTCATCCAATACGATTATATCATTATCGTTTTGTTCCTCAACTTCAGCTTTATCTTGTTTTTCTTCTTTTTTTGCTTCTATATGTTCCGTATTCTTACTTTCTTTTTTATCTTGCTTTTTATTTTTTCTTTTTTGTCTTGTTTTTCGCTCTTCTTATTTTTTGGTTCTTCTTCATGATCTGAATGTTCAAGCACTAAGTCCACTTTTTTTACTTCTTTTTCTTTAGGTTTTACTTTTACCGCTTTTTCTTCTTTGAACATCTCTACTATTATATCAGCTTCTTCTCTTGTAAGAGTACTCATATGGCTCGATACTTTTATGTCCAATTCTTCAAGCTTTGCAATCAATTCTTTACTCGTAATACCTATCTCATCAGCAATTGTATATACTCTCTTCTTTTCCAATAGCTTCTCCCCCTAATTGTTCCAAAATTCCGTTACAAAAATTATTATCCGTTATTGCTATACACGCACTGAATTCTCTACCTATCATATTTCCAAGCTCATATCTGTCAAATATGAGAATTGTTTTTATATTTCTAAAATTGCATTTATCAAGCAATCTTTTCTTTGTATTTTCAGACACATCATTTGCAATAAAAACCAATTTTGCCTTTTTTGATTTTATTGAAGTAAGACAATTATTTTCTCCAAATGTCAGATTTCTGCTTTTCATTGCAAATCCTACAAGTTTTGATATCTTTTCTTTATTCAACTTCTTTTATCTCCGATATTATCTCATCATAAATCTCTTTTTCCACTTTGCATTTGAACGCTCTGTCCAATGCTTTTGTCTTTAAGAGTTTATCTATACAATCATTATTGTCACAAACATAAGCTCCTCTACCGTTTGCTTTGAATGTTTTATCTATTGATATTATACCTTCATTATTTCGTACAATTCTTTTAAGGCTTTTCTTATCAAATTGATTGCCGCATATTATACATTTTCTAAGAGGTGTTTTTTTCACTTTCATGATATCATCATCTCCATTTATGATTATATTGCTATATATCTTGTGATTCGCATTTTATATCTATTTTCCAGTTTGTAAGTTTTGCAGCCAACCTCGCATTTTGACCTTCTTTTCCTATTGCTAATGACAACTTATCATCAGGAACTATTACTTTTGCAATCTTGTTTTCTTCATCTATATCAACACTTAAAACTTTCGCAGGTGATAATGCCGATGTAATGTAATCAGCAACATTTTCATCAAACTCTATTATATCTATTTTTTCATTATTTATCTCATCAACTATATTTTTTACTCTTTGACCTTTTGAACCTACACATGCACCTATAGGATCCACATCTTTAATATTTGTTTTAACAGATATTTTTGTTCTGGATCCCGCTTCTCTTGATATACCAACAATTTCTACTGTTCCATCAAATATTTCCGGCACTTCTGTTTCAAACAATCTTTTCACAAGTCCGGGATGTGTTCTTGACAATATTATCTGAGATTTATTATTATTTTTCTTTACTTCAAGTATATAAAATTTCATTCTTTTACCTAATTTATATTCATCTGTTGCCATTTGTTCACTTTGTGGCAATATACCTTCAGCACTTATAGTTACAGAGTTTTCTCCTATCAAGCTTATATCCACATACACAGTACCTTTAGACATTCTGCCTATTTCTCCGGTTATCATCTCTGTTTCTCTTTGCTTAAATTCTGTATACTGTATATCTTTTTCCGCTTCTTTTATCTTTTGAACAACTATCTGTCTTGCTGCTTGAGTAGCTATTCTGCCGAAGTCTTTAGGAGTGATTTCTTCTCTTACTATATCTCCTTCTTTATACTGTTTACCAAAAAATCTATTGGCATATTCCACAGTCATCTCATTATCCATTATATCTATTTTTTCATCATCAACAATAGTTATAGGATTTATTATCTTTATTTCGCCTTTTTTAATATCTATATTAACTTCTACATCCGCATTACTGCCGTAATTTTTCTTGTAGGCATTGAGTATAGCTTGATTTACTGCATCCAATAATATTTCTTTTTTTATACCTCTTTGTTTTTCAAGTTGTTCAAGAGCTCTTAAAAACTCTGCATTCATCTTTTCTTATCCTCCTATTATACTGTTTCACTAAATTTAAAACATATCAAGAAAATTAAAATTCTATATACAGATTTATCTTCGCTATGCTTTTTTTATCAATTTCGAGTAAATCTCCATCTACATCAAGTAATACCATATTGCCGTTAAGACCGTTAAGTTTAGATACAAACTCTTTTCCATATTTTTCAATAGCTTTAAAAAGTTTTACTTCTACAAGTTTACCGGCTTCTCTTATAAAATCTCTATCTTTTTTGAGTGTTCTGTCAAGTCCAGGCGATGAAATCTCCAAATAATAACTGTCCTCTATGAAATCATCTTCATCTAACTTATCTCCTATAATTCTGCTCAGCTCTTCACAATCATCTATACCCATACCGCCTGCTTTATCTATCAATATCCTTAAATACATTTCTTTATTTTCTTTTACATATTCCACATCTACAAGTTCATATTCATCGCTTATTACACCTGTTACCAATTTTTCTGCCAATTGCTCAATTTTCCTTGACATTTTTTCTCCTTTCAAACTTCAGCTTATACTTTCGCTGAAATTAAAATTTCATATATTATATATATTGATACAAATTAAAAAATCTATGTATAAAAAATTGTATAAAAAATTAATTAAATTTTAAAATCAAAAACATAATTTAATATATTTTCTACTTAGATTTATGCTTATTGAAAATCTGTAAAGTTCCATAAAATGCTTAAAATTTCAATAAGATTTATCTGATTTTTTCTAAAAATAAAGAGTGGGTCTTTACCCACTCTGAGTCATTTACTATTCAAGTTAAACTTTCTCTATCGTTATTTTATCAGAAAATTACTCAAAAATCAAGTATTTTTTAGATTTTAAGAAAGAGTCGAATAACTAAAAATTTTTTAAGCTTTGTTTATTGAACCGAATATTTCCATTTTTTCTTTTACAATAGCTTTTATTCCTTCTGTTCCAGGCGCTAACAACTTTCTCGGATCAAACCCTTTGCCTTCCAAATCTTTTCCTGCTTCTACATATTTTCTTGTAGCATCAGCAAAAGCTAATTGACACTCTGTATTTACATTTATCTTGGCAACTCCTAAAGATATAGCTTTTTTTATCATTTCTTCAGGTATTCCTGTGCCGCCATGTAGAACTATAGGCATATCTCCTACAAGCTCTTTAATTTTTGCCAAAGTTTCAAAACTTAATCCTGCCCAATTTGCAGGATATTTTCCATGTATATTTCCTATTCCTGCTGCAAGCATATCTATTCCTAAATCTGCTATTTTTTTACATTCATTCGGGTCTGCTATTTCACCTGAACCTATAACACCGTCTTCTTCTCCGCCTATTGCCCCTACTTCCGCTTCAACAGATACTCCTTTTGAATGGCAAAGTGCAACTATTTCTTTTGTTTTTTCTATATTTTCTTCTATATTATAATGTGATCCGTCAAACATTATTGATGAAAATCCCGCCTCTAACGCTTTCTTTGCTCCTTCATATGAACCGTGATCAAGGTGAAGTGCAACAGGTATTGTTATGTTAAGTTCTTCCAACATTGCTGTTACCATCGCTGTTACTGTCTTATATCCGCACATATATTTTCCTGCTCCCTCAGATACACCAAGTATCACAGGAGAATTATTTTCTTGCGCTGTAAGAAGTATCGCTTTTGTCCATTCAAGGTTATTTATATTGAAATGACCTACCGCATATTTGCCTGCTACGGCTTCTTTTAACATTTTTTCAGCTGAAACTAACATTATTTACCTCCAAAGTAAAATATAAATTTTAAAAATTTTACATTCACTAAATACCCGTTAATAAATACTATTATACAAATTTATGTAAAAAGCATTATAAAAATAATAGTATAAATCTAAGATATTATATTTTGTCTATTTTATTATATCACAAAATTTGCTATAATTCTATTTAATAACTTTATTTTTTATCGGGTTTCTTTGAATTTATTTTTTATAATTTACAAACTTATTTTTTTATTAAAGGCGGTTTTTATGAAAAGAAAAGATATTATCATTATAATTACAATCTCAATAATCTTGTCTTTAGGTATGATAATTTTTCATTCAACAAAAAGCTCTGATATACTGCTTGATAAAAGTGAAAATACTAAAATTTCAGAAAAAATTAAAGCAGAGGATAATGATGCTGTTATTGAACAAGACAGTGCTGCTGTTAAAAATGAAAAAGTAGTGGTATATATAAGCGGAGAAGTTGTAAATCCACAAGTTATTGAAATGAAAGACGGAGATAGACTTATAGACGCTGTTGAAAAATGTGGAGGAATGACTGAAAACGCTGATAAAAACGCTGTAAATCTTGCATTATTGCTTAAAGATGAAGATCACTATGTAATACCTAAGATTGGTGAAAACTTACAATTAAATACCTCATCAAATAACAAATCCTTACAAAACAACAACCTTGTAAACATAAATACAGCTGATAAAACTATTCTCATTTCGTTGCCTTCAATCGGAGAAAAAACAGCCGAAAAAATAATACAATATAGAGAAACAAACGGTAATTTTAAATCCATAGATGATATAAAAAATATAAACGGTATAGGCGAAAAAAAATTTGAGCAGATAAAAGATCTTATAACCGTAAAATAGAAAGGATTCACATTGAGAAAAAAAAGAAAAAACAACAATATTTTAAAATTTCTGACAATCATAATAATACTTATTATTTTAGGTATACTATATGTCCGCACTCTCAAATCACCTGTAGACAAAAATGATACTTCAAAGATAGAAGTACAGATAGATGACGGCACAAGTTCAATAAAAATAGCAAAAATCCTAAAATCTCATAATCTTATAAAAAATGACAAATATTTTTTGTACTATGCAAAAACAAATAATCTAAGTAATCTAAAATCAGGGGTATACGAATTTTCAAAATCTCAAAGTTTGGAAGAAATACTCAAATCACTCAATACAGGCGGCAGACCTATAGGTGAAAAAGTGACTATAAAAGAAGGATACAGCATAAAACAAATAGCCGAATTACTTGAAGAAAAAGGACTTGTAAACAAAGAATTTTTCATAGAATTAACTGAAAATAAGGCTAATTTTTCAGACAAATTCACTTTTTTACAAGATGAAAGCATACAAAGCCTTGAAGGTTTTATGTATCCCGAAACATATTTTATACCTAAAGGTACTTCTGAAACTGAAATAATATCTATGTTTTTATCACAGACACAAAAAATATTTGATGAAAACTCTGTACTTTCAAATATAAATGATATAAATCCAAACATTCGGAATTTGAATAATTTAATTACACTTGCATCAATAGTTGAAAAAGAAAGTGCTGATAATAGTGAAAGGGACATCATTGCCGGTATATTCATAAACCGATTGGCAAATAGTATACCCTTACAATCATGTGTAACAGTAGAATATGTTTTAGGAATTCATAAACAAAGATTATCCTATGAAGATACTCAGGTGCAATCCCCATACAACACATATATAAACGCAGGTCTTCCACCTACACCCATATGCACACCTACAATCTCTTCAATTAATGCTGTAAAAAACTATAAACGTACCGATTATTTATTTTTTGTGGCAAAACAAGACGGTTCTCACGTTTTTTCCAGAACATATGATGAACACTTGAAAGCAACAAAAGATATATACGGAGAATACTAAAAAGAGGTACTTAACTGATGTATAAGATAAATGATGTAACTTATGAACAAATCTTTGAATATATAGATGAATTTAATAAAAAAGAAAATAAAATTATAGATGAACTTAGAGTTTTTGCAGAGCAAAATAATATCCCCATAATAAAAAAAGATGTTGAAAATTTTCTCAAAACTTTTTTAAACATAACAAAACCAAAAAAAATATTAGAATTAGGCTGTGCAATAGGATATTCATCAATATTTATGTCATCCGTTTTAAATGATGATGTGCATATCGACACATTAGAAATAAATGAAAATATGTATAATACAGCAAGTGAAAACATCAAAAAGTTTTCACTTACTAATATAAATGTCATATTAGGTAACGCATCGGATATAATACCATCACTTGACCAAAAATACGATTTTGTATTTATAGATGCCTCAAAAAGTCACTATGATGAATTTTTCAGCTTAATATTAAATAAATTGGAAAAAAATGCAATAGTCATATGTGACAACACCCTTTTTAAAGGTTATCTATGTATGGACAGATCGGGTATTCCAAAAAGACAAAAAACTATATATGACAAAATGACAAGATTTTTAGAAAATATTAAAAAAAACAAAGATATATCATATAATATGCTTCCGCTTGGAGACGGATTGCTTGTTATATATTTTAAATAAAAATTATACAATTATGATTTAATATAGAGATGTGCAAAATAAGAAAAAGCATATCTATAAACATAAAGTATGGAAATATAACTATATTATTGCAATATAATATATAGTTGCGAATAACTATAAAAACTACATTTTACACACGTCTAATGATTTAATAGAAGGGAGATTATGGTGTATTAATTTACACCATATATAATATATGAAAAAAATAGAATTACTCGCACCTGCAGGTGATTTGGAAAAATTAAAGACAGCTATAATATATGGTGCTGATGCGGTTTATATAGGCGGTGAAAAATTTGGACTTAGAGCCGCATCAAAAAATTTCACAGACGAAGAAATGATAGAAGGTATAGAGTTTGCACATTCAAGAGGTAAGAAAGTATATGTGACTTGCAATATAATACCTCATAATATGGATTTAAACGGAGTTAAAGAATATTTCATTTCGCTTGAAAAATTAGGTGTAGATGCTATAATAGTTGCCGATCCGGCATTCATGAGCATCGCAAAAGAAGCTGTACCTGATATGGAACTTCATTTAAGCACACAGGCAAATACCACAAACTACATTACAGCAGATTTTTGGCACAAACAAGGTATAAGCAGAATAGTATCTGCAAGAGAACTATCCATGAAAGAAATCAAAGATATAAAAACTCATTGCCCTGATCTTGAAATCGAAATGTTTGTACACGGTGCAATGTGCATTTCTTATTCAGGAAGATGTCTCATGAGCAACTTCATGACAAATAGAGACGCAAACAAAGGAGCTTGTGCTCAACCATGCAGATGGAACTATTCATTAGTTGAAGAAAAAAGACCGGGAGAATATTTCCCTATAGAGCAAGATGAAAGAGGAACATATTTTTTTAACTCAAAAGACCTATGCCTTATAGAACACACAAAAGAAATAATAGAATCCGGTGTAGATTCAATGAAAATAGAAGGCAGAATAAAAACTGCATACTATGTGGCAGTAGTTGTAAGAGCTTATCGTATGGCGATAGACTCATATTATGAAAATCCTGACGGTTGGCAATTCAAACAGGAATGGCTTGATGAAGTACAAAAAGCAAGCTACAGAGATTTTACAACAGCATTCTTTGACGGTTCAAAAGATACATCAAATTCACAAAATTACGGTTCAGGCTCATATATAAGAACTTATGATATAATAGGAAATGTGCTCAGCTATAATGAAAACACCAAACTTTGCAGAGTCAGACAAAAAAACAGATTTTTCAAAAATGACGAAATAGAAATAATAGGTCCAAATTTTCCTACTACAACAGCAACCATAAAATCAATAACGTCCTTAGACGGAAAGGATATGGATTGTTCAAATATACCTATGCAAGAAGTATATGTTGATTTAGGAATAGACGTAAAACAAGATTATATTTTAAGAAAAAAAGTTGATAAATAATAAAAAATAAGCAAACAAATTAATTGTTATTTGTATTTTAAGATAAATGTTGTATTATAATGTAAATTTAATAAATTAAATTTGCTATATATAAAAAAGGAGGATTACAATGTCAGAAAATATGGATTTTACAATGATGTTCAAGAGTAAAAAAGACAATCAAAAAATGACAAGAGAAGAAGTCATCGACTACGTAAAAAATGCACTTGAAGAAAAAGGATATAACAGTGTCAACCAAATTGTAGGATATATGCTTTCAGGAGACCCTACTTATATAACAAATCATAAAAATGCACGTTCAATAATCACAGAATACGAACGTGATGATTTATTAGAGATGATAATAAAAGATTATTTGGATAGAAACTGATATTTATTTTGAAAGCAAAAAATAAACTCATCTTCACCATATTTGAATTAATCTTATTTTTAATTTTCATACTGATATCTTTTAAAAAATGGACACCTTCTCTTTTTATGAAACTATTTTTTATTTATTAAAAAATTTCGATTACCCATTGTTTTATTAGATAACAACATCAGATAATTTTTTTATTAAACTAAAATTTTTTATGAAATATAGGAATTAATTATGCAAAAAATATTAGCTTTAGATGTAGGCAAGAAGAAAATAGGTATAGCAATAACTGATTTATTGCAAATAACTGCACAGCCACATTCCACTATAAGAAGCAAAAATTTGGAAGAACAAATCGACAAAATAATAGCAATAATAGACGAAAACTCAATAAAAACAGTTGTTGTAGGTCTGCCTAAAAATATGAATGACAGCGAAGGTGATCAGGCAAGCTGGACAAAAAACTTTGTAGAAAAAATATCGGCAAAAAAACAAGATATAGAAATAGTATATATTGACGAAAGACTCACAAGCAAAATGGCATTAAGCAGTCTAAAACATATGAATATGAAAAAAATAAAAGAGAAAGGTCTTATTGATACCGTTGCAGCCGTCAATATACTCGAAACATATCTGAAACGAAAAGAAAACGGAATAATATAATATGCAGCTTATATTAATCTTAATAGGAGCAATTATTGGAGTATCACTAAGATATCTATTTATAAATATTCTTAATATCGGCATATACTCTATTATGCTTATAAATATATCAGGCTCATTTGCATTAGGATTCATCAATACTTTAAATGCAAATCAACTCATAACCTCCTCTTTACTTCATAAAGCCGTAACTGTTGGAATAATAGGTGCATTTACAACATTTTCCACATTTATAGGAGATATAGTAAACCTGCTTATAAAAAAACAATATATGGCTGCTTTTATATATTTTTTCGCAAGTATATCAATTTCAATTATATTTATGCTTATAGGCATATATGTAGCAAACAAAATAAGTTCTATAAAATAGGTGAAAAATGGAAATAAACGAATTATTAAAACAAAACTCAAAATTTATAAAAGATTTTGTTTCTAATATAGAATTTGAACAATATCCATACTATATAAATCAATTTTCTTTAAGCGAAAAAAAGTCTATACAAAATATAGGTATATCAATGTCTAAAAAATTAGATAAATTAGAAAAAGAAAAATTAAGAATACAAGATATGTATGAATATGAGAAAAATATCAAGATAAGTGATAATATAAATAACGTATTATGTTTGGACGAAGTTGGCAGAGGTCCTCTTGCAGGACCTGTTGTAGTCTGTGGAGTAATGCTTGAAAACAATCCGAATATACTTTATGTAAATGACTCGAAAAAATTAAGCGAAGAAAAAAGAAAAGACATATATTCACAAATCATAAAAAAAATATACAATATAAAACAGAAATACTGGATAACAACATAATAGACGAATTAAATATATTTAATGCAACTTACAAAGCAATGTCAAATGTAGCCTATAATTTCGGCAAACACATCGAACATATACTTATCGACGGCAATCAAATAATAAAAGATATAAATATCGATCAGACAGCCATTATAAAAGGTGATTCCAAGATACTCGGGATAGCTTTAGCAAGTATAATAGCAAAAGTTACAAGAGATGAAATGATGATAGAATATGACAAAATATATCCACAATACCACTTTTCAAAAAATAAAGGATATGGCACAAAAGAACATATAGATGCACTAAAAAAATACGGTCCCTGCCCTATCCATAGACAAAGTTTTTTAAAAAACATTATTTAAAAAATATTACAATAAGCATTTTTAATTTATAGCCAATACATATTAAATAATAAAGCAATAAAAATAATATGACATTTTTTATATTTACTATTTCAACTATATTGGTATTAAATCTGCTAAAATTAGGAGTAATTATGCGCTTTGAAGACAAATTGGATTTATCAAATATTCCTACACATATAGGCATAATAATGGACGGCAACGGACGTTGGGCAAAGAAAAGATTTATGCCAAGAACCTTCGGACATAAAGCAGGTGTAGAAGCAATAAGAGAGATTGTAAAAAAATGTAACACATTAAACGTGAAATATCTCACAGTATATGCATTTTCAACAGAAAACTGGACAAGACCTAAAGATGAAGTCAACGTTTTAATGGGTTTGATAGTTACATATTTACAAAATGAATTAAAAGAATTACACGAAAACAATGTTAGAATAAAAACCATAGGCGATATAACAAAATTACCAGAAAAACCTTATGAAGAATTGCAAAAATCTATGGAAACCACTAAAAACAATACCGGCGTAACACTTACACTTGCACTCAACTACGGATTCAGAGATGATCTTGCCAACGCAATAAAAAATCTTATAAAAGATAACATATCTGTTGAAGATATCAATAAAGACACAATTAAATCTTATCTTTACACTTCGTTTATGCCTGATCCTGATCTTATAATCAGAACGAGCGGAGAACAGAGATTATCGAATTTTATGATGTACGAAGCAAGTTACAGCGAATTTTATTTTTGCGATACACTTTGGCCTGATTTTGACAGCGAAGAATTGTGCAAAGCAATATATTCATATCAAAACAGAGAAAGAAGATTTGGAAATATAGGAAAGGATAGTATATAAAATTGAAAACGAGGATTATTTCTGCAATAGTTTTATTGCCTTTATTAATATTCATACTTATAAAAGGCGGATATTATCTTGCTATATTTACATTTTTTTGTGCTTTAATAGGAATAAATGAATTTTGCAACGCTCTTAAAGAGTATTCTTCAAAACAGACGAAATTTCTTTTATTTACTATGACTTTTTTTCAAATGCTTGCAGTTTATAAAAATGAAGCAAAATTCACAATAGCATTTATTTTTATACTCTTATTCTTACAAGGTGCTATGGTTGTACTTGAAAAAATAAGACCTTTTGAAGCCGCCTTAAGTATATTCACATTTTGCTATGTAAGTGTATCCATGTCTTATATATATCTGTTATCAGAAGAATATCCCAAATTTTTTTGGTATGTTTTTATAATATCTATGTTTACAGATACCTTTGCATACTTCAGCGGATATTTTTTTGGAAAACATAAGCTGTCACCAAATCTAAGCCCTAAAAAAACTATAGAAGGTGCCATAGGTGGCATTGTATTTTGTTTATTAGCTTGCTATTTATATGCACGTTTTTATCATCAAGATATGGGCTATATTATAATACCTTTTGCAATTATAGGTTCTATAGTATCCCAAATAGGAGATATATTCGCAAGCGCCTTCAAAAGACAAATGCAAATAAAAGATTACGGAAATTTAATTCCCGGCCACGGTGGTATTTTAGATAGAGCTGACTCAATAATATTTACAGCATCTTATGTGTATATAATTGCTATGTTATTTAATAATTTCAATTTTTAAAATAAGACTTGAATTTGCTATAAGCTGTATATATAATAATTTTTTACTATATTGCCATAAAAGTTTCTACAAAAAATTATTATAATAAATACTAATTAAAAGCACATTATAATTATATTTTTTAAAATTTATTTTTTTTTAAACACACAAATTATATAGTGTTTAGAAATTTTATAATTTACAATAGCGTTTAGTATTAATTCAAATATATGTTTTTATAGAAATACAAATTTTAAGGATTATGTTATGATTAAACTTTTTTTGATTTTTTTTAAAATCGGAGCTGTCACTTTTGGTGGTGGTTATGCTATGATACCGATAATTGAAAAAGAACTTGTAGAGAAAAATAAACTTATTACTGATGACGAATTTATAGATTTTGTATCTGTTGCCCAAAGTTTTCCAGGCCCTATTGCAGTAAATATATCCTTGCTTATAGGTCACAGGCTTAACGGTTTTTGGGGAAGTGTGTTTTCCCTGATAGGAGTAATAATGCCGTCTTTTTTAAGCATATTAGCTGTAGGCTTCTTCTATGTAACATTTAAAAACTCTAAAATTGTTCGCGGATTTTTTAACGGTGTAAGTGCTGTTGTACCTGCACTGTTGGCAATCTCTTTCATATCCATATTAAAAAAAATAGACAAAAATTATATATATTATAGCTTGATACTAATATCTTTCTTATTGGTATTCATATTGAATTTAAATCCGCTTTGGACAATAGCCTTAGGAGGTGGAGTAGGAATATGCACACACTTATTTCAACGTACTTAATATTCTTTAAAATAGGCGCTGTAAGCTTTGGTGGAGGGTATGCGATGTTACCTTTTATTGAAGAAGAAATAATTAAACGTGCTCACTATCTTACATATAATGAATTTTTGGATATACTCGCCATATCCCAAATAACCCCTGGTCCTATAGCTATAAATGCTGCAACATTCATAGGATTAAAACATATAGGTATATTAGGTGCAGCTTTAGCAACACTTGGAATAGTTTCAGGTCCATTTATATTTATGAATTTGGCGAGTCTTTTCTTAGATAAATATAAAAACTCCAAATTTTTAGAAAATATACTACATCATATAAGACCTGTAACTGTAGCACTTATATTTTCAGCTTTTCTATCAACCTTTCAAAAAAGCATATTAGATATCAAATCTTTGATGATTTTTATAATATCCTTTATAGTTCTATACTCAAAAAAATTTCATCCAATACTTGTGATATTCATGTTTGGATTTTTAGGTATTATATTAACATATTTAAAAATATTGTAGTAAAAATTGAAAAATTACTTTTATTTAATACTAATATCTGTTTAATCGATGGATACATTTATATAAAGCACTTACTTTAAGTATACTTACTTTTATACTAAAATCTTATAGAATAATGGAAAATTATAATAATTAATTTTTAAAATAAACTGTTTATATTAATGTTATATAATTGTATAAGTCATCCATATTTTTATTAGAAAATAGTATAAAAATTACCAAAAAATACATAAAAAAAACAAAGATATGCAAATAATAAAACCTATTGATATCAAGCTGTTTAGGCTTAATTTCAATAGGTTATTTTTCTTTTTGGTGGAGATGATGGGAATTGAACCCATGTCCAAAATCCATCCATATCCAGCTTCTACGAGCGTAGATATCAATATTTATTTTCGCTTTGAAACTGTCTTGATATCACAACTATTTCATCGCTACAACTGAATTGTACAATTCTTATTCCAGTTAACTACAAGAAAGGTTGCCTGCTTACGACGCCTTATCCAAGTCGCAGGAATTCTCAGTAAGACGAGCTGCAACTATTAGGCAGCTATTGCAAAATTATCTTCTGCGTTTATATTTAATATCTCTAAGTTTAACGTGTGATTAAGAGATAAATTCCACGGCTCGCTACCAAATACTTCAAAACCCTGTCGAAACCAGTACATCCCCAAGTTTTAAATATTTTTAAACTTACTATAATATATGTTTTATACCCCTATCCAATAAAAATATTATATGATACAATATTTATCAGCTTGCTCTCAATACACTATGATAAATAACAAAATCATTTCATAAATTAATATAATTTTTTAAAGTAATGCTAAAATTTATTCAAATTGTAGATTTTATTTAAGTTATATATACTTATATTTTTATTTTTCACTCCATGTGTAATATGCAAAATTTGAATTAAATATATACATATTTATACTATATTGTGGTACAAAAAAACAATATATAACATTCATAAAAACTATAAAAATATTTTATATCTTTGATTATATTAACATAAAAAGAAATATTTTTCAATGCTACATTTGATTAAAAAATATTTCTTTGATATTACAAAACCTATACTTTTTTTATAATTTTTGCCCATTTTACAGCCTGCTCTTCGTCTGAAAAATGTTCTCTTACGCCATTTATAAGTTGATATTCTTCGTGTCCTTTTCCTGCCAATACAATTATATCACCTGCTTGAGAGATTTCTATCGCTTTTTTTATTGCATCTTCTCTGTTAATATAAGTATAAGTATTTTTCAATTTATCTTCTGATATATGGCTTACTATTTCATCTATTATACTTTTCATATCTTCTTTATCCGGGTTATCTGAAGTCACAATTATTATATCGCTGTATTTAGATGATACCTCAGCAAGTTCTATTCTTCTGTGCTTTGCTCTTTCGCCTATAGAGCCGAACATAGTTATTATTCTTTTCGGATTCAAAACTTTTATAGTCTTTAATATGTTTTCCAAACTTACTTCATTATGAGCATAATCTATTATTATCGGTGTATTTTTTATTATATTAAGTATCTGCAATCTGCCTTTGACGTGTGCTTTAGATAATCCGTTTTTTATTTGCAATTCAGATAATCCTATTTTTTTACATACCGCTATAACACAAAGTGCATTATATACTCCGAATTTACCGAAAGAATTTACTATGTATTCTTGATTATCTACATTGAAATATGTCTTTATATTTGATATTGATGATGGAAATATTATTTTTTCAGCTTTTAAGTCACTCTCTTTATCTATTGAATACGTCATATACTCGTTTGCATTTTCTTTCATAATGTCTGATTTTTCATCGTCTTGGTTTATTATTGAATACTTGCTCATAGAAAATAACTGTGATTTGCATTTTACATAATGTTCAAATGTCGGATGCTCTTTTTCTCCGATATGATCAGGTGTAAGATTAGTAAATATAGCATAATCAAAATCTATATAATTAACCCTCTTCATCATTATACCACTTGATGAAACTTCCATAGCAAGCACTTTTATATCTTCATCCACCATTTGTCTCAAATATTTTTGTATTTCATAGCTTTCAGGAGTGGTATTTACTGTTTTTATACTTTTATCTGCAAAAAATATTCCGTTAGTCCCAATAACTCCACAATTTATACCTGAATTGTCCAAAGTTTGTTTTATATAATTAGATACTGTCGTCTTACCTTTTGTACCTGTTATTCCTATTACAGTAATATTTTTTGATGGTGAACAGAAAAACACGTCTGATATATTTGCAAGTGCATCTCTTGTATCTTCTACTGTTATCAGAGTTATATCATAGCTTTTAATATCTGTTTCTTTTGATACTATAAAAACTCTTACTCCTTTATCATATGCATCTTGTATATAGTTATGTCCGTCCACACTCATTCCTACAAGAGCCACAAAAACTGTATTCTCTCTTGCAAATTTTGAATTATATACTATATCTTGTATATCTACATCTGTTTTTCCTGTTATATTTTGTATCTTTAACGTTTTTATAAGTTTTTGTAAATTCATATCTTTACCCTTAGATTTTTGTTCTTAATTTTTTCAATTCTTTTATAAATATATCCGGTTCTTTTACTGTAAATTCAAGATATTGTTGCGTTGTCGGGTGTATAAAACCTAACAATCCTGCGTGTAATAACTGCCCATTTATATTCTCTTTGTAATTTGAATAAGTAGTATCGCCAACTATCGGATGATTTATATATTTTAAATGTACTCTTATTTGATGTGTACGACCTGTTTTAAGTATAGCGGCAACATATGTGTATTTATCAAATATTTCTATAGGTTTTATAGTTGTATGTGCATATTTACCCTCTTTAACTACTGCCATTTGAAGCCTGTTTTTAGGATTTCTTCCAATCATAGTTTCTATTGTCATAGTTTCATCTATAATGCCATGGCATATGAGGGTATATTTTCTTGTGATAGTATGATTTTTAAGTTGCTCAGCCAAATGTATATGTGCTTTGTCATTTTTTGCAACCAATAATAAACCTGATGTGTCTTTATCTATTCTATGAACTATACCTGCTCTTTCGATTCCATTTACAGATGATAAATTATCTCCTAAATAACGCAGCAGCGCATTTACAAGTGTGTTTTCATAGTTTCCGTTTGCAGGATGCACAACCATACCTCTCGGCTTATTTATTATAAGCACATCATCATCTTCATATACTATGTCAAGTGCTATATTTTGAGATATTATTTCCTTTTTTTCATCAGAAAATTTTTTTACTGTAATAACATCATTTATATTTAATTTGGTACTTGGTTTTTGAGCTTTATCGTTTAATAAAATAAGCTCTTCTTCAATAAGTTTTTTTATTCTGCTTCTGGAGAGTTCATTAAATTTTTCACTCAAATATATATCAAGTCTTTTTCCTTGAGAATTTTCATCTACTTCTATTATTTTTTGCATTGAATTTCCTTGTAATTATAGGTTATTTTTATTTACCATGATAGATAAAAGATTGTATAATAATTTGAATATTACTATTTTTTTATATTATTTTTGATAGATTATTATTTTCAAATAGATTTTAGTATAACAGCTAAATGCAAAAATACCATAAATACTTCAAAATACTCAACTAAAAATTAAATCAAATTCTTCTTTCTGTCTGTAAATACTCTTATACTCATCAATATTATACCTAAAACCACACATATGTCAGCTACATTAAATACATATGACCATATTGCATGAAAATCAAACATATCTACAACATATCCGTATCTCAATCTGTCAACTATATTACCTAATGCTCCGGATATTATCATAGTGATTGATAATCTTGTAATTTTATCTTCATCTTTTATAAACATATATATAAGTCCTAAAATCATAACAATCCCTATGATTAAAAATAGAAATTTTTGATTTTGCAATATACCAAATGCCGCCCCTTTGTTTTGTACATATGTTATTGAAAAAAAGTCGTTTACAACTTTTATACTGTCTCCTACTGTCATATTATCTTTTATATTGATTTTCACTATTTGATCTATTATCAATAAAAATATCCCTAATATTATATAGAATATGCTTTTTTTATCAATTTTATTCATATTCTACAAAACCTACTTTTCTATATACTTTTCTAAGTGTCTTATTTGCTACATATCTGGCTTGTTCAGCACCTTTTTTGTATATTTGCTCTAAATGGTCTTTGTTTTTGAGCAAATCTTTATACCTTTCTCTTATCGGTCTTATGCCTTCAATCACAACTTCTGTAAGATCATTTTTAAATTGACCGTAATTTTTTCCTTCATACATAGATACTATATCTTGTACATTTTTCCCGGAATACGCTGAATAAATATTTATTAAGTTCTTTATTGCAAGCTGTTCGTCATTATAATCTATCTTACCGACTGAATCTGTTACAGCACGTTTTATCTTGGATTTTATAACATCATCTTCTTCTACCATAGAAATATAAGCGTTAGGATTTTCATCAGATTTTGACATTTTTTTAGTCGGTTCTTGAAGGCTCATTATTCTTGCACCTTCTTTTGAAGTATACATCTTAGGTTCTACAAAAGTATCCGAATATTTTGAATTAAATCTGTTTGCCAAATCTCTTGCAATTTCCAAATGTTGACGTTGATCTTCACCAACCGGCACTAAATTGGCATTGTAGAGCAATATATCCGCCGCCATAAGCACAGGATATGTAAATAATGCCGCATTTAGATTTTCAGCTTTTTTTTGAGATTTATCTTTGTATTGTGTCATCCTCGACAATTCACCCATATATGTGATTGAATTTAACACCCACATAAGTTGAACGTGTTGTGGTACATGAGACTGCATAAACAAACACGATTTGTTCTCATCAATTCCGCTTGCAATATACTTCGCAAGCACTTCAAGACTCATTCTTCTCAAATCTTTAGGCACTTGTGGAACTGTAATTGCATGCTCATCAACTATACAATAATAACATTTATATTCATCTTGCAATTTTACCCAATTTTTAAGTGCTCCCAAATAGTTACCTATTGTGAGTTCTCCTGATGGTTGCACTCCTGAAAATATAATATTTTTTTCTTCCAATTTTGTATCTCCTTTTATTAGATTTGTTAGATTACCTATAGTCAATAACTGTAAATATCTAAAATTTCAGATTAAAAAAAACAGCTTTTCTAATATTAGTTTTTACAATTACTTTCATCAATTTTTAAAATTGAGTTATCGAACAAATCTATTGTTTTAATTTTATATATAAATGTCTTAAGCATAAATTGTTTAAACAAAATTATATTTCATTTATATACCTTTACAAATATAGAGTCATTATATATGCATCCAAAAATTCATCTCCTACTTTAAAATATTTTTTAAACAAACCTATTTTTTCAAATCCGAATTTTTCATATAGTCTTATTGCTCTTATATTATCTGTAGCAACTTCGAGAGAAATTACTTTTGACCTTGCAACATTTTGGGCAAAATCAAGCATAGTTTCTATAAGCCTTGTCGCAATTTTATTTCCCCAATAATCTTTTAAAATGCTTATTCCTATATCAGCTCTGTGAGAAAATCTTCTTGGCATAGATCTGTATGCAGCCAAGCCGACTATTTTTCCATTATGTCTTGCTACAAACATCATACTTTTTTTATCTTGTAAAAAACTCAGTATAATTCTTTTTTCTTCGCTTACAGAAATACCTAAACCTTCTGAACCAAATGATAAATTATCGGTTTCAGAACCTACCTGTTTGCAATATTCAATGATTTCTTTTGCGTCTTTTATCTTTACAAAATTTATGTCGATATTCATATACAAAACTCCTTATACAAGGAAATTTATAATTTTTACATTAAGTTTTGATGCTATTATATAATTAAACAATAGATATTTGTTAAATAATATTTTAAAATACTTTTTAATTTGTTAATTGTAGTAAATTTTATCTTTACATATTAGCAATCATCTCTTGTATAAATGTCCTTGAATTTTCAGCAGATTCTATCACAAATTGCTCAAAATTATCAGGTGCTTTGCCGTCAGCTTTATCACTCATAGACCTTATTACTAAAAACGGCTTGTTGTTGAGATAACAAACGTGTGCTATCGAAGCTCCTTCCATTTCAGTACACATAGCTTTATGCAGCTTTTGAAGTTCATCTTTTATTTCTTTTGAGCTTACAAATATATCTCCTGATACTATTACACCCTCAAAAAATCTTATTTTATTAGCAAGAGATGTTTGAGACTTTCTTGAAAGTTCCAACAAATACTCATCTGCCTTAAATTCGCTGTCATCCAACCTCGGTATAACACCTTTTTTATATCCGAACGCTGTACAGTCAAAGTCATGCTCCACTAAATGAGTTGATACAACTATATCACATATATTGACATCATCAGATACACTACCTGCCACACCTATATTTATTATATAATCCGGATTATACTTATCTATTAGAAGTTGAGTACAAACAGCCGCATTAACTTTACCTACACCACATCTCACTACTATCAATTCAACATTATTATAAACTCCTTCATAAAATGTGAGATGATTCAAATTTTGCTCTTTTCTATTTTCAAGTATTTTTATAAGAGAATCTATCTCTTCTTGCATCGCTCCAATTATACCTATTTTCTTCATAAACTTCTCCTATGAATTTTAATATAATAAATCAATATTTCTATATTTGTGAATAATTTTTTCAAATGTTTAAAATGCTCACTTTTTTATTTGCTATTATATTGATACTGAAACTTTTTTAAAGACATTCACATAATAAAATAAAGTAATGAAATAATAAATGTATAAACAAATATTAAATTGTATGGTTTTCTTGAATTAATTTTATACAAAACCTATTTAAAATATTTATTTTATCTAAATGATATGATTTATACTTTTAGCATCACTGTATCCTTTTATGAAATATACGCATAAGTCTATTAAATTTTAGTATTAATATAATAAATTCATAAATAAAAATACACAATATATTATATCAACTAAAAATTATAAAATCAATCTATATAACAAAAAATAGCCTTAAACCAATGCTGTAAAACATAGTTTAAAGCTATTTTATATAGAATTAATTACAGTGCTTCTAATATTTCATCCACGTTCTTTTTACCGAATATGACTTTGTCATCATTTATTATCATGCAAGGCACACTCATTATATTATATTTTTCTCTAAGATATTGAGAATAAGCTATGTCGTGTACTTCAAATTTTGATTTTTCCAATTTGCCTGCTATTTGAGATGTAGCTATTACTAAATCAGGACATTTTGTACAACTCAATGAAACTACTATTTTTATATTTTTTTCTTCTTTTATAGATGATATTTTTTCTCTTTGATATTCTTCTATAGCTTGACCTTTTCCTGAATAATTATATATGCTAAGAACAAAAGATGTAAATTCGTGTCCTCCAGGTACTCCCACAAACTTATATCCTGTATCTTTACCGTCTTGTGTCTCTAATGAAATAAACGCTGTTTCATCTGATGGAATCTCTTTTGTTTTTATTGTTAAATTATCTGATATTCCTGACATTTCTGACAAAAATCCGCTTATTTCTTTGCTCAAATCAGAGTTATTTACATTGGTTACAAGAATTAATTTTCTCTCAAATTTAGAAAATACTCCTGAAAGTTGAGTTTTCATTTCATCTGTTATAAAGCTGTCATTTCCCGCATTTGCCTCTACTTTTTTTACTTCGTTGTTTTCATCAACTTTTACTCTACTTATATCAAATAAATTTTCTATTTTTAATTCAATATGTTTTTGAGCAGCAATTTTTTCAGCACTTGTTGCTGCTATTGCTCCATCTGCTGTAGCAGTTACAACCTGTCTTAAATTTTTTACACACAAATCTCCAGCAGCAAAAACTCCATTTACATTTGTAGCTCTATTTTCATCTGTTATTACATATCCTTGAGAGTCAAGTTCTACCTTACCTTTTATAAGAGAAGTATTTGGAACATATCCTGCAAATACAAATGTTCCAAATGTATCATTTTCAGGAGCTTCATAAGTGAATTTTTCACCTGTTTTATTATTTATAAATACCGCTTTTTTAGGAAAATTATCGCCTGTTATCTCTTCTACTTGTGTATTGAAATGAATATTTATCTTAGGAACATGACTTTTTACTTTTTCAGCTATTGACGATGCGCAAGTAAAATCATCTTCTCTTACAATCATAGTAACTTGTTTACCATATCTTGTAAGGAACATACCTTCTTCGCATGCAGCAAAACCTCCGCCTACTACAAATATTTCTTTATCTGTAAAAAATTCTCCATCGCAAGTTGCACAATAGGCAACACCACGTCCTTTAAATTTAGCTTCACCTTCAAAACCGAGTTGTCTTGGATTTGCACCTGTAGCTATTATTACTGTAAGCGCCTCATATGTGTTGTTTTTTGTGATTATCTTTTTTATATCCCCTGACAAATCTATATCTACAACTTCATCTGTTTTTATTTCCGCTCCAAATGATTTTGCTTGTTTTGCCATTTCTTGTGTAAGTTTTTTTCCGTCTGTAATTTTTATTCCAGGATAGTTTACAACTTCACTTGTTATAGTTATCTGTCCACCTACATCAGCTTTTTCAAGTACCAATGTCTTATATCTTGCTCTTGCCATATATATCGCTGCTGTAAGCCCCGCAGGTCCGGAGCCTATTACTATCAAATCGTATAGATTATTGTTAGCCATAATTCCTCCTCTTATGTTTATAAAATATTTTTTAAATATTCAAGAAAATTTTTTTATATCTAAAAAAATGATTAAATAACTGAAAGTAAAATTTTTTCAATTGTTTGTTTAAGCATAGTATAAATAAAAATCAACAGTTAGTTATTAAAATTAAACGAAGTTTATATCAAATTAAGCTACATTCATAAGCATATAAAACTTATAAATGTAGCTTAATTTTTAAACTGTTATAGTTGTCCTACTAAATCAAGACTTGGTTTAAGAGTCTTTTCACCCGGTTTCCATTTTGCAGGGCAAACTTGATCGCCATGCTCATGAACAAATTGGCAAGCCTGTAATTTTCTGAATAATTCATCTGCATTTCTTCCAACTCCACCGGCATTTACTTCGTATGCTACTATTTCTCCTTCAGGGTTTACTATGAAACTTCCTCTTTCTGCCAAACCATCACTTTCTATATAAACATCAAAATCTCTTGCAAGTTTTGCAGTAGGATCTGCAAGCATAGTATATTTTATTTTCTTTATAGTATCTGATGTGTCATGCCATGCTTTGTGAACAAAGTGAGTATCACAAGAAACAGAATATATTTCAACTCCAGCTTTTTGGAAATCTTCATATTTATTAGCCAAATCTTCGAGCTCTGTAGGGCAAACAAATGTGAAATCTGCAGGATAAAAGAAATATATTGCCCATTTTCCAAGAGTATCTTTCAAAGATACATCTATAAATTCCCCGTTCTTAAATGCTTTCACTGTAAAATCACTAACTTTTTTGTTTATTAATGACATAAAAAAATCCTCCCTATTATTAAATTTATTTTAATTAATATACTAATTTTTAATATATACTTTTATGGTATTAATTATAAAACAATATTGTAATTATGTCAATATAAAAATTATCTTTTTTTGTATTCTTTTTAAATTTTATTTGAACACAATTATAAATATATATGTTAAATACCAGAAAGATAAATATCTGTTCACAAAAGTTATATATTTAAACTTTTATAAACTTTAAGTTTTTTAAAAATATATTTCAATATCATATTTATAATATTACCTTCATAATATATTTTTAATCACGAAAAAAATATTTTTTTAATATTTCACTAACCTACTAATGTCGCTCCATCTATCTCACCGTTTTTTCTAACATTAATTTCTATAGCATGACCTGCAAAAATATCCTCTTTGTCTCCATAATATAATGTCATATCGCCCGCTTCACTGATGGATAACTCCCCAAGATACAATGAATTATAAAAATATTCTTCTGTTAAATCATCAGCTTCTCTCTCAGACTCTATCCAGTCCTTTGCAGTTTCCCATAGCTCTTTTACTATAAATTTACGTATTTTATAGTCTCTATTTTCTATATCTTCAACAAATTTTTTCAGATAAGAAAAAGATTTTGGAGGCAACTTTTCATTTTTATTTGAATCTAGCATAATGCTGACTTTATTTCCATTGAAATCAATACTTCCCTCAAACCATGAATACGCTCTGTTTAATATAAATTCTCCTATTAAGTCTTTGATTACTACCGGTTTTAAATATTCTGCAATCAGTTCTTCCAATCTGCTATCCGATTGACTATCTCCAATATATTCCAGTAGCCGATAGCAATTATTCACTACTTCTGCCATATAAGGCTCTAATGTCATAAATGGTCTCTTCCTACATCTAATATGATGTATTTTGTAAAAACAGTATAATTTAATATATAAATATACTATTTGTAATCACAAGACCTGGTTTTTCATCATTTCTTCCAATCACGTGCCACTTCAGTTGAAAGTTCAAATTTTGTCATATTATTATTCTCATCGAAATTAATATAGGCAAAATATTCATTCCAAAAGAGATGATCACTGCGAGTTGACCATTTTATTCCATAATGCAACTGTGTTATATCTATAGGAGCAGTTGGTGGAACTAACCACAGTTTTTTATCAAATGTTTTTTGCAGTTCTTCCAACTTCAGTGGAGCAAGCAGTTTAATATCATTAAGACTATAAATTATCAAATTTTCTCTCGCTGACGCAACACAGTTTTCATCAAGTTTAAAATGGATTATTTTGCAGTCCTCCAATACAATGTCCTTGGTTTCGTGACCATAAAGACCTATAGTTCCAATTACAACACCGCCTTTTGCAAGAATGTACATAGAATATGGTACAGATTCATTATTCCTTCGGAAGCCCTTTTCAACAAGAATACTTCTATTAGCAGTATATTTCTCAAAATCATCGGAATAAAGCAATTTTTCATAATCAGTTCTATGAGCATCATTCTGTCTGATATAAATATCAAATCCATCTGACAATAAACTTGCAACAGTGGTATGTGCCAGAGTAATTTCCATATCATTAATAGTAAAAACCGGTGCTTTAGGTGGGATATCAATGAAAATATATATCATAAACAGATAAAATGAAAATATTGTAATAACTGTACACACAAATAATGTTCTTCCATTACGCTTTCGTGCGTTAAAAAGTGCCATAAGTGGTGGTAGCACTATAGATTTTGCCAAAAGAGAAAAACCGGAACCACCTCGTTTTATTAGTTTCAAAGCAAATGATAACGCTCCAAATATCGCAACTGCATATATCAGAAACTCCCTAATTCCCATTTTTTCAGTATTTGTCTGTTCGTTTACCGCTTTTTCCATCAATGATTTTCCATCTGAAACAGTTCGTTTCATATAAATATACATTCTGAATACAATTGCAAAAAAAATAATACCTAAAAAAGAAAGTATTGTGATAAAAATCAATCTTCCCCCCATACGAGGCCTCCTTATTTTTATATATTTTCAAAATGAATTCTCCATTTTACTTAATCCATCATATCTTTCTTTAATATTCCTATAGTAGTAGATTATATAGATATCCATATTGCCATATACTTTCTAAGCACAGAGCCTTATTCAACACTTTCGAATAATTCATCAGCTTAATACTGCCTAATCTCTTCTTTCGTCATACCAATAATTCTATCAAGATATCCGAAAAAACAGAAACACAAATATATTCATCTTAAATATATTTGCAAGAAAATGCAGGCTTTCTCACAAGCACCTTATAAAAAATTATGGTAATTACCAAGATTAAAAAAAGTGACAGCATTTCTGCAAATACCACATTAAATCAACGTTTAGTTAAATTATTTTTCATATAGCTTACCAATACGATTTTTAATCAACATCTCTTATAATCGCTTCGTTTTTTTCTGGGGGAAAGAGCGAACAGAGTTTATTTACAAAAACATCCATATCGCACATATCACAGCTTTTTAAAATAATTTCCTTCTTATCTCTAAATATAAAAACATATCCAAAGTATTTACCTTTTACAAAAAGCGAATTCACCAATAAAGGTTGTATAGCATATAATTCATAAAAATATACCACCTTCTCTTTTTTATATTTCTTTAGGACAATCGCATTTTCAAACAAATCCGCTTGTGTCCAAAGATCAAATTCCCAAGGCAGTATCAATTTGTTTTTTGCATTTGAAGTAAAAATATGCTTGCCACGCTCTGTTGTTTTTAGACTCTTCTCTGCTTCTTTTGCAAAAACAATAGTCTTTAATTTATAGTCATGTACAACAGGTGGATTAAACATCTTGTTAACGAAAAAAACTCCCAGCATTATAAGCACGCTTAAATAAATAATACTTGTGATATCCATTCTCCATGTCCTCTCTTATGTACTCACAATATAAACACAAATGTACCTGAATTAATTTATGTTTGAAAATTAATAACTATATCCAATAAAAACACGCCATCTATTTTGGGTATAATATATTTTTCAAAAAGCCTAAGGTAACACTGTTTAATTAACTGCTCAACCTTTTCTGAGGTTATTAAACATTTTTTTAACAAGGCTGTAATTACTTTAACTCCTATCATTTCTATTCCATTTCTTCTATAATTATCTCCAAAACCAACTCTGTAATGGATGATGCTACATAAATTACCTCATCCGGATCATGAATATAGCAGATAACCTGTCCTTCTTTTCCGCCTTTATTAGGGTCAAAATCAAGCATCAGAAAACAACTGTCGCAATATTTTGCAAATGGAATCCATCTTTTATTAAAAAGATAAGGCTTAATCCTATCATCCTTCATGTTATCAATATCTTCATTTGTAAAATAATCAGTAAATTCCGTCAATAAGGCATATCTGTTTTGAAAATATTCTTTTGTCTTCTCTATTTCCTGCAAACTCATTAAACAAAAGGGCATTTCTCTTTCATCAATAACACAAGGTAAAATACTTAAGTATTTACTTCCATTTTTATACCTATAGAGTGCTTTTACATCATCAGGCAAAATTATATTAAATTTCTCCTCAAACGATAATATATCTTCCTCAAAAACTCCTGATATTTCTCGGTATTCTTCAAAATATTCTTCTTCCACAGGATCATCCAAGTCCCATTCTTCAAAGTTTTCACAGATATATTTCTCAATTGCTTTAATTTTATCTATTAGCATCATATTACCTCAAAAATTTCTATTTCGTATAAAGTTCCGCTTTATTCACTAATAAACCATATTTCAATTTTGGCAATCTGATTATCTCACTATATAAGTTTTTAAGCTCTTTAGACGGTCTAAGAGTTAAATGTTCTACATTTTCAAGACTTAAAATAGGCGTATAATCTTTACTTTTTACTATTCCGGTTAAAAAACTAAAAAATCTTAATTGCTTCATATTATTCAAAAAATTCAAAGACTTTATATGAATATACTTAGGTCCAAAACAATCACCCTCAATTGAAAGACTTTCCAAATTTTTAAGATTAACAAGCGGACTATAATCATCAATTTTCTGAAAATTTTCTACCGATAACGCAACCAAATTTTTTAATTTTGAAATAGGCTCTATACTTCCTACACTTGCACCTGAACCCAAATGCAAATATTCAAGTTTTTTAAGATTTGCAATCTTAGAAATGTCTGGATATACACCCCATTTTATATATAACTTTCTCAGATTTTGCTGTGCACAAACAGCATCAAATAATTCCTGTGGCATCCTCGTACAAAATGTAAGTTCTGTGAATGCGGTTGTATTATCATACAAAAAATCACACCACTGGTGCAAAATACTCTTCTTCTCTTTTGCCGTCTTATATTGAGGTGTAAAACTGTCACCTAATTGGGTACAATTTATTGTCAACGCATTTTCTCCATTATATTCTGATACTTCAACAATACACCTATCCTGTGGTTCATCTTGATGACAGTAGTCAAATCCGTATTTTATTTGTTTTTCATTTAAAATAGCCATTTATGGAACTTCTCCTACCAGTATACAATTTTATCTATTTATTCTCTATCTTCATTTTCTTTTCCCTAAATTTTCAATTTATCCAAAATTGTTCACGAAACATCAATTAATCGTATCATAAAACAAAATGTTTAAAATTATATGTTACACAGATGTTTGATAATATTACTATTCAAGACTTGAATTCCTATATCACAATGTCTCTTTTATTATTCTTACTTCCCATATTTTAACAGTTTCTTCTATTTATTAATCGTATGTTAAAACACTTTGAAGGTGAATATAATATTAACTCCTATTTAATGCTCTCTCTAATAAAACCTCTCTATCCTAAATAAATATATTCAATAACGACATCACAAAGATTGTTATCCTTATCATATCCAAAATACACAGGGTATACCCCATCTCCAAATCCCGATTGTATCATCGGAATACTTAAGTCCGTATTTGGAATTCTAAAGTTTATCCAATCTCCTCCCTCTCTCTGATAAAGTGGATTTTCCATTGCATTTTTTTCAAAAATAGCTGCAAAAAAAAATCGTCATAGATATTCTTGCCAGAATTTTTTTTATACCAATTATCTACAAAATCACAATATGCGTTTTTTGTCTCAACATCCACTATTGTCGCAAGTCCTGCATCAACTGGAAATCCAAAAATGCTATCTTCTTCAAAAGAATCTAAGTTTTCATCTCCCTTTAATGCTTCATAGTAAATAACCGGTATTTCTTCTGTAAATTTAACCCTGCTCAGCACATATCTATAATGATCTTCTTCTATCTTGGCTACTAATGTATTCACTTTAAATTTTCCTATAGGCACAGACTGTAAATATGGTTTTTCATTTCTATTGAGCCATACTAAAGGATCTCTAACCAAAATTTCTCCACTGGGGAAAGTCACTTCTCCCATATCTAAAACAAAAATTTCCTTGCCCTGTATTTCTTTCATACCAAAACACTGTGCATAATTTACAGGTGATGTCATTAAACTCTTAATTTCTTCATATTTTTGCATCCACTCTTTTGATACTTGTATTCTTTCCATAAGACCTCCTTAAATATATTTAATTAGAAAAAAACAACAAACACTTTTTAATATGCTATTTTTATAGCCTTATTATATCTTTAGTAGTTTTTTCATACTTACTAAAAAACTGCTGTACTTTTTTTGAACTTTTTCTATTTTTTCAAATGCTCTATTTTCTACATCTTGTAACAAAACAATATTTTTAATTTTTCTCCTTTCGTTAAATTCAGTATATTTCCATCTTGCAAATTCTTCCTGATATGTTTTTAATACCTCAAAGGAATAATGATAGAAGCGCATTAATTTGCCATAGAAATATTTATATTCCAATTTGGTGATTTTACTTTTTATTCACTAACGATGACAAAGTATTTATATATCATTTACATTCCAATTTGGTGATTTTACTATTATTCCTTTTTTTACCGCAATAAAACCAATACCAACATTTACATTCCAATTTGGTGATTTTACTATTAATTCCTAGAATCCTAATGTTATCATTGTTTATCTTATTTACATTCCAATTTGGTGATTTTACTATAGGTTGGTATTGGATCTTATATAGGCCAGCCTATTAAATTTACATTCCAATTTGGTGATTTTACTATCTAATAAATTTATGGGTAATGAAATAAGCGAATACGGCAATTTACATTCCAATTTGGTGATTTTACTATCAAGACAGAAGTTATTATGACTGCTAATTTTAGAGAAATTTACATTCCAATTTGGTGATTTTACTATGCAAATGAATATTCTAAATTAGCTAAAGTAATTGATATTTACATTCCAATTTGGTGATTTTACTATCCCCGTCGAAACCGCTTTCTGCTAATATATCAAGCACATTTACATTCCAATTTGGTGATTTTACTATTTTGCTCCTACAGTCTTTTTGCCCTTAACTATGATAATTTACATTCCAATTTGGTGATTTTACTATCTATGCCGTTAAGCACTATATCATAGGCTTTTGCTCATTTACATTCCAATTTGGTGATTTTACTATATGATTTTAAAAGTTCTTTTAATTTTTCTATTAAATATTTACATTCCAATTTGGTGATTTTACTATTTTTATATTTATTGATTTTATCTTAATTCTATGATTAATTTACATTCCAATTTGGTGATTTTACTATAAAAAATTTATTGATTAATATTCCGCAAGTTCCTTAATTTACATTCCAATTTGGTGATTTTACTATGGTAATGGTAAACGTATTTTATATACTGCACAACGTATTTACATTCCAATTTGGTGATTTTACTATTCATCTTTGTTTGTATCTAAAAATCATAAAGCTGATGATTTACATTCCAATTTGGTGATTTTACTATTTTCTGAGTATTGAAACCTGTTATTAATTCCCCGTAATTTACATTCCAATTTGGTGATTTTACTATAATACAACTCATTATATGTACTTTTAGTTAAATCTGTATTTACATTCCAATTTGGTGATTTTACTATAGACTTGGACTTGTTAGGTAATCTATCTTTGGCTAAATTTACATTCCAATTTGGTGATTTTACTATTAATATATTAAAATACGATTGTAATATATCGACAACTATTTACATTCCAATTTGGTGATTTTACTATTTTATCAAGCTTGTATTTAAGATTTTTTTGAGTATAATTTACATTCCAATTTGGTGATTTTACTATTTTGTGCTTTTAAATGGCGTATATTTTCTATTTATAGATTTACATTCCAATTTGGTGATTTTACTATGCATTATCAGAATCAAGAAAAAGAGCTAACCAAAAAATTTACATTCCAATTTGGTGATTTTACTATCGTTATAGAAGTTACGCAAATACATTCATAAAAAAAAATTTACATTCCAATTTGGTGATTTTACTATAGATGCTGCAATGCAATCAAACAAATCTGATGTTGCTATTTACATTCCAATTTGGTGATTTTACTATACAAAACTAAAACAGCCACTATAACAGCAAATGTCAAATTTACATTCCAATTTGGTGATTTTACTATTGATAGTAGCTTGTTTAATGTAAAAGTAGAACATTCATTTACATTCCAATTTGGTGATTTTACTATTAATCTATCTTTACAAGATTAAAACGTTCATCGTCCATTTACATTCCAATTTGGTGATTTTACGTCCTAATGCCTGACTATTATGGTAGTTATGATAATAATTTACATTCCAATTTGGTGATTTTACGTCCCCGAAAGGGCGGAACCTTGTTCCGTTTTTCCTTAATTTACATTCCAATTTGGTGATTTTACGTCCTCTTGAAGATGTTAGAATTTTTAGACGCAATTATGCATTTACATTCCAATTTGGTGATTTTACGTCTTACACAAATATAAAGACGCTGTCGTATTGTCCCATAATTTACATTCCAATTTGGTGATTTTACGTCTCGGGCTGAATGTGGTAATCAGAGCGGCAAAGGCTGTATTTACATTCCAATTTGGTGATTTTACGTCTATTGTTCAAGTACACGCATTGTGGACTTGAACCGAATTTACATTCCAATTTGGTGATTTTACGTCCTATATGGCAGACCTATAACAAAGAAAAATAGCTCAATTTACATTCCAATTTGGTGATTTTACGTCCCTTTTAGCCAAGACATCGTAATTGCATATTCTGCATTTACATTCCAATTTGGTGATTTTACGTCACTTATATGTGTTATGAATGTAAAACACATTTTAATATTTACATTCCAATTTGGTGATTTTACGTCCAGGCAGTGCTTATGTTACTATAGATGGTAACAGATATTTACATTCCAATTTGGTGATTTTACGTCAAAATCTGGAAAATGCATAATAGACTTCGGAGAGACATTTACATTCCAATTTGGTGATTTTACGTCAGGATTAATTTTATATATTGAAATAACTATGTTATAGACATATGTTTTGTCTATCTACAATAAAAAATTTATTTTATTATATAAAATTTAACTTTAATATTTATTTTTATTATTATATCAATATTTTTTTATCCTGTCTACCTTTTAATATTTTATGTTTATCTACAATCGACAGTTATATAAATCTGTCTGTAGCCCTAATATCCACTCCTAAAATATCTTTTTCCAACCATCTTTCATTTCTGCTTTTAAATAATATTAATGAATCCATATCTTTTCTTATTGTTTTAGATAGTTGCTTTTTTAATTCAAACAGCTGAGATTCGCTTATCTCTCCTTCAAAAACTGAATTCTGCACATGTGATAAATATTTTTTACATATTTTATAAGTATCTCTCCAAATTTTTGCACCTCCATTTTCTAATGATATATCATAAACCAGTATAATATACATCTGACATCCTCTCATCTTTTTATAATAAATTTAATTTTATTTTAAAACACTGTTTATAAATTAATATATACTCTAATGGTTTTATAAATATACACTTTACCAATATTTATAAAAATGCTTCAAACAAATGTATTTGAACATTATACAAAAAAATATATTTATTTAATTAAAATAATAGAATTATTTATAATCATACTAAAATTCTATCAAGTAATAGAAAACTAATTTTTTAAAGCAATTGTAAAAATCAAGCATAAATTTTTCAAAAAGACCCTTTCAATATATTAACTTATAGCAATAATTCAAACTGTTAATATAAGTTTTAATATTTACCACCACAATCTAAAGCTTTGATACTCTTTTTCTCCTATGAGATGTTTTATGAGCTTGTATGCTTCTAATCTTATCAGGTATTTATAACTTACGTCTTTTCCCAAATTTTTATGTTTTACAGTTCTTGAAAGTCTATCATCAAATTCCTTTGATATAATCATTGAGCCTTGTTTAGTCAATTGCAAACCGTTTAATTCTTTTATAAAATGTTTTTCACTTATTTGTAATTTATTGAACAATGAAAATATCATTCTGTCTCCAATCAGAGGTTTAAATATTTCGGCTATATCTAACGCCAATGAGAATCTTTTTGTACTTGGAACGTGGAGATAGCTTATGGTTGGATTGAGTTGTGTTATATAGATTTGAGATAATACTGTTGTATATATCATACTATTCACATAAGATATAAGCGTATTTATCATATTATCAGGTGGTCTTTTTACTCTTTTTTCAAAATCTATTTCTTGATTTATTATATCGTTCCAAGTTTTATAATAAATTTTATGTATGTTCCCCTCTATACCCATAAGTTCCTGAACATTTTTCTGCTTTTCTATGAGTCTCTTCAACTCATTAATCTGTGATGTCTGTTCTTTCAGGTCTCTTCCTCTTTCATTATAATATCTCATATTTCTTAATATTCCGTCTGTTGCTCCAAGCACAAATTCTTTTGCTAAAATAAGACGTTTATTTTCATCTGTATAGTGTTCTACTTGATTTACAAGTAATCTTCCGGAAACATTTTTTTCTCTTGGGTAATAACTTCCATTATAAAAATTATAATAGTTAAAAAAATGTATTATTATTCCATATTGAGACAATAAATTTATAAGGCTTGTATTAAATGTCATTTCTGTCATAACATATATATCAGATATCGTTTCAATAGGAATATCTTTTTTTACTCCATCTACAGTCTTTATTTGGAGAGTATTATCTTTTCTTTTTAGTTCTGACTCAGAATATATAAAATAACTTTTTTTCATATTTAAAGTCCTTTTAATAAATAATATAAATTTCATCAATTTATAACGGTTAGCTAATTAATACTAAAATTCAATAGAGCAACAGAAAGATATGCTTGTGTAAATTTAATAAAATATGATACTATTTATGAATTCTTTCTATAAATTACCTATTATTCTATTGAGAATTGTATAAATATTTATTTTTATAATAGTTAATACAATAAAAAATAATACTACAAAAGAATTATAAATTTTAAAAATTTAGATAATTTTCTTAAATTGCACAAATATCATAATATGCACATTTTTTGCATATTCCAATTTTTTTGTATTCAGGAGGAATATCCATGCTTAATATATTTTTTATATTTCCCAAAATATCTTCTATTTCCTGCCTGACTTCATCTGTCAAGTATATCTCTTTTCTTTTTTTGATTAGAGGATAATCCAATATGCCATAAACATTTAAAACTCCTTGTTTTTCTAAATAATACAAATAGTATTCCACTTGTTTTATTGATGCTTCTTCTATTGAGCGACTCTTTTTGACCTCATGTATTACATTTCTTTCTTTTATGTAATCAATATTTATTATGTTTCTTATGTTTATATGCTTATCTTCATCATTATATGTGTTTTCATCTATTGATTTTCCTATCGCTACATTTTCATCGTTATGCTCCATTGTCAAATCATTGGAAAAATACCATAGTTTTCTCTTGCACACAACATAATAATATACCATGATTCCGGTTATATCTTTTTGCATATATTAATCACCTTTATAATCGTAAAGTTTACACTATTAAAAATTCAGTATAATAAAATAATATAATATTAAAAATTCAGTATTATATTATTTATTAAGATAAAGGACTTTGCTATTATATAATTTTTTTATTAGAGATTGCACTTATACTGTTAACCTAAAAACATTTTATAAATGTCTATATAAAATTTTCATCATCTTTATTATCAAAATTTTCATTTTTACTTTCTTCTTCTGTAAGCCTTCTAAAACCCAATTCATCATAATGACACAAGAGTATAGGTATTGATGTATTTTTTGAAATTTCTATATTTTCAAGGTATTTGACTTTTTCCCCTCCTAAATCATATAGGCCTACTGATACAGTATATTTCATAATCTCATTTTTCAGTTCACTAAGTTCAAATACATATTTCTTTTTTTCTTCTCTGCTCTTGTTTTTATCATTTAAATGTTCTTTCACAGCTTTTATTCTTTCAAATATTAAATTTATTTCTTCTTCATTTAATAATCCATTATTAATATCTTTTGGAAAGACGTCAAAAGAAATTATATTTCTCAAATATTTTTCAGCATCTTTTGCAGAAAGTTCGTGCATATACAATTTTGAATAATAGTCATAAGAAATCCAATATCTTTTTAAAAATAGACTTTCTTTCATATTTTCTGTTGTGAGATATTCGTCTATTAGATTCAATTTATCTTCCTCAGTCAATATGCCGTCTCCATGACTTAATATTGCTTTTTTGCTAAGTTTATATATAGCTTCATCTATAAATCCTCTTATAGAGTCTTCTTTTTTTATCAATAGTTTTTGATTTATTTCTGTAAATATGAAGCAGTTATGATCATTTATGTTTTTAGCTCCTTTTCTGTTTATTCTGCCTAATCTTTGGAACAGACCGTTCAAATCTGAAAGCTCTGTAAATATATAATCGAAATCTATATCCAAACTTGCCTCTACAATTTGTGTGCAAACCCACACTTCATCAATTTCATTTATTGTTTCATTATCTTCTTTATAGGTTTTCCCAACAGACATTATATTATTTTCTTTTACCTTACGCTCTAATTTTACAAATTTACTATGTAGTAAATTTATATTATCTATTCCTTTATCTTTTAGCTCCTGATATATTTCTTGAGATTTTTTTACTGTGTTACACACTACGAGATATTTTTTACTATAGCTGTTTTTATAGTGTTCATATATTAAATCTGCATTCATCTCTTCTTCTAATATCTTTATATTGTGCCTTTTCTTATAACCTTTTATATCAGCTATATTTTTTACAAATTTATATCTTTCAATTTTAGAAGAGCCCGCTTTCTTTAAAGACAGTAAGTCTTCTACAAATGGAGGCAGTGTGGCTGTGAATATAGATACTTTTCCGCCTATATCTATTATATTTTGTATCCCTATAATTATACATGCCAACAAATTTGAATCATATGCTTGTATCTCATCTATAACAACTTTTGAATAACTCAGCATCGCATATTTAGGTTCAAATCCTATTGCTTTGAATATAAAGTCGAAAATTTGGTCGGGTGTTGATATATTTAAAGGTATTGAAAATAGCTTGCTTTTTTCATAATATGCCCATATATCTTCTTCATTTTTATTATTATCATTTATTTTTTCATCATTGTATATATTGAATGTATCTCCATGCAACAAAGCTACTCTTTTTGATATATTATCCTTTACTATATCTTTTTTCACTCTGTCATATATAGAATTTATAGCTGTTTTTAACGGGAGTATAAAAAAACCTTTATTATCTCCTATCCAACTCAATGCCGCCTCTGTTTTTCCCATACCTGTAGGTGCTACCACTATTAAATTCTTATCCTTATTGCTCATACAAAATTTTTGAATATCATTCCAAGATGCTGACGAATTTTTATTTTTCCATTCGTCCATCATATTTTCCAAAGCATTTTGCAAGAAATCTGCACTATATTCTACCTCCATATGTGCACTTGCTGCATAATCACATTTATTAAGTAATCCTAAAATTAATAATGCTTTTTTCAAAATTTTGGGATTTTCCTCCAATTCTGTTTGCAAAATAGAAATAAATTTATATAAATCTAAAATATTATTTTTATCAAATTCTAAATTATAACTTTTATATATTTCTTCTATGTTTTTATTCAGTATATCTTCTTTCTCTTTAATTTCGTTGAAATTATTTTTTACATAATAGTGATGATTTACTATTGCATATGCAGTTATATAATCTCTTTCATCATCTCCAAACCTGCACAAAAACGGAGATAATATGTTATGACCTACTTCATTTTCTTTATCAAAATATTTCTTCTTTCCTTCTTTTGCTGATAATATTCTGTTTTGAAAATATTTATTCGCTTTACCTACATCATGGCATTTTATGGCATCTCCAAGTATTTCCGCCTTTTCATCATCTATATAGCCCAATTTTTTTAATATGCCCATCTGTTCTAAAACATTGCTTACATGAACTTCTATGCTTTCATCTTCTTTGGCATAACAATGTTTTAATTTGTCATACAGTTTGTCATCTATCATTGTTTCACCTTGATTTTTCTAATTTGTAGAGTATATATCTATTATATAAAAATTTAAAAATATAATTGGCAATATACTCTACAAATTACAATTATTTATTAGATTTAAAAATATTAAGTCATATAAAAACACTATAATAAAAATCTAATTTCACTATAAAAAGCTTACTATATCTTTGTTGTCAATATCAATATATATTCCTTTGTCTTTATTTGGGTAATTATATTGATTTATATTTAGTCCAAATTCATATCCTGATAGATATACAACTCTTTTTTTCTCAAAAACTCTCTTGTTATTTTCTATTACATAATTCTTGTTTATATAGTATGTTGTTCCTCGTGTAGGTACAAAGTTTACTTTGTGGGCTGATAAGTTTGACTTGATAATAGCTTTATTTTCAACAGCTTCTTTATCTACATAAGCTTTATACTTGCTTTTAATATGTTTAAAACTATCTTCTTCATCACTTATGTTCACAAATGATATTTCTATATTGTCAACAAAATCTTCACTTCTACCTACAGATGTTATATTGTGATAATTTTTCTTTATATCATTGAGAGTTTCTTCATCACTTCTTATATGGATTACTAAGTCTACACCGTACAAAACTTCATAGCTCTTTATTGATTTTGTAAGCGAAGCATAGTATGATATAGGTTTTAAATATTCTGCTTTTCTTCTCTCATCAAACTCATCTTTTATTTTTTTTATTTCATCGTTTATTTCATTTATCTTATCTGACATATTTTTATATTCGTCTGATTTTTTATCTTTTGTTTTTTGTTCTTGTTTTATTTTTTTTATTTCATCTTTTTTTATTGATATTTTTTGATTTATAGAAGAATTTTCTTCTTGAAATTTTATTCTTAAATCTGATATTCTTATATATTCATCAAGCTCTTTTTCATCACAAATTTCTATAGTTATTCTTTTTTTAAAGCTGTTTCCTTGTGATTTTAATGCCTTTGCAATAACTTTATATCCATTCTCTAAAAGTTTGGGATTATTCAATTTCACAAGTATCCCTCTGTCATCCATAACACTATTCAAAAAGCAATAGTCTGTATAAATCTCTCTTTTGATAGACTCATAATTGCCTTGTATACTTATATCCATAGGTCTATACTCTTTATAATTACACGCATTATGTATCGCACCTATTATCATTGAATAAGTTGGTAAAGGATATGTCATCTTATTGTTTACTGTTTCTTCTTTCCTGTAATGTGCCTTATTTTGATGTAATTTTAAACGCAAAACGCTATTCTTCATAGTAGCTTTTCACATCCTCTTCTAAATCCTTAAAAAATTCAGATATGCTAAGTGGTGAAAATTCATTTACAATATCTTCTTCATTTATAAAATTACCTCCTCTAAGCAATCCTACTCTATATCCGTTTTTCACCCTGTCTTTTAATCCGTTTTCTATATTAAGAGTATCTCTTTTTACATTTACTACATTGTCAAAATAATGTGTCTTATATTCTCCTATACCGCCAAATATCAAAAGCGGTTCCGCATTATCCATATTTCCTTTAACAATCAACGATAAGTTTTGAATGGTTTTTAATATTGAAAGAACTCTTTGAATTTTTTCAACTGTATCTGCTTGAGAAGGAAAGTTTTCATCCACTCCAATCTTGTCAAGATCTATTGTTATACTATATTTTTTCAATGATTTATCAAATTCGTATTGATACGGCATCAAACCTGAAGAATTCTCTTTTTTATCCTCATTTTCCCTGTCTTTTTTAGCTTGAAAATTTATTTTATTTTCTTTTGCATATGCTGTTGCAAGATATAAATTATTATGAAATCTTGTTTCATTTACGAATTCATCACAAGATACGGCATCAGTCAAATAAAACGAACTTTTTCTTATATTGGTCGTCCCTGATGTATTCATATAACCACCTTCTAAAGCTTTACAATTGCTTATATTCACATCATCATTTACTAATTTTTGCGCTGCTCCGTCAACGGTTACTTTTAAGTCATCATATAGACCGCTTTGTACCATTATTGCATTTTTCAAACTCTCTCTGCTTCTTGTCGCATACACCTTCCCATTTCTAAACACTTTTTGAACAGTTGATACATTGCCCAATCCTTCTCCATAATTAGATGTAATATTTGAAATTATTGTCAACGTTAAAGCTTTATTTTTCATTTTTATTTTCCTCCTTGTTTTGACCTAATTCTTTAAAATTTAATGCGTTTACAAATGCATATGCCAAGTTTTTATTTTTTTCAAAATCTTCAAATAAATCATAAGCAAATCCTAAGCTTACTGAACTGTAAGTAGCTAATTGCAATAATATTGAACAAAATCTGTCATAGTCTTTAAATACAAGGCAAGATATCAATTTATTTTTATAGCTTATTATTTTATTTGACTTATCTATTCTCAGTTTTTTGTTAACTTCGTTAGCTGTGGCTATTACTCTTGCAATTTTATTAGATTTATCGCCTTTATTTTCCATAATTTCATAATTCTCCTTATACAGTAAAATGTTAATCCTTATAAGTTGGGAAATCAAATACCCGTGATCATTTTTAAAGTCCTTCAATAATTTATCAATTATAGGATCTAAATGCAAAAGATTTATTATGGAATCTACAACTATATTTAATATAGGCAAATAATCTGATTTGCCATATTTGCAAGAATTGCTTAAAGCATTCACTATATTTTCATCCTTCATATCATCAATTGCATTAAAAATCCTTATTGCCTCATCTCTTATAAACATCGTTTCAAAATAGTCATAGTCTCTCTGTTTACTTATAATTTCCACTTCATAATCTATATATTTTGCATTTTTGCTTGAAGAAAAAAACAATTCTTTTCTTATATTCTTCTTTTCATTATCATTAAAATAATTCAAATCTATATTTTCGTTAGATTTAAGCAATTCTTTTGCATTGAAGTTATTGTTTATGAAAAAAACATCTCTTGTTCTTGTAAAAGCAAAAGGTATGTAGTCAAATTCAAAAACATCGTTATAAACATAAGTGTCATAATTCCAATTAAAACCGAGAGATTTTTTCTTTTTGCCAAGGTCAACATTGTATCCAAGTAATCTACATATCTCCTGTGAATTTGAAAAAATAGAATTTATATTACAAAAATTTGCATACATAGATTTTGCATTTCTATACGTTTCTTTTATAATCTCATACCTATTGTCTTGTATAAGATTTATGATTTCATCTTTATTTTCTCCATTAAATTTTATATTGGCAAATATTTTTTTTCATTATAACGTTTGCTTTTAGTGTATCATTTATTCTTTTTATCTTTTCAGTATCAAAATTATCAGAATCCAACAAAGCTATCACTCTTTTATGGTGAAATTTATCAGAAAAAAAATGTTCTGCAAAATCCAAATACTTATTTTCATCCAATATATCTTTCTTATTATAATATATGGCATCTTTTTTATATTCATAATCGTTTTCCTCATCATTATAGTCATAAATATAAAAATCCATATCATTATATTGGAGATATTTCATAATACCAACAGCTGCTGCAGAAAATCTCCAATCTGAAAATTCAAGAGATGTATCGTACTTTCCATAATTCCCTGTACTTATCATACATCAAACCTCCATGAATCAACCAATTTCAGTACTCCAAATCCTGAAGCTTTTCTTAATCCAAGTGAACCCTTTAATATTGTATCAAGTAACTTAGGTTCTCCAAGCATAATAATATCTCCAATAGAAACCTCTATATTCACACCATAAAGTGGAATTATTTCTTTATGCAGTTTAGATATATCTATCTTAAGTTCATCAACATAAGATGCATATTTAGGATAGCTTGTTCTTATATTTTCTTTAAGCCTTGATACAAAATCTTCATCTTCAACCGTAAAATATCTATCTCTATTAGTATCTCTATAATGCTCTCTCAATACTAAAGGTGAATAGAGTTTAAACTGTGCCATATTTTGAGTTATAGTCGGCTCTTTTAACATTGTTATATCAACAAGTGCAATTTCATTTTCTTTAGATATCGCAAAGACTTTTCCTTTTTGCAACAAAAATGCGTTCAAAAATATGGCAGAATTCGTTTTACTTGGAGTAACAAAAGTAATTTCCAAATATTTCTCATTAACTTCAATCCTATTTTTAAAAAACGCAGGATTCGGTATTTTCATGCTCCATGAAAAATCTTTTTTGTAGTTATTTGAAATATTCTTAGAATAAAATTCACCAAAAAATTTTCCACCTTCATAATCTGTCAATGCCTTTTTTATATAACTAACCACAAATTTGTGATAGTCTAAAGGTAAAAAATTTGTCTTCATATTAAACTTTAATAAAACTCTCAAAATCTTTTCTCCTTTCTTTATCAACTTTAAATTCATTTTAGCACATCATTTTTATAGAGTCAATATTTTTACATAAAATTAATAATGGAATTTTTTATTTTTTATTTAAAATCTATTATTATAATGATACAAAATAAGCCTGAAAAGTAAAAGATACAATACTTTTCAGGCTTATTTTAAAATTTAAAATTACATTTTACATATATAAATTATTATTAATATATTTTTATCTCATATTAATTTAAAATCTTTTTCAAAATTCATAAAAATGTTCTATAGATAAAAGTTTTAGTATAAGTTATAGTGAGCAGATATTTTTTCATTTAAGATTGTTTACAAGCTCTATGAATTCATCTCCTCTTTCTTCAAAACTTTGATACATATCCCAACTTGCACAGGCAGGTGATAATAATACAACGTCTCCTTTTTCTGCTATTATCTTTGCTATTTGTACACATTGTTTTAAATTTTTCAAACTTATTATATCTTTATAATCATATTTAAGTGCTGTATCTCTAATAAGTTTTTTTGTAGCTCCGAATAACAAAAGTGTTTTTACTTTACCATTAAATCCTTTTATTAAATCGTCGAACTCAAGCATTTTATCATAGCCTCCGGCTATCAGGATTATATCATTATCTATCGACTCTATCGCTTTTAACGTAGAGTCTATATTTGTACCTTTTGAGTCATTCACATATATTACACCATCAACTTCTCTTACTTTTTGCAATCTATGTTTTACAGCCTTAAAATCTTTTATAGCTTCTGCTATTAAAGCTGTCGGTATCTTATCAAGTATGGATACAGTAACACAGGCAAGTGTATTTTGTATATTATGTTTTCCAAGTAAATGTATATCTTCAGCTTTTATTATTTCTTCTTCTTTTCCATTTATCGTGCTTATTATAGAGTCTTTTTCTCTATCATAATAAACTCCGTTTTTAAGTTTTTCTTTCATTGAAAAATATATAACTTTCGATTTTACATTTTCAAGATTTATATCTATACTTTCATCATCTTTGTTTAAAACTAAAAAATCGCTTTCGATTTGATTTTTTGTAATATTATATTTTGCATTTTTATAGTTTTCCATTGTCTTATGTCTTGACAAATGATCCGGTGTTATATTCAGTATCACTGCTATATGCACCCTAAAATTTACGATTGTTTCTAATTGATAACTTGAAAGTTCTGTTATAAAATTGGCTTTCGTTTTTGCAAGACTTATACTTGAAAGTACAGCATTTCCTATATTACCAACAACATAAGTATTCTCATCATACTTTTTATAAATATCTCCAAGCATACTCGTTGTTGTGGTTTTGCCATTTGTTCCTGTAATTCCTATAAAATTGGCATCTTTTGCTAAATTGTATGCCAATTCAATTTCATTTGTCACACAAATATCTCTTTGAATAAATTTTTGTGCAAAGTATTCATTTGGTGATATTCCAGGCGAAAGATATACTATATCTGCTTCTTCATCTCCAGTAGGATTTTTCCCTAAAAAAAATTTTATATTATTTGAGTTTTCATATTTTTTAAATTTTGATATATCAATATTTTTATTATTTTCATAAGCAAATACCGTTTCATCTCTACCTGAATAATAATCTAAAAGCGATATTCCGGATCTACCAAGTCCTACAACAATAATTTTGCTCATATAATAAAATCCTCCTTAGATTTATAGTCCATCATCAACTTAAAATAAACCCTTTCATAGATTGTAAAAGAAACAAGAAAGTTATAATATATAGGCTTTATGATAAATTTTACTCAAGCATAAGAAAATACTTATAAATAAAAAAACTGTTAAAATATTTTTATATTGGGCAAATTATATAAAAGCTGTTGATATTATACCTATTATAGATGCTATACAAGTTATTACACAAAATATTTTTACTACTTGTACTTCTTTATATCCGCTTAATTCCATATGATGATGAAACGGAGACATCTTAAATACTCTTTTTCCATAGTGTTTAAAAGAATATACTTGGATTATCACACTAAGGCTCTCTATAACATATATTATACCTATTATTATTATTATCAGATGCATATTCATAGCAATAGAAATAGCACTTACTGCACCTCCAAGAGCCATAGAGCCTGTATCTCCCATAAATGATTTTGCAGGATGTGCATTTATTCTCAAAAAACCTAAACAAGCTCCTGCTACACTTAATGAAATCATCGCTGTTGTTATATAATTAAGATTTATTGCTATTATAGCAAAAGCCAACATAACTATTGATGTCACACTTGATGCCAAACCGTCCAAACCGTCAGTTAAATTTACAGAATTTGTGGTTGCTATTATTACAAGTGATGTAAGAGGTATATATAAGAATCCCGTATGAAGTTTAAAACTTGTAAAAGGTACTACCAAATCTGTATTATATGATGATTTTACAAGAGAAATATATGATAGTATTATTGCAAATACTAATTGCACTAATAATTTTTGCTTTTCTGTCAATCCCAAATTTCTCTTATTTACTATTTTTACATAGTCATCTGTAAATCCTATTATGGCAAATAATAACAGATATGCTAAAAATACAAGCACATCAAATATATTGTTGCGATTAAGTACCAATGAGGATATTACTATCGCAATTATAAATACTATTCCACCCATGGTAGGGGTTCCCGCTTTTGATAAATGCGACTGTGGTCCCTCTTGTCTTATTTCTTGCCCTAACTTTAATTTTTTCAGCATATCCAATATTTTGGGTGATATTACAAACGCTATTGCGAATGCAAACAAAAAAGACAGTATATATTCAATTATTTGACTCGTCGGTAACAACTTAAAGTCTCCTTTAATCTTTATTTTAATTCTATATTCACTCTGAAATCTTTATCTACAGGTGTACCCACCTTTGGAGATTGATTATACACTTTTCCGCTTCCGCTGAAATTGTATTTTATCTCTAAATTATCAAGTATTACCTGTGCCTGCTCTTTTGTAAGTCCTATAAGATTAGGCATATTCGTTTTTAGAGTGGAATCTGAACGCATATATAACATTATAGATGAATTAGGCTCTACCATTTCTCCTGCTTGTGGAAAGCTGCTCATTACATGAGATTCCAATTCTACTACTATATTAGGATCGAATACCGGATTTAAACCAATTGCTCTAAGTTCATTAGTAGCTTCTGTATAAGACTTGCCTTTCAGTTCAGGTACAGCTACAGTTTTTTGGTTATTTTCTTCATTTATCCTTATGTTTTGATTTATTCCAAGATATTTGAGTGTACCTTCCAATATTTGACCTGTTATAGGTGCTGCTGATTCGCTACCACTTTGTGTTCCTTCTAAAGGTTCGTCTATTACAACAAGAACTGTTATCTTAGGATCTTCTACAGGCACTATGGCTGCGAATGTACAAATATATTTATTATCTGCATATCCTATTTGCCCCGGTATTACCTTATTGGCACTGCCTGTTTTACCTGCAATTCTGTATCCTTCAACCTTTGCTTTTTTACCTGAACCGTTATCTACTATTGATTCCATAGCGTATAGTATAGATGATGCAGTTTGTGAAGATATAACTTGTTTTAATGTTTTTGTTTCAGATTTTGATATTATATTTCCGTCTTTATCCGTTATAGCTTTTACTATATTAGGCTCTACCAGATTACCACCGTTTCCTATAGCATTGATAGCTGTAATAAGCTGTATAGGTGTAACTGATATACCTTGACCGTAACTAAGATTTGCAAGCTCAACAGGACCTATGTTTTCGACTTTTCTGACAACCCCCGATTCTTCTCCGGGCAAGTCTATATTGGTTTTTTTACCAAAACCGAATGTATCTATATATTCCATAAAAAGCTTTGCACCTATTCTTTGCCCTAATTGAACAAATACTGTATTCACGGAATTTTCCAATCCTTTTTTTAAAGTTATAATCCCATATGGAGTCGGTGTCCAGTTTTTCAGTTTTACTCCTGCAACTTCTATTGAGCCTGTATCATTAAAATATTCTTCCATATTACTTTTATCTTCTTCTAAAGCTGTTGCAGCAGTTATTAGTTTAAATGGAGAACCCGGCTCAAAAACTACATTTACAGACGGATTTTTCCACATATCATATACTACTTTCATTTTTTCATCTTCATCTACAGCTTCTTGCATAAGTTTTGCATAGTAATCATATGCCGGCTCTCTCGGAAGATTGGGATTATAGTCCGGAATAGTTGACATTGCCAATATGTTGCCGGTTTTTGTTTCCATTACTATACCTGTTACAGATTTAGGCGTATAAGTATAATAAGCATTATGAAGAACTTTTTCCAAATTATGCTGTATAACCTCATCTATTGTCAGCATAACATTTTTCCCTGGTATTTGCTCTTGATACTTTATATCTCTTAGAGATATTTCACCTCCAAGTGCATCTCTTACATATAGTCTTTTTCCGGGTATTCCTTTCAACTGCAAATCCATATATGCCTCAATACCTGCAAGACCTACATTATTAGCAGATGTATGACCTAAAACATATGACGCAAAATTTCCATACGGATAATATCTGCTCGTCTTTTCATCAAACCAAGTATTGGAAATTTTCTTTTCTTTTAATTTTTTCACATCATCTAATGAAAGATTGTTTAACAGTATTATTCTGTCTTTTTTTAAATTCAGATCTTTTTTTAATTTTTCAGTATCGACTTTTAAAACCGAACTTATTTTTTCTATTATTTTTTGCTTAGCTTCTTCAGTTTTTATATTTTTAAGCTCTATCCAAAAATCATATTTAGGTATGCTTACAGCAAGTTCTTTACCATTGGTATCATATATTATACCTCTTGTAGGCATTATCAATGCTTCTCTATATTGATTTTCTTTTGCTTCAAGGCTATATTTATCGCCTTTTACTATCATCCAGAATCCTAAGCGAGATACAACAATAAGTGTAAAAAATATAAACAGTCCTAAACAGATTTTTACTCTTTTGAGCATTATTTCATCAACATTTTTTGCCACTTGTATCCTCCAACTAATCAACGGTTATATATTCTATCTGATCTTGACGTCTATATATCATACCGAGTTCTTCCATAGCTTTTTGTTCTATTATGTCACTTCTGCTTGACTCATCTATCTTTAATTTTTCTACTTTTATCTCATTGTTTATATTGTGAATTTCAGTATTTTTTTTATTTATAGAATATTTTATGTCAGCTATTTGGGATTGTTTGAAAGTTATTAAAGAAAGCAATAATATTATTATAATTCCTCCTGCTACAATAATAAAATTGTCACTATTCAGATTTTTTACAATAGATTTCTTCAAATTTTCTCGTCTTGCTTTTTTTAAAACTTTATTTTTTTGTTTTATTGTCTTTTTTTAAATTCTTCTTTCTTTTCTTTTTTATTTCTTTTTGTGTTTTTACTTTCTTTGACGTATTTTTTCCCTTTTTCAAATTGGATTTTTGCACCTGAGTTTTATATGAATGATATGACATTTTGGATTTTTGACTTGTTTTATTCTTATTATCTCTTATCTTTCTCATCTCCCTCGCTTATCTTCTCCAATACTCTCAGCTTTGCACTTCTTGAACGCGGATTTGAATTTATTTCTTCATCTGTGGGTAAAATAGGTTTCTTAGTCAAAATTTTTGCTTTTTGTATTGTATTGCACATACATACAGGAAACTCCTTAGGACATACACAATCTATGGATAATTCTTTAAATGAATTTTTTACAGCTCTGTCCTCTAATGAATGAAAAGTTATAATTGCAATTCTTCCTCCAATATTCATCATATCAAATGAATCTTGTATAAATTTTTCAATTATATCTATCTCATTATTAACTTCTATTCTTATAGCTTGAAAAGTCCTTTTTGCAGGATGTTTATGCTTATCTCGAAGTTTTTTCGGTATGCTTTTTTCTATTATATCTACTAATTCCAATGTAGTTGTTATAGGTTTTACAGCTCTTTTTTCTACTATTATCTCGGCAATTCTATCAGACCAATTCTCTTGACCATATTCTCTTATTATATGTTTCAATCTTTCTTTTGAATATGTATTTACTACATACTCTGCTGTGAGAGATGAATTTTTGTCCATTCTCATATCCAATTTTGCATCACTCATATAAGAAAAACCTCTGTCAGCATTGTCAAGCTGATATGATGATACTCCAAGGTCGGCGATTATTCCATCTACTTTTTTTATTCCTAAAGCTTGAAGATTTTTTTTAATATTTACAAAATTATCATTTATAAAATTGATTCTTTTTTCTCCTACAAAATTCAGTTTTCCGTTTTCTATCGCCTCTATATCCTGATCAAATACGAATAATCTTATGTCATCAGCCTTTGACAATATAAGTCCGCTGTGCCCTCCTCCTCCAAATGTTGCATCTACATACAATTTCCCGTTTTTAACATCTATGCTGTCGACCGTTTCATTTAATAAAACCGTCTTATGTTCGTATTGCATAACTCCCTCATTCATATAATACTATCACACTGTTTTCATAAAAAATAATTACATAAAAACAGTTTTAAAAAATTTAATTTTCATATTTAATAGTTTTTCAAAAAATAAATATTTTTATTATTTTTGATAATATATTTGCTTAATTTTCAAAAAAAATACAAAAATATTATTAAAAAACTTAATCAACACATCTATATTAATCGCTGATTCTATTGTTTTTGCTGGCATATACATATACTGCCACTCCCAATATAATAAGTGAAATACTTACAAGCTGTGCAGTTTTTAATCCTAAAATCATTAAAGAGTCTGTACGAAGAGCTTCTATAAAAAATCTCCCTACAGAATATATTATCATATACAAAGATATTATTTGTCCGTTAAATTTTCTTTTTTTTAATAATCTATACAAGAAAATAAATAATGCAAAATTCCAAATAGATTCATATAAAAATGTAGGGTGTACCATTTGACCATTTATATTTATTGCCCATGGCAAATTCGTTGCAGTACCGTATGCCTCTGAATTTGTGAAGTTGCCCCATCTACCTATACTTTGACCAAGCGGAATGGAAACACATATTATATCGGCAAACTGCATAAAATTTATTTTTTTAGCCTTAGTGTAAAAATATGCTACCAAAAAACCGGCTATCAATCCTCCATGTATTGCAAGCCCACCTTCTCTTATATTAATTATTTTAAAAAAATCCCCTTTATAATAATCCCATTCAAAAATCACATAATATAATCTTGCCCCTATTATGCAAAATGGCATTGCCCATAAGACATAATCTGTTATATAATCATCTTTAAGTCCCATATATCTTGCATTTTTCATCGCTATATATCCGGCTATTAAAAGACCTAAAGTTATTATTACACCATACCATCTGACTTGAATTCCTAATATGGTGAAAGCTATAGGATTTATCATTTTATTTCCTTTACTGTTTTTTTATTAATATACATAAAAATTCACAATATTTCTGAAATTTTTTGCTCCAAAATAGTTAAACACTACATAACTTTCTTTTTTTTCAGGTATATTTTCTTTATCAAATTTTTCTATGTCAATATCAAAAAGCTCTATGTTTATTACAGAATTTATATTTTTAATTTCTGTATTTATATCAAATTTCTTTGACAAATCAATATCTGCAATTATATCTTTCTTTATTTGTGAATTTAATTTGCAAGTATCATTCTTTAAAAACTCAGGTATAACTCTGTTTCTTCCCATAAGAAGATAGTCAAATCTCAATAATTCCTTAAAAAAATATATATTTTTATCGCTTAAAAAACTTCTTGCATAATCAAAGAGCAGATAAAATCTGTCATCTCTTGAAAGATTTTTATTGTAATCATTACCCTTTTTAAAATTGCAAAATCTTTCAAAAAAAGAAAAATAATCATTGTCTATCTTACTTAAAATAAATTTCATAGAATAATTAAAAGTCATAGAATTATAATATTCTTCAAGCACAGATTCAACATCTTTTAGCAAAAATATATCTTTATATGATAAAAATTGCGTACTTATTACCTCATAAGGTGCATAGTTTCTGTATTTTATAGCAAATTGACCAACTACCGAATTAATAGGAGAACCTTTCAGCATTTTCAAAAATCCGAGCTGTAAATTATCAGGCTCCAATGCCATTACATCATTAAAGGAATGCTTGAAACTATCCAGATTTTCATAAGGCAATCCTGCTATCAAATCAAGGTGTTGATGTATATTGCCAAAAGATTTTATCTTTCTTACTTTTTTTGACAATTCATCAAAATTGTCTATTCTGTTTACAGCTTTTATAGTTTGCTTATTAGTCGACTGAACTCCTATTTCAAATTGAAACAAGCCTTGCCTTACATTTTTAAGTGCGTCCAGCAAATCATCCTGCATGATATGAGCCGTTATCTCAAAATGAAAGTTTATACTGCCGTTATCAAGCGTACATAAATATTTTATCAAATCTATGGTTCTTTTCTTGTCGTAGTTGAATGTCCTATCTACAAATTTTATCTGTTTTGCACCAAGACTCACAAGTTTTTCCAAATCACTGATTACTTTTTCATACGGGAAAAATCTTACTGATTTTGTAACTGATGATAGACAATATGAGCAATTATAACAGCATCCTCTTGATGTTTCATAATAAACTATCTTATCTTTTATGCTGTTTTCATCAAATATATCGTATGCTCCTCTTATCATTCCGAGATTTTCTATAGGTCTTGCATCTATGTTTTCAATTATTTCTTCATTTTTTCTATATGTTAAAGACTCTACATTTTCAAAAGACTTATCTTCATATGCCATTATAAATTTTCTAAAAACTATTTCTCCCTCATCTCTTATTATGTAGTCAACCATATCATTTTTCTTCATAAAATCTATGCTATCAAAACTTACTTCAGGTCCTCCGAATAATAATTTTGTATAAGGGTTGGCTAATTTTATATCACAACATAATTTCAATATATGCTCCACATTCCATATATATGTAGAAAATGCTATTAAATCATAGTTTTCACTCATTATGTCGCAAAATATATCTTGCAAATTTTCATTTATAGTATACTCTCTTACACTTACATCAGCAATATCATATATATTGTTGTATAAATACTTTAATGCTAATGATGAATGTATAAATTTAGAGTTAAGTGTAGTAAGCAAAATCTTCATAATTATTTTTTTCCAAATGTATATTTTTCTAATTCTTCATTTACTTTATCTTGTATTTTTCTTAAATTATTATTTATCGGACATTCGCTTCCCACCATATTTCTACTGCAACAGGCAGGATCTTGAAGGCATTTGTTTATATATATTTCTCCCTCTATCGCTTCTACCACCATTTTATAATTTATATCTTGCGGATTCTTATTGAGATAATATCCGCCATTTACACCTCTTAACGCTTTTGTAATTCCATATATATTCAACTTTCTAAGTATCTTTAAAGCAAATCTTATAGGTATTTTTAATTCTTCAGAAAGTGTGCTTGCCCCTACAACTTCTTCTTCACTGCAAGACAGATAATCTATCATTCTCAAGGCATAATCAGTTTCCTGCGTTATTCTCATTAACTTCCTCCATTTTAATACTAAAATTCAATAGAACAATGGAAAAATAATATATATCACTATTTATATACTTCTTAAATATAAACTATCTATTGTTTATCAGAAATTAGTATAAATACAATTTGTATACTATCTAATTCTGAACAGCAAAATAAATATTGAAGTACTTATCATTATTCCGGATATTAATAATGTTACTAAATTCAATTTAGGAGCCTTTGCCAAATATTCGCCGGTTTCCTTAAAGGCACTCGCTTTTATAACTTCAAATTCTTTTTTTTCAGGTACATGTTGTTCTTCTATAGCAATCTCCTGATTTTCTTCTTGAATAACAGGATCCAGATCTAACCCTAATTCAGCCTCCAAATCTGCCAGAGGATCGACATCATCTTCAACATTTCCTGCTATTTCACGTTCTAACGTTTCTTTTATTTTTTCTATGGAACCGTAATCGGAAAATACTTGACTTTGATCTCTCATACAATTATTACAAAGATCCGACTCATCTCCATTAAAATATCCGCAAACACATCTCCAATTAATACTCAGCTTTGCCGGTAAACATATGGCATCCTGTCCGACAACTTTTTGAAGCAATCGTAAGTCATCATCAGTAATAGGAGGTATTGCGAATTTTTCCATATTTTCATATACCAAATCTATAGATTTTCCATCTGAAAAAACAGCCCTAAGTAATTTCACCTCCGCACGTCTTGCACTTGGAAAACCCTTACTTAAATTAAATTCAGAAACAACACCTACCTCATTAGGTTTAATTTCTACATCTTCTCCTGTTATTTTATAAGGTTCATCTTGAAGTTTTGTTTCCACAGAGTCATAAAAATATACTTCATATTCTATTTTTACAAGTATAGAGCCACTTTTGTTGAGAGCTTTCAACTCCAATGTCAAATCAGATGTACTGCCTTTAAGCTTTACATCCACTATTTGTACAAAAGCATCTCCGCCTACCCATACAACACCGGGTCTAAAATCAAGCTTTCTATTCATACCGGACACTCCACAATCAAGTTTAAATATCAAAAATCATGATTAAACAAGACGTCAAATAACAATTTATATAAAAATATATTACTTACGTGTATATAAAAATAAATAGTTTTCAAATATATAATTTTATATTTACAATATAATTGCAACACTAAAAAAATAATGACCTATAAAACAAAAAAATTTATATTAAATTGATATATTATCATTTTATAATAAATCATTTATTTTTTCAATACTTGTGTTTGCTTTATTCATTATAATATGTTAATATTATGAAAATTGTTTATAAAATATAAATTTTTAATCTATTAAAATTAAAAAGGTGAACCATGAGCAATAAACGAATTTATCTTGACAATGCCGCCACTACAAGAGTTGATGATGACATATTGAATGAAATAACAAAATATTTTAACGTTGAGTATGCCAATCCTTCAAGTATTTACAAAGAATCAAGAACAGTTCAAAACGCAATATATAAGGCACGCTCATCCATTGCAAAACTTATAAATGCAAGCGATGATGAGATATATTTTACATCAGGCGGTACAGAATCTGACAATTGGGCAATACAATGTGTAAAAAATGAAAATAAAAAACACATAATAACAAGCAAGATAGAACACCATGCCATATTAAACACTTGTAAATATATGAAGGCATCAGGACTTAACATAACATATCTTGATGTGGACAAAAGCGGATTTATAAATCCTCAAACATTAGAAGAAAATATAACGAAGGATAATACATCTATTGTGTCAATAATGACTGCCAATAACGAAATAGGCACAATACAACCAATAAAACAGCTTTGCAAAATAGCACACCAAAACGGTGCTTATTTTCATACTGATGCAGTCCAAGCTGTAGGCAAATTGAACATAGATGTAAAAGATACAAATGTTGATATGATGAGTATATCAGGTCATAAAATACATGCCTTAAAAGGTATAGGCGCTTTATATATAAAAAAATCAACACATCTGAAAAACTTAATTTACGGAGGCAGTCAAGAAAATTACAAAAGAGCCGGTACGGAAAATGTCCCTGCAATAGTATCTCTCGGCTTAGCTTGTGAAAAGCTTATATCAAATAATAAAGAACAGAATTATATAAGAAATTTAAGAAATTATTTTATAGATGAAGTCTTATTTAAAATAGACGATTGCATATTAACAGGTAATAGTGACAGCAGACTTATAAATAACGCAAGCTTTTGTTTTGCTGATATAGACTCAAAGATACTTATAATATTATTGGATAAAGCCGGCATATGTGCTTCTGTAGGTTCGGCATGTACTTCAGGCTCAGTAGAAAATTCTCATGTACTTCAGGCAATAGGCGTAGATGATAAATATATAAATGGAAATATACGTTTTACTCTCTCAAAATATAATACAAAAGAAGAAATTGATTATGTCGTATCAAACCTTGCCGAAACAGTAAAAAAATTGAGAAATAATTGATAATATCTTAAAATTTAATTGACTATAAATTAATTTTTGGGGTAAAATTATCAAATATCACTTTCAATTTATATATCAAACTAAATTTATTTTATATGGATATCCATTTAATAAATTATAAAAAATATATTTAATTGAAACTTAATAATATTATAAAATTCAGAAAAGGTGGAAAATCAAATGATTCAAAAATATTATGACAAAGATTGTGATTTAAGTTTATTAAAGGATAAAACAATTGCTATAATAGGTTTTGGAAGTCAAGGACATGCTCATGCGCAAAACCTTAAAGAAAGCGGAATAAAAGTAGTAGTCGGACTTAAACCTGACAGTAAATCCGCTGACGCTGTAAGAAATGCAGGAATAGAAGTTATGAGCGTAGAAGATGCCGCAAAAGCAGGCGATTTTGTTATGATGCTCGTACCTGATGAAATATCCGCAGACATATACAATACACAAGTCGCACCACATATGAAAAAAGGCGATGTACTTATGTATGCACATGGATTTAACATACACTATAATTTGGTTACACCAAGCGAAGATATAGATGTAATAATGGTCGCACCGAAAGGTCCAGGTCATACTGTAAGAAGCCAATATCAAGCCGGACAAGGCGTACCTTCCTTAATAGCAGTATATCAGGATAAATCAGGAAAAGCTAAAGATTATGCTCTTGCATATGCATCAGGAATAGGTGCAGGTCGTGCCGGAATATTAGAAACTACCTTTAGACAAGAAACAGAAACAGATTTATTCGGTGAGCAAGCTGTGCTTTGTGGTGGAGTAACACAGCTTATGAAAGTAGGTTTTGAAACTTTAGTTGAAGCGGGATATGAACCTGAAATGGCATATTTTGAATGTATCCACGAGATGAAATTAATAATAGACCTTATAAACGAAGGCGGATTTGCAAAAATGAGAAATTCCATATCAAATACAGCTGAATATGGAGATTATACAGCAGGGAAAAAAATAATAGGCGAAGATACAAAAAAAGCAATGAAAAGTATATTGTCAAATATACAAGACGGAACATTTGCAAGTGAATTTATGACAGAATTTTCTTCAGGAAGAAAAACAAAATTTTTATCAACAAGAAGAAAAGAATCAGAACATCAATTGGAAAAAGTAGGACAAGAACTTAGAGATATGATGTCTTGGCTAAAGAAATAACTTTTATTTAGTCATATGTTTTCTACAAAAAACTCCTAAATTATACAAATTTTAGGAGTTTTTTTGTAGAAAATTCAATATTATACTAAACACTATTATAAAATATAAAATTTCTATATATTTTATACTTACAAAATATAATTTCTTAGCTATATATGTCTGTTTTAATTTGCATTTAATACTAATCAAAATCTTTATAGTCTATAAAAGCATTAACAAAATTAGTTGTTATATCTCTATATGTGTTGTCTTTTATGCCTGTAATCACGTCTTTATTGAAGTAATTTACAGGATCTTTTGTATAGTTGTACATATACATTGATACAGGCGATGTATCACCAAGCAATATCTGTATATATCTGTTGAGTGCCGCTGCCGATATATCCTGATGTATACCTTTTAATGAAGTCAGTTTTTCATCTTGCACAGCATTGTTGAAATATATAAAATAATCCGTGTTGAACATATTTTGTCTGTCATTTTCAGTATAATATTTTGAATTTTTAAATATATCATAGTTAGGATCGGGTTTGTGATCTCCATAAAAAATAACTATTGTAGGCTTTTGTCTGCTATCTATATAATCCATAAAAATTTTCAGCTGTTCATCTGAATATTTTAAATTAGATACAAAATTTCTTATTTCCCAGCCATCATGTTCACTTAAATTATCTACTTCAATATCTTCGCCTTTTTTACCCAAAAACGGTCCGTGATTTTGCACTGTTACAGATAATATAAAATTATTTGTGTTCGGATTTTCTTCAAGCTGTCTTCTTGTCATATCAAATATTGTTTTATCTGACATCCACGCTCCTACCAAATCATCTTGTTCTTCTTTAGTAAACATAGTTATGTCTATAAATTTATCTATTCCTAAAAGAGGGTACACTCTATCTCTGTCCCAATAGTCGGCATTATGATTGTGTATACCTATGGTTTTCATATTTCCTACATAATCTTTTAAAAAATATGCCAAAGAATTAGTCTGTTTTTCCAATATTGATGTGAACACTATACTTCCTCTTGCAAAATATCTTGCCCCATATCCTGTCATCACTTCATATTCTGTATTTACAGTACCGCCACCGACTGTCGGTGTGTGCATTATTCCGGATATGCCGTTATTTTGATAATAATGCAAATTATCACTTATATGCTCGTCATGAACAACAATACCGTTTTTTTCAAGTTTATCCTGATATTTAGGCAAATCAAAAAAAGTTTCGGATTGAATTATTACAACGTCCATATTATTTTGCTTATTAAACGGATAATCTTTCAATAATCTGTCATTTATGTCAATTTTAGCCAACTCTTCTTTTTTTGCCGTTTTTATAATTCTTTTTATAGCCTGTTCTTCATTTTCATATTTTCTTAAATACGTCTGTGTCAATATCTTGCCTGATATCAGTAAATTACCGAAACTTGAAGTGGATAATGCTGAAGAAATTTCACTTGTAAATGTAAAAAAAGAAATTATAAAAATAAGAGGAAAAATTTTTATATATTTCAAACGGAATAGTCTATCAATGTCAAATAATTTATCATCAATATCATTTTGCTCTTCCAAAGTGTATTTCATCTTAAAAAAATCTATTATATCAACATATTTCTTGCTTAATATGACAAATATTACATAAACAACCAAAATTAAAGCTATTTTGGTATAAGGTATTTTATCTAAAAACAGTCCCGCTATATCTCCTGCGGCTTTAGCGAGCTTAACATCAAAAAAACTTATCTCCGCAAGCTGAAATCTGACTTTAGTTACATTACATATAGCAAGTAATACAGGTATAAATGAAAATATTACTATATTTCTTTTATACTTTTTATTTGGATTTGATACAAGAATATTGATAAATAAAAACAGTAAAAACGAAAGCATCATATTTTTTGCTCCTATGCCGTTGAGTCCTGAATACTCATATATAAAAGACATAGTAATTGATGCAATCAAAACATATATAACATACATATTTTTAACTCCCTTGTCTATGTATTTATTACAATACAGATTTGTACTGCAATATTATGACATTTTTTATAATAGACCTTGTCTAACATTCATAAATTTATTTATTAAATTATACAATTTATCAAGCTTAACAACTTGCTAAACTGTATAATTTAAGTTTGCTGTAAAAAAATAATCTTATTTAGGATAAACCGTATTTTTTAATTTAACGGATATGTCGATATTATATAACAACCTTTATCAAAATTATGGTTTAGTGTACCATAACCACACTTTATTGTTTCTCCAGAAAAATATTCAAATACTGTCATGGGTTTTAATTCCAATGACAATAATGTATTTTTTCTCATAATCATTACATATACGACTTTTTCCGGATCGTCTTTGAAATATCTTTTATATGAAAATACATCATCATTCAAGTAGAAAAACTCAATCTCTCCGTCTACAAAAATATTATTATTTTTTCTTAAATTTATCAATTTTTTATAAAAATTAAGTATTTCTTCATTTTCTTCTCCCCAAGGAAAACCTCGCCTGTTATCAGGACACATCTGTCCTGTTTCTCCGACTTCATCCGCATAATATATATGAGGTACTCCTGCAAATGTCATCTGAACCGTTACTGCCGATTTAAAATTGGTTTCATCAAAATTTAAAACATTTATACACCTTGGCGTATCATGAGTAGATATAAGATTCATATTGGCATAAAACGCCTCTCTTGGATAATTTTCCCAAAGAGTTTTAAAATTTTCCGTTATTTGATAACCGTTTATATTACCGTTTAGGAAATTTTGCACATTTTCTTTAAATGGATAGCCCATAACTGAATCCAATTGATGCCCCATAAAATATTTCTTGCGCTGTGAATATGCGGTTTTATTCGACGCATCTTCCCATACTTCGCCAATAAGTACAGACTCTTCATTCACTTTTCTCATATTGGCTTTAAATTTTTCTACAAATGAACCATCAAGCTCATCTACCACATCTAATCTCCAACCTTTTACCCCAAGCGATGTCCAATGATTTAATACTGAATTTCCCTCACCCATAATGAAATTTTGATAAGACTCATCCATACAATTTACCTTTGGAAGTGTATCAAACCCCCACCAGCTTTCATATACATTAGGATATTCTTTAAAATAATACCAACTATAATACTTGGAACTCTTATCTTTTTTCGCTGATATAAAGTATTCACTGTCATCTCCCGTATGGTTAAAAACTCCATCCAATATTATTTCTATATCTCTTTTTTTAGCTTCTGCTATGAGTTTTTTAAAGGTTTCCTCATCTCCAAGCATAGAGTCTATCTTGTGATAATCTTTTGTATTATATTTATGGTTGGAGTTTGATTCAAATATAGGATTAAAATATATTACATCTATCCCTAATAATTTTAAATAATCCAATTTTTCAATAACTCCATATAAATTTCCACCATAAAAATCTTGCCTTACAAGCTCTTTTTTCTCATTTATAATATTCATCGGTTTGTCTTTCCAAGTAGCATATATGAAACTGTTGGGCTTATATGCTATCGGTGTCTTGAAGGGATTGTAGAATCTGTCAGGAAATATCTGATATATTATTGCATTTTTATACCACTTAGGTACTGTAAAATCTTCATATACAGTTAATTGATAGTCTATATCATAATTTTTTTGTATAATTTTCGTTTCTCTCGGTTCATTTATCTGAAAATGGTAAAAATAAAGCATAGCTTCACTTGGAACAAATTCAGTTTTAAAACCGAATTTTCCATTCTTTTCAGCTTTTTGCATAGGAACAGATACATATGGCATATCATCTCTTTTTATAACTAAATACGCCTCCAAAGTATCCGGAGATTCTATGAAAAACTCTATTTTTTCACCTAACTTTACTGCGCCTACAGGACATTTATATTGTTCATCAAGGCTATTATAATACATACACTTCTCCTATTCTAAAAAAATTTATACAGGTTATATTTTATACATAAATCATAAAAAAATCAAGCACCCGATAATTTAGGGTGCTTTGAATTTATACCTGCTTAATTTGAAAATCTGCCACTTATTTGCATTTAATATAATATAATTTTTTTCTTACCAAATAAAAAATTTAAGAATTTTTAAAAAATAGAATTTATTAAAAATCTCCGTTAACATTCCATATTTCTTTTGCGTATCTCTTAATAGTTTCATCTGATGAGAATATTCCTGCATTTGCTGTATTTATTATAGACATTTTATTCCATTTTTTCCTGTCTTTGTACATACATCTAAGTTTTGCAGATGCTTCTTTATATGAATGAAAGTCTTTCAATACAAAATATCTGTCATTTTCTTTTAAAAGCGAATCATATAAGTCTATACCGTCATAACCGAGCTTAGGCAAGAATCCATTTACGAGAGAATCTACAACCATTTTTATATCCTCGTCATTTTGGTATATATCAGAGGCATTATAATTATGGTTTGATTGATAATCAAGCACTTCTTCCTTATTAAGTCCGAATATCATAATATTATCATCGCCTACCTGATCTTTTATCTCGATATTTGCGCCGTCAAGTGTAGCCAATGTTATTGCTCCGTTAAGCATAAATTTCATATTTGATGTGCCTGATGCTTCTTTTGTTGCTGTTGATATTTGCTCACTTATATTTGTAGCAGGTATTATACGTTCTGCCAAAGATACATTGTAATTAGGTATCAAATATATTTTTATTCTGCCTTTTACTCTCGGATCCGTATTTATATGATATGCCAAAGAATTTATAAACTTAATAACTTTCTTTGCCCTATAATATGAAGAGGCGGCTTTACCTCCAAATATAAAAGTAACAGGTTGCATTTTATAATCAGGTTCTCTTAGTATTTTATGATACAGATATAATATGTGAAGAGCATTTAAAAATTGTCTTTTATATTCATGAAATCTCTTTATTTGTACATCATAAATAGATTTCGGATCTATATCAAAATCATATCTTTGTTTCATATAATCAGAGAAATTCTCTTTGTTTATATTTTTTACTCTCTCTATTCTGTCAAGCATTATAGGATCGTCTTTATAGTCATTTAATTTGGTTAATTCAAGCGGATTTTTTCTCCAGTCTTTTCCTATTGTTTCATCTATTAAACTGCTCAATGTCGGATTACAAGACTCTATCCATCTTCTGTATGATATACCGTTAGTCTTATTATTAAACCTGTCAGGAAATAAGAAATTAAGATCCTTCATAACTTCTGTTTTTAACAAATCTGTATGAAGCTTTGCAACTCCATTTGTAGAATGTGACATTATTACTGATAGGTTCGCCATTCTTACATAACCGTCTCTTATTATTGAAGTATTTCTTAATTGCTCTTCTGTCAAACTGCTCGAATATTTATCGTTAAATCTTCTGTCCAGTTCTTCCAATATCATATATATTCTCGGAAGCAAATTTTTTAAAAAATGTGCAGGCCATTTTTCAAGAGCTTCCTGCATTATAGTATGATTCGTATAACTCATAGTATCTCTTGTAATCTCTATTGCTTCTTCCCATTCAAGATGCTCTTCATCGAGCAATATCCTAATAAGCTCGGGGATGCAAAGTGCAGGATGTGTATCGTTTATATGAACTGCAACTTTATTCGGAAATTCAGATATAGACAGTTTTAATTTTTTAAAATCCTTCATTATGCTTTGCAAGCCGGCTGATACAAAGAAATACTCCTGTTTTAATCTCAACAGCTTCCCTTCATCTGTAGAATCATCAGGATAAAGCACATTAGTTATTTTTTGTATCTCTATTTTTTTTGCTTCAAGTTTTGAATACTCCACCGAATTTAATTCACTGTCTTCCAAACTCAATTCCGCCGACCAAAGTCTAAGAGTGTTTATAGTCTTATCATCGTTTCCTATTATAGGCATATCATACGGTACTGCATGTACTATTTCGTAGCCTTCGTGTATTGGTTTTAAATTTGCATCCATTCTGACAGTACCGCCAAATTTAACCACTTCTTTTCTGTTTTCTTTTCTTATTTCCCACGGATTTTTATTTCTAAGCCAGTCATCAGGCCATTCTACCTGATTGCCGTCGCTAAACCTCTGCTCAAACATCCCGTAATTATATCTTATACCATTTCCATTTCCAGGTATTCCAAGACATGCACAAGAATCCATAAAGCATGCCGCAAGACGACCGAGGCCTCCGTTTCCAAGTCCCGGTTCTCTTTCAGACTCTAATATATCTTCTATTTTAAATCCGAACTCTCTTAATACATCCGTTACATCTTCAAGCATTCCTGTTTTTAAAAGCGTTTCTTTCAAAAGACGTCCTATCATAAACTCCATTGAAAAATAATACACTTGTTTTTCAAGATTATCTCTTACTTTTTCTTTGCACTTTATCCAATCCCCTGATATATAATATCTTATAGTTTTTGCAAGAGATTGATATACTTCACTCGCTGAAACTGCATCTATTGACTGTGAATAATCTTTTTGAATCTGTTCTGCCAAATCTTTTTTGAATTGTTCCTTATCGATTTGCATAAACCCTCCCTAAAAAAATAAATAAAAACTACTCTATATTGTAGTAGTTTTTTGTTCAAAATGCAATATATTTTTTATTGTCTAATTTTTTATGGTAAATTTAATTCTTTAAAATTTGCAACTTTAAACCAAAATTAATTTTAGGAACTTTATACTAATAAAAGCATTAAGTACCAAAAATATAAAATAAACTGTTTATATTTATACCTTATTTTATATTTTTTAGTCAAAAAATGATTTATTTTTTTAAATTTTTTTATACAATTTGAATTTTCTTTAACAAAAAAAATTCAGATATAGCACTTTTTGAATGTTATTAAATATTACAATAGCAAAATATTTATAATAATGATATAATAAATTGTAATATATGTCTTAGTTCTACATTTGTATTGAGATTTTAAGGAGGGGTTATGGATTTAAAAAAATTATTAACATCCAACAATATAAAAAAATTCTTATTTATAAATATAGGGACGCTCATATTAGCTCTTTCTATACATTATTTTTTGGTACCGTCCAATCTTGCTACCGGAGGTGCATCAGGATTTTCAATATTGCTTACTTCTGTTATAGATATCCCTATATCTATAATATTGTTAGTAATTAATACCATACTTCTTGTACTTGGACTTGTCACAATAGGAATGCATTTTAGTGCTATGACGATCTATGTTATCACTGTCATGTCTGCTTTTTTAAGAATTATGGAGATATTTTCTCCTATGAATATGCCTATAACTGATGACTTGTTTATCAATCTTATGTTCGGTATATTGATATCAAGTATAGGTATGTCCATAGTTTTAAATAGTGGAGGTTCTACAGGAGGTACTGATATCCTTGCAAAAATTATCGAAAAATATACAAAATTTTCTTTTGGAAACGGACTTGTTATATGCGACGGTCTTATAACTCTGGGTGCATGTTTCATTTACGGTCCTAAACTTGGTATGTATGCTCTGCTCGGTGTAATAATGAACTCTTTTATGATTGACCGATTTATAGAAGGCTTCAATTCAAAATACAATATAACAATAATTTCTGAAAAAATAGATATTATAAATGATTTCATAATAAAAGACTTAGGTAGAGGCTCTACTATATATATTGCACAAGGCGGATACTCAAACGAACAAAGAAAAATACTTAATTCCATAATGGACAGAAAAGAATACATAAAACTCCACAACTTCGTCAAAAAAACTGATGACAGAGCATTTTTATTTTTATCCAAAATATCTGAAATAGAGGGTAACGGCTTTACATATGATATTGATTAAATAACATATTTGTTCTTACAACATAATGAAAAAATAGTAGATAATACTAAAATCCGTTTAAATTAAAATCTGTTTTAATTGGATAATAGTATTATCTACTATTTTTTTATTAACCCACTCTTCTTCTTTCATTGAAATCTACCAATTTTTCTGTATATATATCTATTAACTCCTGCTCCGTAAGGTTTTTGCTCTCTTTATCCAATATTATATTTCCGCTGTCAAGCATAATTACTCTGTCAGAATATTTTATAGCGTCTTTCATATTGTGAGATATCATAACTGTAGTAATTTTTTTACGTTCTATGAGCTGTCTTGTCTTTTCCATTATAACTGCTGATGTTTTCGGATCAAGTGCCGCAGTATGCTCATCCAATAATAGGATTTTTGGTTGTTTCATAGTTGCCATACAAAGTGATAGAGATTGTCTTTGTCCTCCTGAAAGAAATTTTACTTTCGTAGAAAGTTTATCTTCTAATCCAAGATCAAGTTCTTTCAAAATTTCTCTATATTTTGAAACATTTTTAAAATTTATCAGTTTTTTTATTCCGAATCTTTCACCTTTTTTATCTGCTAATGACATATTTTCCAATATGGTCAATGAAGGCGATACTCCTAATGACGGATTTTGGTGTACTTTTCCTATATACATAGCTCTTTTTTCTTCTTTAAGCTTGCTTATATTTTTTCCATCCAATACTATATCTCCATCATCTTGAAAGATACTACCTGATATTATGTTCATAAGTGTTGATTTTCCACAACCGTTTGAGCCTATAAGTGCTGTACATTTCCCTTTTTCTATAGTCAAATCGAATTTATCAAAAATTTTTATTTCATTTTCTGTTCCTGTATTAAAAGTTTTACTCAAATTTTTTATATTAAGCATTTTTTCACCCCGATTTTGCAATTAATAAATATACAATTTTTAGTTAATATATTATTATTTTCTGTTTTTCTTGAACATTTTTCTTCCTATTTCCATATTATTATACACTATAAATATTATAACTATCAGTGATGTGACAGCTTTTAAATAATTTGAAGGTAATCCTCTGTCCAGAGCTAATCCCCATATAAATTTATAAATCATAGCTCCACATACAGCTCTTAATGTTCCTTTTAATTTTTGATTGCTTTTCATTATTGTATCTCCTATTATTATGGAGGCCAAGGCATATACTATTATTCCTGTACCCATATTGGAGTCTGCAAATTTTTGACTCTGTGCCATTAACGCTCCTGAAAGTGATACCAAGCCGTTTGACAACATCAATCCGAGAATTTTATATTTGTCTGAGTTTTGCCCAAGTGCTCTTACAAGAGTTTCATTATCTCCTGTAGCTATCACAAGATATCCTATCTCTGTTTTAAAAAACAAATCTAAAATAATTTTTATCAACACTACAAAAGCTAACAATATCAATATATTAACTGTTTTTGATTCTTTAAATATTATAGGTACTTGAAAAAGTGGTATGTTTGAATTTCCAAGACCTATTGCAAGATTTAGTGAATATAATATGTTAAGTGTAAGTATTCCTGATAATAACGGTGTTATTTTTAATTTTATAAATAATACTGCAGTAAGCAAGCCGGCAAGCATTCCTGCTATAAATGCTACCATCATTGATATAGCAGGATTTATCATTTTTGTTGCCAAAATTGCAAATGTAAATGCTCCTAATGGAAAAGAACCTTCTACAGACAAATCCGCTATATCAAGTACCTTATATGATATATATACTCCCATTGCAAGCACAGCAAATATAAGTCCCTGCTCAACCGATGTTATAAAAAGTGCATTTCCCATTTTAAAATTTTCCTCGCTTTTGTTAATATTTTCTATTTGTAAATCAAATTGTATATAATATTTTTATGTTTTATACCAATATCCGTTTGATTAATGAATAAAATTTATTATAAGTTGTTTATTTAAAGTATGCTTAATATTTCTTATCTAATAAATCCTTAAAAACAAAAATATCCATTATTATATTAGAGATTAGTATTATATAAAATTGTAAAATATGCTATTCTATTTTTTGAGCCTCTTTTATAATAGGATTGTTTTCATCTAATCCCAAATCTTTTACTATTTTCATACTAACTGTATTATATGTTCTGTCTGCATATCCTACAGGTATACTTGAAGGTTTCACATCTTCTAATAATATTTTTGCAGCCATATCTCCGGCTTGTTTTCCAAAATCCACATATGACACACCATTTGCCAACAATACATTTTGAGATGAAGTCGAACTATCTACATAAGACATAATCAACACTTTTTTTGCAGAATTTACTTTAGATGTCAATAAATCAAGTGATTTTGCTACTAAATTATCCGTAATTACATATACTCCGTCACATTTTCCTATCAAAGCATCTATTGCCTGTGGCATATCATTGATATTGTTAATTCCAATATCCACTATTTCCAAACCGATTTCTTTAGATGCTTCTTTTGCATCTGCAACTTGTATTTGTGAATTTGTTTCACTTGTTGAATATATTATTCCAATTTTTTTAATTCCATCTTGTAATTTATTGAATAATTCCAACTGTTCTTTAATAGGTGTTTTATCTGATACTCCTGTTATATTTTCGCCTTCAAGCTCTGATTTTACAGGATCTGTAACCGCAGAGAACACTATCGGTATATTATTTGTAACTTGTTTTGCCGCCTGTGTAGATGTTGTAGATATAGAGTATATCAAATCTACTTTTTCATCTGTAAAGCCTTGTGCTATTGTTGTAGCAGTTGCTACATCGCCTTGAGCATTTTTATATATTATTTCAGCATCTATACCTTTTGCTTTTAATTCTTCCTCAAAACCCTTCCGTGCATCATCAAGCGCCGGATGTTCTATAAGTTGCGTTATACCTATCTTATATTTCTTAACATCCTCCTCTTTTTTTTCTGAATTATCTGATGAAGAACATCCTACTGTCAATAATAAAGATGATATAAGTATAATAGACATTAATTTTTTCATATATAAATCCTCCATTTTCAGTGTTTATAAAACTACTATAAATAAATTTTCGATGCTTTGTATAAGAATTGAATTTTTATAAATTAAAATTTGAATAAAAAAAATCTCCGTCCATATGTAATCAAATACATAGGGACGAAGATACAATCTCCGCGGTACCACCCAAATTATGAATTATAAAATTCATCGCTTAAAGAAATCCATCAATTTCCGCTTATATAACGGTAAGCCTCCGCCCAATTCTACTCGCTAATGCTTTAAAACCGGGAACTCAAAAGTGAATATTACATATCTCGTTAAACTGCCGACTTTCACCTGATACGGCTCTCTGTAAGTATACTTGATATCTTTCTCTTTTTCAAAGTCTTTATTCTTTTGCTTTAAAAAATAATACAATAATAAATTTATTTTGTCAATAAATATTTAAGTTTTTTTTAAGATTTTACAATAATATCATAAAAATATTTGAAAATTAATTTATTATTTGTCTTAATATAATTTGCTGTTTTTCTTTTTAAAAATATAAATAATACTAAAACATCTTCCCAAAAATATCTAAAAACATTTTGGCAAACAGTAATACTATTACAACTATCATCATAGGTCTGATAAATTTTGCTCCTTTTTTTATTGCAAAACCTGCTCCCATATAATTACCTACTATCCCCGATACTGCAGCCGGAATTGCTATGGAATATAATATTTTGCCTGAGTATATAAATGCTATAAGAGAAGCACAATTAGATGCAAAATTAAGCATTTTTGCATTACCGGACGCTGTCCTTAAATCATACTTCATGATCAAGCAATACGCTATTATTGAAAACGTCCCTGTTCCGGGGCCTATAAGTCCATCATAAAATCCTATTATAATCCCTATTACAAATGCTAATATGTAAGCTTTTACTTTTGGTATTGAATCAGAGTTGTTTTCATCTCCAAAATCCCTTTTTAATAATATAAACACGGCAACTACAGGTAAAACACACACAAATATTTTATTCAACAATTTTTCGTCTATCAATAAAGCCAAATTCGTACCCATAGATGATCCGGTAAACGAGCTTATAGCTGATACCAATGCCACTTTCCAATCGAGCACCTTATTTTTAAAAAATCTGAATGTAGAAAAAGTTGTACCTATGCCTGCTGAAAATTTATTACATGCCATCGCATTATGTATCGGTAAGCCTATAAATAAATATGCCGGTAGAGAGATAAGTCCTCCACCTCCTGCAATAGAATCTATAAATCCTGCAAGAAATGTCAAAAAACACAATATAGCAAGTAAATGAGTTGCAACCATAATAATCTCCTTAAAAAATATTTATAGAAAACTTATATTATACTAAAATTCGATACAACAACAGAAAAGTTGTGTAAATTTAATATAATAATTGATATTATTGTTTTTAAGAATTTATTAGCTAAGTAAAATTAAATATAGTCAAAATAAAAAAACTTATATACATCTTATCCATTAATTAAACGAATATCACTATAATACTAAAACTCAATATAATTGCAGAAGAATAACGCTTTGTAAATTTAATAAAATACAGCATTATTTATAGACTTTTTAATATAAACTATCTATTATTCTATTGAAAATAAGTACAGACATTGTCAATAAAATAAATGTATCAGGACAATAAGCCCGAAGAGTAAAAGATACAATACTTTTCAGGCTTATTACAATTTTTTCCTTTTAAACACATAGATTATTTCCAATGCGTTTTTTATATAATCTTATTTGGAATCTTTTTCTAAATTCATAAAAATGTCCAATAAATACGGATCATAAAACTCGGCTTTTTTTCGTTGCAATTTTTCAACGGCAACATCATTCTCATCAGTATCTGACAATATCCTATTATCATTGTGAGCAATATCCAGTTCATAATAATAGTCGTTAACTATGCGAAGTATTCTTGATATAAGAGGTATATCTTCCCCTTTTATACGATATTTTCCGCTACCGTTCCAATTTTCCATAAAATATAATATCGCAAGTGATATATCCATTGTCTTTGATATTTGTTTGGCAAGGTTGTATGTGTTTTCAAATGTTCCTATTTCAAATGATTTACTCTCCAAATAAATATCTCCTACATCATAATATTTTGTCAGCAACATCAGATTTTCCATAGTTGTTTCATCAAGATCAATTGCATATGCCAGTTTTCTGCAACATTCTTCTATGCAATTTTTATAAGTTTTCTTAAATCTGTTATTATCAAGAGATCTGTTGTAAATTATTTCCAAAAATCTCTCTTTAAATTTTTGACTTTCAAGTATTTTTATCTCATACATCTCTTTATCTGCCACATTCATTATTTTTACAATGTCTTCGTTTTCATTATAAGATACGTCCGCTCCCATAGACACAGACAGTTCCCCATACAAAACTTTTTTGTTTTTAAACTCGTTTAATGTATTTTTTATAAAAGACTCTACTTCTTCTTTAGATGTATTATTCAAAACAATTGTAAATTCATCTCCACCCATTCTCACTACGAATCCGTTTTTCGGTGTCATTTTAGATAATACTGATGCGGTATCAGCCAAAGCTGTATCTCCTCTACTATGCCCGAAAAAATCGTTTATCAATTTAAGTCCGTTCAAATCAGCCACAACAATTCCTATCGGATATTGTTCAGGCATAAGATTTATCACATACTCATTAAGATATAATCTATTATATACTCCTGTAAGCACATCAACCTGAGATTTTTTTACAAGCTCTTTTTCTTTAGACTTTCTCGTCCTTATATCTCTAAAAGACATATAGGCAAAATCTTTATTAGAGAAGTTCACTTTACTTATAGTTATTTCAACATCTATGTCAATACCGTTTTTATCCTTCATAAGAAGTTCACATTTTTTTGTGTCCTCTTTACTTAATACTTCTTCTAATATTTGTAAGAACTCTTCTTTTTGATTGTCATAGAAAAAATCAAGTACGGATTTGCCTATAAGTTCTTTTTTATTGTCATAATTCAAAAGATATACGCTCTCTCTATTTGCCTGAATTATTACAGCTTTATCCAAAACAAAAGATGCGTCCGAAGAATTGAAAAATATATTTTTGAACATTTCCTCGCTCTTTTTCAACAAATATTCCTTATTTCTTATCTCTATAACTTTATCTTGCAACTTTTTGTTTTGTAATTGCAGCTTTTCCTCGCTGTCTATAAGTTCTTTCATAAGATGATTTTTTAAATTTATACTGTTTATAATCTCCGCAGATATTACCGTTGCAATAGGATATATTATCGTTATGGCTATATAAAGCGGTATACTCTCAACATTTCTATTTTTCGGATTTACGAGTATAGCAATGATGCTTGTAAAATTAGTTAAAAATGATAATATAAATATATCTCTTGAAGAAGCTTTTTTGCCCTTAGTTCTCTTATAAGCAATCACAGTAAATATATATGCCAAAACGATATTTACAAGTGCAGGTATGGTTCCGTTGGTTTTTCTATATGCTCTGAATATAAGTGCAATAAGCGAAGTTATTCCTCCTCCGAGCGGTCCGTAGAATATACCCGAAATATTTATCAAAACTTCTCTTACATCAAAATTACTTTTGCTGTTCATCATAATGAAAGGTACAGACATATCAATAATAACTACTATTGCAAACATTATTCCCTGGATTATTGAATTTAACGTTCTTTTTTTTATACGATTATTTATCGAACCTGATAATAACATAACTGATACTATAAAACCGATTTTTATAATAAATTCCAATACGCCTTGCATAAAACCTCAGTTCTCCTTTAATATACAGCAATAGTTTTTTTATCTTATATTTTTATCTTATAAATGAATAAAAAATCTAAATCTTTAGTTTTATTTACAAATTAATCTATTATATAATAACTCGAATAAAGTATACCATAAATTATAAAAAAATAATATATTTTTTCAATTACTTTACAAAATAAATAAATATGCCTATAGTCTTGATTTTAAAAGTAGTTAATGTGCAAAAAGTATTATGAAACAACATATTTTTAGAAAACATATAATATTGCTATTTAATTTCTAAAAATATAGTATTTTTACTAAAAAAAGAGAGATAGTACACAAGGTAATATCTCTTTTTTATATTTATTTTCATTTTCAAAAATTTATTTTTAGATTTTTTTGAATTTTATTATTTTGCTGCTATAGGCTCAGCTGCCGTAAGCTCTACCTTAGACCAGTCAAAACCGCTCGCATCGTCATGTCTGAAGTTATACATTTTAACTCTCTTATTTACAGGTAAAAATTCAACTCTATTTGTTTGAGGTATAGATGGTGCTTCATCGAAGAACACTTTTTCAAAATTATGATAAAGTGCAGGCATCTTTTCAGGATCCATAGCTTCTTCCGTGCCTAAAGCTTTTAATGAATCATCTAAAGTTTGTGATGTATATCTTGATAGATTAAATGGCGCTTCTGAACCGTAAAGCCCTGAAGGATTAGGATCTGATGCCAAGCCGAACGCAGCCATAAATGCATCTATTGCAGGATCATCAGCTGTCAATCTGTCATAGAATATATTAAAGTCTAATAATCTTCCATCTACCAATTCTACATCTAATCCTATTTCTTTCCATTGTTGCATATAGTATTGTGATAACGGCTCTTGTATTTCTGAACCGCTCATCATTGCAAAGTTTATTTTAAATTCTTTTCCGTCTTTTCCTTCTCTTACACCGTCACCATTTACATCTTTATATCCTGCTTCTTCAAGTAATGATTTAGCTTTTTCCAAATCATATTCATATCCTGTCATCTCAGGATCGTGTAGAGTTGAAAATACAGGAGGTATAGGGCTTACTGCATTGAATCTCAAGCCATTATAGAATTTTTCTCCCAAAGCATTGTTATCTATTGCATAAGCCATTGCTTTTTTAAGATTTACATCATTCATTTTGGCATTAGGATCTGCTATTACTTTATTGTTTGATGAGTCCCATTTTCCTTGTTTAAATCCGAGATATGACATATACAAATCCATTCTTGTAGCTATTTTTATATTGTCAAGCTCTTCTAATTGAGGGAACACATCTGCCTGTGCTTCAAATAAAAGGTCATATTTCCCGGCTTGCATTGCAGCTACTTGTTGAGATGGAGGTACTATTTCTATCTCAACTTTTTTAACTTTCGGCTCGCCTTTATAATAATAAGGGTTTGCTTCAAATATAACTTTTTCACCTTGAATTATATCTTTTATAACATATGGTCCATAAGATAACGGATTTTTTCTAAGTGCATCGGACTCTGTTATTTTATCCATCGCAATGCCTTCATATTGTTTTGCATTCACAAATTCTGATACAAATCCTCCGCCCCATAACATATTAGGTGTAAGCTGTTTAACGTGTATCTTCATATTTGCATCATCTATTACTTCAAGTCCTGATATCTTATCGACTTTTCCTTCGTTATAGTCTTCTATTCCTTCAATAACTTTCATATCCGAGTCATATCTTGCAGATTTAGCGGCCATTATATATTGTTGGTTTGCCACTATTTCATAAGATTTTACTATATCTGCTGTTGTAACAGGATCTCCGTTTGACCACTTGAATTTGGGATTTATAGTGTAACTTACTGTTTTAGCTTCTTTGTCTATATTTAATTTTATAGGAGTTTCATCACTGTCAGCTATAAGTTTGAAGTCTGCATCTATAGGAAAAGCTCCATCCATAGTATACTTCATAATAACATTATCGGTATTATCAGTATATAAGTATCCGTTAAATATTCCTTTAAACGGTGAATCTGATACAAGACCTACTTTTAATGTACCTCCGTCTACTGCCTCTCCCTCATTTTCAATGAGTCCCGGATATTTTTCTTCTATCGAAGAACTTGATTTCGCAGTTTCTTCTTTTTTGTCAGCAGTTTCTTCTTTTTTGTCAGGTGTAGCGCTTGGGCTACCGCAAGCTGTCAATGTCATAGTTAAAGCAATAGCTGTCGCTATGCCTTTGAACCATTTTTTCTTCATTACTAAATTCCTCTCCTTTTTTTAATTATATTTTAAATAGTTTTGTACATATTTATTTAATAATAGTATAAATTCATCCTCAAAAACCTGTATATTAAATAAAAAACGCTGTCTTTGAAATATATGTATTGATAAACTTAAAAAATTATCTAATATTCTTTAAAATATAAAAAAATATATACATAACTATAATAAAAACTTGTTTATTATTAACCTAATCTCTGTTTTGCATCTGACGCACGTCTTAAAGCCTGTCCTATATAATTTATGCAAAGCATTATCACAAGCAATAATATAGCCGCAGGTAGCCAAACATACAATTTATATTGTATGATTTCAGGTTTTGAAGCATATGCTATTAGGGTACCTAACGAAGGTGTAGAAGCCGGCAAACCGAATCCTAAAAAACTAAGTGACGTTTCTATTCCTACATTTCCAGCTAATGCCAATGTTGCATCTACTATTATTATTGATGATATGTTAGGTAATATTCCTTTAAACATTATTTCCAAATCGCTTGTTCCCATTGTCTTAGAAGCACTTACATAATCTCTTCTTGCTTCAGAAAGTGCTTTTGAACGCACCAATCTTGCTGTTCCTGTCCAATAAAATGCTGTCATAATAAATATAAATGAAAATAAGTTATACGTCGGTATTATTGATACAAATGCTATTATTATAAGCATTGTAGGTAATATACCTATAAAATCTACTATCCTCATCAAAACAGAGTCAACTCTTCCACCATAATATCCCATACAAAGCCCTGCAAAGAGTCCTATTGTAGAGGTAAGTATAGTTATAGAAAAACCTACAATCAAAGAATTTCTTGCTCCGACTATCAGCAATCCTATTATACTTCTACCGCCGGCATCTCTACCTAATACGTCCCAAAAATTATTAAACGATGGAACATCATATTTTCTTAATATATCTACTCTTCCAAGCTCTTTCATATTTATAAACATTGAAGCTATAAATACAAAAGCTATAAGCAACACCACTATCCAAAACGATATAGTTGCAAGTTTATCTTTTTTAAACTCTCTAAGTATCACTGCAAATCCCATAGGGTTTTCTTTTTTCTGATTTATCTCTAATATTTCCAATTGTTTTTCTATATCCGTTTTTTTATTTTGTATATTCTCCACTGCTATACCTCTATTCTATTCGTATTCTCGGATCTACTATACTCATTGTTATATCGGATATCAATGAGCCTAATAAAAACAAAAAACCATAAATTAATATTAAAGATGTAACAACACTGAAATCACGAGTTTGTATTGATTCTAAGAAAAATTTACCCATACCTTGATAATTAAAAATTGATTCGGCTATTACAGAACCTCCAAGCAATCCTGATATTTGAAAACCGAAAAATGCGGCTATAGGTAATAGAGAATTTCTGAATATATGATAAGTATACACTTTTTGCATAGGTACACCCTTGCTTCTTGCTGTTTTTACATAGTCTTGCGTCTTTGCATCTATTACTTCATTTCTAAGGTATTGTATTGTGCTTACAGAGCTTATTATCGCTATACATACGGCAGGCATTATCATATGATGTAACTTGCTCATATAATATGCAAATGTGCCTTTTACAACATCCGATGATACCGAGCCTATAGTAGGAAACCATTTAAGTTTATATCCGAATATCAAAATGAAAAATAAGTACATTACAAACGAAGGTATTGCAAATATGAAAAAGTTAAAAAACACAACTGTTTTATCAAATTTGCTACCTTGGTTTTTACCTGCGAAAATACCGATTGGAATAGATGCCGCATACATTATTATAATTGCGAATAATGAAAGTGCAAAGCTGTTCATGGCACGCACACCTATTACCGACATAACAGGAAGTTTATAATTATAACTCATTCCAAAATCGCCTTGCATCGCTTTTGTAATCCATCTTCCATATTGTATGTACCACGGATCATAATATCCTGACTGTATTCTAAGCTGCTCAACTACATTTTGATCTATATTAGGGTTTAATAAACCCGTAAGTGCATCTCCCGGCATAAGCTTTGCCAATATGAATACCAATATGCTGAGTACAAACAGTTGCGGTATCATTATAAGTATTCTGCGAAATATCGTCTTCCACATCAGTTATTTTCTCCCTTCTTCATCGCTACATAATGAGTTTCTCCAACTTTTTCTAAAGGATATACTCTTCCGCAGTTATCATAATACTCATCGTAATATTTTTCAAACTCTGCATCGACTTTTTGCCTGTTCTTTTTCAATTCATGTTTTAAACTCGGATTTATCTGAGGTATTGATGCAATAAGTCTTTTAGTATATATATGTCTCGGATCTTTATATATATCTGCCTTATTTCCTGTTTCAGTAAAACGTCCTCTGTGCATTATGTAGATATAATCACACATATGTTTTACTACACCGAGATCATGAGATATAAATATATATGAAAGGTTGAATTCTTTTTGAATTTGCTTAAGATAATTCAATACCTGTGCCTGAACCGATAAGTCAAGTGCCGATACAGGTTCATCAGCAATTATAAGTTTAGGTTTGCAGGCAATAGCCCTCGCTACGCCTAATCTTTGTCTTTGTCCACCTGAAAATTCATGCGGATATTTGAATATGGAGTCCATCGGCATACCTACTATCTCCAACAATTCACACACCTTTAATTTTTCTGCTCTCTTGTCAAGTTTGTCAAAATTTCTGATTGGTTCAGCCAATATATCAATCACTCTTTTTTTAGGATCCAAGCTGGACATAGAGTCTTGAAATATCATCTGAACATCTCTGTTATATTTTATTTTTTTTCTTACTTCGGAATTTAATATATTCTCATTATTGTATAAAACTTGTCCTGACGTTGCTTTTTCCAAGCCCACAATAGTTTTTCCGACGGTAGATTTTCCGCTTCCGCTTTCTCCTATGAGTCCATATGTTTTTCCCTCTTCTACTATCATATTTACACCATCTACCGCATAAACATGATCTATTATTTTATTAAAAAATCCTCCACGAATAGGATAATGCACTTTTAAATCTTTTATTTCAAGTAAGCTCATCAATTATCCTCCTCTTTAAAATAAAAGTCTTTCCAACAAGTACACCTAACAAAGTGCCCCGGTTTTACTTCATGTAATACAGGATTTTTTTCGTGAGATGATTCCGATATATGCGGTATTCTTGATGCAAATCTGCAACCTTTTCTTGGTAAATTTTTAAGCGAGGGAACCATTCCTTCTATTACGTGCAAGTCTTTTCCGTCTTCCGAATTCATTTGCGGTATGGAATTTAACAAACTTCTCGTATATGGATGAAGCGGATTGGAAAATAATTCTTCACTTAAAGCAAGCTCGACAATCTGACCTGCATACATTACGGCAACTCTATCAGCCATTTGTGCAACCACTCCAAGGTCATGTGTTATAAGAACTATTCCAGCTTTTATTTCTTCTTGCAAATTAGTCAGCAAGTCCAATATCTGCGCTTGTATAGTCACATCTAATGCCGTTGTCGGCTCATCCGCTATTACAAGTTTAGGTTTACAACTAAGTGCTATAGCTATTATAACTCTTTGACGCATACCTCCTGATAATTGATGAGGAAACTGTCTGTATATTCTTTGCGGATTTTCTATCCCTACCATTTTTAAAAGTTCCAAAGCTCTTTCTTTTCTATTGTCGGAATCTAAATCTGTATGGTATATAAGTGCTTCTTCTATTTGATTACCTATTCTTTGAAGAGGATTTAATGCGGATAAAGGATCTTGGAATATCATCCCTATTTTTCCGCCCCTTATCTTATTATATTCATCCTCGCTTATATTTAATATGTTCTGATTTTCAAATTGCACTTCACCGGATACTTTTGTATAATTCGGATTATGTAAGCCCATTATCGTCGTAGCAAGTGTACTTTTGCCACAGCCTGATTCTCCAACTATAGCAAGTACCTCATTTGAATATATAGTAAGATCTACATCGTCAACCGCATCATAATAGCTGTCTTTTATTCTAAATGCAGTGTGAAGATGTTTAAGTTCGCATAAAGCTGTTTTTTCTCCCATTTTTCACCTACTGTATAATTTTTATTAGTGAATATATAAAATAAAAATTTTATAAATATTTTTTATGTCCGCATTACATTTTACTTTATTTTAAAAAAATATGCAATATAATAATGAACTTACTCTTACATATCATTAATTATATTGCATTTTTTACTTACAGTTTCATTTATATTTAATCATTTAATAATTCTAATTTGCTGTTTTTATTTGTGTCCATATCTTATCATATACCTGATTATAATCTCCTAAATCTATAAATATCTCTCCCAAAGATTCTATTGAACCTTCCGGATACATTTGAGGATTATTTCTCTCTTCCTCAGGTAAAAGTTTTATGGCCTCCAAGTTTGGTGATGAATATTTTATATATTCAGCGTTTTTAGCCGCTATTTCCGGCTTATTCATAAAGTTTATGAACATTTCCGCTTCTTTTTTGTGTTGTGATTGTGTAGGTATAACCATACAATCTATAGATACATTAGTACCTTCTTTAGGTATGGAATACTCAAAGTCGGGATTTTCAGATTTTATATACATTGCATCTCCGGACCATGCCAAAGACATATCAGCTTCTCCGCCTATTAAAGCTGTTTTATAGTAATCTACTTGATAAGAATTTACCAATTCTTTTTGTTTTATAAGTTCTTCCTTTGCCTCTTCAAGTTCCTTGTCATCTTTTGTATTTAAAGAATATCCTAATTTTTTTAAAGTTATACCTATTGTATCTCTCGATGAGTCGAGCATTATTATATTTCTCTTATATTTTTCATTCCACAATATATCCCAAGAGTCTACAGGATCAGTTACAACCTTGGAATTATAAGATATACCTACTGTTTGCCACATATATGGTACATTATATTCCTGTTTAGGATCATAATTAAGACCTGTAAATCTTTCGTCTATATACTTGGCATTTGGAATATTACTATAATCAAGTGTTTGCAACAATCCTTTTTCTCTCATTATTCCAACCATATAGTCTGAAGGGAACAGAACATCGTAATTTGTACTGCCTGCCTCTATCTTCGCCAATAATTCTTCATTATTGTTAAAATTTTCATAATTTACTTTTATACCTGTTTCTTCTTCAAACATATTAATAACATCAGGATCTATAAAATCTCCCCAGTTGTAAACATTTAATGTTATATCAGATTTTTTTGCTCCATCATCATTATTGTTAGACGAACACCCTGTTAAAAATAATGTTAATATCAAAATTGATATAAAGATTTTTTTCAAATCTCTACCTCCTCTATTTTTTTAATAATACTTTATAATTTATTTTTTTCCTGTTCCATCTTATTCGTTCTGATCTGTAATACTATCATAAGTGCTATTATAACTACAAGCATAAGTGTTGTAAGTGCGTTTATCTTAGGTGATACACCCCTTTTTGTCATAGAGTACACTTTTATTGACAGAGTAGCTATTCCCGAACCTGTTGTAAAAAAGCTGACTATAAAATCATCGAGTGACAGCGTAAACGCCATAAGCGCTCCACTTAAAATTCCAGGTTTTATCTCAGGCAATACAACTTTAAAAAATGTCTGTATAGGTGTAGCACCTAAATCTTGAGCAGCTTCCGAAAGATTTGGATTAAGCTGTTGTAATTTAGGCAATACGGCAAAAACCACATATGGTAAACAAAAAGTTATATGTGCAAGTATGAGCGTAACATAGCCTAATTTTAAAAACTTGAACAACGAAAAAAATGATATTAACGATACACCTATTACTATATCCGGATTTATCATAGATATATAACTTAAATTCATCATAGCTTTTTTATAATTTGATCTCATAGACTGTATTCCAAGAGATGCTAAGGTTCCTATTATTGTAGATACTATTGATGAGGCAGCAGCTACAAAAAATGTGTTGTAAAGCGATGATATTATCGACTTGTCTTTAAACAACTGTTTATACCAGTCTAATGTAAATCCTGTCCAGATTCCCCCATATTTAGACTTGTTGAATGAAAATACAATAAGTACAACTATGGGTAAATATAAAAACAATAGTACAAAAAACAAATATATATTTGAAAATAAATCAGTTTTCTTTACCATAATGCCCCTCCTGTATCATCACCTGAATATTTATTGAGAAGAAGCATTGATATTAATATTATAAGTATCAATATCATAGAAATTGCAGAACCGAACTGCCAATTTCTTGCCGCCAAGAATTGATTTTGTATAAGATTTCCCATAAGCATACTGTGTCCTCCACCTAATAAGTCCGATATTACAAATGTGGATATTGCCGGCATAAATACCATTATAACTCCGGAAACCACACCCGGCATACTTAGTGGAAATATTATTTTTCGAAACGTTGTAACTGTATTAGCGCCCAAATCTCTTGCAGCCTCTATATAATTTTTATCAATTTTTAAAATAACAGTATATATAGGTAATATCATATATGGCAAAAAATTGTATACCATACCCATAAGCACAGCACCATCAGTATATAACAGTGTAAGCGGCTCATTTATAATACCTGTTCTTAATAAAAAAGAATTTATCGGTCCGTTATCTTTAAGTATAGACATCCACGCATATGTTCTCAACAAAAAATTGGTCCACTGCGGCAACAATATAAAAATTATCAAAAAATTTCTGATTCTCAATCCTTTGTTTGCTATTATATATGCTACAGGATACCCTACTATAAGACATACAATCGTAGAATATAAAGACAGTTTCACAGAGCGAAAAAATACATCAATATATATAGGTTCAAAAAACTGCTTATATTTATCTATTGTAAAATTAAAAGAAATTTTTCCTATTTGATTAGATGAACTTATAGAAAATACAAATATTATTATTAGCGGAATAACAGTAAATAATAATGTCCAAAGTATATAAGGAGTACTCAAAAGACTTTTTTTATTCATCTTCAGCCCCTTTCTTCATTACATGTATAGCATCGGGAATGAATTCAAGTCCTACTGTAGTATCTACTTTAGCTATATGTATTGTATGTATCATCCATTCAAAATTAGTATTTTCATCTACAACTATAACTTCATAATGCACACCCTTGAAAACCACATCTGTAACCTTACCTGTTATTTTTGCATTTTCCGGTTTTATTATACTTATATCCTCAGGTCTTATAACAACATCCACTTTTTCATTATCTCTAAAACCTTTATCAAGACAGGCAAAATGAGCACCGTTAAAAGATATAAGATAATCTTTAAGCATTACTCCGTCTATTATATTGCTTTCTCCGATAAAATCGGCTACAAACCTATTTTTAGGTTCATTATATATATCTTCCGGTGTACCTATCTGCTGTATAACCCCATGATTCATAACAACTATGGTATCCGACATTGTAAGTGCTTCTTCTTGGTCATGAGTAACATATATAAATGTTATTCCAAGCTCCATTTGCATAGTTTTAAGTTCATATTGCATATCTTTTCTAAGCTTTAAATCCAATGCAGCAAGTGGCTCATCAAGTAATAGAACTTTAGGTTTATTTATAAGTGCTCTTGCTATTGCTACCCTTTGTTGCTGTCCTCCGGATAAAGAATGTATAGATCTTTTTTCAAAACCTTTTAAATCTACTAATTTCAGCATTTTTTGTACTTGCTCATCTATAACTGCTTTATCAACTTTTTTCAATTTAAGTCCAAAAGCAATATTTTCATATATATTCATATTAGGAAAGAGTGCATACTTTTGAAATACTGTGTTTATTGCCCTTTTATGAGGCGGAAGATCATTTATTTTTTTTCCTGCAAAAAATAAATCGCCACTATCAGGATATTCAAAACCGCCTATAATCCTAAGCGTTGTAGTTTTACCACATCCGCTCGGACCTAAAAGAGTTATAAACTCATTTTCCCTGATGTAGAGATTAATATCTTTCAAAGCATCTTTGCCGTCATACGATTTGGATATACCTTTTAAGTCTATTATTATATTCGCCAACCAACTACCCCCTTGATTTAATCTTGAAAATTAATAAATCATATAAACTTAGCCGTCAAAACAATAAAAAACATTTTAAAAAATTAAATTCTTAAAAAACTGCATATAATTTTGTTATATGCTCAGTATTACAAGCAATCCCATTAAAAACTATAATTTTCTAAAACGTCTTGTATGATTAATTAATTAACTAACTATTAAGTAAAATATAGCATATTTTACAAAATTTTGTTTTAAAATCATAAAAATTTTAAAACCGTTTCAAATGAAAAACCAGTTTTCACTGAATTTTAAACATTTGTGCACTTTATAAAAGAGGAGAAAAAGTGCATTCCATATTTATTACAATTTTAATTGTTGACACAGGTTTTGTCAATCATTTTTTTATTGTTAAATTTTTTAAACTTCAATAATAATTTTCTCAAAAAATATATAAAATTTTCTTAATATATGATATATTTTTATATAATGATTGTATTATACTGTTAATTTATACTAAAAATTAATACTATAATGAATATTCTTGTTTTTAAAAGTTTATTGCTAAATAAAGCATATTTATTAAAAGTAAAAAATATACACTATATTCTATACATTAACTAAATGAATACCGGTATTAAATCGTAAAAGTGTCAGTAATATACATTAAAAAAATGAGTATAAAAAATTATAAAAATCAATAACACGCTTATTTTATGACATTACATTAATTTGGAAAGTGAGATAATATGTTTATGGATTTCATAGGAAATGTAAATCTTCCTAAAATTTTGATAATTTGCCCTATAGGCTTTGAAAAAAGTATTTTTGATAATTTGGTAGATAATTTAAAACAAACTTATTCATTTTGCATTATAAATTTAGAATATGAAGATGGTAAAATTTCTTATAAAGGTGCTTTTAACAATGCTATAAAGATAGAAAATCTGTTATCTGAAAAAAACATTACAGGGTTTAAAATCTTATTTTCGCTATCGCTTAGCGGAATGACAGCAATCAAATTATATGCAAATAATAAAATAAAATTTGATTATTGCATATTGGACAGTACCCCTATGCTTGATCTTGGTCTTATAAAAGAAAAATTTATAACATCCGTATTTTTAAAAGAAAGAGCAAATTCGAACTCTTATGCAAATGAATATAAAGATATATTAAAAACGGCATTAGGAGATAATGTGGATATATTCTTAAATATGGTAGACAAATTCGATGAAATATCTTTAAAATATATAATACAGGATACTATAAGATTTAATTTTCCAAAAATACAGGAAATCAGGCAGAAAAAACTATACATAAGATATGGCGAAAATGACTTCTCCAAAAAATCCATAAATTATATAAAATTACATTACAATAAATCAAACATTTATATAAAAAAAGGAATGACACATCTTCAGGAGTTTTTAGAACATAATGACAAATATATTGATTTTATAAAGAAAGTAATAAATATAACTGACTGATACTACTCTCTTACACTAAAAATTAATAGAATAATAGAAAAACATAATAATTAATTTTTCCTGTAGACTATGTGTACTAATGTTATATAATTATACAAATTGTCCATAATTTTATTAGAGAATAGTATAAAAACTAAAAAACATACCAACGAAGTGATATGTTTTTTAGTTTTTATTTATTTCTTCTATTATCAATTCTTTTTCTTCTAAATATTTTTTACACATCTTGCTCAGTTTCATACCTTCTTCATAAAGCTTTGACGCTTCTTCAAGTGATATGTCTGACATAGATATTTTTTCCGATATTTCCTGTAATCTCAATACATTATTTTCAAAATCATTTGTTTTTTTCGGCATATTTTTTCTTCCTTAACAAATCTGCATCTATTTTATACTGATATTTCTTTAATCAACGAATAATATTTATTATCCTTTTTACTTTAAGATTTTGCTTATCTGATAAATTCTAAAAAACAAACATAAAATATTTTCTATTAACTCTTAAATTCTTCCACTAATACACTTACATTTCCATCTTTTAATCTAATCGTCAACCTATCTCCTAATGCCAAATCTTCAGTTGTTTTTATGAATCTGTCGCCCTTTTCTACAAGTGCAAAACCCTTTGACAATATATTGTTGTAGTTATTTTCTTGCAAAATGGAACTCATATAAAAAAGTCTATCTTTATAACTTTGAATTTTATCTTTATAAGCCTGCTCTATAAATGATGTCAACTCTAATAATGATAACTTTTTTTGATTTATCTTTTGATATGGTGTATTGCTCTGTATCAAAAACCTATATGAATTAATCTTTGAATTATATAGATTTATTATATTTTTATATGAAATATTGATTGATTTTTCAAAATTATCTATTGTATCATATACTTCCTGCAGATTAGGTACTGATAATTCTCCTGCTATCGAAGGCGTAGGCGCTCTCATATCTGCAACAAAATCACATATCACATAATCAATTTCATGGCCTATAGCCGATATTATCGGCACATTGCAATCAAATACAGCTTTTGCAATAAGCTGTGAATTAAACACGCTTAAATCATCTGTATCTCCGCCGCCTCTTGATATTATTATTGTATCTACACTTAAATCACTTAGAGTATTTATTCCTTGAACTACATTATTTTCAACATCTATTCCTTGCATCTTTGAGTCATAAATAATAAGTGTGACTTTAGGATATCTTCTGTTTATCACAGATATTATATCTTTTACAGCAGCTCCTTTTGCAGAAGTTATGATACCTATTTTTTGAGGAAATTTTATTATAGGTTTTTTTAATTCATATTTAAAATAACCTAATTTTTCCAATTTTTCATATAATATTTTAAACTGTTCATAATTATTCCCTTGCCCTCTTTTTTCATAACTGTTTATTATTATAGAATATGTTCCGCTTTTTTTATAAAAACTTATCTTTCCACTTACAGTTATAAAATCGCCTTCTTGAACATCAAATTTTTCCAAATATGTTATTGCATTTAGCTTTGATTCATCATCTTTAAGCGATAAAAAGGTATATCCATATCCGGTTTTTTTGAGATTGAAAACTTCTCCTCCAACCGACATATTTGAAAATATAGGATTGGTGCCTATATAATTTGCCAAATAATCATTGACTTGTGATACTGTTAAAGTTTTTAATTTCATTTTTCAATTTCTCTATCAGAATTTTGTGCATATTCTTTTAATACACCGTTTATAAAGCTTGAAGATTTTTCATCTGAATATTCTTTTGCCATATTAAGAGCCTCATTTATAGCAACTTTATAAGGTATATTCATATATTCTATATCTAATATAGCTGTTCTAAGTATAGCTAAATCTATCTTTGAAAGCCTTCCTATCTTCCAAGTGTTAAAAAGCAGTTTTTCTATCTGTTCATCTATATGTTGCCTATTTTTTATGAACAAATCCATCATATTTTTAAGATAATCTATCTCATCATACTCTTCCAAACTCTCGTTAAAATATTCATTTCTTCCGCTATTTTTGTACAATATCTTGCCGTCATTTGACGATATTTCTTCAATATCAAAATCATCTTTTATATGAGAAGCCGAAAAATCTGAAATTAATTTTTTTATATGGTCTATATTATCAAAATCCTCTATATTGCTCGCATCTATCTCTTTGTTTTCATCTTTTTTTCTGTAATCTACATATATGTTGTCAACTTTTGAATAATCTCCGGTTATGCTCATCTGATATATTATCTTCATAACTGTCTGTCTTTGTGTCTTTCTTGTCATTTTCTTCTTTATATCTTGTATATTTTTTTCTTCAAGCTGCATCTTAGTTTTCTTCCTTTGGCATTATATCGTATACATATACATTTACAGCGGATACTTTAAGCTCTACCATTGTCTCTATTGAATTTTTTATATTTTCTTGTAATTTTTCCACTTCTTTTTTTATTTCAGTTCCATAATAAAAACTTACATATACATTGACTTTTACTTCATTATTTTCTATTTCCACTTTTGGTAATTTAGTATGAATTTTTTTTGTAGCATCTTTTGGTATATTGCTGACACTGTCAAGTTCGCTCATAGCTAATCTTACAATAGTGTTTATTACTTCTCTTGATATCTTTACTTCTCCTAAATCTGTATTTATCATTATTTATGCCTCCTTTTTTTGATTTTTCACACTTAAAAGACATTAAAAATTTTATTATAAAACAACTGAAATCACACCAAAATATGATGTGATTTTGAAGCTGAATATTATATTTTTAAAATTGAGTATTATGTTATTTTGCGTTGTGGAATACATTTTGGATATCATCATCATCTTCCAATGAGTCCAATAATTTTTCCATCATTTTTTCATTACTTTCATCTATAGTTGTATAATTTGCAGGTATCAATTTTACATCTGCCGATACAAACTCATAGTTTTTACTTTCCAATGCTTTTTTCACTTCAAGAAAATCTGCTGCATCAGTATATATAACGTAACAGTCCTCTTCTGTAACAAAATCTTGAGCATTAGCTTCAAGAGATACTTCCATAAGCTCATCTTCATTTATGCTGTCATTTTTTTCTATTATTATTTCGCCTTTTCTCTCAAACATAAATGATACACAGCCTGTTGTTCCTAAGTTACCGCCATTTTTATCAAAGTAGTGTCTCACGTTACCTGCCGTTCTGTTTTTGTTATCTGTAAGAGTCTCTACTATCATAGCAACTCCTCCAGGACCATAACCTTCATATACTATGGATTCGTAATTATCTCCTTCTCCACCGCCTGCACCTTTTTTAATTGCTCTATCTATATTATCGTTAGGCATATTTTCAGATTTTGCTTTATCTATTGCATTTTTAAGTGCCGCATTATATTCAGGGTCTGCTCCTCCATCTCTTGCAGCAACTGCTATAAGTCTTGCATATTTTGTAAATATTTTTGCTCTTTTGGCATCTTGTTTGCCTTTTCTGTTTTCGATAGTGTGTAAACGACCCACTATATTACCTCCCTAAAAATAAAATTATTGCAATAGCAATTTTACCATAAAATAAGTTTGTTGTAAAATGTTTGTTAAAGGTGACAGTTTTATTTTTTATAATTATGAAATGAGAGTTTATTAAAGTATAGACTTAAAAAATATTATAAATCTAATAAAACTATCGTTTATATATAACTATACAAATATTACTTAAAATCGTCAATATTTGTCAAATCGTTCAACTTGTTATTATCATAGTCGAGCATTAAAACATATGTTTTAAACTGATTTTTTGTGGATATTTCACATTTTTGAGACGCTTTTTGCGCCAATATGTCATATACCTTTTCAAAACTGTATTCTTTTATATATTCATTTACTTGTCTCGTAGTATTGGAATTTATAACCAAATTTAAAAGCTCATATGGTGCTTTCATCAAAGCAAGATTTGCTACAATTATTTCATTTTTTGCATCTGCTATATGTGAGTGCGTATTGAATATTCCACCTGCCAATTTTACTGCTTTACCGAAATTTCCGGCTATCAAAACTTTTTTTATATGATTATAAGTAGTTATCTGTTCCAATGCATATCCTATATAATTACTGCATATACATATTTTTTCCGATGATATGCCCATCAAATTCAATGCTTTTTCACCCATATTACCGAATGCAAGTACAATATTATCAGAGTTTTGAACTTTTACATTTATTTCTTTTGATATGGATGATTTCATGGCTTCTACACTCATAGGTTCAACTATACCCGTTGTGCCTATTATTGATATTCCTCCTATTATTCCAAGTCTTTCATTAAAAGTTTTTTTCGCTATTTCTTCTCCGTTTTCCACACATATTTCTATGTCAAATCCCATATCGGTTATAGATTTTATCTCTCTTATAATATTTTCTTTAGGTTTTGAATTTATAGCGCTTTGACCTATATTTGCATCAAGTCCTTTTCGTGTTACAACACCTACACCTTTTCCGCCTGTTATATTTATATTTTTATCGTTTCTCTTATTCACTTTTGCATATATAAGCGCAAGATTTGTTGCATCTATATCATCTCCGGCGTATTTTCGTGAATATACTGTTACCTCATCTTTTTTTATTTCATATCTTTCCAATAATACTTGTATATTTTTGTTATCATGCAATGTAAGTTCTATACTTTTTAACTCTTTTTGTTCTAAAAAATATAAGGCTCCTGCCTTTGAAACTGCTGTGGCAACTGTACCTGTTGTTATTCCACGTCTAAGTTTTTTTCCATTTGAATCCACATATCCAAGTTGATTTTCGTAAAATTCTTCAAGGTTTTTCTTGATTGAATTGTCCATTTTTTCCTCTTATTTAAATTAATACTAATATCCAATCAGATACAAAGAAAACAAAAATTTTTTAATACGATAAAACCAATGAATTTAAAATTAATTAAAATATATTTCCCTGTAATTATAAAAAATATTTTAGGTTTACAATATAAGTGCAACACCTAATAAAAAAATAATGACTCATAAAACAAAAACTTGTATAATAGAGTTTGCGAAAATAAAATACAAGGAGTTGATATTTTATGAGTCATTACACTCATCTTAGCATAGAAGAAAGAGAAAAGTCAAGAGTTATGTTAGAACAAGGTATAAGTATACGTGCTATAGCACGTATACTTGTTCGCTCGCCCTCAACCATATCTCGTGAATTTAATCGTAATTCATATGCTAGCGGTTCTTATGCCGCTCATCATGCTCAAAAAAAGTATCTTAAAAGAAAATCTAAATGTGGTAAAAAAGCTATATTACAATCTAATGAACAAGCTAAAAACTACGTTATTGATAGACTTGACTTAATGTGGACTCCTGAGCAAAATATCAAGGTAGAGCAAAAGTTAAGAAAAAACTAACCTTTTAGTATTTCAATATAACACTATTTATAGAGCTGTCCATTCAGGT
>NZ_JH414547.1:0-5204 GCF_000238115.1 Peptoanaerobacter stomatis | reverse complement strand
TCAAAGACCATCAGGTTGTATAAATAGAAGTAGGTTTGGTCATTTTGAAAGTGATACGGTACTTGGTATGAGAAAAACAGGTCTACTTGGAACTCACGTAGAAAGAAAGTCAGGCTTGTAGCATTTAAGTTAGAAACTAAAACAGATACTGAGTTTAGTAGCAAGACCATTCAAGCATTTGAAAACATACCTAAAAAACTTAAAAAGAGCTTCACAGTAGATAACGGTAAAGAGTTTGCAATGCATGAATACATTAAAGAACATACAGGAATGGACGTATACTTTTGTGACCCATATTCACCATGGCAAAGAGGCACAAATGAAAATACAAACGGACTACTTAGACAGTTTTTTCCAAAAGGTAGTTCATTTAAAAACATTACTAATGAATCTCTACAAAAAGTTGTTGACATGATTAACAACAGACCAAGAAAGAGATTAGGTTATAAAACTCCATTAGAAGTTTTAAGTAAGTTTTTTGAGTGATTTTATAAAAGTGTTGCACTTATCTTGACAATCTATCATAATATTGGAAGAACGAAGCAGTTTAGCAATATTAAGTTTTTTGATGGCATTAGAAAATTCACAAAAAGTTTTTTCTTTTTTGCTTTTTGGGGTTATCATTAAATCAGCACCTTTCATCTTGGTTGGTTATTTTTTTGCTGATTTAATTATACCATATGTTTGGTGCCTTTTCATGTCAAGACAGGAATTAATGAACAATGTTGTTGCGATATTCCTATATAAGAAGCAAGTTCTCTTTGATGGCAGTAAACTATTTCGGTTCGAGTGTATTGATATATTCTTCTGTATAATCGATGGCTTTATCTATAAAAATCATATGACCATCTTTGATGAATATATTTTTACTTTTTATATACTTCTTTATAAATGCTTTTAGCACTAACTCCCAAACATTCATTAAAAGAAGAGTTGTTGTTTCATAATGATAAGAGAAATTTGGTTTGTTATGTAATTCAATAGCTGCAAAATATGCTGCTATTGAATTTTTTAACAAATTGTTCTGAACCATCTTTCGTTTAGACATAACTTCGCTCTCTTAGATACTTATTGTATGTAGACTATTAGTATTTTTCATTTACTATAATATAAGGTTAGGAGGATTGCAACTATGGATATTGTAAAAGTCTTTGGAGACAATTTAAAAAAATATCGCACTGCAATGGGTATATCACAAGAAGCATTTGCCGATAAATGTGGTATGCACCGCACCTATATTAGTGCGATTGAATGTTATCGCCGTAGCATTTCTTTGGAAAATATTCAGAGAATAGCTGATGCACTTGGAATCAAAACATACAAACTGTTTTTGGAGGATAATGATAATGCTTGAACAAATAAGAGACATTCTTCTTTCACACAACGGAAAGAGAAATCCTATTACATCAGCGGAAATTGCCAGAAAAATTGGAATTATTGAGGATGATACACACGTGCAAACGAGGGCGTTAATACTTGAATGTGCCCAAAAATACAAGTTGCCATTGGCTGCGAGCAATCGAGGATATTATCTTATTTCAAACCAGCAAGAGTATGATGAATATATGAATAATCTTGATTCACGCAGTGCCGGTATTGAGGAAAGAAAGAAAATTATTACGATAAATTTTAAAGGAGGCAAATAATGAAATACACACTTAAAAATGAGCTTATTGAAAATTTCAACGAAAGCAAATCGTTTAGCTTTCCTAAGTATACGTCTCAGTTAATAAACTGGGCAAATCAAAACGCACAAGGAACTCGTCCTGTTGTCGTAGGTCAAATGTCCGAGCTTTTTCCTGAATTTATGAATTCTGGTATGGAGATCACTATTGAAAACTGGCGTAAATGGTATACAGAAAAATATCCTGAGGCATTTGAAAATGCAACCGATAAAATATTTGCACAAGTTCAAAATTTAAGAAATGCCATTCCTTTAATCGATCGTGAGATGGTTGAAAAGTGGGTACAGGATTTAGTTATCAACAAAACCTTCAATGGTATGTATGTTCAAAAAGCAATATTGGCTTCATTGGCAGAGAAGAGAGGAACCACCTATAGACTGGCAACACCGGAAGAAGAATCAATAGGCATTGATGGGTATGTTGGAGAAGTTCCATACTCTGTAAAACCAGATACATACAAAACTATGGGGCGACTTTCCGAAACAATAGATGTCAAAATGATATATTACTCTAAGACAAAAACTAATTTAAAAATTGAAGTTGAAGATTGATGCTTGGGTGCTACCCTTTAAGTAGCACCCTCATTTTGTTTTAGCATAGAATCATTAAACTTTGTCTTGCAAGAGTAATCGGTATCATTATCTACATATACAAACCCTGTTCTTATCAAATGATTATTAATAAATGTTTTGTTATCAAGATACACATAACATTGCAGGGTATTGTTACGATCATATTTTTCTGTATCATATTTTAAAAACACTTTGCGCTTCTGGAATTTATTTTGAAGAAACTCGATTGCTTGATCCTGATATGTTGGATTAACATTTATCCCCAGCAAACGAACAATTAACCCATTGGAAAGCTCAATTTTATTAGGAGAGATAACCTGTTTCACACTAAACAATTCATTCTTTTTGGTTTTAGAAGAATCAATTTTTGATCCAAATTGAAGTTTTTTAACATCAATTTTTTTGTCCATTTTATGAGGATCGTGAAAAACATATGGCAATTGTTCAAAAGAGCAACTTTTTCCCTTTTTATCTTCACAAAAGGCGACTCTTGATTCATCTCCCAAAACAAGTTGGTTGCTGCAGAGCTTTTTCTTAATAAGTGAAGCAAATTCTTTGTTGATCTCATAACCAATTGAATTTCTTCCTAATTTCTTCGCCGCAAGAGAGGTAGTTCCACTACCTGCAAACGGATCAAAAACAGTTTCTCCCACAAATGAAAACATTTTAATCAAACGCTTAGGCAATTCTTCTGGAAACATTGCAATATGTCCTGTTTGTTTAACGCCATTAAAATTCCAATGAGAAGAAAAATATTGTCCCCATTCTTCTTTAGTCATTGCAGATTGTTCTTTTTGTTCTTTGGTTGGCTTAGGAGCATTACCGAGCTTTTTAAATAAAAGAATAAATTCATAATCCATTTTTAGTATTCCATTTCGAGGATATGGAAAGCTTCCCATAATTGCACCGCCACCAGAGGTGTTCATTGTGGTTGTTTTTTGCCAAATAATGGCTCCCATATAATCCATACCTAAAGATTCACAAAAACGAATAATCTCGGTTCTAATGGGAATAACCTTATATCTTCCATAATATACAGAACGAGCAAATTGATCTCCAATATTAATACAAAGTCTGCAACCATCAGCTAAAACACGATCACATTCCTTCCAGACAAGGTTTAGATTATTTATATAATCTTCATAACTATCATTAAACCCAATTTGATCGTCTGTTCCATAATCTTTTAGTTGCCAATAGGGTGGTGAAGTTATGATTAACTGTACCGATTTATCTTCAATTTGGTTTAAGGATCTACTATCGCCAAATATAATTCTATGTTCAGTCATAATGAAAACCTTTCTTATTTTATTTGTTCGCCATTAGGCAATACAAAATATTGTTCATAAGTAGCCCCAAGTACTTTTGCGATTTGATTGAGTTCTTCTTGGGTAACTGTATTTCTTTTTAATTTTGCATTAAAATTCTGAGGTGTCTGATCTATTCTTCTTGCAAGTTCAGACAAACTAATTCCTGCTCTTACACACAATACTCGTATTTGTTCTGAAGTAATCATATAAAACCTCCTCAAAGAAATTACACTTGATATTATAAAATATTTAATTGATATTGTCAACTGTATGATTTAATGAGGTAGTGTCAAGATTATAGGATTACGATACATATGTTACATTCATAAAATAAATAATGCGGAAATCCTTCGTTTATGTTATGTTTAAGTTACCACGCAAAAACTAATTAAGGAGGTTTCCGCATGGCAAGTATAACACAAGATATAAGGTTTCGTCTATCCCTAATTAAATATTCACAGAAACACGGAGTTTCTAAGGCTGATCGTAAGTACCGTACTAATCGACAGTACATTTACCGCTGGTTAAAACGATACGATGCAACTATAGAATCTCTTGGTGAGAAATCACGACGCCCTCTTCTCTTAAACATCCTAATCAACATACTCCTGAAGAACTTTCTCTCATTCAAAATATAAGAAGAAGAAATCCTCATGATGGTTTAGTTGTCTTTTGAGTAAAATTAAAACAACGTGGGTATTCAAGAACAATCCCTTCCCTATGGCGTATACTAAAAAAACTTTCTTTAGTCCCCATAAAACCCAAAAATCCTAAATCCCCAAACCATACGAGCAAATGACGTATCCCGGACAACGCATTTAAATCGATGTAAAACATGTTCCTTCTGCTTGCTTGGTCGGAGAAGCAGCGAATTCTAAATTCTATCAATACACTGCTATTGATGGGTTTTCAAGATATCGTTTTGTAGAAGCCTTTGAAGAAGCTAACACTTATTCCTCCACCATTTTCCTTGATCATGTTCTCAAAGCATTTCCTTTCCCGGTTGAATGTGTTCAAACCGATAATGGTTTTGAATTCACCAAACGCTTTGGAACAATCAATTAGGATACCAATCTAACCATGTTTGAAAAACGCTTAGCTTTTTATCATATAAAACATAAAAAAATTAGACCGTTTACTCCAAGACACAATGGAAAAGTGGAACGATCTCACAGAAAAGACAATGAATACTTTTATGCTACTCATACATTTTATTCTTTTAGGTTTACAATATAAGTGCAACACCTAATAAAAAAATAATGACTCATAAAACAAAAACTTGTATAATAGAGTTTGCGAAAATAAAATACAAGGAGTTGATATTTTATGAGTCATTACACTCATCTTAGCATAGAAGAAAGAGAAAAGTCAAGAGTTATGTTAGAACAAGGTATAAGTATACGTGCTATAGCACGTATACTTGTTCGCTCGCCCTCAACCATATCTCGTGAATTTAATCGTAATTCATATGCTAGCGGTTCTTATGCCGCTCATCATGCTCAAAAAAAGTATCTTAAAAGAAAATCTAAATGTGGTAAAAAAGCTATATTACAATCTAATGAACAAGCTAAAAACTACGTTATTGATAGACTTGACTTAATGTGGACTCCTGAGCAAATATCAGGTAGAGCAAAGTT
>NZ_JH414546.1:288052-337423 GCF_000238115.1 Peptoanaerobacter stomatis | reverse complement strand
AAGTTTTTTTTGTTTTTTTTATATGTATCAATTTAAATTATATAAAATATTTGATATAATATGTAATATAAATTTAAGGGAATTTTAAAAAATATATGATATTATAAATAAGTAAAAATGTTCAAAATGAGTTTAAAAATTTAAAATATATTTTTAAACTTTTTATATACATAAATTAGATTGGGGGAATTTAAAATGGCTATAAGTTTATCAAAAGGTCAAAAAGTGGATTTGACAAAAGGCAATCCGGGATTGTCAACTGTTGTTGTAGGTCTCGGTTGGGACACCAACAAATATGATGGAGGAAGCGATTTTGACCTTGATGCGTCTGCATTTTTACAAGACAGTAGTGGAAAAGTAAGAAGAGAGACAGATTTTATATTTTACAACAATTTGGCTGATCCTTCCGGAGCTGTACAACACCTTGGTGATAATAGAACAGGTGAAGGTGAAGGTGATGATGAACAAATAAGAATAGAGCTTACTAAAGTTCCTGCAGATGTAATGAAAATAGCATTTACAGTTACTATCCATGAGGCTGAGCAAAGAGCACAAAATTTCGGTCAGGTATCCAATTCTTTCATAAGAGTATTCAATGAAGAAAACAACGAAGAGCTTATAAGATACGATTTAGGTGAAGATTTTTCTATAGAAACTGCAGTAGTTGTAGGAGAATTATACAGATATCAGGGAGAATGGAAGTTCAGTGCGATAGGTAGCGGTTTTCAAGGCGGGCTTGCAGCACTTTGCAAAAATTTCGGTTTAGAAGTATAGAATAGAAAAGGAGTATAGCTATGAAATATGAAATATTATATAAGGGTGCATTTCCTTTAATAAGAGCCATTCTTAATCAAGGTGAGATGATAAAAGCTGAATCAGATGCTATGGTTTCTATGTCTTCAACTGTTGATGTAGAAGGAAGTATGGAAGGCGGAGTATTAAAAGGTTTTACAAGAATGTTGGCGGGAGAAAAATTTTTCTTCCAAAGACTGACTGCTAAAAGAGGAGACGGAGAAGTTTTGTTGGCGCCGTCTTTACTTGGAGACGTAATAGATGTTGAGCTTGACGGAACTTATTCATTAAGAGTTCAAAAAGACGGATTTTTGGCAGGAACACAAGGCATAGAAGTTGACACTAAGATGCAAAATCTTTCAAAGGGCTTGTTCTCCGGAGAAGGCTTTTTCATTCTTAATGTTTCAGGAAAAGGTACAGTGTTCTTGAGTTCTTACGGTTCAATACATAGCATAAACCTTGAAGCGGGACAAGAAATAGTAATAGACAACAACCACCTTGTTGCATGGCCTGATCATATGGAATATAAAATAGAAAAAGCTGCTTCAGGCTGGATATCAAGTTTTACTTCAGGAGAGATGCTTGTTTGTAGGTTTAGAGGTCCTGGAAATATACTTATTCAAACTCGAAATCCTAAAGGTTTTGCAGGCTGGATAAGACAATTCATTCCTGCAAAATAATCTGATTAAATTACTATACAAATAGTTGACTTGCTCTTTAAATTTGACTGTTTGTATAGTATTATATTTTTTTATATTTTATATACAATGTTATAAATAATTTTTGAACAGAAAATTGATAAAATATACTCATATTTTATTAAATAACATTCAAATTATAATTATTGTCAATAAATTTTTTAAGGAGTATGTCAATATGTCTATAAATTTGCAAAAAGGACAAAAAGTAGATTTAACCAAAGATAATCCCAATTTTTCAAATATAGTTGTAGGGTTGGGATGGGATCCTGTAAGAGAGAACAAAGGCTTATTCGGAGGTTTGTTTGGTGGTTCTGCACCACAAATAGACTGCGATGCGTCTGTAATAATGCTTGAAGATGGGGACAGATTCATAAGAAAAGAAGATCTTATATATTTCGGCAACTTGAAGGGTGAAGGTATAAATCATACAGGAGACAATCTTACAGGTGACGGAGACGGCGATGATGAGCAGATAATAGTAAAATTGAATGAAGTACCTCAAAGAATAAAAAAACTTGTGTTCGTTGTCAATATTTACGACTGTATAAAGAGAAAACAACATTTCGGTATGATACAAAATGCTTTTATCAGAATAGTAGATAAGTCAAACGGAAAAGAGTTTTTGAAATATAATTTATCCGACAATTACAACGAAAAGACAGCATTAATTGCCGGAGAAATATACAGATACAACGGAGAGTGGAAATTTGCAGCAATAGGCGAAGGAACAAGAGATGCCTCTCTATCAGATTTGGTTAGAAAATATATTTAATACCGATATTTTTGAAAAACGGATATTTGTATAATTAAATAAATTCACAGTTTATATAAAAACGGCTATTACAAGGCATATATTTGCTTAAAAATAGCTGTTTTATTTTGTTTTATGTCTATTTGATAAGATAATAGTATTATGATAAAAATTTATATCAAAAAATAAAAATTATTGCGTTTTATGTAAGTAATAGGGGTATAATTTAAAAATATTTATACCAATATTTAAAAATGTGAGGAAAAATTATGAAATATGATTTTAAAGGTTTAAATGACGAGCAGATAGAAAAATCAAGGAAAGAAAATGGTTCTAATGCTCTGACACCTGTGGAAACAGAATCCTTTATGGACAAGTTGAAGGAAAATTTGAAAGATCCTATAATAAGAATACTTATATTTGCACTTGTGCTTAATGTAGTATTTTATTTTATGGGTAAAGGACACTGGTATGAGGCACTTGGAATAGCGGTTGCTGTTGCACTTGCGACGTTCATATCTACATGGTCCGAATATTCAAATGAAGAATCATTCCAAAAATTGCAAGAAGAAGCCTCTAAGATAAACAGCAAAGTTTTTAGAAATGACGAAATAACATCTATATTGATAGACGATATAGTAAAAGGAGAATATGTTTTATTACAACCCGGAGATAAAGTGCCGGCGGACGGTTATCTTATAAGCGGAGATATAAAAGCGGATCAGGCATCGCTTACAGGAGAAAGTATTGAAGTTGAAAAATTGCCGACAGACGAGCAAACTGCATTGAGCAATTCAACAGACTTGTCCTCTCCATACAATATATATAGAGGTACAACCGTACTTTCAGGAGAAGGAGTTGCAGTTATAACATCTGTTGGAGATAACACTGTATACGGTTCGCTTGCACAAGAGATGAAAGCGGATGACAGACCGTCTCCTTTAAAGTTGAAATTGTCAAATCTTGCCGATTTTATAAGTAAAGCTGGATATTTATTTGCAGGCTTAATATTTGCGTCATATATGATAAATAAAATATTTATCCATAACAATTTTGATATGGCACTTATAAGTGCATATTTTACAGATCTCGGCACTTTGGCTAATGATATCGTAACAGCTATAATATTGGCAGTAATAATAATAGTCGTTGCAGTACCTGAAGGCTTGCCGATGATGATAGCTATGGTGCTTTCATTAAATATGAAAAAAATGCTTAAAGACAACATATTGGTGAGAAAACTTATAGGTATAGAAACAGCCGGAAGTTTGAATTTGCTATTTTCAGACAAGACAGGTACAATAACAAAGGGTATTTTGGAGGCAGTTTTATTTATAGACGGAGATAAAAATGAATATAAATCATTTGAAGAATTACCGAAAAAATTGTCAGAGTATTTAGACTTATCACTCAAAAAAAATACCAATGCAATAATCAAGAAAAGTGGCAATAATATAGAAGTATTGGGAGGAAATTCAACAGAAAAAGCATTATTAAGATTTGTTGCAAAATCCGACAAAAAATTTGAAAATTTTGAAACTGTAGATACTATGCCGTTCAGCAGTGACAAAAAATTCTCTGCCACACAAATAAAAGGAGATATGGACATCACACTAATAAAAGGTGCAGGAGAAAGAATAGTAGATTATTGCAATACCTGTTATGACGAAAACGGCAACATAGTAGAGTTTACTAAAAAAGAGCAGTTAATAGAGATGATGAACGAGTTATCTGCAAAATCCATAAGACTTTTGGGAGTTGCCACTACAAATTCAGCCATAGATGATATGAATTTTGACTCAAAAGATATGACGCTTGTAGGAGTATTCGGAATAAGGGACGATTTAAGACAAGAGTCCGTATATGCTATAAAAGAGGCTATGGACGCAGGAATACAAGTAGTAATGATAACAGGCGACAGAAAAGAAACTGCACAGGCGATAGCAAAAGATGCAGGACTTATCAAAAACGACAGCGACATAGCCATAACATCAGATGATTTGAATGTTATGTCAGATGATGAAATCAAGAAAATACTTCCTAATATAAGAGTAATTGCAAGAGCGTTACCTACTGATAAGTCAAGGCTTGTAAAAATAGCACAGGAGATGGATTTGGTCGTAGGTATGACAGGTGACGGAGTAAATGACAGTCCGGCGCTTAAAAAAGCAGACGTAGGTTTTGCGATGGGTAGCGGTACTGAAGTTGCAAAAGAAGCTGGAGATATAGTGATATTGGATGACAACTTCCTTTCAATCACAAAGGCAATTCTATATGGTAGAACAATATTCCACAGCATAAGAAAATTTATAGTATTCCAGCTTACAATCAACGTTGCGGCACTTCTTATAGCATTTATAGGACCGTTTATAGGAGTAGAATTACCACTTGCCATGACACAGATGTTGTGGGTAAATCTTGTTATGGATACATTGGCAGCACTGGCGTTCGGTGGAGAGCCGGCATTAGAAAGATATATGAAAGAAAAGCCGAAATCAAGACGAGAAAATATAATAAGCTCCAATATGAAAAGTGAAATAGCTGTGGGAGGATTATATGTAGCGGCAATGTCAATATTTTTCCTAAAATCTCCTGCTATAAGAGCGCTGTTCAGAGACGGAACCGGAGAAAATATAGACATATATTTCTTGACAGGATTTTTCACAATGTTTATATTTGTCAATGTGTTTAACGCATTTAATGCAAGAACATCAAAGATGAACTTGTTTGACAACATACACTTAAATCAAAGTTTTATCAAAATAATGGCATTTATAGCCATAGTACAGGTTATACTCACATATTTCGGAGGAAGTGTATTAAGAACGGCAGGACTTAACTCGCAAGAATGGATAGTAGTAATAGCTATGGCATTTACAATAATACCTATAGACTTGATAAGAAAAATGATATTCAAAAATTAAATATTAGTACAAGAAAAAACCGTTAACTTAATCGTTAGCGGTTTTTTTGTTGTTTTTGTCCCCTAACGAGGAGATGTGTTTGTATACCCTATACATTTTTATTGCAGTTATTGTAATATTTTCAAAGTATATTTTCGGGAGAGTTTTTAATTTTTGTATTTTTGAAGAAAAATTTTATAAAAATATGTCTAAAAGAATTGTATTTACTATATCGGCTTGTTTTTAGATGAAATAGTACGGTTCGTTTTCATTTTCTAATTTTTTACCGTAAATTGTGATTTTTACATTTTGATTGAGTCTATATATTCTTATAAGGTCTTCTTCTTTTACAAATTTGTCTATTTTTTTTTAGCAAAAGTTCACATTTTTCCTTTGTCAATATACATTCAAAGGCTGATTTTTGTATTCTATATCCGAATGCACAGAGCATTTTTGAAAGTTGTGTTCTTCTTTTATTGTAAAACTAAAATATTATAATATTTTATAATAAATATTTCCATAGAGTTTAATTAATTTCACCTAATTTTTAAATAAAATAAAAAATATGAGTGAGAATGTAGTTATATAAAATTCTGCAAAAAAAACTATAAAAGAAATTTAATAAATTAAACGCTTTTATAGTTTTGGAAATATCTTTGCAACTCTAATACTTGATACTGTTTTCAAGATTACAGCATAGAATTGATTATAATAAATTATTTCAATAAGTTTATCAAGATTGGATTACAAATAGTTTATAAATATAGTATATTTAATTACAGTTTCTTAAAAATACATATCAGGTATAGGATTTGTCAAAAAAAACATACACATTGAACCGGGACCTATATGCGCACCTATTATAGGACCTATTGTGCCGAGGATGAAATTGTCGTTTGTAAGCCCAAAATCTTCTTTGATTGTATCTCTAAGTGTGAGTAACATTTCTTCGTCATCCGATTTTTCTATCCATATTTGAGAATTTTTCAAGTCTATTGTTTCAACTCTATCTTTTATTATTTCTACATATTTTTTATACATTTTCTTAACGCCTCTTACCCTATCGGACAGATGCAAACTGCCGTCATCTGCATTGAGAAAAGGCTTGATGTTGAGTGTGTTTGCAATCATTGCTACCACATTTGGAAGTCTGCCTCCTCGTGCCACATATTTTAAGTCGTCAAGTGATGCTGTAGACACCATATTGTTTTGTATAAAGTGGAGCAACTCCAAAAGTGTGTCTATATTATGTCCGGAATTTGCGGATTTTGCGAGCATATATGCGGCAAAACCGTGTCCTAATGAGCAACATTTGGAATCTACGGAGTATATAGGTGCATTTGGATATAATTCTTTTACAATATTTATTGCCATCTGAGAAGTTTTTGATGATGAGGATATTCCGGATGACATTACTACACTTAGCATGGGTATGTTATTTTCGGCATAGTAAGTGTATTTTTCAATATAGTCTGCAAGGGGAATTTGAGAAGTCTTATAGATTACACCTTCTTTCATATTTTTGTATATAACTTCCGGTGTTATGTTTATTCCATCTTTATAATCTGTTGTGCCGTCTGTTATAGGAACCGGCATTATATCTATGTTCATTTCTTCTACAAGACTTTTTGGAAGGTCGCAAGCACTGTCGGCTACTATCCTTATATTCATAAATTAAATCTCCTTAAATAAAAAATTTTATCCATATTTAACGCTGATTTACAATAGAATAATAGATAATTTATAGTAAAAAGTCTATAAACTGTGTTATATTCATTAAATTCACAACGCTGTTTTTCTATTATTTTATTGAGTTTTAGTATACGCTTTAGGTATGAAACGGAAGCTCTAAATATTTTTACTTACTGAAATCAATTATTTTTGAAAAATTTTAAGAAAAAATATGATAATTAGATTATACATTATAAATAAAAATATAACAAATAGAAAATAAAAAATATTATTATTTAAATACACTTATGTTTGTGAAATAAAGACAATTATGGAGATTATATTGAGAATTCTATGTAAAGAGTTTTTAAAAAATCACTTTTATTTATTGCTTTTTTTATAATATTAATATATAATGGGATACTATACAAAATACTTTTACATAAGATATGCATATTAAAAATCGTATATACACGATTTTGCGTATCGAGTTTGCATTTTGCATTGTGCATAATATGAAATTCAGTTTGCAAAGTATTAAGTATTTAATAAAATTTGGAGGTGTTTATTTTGAAAGGCAAAGGATTGAAATTTCTCAGTATGTCATTGATAGTGACTATGTTACTGACAGCATGTGGCGGTTCAGGAGAGAAGAAAGACGATACAAAGACAGGCGATAATGCTCCTGCTGCGACAGATGTGGCAACACCGCAGGTAAACAGGATTGTAACAAGTAATATGTCTGAACCGGGTTCGCTTGATCCGGCAAAAGCAAAGGGAACACATGAATCATTCCCTCTACAACACTTATTCGCAGGTCTTACAAAAGTAACAGCGGAAGGTAAAGTTGAAAACGCACTTGCAGATAAAATAGATTTGTCAGAAGATGGTTTGGTGTATACAATTACACTTAAAGACGGTTTAAAATGGTCAGATGGCAATCCGCTTACAGCAAGTGACTTTGAATATGCTTGGAAGAGGGTTCTTGACCCGGCGATAGCATCAGACTATGCATATCAATTGTATTATGTAAAAGGCGGACAGGAGTATAACGAAGGCAAAGGTAAGATAGAAGATGTAGGAGTAAAAGCTTTAGACGATAAAACTTTAGAAGTGACTTTAAAACAACCGACAGCGTATTTTGACAGTTTAATGGCGTTTTACACATTATATCCTGTTGAAAAAGCTGTTGTTGAAGCTAATCCTGATTGGGCAAAAGATCCAAGCACATATGTATCTAACGGACCTTTCATATTGAAAGAATGGACACATAATGCTAAGATAGTTTTGGATAAAAATCCTAACTTCTATGACGCTGAAAATGTTAAAATAGACGGTATAGATCTTGATATACTTGAAGATCAAAGTACAGTATATCAAAAATATGTGGCAGGTGAATACAATATGACAGTTGAACTTCCATTGGAAGTTACAGCTCAAATGAAACAGGAAAACAATCCTGAATTGGTAGTAGGTGCAGACGTAGGTTTATACTACTACAATCTTAATCCGGCTATAAAACCTTTAAACAATGTTAAAGTTAGAAAAGCTTTATCTCTTGCATTGGATAGAAATGTAATAACTGAAAACATAACAAAAGGCGGACAGGTGCCTGCAACTGCAATAGTACCTTTGGGGCTATATGATGAAGAAGGTAAAGAATTCAGTGAAGCTAATAAAGATATGGTAAAGACAGATGTTGAAGAAGCTAAGAAACTTTTGGCTGAAGGTCTTGCTGAAGAAAATATGAAACCTGAAGATGTTAATTTGACAATACTTTACAATACAAGCGAAAACCACAAAAAAATAGCAGAAGCTATTCAACAAATGTGGAATAAAGAACTTGGTATTAACTTAAATCTTGAAAATACTGAATTCAAAGTAAAAATAGATAGAGAAACAAACAAAGAATATGATATATCAAGATCAGGTTGGATAGGAGACTATCTTGATCCTATGACATTTATGGACTTATGGCTTACAGGTGCACCTAACAACTATGTTAGCTACAGCAACCCTGAATATGATAAACTTATAAAAGAAGCTCAAGCAAGTACGGATCAAAAATTGAGAATGGATAACATGAGAGCGGCTGAAAGAATGATACTTGAAGATGCTGCAATAGTTCCAATTTATTTCTATACTCATCCGTATGCTGTAAAACCTAATGTTACAGGTATATACAAGACAGCTATAAACTATCCTAACTTAACTTATGCTGAAATTACTTTAAACAAGTAGGATTTTATAATATAAAACAGACTTTCTTTGTGTAAAAGTAGGAGTATTTCTCCTACTTTTACTTTAATACAACAAAAAATTTTTAATTGGATTATTGATAAAAAAATAGTTAAAATGATTAAAAGTATTATGAAAATATGAAAAGCAGTGATAGTGTAAGAAATTAATACATATATAAATTTTCATTACGAATTTATAGGAAAGGGTATTAAGTTTACTTGTATTTTTATAATTTGATAGTATTTTTAACATTTTTGTTTAAACTTTTAGGTGGTTATTTAAAATGGGGAAATATATATTAAAGCGTGTTGCTATGGCTATTGTGACGATATGGGCCATAATAACGATAACATTTTTTCTCATGCACGCAGTACCGGGAGATCCTTTTTCAAAGGAAGGCGGTAAAATGCCTAAGGTAGTGTATGAGAATCTTGTAAAACAATATGGTTTGGATAAACCTTTATCTGAGCAGTATGTAATATATCTTAAAAATGTGGCTAAATTCGATTTTGGGCGTTCTATGAAATCCGATGTTGAAACGGTAAATCAGATGATAAAAAGAGGATTTCCTGTATCTGCAAGATTGGGACTTCAAGCGCTATGTATTTCGCTGATATTAGGTCCACTTCTTGGGACATTTGCAGCTATAAATCAAAATAAAGCGGCGGATTATGTAGCAACTGTGATTGCTATAATTGGGGTATCTGTACCGAGTTTCGTGTTGGGGGCATTGTTTATTCAAATAACAGCTACTTATTTTAAGGGTTTTCCGATAGGCGGTTGGGGTTCTTTTAAACATACAATATTACCTTCTCTTGCGCTGTCTTTGATGACGCTTGCATATATGGCGAGACTTATGCGTTCTACAATGCTTGAGGTATTGAATCAGGATTATATAAAAACAGCACGTTCAAAGGGTATAGCTAATAAAGTGGTAATCTTCAAACATGCTGTCAGAAATGCTATCTTGCCTATAATATCTTCACTTGGAACAAGTGCTACCAACTTGCTTGTAGGTAGCTTTGTAATAGAAAAGATATTCGGTATTCCGGGACTTGGTATGTTTTTCGTAACATCTATAAATAACAGAGATTATCCTTTGATAATGGGAACTACAATATTTTATTCTTCTATATTGGTGTTTATGATACTTATAGTGGATGTTTTATATATGATTATAGATCCGAGAATAAAACTTGCGGATGGGGGTGAATGATTTTGGTAGAAGTATCTAAAAATATGAATGACAGTGAACAAAATTTTACAAGAGAAATGTTTCAAAAAATTGACAGAACTCAGATGAATGCCGAAAGAATTTCACGTCCTACCATAAAATATTGGGCGGATGTGTTCAGAAGATTAAGAATGAATAAGCTTGCCATGTTCGGACTGTTTATGATAATAGTACTTGCCATAATGGCTATAGTAGGACGATATATATCAGGTTATACTTATTTTGATCAGGATTATGCCAATATGAATATAAAGCCCAATTCTTCATTTTGGTTCGGTACTGATTCACTGGGTAGAGATATATTCACAAGAATATGGTACGGTACGGGCTATTCTCTGCTTATCGGTGCTATGACAGCTTTCATATCATTTACAATAGGTATATTATATGGAGGTTTTGCAGGTATAACAGGCGGCAAAGCGGATATGCTTATGATGAGAATTGCCGAAATAATATATTCTATACCATATCTTCTAATAGTAATACTATTGTCTGTCGTATTTTCATCTTCTGGAGGAAGCAGTTTTTTTGTAATAATATTTGCGCTCAGCTTTACAAGTTGGACACCTCTTGCGATACTTGTAAGAGGACAAGTGTTGCAATTAAAACAAAGTGAATATGCTCTTGCATCCACATCAATAGGTGCATCAAAATGGTATATACTCAGAAAGCATATAATACCAAATTCAATGGGACCTATACTTGTAGATGTTACATTGACAGTGCCGAGAGCTATATTTTCGGAGGCTACACTCGGATTTTTGGGTCTTGGTTTGCAAGCACCTAAGGCATCTCTTGGAACACTTGTAAATGATGGTCTTACAGGTATGGCAATAGGCAATTATTATCAGATTATAATTCCGGCAATATTTATATCATTAATAATGTTTTCGTTTAACGTATTAGGTGACGGTCTTAGAGATTCGCTTGACCCGCGCCTTAGAAAGTAGGAGGATTTTATGTCAAATTTATTAGAAGTAAAAAATTTACAGGTGTCCTTCCAGACTTTTTTTGGAGAAGTTGAAGCGGTCAGAGGGATAAGTTTTAATGTTGAAAAGGGCAAGACTTTAGCTATAGTAGGAGAGTCAGGTTGTGGGAAATCCGTAACGGCAGGCTCTATAATGAAGTTATTGCCACAACCGCCTGTACTTTATAAAGGTGGAGAGATATTATTTGAAGGTGAAAATTTAATACCTAAATCTGAAAAAGAGATGAATGAGTATCGTGGAAACAAAATAGCCATGATATTCCAAGATCCGATGACTTCGCTTAATCCTACGATGAAAATAGGTAAGCAGATAGTTGAAGGGCTAAGACGTCATAAGAAGATGAGCAGTGAAGAGGCGCATAAAAAGGCTGTTGAAATGCTTGAACTTGTTGCTGTTCCTCAAGCAGATAAAAGAGTAAATCAATATCCGCACGAATTTTCAGGCGGTATGAGACAAAGAGTTATGATTGCTCTTGCTATGTCCTGCAATCCGTCACTTCTTATAGCTGATGAGCCTACCACAGCGCTTGATGTTACCGTTCAGGCACAGATACTTGACCTTATGAAAGATATTCAAGATAAGATGGGTATGTCCATCATACTTATAACGCATGACCTCGGTATAGTTGCAGACAAAGCGGATGATGTTGTTGTTATGTATGCAGGTCAGATAGTAGAGCAAGGTAAGACAAATGATATATTTTATAATCCTAAGCATCCGTATACAAAAAATCTGTTGGCATCAGTGCCGAGACCGGATATGAAAAAAGATGAACCTCTTTATTCAATACAAGGTACACCGCCGGATTTGTATAAGCCTCCTATGGGATGCGGATTTTTTGATAGATGTAGCGAAGCAATGATTGTGTGTGAAAATAATATGCCGTTTTTTTCAAATCACGGCAATGAGCATTTCAGCAGATGTTTTCTAAATCACAAACTTGCAAATAAAGAGGTGTGATATGGAAAAACTTATAAGCGTTAAAAATTTAAAAAAATATTTTAAAGTATCGGCAGGTACTCTAAAAGCTGTTGATGACGTGAGTTTTGATATATATGACGGAGAAACATTCGGGCTTGTGGGAGAATCAGGTTGTGGTAAATCCACTTGTGGAAGAACATTGCTTAGATTGTATGAGCCTACAGGAGGAGAGGTATCATTCAATGGAGAAAATATCTGTAAATTGTCAAGAGATAAGATGACTGTTACAAGAAAAAGTATGCAGATGATATTTCAAGATCCGTATGCGTCATTAGATCCGAGAATGCCGGTAGAAGATATAGTCGCTGAACCTCTTGATGTGCACGGAATTTGTAAAAATGCCACTGAAAGACATGAAAAAGTAGTAGAGCTGTTAAAACTTGTCGGACTTGGAGAAGAACACGCATCAAGATTTCCTCACGAGTTTTCAGGCGGACAGAGACAAAGAGTAGGTATAGCAAGAGCACTCGCATTAAATCCCAAGTTTATAGTTTGTGATGAGCCAATATCCGCATTGGACGTATCTATACAGGCTCAAGTTGTCAATTTATTGAAAGAACTTCAAAATAAACTTGGACTTACTTATCTTTTCATTGCGCACGACTTGTCAATGGTAAGATATATATCTGATAGAGTAGGTGTTATGTATCTTGGAAAAATGGTAGAAATAGCTGAATCGAATGAGCTTTATGATAACCCTATTCATCCATATACAAGTGCGTTATTATCAGCAATACCTATACCTGATCCTGATATACAAAAAGCAAGACAAAGAATAGTGTTGGAAGGCGATGTGCCAAGCCCTATTAATCCTAAGCCTTGTTGCAGGTTAAAAGACAGATGTGCATATGCGATAGATATATGTTCAAAACAAGAGCCTGTTATGCAGGAAATAAAAGAAAAACATTTTGTAGCTTGCCACAGAGCAAAAGAATTTTTAAAATAAATTTTAAAGACATCTGATATTATAAAAAATATTAGGTGTCTTTTTTTTTACACTTTTCATATAAAAAAATTAAACCGCTCGATACGAGCGGTTTTTAGTGGTGATAATAGTCTGTAATATCATATATAAAACTTTTATAAAACTTTTTGTATATGACGGTTATTCTTAAAACAATATGACCTTTTAACAGATTTTTAGTATAAATAAAAATAGGTTTAAATAAAAATTATCTCTTCAGTAAAATTGATATTTTCTTATATATAAGCATTGTAAGAGCGGATATGCTTAAACCTTTGAATATATTAAACGGCACTATTCCGTATAGTACAAGAGTAAATGTGTCTTTTATTGCAGGGTTTACTACAGAGCCCATTTGAACTATTTTATCCATAGGTATAAATTTAGAGTATAAAGGCAACATTACAAAATAGTTTGAAAATACGCCGAGTATTGTCATAACTAAAGTACCACATATACATGCTATTATAGCGGATTTAATACCTTTGTGGTGTTTGTAAATAAGTGCGGCGGTAGCTACAAATGAACTGCCTATTACGAAGTTTGACAACTCTCCTACACCGCCTGTTGTAGTTCCCATTATTGCAACATTCATGATATTTTTTATAAACTGAACCATTATACCGGCTATAGGACCTAATGCAAATCCCGCAATAAGTGATGGAATATCGCTTATATCAAACTTAAGAAATGCCGGAAAAATCGGTATTGTAAATTCAAGTGCCATAAATACAAACGATATTGCACCAAGCAATGAAACTTTGACCATTGTTGCAGTTTTGAGATTTTTTCTTGATAAAGACTGGTTTTCCATAATAATAATCCTCCATTGAAATATAAATTTGGCAATAAAAAAACCCTAAAAATACTTCAAGGGTAATGAAAAATATTTCTTCTTTCATCCAGACTGTACTGTCGGTACTTGAATTTCACAAGTTCGGCCCAAAAGGGTTCGCGGACTTTACCGCCGGTAAGGAATTTCACCTTCCCTGAAGAATATGGATTATTTAGTTGTGAGTTAAATATATCACAATTAATAAATAATATCAAGTACTTTTTTGAATTTATTTAAAATATTTATAAAAGTTTGGAAAATTCTATTATCGAAATGATTTGAGCATATATTAATTTTTTTCGATACAAAAAATACCTGTCTAAATAAAATGTAATATTTTAAACAGGCATAGTTATTGCAAATTACATGATCATCTTATAAAAATATATTTATCTTTCACTCGGAAATATAACGACCAGCATCATTTTAAATGCTTCTACAGCATGTACGGAGTGAGGTTTTCTTGAAGGCATTATAAGCGAATCACCTGCATTTAATATATGCTCTTTTCCGTCAACTATGCACATACCTTTACCTTCGAGAGCGATAACCATAGCATCCCCGTCGGATTCGTGCGTGCTTATCTCTTCACCCTTATCAAATGCAAATAGAGTAACGCTTACGCTGTTATTTTGAGCAAGAGTCTTGCTTGCTATTTCTCCATCTCTTACTTCTACTTGACCTGCTAAATTGACAACCGTATCAAAAGGGAAATTTTTAATATACTTGTCCATATATAATACCTCCTATAAAATTTTTATATTATATTAATACCTATATAGTATAATTTATAACATATTTTATCATAAATTTATAGAATTTTTTAATTAACTAACATTATTAATATTATATAATCAGCAAAACTAAAAATATTATTATCAATTAATAATAATAAGAAGAAAATCATTCTAATCTAAAAATATTAAAATTTCCAAAAAAGTATTGACATTTTTTTATAAAAGACTATAATAATATTATTATTAATTGATTATCAAAAACTTAAATTTTGATTTCATTAAAAAATAATTATTTGTATTGAATGAATATGCTTTTTAATGAAATATTGTTTTGATATATTTTAGTAAATTTATTATATTTTTTTTCAAAGCAGATTATATTTAAAAATTTTGGATAAAATCTGTATCAGTTAAGTATTAATAATTTTGTTATATTAATTTTTTTGAAATTACTTAGGAGGTAATTATAATGATGTTTTTACTAAGAAATAAGAAACTTTGGGCTTTTGCAGGCGGTTTATTGGTGTCTTCTCTATTAAAAAGCGATACTTTCCACAATTTGGCTGTAAAAGGTATGGCAAACGGTATGAAAATGCAAAAAAGTTTAAAGGCATCTTTGCAGAACATAAAAGAAGAAGCAGAAGATATGTGCTATGATGAAGCTAATATAACTGAAGAAGAATAGCAGGTAAAACAGTATGAAATTTACCACAGTATATGATAAAGCCGGGAGAATGAGGGTAAGATACGGTGAATATGCGTTTGACAGATATTCTTCTTACGGTGTATCGGATTATCTCAAAACTTTCGACTTTGTCGATGATGTTAATATAAGTACAAGTAACGGCTCCGTGCTTATAAATTATGACTGTAAGTATAAATCAAAGTTACTTGAAATTCTTTCATCTTTGAATAAAGAAAAAATATCAAGATTGGCTTATCCTGTAGATGAAGAGTTAGAAAAACTCAACAGAAATTTCAAGAGTAAAGCGGCATCTCTTATTGCAAGGAAATTTTTGATGCCTATACTTATACCGGCACCTTTTTCGAATTTTGTCACAATACTAAGAGCGCTTAAATTTGTGAGCAAAGGTGTGAAATCTTTGCTCGACGGAGATATAAATGTTGATTTGCTCGATGCGACATCAATCACGGCGTCAATAGCTGTAAATGATTATGCCACGGCAAATTCTATAATGTTTTTGCTTAATTTTTCTCAGTTGCTTGAAGACTATACTATGCGTTCAGCAAGTTTACAACTTGCAAAATCCTTGGAGATAAATGTAGATTATGTATGGGTTGTTGAAGACGGAAATGAAGTTAAAAAACCTATGTCGCAAGTAAAATGCGGAGATGTGGTAATCGCAAGAACAGGTCTTATGATACCTGTAGACGGTGTGGTTGTTTCAGGCGAAGCAATGATAAATGAATCGAGTATGACGGGAGAGTCTCTTGCTGTAAGAAAATATGACGGACTTAGCGTATATGCAGGCAGTGTAATAGAAGAAGGCAATATAAACATAAAAGTTACTGCAATAGACAGTGAGACAAGAATAAGTAAGATAATTGATTTGATAGATAAATCTCAAGATTTGAAAGCCAACGTTCAAAGTAATGCACAAAAATTGGCGGACAGTATAGTGCCGTTCAGTTTAATATCTTTTGCAGGAGTATATGCCTTAACGGGAAATATTACAAGAGCTATGGCAGTGCTTATGGTTGATTATTCATGTGCGATAAAATTATCAACACCTATAACGGTAATATCCGCTATGAAAGAAGCGTCTGTAAATAATATTGTAGTAAAAGGCGGCAAATTTTTGGAAGAATATGCGAATGCAAATACCATAGTTTTTGATAAAACGGGTACACTTACAAATGCGTCTCCTCATCTTGCAAAAATAATTTCTTTTTATGATTACAGTGAGTCGGAAGTTTTGAAAATAGCAGCTTGTTTGGAAGAACACTTTCCTCATTCTGTTGCCCGTGCAATAGTAAAAGAGGCAGCTGACAGAAATATAATTCACGAGGAAACACATGCGGAAGTGGAATATATAGTAGCGCACGGTATATCTTCAAAGCTTGACGGACAAAGAGCCTTAATCGGAAGTAGACATTTTATAGAAGATGATGAAAACATAAAATTGACAGATGAGCAGTTGGAAGTATTGTTGAATGATTGTAAAGAATATTCCACATTGTTTCTTGCCCTTGGAGATAAAATAATAGGAATATTTTGTATAGACGATCCGCCAAGAGATGAGGCGGTAGATGTTATAAGAAGATTAAAAGAAAACGGATTTGAAAATGTTATTATGATAACAGGTGACAGCGATATAGTTGCAAAATCCGTATGCAATAAACTTGGCATAGATAGCTGCTATTCACAAGTATTGCCTGATGAAAAATATAAGATAATTGAAAGCATAAAAGAAAGTGGTAAAAAAGTTGTAATGGTAGGTGACGGAATAAACGACTCTCCTGCTCTAAGTGCCGCAAATGTATCTGTAGCAATGAAAGATTCTTCGGATATAGCAAGAGAAGTTGCGGATATAACATTGCTTTCAAGTGACCTTAATGATCTTATTACTCTAAGAGTATTGTCAAAAAATTTATTTGAAAGAATACATTCAAATTATAATTTTATAGTAGGATTTAATACATCGCTGATAATGTTGGGAATTGCAGGCGTATTGGCACCTGCGACTACAGCGCTTCTTCATAATGTATCAACTATGGCCGTTTGTGCGGCATCTATGAGAAAGTTATTAAATACTAAAGAAAAAGAATAAAAAACTAAATAAAAAAACAGACCGTTATATCGTATTTGTATAACTGTCTGTTTTTTTGTATCCTATAATATAAAATAGAGTTTAGTATTTATACGTTTATAATACTAAACTCTATTACAAATAAAATTTCTATATTTATCGTTTTGAAAAATAATTTTTTAATGATATTGTTATAATACACTTTGAATTAGTGTGTATTATAGTAATATTTTTTATTTGTGTAAAGACTTATATAAAATGGATTATCAAGTTTTTATATATTGAATTTATCTATTATATCTTTTAATTCTTCCGAAAGGTTTTTTAACTGTGTGCTTTCGTTTGATATTTCTTCAAAAGAACTCATTTGTGTTTGAGTAGATGCTGCCACTTCTTGAGTAGATGCTGCATTTTCTTCTGATAAGGCTGAGGCATTTTCCATTATTGTATATAGACTTCCTTGTGCTTTGTCTATCTCTTCGTTAGATGAGATTATCTCTTTTAAAGAAACTCTAAGTGAATTTATGGATTCAGCTATGCCATCAAATTTCTTTTCAACTTCGTTTACATTCATAGATTGTTCTTCTACTACTGTAGACGATTCATTGATTTTATCTACAGCATAATCTGCTCTTGATAGCAATTCTGCAACTGAATTATTTATCTGTTCTGTAAATGAGCTTGAATTTTCAGCCAATTTTCGAATTTCCTCTGCAACAACCGCAAAGCCTTTACCTGCCTCTCCTGCTCTTGCTGCTTCGATTGCTGCATTTAAGGCAAGCAGATTTGTTTGTTCAGCTATTGATTTTATCATTTCTCCTGCTGATTTTATATCATCGACACTATTTTTTGTCTTATCCATAGCTTCTTTGATATCTTTTGATATATCTTTATTTTTCTGAGTAGATTCAAGAAGTTCGTTCATAGTATCCACGCCTTCGTTTTTAAGTGTTTCTGTTTTATCGGATGCGGAATTTAACTGCTGTAAATTAGTTTTGTTTTTGCTTAACAAATCAGTCATATTTTGAAGTTGAATTACACCTGTTTGTGTATCTTCGGCTTGAGAAGTAGCTCCTCTTGCTATATCATCAATACTGTTTGATATGTCATTGGCTATACTATTTGCCGAATCACATTTTTCCTGTAAAAGGTTGGAGCTGTTTTCAAGCAATTCTGTGGATGCTTTTATATTATTTACTATGTTTATTAAATTTTCTTTCAACATTATACTTGATCTGTATATATCGCCGACTTCGCCAGCTCTATTTGAATAGTCCTCGCTCGGATTAGATATAAGATCATAATCGGCTATTTTTTCCAAATCTTTCTTAATATTGTTAAATGCGCTTGCTACACTCGATGCTATTAAGAAATAAACTATAAGAGCACAGATTATGATTATTACAAGTGCAACCAGGCTTAACCATTTGCTTAAAGCGGTAAGCGGAGCAAACACTTCGCTTTTGTTTATAGAAACAAGCACAGCATATCCTCTGTTGTCAAGGTTGTAAAATCCTGCAAGCTTATCATTTCCGGTAAAAAAATATTCTCCGACACCTGACTGTTTTTGTAAAACTTCATTTTGCCAAAAATCTGCCACTTCTTTATATGAGCTGTCTTTTTTAGCTTCTTCTACAAGGTTTAATTCTTTTTCCACTATTTCTGCTCTTGTATGTCCTACAATTTTTGCGTTTTTGTCATATACTGAAAGTATACCTGATTCTCCCCATTTGAAGTTTTTACATAACTTACTTATAAAATTTGCATCTTTTATACCTATGAAAACTCCTTCTATTTTTCCGTTTTCATAATAAGGGGATGATATAACTATCATTTTTTGATTTGTTACAAGGTCTGTAAGAATTTCGCTTGTATATACTTCTCCGTTTAAACTTCTTTTAAAATATTCTCTTTGATTTGCGTCCCATTTTGAGGCCTCTTTGTTGAGATTAAGTCCGTTTCCTTTTGTGTCGATATATTCAAATTCGATAAATCCCATTGATTTCGCAGAGTTTTCGTAAAAATCTGCTATTTGATTTTTGTCCAAATTCTTTGTAAACGCCCAAGTTTTGGATAGAGCATCTACTTGAGATTCGGTAGATTTTATATCTTCTTCAATTATATCCGCCGCCTGTTTAGTAATAACCTCAATAGAATCATTTACCTGCAATGAAAAATATTTCCTCAATATTTGATTGTTAAAAACGAACAACAATATGTTTGAAATCAAAATTATTAATACAAAGCTAAAGGTAATATCAGTCTTTATGCTTTTTGATTTGAACAGTTTTTTCATGAGAAACCTCCGAAATAATTTCAAGCCAATCCATATAAAATCTGAATTTATATTTTATAATTATTAATATGTTAACTGTGTTCGAATAACTGAACATTGAAATTGGAAATATAATAGATGAAAAATAAACCGATACCGTTCAAGTTATAGATTTTTTTAGGATTAGGGTTAATATTAACTATAGATTATATCATTAAAAATATTTTTATTAAGTATTTTTAAGTATAAATTATGAGATATTTTTACTATTTTATATTTGTAAATTTTTTATATATTTCGTATAAACGTCTTTATATTTTTTGAAACAGGCATTGGTAGTATTTAGACATTCAAATACATTCAATTCGGCATTTTTTTAATATACAAATATTTAGTTCAGGTAACAGCATCAGATTAAATGAAATAAATATCTGAAAGTAAAAAATAAATATTTTTGTTTCCTTTTTGTAAATATTGTGCTATAATCTTTTTGAATAAAAACTTATTAAATTTTAATTACATTTTTTTGAGGACGTAATTTTAGGTTTAAGCTTTTTTTAAGTTATACTTGGTAACATAGATTAGATACAGTGTGTAATTAAAAAGGAGCGATTTACATAAAAAGGTATTGAAGTGTTTATACGGTTAAGATAAAGTGTATATTTTATGCACTTCGGGAGGGTAAATTTAAATAATGATAAGAGATAATGATTTTTCTACTATAAGATCCAGAACATATGACAGATTTGATTATTCCACTTCGAGATTACTTTTAAAGAGAGTTAAGCAAAACAGTTTATACATGATTATAATAGCATTTATGCTTTCAGTTGGAGTTTCGCTTGCCATATTTCAACCCGGAATAGGATATGAGATATTAGTTAACGGAGAGCATATAGGATTTACTAAAAATCCTAATGATATAATGCAGACTTTATCATCTCTTGATAAAGATTTAAGAGTTACAAAAGGCGAAGATATCAAATATGATATGGATGTTAAGTTTGTAAAAGGAAAACTTGACGGAAATAAACTTGTAAATGCAGATGATCTTAAAATTATGGTATCATCAATGCTGAGCATTAAAAAGCCGGCATTTATACTCAAGACTGATGACGGAATAGCATTTGCTATAGATTCCAAAGAGTCTATGGACAGTATACTTGAAGGAGTAAAAGTTCCGTATTTGGAAGGGAAAAAAGATGCAGAGGCTGAAATAGTAAGCAATATATCTTTGATAGAATCAAAAAATGTGCCTGTAGACAAAATACTTAATTACAGTCAGGCTATGTCATATATAACATCATCAAATGCAACATCTGAAAAACCGACGTTTGATGTAAAAGTATCTTATACAGCGACATCTGAAAAACCTATAAAAAGAGGAGTTACTACGATAGGTGATTCTTCCATGTATGAGGGAGAGTCCGTTATTCAGTCGTCAGGCTCTGACGGAGTAAAATCAGTGGAGAGCAGAGTAACGGAGATAAACGGAAATGTAATATCTTCTAATGTGCTTAGCGAAAAAGTGTTGCAAGAACCAAAACCTAAAGTTATAAAAGTGGGAACTAAACCTAAGGTTGCACCTGTATTAAAAATTGCTTATAACTATTTGGGAGTACCGTATGTTTGGGGAGGAACTACACCAAGAGGATTTGACTGTTCAGGATTTGTTCAGTATGTTTATGCACAAAGAGGGATATATTTACCGAGGACTACGTATGAGCAGGTAAATGTAGGAAGAAGAGTATCACGTTCACAATTAAGACCGGGAGATTTATGTCACTTCCCTGGACACGTAGGAATATATATAGGAGACGGAATGATGATACACGCACCGAAACCGGGTGATGTAGTAAGTATAGCAAGTATAGATGTGAGAAATTTCCTATTCGGTACAAGAGTAGAATAATATAAAAGTTAAAATGCTTTAAACTATGTATTATTACATGGCTTAAAGTATTTTTTTTGCATAAAAAATCATCTATATTTTAATTGATTTCAATATCTTTTTTAAAATATAGATGATTTTCTTATAGTATTAGAAAATTAAATTAGATTAAAATTCTATTATATGAGAAATGTCAGTATTAATTGGCGATTATTTATAAATTATGAAAATGGGATGTATAGTATATTTCCTCTTATATAAGAGTTTTTTTCAAATACTTTGAAAAGTGGTACGGATATTAGGCTCACAGCTACAAATTCGCTTAGCATTATCTGAGCTGTTGTTATGAAAAAGCCTGCTGTTGTACCTGTTGCCAACATTATTCCTATACCTACTATGAATGAAAAAAGTGATGGCATCAGAGATGCTACATAGACATTTTTAATTTTGCTCATAGCAGTGAGGGATATAAATGTGTGCAGAGTACCGAAAATTAAATCATAAACGCCGAATTGTGAGTATAGATTGGCTATGAAACAACCTGCTGTAACACCTATTATGTAAATAGGATTGTAAAAAGCCAATATGTTCAATATTTCAGCAACTCTGAATTGAACGGGACCGTAAGATATGTCCTTTAAAAGATAAGTTACTACGAAGTAAATCGATGCAATAAGTGCCTGTCTTGTCAAAATTTTTGTTTTCATAAAATTTCCTCCTTGATTTTTTTAGTGGGTGCCAAGAAACACTTATCTGTGAATATGATACTGTTATCTAATTTAAATATAGATATATCCACTGATAGACTGATGTATTTTATCATCAATTATAAATTATGTCAAATGTTTGCAAAAAGTTACAAATTGTAAATAAATTTGAAATAATAAATTATATGTAACATAAAAATCTTGTTTTATCAACATATTTAAGAAATAATGTTACAGAAAAATTGTAACAAAAAGAAATATTTTTTTGAAAAACTATTGACAAACTGAAAAAAATAATCTATAATTTACAAAGTGATTACAGATAAAGATAAAATTGTAACTAAAAATAACACATAGAATTAAAAAAATAATCAAGTTGGAGGTACATAACTTTGATAATAAAGAAAACTTTGCTTGCAGCTATATTTACGTTGGGATTTGCAGGATTAAGTATGAATTTTTCTTATGCGGATGAAGCTGAAATATTTAATAATGAAGTAGAGACAAAAACTACAGTTGCTAAAGAGGTAGCTGAGCCTGTAAACATAGAAGTTTCAGAATTGGAAAAATTGCTTGCCTTAAATGAAGAACAAACCAAAATAGAGGAAAAAGTAGAAAAAGAAAGACAAGCTGAAAAAGTGGAAGAAGAAATATCAGTTTCAGCAGATGCTGATAAACTTATAGTAATAGCGAAATCAAAATTAGGTTCTCCATATTCATTCGGTTCATTAGGACCAAGTGCTTTTGACTGTTCGGGATATACAAGTTATGTGTTCAGACAAATGGGAATAAGCTTGCCGAGAACTGCATCAAGCCAGGCATATGGCGGAGTAAAAGTTGCAAAAGCTAATTTGAAAAAAGGTGATTTGGTATTTTTCAACACTTATGGTGGAATATCACATGTTGGAATATATATAGAAAATGGTAATTTTATACACGCATCTTCATATGGTAGTGGAGTAGTTGTATCTAATATAAATGACAGCTATTATGCGCCAAGATATGTTACAGCTGCAAGATATCTATAATAAAAACGAATTTAAAGAATATCTTATAAATTAAGGTATTCTTTTTTTATTGTCTTTTTTTGATTATTAAATAATTAATGCTAAAGCTATATCCAAATTTTATAGCAATGGAAAAACATAATAATTAATTTTCCCGGTAGACTATTTATATTGATGTTATATAATTATACAATTTATCAATAATTTTATTATAAAATAGTATAAAAACCAATAAAAGCATTGAATTATTTAGTGGATAGATTATGTGACACCATAAGTTTATTAACTAAAGATATTGTAAAAGGTTGTTATTCATAGAGAACGAATTATCTCTACTATTAAATTTGTTATTAGTATAAATAGAGCTATGGAGAGATAGTATTTTGTAGGTTTGATAAAATATTTCAAAATATGATATAATATTATAAAAAATATTTTGGATATAATAAATTAAAGTATGGAAGATTTAATATTTTTATATTGAAAATCATAAAAACATTGTCTACATAGATAAAGATATAATCTTTTTAACAGATATTAATATACAGATAAATTAAGAGTTGCATTATATAAAGTAGGAGAATCAATATGTTTTTTTTATCAAATACAAATGAAGCAAAGTCGTATACATTGATACATAATGTGTTTTTTGAGCAGATTATGCCATATTTAGATGACAAATATTTAAAGGTGTATATGTACACATATTATTTGGCAAACAATATAGATAAAATAGGTGTAAAAAACAATGAAGATATAGCAAAAGATCTAAATATAGACTATCTTGATGTCATATCAGCCTTTGACTATTTGGAAAAATTTAATTTAATAAGAAAACACTATGTAGAAAATTCGCAAAGCGATAACTATTCGATAGAGATATTACCTCTTAACAAATATAGTAAAAAGCAAGAGACTACATATGAAATGGAATATATAAGCAGTAAAAATGAAAAACTAAGGCAGATGTATGACAAGATAGAAGAAATCACAAAAGTGCATTTAAACGCATACGATATAAAAAAGATAGATACAACCATTAAAAATAATGACATAGCCTATGAAGTAGTGGTAGAGGCTTTTAAATTCATATATTATAACAACAAAAGCGTAAATGTAAACGAAGCCTTGAATACACTGAAGCTATGGATAAGAGAAGGAATCTATACTTCTAAGGACTTGGACAACAGCTTATCGAATATAAATGAAAGATATGCCACATATAGAAAAATATTAAAATATTTCGGAGAATATAGACTGCCTACAAAACCTGAGATGAAAAAAATGGATAAATGGATAGATGAATACTGTTTTTCCATAGAAGTTATAGAAAAAGCTATAGATGAGACACTTAAAATAAAATCTCCGAATTTCAGATATTTGGATGCCATATTGAATAAATGGTATGAGCTTTATACAAGAACGAGAAAAATATTACAAAAAGATAAGACGGCTTATACAAATTTCAAAACGGAAATAATAAAATTACAAAATACAGATAGAAAAATAACTGAAGATGAAGAAAAAAAACTCTCATTTTTATACAAAAATTACCCATTAGATACAGTATTCTCAGCAATAAAACATATGAATCTGCAAAATAAAACAAATGATATAGATACCTTGTTTGATTTTATAACAGGAAATATAAACACAGGCGACTTGCAAAAAGAAACCATTCTTTCTTTTGGAAACATAAGCTTGGAGGATTTAGAAAATATATTTGCAAACCAACAAGAAAATATGAGAAAAACAGAACCTAAAAACATTACAAAAACTGTAAAAAGACAGACATATGTAAATACGCCTACTTTGACAGGCAAAGACTTGGAAGACGCCATATTGTCTAATAACGATTTGGATAATTTTTAGAATTATATAAAACCATCAGGAGATAGAAATGAGAACAAATCAAGAAATAATATCTTCCATAGAACTGGAATATCAAAATAAAAGACGAAGAAATGAAATAAATTTACAAAAAAGAAAAAGAAAGCTTTATGAACAATATCCATATCTTGAAAAGATAGATGACGAGATAAATATGAAATACCTAAGCATCGTGAAAGATTCGATAGAAGAAAAAAATGTAAATAACAAAACTTACAAGGATATAGATGAGCTGAAAAAGCAAAAAAAACAATATATAATGGAAAACAATATAGATATGTCATCAATTAAAATGAACTATGAGTGCAATATATGTAAAGATACAGGCATTTTGGAGAATAACGGTAAAATTTCAAGATGTCAATGTTATATAAACAGATATAACTCACTTGTTTATGAAAATATGAATATGTCAAAACTGTTTGAAGACTGTAACTTTGATAAATTTGACATAGAAATATTTGACGATGTTAAAAAAATAGGGAAGTTTACTCAAAGAGAGTTTATGAGCAAAATGCGAAATAAAGCCTTATCTTTTATAGATAATTTTGATGACAAAAATGAAAAATCAATGCTATTTTATGGACAGGTTGGAGTAGGTAAGTCGTATTTATGCCTTTGCATAGCGGAAAAATTGATTAAAAAAAGAAAAAATGTAGTTTATGAAAGCAGTAGTGAATTATTTGAAAAGTTGGCAAGGTATGTATTTTCATCAGATAAGACGCAAAACAGTGATGCAGCTGTTTTTAATTCGCTTGTGTATAATTGTGACCTGCTCATCATAGATGATTTAGGCTCGGAGATGACCAATGATTTTGTCAGAAACCAAATGTTCAGCATAGTAAATATAAGAGCGGTAAATGGAAGAAAAACGATAATATCGAGCAATCTGACACAAGACGAACTGCAAGAAAGATATGAGCAACGTACATTTTCAAGAATATCCAGCTATTACAACACATATAAATTTATAGGAAGAGATTTGAGAATGCCCAAGCTTCAAATTAAATAAAATCTTATACCATAATCCTAAATGTTACTATCCGTATTTTAAATAGTACTCAGCATAAATTTCCTATGAGTATAAAATATTGTGAAAACAATCTTTTGCGTTATAAAACATAAAAATAAGAAATATGTTTATATGTATTTGATAAAAAAAATATAAAAATATAAACTATTCTGATATATATTGCTTTTAAATAAAAAAAGTATATAAAATTGAATATTAATTGCATATAATGATTTATTGTGTTATAATCTCTTTTGCTAAAAAGTTATAGATACATATTTTTATAAAATTATATCGTCAAAGAATTTTTGCTTAGTTAAATTTTGTTATAAAAATTTGTATATTTTAGATTATTTGTAAATTAATTGTTTAAGGTATCGGAAAGGAAGTAAAAATGAAGAGAAATATGCAATTAGTTCTTGCCTTATCAATGGTTATGGCTGTTTCTGCAGTGGCGATATCATCATCTTATGCACAAAATGACAGTGCAAAGACTGAGCAGACAACAACAGTAAATAAAACTGATGACAGCAAGAAAAAAGAAGAAAGCAAATATGTAGACGGAGTATATGAAGGTACGGCAAGAGGATATTCATCAGACATAAAAGTGAAAGTTACAGTATCAGGTGGAGCTATAAAATCAGTCGAACTTTTAAGTCAAAATGATACACCTATTTATTTTAATGCGGAAAAAGCAAAAATATTGGCAGATAACATAGTAAAAACACAATCTATAAAAGTTGATGCTTTAGCAGGAGCAACAATATCATCAAACGGATTTATGAAGGCGGTTTCAAATGCTCTTGAAAGTGTTCAGGCGCCGCTTACAGTGGAATCAAATAAAGATTCTGAAGAAAAATCACTTGATGCACAAGAAAAAACATATCCAAGTATGGAAATAACAAATCCTGAAAGAACAAATGAAAAACCTAAAGTAAAAATAAGAAATGCAAAAGTTTCAAAAAATGCTTTAATATCAGACACTTTAAGAGACGGAGCGGTTGTTCTTGAAAATATAACAATAGACGGAGACCTTGTAATAAGAGGAGCGGAAGAAGTTTCTCTTAACAATTGCAAAATAACAGGAAAAGTAATAATAGACAAACAAATTAGAAAAAGAATAAATGTAGTTTTAGACGATAAAACAAAATTGAACAGATTGGTTGTAAAAACACCTGCAAAAATACAAACAAAAGGTGCAGGAGAAATAGCAACATTAGAATTGTCAGATATACTCGGCAGTGAATACCAAACAGTTATAGACGCCAAAGTCAAAGAACTTGACATAAAAACTGTAAATGCTGACATATCGGTAGAAAAAAACAGCAAAGTGGACAGCATAAAACTTCCTAATAATGTAGATAAATTTGAAAAAACTAAAAAAACTTATAAAAATAAAGAAAACACATTCAAGTTGGAAGTGAATTCATCTATATCAAAAGGTTCAAATACAAATGTGCCTTATAAAGTTGTATATGGATATTCAAATGTGGATCAAGCGGAATATCCGGATTTAAAATTATTTTTACGTCCGCCATTTTACGATATGAGAGTAAAAGTAGTACTTGACAAAAATAACAAAATCGTGGAAGTAGCCAATGATTCTACACAAATAAAAGGACTTATGCCTGGAGCGCAGGAAAAAGACTGGATGAAACATGAGCGTTATTGGAACAGAATGACAGCAGGAAATATATATGATAAGTTTGCAGGAAAAACATTAGAACAAGTAAAAGCTATGAAAATGAGAAAAGGTGAGGCTGACGTAGTTTCAGGAGCTACAGCTGACAGCATAGCGATAAAACAGGCGGTTATAAACGCAATGGAAGGTAGAAAAGGCAAAATGTTCCTTACAGATAAACAAACATTGACACCTATTACACCTATAATAGAGATAGGAACAACAACTGTTAAATTTACAAATACACTTCCTAAAGATTTCAAATTAAAACTTCTAAATGTATCACAGGGAGTATTTAATAGTGAAGATATAATAAAAGATGTAAAATTGAGTGAAGACGGAACTGTTCTTACAATACCGAATGATTTAAAACCGGGGCATTACTATGTAAACATAGTTGATGAAAGCGGTGCTTATCGTTCACCTGATTTTGTTTCCGGTGAAAGAGATAAAGAAAGAACAAATATGCACTATCCGTATTTTGTTGTAAAGAGTAAAGAAACTTTGAAATTTGAAGACAATAAACTTTCAGTAAGCGACAACGACCTTGCAAACATATATAAAAATATAGAAAGCATAACAATAACAGATAAAAAAGCAAAAGAAAGTGACAGCAAATACAAACCTGTAAAAGTTGAACCGGTAACTGTAGAAGGAAGACTTAGAATAAAAGCTACAGAAGTATTTGACGAAAACGGAAAGATAAAAGAAACAGCTAAGGATTTGGAAAAAGCGAATATATTTGAAAACGGAAAAGAATATGAAATAGAAGTTAAAGTTTGGGGATTTGATGAACCTCTTAAATTTAACTATGTAGCCGGAAAATAAAATAGTAAAAAAAAGCAATCAATTGTTTTCGTTGATTGCTTTTTTTACTAAAATCTTATAGAATAATGGAAAATCAATATAAATAATTTCTCTAATAAATTATTTATATTAATGGAGTATAATTATACAAGATATCCATTATTTTATTAGAAAATAGTATTACAATATGTTTATTCATTTCTTAAACTTTCAAGTGCTGATAGTGACATAGCTTTTTTAGCAGGTATATATCCTGATACGATTCCTATAAATGTTGAAAATAATATTCCGAACATAACAAGCCATGGCGGGATGTAAGATATATATACGGATGATTGTTCTGTGCCCATTCCCATATAACCGTAAGAATACATATCCATCATTCCGATACCGCCTCCGCCAAATGTGGAGTATAGAAAATTAAGTACATATGAAATTATTAAACTCAGTACAGTTCCAAGTATACCGCCGATTAATCCTATAGATGCCGCTTCACACAAGAACAATCTTTTTATATCATATAGACTTGCACCTATTACTTTCATGACGCCTATTTCTCTTGTACGCTCATAGATTGACATTATCATGGTGTTTGTTATACCTATTGCGGCAACAAGTAGTGATATGGCACCTATTCCTCCAAGAGCACCTTGTATCATGGCATATGTTTTTTGAGCCTCTTTTATCTCATCCATAATGGAATAGAACTCAAAACCTTCTTCTCTAAGTTTTTTCGTTATATCCGATATTAGATTTATGTCTTCTATATATATCATTATGCTTTGGTATTGGTCATTATTTCTGCTTTCGTATCTGCTGTTTTTTTGTCCTACGGCATTTTCAGCTCTTTTATTGGATTTTTCTATTAAATTTAAAGTTTCAAGTGTGGTGTATGCTGAAAAAGAATATTCTCCTTCTCCTCTTATAACGCCGACTCCTCCTGCTCTGAACACTTCGTATTTAGGAGGATTTTCACTTTGCTCTCGAGTAATTCCATATCTTCTGCCGGTAACTTTCGCTTTTTTATATTCAGGATCATTTGTAAGTTCTATTTTCGGTACTACAAAATTTATCGGTGTTTTTCCGTCAGGAGAGTAATCTATATATCTGCCTGTTTTATAGTTTTGAAAATTAAAAGCTGTCATAGAACCGAATATAAATTTGAATTTATCTCCTGTTTTTAAATTATGTCCGCTTTGAAATTCTATATGAGCTTTATCAAAAAATTCAGGGTCAATTCCGGTTATATTCATATCTGCAACATAGTCGCCTATTATAACTCTTGTATTGAGGGTTTTTACAGGTGTAGCAAATGTAACCCCTTTTATATTTTTTAGATATTTTATGGCTTTATCGTCCATTTTCATAGTCTGGCTTCCGGGAGTCTGATTTCTTTTGCTTATACCGAATATCTGTATTACGTGAAGACTTTCATTTTTTTTCATTGTATCCGTAAAATTTTTGCTTATTCCAAGACCTATGGATACCATAGTTATGATTGATGCCGTTCCTATCAGCACACCGAGTATTGCCAATATACTTCTGGCTTTTCTCCTAAATAAGTTGGTAAAAGCCATTTTTAAAAGCTGTATTTTATTCATCTAAATCAAGCTCCTGACTTTTTTTACGCTTATTATGTCTCTTTTTAAGAATTATGCCGATTATTATAACGACTGCTATACCTACACCTATATAAATAATTTTGTTATCATGTTTAGGAGGCTGTATATCATCCATATTGTTATTATCAGGCATTGGAGATATAGGATTAAGAGTGAAATTGAATTTTTTTTGTGCAGTTTCTATTGAACCGTCCAATTTTTCATAAGTGAAGTCTATAACACCTGATATTTTGTTTGGATCGTTTGGCATAGCACTTATTGAAAATGAATCATTTTTTCCGGGTTCTAAATTTCCTACAAAGTATGAATTTTCACCTTGTACTGTAAAATCTCCGCTTGCTACCATTTTCAAATTTGATATTTTGGTTTTACCTAAGTTATAAAAGTTAAGGCTGATATTTACAGGCTCACCCTCCATTACATCTTGTGGTTTAGAAACGTCATCTATGCTCAAGAGAGTTTTTTGCATAACAGGAATTGAGATGCTGTCTTTTGCTGTAAGGGCGGTACCTTTTGTGTCTTCGTAAGTGTAATCTATTGTCATAGCAACAGTTTTTGTGGTTGCATCAGGCTTTGTAACGAAATTTATAGTTTTTGTAACGGATGAGTTTGGAGACATACTGTCAATATAAAAAGAGTTTGATGAATTTACAGCTATAAATGTCCCTTCTTCTGCACTGAGAGATATTTTTATATTTCTGAGCACCTTTTGTGAGCTTGTATTTACAAAGCTCATAGTAAGAGGAAATTGTTGATTCGGCTCTACATATGTGCCTCCGTATGAATAACTTGATATTATTATTTGCGGATTTTTGACACCGTCAACTTCATCTTTGTCAGGTGCATTATAAAATATACCTGTATATTGTGTAGACGTAGGCAATATTTTCGGTGTTTCGTCTGAATTGTCTGATGATTTTGAATCTGTTTGCTCAGTAGGATTTGTGGGCTCTACAGTCAATTTTATAGAATAATTTTTCTTTTCTGCCTTTTCCTGTGCGAATAATTTTACATTGAAAGTTTTTTCGCCATTTGCAGGAAAATTATTTTCTACGAACACTCCTTGGGTTTGATTGACTATACCTTCATCAGGACTGACACTTACTTTTATTGAACTCATAGGTTTGTCGTTCGGATTTTTGATGCTGAATGTCAAGTCAGCTACATCACCTTTGTTTATTATTGCCGGATGTTTGATATTTTGTATTAAAAACGGTTTGTATTGTGATTTATCTTTTTCTTTTTCTGTCTTTGTTATATTTAAGTAGAAAGTTTTTGAATAGCTATATGCTTTATAATTTTCTACACTTGTACCGTAGTTACCTGTAAACTCAAATGTTATAGGATATGTTCCTGTTTTTGCATCTTTGCTTACTTGTACTTCGTAGTTTATGGAAGTTTGGTTACCTACATATATAGTGCCGATATCTTGAGTTGTACTGCTACCGCCTGTAAGTGATATTTCTCCGGGCAATGCACTTACTTTTATCTTTGATTTTTCTAAATGCGAACCGCCTGTATTTTTTATTTGTAATGTCAATGTATTTTGTGTATCATTTTTGAGCTTTGGAAAATCTGAATACATTTCTACTGCTACATAGTAATCACGTTCCTTTTGTCTTCTTTGTTCTTCCTGTCTTTCTCGTTCTTCTTGCTCTCTTTTGTCCTCTTCATTGTCTACGCTTGTTGTTTCTGCATAAGAGTGTATATTTACTAAAAATGGTGTAAATATAAGTGCAGTTGATAATATAAAACAAGCAATTTTTTTATTTATTTTCATTATTATCCTCTTTATTTATTAAGTATTTTATTTTCTTGGTTAACTAAATTACAATATTATTTATATTCTTGAATACAATCTCAATATATATTATTTGATGATTAATACTCCAACCTTAGTGCCTTTTTCCAATATAATCATATTATTTTTAAGCTCGCTGGCTTTATCATATATAGGCTTTATTATTTCTTTTCCGTTCTCATCAATAAAGCCATATTTGTAATCGTTCATCACTCTTGCCAACCCTTTTGAAAATTTATAGACAAAATCATATTTAGGCGGTACAATCTCTTTTCCGTTTTTATTTACAAATCCCCATTTTTCATCTTTTTGCACTTTCGCCAAGCCATCTGAAAATTCATATGCAAAATAATATTTAGGGCTTATTATCTCTTTGCCTGTTTTATCAATAAATCCGTATTTTTTATTTACTGATATAGCTGTGAAGCCTTCTGAAAAGTCGTGTACAATTTCGTATTTAGCGTCTATCACTTCTTTGCCGGTTTTGTCAATAAATCCCCATTTTTCATTTTTTTGTATTGCTGCCAAGCCTTCAGAGAAAGAAGATGTAATCTTATATTTAGGCTTTATTATTTCCTTACCTGTTTTATCAATAAATCCCCATTTTTCGCCTTTTTGTACTGTAGCTAAGCCTTCTGAAAAGTCGAAAGCATAATCATATTTAGGTGTTACTATTTCTTTGCCTGTTTTGTCTATAAAGCCCCACTTGTAGCCTTTTTGTACTCTCGCTAAGCCTTCGCAAAAATTAGGTGCACGTTCATACATAGGTTTTATTATTTCTTTGCCTGTTTTATCAACAAATCCCCATTTATTATCTTTTTGTACTGCTGCCAAGCCCTCGGAAAAATCCAATTCGTAATCGTATTTAAGGCTTATTATTTCCTTGCCTGTTTTATCAATAAATCCCCATTTATCATCTTTTTGTACTCTCGCTAAATCTTCTGAAAACTCATATGCGTCATCGTATTTCGGCTTTACTATTTCTTTTCCGGTTTTATCTATATATCCGTATTTATTATCTTTCGGTACAGGCACTGAGTCTTGCAAAAAGCCCCAATCATCAATAAAATCTGAAATTAAAAACTCTTTATCTGCATATTTATAGTTTATTATAGTTTTTAAGTTATTATCCATAAAATCTAATCTGACGTGTTTAATATTTTCATCTTTTAAAACTCCGACAATAGTTTCGCCTAAATTAAGATATGTATCGTATTTTTTATCGATCCAAACTATATTTTTTTTTGCTTTTTCAATCTTTTTTGCTAAACTTGGACTATCGGCTGATGCTGATTTTGTCTGCAAGATAAAGGATGCAAGTATTGTAATTGCAAAAAATATAATAACTGTTTTATTATTTGAACAAAAATTTTGCCGTTCATTTCGTTTTTTTTGATATTTTGAGCAATACATAATCATTTCCTCCTTGAAAATTTTGTTTTATATTTTCTAATATTATTCATATATCATTGCATATTGATGCAACTAAAATTACAGGTTCTAAATCAGTTTTATTGCTCATTAGTTTTATAGTATTCGATATGGTTGTGTAGAAGAGTGTGTTAGAATTCTGTATTTATTGCTTTCGTACAGGTCTTGATATATTTATTATATCTCCGTCCTTTAATTCGACTATAGTGTCTGCATAATCGGCTATCATATTATCGTGTGTTACGAGTATGATTGTCTGGTTATTTTTTTTTGCTATGTCAACTATTATATTCATTACGTCCAAAGTGGTATTGGAGTCCAAATTTCCTGTAGGTTCATCAGCAAAAATAATTTTGGAGTTACCTACAAGAGCTCTTGCAATTCCAACTCTTTGCTGTTGTCCTCCACTCATTTGGCTCGGTTTTCTGTTATAATAGCCTTTAAGTCCAACGTCATCAAGATACTTTTTGGCTACTTTTTGTGACTGCTTTGCCGACATACCTCTAAACACTAATGGGAGTGCTACGTTTTCTATAGCATTAAGCGAGGGTATGAGCTGATATGCCTGAAAGATGAAGCCTATATTTTTTTGCCTGAATAATGTGACTTGTTCTTCATCCAATTTTTCTATATGTATACCGCCTATAATTATTTCTCCTTTAGTGGGCTTTTCAAGTCCGGCTACCATATTTAAAAATGTTGATTTGCCGGAGCCTGATTTACCTAAAAAACAAACAAATTCTCCTCTTTTTATATCAAGCGACACATCGTTTAATGCAACTACTTTTTCATTGCCCATTCGATATACTTTTCGTATATGCTTTATTTGTATAAATGGAGATTTTACAATATCTTGAAGCAAATTATCACCTACTTGCAGTTATTTTTATATTTTTACTTGTAAAAATGTGAAAATCTATGTAATGCAAAAAAACTTATAAAAAATTTTATATATCATATATTTTTTGAATTTATAACTTTTACGGAATAATTATTTAATAAATCTATATTGATGAGTATATTTTACAGTTTTGTAAATTAATTCAGTTATATATAAATTATGTTAGTTTACATTATATCAGTAAATTTTTATGAAAACATTAATATTCAATTACAATTGTTTACATATTTGTTATGTTATGTTACACTTATATCATATTTTGCAAGGTCTGTGGTTGCAAGTTCATGCCAGATGCAGGCAAAGGAATCCACGTAAGCTATACAAAAACGATATAGTGAGCATAGTGCATCTTAGACGTAAGTCCTGCCGTAAATTACGAGAGAATGATCAGTGAGGCAAACCCAAGCAAAAGTTCCAGCAGGCGAGTGTGGGGGTAAAGACCAGTGTCAGCTTGCAAAATAAAAAATTATAATTACACTTAAAATTATATTATATATTTCTTAAACAAAGCTTTATAAAAATTTTGTCTTACTTGACAAATGAAATGATAAAAAATACAAATGCTCTTTGCATAATAGGAGAAAAAATATATTGTAATTAATTTTATCACAGTTATTTTTGTACATTATTAAAGAATTTTATAATTATCTGTTATTTTTTCTTTAGTATTAAACGAATTTTTTGCGATGTTAAGGAGAGAAATAATGTCATATAAGGATGATTTGGCTGTTAAGATAGCTACCGGCAATTCCTGTGAACTTGTGGCACTTCAATATCAAGCTCTAATTGAAAATATACAGGATTTGGAAAAATATATAAGTAAAGATGACAAAGAAAAAATTTTTGCCTCATCAGATAAGATAAGAGATATACTGTCAAATCTCATATCTACTCTCGGAGATGACAACAATGAGTTCAAAAACGCAAGTATTGACTTGTATCTATATATAAATAGAGTTATAAACAATGTCGTTATAAAAAAAGATACATCTGAGACTGAAAGCATAGTAAAGATGCTTGAAACTCTAAGAGATGCGTGGTATAGTGCTGGTACAAATATTAGCGACAAAAATGAACATAAAAACTTGTCAAAGGGTATAACTTATGGCAAAACTGATGTGAATATAAGTGGAAGTACCAGCGATTTGGGCAGAGGATAAAATTAGATTAACTAAAATTTATTATATTTTTAATTTTAACTTAAGCATTACTGAATATAATTAAAATACTATTTAATACTAAACCTTATTTGATTAATGGATATTATAAAAAATAATAATCAGTTTTTGGATGATTATAAATTAAAAATATCTGTTATTTTGTCAGGTGTCAGCATAAAATCAAGATATGTTCACATTAAAGATTAAATTGGATAATAATATAAAATTCTGTTTTATCAGAAAGTAGGTAATGATTAATGAAAATAAATATAAGAAATGGAGTTTTCAGAAAATCTTTAGGAATATTTTTTATAATTCTCGGAATAATTGGAGGTATGTTGCCTATAATGCCGGGATTTATATTTTTTATGACGGGACTGTCGCTTATATCTCTTGATTTTGAGAGAGATGTAAGAAAGAGTATTAGAAAATATAAATGCCATAAAAATAGGTTTAAATTTTTAAAAGAAGTCATTTTTTCGGCTTTTATAAATATGAGAAAGGGCTTGTTCGGTTTATTTGTGAAAAAACAAGTTTAAAAAATCCGATTATATAGAAAGGAGAAAAAGATATGCCATATTATTACGGTTTCGGATATGATTGGACATTCATACTTATAATTATAGGCGGACTTATATCGATGTTTGCAAGTGGCAGATTAAAGTCTACTTTTTCGAGATACTCCATGATAAGAAGTGCATCAGGTATGACAGGTGCTCAAACTGCAAGAGTTATATTAGATGCAAACGGACTTTCAAATATAAGGGTTGTTCCTATAGCAGGAGAGCTTACAGATCATTATGATCCGAGAAACAAAACTATATCATTATCACAGTCTGTTATGAATTCGACATCTATTGCGGCGGTGAGCGTAGCAGCTCACGAATGTGGACATGCCGTGCAGGATTTGAAAGATTATAAACCTTATCTTTTAAGGGCGGGTATAGTTCCAATTGTAAATATAGGTCAAAATTTAGCTATGCCGATATTTATAGCAGGTATAATATTTGGGAGTTTTAATTTTCTTGTTCCTATAGGTATAGGTTTATTTTCTCTTACGCTTTTATTTCAAATAATAACACTGCCTGTTGAGTTTGACGCATCAAGCAGGGCATTTGACTTGCTTAGAGAATGTAATGTACTCAAAGTTCAGGAAATAGACGGTTCCAAAAAGGTATTAAAAGCCGCGGCGCTAACTTATGTGGCGGGAGTTGCAGCATCTTTGTTATCAGTGCTCAGACTGATTATAATAGCAAACTCAGGGAGAAGAAGAGATTAATATAAACGCTTAAATTAATATATTTCAATATTATTTTTTAGGTTTATAATATAAGTGCAACACTTAATAAAAAAATAATGACTCAGAAAATTGTACAATATATAAGTTTATTTTAACGAGAAGAGAAACTTTGATGTAGTTTACTATTAGAAGATAACAGTATAATTTAACAAGGAGGACTTATGATTAAAAATTTTGAAATCAGAAGGTTCTCTTTTTTTATTTTTATAATCATACTATGTACATCGGCTTTTATAATATATAATAATTCAAAAAACATAAATTATCGAAAAGAATATGTAGAATTTAAAGGAGCAGTTATTGATAAGATAGAAATTCGAAATGCAAAATATTATATATACTCCCAAAATTTTGTTATGGTAAATAATTATATAGCAGATGAGTATAGAGTCGGAGATTTTATATGTGCCGGCGGATACAGACAGGATTTGCTTAGTCTGGGAGATTATGGCTTATATCTTAAAAGTAAAGGCTATGATTATAGGATGTACATAGATTATATTGAAAAAATTGGGCATAAAATATCTGTAGCAAGCATTATGGATGAGATAAGGCAAAATTTAAAAAGCATTATAGATTTTTTGTATAAAGATTATTCGACTATAATAAGAACACTCATAATTGCGGACAGAGAGTTTATTTCAAAAGATGAGATTATGTTGTTTTCGAGAGCCGGAATAAGTCATATAATAAGCATATCGGGATTTCATATAGTGCTTATTGCCGGAATATTTTTCAATATAACATTTTTTCTTTCTAAAAAACAAAGATATATAATATCAGTTTTATTTACGCTTTTTTATGTGATACTTACAGGGGCAAATCCACCGGCTGTAAGGGCTTATATATTTTATATAACATTTATAGCGAGCATATTTTTAGAAGAACGGTATGATATATTTTCTATAGGTTTTTTGTTGTCTGCATTTTATATGATATTAAATCCTTATGTCATATATGATTTCGGATTTTGTCTATCCTTTATGTCGGTGTTTTCGATATCTATGTTCTACAAAATTATCTTTGAACATTTAGAAAAAATTGTGAAAAATAATTTATGCAAATTGATTTTGTCTATGGTATGTGTAACTTTATCAGCGCAGATACTCACAATTCCATATGTGTATTATAATTTTGGGATAGTCAGTCTGATAAGTGTAATCACCAATATCATAAGCGTTCCTCTTATATCATTGGCTTATCCGTTTATGTTGTTATCAATAATTTTTGTCAAAATACCGTTTGTGAGAGATGTTTTTTGTAACGTAGTTAATTTTATAATATATTTATTTTACAAATCAAATGAAATTTTGACATCGATAAATTATTCATATATAAATTTTGATCATAAAAGTCTGTTTTTTGTAATTATAACATATATAATAATATTATTTTTATATACTTTGTACATAAAAATACAGATTTGGGGAAATTATATTTCAATAGACAAGGCAAGAGAATAGTTGTATAATTATATCTATAAATTTTAGCTTTTTGTGTGGAGGAGATGTATGGATAGAAAAGATGCCCAATATCCGAAGAAAGAAATCAGCTATTATTGGATTATATTTATAGGACTTGTGTTGCATATCTTCGCAGAATTTGCTTTTGTATTTGCAAAACAGCCTATATTGAGATACTATAATATTTTCAGTATGCTGTTATTTGTCGTGCTTTTGACAAAAACGAAAAAATACAAGGAAACCACATTATTAATAGGTTTTGCTGAAGTTACAATATATTGTATAATGTCTACAGTCATTATGGGATGGGAACACGGTTTTCAAAATTGGCTTATAGTGGTTGTAGTAATAGCACTTACAGTTCCGTTTTCCAAAAAAAAGAAATTTTATTTTATGGCAATATTTATGGCGTTGACATATCTTGTATTATACTTTGTAGTAGAATTGGAAGGAAATGTAAGCAATCTGAGTTTTTTGGATATTTTTTTAATTTTGGCGAATAGAGTAGGATTATTCACTGTACTCTTCTTTTCCGAAAAAGTGCTCGGCTGGTCAAATATAATTGAAAATTTCTTTTTGCAAAGCGAAGTCAAAAAGATGAAAGAGATAGTTGGAACCGATGAGCTTACAGGTTTGACTAACAGACATAAAATGAATATAATACTTGAAGATATGAATAAGCTAATTGGCAAGGAGGGTAACGTATTTTATATAGCTTTTGCTGATTTGGATGATTTTAAGTATGTAAATGACACATATGGACATGATGTAGGCGATAAAATACTTATACTTATAGCCAATGTGTTGAAACAGGAATTTCGTAATGACGATGTTGTTGCAAGATGGGGCGGAGAGGAATTTTTAATACTTTTAAGAAATGAAAGAGACGATATGGGACAATTAGATTCAAGTAAAGTTATGTCGATATTAAATAGAGTTAGAATAAAAATCGAGAATATGAAAATGAAATACAAGGAGCATAATATCGGAGTTACTATGACGTTTGGAAGTGTAGGCTCAAAAAATTATAAAAGTGTTGCAGATATGATAAACGATGCCGATGAAAAGATGTATGAAGGAAAACGTACAGGAAAAAATAAAGTTGTGGTCTTATAAAATATACTTGACAAGAAGAAAAAAAGTGATATAATAATACGAGTATTAAAAAGAAGAAATATCCGTTTCTCACCTTATGGTAATGCTTATAAGGTTTTGATATGAATGTAGTTTTGACGATTCATTATTACATAGTATTGATTTATCATTAAATCAGCAGTGTGAGCGGATAGTATTCTATCCGTTTTTTTTATTGTAAAAATTACCCTAAATGGAGGTGTATGATTATTAAAGAGCAACAAATAAATGAGCAAATTCGTGATAAAGAAATAAGACTTATCGGTGAAGAGGGAGAACAGCTCGGAATAATGTCAGCGAAGGACGCTCAGAATTTGGCTTCAAGCAAAAATCTTGATTTGGTGAAAATATCACCTAATTCAAATCCACCTGTGTGCAAAATAATGGACTATGGTAAGTATAAATATGAAATTGCCAAAAAAGAAAAAGAGTCCAAGAAAAACAAAAAGTCATATCTATGAAAGAGGTAAGATTAAGACCTGTAATAGAAAAACATGATTTGGAAACTAAAGCCAATATGGCGATGAAGTTTTTGGCAGCCGGAGATAAGGTGAAAGTTGCTGTAAGGTTTAGAGGTAGAGAGCTTGGGCACAAGGAGATGGGAGTTCAGGTCATAGAGAAATTTATGGAAATTATAAAAGACCATGGAACAGCAGGAGAAAATAAACCGCGTCTTGAGGGTAACACTATGGTTTTAATGATAGATCCCGTAAAAAAATAACTATGTTAATTTAAAATTTATATTTTTGGGTTGTATTAAGTATTGCTTAAAAAATTAGATATTCAAATAATATAATCTATTTGATTATTTAATATAAAAAATAAAAATAATTTGGAGGAAAAGAAAAATGCCAAAGATGAAAACTCACAGAGGTGCCGCAAAAAGAATAAAAGTTACCGGCACTGGAAAACTTAAAAGATTTAAAGCGTTCAAATCACATATATTAACTAAAAAATCACAAAAGAGAAAAAGAAACTTCAGAAAAGCTGCCATTGTGTCAAGTGGAGATACAGCAAGAATTTCTCAATTACTACCATATAAATAAAAACTAAGGAGGATTAACAATGGCAAGAGTAAAAAAAGCAGTAAATGCTAAGAAAAAACATAAAAAGATTCTAAAATTAGCTAAAGGATTCAGAGGAGCCAGATCGAAACTTTTCAGAACAGCTAATCAGTTTGTTATGAAAGCACTTGCTTATTCATATATAGGAAGAAAACAAAAGAAGAGAAACTTTAGAGCGCTATGGATAGCAAGAATAAATGCCGGAACAAGACAATACGGTTTGAGTTATTCTAACTTTATGCATGGACTTAAATTGTCAAACATAGATATAAACAGAAAAATGTTGTCAGAAATGGCTATAAAAGATCCAAGCGGATTTGAAGCATTGGTAAAAGTTTCAAAACAAGCATTAGGAAAATAAATTTTTAAGGTTTTCGGTATTTTAAACAGATGTCGGAAACCTTATTGTTTTTTTAGGGGAGAAAAGTATGATGTCCGTGATATATAGAAAACTTTCTCAAAGCCAAATACTTGCAGGAGGCTTTTTGCTCATAGCGGTAATAGGAGGTCTTATACTTAATTTGCCCATATCAAGTGCAAATAACGAATCTGTCGGTCTGTTAAATGCAATGTTCACGTCTATATCGGCAGTTTGTGTAACCGGACTTATTGCAGTAGACACAGGAACATATTGGTCATTGTTCGGTAAAACTGTAATAATAATACTTATTCAGATAGGCGGACTCGGATTTATGACCATAGCTACTATGGGAATCAAATTTATGGGTAAAAAAATTTCTTTTTCTGAAAGACTGGTAATACAAGAATCGCTTAATTCGGGAAAAATATCCGGAGTTATACGATTGAGCAAAAATATCGTTATAATATCTTTTATTATAGAATTGATGGGGATGTTTTTTCTTTCGTTTGTGTTCATCCCTGAAATGGGTATGCTAAAAGGAATTGCATACTCAATATTTCATTCAATATCAGCATTTTGTAATGCAGGGTTTGATATTATGGGAAATTTTTCATCGCTTACAAATTATTATAATAATATAATCGTAAATTTTACAATAATGTTTCTTATAATATTTGGAGGTTTGGGTTTTTCGACTATTTTGGATATAAAAGATAAAAAGAACTTCGACAAATTTGCATTACATACAAAAATCGTTATAATAACCACATTATTGCTCATATTAATACCTTCAATAATATTTTTTCTGATTGAGATGAATAACCCTCAAACAATAGGCGAAATGAAATTATGGGAGAAAGTGCTGGTTTCGTTATTTCAAATAGTAAGTCCACGAACAGCAGGATTTAACACGATAGATATAAATGCTATGAGAGACAGCAGCAAATTTTTGACTATAATATTGATGTTTATAGGAGGCTCTCCGGCATCAACCGCAGGAGGTTTAAAGACCACTACATTTGCTATTATATTAATATCAGTAATATCTCTTATAAAAGAAAGAGAAAATATAGAGGCATTTGGAAGAAGAATATCATATAATGTATTGAACAAGGCGCTTGTAATACTTGTGATAGGATTTTTTCTGGTTTTTACAGGCACGATGATAATATCGCTTACAAATCCTCAGTTTGATTTTTTGACTATATTGTATGAAGTTACATCGGCATATGGAACTGTAGGTCTTACTCTCGGCATAACTACAAAATTGAATGCTGTTGCAAAAATAGTGCTTATGATAATAATGTTTTCGGGAAGAGTAGGCTCGCTTACAGTTTTATATACATTTATAACAGATTTGGGGCAAAAAAAATATATATATCCGAAAGAAGATATAGCGGTAGGATAGTCATATTTGAAAGGAGTATGGATTATGAAGAGTTTTGCAGTTATAGGCTGTGGAAGATTCGGCTCGTCTGTTGCAAAGACATTATACAAACTCGGATATGATGTGCTTGCGATAGATTATAGCGAAGAAGTTACTCAAAGTATAGCTGATTATGTTACAAAAGCTGTTACTGTAAGCAGTTTTGAAGAAAATGTGCTTAGAGAAATAGGGGTAGCTAATTGCGATGTTGTAATAGTGGGAATAGGTTCAGATATAGAAGCGTCAGTTATAACAACTCTCGCAGTAAAAGAATTGGGAGTCGGATATATATTATGTAAAGCAGGAAGTGAAATACAAGAAAAGATACTTTATAAGATAGGAGCAAATAAAGTTATAACGCCGGAAAAAGAAATGGGTATTAAAATAGCTAATAATCTCGTATCGGAAAATATACTCGATAAGATAGATTTAGATCCTAATTATACAATAGTAGAGATAGGAATTCCTGAAATCTGGGTTGGAAAAACCTTGGCACAACTTGAAATCAGAAAGAGATATCTGCTAAATGTAGTTGCAACAAAAAAAGATGATGAGCTTAATATAGTTCCTAATCCAAATGAGATATTAGAAAAAAATACAGCAATATTATTAATAGGGAAAAATGAAGATTTGCAAAAATTTGAAAACAGCTTAAAAAATTGATAAATATAAATAGATAAAATGTTTGCAAAACTTGATAGTTAAGAGGTGTTAATCTTAAAAGTTGTAAAATAAAGTATCAGAAAATAAAAAATATATTGACGCTTGTAATTTGAAGTGATATAATTGTAAGGTATGTAAAATATACATTCAAGCTATGGACATAGCTGTTGGCAAACATTAAAAATAAAGGAGGTGCTATAATGCCAACTATTAGCCAATTAATAAGAAGTGGTAGAGAAAAAGTTGAAAAGAAATCAACTTCTCCGGCACTACAAAAAGGATTTAATTCACTAAGAAAAAAACCTACAGATATATCAGCTCCACAAAAAAGAGGAGTTTGCACATCTGTAAAGACAGTTACACCGAAAAAACCTAACTCAGCGCTTAGAAAAGTTGCCAGAGTAAGACTTACAAACTCTATGGAAGTTTCAGCGTATATTCCGGGTGAAGGACACAATCTTCAAGAGCATAGCGTTGTGCTTATAAGAGGCGGTAGAGTGAAAGACTTACCGGGGGTTAGATACCACATCATAAGAGGTACTCTTGATACAGCAGGAGTAGAAAAAAGAAGACAGGCAAGATCAAAATACGGTACAAAGAAACCTAAAGAAGCTAAGAAGTAGACACCCCGTGTTTACCAAACAGATGTCCACGCTTTTTATAAATAATAGATATAAAAGGCAAGCGGCATAAGTTTCAGTGTCGAGTACCGATGAATTAATTATTATTAAGGAGGGAAGTTAATGCCAAGAAAAGGGAAAATATCAAAAAGAGAAGTCTTACCTGATCCTATTTATTCAAGCAGAGTTGTAACGAAACTTATAAACAAAGTAATGCTTGACGGAAAGAAAGGTACATCTCAAAGAATAGTATACGGAGCATTTGATTTAATAAAAGAAAGAACCGACCAAGATCCTTTAGAGGTTTTTGAAAAAGCCATGAGCAATATAATGCCGGTTCTTGAAGTAAAAGCAAGAAGAGTCGGTGGAGCTAACTACCAAGTACCTATAGAAGTAAGAGCTGACAGAAGGGAAACTCTTGGACTTAGATGGCTTGTAAGATATTCAAGACTAAGAGGCGAAAAAGGAATGACTGAAAAACTTGCTAAAGAAATAATGGATGCAGCAAACAATACAGGTGCATCTGTTAAAAAGAGAGAAGACACTCATAAAATGGCAGAAGCAAACAGAGCATTCGCACATTATCGTTGGTAATTAACTCTAAAGTAGAGATTGGAAGGAGAGAATCAGTGGGTAGAGAATATCCTTTAGAAAGAACCAGAAATATTGGTATAATGGCTCATATAGATGCCGGTAAAACTACAACTACCGAAAGAATACTTTATTATACAGGTATAACTCATAAGCTTGGAGAAACTCATGAGGGTGCGTCTCAAATGGACTGGATGGAGCAGGAAAAAGAAAGAGGTATAACAATTACTTCTGCTGCTACAACAGCTCATTGGAAAGATAATAGAATAAACATAATAGATACTCCGGGACACGTTGACTTCACTGTTGAAGTTGAGCGTTCACTTAGAGTACTTGACGGAGCGGTTGCAGTATTTTGTGCAAAAGGCGGAGTTGAGCCTCAATCAGAAAATGTATGGCGTCAAGCGGACAACTATAAAGTTCCAAGAATAGCATATGTAAACAAGATGGATATTACAGGCGCGGACTTTTATAGAGTTGTAGGAATGATGAAAGACAGACTTGGTTCAAATGCTGTGCCTATGCAAATACCGATAGGAGCCGAAGATTCATTTAAAGGGATGATAGATCTTCTTGAAATGAAAGCTATCATATACAAAGATGATCAAGGCAAAGATATAGAAATAACTGAAATACCGGCTGAATATAAAGAAAAAGCTGAAGAATATAGAGAAAAAATGATAGAATCAATTTCTGAAACTGATGAAGAATTGATGATGAAATACCTTGAAGGTGAAGAAATAACTATAGATGAGTTAAAAGCAGCTCTTAGAAAAGCAGTAATTAACACTACTATAAATCCTGTTTTCTGTGGAACTTCATACAGAAACAAGGGGGTTCAATTACTTTTGGATGCAGTAGTTGACTATATGCCTGCTCCGACAGATATAGAAGCTATAAAAGGAGTTCTTCCAAACGGAGAAGAAGCAGAAAGACATTCATCTGATGAAGAGCCGTTTTCAGCGTTGGCATTTAAAATAATGGCGGATCCGTTTGTAGGTAAATTGGCTTTCTTTAGAGTTTATTCAGGAATATTGAACTCAGGTTCTTATGTTTTGAACTCAACTAAGAACAAAAAAGAAAGAATAGGTCGTATACTGCAAATGCACGCCAATACAAGAAAAGAAATAACAGAAGTTTATGCAGGAGATATAGCTGCGGCTGTAGGTCTTAAAGATACTACAACAGGAGATACGCTTTGTGATCCGTCGGCACCGATAGTGCTTGAATCTATGGAATTCCCTGAGCCGGTTATATCAGTAGCGATAGAGCCTAAATCAAAGGCTGCTCAGGAGAAAATGGGTACAGCACTTGCAAGACTTTCTGAAGAAGATCCTACATTCAGAGTCAGAACTGATGAAGAAACAGGACAAACAATAATCTCAGGTATGGGAGAGTTGCACCTTGAAATAATAGTAGACAGATTGCTGAGAGAATTTAAGGTAGAGGCCAATGTAGGTGCACCTCAAGTTGCTTATAGAGAAACAATCAGAAAAGCTGTTGATATAGAAAACAAATATGCTAAACAATCAGGCGGTAGAGGACAATACGGTCACGTTAAGATAAGAATGACACCTCAAGAACCTGGTAAAGGGTATGAATTTGTAAATGCTATAGTCGGTGGAGCTATTCCAAAGGAATATATAGGACCGGTAGATGCAGGTATACAAGGTGCTATGCAGTCAGGTGTTGTTGCAGGATATCCTGTTGTTGACGTAAAAGTAGAGCTTTATGATGGTTCTTACCACGAAGTCGATTCATCTGAAATGGCATTTAAAGTTGCAGCATCAATGGCATTTAAAGACGGTATGAGAAAAGCTGACCCTGTTATATTGGAGCCTGTATTCAAGGTAGAAGTAATAACACCTGAAGATTATATGGGTGATGTTATGGGTGACCTTAACTCAAGAAGAGGAAGAATAGAAGGTATGGAGGCAAGAGTAGGTGGAGCTCAAGCAATATCTGCATATGTTCCGCTTTCAGAAATGTTCGGATATACAACCGATCTTCGTTCCACAACACAAGGTAGAGCAACACATACAATGATATTTGACCACTATGAAGAAGTACCGGCATCTATAGCAGCTAAGATAACCGAAAAAGGAAAATAATTTTGAAAATATAAAAAATTAAAAATAAAAATTAAAAAAGGAGAATAACAATGGCTAAAGCAAAATTTGAAAGAACAAAACCACACGTTAATATTGGAACAATAGGTCACGTTGACCATGGTAAGACTACATTAACAGCAGCAATAACAAAAACGTTACATGAAAGATACGGTACAGGAGAAGCTGTTGCATTTGACAATATAGATAAAGCTCCTGAAGAAAGAGAAAGAGGAATCACAATATCAACAGCTCACGTTGAATATGAAACTCCAAACAGACACTACGCTCACGTTGACTGCCCGGGACACGCCGACTATGTAAAGAACATGATAACAGGAGCTGCACAAATGGACGGTGCAATACTTGTTTGCTCTGCAGCAGACGGTCCTATGCCTCAAACAAGAGAACATATACTTCTATCAAGACAAGTTGGTGTGCCTAAAATAGTAGTATTCTTGAACAAATGCGATATGGTAGATGACGAAGAATTATTGGAATTGGTTGAAATGGAAGTAAGAGAACTTCTAAATGAATATGAATTCCCTGGAGATGATACTCCAATAGTAAGAGGTTCAGCTCTTAAAGCCTTAGAAGATCCTTCAAGCGAATGGGGAGACAAAATAGTAGAACTATTTGAAAAAATAGACGAATATATAGAAGAACCTGTAAGAGATACAGATAAACCATTCTTAATGCCTGTAGAAGACGTATTTACAATAACAGGTAGAGGAACAGTTGCAACAGGTAAAGTAGAACGTGGAGTACTAAAAGTACAAGACGAAGTAGAAATAGTAGGTCTACAAGACGAATCAAGAAAAGTAGTAGTAACAGGAATAGAAATGTTCAGAAAACTACTTGACCAAGCTCAAGCAGGAGATAACATAGGAGCACTTTTAAGAGGTGTAAACAGAGATGAAATAGAAAGAGGACAAGTTTTAGCAAAACCGGGTACTATTCATCCAAAAAAGAAATTCTCAGGCGAAATATACGTTCTTAAAAAAGATGAAGGTGGTAGACATACTCCATTCTTCAAAGGTTACAGACCTCAATTCTATTTCAGAACAACAGATGTTACAGGAGATATCCAATTACCTGAAGGAGTAGAAATGGTAATGCCTGGAGATAACGTAACAATAACTGTTGAGCTTATAACACCGGTAGCTATGGAAGAAGGAATGAGATTTGCCATAAGAGAAGGTGGAAGAACAGTAGGTTCAGGCGTTGTATCAAAAATATTAGACTAATTACATTATATATTAATTACAATTGATGATTTTTAATAAAATAAAAAGGTATCTATTTTATATAGGTATCTTTTTTTAATGAATATTATATTTTTATGAATTTTTATAAAATCAAGGACATATGTCATAAATTGCGATTATATATTTTATATAAAATCTTGTAATTTTACATAAAAAGTTTTAAAATTAAGTATAAACAGTTTTTATACATAAAACATTATTAAAAATTTCATTTTAAGGAGGTTCTTTTATGAATTTTAAAAAACAAATTTTACCTATGGCACTTGCGTTTACAATGGTTATGCCTATGTACGCAATGGCTGATACAAAAACGGAAGTAAAAAATGAAAAAACTGTTGTAACAAGCGAAAAACCGACAGTAACAAACGAAACTCTAAGCAGAGAAAATCTTATGGGGACTTTGTGGTATCAATCATCAGTAGAGGCAAAAGCATTATATCATCAAGGATATAATGTGGCTAAAACCGTGCTTGACGCAAAAATTAAAGAAAAGAGCGATAAAACTTATGCGATAGCACTTGATATTGATGAAACAGTATTGGATAATTCACCTCAGCAGGCATATTTTGCTTATGCTATGAAGATGTATCCGGAAGGTTGGAAAGAATGGGTAGATGAAGCAAAGGCAGATCCTGTTGCTGGAGCAAAAGAGTTTCTAAATTATGCAAAATCAAAAGGTGTTGAAGTATTTTATATATCAGATAGAAAAACTGATCAATTAAAAGCTACAATAAAAAACCTTGAAGACAAGGGCTTGCCTTGTGCAGATGAAAAACACGTATTACTTAAATCAAAAGATGATAAGAGCAAAGAGGCAAGAAGACAAAAAGTTGCAAAAGAATATAACCTTATAATGCTTTTTGGTGACAATATAGTTGACTTTGAAGAATTTGAAGGGCTTACATTAGAGCAAAGAGATGAAAAGCTTAAAGGTATAGCAGATAAGTTCGGAGAAAAATATATAATATTCCCTAATCCTATGTATGGTAGCTGGGAAAGTGCAGTTTATAATTATGACTTCAAAAAATCACCACAAGAAAAAGAAGATTTGAGATTAAATACATTGAAAGTATTTGATTATCAAAAAAAATGTTGAAAAAGATATGAAAAATAAATAAATTAAAAAGATAAAAAATACCTTAAAACTTATAATTTTAGGGTATTTTTTATAAAATTAATGACTTTAGCCTGTTTCGCCCATTGGAGTTTTTCTCTGAACCGAAAAATGTAAATGGGCGAAACAATTAACCACCCGCTATGCGGGTGCGCGTCGGATGTTATACAAAAATTACCTTTCCGTGTACAATAGAGTTGTTCAGGCTATATTGTAGAAAGGAAAGGTAATTATGGCAAAGAAAGAATATTCACTTGCACATACAAAATGGATGTGCAAATATCATATCGTCTTCACACCAAAGTATAGACGAAAAATAATCTATAATCAATACAAAATAGATATTAGAGATATTATTAAGCAGCTATGCAGCTATAAAGGAGTAGAGATTATAGAAGGGCACTTGATGCCAGATCATATTCATATGTTGGTGAGCATACCGCCTAAGATAAGTATATCATCATTTATGGGGTATTTGAAAGGAAAGAGTGCACTTATGATATT
>NZ_JH414546.1:270874-288001 GCF_000238115.1 Peptoanaerobacter stomatis | reverse complement strand
GCCAGATCATATTCATATGTTGGTGAGCATACCGCCTAAGATAAGTATATCATCATTTATGGGGTATTTGAAAGGAAAGAGTGCACTTATGATATTTGATAAACACGCAAATTTAAAGTATAAATTTGGGAATCGTCATTTCTGGGCTGAAGGATATTATGTTAGTACAGTAGGGCTGAATGAAGCAACTATAAGAAAGTACATTCAGGATCAGGAGAAACATGACATTGCATTGGATAAATTGAGTGTAAAGGAATTTGAAGACCCTTTTAAGGGTTAGAGCTAAGTAGTAACAATACCCCTTGAGGGGTAGCGACGAGTCAAAAGCAATATGGCTTGAACGGAGCTGTGGGAATGCTGTGTAAGCAGCATTCCCATAGCCTAAAGAGAAAGCCAGCGCCTTGAGACGCCGGCCTAGTAACACGGGCTTATAGCCCGGAGCAAGCCACCCGTTGGACGGGTGGTCATGACTTTCAAATCTACACTTCTCTGAATTGCACTTTTCCGTTTTCCATAGACTCGATTATACATAGTGATTGTACGTTCAATCCTAAAGCTCTTAGGTCTTTTCCTCCTGTTTGGAAGCCTTTTTCAATTACTATACCTACACCTTCGATGATTGCACCTGCCTGATTTATTACATCTATTAAACCTCTTACAGCTTTACCTTCTGCGAGAAAATCATCTATAATAAGTATTTTTTCACCTTTTTTCAAAAATTTTTCAGCAACTGTGATTGTGAAAGATTTCTTGTAAGTGAAAGATTCTACAACACTTGTGTAGCAATCACCATCTAAGTTTTGGCTTTTTGCTTTTTTTGCAAATACTACAGGTACATTGTCAAAATACTGTGCAGCAATACAAGCAATAGCTATTCCTGACGCTTCTATTGTAAGTATTTTGTCTATTTTTTTGTCTGCAAATATTTTTTTGAACTCTTTTCCGATTTCGTTCAAAAACGCTATGTCGAGCTTATGGTTTAAAAATTCGTCAACTTTGAGGATATTGTCCTCTTTTACACGTCCTTCAGATAGAATTTTTTGCTCTAATAATTTCATATATAAACCTCCAAATACCGATACAAATTTTTATGTAATCAATTATTTTGTTTCAAATTCTTGAAATTGATATAACAATTTAAAAAATACAATTATCAGTATACTATAAAAATTGATAAAAAACAATGAAAACCTGTGTTTCCATAAACTATAAAAGAATAAAAATGTAATAATATTCAGTTTTTATAATATTATACTAACATCTAATTAAATAGGCATATAATAAAAATGATAAATTGAGTGTATTTAAGTTGGATAATACTTTAAAATTTATAAAAAAACTTGTTGTTATGTGTAAAGTATCTTATAATATAAAGAGAAAATTGATGAAAAACTTGATTTTAAAAGTAAGAGAATTACTATATAATGTTAAAAAACTGTTAAATTATTTTATAATCCATAAAATATATAATTTCATCAACTATAAAATGTTTGCTGTTATAGATGATGATTAATGCTAAATCTCCATATGTTATAGTAAAAATTTCTGATATTTATTTTTTATATGAAGGTAGAGATATGATAAAGACAATGTTGAGTGAAACTTTAAGACCGAGTACTCTAAAAGACGTGTTCGGGCAGGAACATATAACATCAAAAAATATGATTATAGACAGAGCTATAAGAACGCAAAACATACCCAATATGGTGTTTTACGGTCCGCCTGGAGTAGGCAAGACAACAGTTGCCAAAATCATAGCAGATAATTGCAATACGGACATACATATGTTTAATGCGACTCATACAAAAACGGAGGAGATAAAAAAAATAATATCATCTTATGTAAATGACATAAGGCGTGTAAAACCTGTTATTTATATAGATGAATTGCAAAACTTTAATAAAAAACAACAGCAGATATTGCTCGAATATATAGAAACCGGTGTAATTACATTCATAGCTGCAACCACTGAAAATCCTTACCAATATGTGTATAAAGCACTTCTTAGCAGGCTTATAATATTGGAATTTAAAGAAGTATCTTATGAAAAAATAGAGCAGAATATATTGCACTGTATAGAAAAGCTGAAAAACAATTTTAAAAAAATAGATATATCTCAAAATGCGATAAAACTCATAAGCTCATATGCAAACGGAGATGTAAGACGCTCGATAAATTTGTTAGAGCTTATAATAGATTTGTATTCAGGTGATAATGAGCTTATAATAGACGAAAATATTCTTAAATCGCTTAATATATCAAAACAACTGTCGTACGATATAAATTCAGACAATTATTATGACCTTTTGAGCGCATTTCAGAAATCTATAAGAGGCTCTGATGAAAATGCCGCACTTCACTATTTATCAAGAGCTATAAAAGCGGGAGATATAAAACCTATATGCAGAAGGCTTCTCGTTATTGCAAGCGAAGATATAGGTTTGGCACATCCAAGTGCAATATCAATAGTGAAAAATTGCGTGGACAGTGCACTATTCATGGGATTGCCTGAAGCGAGAATACCCCTTGCTCAAGCGGTGATATTGCTTGCTACTTCGCCGAAATCAAACTCCGTCATACTTGCAGTAGATGAAGCATTGTCAGATATTGACAATAAAAGCACAGGAGATATACCAGAACATTTAAAAGATGCACATTACAGCGGTGCAAAAAAATTGGGCAGGGGAATAGAGTACAAATATCCGCACAACTATGAAAATAACTATGTTGAGCAACAATATTTACCTAACGAATTGAAAGATAGAATTTACTATAAACCTCAGAATAATAAATACGAAAGTCAAATAGAAATGTATAGAAGGAAAATAAAAAATAGTTAAAAATTTAAATTGCCTATATAGGTGATAATATAATTAGTTAAATCTACGATATCTTTAAAAATTTAACGCTAAAAGATATTGTAGATTTTTTTTGCATTAAACAACTATATAGTTCTAAAGAATCTTGTTATAACTAATACTATATATTATATGTACATTTAAAGTATTATAAAAAAATACAATATGTTGTAGCATATAAAACACAATATTTACAAAGAACAAGGAAATTTTTGATATTGTCAAGTGACAAATATGGAAACTTAATTGACTAAGAGCGATTGTATTTTTATAATTAAAAGTGAAAAAACGCTTTTATTGTTGCATTAAAAAGAGTTTTTTGACATGTTTAAATATAAATCACAAAAAAATAAATTTGTCAAGTACGAAATATGATAATTTGTTTGACATGTTTAGCACTTTTTTTTATATTAATTCCTATGTATAATAAATCATGTTAGCATTTTTATTATAAGTCTATTTAATTAGTAAATGGCATAATTATACTATATAACCTTAAAAATCTCATATAAATAATACATTTTTAAATTATATAGTATTATACTATCGAATTGAATACATATAATGAATTGTAGATAAAATTATACTACTATGTTGCGCTTTTATACTGAAGAATATATGAATTGTATTATACCGTAGGCGTGGCATAATCGATTATTATATAAACTGTAGATCTGTTTTTTCTATCCGAATAAACTGCAAGGAGACAAGTTTATGCAAAAGGCAAAAATGAGATTAGGAGATATTTTAGTAAAATCGGGTGTACTGACTAATGAACAATTGGAGCAGGCACTCATACTTCAAAAAAAGGAACACAAAAAGTTAGGAGAACTTCTAATCGATGAAAAAATATTAACTGAAGAACAAATTTTAGGGGTGTTGGAGTATCAGTTAGGCATACCGTATATAGATTTGAACAGATATATTGTGGATCGCAAAGTGCCTAAGATGCTACCGGAGTTTTTAGCAAAAAAACACAATCTTATAGCCATTAATATGAATAAAGGCAAGCTTGTAGTTGCTATGTCAGATCCTCTCGATATTATAGCTATAGATGATGCTCGTATCAGCACAGGCATGGAATTAGAACTGGTAATAAGCTCTAAAAATGACATAAAAAAAGCTATCAATGAATACTATGATTCTACAGAATTAGCTGAAAGAGCAGTAGAAGAATTTAAACTACAGACGAGTGTTCAAGATATGGCAGTAGAAGAATTGGAAGATGAAGATGTAGTGAATGCACCTATAGTTATACTTGTAAATACTATAATCAATCAAGCGGTACGTAGTAGAGCAAGTGATATACATATAGAACCTTTTGAAAAAATAGTAAGAATAAGATACAGAATAGACGGCGAGCTAAAAGAAGTAATGTCTCCTGCCAAATCTACACATTCAGCACTTGCAACGAGAATAAAAATAATGGGAAAGATGGATATATCCGAGAGACGTATTCCTCAAGACGGCAGAGTGGAAACCGTCATAGAGAATCGTGCAATAGATATGAGAATATCCGTACTTCCGACAGTATATGGAGAAAAAATAGTAATAAGACTGTTAGATAGAAATGCGATTATAGTAAGCAAAGAAGAACTTGGTTTTACAAAGCATAATTTAGAACTTTTTGACAAGATAATAAAAGCACCTGAGGGAATCATACTGTTGACAGGACCTACAGGAAGCGGAAAAACTACAACTCTATATACTATACTAAAAGAACTTAATCAAATAAATAAAAATATCATCACCGTAGAAGATCCGGTAGAATATAGACTGAATGGAGTAAATCAAGTACAGGTAAATACAAAAGCAGGACTTACATTCGCATCGGGGCTTAGATCCATATTAAGACAAGACCCTGATATAGTAATGGTAGGAGAGATAAGAGATGCAGAAACGGCGCAGATAGCTACAAGAGCAGCTATTACGGGACACCTTGTACTGTCTACGCTCCATACAAATGATACTGCAAGCACTATATCAAGACTTATAGATATGGGGATAGAAAGCTATATGGTATCATCTTCGGTAGTAGGCATAATAGCACAAAGACTTGTAAAAAGAATCTGTCCTAAATGTAAAGAGACATATGAAGCCTCAAGTGAAGAAATGGAATTCTTGCATAGAGATGAAAAAACCGTTTTGTATAGAGGTAAGGGTTGCAATGCCTGTTCAGGTACAGGCTATTCGGGAAGAATAGCTATACATGAAGTCATGGTAATGGATAGAGAAATAAGAAATATGATTGATAAAGGCAATAGTATAGACGAGATAAAAGACAAAGCTATAAGCAAAGGGCTCAGCACACTGAATGAATCTTGTAAAGAGCTTGTGCTGTCAGGTATAACAACAATGGAACAACTTATAAAAATAACTTATAGTGTAGATATATAATGAAAGATATTATATTAAAAATATTAGAAACATACAATTTATGAAACTGTAAAATAAGAAGTCATATAAAAAAATATCATAAATAAATTTAATTATATGTCATTTTAAATAGATAACAGTATTAAATTAAGAGGTGTCTTAATGAAAATTTTAGAACTGTTGGATAACGCAATACAACAACACGCCTCGGATGTCCATATAACGGTAGGACTGCCGCCTATGATGAGGCGAAACGGAGAACTTATCAAGATGACAGATACAGTACTTTCTCCAAAAGATTGCGAAGATATAGTCGAGCAGATGTTGGTGCCTAAACAAAAAGAAATTTTAACGGAAAAAGGAGAACTTGATTTTTCGTTTTCAGAGAAAAAAGTAGGCAGATTCAGATCAAATATATATAAGCAAAGAGGAAGTTACGGTATAGCGTTAAGAGTGGTACCTATGTCGGCGCCGACTATAGATGCACTTAATCTTCCGCCGATACTCAAAAATCTCTCGATGAAGCAAAGAGGGCTGATATTGGTCACAGGACCTACAGGAAGCGGTAAATCCACTACACTTGCCGCCATGATAAACCATATGAATTACAATAGAAATGCTCATGTAATAACTATAGAAGATCCTATAGAATATCTGCATAAGCATAACAAAAGTATGATAAACCAAAGAGAAGTAGGTAACGATACAAATTCATTTGGCAATGCCCTAAGAGCCGCACTTAGACAAGATCCTGATGTAATACTCGTAGGAGAGATGAGAGATTTGGAGACCATATCTACAGCTATAACAGCAGCCGAAACGGGACACTTGGTACTGTCCACACTACATACAGTAGGAGCGATCAAAACAACGGATCGTATTATAGATGTATTTCCTCCATATCAGCAACAACAAGTGCGCATACAACTCGCATCGGTATTGGAAGGTATAATATCACAGCAAATCATACCCAGAGCTGATGGCAAAGGTAGAGTAGGAGCATTCGAGATACTCGTGGCTACACCTGCTATAAGAAATGTTATCAGAGAGGGTAAGACACATCAGCTTATCACATCACTTGAAACAGGTGCAAAATACGGTATGAATACAATGGATTCCGCACTTATCAAACTTTATAGAGATGGCATCATAGATGATGAAAACCTTAGAAAATATGCAATAGATATAGAAATGATAAATAAACAGGTAGGATACTACTAAGGAGGGAGAAGATATTGGCAAACAGTTTTAAATATAAAGCAGTGGATACATCAGGAAGAATAGTCGAATATACTCAAAGTGCTAATTCAAAAGAAGAACTTATCCATATGCTCAGAGAAAAAGGCTTCACTCCGATAAAAATACAAGCGGAAGAACAAAGCTCAAAAGACCTCGGAGAAATAAGTTTGTTTGCTCAAAAGGTCAAGCTTAAAGATATAGCGGTCTTTTGCAAGCAGTTGTACACCATGCTCAACGCAGGTATGGCATTGTCGGCAGCCTTAGATACTTTAGGGAATCAGACTGAGAATAAAACTCTGAAAAAAGCGATAAAAGAAGTATATTCAGACTTGCAGACAGGCTTACAGCTCTCTCAAGCTATGAAAAAACACACCAAAGTATTTCCCGTACTACTCATCACTATGGTGGAAGCCGGAGAAATGACAGGTAATCTCGACAATGTACTCGAGAGAATGTCTACACACTACGAAAAAGAAAACAAGATTAACTCCAAGATAAAAGGAGCTATGATATATCCTATTATACTGAGCATAGTTGCTGTAGGGGCAATAATTTTTATGTTGGTAGGAGTAATGCCTACATTTACAGATATGTTTGCATCGTCAGGAGTAGATTTGCCTGCGCCTACAAAATTGCTTATGAATATGAGTGAAACTATTAAAAATTATTGGTATATATTTATAGCCGTAATAGCAGTGATAGTAGTTATATTTAAAAGATATACAGCCACTATTACAGGTAAAAAACAGTATGATACATTAAAATTAAAACTTCCTGTAATAGGATCGTCAGTTACTAATATAGCTACATCAAGATTTACAAGGACATTGTCCACGCTGATGGCAAGCGGTATAGCTATAGTACCGGCTATGGAGGCGTCAGCCGGTGTTACAGACAATCAAGTCGTGATAGATGGTATGACAAAGGTAACAGAAGATATAAAAAAAGGACTTAGTATAAGTCTGTTACTCAAAAGTATGAATTTTTTTCCGCCTATGGTAATATCCATGATAAGCATAGGCGAAGAGTCAGGCTCATTAGAGGATATGCTCTCTAAGACAGCAGACTATTATGATGAAGAGCTTGAAGCGACTATACAAAAGATGCTCTCTATGCTTGAGCCCATGCTGATATTGTTCATGGGAGTTGTTATCGGTTTTATCGTTGTTTCTATGATGCTACCTATATCTGATTTAGCAAGTACAGTGTAGTATGAAGAGATGACGTTAAGATATACATTATAATATTTTAAATTTTTTAGGAGGAATTGTTATGAAAAAACAATTGAGAAACAAAAAGAAAGGTTTTACACTTATCGAACTTATCGTGGTAATTGTTATTTTAGGTCTTTTAGCGGCAGTGCTTGTACCGAGATTTACAGGTATGAGACATGAAGCTACTGTTAAAGCTGAAGGCTCTACAGCGGCATCAATAATATCCGCAGCAAGAGTGCAAGAAGCTCAGTTAGGAACTGCTGTTGCAAATGCTACTGAGCAAAAAGTTGAAAATGCTGACGCTCCTAGTGGAAATGACGGAAAAATCAAAAAACAATATATGATAATTCCGTCAGGAGGTGTTGAATACAAGATTAAAAAAGAAAATGACCTTTATGTAATAAAGTGGACAACAAAAGCAGGTGGAGATTATTCAGGTAAGACACAAACTTTAACAGAAGGTCAAGCATTTACACCTACAAAATAGTCAGTTAGCAAATATTCTAATTGTATCAAAACGGAGAATCATAATTCTCCGCTTTGATACAATTAACCATATATTCACTAATATGTTTATAATACAATAATTATATTATTAAAACTCCAATACTTATAACACATTAGATATTTACAAATTATAAAATTATATGCTGTATAGTTTATATAAATTTTAAATGATTTTAGGTATAGGCTTATAAAATATAACATATCAAATGTTTATTTAAATATAAATGCAACAAAAAAGTTTGTTTTGTTTATATTTAAATAAATTTTTATAAATATAATACTTTAGCGATTATGTTTGCAAAACAATTTGAGCATATTTTAATTTATACTGAAAGTTGATAGAATAACGTATATTTCTATTTTTAGGAATTTATTGTTAATCAAAACATATATACTTAGATTAAAAAAACATACATATTTTCTATTAATTAGTTAAACTGATATCAGTATTAAATGGATTTAGTATTAATGATAAATCATTCTGTTATTTTATTGGAGATTGGTATTGGATTATAATTACAACACTTAAAAAATAAATTTTAAGAAAGGCAGATTTATATGTCAAAGAAAAAAGGTGTGTCCTTGGTATATGTTATTATAGTTATGGTGCTTGCGACTATATTTGCTGCAAGCATATCTGTACTTACAAGAGCAAATACAATGCAGGCAAAAGTACAAAAAGATAACAGAGATGCATATTATCTGGCACGTTCAGGCATTGAGCTTATGTACGAGAATCTGAAAATAAATAATTTAATGCAAGGTTTCGTAAACCACAATACTGTTTCGGGAGGAAGTTTCAGTCATAAATTTTCTGATATTCCGGGGAGTGTAGTCGATGTGAAAGCTACTGCAGTACAAGTAGTAGGTTCAGATAATAAGATAGTAACAATTACATCAAAAGCGAAATTAAACGGAGTATCGGAAGATGAAAAATTAGAGTTAAGATTTGAACTTGTCATAAAAAATGATGTAGGTAATAAAATAATAGATACAATACGAGATTTTAGATGGTCAAGATGATAGATGAGTTTGATTATATTATTGTCTGATTAAAATGAAAAATAGTATAATATGTTTTTTGATAATTTGTTCAGCAGTTCAGGGGGAGGTGCTTTTATATGGTGAAGAAAAAAGGATTTACGCTTATAGAGATAGTTGTAGTGCTTGCGATTATGGGGATAGGATTTCTTGTTGTGAATAATGTGTTTTCACTTGTTATAAACACTAATAAAATAGCAAATAACGAGTTTGACTTGCAATCTAATATGAGGATAGTATCAGAAAATCTGAACCAAAAAATAAGGTTTTCACCGGCGGTATTCACACTTAAAAAAGAAACTTTTGAAAAGCCGAAAAAATCCGGTTGGAGATATTTCGGCATAGAAGATGTGAAGGACAGTTCAGGTAATATTACGGGAAAACAGGTAGTAGAATATATTCCTGTAATAGAAAAAGAAGAAATAGTTGACGGAGAGACTGTAATAACATATAAATCAACCGGTACAGCAGCCGACCATAATAGAAAAGTGCTTATAAATAATATAAATGATGTAGATATTAATATGTATTTTGACAAAAATATGAGCAATAAAAACAGCAAATTGCTCGATTTTGTTATAGAGGGAGTTACAAAAGACAGTTTGAGGAGAAAAATGACAATATCTACCAAACTGCAAGCATTAAATGCAATGGTGGTAGAACATGAGGGTAACCCTGCTGTAGCTATAGCTTACAGAGACGAAGTGCCTGGCAAAAGAGTAAAAGGTACACAAGAAGCATATGCAATAATAACGTTGACATTAGATATATCCGGCAGCATGAGCTATAATTTAAATGGTCATAGACCAACACCAACTAATCCGAGCAGAATTAAAATATTAAATGAAAAGACAAATAAGCTGATTGCGGATTTAAAATCTGCCGGAGATAAGATATATATCCGTATAATACCTTATGATACAAGGGTTGACGGATATGACAAATCTCTTCCTGAGTTTCAAAATATAAAAGGCGTTAATTTTAGAAATCTTAGTGCAGGTGGAGGAACAAATACAGGGGAAGCATTGTTAAAAGCATATGAGATGTTATCCAATAAATCTCCTAATATTCCGACAGGCTCTAAGGTAAATTATTATAATATTTTGTTAACAGATGGAGAACCGCAGTCTGAAACAAGATATGTTCTTAGAGGAGATAGGAGTGGCCCGTATTCGAGTTATCCTGCTCAAGATATGAATAATATGTATCATTCTGAAGATGTTAAAAAATGGTGGTCATTTGGAACTGTTTATGATTATACTGATTATTATTTCTTTAGAGATAAATGGACATCAACATTATATAATTCTTCAAATTATTACGGGACAAAGAGTGGGTCAGTTATTTATGGTATGAAGTATGTAAAAAGAATTGCAAAGGATTATATATCTACTTCTCCGTTAGGTATAAAAAGCTATGTTATAGGTTTTGGCGCCGGAAATGACAGATTATCAAAAGAGATAGCTTCATATTGTGTAGGACATGACAGCATGGTTAATGCACCTTTAAATAAAGACGGAAAAAGTGCATATTATAGTGCGACAAGCTCTGAACAGCTTGATATAGTATATAGTGAATTAACGGAAATAATAAAAGGGGATATGTGGCATGTTATGGGGCCGTATGATAATTAATAAATTTAATAGACGAAATGCAATGTCTTTGATAGAGCTTATAGTAGCTATTGCTATTATGAGTACGGTTCTCATATCCATACTTACTGCTATGACAGTTCAGTTGAGCATGATGAGCAGGGGTAAAGAGATAACCGTGAAATCTTTTGATAATCAGTCTGAAGTTGAAAAAGCGGTAGATAATGTTAAAAACAATCCTAAATTTTCAGCTCTTACAACATGGAAAACAACCGTGGGAGATTATTCGGCATTGTCAAATAGAAGTGATTCTATAGCAACTGAAAGAATATCCGGAAAAGATGTGAAATTATATAAGATGAAAATATCCGATAAAGGTAAATCTACAAGCGTATATCTATCACCGTCATTAGCTGCAGATGAGAAATATACTGTTAATTTAGAGGCTAAAAATGTGGATATATTTGTGAATAATGACAGTACAAAACAAGTGGCTTTGATTACAGGAACACCTCCTAAAGTTACCGGTAAGTATACTATAAGTGGAAGTAACTATTATAAGAGCATATATAAGTGGTATGCGTCCATACCGGGAATAGCGGAACCACAATGGCCTAATGACTATGAACAAATAATAAGAAGTGTAAAAGATACTGAATTGAACAAGGAAGCAAGCGTAGAATTGCCTGATCTGAAGAACTATACTAACAGACATGTTATGTTTTCTGCTCAGCCGACAGACGGCAATGGTATAAGAGGAACCGAGGTGTCAAGTCCTAAAAGTGTATTGATACAAGGTGTAGAATGGAGAGTGGGAAATTTTCCATGGGGAGACAAAAATTCAAATTCGGTATACGACGGCTTTGCAGTAGATAAGGATGTACAGCTTGATTATTCCATGATAGACGGTAATTTGGATTATAACACTCTTTCTGTACCTATAGGTGATACCGGAGCAACTGATATAAAAAACAGCTCTTTGTTCGTTCCAAGAGCGCTTAGTGAAGGTAGTAATAAGTATACAAGCAAAATATATGGAAACGTAGATATACAAAAAGTTTACAAAAATAAATATGAGAAAGATATATTTACAAGTAAGTCTATTGATTGGAATGTACAAAAAGCAATACATTTTGCAAATAAAATTATAAGTGATAACGCTTCGATAAGAATAAAGACTACAGACGGACAGATTGTTATGTATAGATTTATAGAGATAGATCGTTTAGGTAAGCCTGTGTTGAATGCCGGTGTACCTAAGCTAAAAGAACCGAGTTCAGGTTTCAAATTTGAAAATATATATTATCCGAGTAGGAGATATACAAATTTAGGCTCTGAGATAAGTACATTAGATGATGTGTATTTGGGTGCATACGGCATAGGTAAAGGCTTTATATATCTACATCCTTTTTCATCTGTTAATGCAAAAAATATCCTGTTGGAGGCGGAAGAACCTATAACTATATATAATTCCGCACTTGCATTGGAAACTTTGACGGGAGATGACAACACTATGAATAGACAGATAATATTGAAGTCTGTTAAAGATATATCTATAAAAAATAATTCAAGATATACACCAAGCTATATACGAGGTAATTCTAAGACTAAAAGTGTAATAGCGTTTGATACGGATAAGAATATATCTGTTGAAAATGCCTTATTTAAAAACATAGATATTAATCTGTTGTCAAATGCTGTCTTAAAAGGAGTATCTTGGGATTCGGCTAATACATTGGCTGTAAAAGATGGTAAAGTGTTAACTCTGTCTAAAATGCCGGACGGTACTAAGATTAAAAATAATGGGAATTTATACCTTGGAGATACGGGAGCTGTTCAATTCGCGAACAGTATGGCTGAGGACTTGCAAAAAAAACTTGAAATAAAATTAGTACCTTCTGCTGGCAATAAAATAAGCATATCTACGAATTATGGAAGAAATACAGCTCTTGCAGATGAGTTTGAAGAAAGTTTTGTAAATGGAGTATGGAAAGATTTAGGAACTGGTGAAACCAATCTTGAATATAAAATAGAGGTTATTAGAAATCCTCGAAATATAAGGGATATAAAAATACATTTTGATGGGAATAATACGATAACATTGACTCCTTATAAAACTGATACTAATTCTTCCGAATATAGATTATTTATAAGAGATAAGTATATAAAAGATAAAGATAATAAAGAAATTGTAGAAACAACTATTAATGGAACTATATAACATCAATATATCAAAATTAGAATTATAAATATTGCAAAAATATTTATTGAAACAAAATTGTTGAATTAAAGTTAGGTAAAGTATATTGCTGAATGTAATATATATAAAAATTTTAAAATAATTATTTTATCAAGGGGGATGGCTTATTTGAAGCTGACTAAAGCCAAGCTGGGCGTATCAGCCAAGAAAAAAGATATAAAATGTCTGTCTATAGATATAGGCACTAAATATGTCAAGTGTGTAACAGGGCAAAGAATTAACAATAAGCTTAAAATCGACAAGACTTTTAAGATTAAATTGCCTGATGACATTTATGAAAACGGACATATAAAAAATACGGATGAGATGAAATCTATACTGCAAAAAGCGTTAAGTGACAACGGTGTGAAGATAAAGCAGGTAATATGTACGATAGAGTCAAGCTATGCTATCAAGAGGGAGATCATAGTACCTGCTGTAGAGGGAGAGGACTTATCCGAGATGGTAAGTTATGAGATAGGTCAGTATCTGCCTATAGATATAAACAGCTATGTATTGCAATACAAGATAGCAAGAGAGTTTGAAGAGGATAATGTTAAAAAATATGAGCTCTTTGTTGTGGCTCTTGCAAAGGATATAGTAGGGACTATATATAATACACTTGTAGACATAGGCTTGGAGCCTTATGCCTTGGATATACATTCAAACGCTGTTGACAAGCTGTCGTCTGAATATAATCTTATTAACGGTGCTGATGATAAAGAAAGCACTATAGCTTTTATAGATATAGGATACCAAAATATAAATGTAATTATAATAGAAAAAGGTATCTATAGATTTAACAGGCTTATAAAAAATGGAACTATGGATTTTGAAATATCCGATAGCAATATTGATGAGATTAAAAGTATAGATGAGATTGCAGATAATACAGCTATACTTGAAAATTGGATATCTGAAATAGATAAAGTGTTTAAGTATTATACGAGCAGAAGTGTGGATAATATTATAGATAAAATATATATATATGGGGGTATTTCCGTTATGAAAGGCCTTGATACATATATCAGTGAAAGACTGAATATCCCAGTTGAAAAGGTGAAATCTATACAAGATGTGGATTTGATATCATACGATGAGGATACTCTATCCGATTATTTGAATGCCATAAGTGCTGTTATAAGGTTGTAGGGAGGAGGAGATATTATGAGAGATTTTAACTTTTTTATGCCCTATCAACAACAAATATCTGAAAAGAAAACATCTTCGAGCAATATTATTCCTATAGCTGTAGGTGCCGGTGTAGCAGTTATATGTTTGGCTTTAGCAGGATTTAATTATATGAATATTATGTCAATGAATAGGTCTATATCAGAGCTTGATTCCAAGATGAACAATGAGGAGTTCGTATCTGATGTTGGTCGTGTTCAAGGCAAGATAGATGAGCTTAATTCATTGAAAAAAGATGAGATTATCTTCGGTTCTTTGAAGATATTTGTGGATATACAAAGCAAGGTTAATGAGTCTGTTGTAAGACTTATAGCATCTCAAGTGCCTGACAATTTGTATCTTATGGATTTATCCATAGTTCAGGACAGTATTGATATTAAGGGCAGAGCGAACAGCGAGGTTGCTATAGCGCAGTTCCAACATAATTTGAGGTTGACTGACGAATTTAAGAATATTTTTGTATCTGATATGAACAAAGAAGAGAGTTATTATAATTTTAATATAAAATTTGATGCAAAGGGGGCTATAGAAGATGAAGATAAGCAGTAGAGAAAAAAATCTCTTAGTTCTTCTTGCAGCAGTATTGGTAGCCTATTTATTTTTCAGTTTTGTTTATACACCTCAGAGCGAAAAAATACAGTCATTAAAACAAAGTCAACAAGATAAACAGGCGGAATATGAGCAAAAACAAGCTATGATAAGCTCTGAAACTTCAGTAGACAGTGATATAGCATCTACTAAGAAAAAATTGTTTACAGTGGCAAAATCTTATTTCGGAAATGTAGATCAAGAAGATATAATAGTGATATTAAACGATTTTGCTCAAAAAGCAAATTTGGATATAAAATCCGTAAAATTTATGGAGCCTGTAAAGACAGGTTTGTCTGAATTAGGTGTAGGAACAACTGTTCAACATCAAGCAGAAGTACCTGCAAATGGAGAAAATACGGATGTATCACCTCAAGATAATGCTAATCAGGAGCAAACGGAAACTTCTACAAGTGATGGGAATGGAGATGTATCATCTCAAGATAATATTTCTCAAGAGCAAGCAGAATCTTCCACTTCAGATAATATTACAACCAGATCTGTAGATATTGACTTTGAAGCCGGATATGATAATCTTATGGATTATTTGATTGAGGTGGGAAACTATGAAAAATATATTTCTATAAGTTCTATGAACTTGAACTCAAGTGATGAGATACCTCTTTCAGGTACCATATCTATGAATTTTTATTGTATAGATTCTGTGGATAAATATGCTCCGAAAGAGCTTAGCGACTTGGAAAATAATGTACTTAGCTTGACAAATCAGAATCCTTTTACGGCATATATGTGGGCAAAAACTGTTTCAAATTCACAAAATTCATCGATACCTGAGCTCAATAATCTCGGTATAGTGACAAACTTAGTAGATACAGATTATAGTATACCTAATATTAATCCTTATAGTGTAGACAATAAGAGTGTAGAGACAACTCAAAATTATAATGCTGCAAATATAGGGCAACCAAGCTACACTAAAGATGATATTATATATGATGAGACTTTGCTCTACAATTTTGAAGATGATATGCTTAATACATTCAGTGGGGATAATATTGGTAAGATAAGCTCTATGCTTGAAGAAAATGTAAAGTCTAAGAAAAAAATGTACAGTATAAGCTACAGCTTTGCTGATGGATCTTATGGAAAAGAACTATATCTTGACTTGAGAAAGAAAAATATAATGATAAATAACAGACCTGCATATTTATCTTTGAAGGTAAATGCCGATAAAAGAGCAGATAATATACTCGGTATGATTGTTACGGATGCAAGAGATATGGATTACAGAGTGTTCTTTACAGGTAAAATAGACTGGATAAATGAAAAAGAATTAAGAGGAGTTGTATTGGAAGATAATAATATAAAATATCCGTTAAAGGTGAAGAGTATATTTGTAAGAGAAAATTCAGCTACAGCTACTAAAAATGTAAAGTTGTCATTTTCTAATTTAAGAATGGCATATTCTAAATAGACAGTTATTAAAATTAATGGAGTGTCGCAAAATATAGCCAATAGAAAAGGGGCTATATTTTGCAATATCCCTTTTTAAGCTTCTTTTATACTAATACCTATTAAATAGCAACACAATAGCATTAAAATAAAATTATTGATAATCCATGAAATATATAATTTCATCTGTAGTTTTACCATGAGAAAGGCTATACACATATGCTACCTTATAAATAGTTATCATTATTATAATGTATCTGTATTTGTAGAAAATTTTATAGAAGTGTGTTTATTGTTTCTTTGTCAAGTCCAGTAGCTTTTATTATATCATCTATGCTTATATTAAGTTTCAGTAACCTTTGTGCTATCCCCACTCTTTCTTTTTGCATTCCTTCTTTTTTTGCTTCTTCTCTTTCTTCTTCTATCACGAATTTTGTTACTTCTTCTTGGGAAAATAGTGTTGACATTATACTCATTACCTCCTTTTTTCTCTTTGACAGATATTCTTTTAATATGTCTTCGTCTGTGCATATTTTTATGGTTTCTTCTATCATCTCTTTTGTATAACCGTATTTTTTGGCTTGTTCGTTTAATATTCTGCAAAATTCTATGTATTGCCATATTATTTTGTGTTGATATGATGTTTCTATAATATTTATTGTCAGTTCAAGTTGGGGCAAGTCTTGTTTTTCTTTGTATGTGTCGCTTAATTTTATTGTTCTGTTTCCTTTTTTGTCTTCTCCTGTATATATCACATAAAACTCGGGTGTTGGTAGAATTATTTGCTTTTTACTGTGTACGTTGAGTCTGTTTTCTTGCAGATAGTCTTTTACTGTTTGTGAAAGATATAATAACATTCTGAGTGCTAT
>NZ_JH414546.1:0-270515 GCF_000238115.1 Peptoanaerobacter stomatis | reverse complement strand
TGTTCTGTTTCCTTTTTTGTCTTCTCCTGTATATATCACATAAAACTCGGGTGTTGGTAGAATTATTTGCTTTTTACTGTGTACGTTGAGTCTGTTTTCTTGCAGATAGTCTTTTACTGTTTGTGAAAGATATAATAACATTCTGAGTGCTATATTGACTGATTGTGTGCTTTGGGCTTCTACTAATATTAAAAGTTTGTCTTTTGCTATAAATCCTAAGTCGTTATACATACTGTGTACTAATATGTTTTCGAGTGTTATTATTTGTAAATCTTCTTGTCTTGTGTCCAAGTCTTCGGGGTGAAGATCTTGATACAGTTGCAGAAGATATTTTTTGTTTCTGAATAAATCTGTGAATACTGTATCTTTTGTCTTTCTGTTTATTATGTCTTTTTTGTTTATTTTATTCTTTTTTTCCATTTTATTTTTCCTAAATTTATATTTTTATTTATTTCATTATATCAATATATTTCTATATTTTCCAGTTACATTTAATTTTTTTGCAGTATATACTTTATTTAAAAGTTCATTAAATATAGTAATTCAGGTTAAAAACGGATATGTAAAGAAAATTTTTCTATTCATTATTTTTTTAATATAGATGAATATTTTATAAATATTGGATTTGTTTTAAAATTAATCAGCTGTATTTATATTTTAAATAATAGTATTATACTGAAACCTAATAGAAGATAGAAATTAGTATTAAAGGCGATTAGAGTAAAATCTAACCGCCTTTTTCATTTTAAATATCAAGTGCTATTTCTATCATATTTGAAAATCCTAATTGTCTTTGTTCTGCTGACAGATTTTCATCTAAATATATATGGTCGGATATCGTAAGCATACACAGTGCTTTTTTATTAAGAAGTGCAGCGTTCATATAAAGTGCGGCAGCTTCCATTTCTACTGCTATTACTCCCATTTTTTTCCAAGAGTCGTTTGCAGTAGTATCATTACTATAAAATGTATCTGATGACAATATATTGCCTACCACTGTTTTTTTTCCTTGAAGTTTTGCAACTTCTACAGCTTTGTTTAACAACTCATAATTTGCTATAGGTGCAAATGTTCCATTTAATTTGTATTGTGATACATAGTTTGAGTTTGTGCAGGCACCCATTCCTATAACTATATCCATAACGTGAACATCATCTCTTAATGAGCCGGCTGAGCCTATTCTTATTATTGAGTCTACATCATAAAATTTATATAGTTCGTATGAATATATACCGATTGACGGCATACCCATACCGCTACCCATTATGGATACTTTTTCGCCTTTGTATGTGCCTGTATATCCGAACATATTTCTAACTGTATTGAAGCATACTATGTCTTGAAGGTATTTTTCGGCTATAAATTTTGCTCTTAGCGGGTCTCCCGGCATTAATACTTTTTTTGCTATTTCTCCATATTTTGCTGTGATATGAGGTGTTGGAATACTCATATTAGTCCTCCTTAATCTATTTTTTCTGATATATAATTTAACATTTTTTCATATTGTTTTTTTGTTATTAATATTTTTGAATTTTCCTTATTTATAAGTCCTTCTTCTTGCATTTTTCTGATTGAACGGTTGATGGTTCTTATGCTGATACCTGTTCTGTCCGATAATTCCAAACGTGTGAGTTTTACAAGGCACCTGTCGTTTTTGGAATATTTTTCATAGTATTGCATTAATAGGACAAAAAGTCTGTCTCTTCCCTGTAAAAATAGAAATAATCTGTTTTGTCTGTCTTCTTCTAAAAGATATGTTCCTATTGTTTTCATTTCCATTTTTATGGCGTTTAGATCGTTTAATATCCAATTTGAAAACTCTTTTGCAGGACATACCAATATGGTGCAGGACGTTTCTGTTATAAGCGTGGTGCAGTATTTTTCTATATCTAAAACTATTTCCATTGCTCCAAGCATTTTTACAGGATAAAATCGCATAAATTCGTATGAAATTCCGTGCATTCGATAATCTACGGCTCGAACAACTCCGTCTAAAAGAATATATATATTATCTACACTTTCGTTTTCTCTTATGAATATAGTATCTTTAGGCAATTTTTTAACTTTTAAATTTTTTAACATATTTTCGGGAGCAGTTTTTATATAGTTCAAAAAATATTCTTTATTTTCTTTAGGAATATTAGGAAAGTTATCTATGTTAATCATATTTCTCCTTAAATTAAGAAAATGGTTAGCTAATTAAAATAAAAGTTATTAATACTGAACACTATTAATAATTATAATATTATAAATTATATATAATTGATTATTTTGAAAAACTGTAATGTTTTAACAATATGAATATATTATATTTTCAATTAGTGTTTATAACAATATAAAGGTATAATATATAAAAATTTCAGCTGTATTTTTATAAAAAAACCGTCCTCAAATAAGGACAGTTTTTAAATTGTTGTATATTATTGTATATTTTCAACTTTTACCAATTCAGTAGGTACTTCTGCAGCGTTTTCTGCTATATCGTCTTTGTTTACAACTACTTTACCGTCAACTATGTCTTGATATATTTTATCATATTCTTCTTTTGTGAAGTTTTTGAATCTTGCTGTATCCATAGCTAATAGCACGTTACCTGTATCTGCGCCAAGTACAACTGATTTTCCGCCTTCAAATTTATCATCATATATAGTTTTTAATGTTTCATATACTGAGTTTTTAAGGTTTTTCATTGCTGATGTTATAACTGTTTCTGATTCACCTGATTGGTCAACGTCAACACCTATAACTGCTTTTTTAGATTTTTCTGCGGCTTTCATTACAGAGTTTCCAACTGCTCCACCACAAGCAAATATTACTTCTGTTCCATCTGTGAACCAAGAAGATGCTTTTGTTTCATTTTCAGGAGTTGCATCGAAATTTCCAACGTAAGTATATTTTATTTTTACCTCATCTTTTGCTAAATTAAGTTCTTTAGCAGCTGCGTCTGCACCTTGTATATATCCGTATCCGAATCTTATAACAGCGGGTACGGCTATTCCACCCATAAATCCTAATTGTCTATATCCTTCTTTAACTGCTGCATAACCTGCAAGGTATCCTGATTGTTCTTCCGCATAGAATATAGATGCTGTGTTTTCAGTGATTTCTGCGTCTTTATTCAAATCATGTGGTGCACCGTCTAATATTATGAATTTTGTATCAGGGTATTTTGTTTGCATTTTGTAAATTGGTACTTCAAATAAAAATCCTGGACAAACCACAACTTTTGCTCCACCTTTTATTGCAAGCTCGATTGCTGTTATACAAGCTGCATCTGATTTTTCAGTCGGTTTGTAGTATTTATGAGTTTTTCCGGCTTCTTTTGCAAATTGCTCAACGCCTTCCCAAGCTCCTTGGTTGAATGATTTGTCATCAATTGTTCCAACGTCTGTTATTAGAGCTATTTCTGCTTCATCAGCTGATTGTTCATCATTTTTTGCTTCTGATTGCTCCGTTTTTGTTTCCTCTTTTTTCTCAGCGGTTTGGTTTGAACCACCGCAACCTACTAATAGTGTAGATGCCATAACAACTGAAAGCAAAACACTAAAAAGTTTCTTTTTCATAATAAATTGCCTCCTAAAATAAAAAATATTTTTTTTAATCTATCAGTGAAATAGCTGAACTTGTACCTATTCTGCTACAACCTGCGTCAATATAGTTCTCCATATCAGCTTTTGTCTTGATTCCTCCTGAGGCCTTCATTTTGACATCATTTGATATGTGTTTTTTGAAGAGTGCTATGTCTTGTAAACTTGCACCGCCTGTTCCAAAACCTGTGCTTGTTTTGATGTAATCTGCCTTTGCATCGCTTACTATCTTACATAGTTTTTCTTTTTCTTCATCAGTTAAATAGCAAGTTTCCACTATTACTTTAAGTATTACATCTTTAGCAGCCAGTCTTATTTGTTTTATTTCATTTTCTATGTAAGAAAAGTTGTTGTTTTTTACTTCACAGATGTTTATTACCATATCAACTTCTCCTACTCCGTCTTCAATAGCTTTTTTTGTTTCAAAAACTTTCACATCTGTTGTATTGTACCCAAGTGGAAATCCTATAACTGTGCATACATTTATTTTATCTCCATAGGTATCTTTTATTTTTTTTATGTAACAAGGTGGTACACAAACACTTGCCATACCATATTTTATAGCTTCATCACACAACTTTGCTATATCGCTCCACGTTGTGAAAGCTTTTAATACAGTATGGTCTATTTTGGGAAATATTTCTTCATTTTTCATAAAATCTTCTCCTTTAATAATAGTACAATTTGGTATAATGGTCAACATTTAATTTATCAAAATTTGCCCTAAAACCGTGCATTTACTTAGTTGGGCTTTGCAGAGCTTTCGCTTGTGTAACTTCAGTGCACGCACTCAAGCTCTACTTGTCAGCCTCGTTCTACACGTTTTATAGAACAAATTTTACTCAAGCATAAAAAAACTGTAAAAGATCAAAATATTTAAAAATATTATAATTTATATTTTTCGAATACCAAATTATTGTTTTAATTTACTAAAAATAATTTTTATTTTATACTTAGAAATATAGTATTAATTTTAATTTAGCACTTGGATAATGTATCAGACGAACGAAAGTCGAATGTATGTACTTAGCCTACATAACTGAGACTTGATGTGAAGTCTGACAAAGTTAGACAAGATGATAAATCAAAATTTATTTATGCTGTCTTTTTCAATTCTTGCAAATACAAGTTTTTCTTCTTTTGGTTTATCTTTGCTGAATTGTAGAGCTTTTATATAGTTTTGCTCTACAGAATTTATGCAGTTTTCATCATTTGTGTAAAACTTAGCAAGTACATCGCCTTTATTTACATAATCTCCTACTTTTTTCGACAGTATTATTCCTGCTGAATAATCTATCGGAGAATCCTTTGTCATTCTGCCGGCTCCTAAGTGTGAAGAGCATAATCCTATTTGTTGCGTATTCATTTTTGATATATAACCGCTTTTAGTTGATTTTACTTCATAGATTATTTTTGATTTTTCAAAATTGTCTGTATTTTCTATTACAGATATATCTCCACCTTGAAGTGCTACCATTTTTTTGAGATATTCATAGGCTGATTTATTTTTTATTGCGTCAATTGCCATTTGTCTGCATTTATCCAAATCGCCTTTTTGCGCTAAGTAAAGCATATTAGCTGATAATTCTATGCATACGTCAGTTAAGTCTTTTGCACCTTTTCCAAGTAATACATCTACCGCTTCAATTACTTCAAGTGAGTTTCCTATATTATTTCCAAGAGGTATATCCATGTCTGTTATAAGTGCTACTGTTCTTTTTCCTGAACGCTCACCTATGTCAACCATAGCTTTTGATAATTCAATCGAACCGTCCAATGTTTTCATAAATGCACCACTTCCGGTCTTTACATCAAGAAGTATGCAATCTGAACCTGCTGCCAATTTTTTGCTCATAATTGATGATGCAATTAGCGGTATAGAGTCTACAGTTGCGGTTACATCTCTAAGTGCATATAATTTTTTGTCGCAAGGTGCTAAATTTCCGGATTGTCCTATCACAGAAAATCCTGCTTTATTTACTACATCGAAAAATTCTTTTTGTGTCAGTGTAGTTTTCATATTAGGTATGGCTTCAAGTTTATCTATTGTTCCGCCTGTATGGCCAAGTCCTCTTCCTGACATCTTTGCAACTTTTACACCATAAGATGCTACTATAGGAGAAATTATTAGAGTTGTTTTATCTCCAACTCCGCCTGTAGAGTGCTTATCAATTTTTATGCCTTGTATTGCGGATAAATCAACTATATCGCCTGAATGTGCCATTGCATCTGTCAATACAAATGTTTCTTGGCTGTTCATACCTTTAAAATATATAGCCATAAGCATTGCAGACATCTGATAATCAGGTATATTTCCCTCTACATATTCACTTACCATTTCTCTTATTTCTTTTTCACTTAATACATTTCCATCACGTTTTTTCATAATTAAATCATACATATACATCGGTATCACCCCTTTTTTATAGGTTGTTGTAAATTTAATTAAGCGAATTTTTTATATAGAATATTTGAATTGTAATGCTAAAAACTATTTAAAATAATGAGATTTTTAAAATGTTGTATTTCCTTAACTTTATAAACGAATTAAACAAGTCATGGTTTTTAGTTGTAAATATATTTATTTAATAAATAAAGGTATTGCTCTTAATTGACTAAATTATAAATATTTTTTTGTTTTTTGTAAGTTTATAAACTTAGTTTTATCTCACTGATTTATCATATGGGATACCTTCTGCTTTAGGGGCTTGAGAGTTTTTGGACATAAATACAAGCACGAGCAGTGTTATTATATATGGTATCATCTTGAACACATTGGCTGATATAGGTAAGTCTTTTAAAATTGGTATGCCTGAGTATGCAGCCGCAAAAGTCTTCATAATACCAAAGAAAAATGCTGAGAAGAATATTTTTTGACATCTCCATTGACCGAATATCAAAACCGCAAGTGCCAAGAAGCCATAACCTGCAACTGTTGCATTGAAGTTTGTAGAAGTAGGTACTACAAAAACTATTCCGCCTATACCTGCCAATATTCCTGATATTAAAACGCCCATATATCTTATGAAATATACATTTATACCTACAGAATCAGCGGCTTGAGGATGCTCTCCGCAAGCTCTCAGTCTTAAGCCGAATCTTGTATGTGTGATAAGGATATAAGATATTAAATATATTATCAAGCCTACATAAGTAGTTATATAAGCGTTTTTGAAGAACATTGAGCCTATTATAGGTATACCTGACAGAACAGGTACTTCTGTTATGTGAAATTTATCTGCAAATTGTACTTGTTGTACACTTTGTAGTATTCTCGCTGTAAATATTACAGCAGCAGGTGCAAACATATTAAGTGCTGTACCTGATATTGTTTGATCGGCTTTCAGATTTATTGAGGCGAAAGCGTGAAGCAGTGAAAAAAGTCCACCGGCAACGCCTGCAATAATTATAGCTACTAACAGCATAAGTTGAGGATTCATAGGAGAATCATTCATTTGCATTAAAGCTATAAATCCTATACCGAAGAATGCACCGATTACCATTATTCCTTCAAGTGCTATATTTATAATTCCGCTTCTTTCACAGAACATACCTGCGAGAGCGACTATTAAAAGAGGAATTGCAAAAAACATTGTCTGTTGAACTATATAATAGATTGTGTTCATTATTGTTTATCCTCCTTTTTGTCTTTTTTATCAAAAAATAATTTTAAGATTATAGTTTTAAATACTAAAGAGAACGCACCACAATATATTATAGCCGCAACTATCATATCTATTACTTCCGGAACAAAACTTAAAAGCTGTAAATTATATCCGCCTACTGTTATGTGTGCAATGAATAGACCTGCAAATAATATACCTATAGGATTTGATACGCCAAGTAATGCGACTGATATACCGTTAAAGCCTTCGGGAGCTATTACGTCAAGCACCTGCATATATTTACCTGTAGAGCCGAGATACATAAGTGCTCCGCCAATTCCTGCAAGTACACCTGATATTGACATTGCAAGTATGATATTTTTTTTGTCATTTATACCTGCATATCTACTCGCATCTTTGTTCATACCACAGGCTTTTAATTCAAAGCCGAAAGTAGTTTTTTCGATAATTATATATATTATTACTACTGCTATTATCACTATTAAAAGTGCCATATCCAAGTTTGCGTCAGGAAACAGTATATCAAGACCGAGTCTTGGTGTTTTTGCAGATTCTGCTACAGGCAGTGTTTGGTTTTTTAACTGGTCATATAATTTTAGTTTAGGAATCATCATATTTACAAAAAATATTCCTATATAATTTGTCATAATAGATGATATAACTTCATTTACATTTGCTACGGTTTTTAAAAATCCAGGTATGAATCCCCATAATCCTCCGGCAATTCCTGCAAGTATAAGAGCCACAATAAAATGTATTACAGGAGGTAAAAATGTAAATTTTATACCGACTAAAACAGCTACAAATGAACCCAATGTAAATTGTCCGGCAGCTCCTATGTTAAAAAGTCCGGTTCTAAAAGCAAAACCTACCGCAAGACCTGTCATTATTATAGGTACTGCTAAATTTACAGTTTGACCTATACCGGTCATACCGTTTACAAGTCCACCTTGTAATATTGTGATAAAACCTGCACTTGCTTGCTTGGCATTTGACACCAAAAGGATTATAAGTCCGAAGAGCAAACCGGCAAGTATAGCCATTATAGATGAAGAAAAACTTATTATTGATTTTTGAAAATTTTTGTTATTGTTTTTCATATCCTATACCTCTCTTTGTTCCAGCCATATATAGTCCGAGTTCTTGTGTTGTAGCGGTTTTAGGGTCTATGTCCGCAACTATCTCGCCCTCATACATTACAAGTATTCTGTCACTTAAATTCATAACTTCATCCAATTCAAAAGATACTAATAAGACTACTTTTCCTTTATCTCTTTGCTCAACCAATTTTTTGTGAATGTACTCTATTGCACCTACGTCTAATCCTCTTACAGGTTGTACTGCTATTACAATATCAGGATCTCTGTCAAGTTCTCTTGCTATTATCGCTTTTTGCTGATTGCCTCCGGACATTCCTCTTACGATTGACTCTTCTCCCTGTCCGCTTCTTACGTCATATTGCTCTATAAGTTTTTTTGCATATTTTGATATTTCGTCAAATTTTATAAAACCGTTTTTTTGAAACCTGTCATCATAATAAGTTTGTAGGACAAGATTTTGGGCAAGAGTATAATCAAGTACAAGACCAAATTTATGTCTATCTTCAGGAATATGAGCCATTCCGTCCAAACATCTTTTTCTTATACTCTCGTTAGTTATATCTTTTCCGTTTAAAATAATTTGACCTGATTCCACATGTATAAGACCTGTTATTCCGTATACAAGTTCCGACTGTCCGTTTCCGTCTATACCGGCAATTGTTATTATTTCACCTTTTCTTGCTGTAAATGATACATTGGATACCGCATTTTTTCCTGTGTGTATTTGGTCTTTTATGGTAAGATTTTTTACTTCAAGAACTGTATCACCTGCTTGTTGCTCTTTTTTATAAACATTCAGATTGACTTTTCTGCCTACCATCATTTCCGACATTTCTTCTTTTGAGGTAGATTTTACATCAACAGTACCTATATATTTCCCTTTTCTAAGTACACTACATCTGTCTGCAACAGCCTTTATTTCATTGAGTTTGTGAGTTATAAAAACTATTGATTTACCTTCTTTTGCCATTTGCTTCATAATTTCCATGAGCTCATCTATTTCTTGTGGAGTAAGTACAGCTGTAGGCTCATCAAATATTAATATATCATTGTCGCAGTACAACATCTTGAGAATTTCAACTTTTTGTTGCATGCCTACCGTTATATCGGATATGTACGCATCAGGATTTATGTTGAATTTATAATTTTCAGAAAGCTCAACTACTTTTTTTCTTGCCTCTGTCATCTTTAAAAATCCGGCATTTACAGTTTCGTGACCTAATACAATGTTTTCAAGCACAGTAAAATTATGAACAAGCTTGAAATGTTGATGTACCATACCTATGCCGAGATCATTGGCTATATTTGGGTTGTTTATATCTTCTTTTTTTCCATTTATATATATTTCACCTTCTTCAGGCTGATATAGACCGAATAATACACTCATAAGAGTAGATTTTCCGGCGCCATTTTCACCCAACAAGGCATGGATTTCACCCTTTTCAATATGCAATGTAACATCGTCCAGTGCTTTGAAATCACCAAATTTTTTGGTAATATGATTCATTTCAATTACATTACTCAATTAGTGTTCGCCTCCTTTATATAGCTAAAATACAGGCATTCAAGATATATTCGTCTGCCTTATTTTACACGTTTTATAGAACAAATTTTATTTACTCAATTATTTTTAATATCAATTCACTGCATTTCACATCAATATAAGTCAATATCTATGGCATTAATTTTAGTTTTTTAAATTATCTTTATTAAACCCAAGCGGCATTATTTCACTCAATTTATATTCTTTATACTCCTGTTCGGATTTTGCAAGGATAACCGTAAAGTTATCATAATCACAAAATTCCATCATAACCTGTCTGCATACACCGCATGGTGGAGTGTATTCAAATTCTCCGTTTTTTGTAGTTTCAAGTCCGCCAACAATCGCAATAGCATTAAACTCTCTTACACCTTCAGAGACAGCTTTGAAAAAGGCGGTTCGCTCAGCACAATTGGTAGGTGAATATGTTGCATTTTCTATGTTGCAACCTTGATATATTTTACCGTTTTTTGCAAGCAGTGCCGCACCTACTTTAAAATTTGAATACGGAGTGTATGCGTTTTCCCTTGCTTTAAACGCAAGTCGTATTAATTCACTTTTATTCATAATCATTTCCTTTCGATTGGAAAATATAATTATATTTTATTTATATATTGAAACATACAAATTAATTACATCTATTATAACAATTGTATTATAATTTAATTACAAAAAACAAAAAAGGACATATGGCATATTTAGGAATAATTATACTATATTTTTTAAGAGTTTTGAAGTAATTTACTATAAAATAGTCAACGTATATACAGATAAATTTGAATAAATGAAAAAAGTATGGAAGTAAAAAATGTTATTTTCAATATACTATACAATAAGTATTTATGATATAATAATATTATAAAATCAAACAATAAATACATATAAACAATATATTTTAAATAATAAAAATTGCAATTTTTTTTAACAAGGAATCAGTATTATAAAAAACGAAATAAACGGAGTTTAATAAATGAATAATGATAAATTGCAAATAAGCGAAAAAAATTATGAAAGATATAAAAAATTAATACAGGAATTTGTTCTCTTAGATGATACATTTATGAGAAAAGTATTTGAAGATGTGAAATGCAGTGAATTGGTATTAAAAATAATAATGGAAAAAGATGATTTGCAAATAACACAGCTTAAAATTCAAGCAGATATGAAAAATCTGCAAGGACGTTCAATAATAATGGATGTACTTGCAAAAGACAAACAAGGAACAATATATAATATAGAAGTGCAAAGAGAAAACAGTGGAGCGACACCTAAAAGAGCAAGATATCACAGCGGACTTTTAGATATGAATATATTAGAGCCATCAGAAAGCATAGAAAATTTACCTAAAACATATGTAATATTTATAACAGAAAATGATGTATTAAAAGGCAATCTTCCTATATATCACATACAAAGGACTATAAAAGAATTGGGAAATACAGAATTTAATGATAATTCTCACATAATATATGTAAATTCAAGTATACAGGATGATAGCAAATTAGGTAGATTAATGCATGATTTTAGATGCAAAGAAGTAGAAGAAATATATTACAAAGAACTAAAAGAAAGAATATGGTATTATAAAAAAGACGAGGAAGGAGCGAGAGATATGTGCAGAATATCAGAGATGTTGAGAGAAGAAGGCAGATTGGAAGGAATGGCTGAAGGTAGATTGGAAGGAGAGGAAAAAGGAATACAAAATATAATAGAAGTATATAGAAATGAATTATTTTTAGATAAAGAAGAGATAGTGTCAAGAATAAAGGCGAAGTTTGATTTGACATATGATAATGCACAAAGTTATGTAGATAGATTTTATAAAAAATAGACATAGCGATAAAAGTGAAAAATATTTGGATATTAAAATATTAAAAACCGCTCATATTTATAAATAATACTAAAAATCAATAGAATTATAGAAAAATAGTGTTGTATAAATTTCATTAAAATATAATACTGTTTATAGAGTTTTCAGATAAATTATCTATTATTCTATTATGGATTAGTATAAAATATAGATGTTGAGCGGTTTTTTACACTTATTCTTTATCTTCTCTCCATACGTCTACTGATTTTTTCCAACCGAATACTTTCGGGGATATGGAGTATGCAACGCCTATGCCCATACCTATAGAAAGTGCCAATTTTATACTTTCAAAGCCTTTGCGTATTGCTTCTGTTTCATTTCCTATTATTGCATAATATGCCGTATAATAAATCCAAGCACCGGGAACTATTGTAAATATACCACAAAGCAAAAACATAGTAGTTGTTGCTTTGTACTGTACAGATAAATATCTTGATACGACGGTAAGTACCAAACTTGCCATAAATGTAGCTATTATAGGTCTGTGAAAATTAAGGTTTACAGCGAGATATACCGCCCATCCTATACTGCCAACAAAACCGCAATGTAGATAATATTTTTTTGGAACACTGAAAAGTACGGAAAAAGCACTCGTTCCGATAAAAGCGGCAATAAGCTGAAGTACTATATATCTCATATAAGACCTCCTATAATAATCCAAATTCTAAGCGCAACACCTACACCGGCAGCTATACAAGTGGCGGTTATAATTGCATCTACCATTCTGATAAGTCCCGATACATGATCGTTTTCCAAAAAATTTCTTATTGCATTGGTTATAGGGATACCCGGCACTAATGGAAATATCGCTCCTATTATTATTTTGTCCAGATAGTTTCCGATGCCGAGACTGTATAATGTATGGCATAACAGTGTTACCATAGCACTTCCGGCAATATAACTCATAATTTTAGGTATAGATAATTTAGGCACTATATACAATAAGAAAAAATAGAGTACAACTCCGGCGATAAAAGATACAAAAGTATCATAAAAACTTCCTCCGAACAAGTAGCAGAAACTTCCGCTACCAAGACCGGAGCATATGACTTTTATTAGTTTTGATGATGATTCCAAATTTTCTATATTTTTAAGCTCATCTTTTATATCTTCATATTCAAAATTTTTGCTTGCCAGTTTTCTTGAAAGCTCGTTTAGAGCTTCCACTCTGCATAAATTAGTTGATGCCAATGGTACATAGCATATGCGTGTTGAGTATAATTCGCCATCTATAGTTATTGATGCAAATACAGCATTTGCTATAACATAAGCATTAAAATCTTTTAAACCGAGACTTTTTGCACCATAATTCATAGCGGCATTAATTCTAAAAATTTCACCGCCGTTGGACAGCATAAGAGAACCCATATGGGTAACAGTTTTGAAATATTCAAGTTGTCTTTTGCTATCAGTCATATGTCTACCTCTTTTTATATTAATACGGATATTTGTTTAATCAATGGATAAAATGTATATAATTTTTTGCTTTGAATATACTTATACTAAAACTCAATAGAGCTATAGAAAATATCATTGTGTAAATTTATTTTATTAAGTGTTGCACTTATATTGTAAACCTAAAAATATGATAGTATTTATAGATTTTTTGTATAAATTATCTATTATTTCATTAGAGATTATAGTAGTTTTTAGTATGAAGTGAGCTTATAAAAAAATCAGGCTTATTGATAATTATTGTATAAAATATCAACAAGCCGAAATTAAAAGTTTGATGTGATACAGTTATTTTTTCAATAACTCATCAGAGTCCAGCATTATAGTTACTGGACCATGATTTTCTATATTTACGAGCATATCTGCACCGAAGATGCCTGTTTTGACAGTTATGCCGTTTTCTTTCAGTTTAGATGCGAATTTCTCATACATTTCGTTGGCATATTCGGGTTTGCCTGCATCTATAAAACTCGGTCTGTTGCCGTGTTTGCAGTTTGCATATAAAGTAAATTGAGATATGAGAAGTATTTCTCCATTGCAATCAGCTATAGATAAATTCATCTTGCCGTTTTCATCTTCAAATACTCTCAGTTTTGATATTTTGTCAACAAGTTTGTTCAAATCATCATCAGTATCTGTGTCACATACGCCGAGTAATACGACGAAACCTTTTTCTATACTTTCTTTGAGTTTATATTCTCCGTCTGTTTTTATTGATACGCTTGATTTAAGAGATCTTTGCACCAATGCTCTCATAGTCTTTCCTTTCTATTTTTACTCTATTTTTTTGCAAGCTTTTTGCCTTTTTTAGCAAACTTCATACGTTTTTTTACATCAGCAATGAATGCTTTTTCGTCTTCAATCTTGTTTATATATACGGTATCGCTCAATCCTTTTTTTTGCATTTTTATGTTTATACCTTTTTTTGTCAGTTTATCTATAGATTCCATATCTTGATACAGCAAGAATTTACCTGAATATATTAAACCGTTTTCGTACATAAGTATGTTTTTGATAGAGATAAATGATACAAGTGCCACAAAATATACAAATAAGGCAAATGTAAAAATCATGGTAGGAGTCTTTTTCTCCTGAAGTATGAACATAACCACATAAAATGCACCTATTGCAAGCATTACATATCCCATAGTTTTCACCGTGGACTTGTGTTTATATTCACCAACCTTATTACCGGCTAATTTTTTGAACCTTAAAAAATGATTACCTACGAAAATAGTGTAGCCTAATACAACGGCGATCATAAATATGTTGCTTATAAGTATGTCTCTCAAAATATTACCTCCTAAAATAAAAACTTCATTTTATATATTATACTATATAATTTACAAAATATTAACATTTATATGTAAATTTATTCCATATTACGAGTTTTTAATATATAATATAAAATATATATGTTAAAAGATTGACAGTATATAACCTTTAAATTATATATTTTTTTCTTGAATTTGTATAGCTTTTTATATAAAAATTTGAGAAAATGGATACAGACTAAGTCTGAGAGTATAAATTTTTTGATTGGCTTATGATAATTTAAGACTTAGCTTTACTGTGGAGGTATTTATGAATAAAAAATTTTTGATTGGAATAATAGTTGTACTTGGAGTTATAGTTTCGCTTATTGTGGCGAAAGTATTTTTGGATTTTGCAGATAAAAACACTGAAATACCTATAAATGCCAAAGATTGGGATGAACAAATATATACTATGCGTACCAATTATATAGGCGATAACTCAAAAGTATCAAAGATAGTTAATTCGCTTAAATTTCCGGAAGAACTTAAATATTCTGGAATAGAGTTACAGACATCTGATGACTTGCCGAAATCGCTTAATATAATATTCAGCTCATCAAACGAAAACCAGGAAACTACAAAAAATATCAAATCCAATTTCAGTTATAATTCTATGATAATATTATCACTCATCGAAAATTGTGATAAAGTTGAAATGTCAATAAATAAGAATGGAGCATTGTATCCGATAGAGTCAAGGCAAAGACAATGGGCAACAGAATTGATAGGAAAAGATCCGTTTGAATTTACGGCTACGCTTGAAGATTTCAAAGAATATATAAAAAAGATAGATTCAATAGATTTTAACGAAGTTCAAACGTATACTCCAAATTTGGAAGAAAGCATATCAAATGCCATATTATCTCATAATAAGGACAAAGTATATAATGGAGAATTTGCAGCTCAGGGGCATATAACTTTGGGAACGGAAGTGGACGGTATAAATACGACAGTCTATGTATATATGACATATATGCAGTTTCAATTTCAAAACGGAATATTTGAAGAATGTGCTGAGATGAACTCACCGGCAGTTATAACTTTTACAAAAGATGAATACGGCAATTATAAGTTGTCAAATTTTGCAGAAACAAAAGACGGTTCATTGTATGAAGTAAGTCTACAGGAGTTGTTTCCTGATGACATAATAGATATGATTAAACTTTACAATTCCAACACTAAACAACAGGAAAATGTGAACAATCAGATAGTATCATCGGCAAAAGAATATCTTATTGAAATAGGTAGAGAGGATGCTAAAATAGCACTAAGCTATCAGGAAAAGAACTATCCTCCGTTATCCGCTCAAAACTCTGAAATATATGATATATTGTACAAAGCTTATTCAGACTTTCCATATTATGTGGGAACTTTGGAAAAACTCGAAAATCACATAAGATATGAGTACAAGACAAGCTATGAAAAACAGGATTTATCAGATATATTTTCTTACACTAAGACTAATATGAACACCGGAGATATAGAGGAGCATGTAAAGGTACAAATATCAGGTGGAGAGATAAAAGCATTGGAAGGAGAAATAAGAGATACCTTTTACGAATTTAAAAAATCATATGATGCGGACAGACAAGCCGCTCAAGGATATAATAATTAAAAAATCATAAAAATAAGTGTATTTGTAAAATTGTTAAGACAAATTACAAATACACTTATTTTTTTATTGTACAAAATCAGGTTATTCTTCTATCTTGTCTATAAAGAACATTTTTATACTTGAAATTATTTGCAATATGAATATGAATAAAACTACGAAACCTCCTGCGGCTGCAAGTGATTTAACACCTTGAACACCTTGCTCTCCGCCACCGAATGCAGCCATTATTATAGCTATTATACCTATTGTAACTCCCCATAATATTTTTAAAGATCCGGGAGCTTCAGAACCTATAGGTATGTCTTTTATGCACATAGATGCTACGTTGTTTGCAGTTGCATCGGCTGCTGTAACGAATGAAATAAGGATTACAAATATATTTATAGGTATTAATATTGTTCCAAGACCGAACGGCATATTTTCTATGAACTGATATAGAGCAGTAACCGAATTGGCATTTTGTATAGTGCTTACAAGATCCACTTGGTTTGTAATTTGCATATTTATAGCTGCATTACCCCAAACTCCAAACCAAATTATACCGAATATTGCAGGTAGTATAAGATTTATTATTAAGCATTGTCTTATAGTTCTACCATAAGATATTTGTCCCAAGAATATTCCTGTAACAGGAGCATAAGCAATCCATACTGACCAGTCAAAAAGTGTCCATGAACGAGTAAGTGCGGCTCCACCTATATCTATAGGATCCAATCCCCAAGACCAGAAATTTTGCAACCATTCAGCCATACCTGCTGTTGTATTTCTAAGTATGAAAAGTGTAGGACCTGTAACTATTATAAGTATTAAAAGTCCATAATAAAAATATGCATTTAATCCTGCTAATTTTTTAAGACCGTTGTCAAGTCCGACATAAGAAGATAATGTAAATGCCGCAATTATAAGCACACCAATTCCTATGAAAAGTGGAAGTGTAACATCTACTTTATAAGAATAGCTTATACCTGTACTTATTAAAACTATGCACATAGTAAGACCTGAGCAAAGACCAAGAACTATAGCAAGCATAGAAAGAGTATCAACCACACTTGCAAAAGCGCCTTTTCTGACTTTTTCGCCAAATAAAGGTTCTAATGTCGATGTTACGTTTAATTGTTTTTTCTTGTTGAAGTATACATAAGCAACTATTACACCTGTCAAGGCATATAAAGCGTATGGTAAAAATGTCCAGTTATAAAAGCATCTGCCTATTGCAAATCTTACAGCCTCTGCGCTTCCAGGTTCTATTCCAAGGGTTTCAAGTTCTCCGTAAATATTTCCTAAATATATAAGAGGCTCATTTACTCCCCAAGTAACTATACCTGTTGCAACTCCACCTGTAAGTGTCATTGCAAACCATGTGCCGAAAGAGTATTTAGGTTTTGCATCTTTTCCACCTATTTTTATACTTCCGATTTTAGAAAATAACAATGCAAAAACAAGAAATAAAGTTATGATTGTAATCCATTGATACAGCCAGCCGAAACTTTCGAGAGACCAAGCAAAAAATTTGTTTGATGTTTCTGTCAAGGCTTGATTATTTACTATACCTATTATTGCAGCTATTGCTACAAGTATAAAAGACGGTACAAAAACTTCCCATCTTATATTTTTCTTTTCGTTTTCCATTTTATAGCACTCCTTTATGTATTAAATTAATTATTTTATGATTTCAAGAAGTTTATTTGATTTTATGATATTGTATATTTTTTGAATATCTTTACTCAAATTTCTGTCTTTATCCAAAAACGGTATGTCAGATCTTATTATTTCATAAGCTTTTTTTGTGACTTCACCGAGTTTATGATTTCCTCTTAAATCTATAGCTTGAACAGCATGCATAGCTTCTATTCCGATTATATATCTTATGTTATCCACTATTTTGTATAATCTTGATGCGGCAAGCGGAAGATTTGACGCATGGTCTTCTATCGTGCCTGCAAGTGAATAAAAGTCCATTGAATTCGGATTTGCAAGTCCTCTGTTTTGAGTATCAAGCATAGTGAATGTTTTTTGTATTGTTCCGTATGCTATACTTTCCACTTCTTTGGCAGTCAAAAATCTTGTAAGTTTTGTAAATGCCGGATCTGCAAGCTTTATAGTTCTGTAGCATGATGATTTTGACAGATGGCTAAGTCCCGTTGCAAGCATTTCTATACCTACTGCAAGAGTCGTAGTTTCAAAATTGGCACTTACAAATGATGAGTTTTCTTCAAGTATTATGCAGGGGTTGTCATCTGTTGTGTTGATTTGAACATTCAAGTATTTTTTTACAAATTCGAGTTCGTCTAAAATACTTCCGTTTATTGAGTGTGCGCATCTGAAGCTTAGAGGGTCTTGAAGCGCTCTTTCAGGATCTTTATCGTGAAGGAAACTTCCTTTTAAATAATTTCTGCAATCTCTTGCAACTTTTATTTGTCCGTATATTCCTCTTGTAACGTTTACATCTTCTCTTAATTGCTCCATAACTCCGTTTAGACCTTCAAGGCTTAAACAAAATATTATGTTTGATAAATCTACTATTTCTTCGATTTCTCTCAGTGCCATAACAGCCATAGCCTCACCTTGTGCATTTGATGACACTATGCTAAGACCGTCTTTAGGTCCTAATATTATAGGTTTCAGTCCTTCCATATCCATAGCTTTTTTGGAATTCATGACTTCACCTTTATATGTAACGTCTTCTTCGCCTATAAAAGCAAGTCCTATATGACTTAGTGTTGTTATATCAGCTTCACCTATTGAACCTCTCATAGGAACTCTTGGATGAATTCTATGATTTAAAAAATCTACATATGCTTGCATAAGTTCAAGTGACATACCTGTATGACCTGACAAAACTTTGTTAAGTCTTAAAAGTAAAATTGCTCTTACATCTTCTTCGCTGTGATAAGGCGGTACTCCCAAGCAGTGTGTATTCAGAAGATTTTTATTATATTGAGTGAAAAAATCCTGATCAAATTCCTTGTCCTTGTTCCAACCTACACCTCTGTTAAGTCCGTATACAGGCTTGCCTTCAGCCGCCATATCGAACAATACTTGTCTTGCTTTTGCAACTCTTTCTTTTGCTTCTTCATCTACATCCACTTTCTGATAATTGAACGAAATATTGTAAACATCTTCAAGTGTGAGATTACTTCCATTTAGAATTTTTGTATCCATATCTCCCTCCTAAAACATTTTTTACATTTTCAAATAAATAATTTTTATGAATTTTGAAACATTTACAATTAAATTTAATTATTATAAAAAATTACGTTTTAATACTTGCATTTGGATAATTGTGTATGAATATTTATTTGAAAATAATTATATAAGATATATCTTTAAAATTATCAAGCTCAATATGTGAAATTATTGTTTTATACATATTTTAGGCAAGATAATTTTTAAGATATATTTTTACAAAATTGGTAAATCTACATTAAAATCTAAGTTTAATAAGTAAGTGTAAAAATATTAAAATTTGATATACTGTTTATTATAAAGCGTTTTGACTCTTGTTTAATAATATTTTAATTATTTATACTACTTTCCTTTTCTACTATAGCTTCGATTATTTTTTCAGGTGTTGCAGGGTAATTCGTGATATTTGTTCCAAGAGCGTTATTTATAGCGTTTATAACAGCCGGTGCCGGAGCAACACAGCTCATTTCGCCCACGCTTTTGATGCCGTACGGAGCGGATTCATCTTCCGACTCTATGAGTAATATATCTATTTTAGGCATATCCTGAGAGTTTAATATATGATATTTGGATAAAGAATTTGTCTTTACATTGCCTTTTTCATCATAGACAATTTCTTCGCTTAATGCCATGCCGAGACTCATATGCGCTCCACCATAAATCTGTCCTTCTACGAGTGAAGGGTTTACAGACTGACCTATGTCATGAACAGCTAACGCATCTGTTATTTCCACTATTCCTGTGTATTTATCAATTTTTACTTCTGCAAAAAATACTGCAAATGATGCAGGATTCGCCTCCTGTTCATGATGCACATATACCGTCATAGCTTCAAAATTATTTTTTTCGGCAAATTTTACAAGTTCGCTGTAATCTACACTTTCGCCTGTTTTTTTACAAAATACTTTTCCGTTATCTGTATATATATCTTTTTTATCAAAATTTTTTAATTGAACTGCTACATCGATTAATTTTTCTCTTAATTGTTCTCCTGCTTTTTTTATTGCTCCGCCGTTTACAAATGTAACTCTGCTCGCTTGAGTTCCGGCAGCATCATAAGGTGTGTATAAAGTATCCGCTTCTGTCATTCTGATTTTTGCAGGTTCAAGATCAAGTGCTTCAGCGGCTATTTGAGTCAATGATGCTATAGTACCACAGCCTTGTTCATGAACGGATATTTTCACAAGTGCAGTTGAATCGCTGAAAAGTGTAAATTCAACATTACAAAAATCAGGAAATGCGCCTTTATATCCGTTTCCATGAGTTGCGGCAGCAACTCCAATACCATATGCATATCTGTCGGTATTTTTTTTATATATATTTTCTTTTCTTTTGTACCAATCGAATCTCTCCATACCTTGTTTCATACACTCTATTACTTGTGCATTTCCCAAATTAGGTCCGCCTGTAGGGTCATCTTGATATGGTTTTGCTAAATTAAGTAATCTTAATTCGCAAGGATCCATATTTAATTTTCTTGCGATGTCATCAATATTCAACTCACTGATTGCATGCGATTGAGGTCCACCGTATGCTCTTGCTGCACCGCCTGGAATTGTATTGGTATAATATGATTTACCTTCTGCACATTGACTTGGGATTTCGTACAATCTGAAAAGTTTTTTCATAAAAGCGTTTACTATACTTGTGGCATTTGTATCATATGCTCCGCCGTCTACATATGCATCTATTTTTCTGCCGAGAATCTTTCCTTCTTTAGTAACCGCAGTTTCAATATCCACTTGTACAGGATTTCTTGAAACAGTGCCTACTAATGTGTCATATCTATCCATATAAAGCATTATAGGTTTTTTCAAATCAAGTGTTATAAATGCTGATAACGGCTCTAATATCGGCTGTTGTTTGCCTCCGAACGAGCCTCCCATATTGGACTTTATGACTCTTACCTTGTTGTAAGGAAAATCGAGTATTCTTGATATGTGCATTTGAACGGCAAAAGCCACTTGACATGGTGTCCAAACTATAAGATTACCGAAAATATCTATTTCACTTAAACATATATGAGGTTCTATTGCCAAGTGATGAATTTTTTGAGTAGAACCGCTTGTCTTTACTATGTAGTCGGCATTTTTTTTTGACTGGTCGAAATCTCCATAGGATATTGATTTTTTATAACATAAGTTAGTATCATTTTTAATTATAAATTCATCTTTTATAGAGTCTTTGAGATCTACGACCGCTTTTAATTCTTCATAATTTACTTTTATTTTTGCAAGTGCTTTTTCAACGGAATCTTTGCTTTTTCCGACTACTATTCCTATTCTGTCACCTACAAATCTTGCTACATCGTTTATCAGTTTTTCATCTCTTTTTCCCTGTATGCCTGTGAACCATTCCATAGAGTTGTAATAATTGGTATGCTCTACGTCTTTAGATGTATATATTTTTACTATACCGTCCACTTTTACGGCTTCACTTATATCCAAGCTGTACTTTGCATGGGCTTTTGTAGATAATATAAGCTTTGCAAATAAGACGTCTTTTCTCTCCATATCGAGTGTGTATTGAGTTTTCCCTATGGCTCGTTCATAGGAGTCTTCTCTCATAATTCTTTTACCTAAATATTTATATTCCATTGTCGTGCCTCAATTCTTCCAATATATCGCTCAAAATACCGTAAATTGCTTGTCTTTTATAATACTTTGACTCTCTGTTAGGTATAGCTTTTTCGACTATATCAAAACCTATTTTTCTAACATGTTCATCTTCTATTTTACGTATATCTTTTCCGTTAAAATATTGCTCCAATTCTATTGCGTTTATAGCCTTTATTCCAATAGCGCCTATATATATATGAGATTTTTCTATTTGAAAATCCTTCAGTATAAATAAACTGCCACAGTTTATTTTTGAAATTGTAACTTCTTTTCTTGAACCGAGTTTGGAAAAGTAGTTGTATTTTGAAGTCTTAGGTATGATTATTTTTGTAATCGCTTCATCTTTTTCAAGATTTGTCTTACCTCTTCCTATTATCAAGTCATCAACTTTTAATATTCTTTTAATGCCGTTTGAGTTTATCACTTCGCATAGTGCATTCAAGCTGAATAATACCGGTAGTGTATCTGCACTTTGAGAAGCATTTGCTACATTGCCGCCTATTGTCGCTCTGTTTCGTATCTGTTTTGAACCCACATGTCTTGTTGCAGTGGCAAGTGAATGAAAATTATCTTTTATTATATCGTTGTCAGCTATGTCTTGTATTTTTGTGATAGAGCCTATTTGTACATTGTCATCAAATTCCTTGATAAAATTAAACTCTGAAATTTTTGTCAAATCTATAAAATCTTTATCGAATATTCTTTTTTGTTTCATTTCCACCATAACATCGGTGGCACCTGCTAAAAGTATTGTATTTTCATCTTTAAGTTTTAATACTTCTACGAGTTCTTTTTCACTATTTGGCTGATAAAAATTATTCATTTTGAGCCTCCGCTAATAATGCCCTTGTTGCATCGAATATGCTCGCATATCCTGTACATCTGCATAGATTGCCTTCGATTGCCTCTTTTACATCTTCCATAGTAGGATTTTCATTGTTCATCATAAGAGCTTTTATACTTAGTATCATTCCTGGTGTGCAAAATCCACATTGTATTGCACCGTTATCTATAAAAGCTTTTTGTATTTTGTCAAGCTGTCCGTTTTTTTCCAAGCCTTCTATTGTAATTATCTCCGTATTATTTATTTGCCCTGTAAGAACTGTACAGCTTGTAACAGCTTTAGAATCCATAATCACAGTACAGGCACCGCATTCTCCTTCTGAGCAGCCTTCTTTTACACCTTTTAAATTTAAGTCGTCCCTCAAAAAATCTATAAGTCTTTTTGTAGGATCCACTTCCATATTCATCTGCTTTTCATTAATTTTAAACTGTATGTTCAATTTTCTTCACCCCTTAATTAAAAAGCACATTCGTTATATTATTAACATATTATTAAACAAGTTTATAAAATTTTGTATAAAACTAATATCAAAATTAGTATAAACAATAAAAATCAGTTTTATAAAATATAATAATTTATAAATAGAAAATTTGTATTTTTATTCTAATATATAAATTAAAAAAAATGTCAAATATTTTTCAATATTTGACATTTATAAAGCAAATTGCTGTCATTTTGACTTATATATTTTATCAATATGAGAATACAGTTGTTCTTTTCCCCAAGAAAATCCTACTGTGTTGTATTGTTTTAGCGATTTTTCGAAGTAATATTTAGCTTCGTCAAATGATTGTTGCTTTAATCGTACAAGACCTAATCTTGAAAATAATAGAGCAAGAGATGGATGTATTTCTTTGTCATGGCATATGGAGATTGCGTCCATATAGTATTCAAAAGCGTCATCAAATTCATTTTGTAAAAACTTTGCTTCTCCTTTTACAAAGCTGCAAGCGGCTATATTGAATTTCATCTTATAAAGTTTATGTTGTTTTTTGAATATTTCTTGCGCTTCTTCTACTTTTTGTATACCGCTTTTAAAATTATGTTCAAGAACGTCATAATATCCTTTAAATCTCAGATAAATGGCATATTGTACTTCGCTCATCATATCTTTGTAATCGTTGTTTAGAGTTTTGAGATGTGATTTCATCATTTTTAAATCATTTATATTTATGGAATATTGAATGAATTGAAGATGTGCTTGGAAGATTCCGGTAAAATAATCCAATGATTCTGATAGTCTGAGTATCTCATTTAATTTTTCCTGAGCTTCGTCAAACTTACCGATACTCTTATAAAATCTTGCATAGCAAAAGAGCATATTTATTTTGACTTTCAGCATGGTTTCGCTATATTTGTTTTTGAGATTATCCATTTCTTCCATAAGCTCTTCATATTTGTTTTTAAACATATTTTCATCTATACTGAAATTTACGGAATAGCTGTATTCTTCATCAAGCGCAATAGGAAAAAATTCGTGCGAAATATTATATATTTTGTTAAATTGTTTACATTTATATATAAAGGCTTTATCCATATATTTTGCCATGGTAAGATGATATATTATTATGGTGTAGTATTTGTTGTCTATGCTATAATTATCACATAGTATGCTTTCATAATAATCAGCAATTTTTTTGTGAATATATTGTTTTTCTATATTTTTAATAGACGAGCAGATGTACTCTTTTTGTAAATTGTTGCAAAATTCAATTTCTACATAATCCTGCTCGGTATTTTCTATGAGTATTCCTCTGTTTATAAGTTGTGATACTTCTTGTACAATTTTATCAACATTCATATTCAAAATGTCTGATAGTGTATTTATATCAACTCGGTTTTTCATTATAGATAACAAATGGAGTATTCTAAGAGATGTCTGTGTTTTACAGGAGAGATTTACACTCATAAAAGCGTTGTACATCTCTTTTGTAACTCCGTTATTCATTAAATAATTTATTAAAAACGGATTTCCTCCGCTTTGAATAATGAGATTATTTATTTGCTCATCACTTAAATTTGAATATGCTTTTTTTAAATCGTTAAAGTTGAGATTTCCGAGTTTGATTTCTGTAAAAAGACCTTCTGTGGAAAGTGAGTTTAAAAAATATGTGAGTTTGTTATCTAAGTCCATACTATAAGTAGCTATCAGAAGTATTCTATTTTCAGAGCGTATGATGAAGTTGAACAGCTCTTCTATAGATTCAACATCGGACAAATCTAAATTGTCTATTATAAGTATAACTTTTTGTCCGTTTGCCACTATATCATATAAAGATGAAGAATCAAGCAATAGATTGTTTCTTATTTTATTTATTATATAGTTGAAAACCTCGTATTTACATGGAGTATATCCGTTGGAAATACTATAATCAATTATCTTTGTGTCATTGTTTTGTTGTAGTTTGATACTGTTTAATATTTCGGTTTTACCGCTTCCACTTGCTCCTTTTATTCCTATATGTCTGTATTTTTCGCCTTGGTTAAATTTTGTTATCTCTGAAAGTGTATAAAATATTTGCTCATCTCTATAATATTCGTTACCGATATGGGCTATTTTGTCAGTATTTGCGTCATATCCGAAAATATCTGACATTTTCTTATCTATTTCAGCTATTTTTGAAAATATGCCGAGTGAATTATAGGCGGTTATAAGATTTTTATAAGGTTTTTCGTCATATTCGTTGAGCTTAATCATAAATTCGCAAGTTATAATTACATTTTCATAATTCATTACATGCATAAAATGTTGAGATATTTCGATTAATTTTCTGTATATATTTTCGTTATATATATTTTTGAAATTTCTTATGTAATCATCAAGGGATATACCGTATTCAAAATTCAAATCTTCAAAAATTTCATCAGAAAAATACGAGTATATATTCTGCAAATCATCTTTGCACATATCTTTATATTCCAAAGAGTTTATAATGTCCAAGTCATTTAATACAGATATGTTTTCATTAAGTCTTATTTTGGAGTTTTTCTCCGTTAAAATAACATCTCCTCCCAATTTTTGTTTTATTACATATATTGTATTTCTCAAATTTCTGTCAGCTTTTTGCTCGTTTTTATCATGCCATAACATAAGTTGAAGTTTTTTTCTGCTGTATGATTTCTTATCAGATAAAATTATTAGCAGCAAAGCAGCCTTCATAAAAGGAAATTCTATTTCCTTTTCATCAGCCAATATGCGTGTTCCGCCATATAGCCGTACTTCTAAAGTTTTCATAGTTCATTCTCCCATATTTACTGTCACAAGGTATAATATTGTAATATACTTATTTTAAAAGACGTTAAGTTCATAGCTTATCACTCATTTCGCTATGAAAGTCTTAAAAATAATTTTCAATTTATAGACTTGTCATAAATTTTATTTGTTGACAAATATAAAAATGTAGGTAAAAATTATAATATAATTATAACATAATTTTATATTTTTTTTACAATGATATTTAATTATGCTGAATTAATGTCTATTTTAAGTTACATTGCTTATTGCTTAATACTTTCAGAAACTATATTTAATACTGATAACTAATTAAATTAGTGCATAATAAAAATTCTGAATAGAAGGTATTTTATTAGATTTGTTTATATTTTTTAGGTTCAGGTTTTGTTTCAAACGGGTTTCAGTATAACATCATATAAAACAATGGATAATTGTTTTTTATAGATTTTAAAACGAATGGAAATATGTCATAAAGAATAAAAGTGTCTATTTTTTTTTATATAGGCATAAGAGTCAATATAAATTTATTGTAGGAGGTACATAATGGAAAAATGTATAATGCTCGGTAAAAAAGTTTACTTGGATGATTTGATAAATGTTGCAAGATATGATTATAAGGTGGATTTTTCAAAAGAATATTGCAACAGAGTTAACGAATCAAGAAATCTTGTAGAAAAATGGGTGGATGAAAATGAAGTAATCTATGGAGTTACTACAGGTTTCGGGGCGCTTTGTAATAAAATTATAAGCAAGGAGGATACTCAAAAACTTCAAGAGAATATAATTTTATCTCACAGTACATCGGTAGGGGAGCCATTTACAAGACAAGAGGCAAGAGCTACAATTTTTATGATTCTTCAAAATATCGGTCAAGGATATAGTGGTGTAAGGTTGGCTGTTTTGGAAATTTTGAAAGATATGCTCAACTATGACATAGTTCCGTATATTCCAAGAGAAGGCTCTGTAGGATATCTTTGCCCTGAGGCACATTTGGCACTTGTACTTATAGGAAAGGGAAAAGCATATTTTAAAGGAGAATTGATGAGCTCGAAGGATGCGCTTAAAAAAGCAGGATTTACACCTATAAAGCTTGCATCGAAAGAGGGGTTGGCACTTGTAAGCGGTACTACCTCAGTTACGGCATTAGGTGCTTTGGCGTTATATGATATGATTAAATCTGCAAAATGTGCGGATATAATAGCCGCGTGCTCATTAGAAGTATCAAGAGGGATAATAACAGCTTTTGATGAAAGAGTTATGAAAGTAAGACCTCATATACATCAAGACAGCACTGCATTTAATATAAGGAAAATACTTGCAGATTCTGAAGTTATAGAAAATTGTAAAAATGAAAGATTACAAGATGCCTTGTCATTTAGATGCGTACCACAATTACACGGTGCAGCAAAAAAAACTTTGACAGATGCAAAGGAAGTAATTGAAACAGAAATGAATTCTTGCTGTGATAATCCTATAATTTATAATGATGGAGAAAATTCAAGAGCAATATCGGCTTGTAATGCAGACTCGTCTTATGTAGGACTTGAAATGGACAGTGCCTCAATAGCAGCTACAATGATTGCCAAGATGTCAGAGAGAAGAAATAATAGATTAATTGATAGCAATCTTTCATCAAATCCGGCATTTTTAATAAAAAATGTAGGGCTTAACTCAGGGCTTATGATACCACAATATACACAAGCAGGACTACTCGGAGATATGAGGATATTGTCGACTCCGTCAGTTATTGACAATACACCTACTTGTATGAATCAGGAAGACTATGTTGCTATGGGATATAATGCGTCCAAAAAAGCTATATCTGTATCGGAAAAATTGGAATATATATTGGCTATAGAATTATTATCGGCGTTTCAATCATCAGCTTTTTTAGATAAAAAATATAAATTAAGTACACCTACAAACTATATATATGAAAAATTAAAAGAGCATATACCTGTGATGGAAGAAGATTTTTATTTATACCCCCACATACAATATTTGAAAAATTTAATACATTCAGGAGATTTAATAGCTTGGGTTGAAGAAAAGATAGGAAAACTCAAATAGTTAAAATCACAATAGGATTATAAAATTTGAAGGGCTACAAGGTATAACTAAAAGTAGCCCTAATCAAATACATTCAATTTGGTATTTTTATTATATACTTGTTTAATTTTCCTATTATCCAAGTAAACATAGATATTTTTTATACAATGCTCAAATATATTTTTAATGCTGATTTTCAGTAGAGTAATGGATAATTTATATAAGAAGTATATAAATAGTGACCTATTTTATTAAATTTAAGTAAGGCTATTTTTTTATCATTCTATTGAATTTTAGCATAATTTTTAAATGGAATTCATTATAAAGATATTTGTTTTAAAATCTGTCATAGTGAACACCTGACCAGTAAATATTCGGATTTTCCACTGTTTCTTTAGGTAAGTTCACATCTTTTAAAGCCCATTTTCTAAATTCAGCAAAACCTGTTCTGTCTACTATATATCCTATGTGTTCTTTGCCGTTAGGTGCATCTTTTAAAATATACTCTTTTACATAGTCATAAGTATTAACTATGATTTTTATTATGCTTTCTTCATCTACCCATCTTAACCAATCCTCTGCCATACGAGGATTTTTCTTTCCGGTTCTTCCCATTATCATAAGCTTATAATATTTTTTAGGGCTTCTTGTCCATGCAGACATAGGGCAATTTAGAACGCATTCGCCACAACCTATACATTTTTCTTCGTTTCTTATTATTTTATTGTTTTCGACTCTCAATGCACCTACAGAATATTTTTTGCATTTTTTAACGCATGCAAGACAAGTGACACATCTGTCTTTATCATATTCAGGCAGGCAAGTTCCTATTATACCGAAGTCATGCATTCTTGCTTTTATACAATCATTTGGACAGCCGGTAAGTGCTACTTTGAAGTGTAAATCATTGGGGAATATATTTTTTTCTATTTTTTTTGCAAATTCTGTTGTATTGTATTGAGCTTTAGGACAGACTTTGTTTCCTATACAAGCAGAAACATTTCTTGTACCCGCAGCAGGATAGCCGTTATCTTTTTCTGATTGGTTTATGTTTAATTTTTCTATAACGATTTGTATTTTTTTATTTACTTCAGGCATATCTTCCATATCTATGCCAAGTATTTCAAAGCCTTGCCTTGTAGTTATGTGTATTTGACCGTCACCATATTCTTTTGCTATTTCAGATATACTTATCAGGCTTTCAGGATCGATAAGTCCCCCCGGGACTCTTACTCTCAGAGCGGTTTTATATTTATGTTTTGTTATTCTGTAAGCATTTTTCATTACTTTTCTTGTATTCAAATCTCTTATCATCGTAGCCTCCTAATCTATCAAATTTTTTGCAAAATCATAAGAAAATACAGGACCGTCAAGGCATATATATGTGCTGTCCATTTTGCAGTGACCACATTTGCCTATACCACAGTGCATTTTTCTTTCATAAGATACCCATATATTTTTTTGAGAGAAATTTAGTTTTTCAAATTCGATTACAGAAAATTTCATCATCATAGGTGGACCTACTACTATGCAAGTTGCAGTATTAATGTCTTGTATTTGTAAAGTAGGAATATATTTTGTAACAAGACCTGTATTACCTTCATATCCTTCTTCAGCAGAGTCAACGGTAACCAAGATATCCATTTTTTTAGACCATTTTTCTAAATCTGTTTTGAATAAAATATCACTTGGAGATTTGAAACCTACTATAAGTTTGAAATTTTTAAATTCATCAGGATCATTATACACATATTCTATAACTCCTCTAACAGGAGCAAGACCGCTACCCCCTGCTACAATTACAAGCTCTTTTCCTTTGTAATTGCCTACATCAAAGCCATTGCCGTAAGGTCCGCGAATAAGCAGGCTATCGCCTATATTATAATTGAAGATTTCATTTGTTACCTTGCCGACATTTCTTATTGTAAAATCAATACTGTCTTCATATACGCCTGACACAGAGATAGGGCTTTCTCCATAACGTGGGAGAGATATTTCATAAAATTGACCGGCTATAGTAGAAGAACTGTCCCATTGTACAGTAAATGTCCATTCTATATCAGTATGCTTAGATATTTTTATTATTTTGCTTTTCTTTGGAATGTAAGCGTTCATACACATAATATCCTCCTAATTTTTTTCACTCATAACGTTGCTTACTTTTTCTATAGCAGTAGAAAATGATATATATTGAGGACACATATCATCACATCTGCCACAACCGACACACATATTATATCCGTTTCTCTCTTTAAAATCATGTATCTTATGCAGAGTTTTAAATCTCATTCTTTGACCTTGTTTTTGTCTAAAAGAATGTCCTCCGGCTATATCAGTATATCCGTCTACCTGACAAGAGGCATAAACACGTCTTCTTTCTCCAACATCCTCATTTTCTCTATAATAAATATCTTGCATATTGAAACAAGTACAAGTAGGGCAGGAATAATTGCATCTGCCACAGCCGATACAGCGTGTGTCATATTCGTCCCACATACTGTGATTTACTAAATAATTAAAATCAACTTTTTCTGGAACATTTACATCAAAGTTATTTTTTCTCACATAATCTATATCAAATTCTGTTTCATTGCCCTCAAATACATTTAAGTCATTATTTTTTATATCAAGATACAAAAAATCTTTTCTTATATTCATTGCTATATCATAATTTGTTGCGATATTGCTATCCATACTTACGCAAAAGCAATTTCTGAATGTAGTTTCACATCCAATTAAGGCAAATTTTACTTTTTCTCTTCTTTTTTTGTAATAGTAATCAGGATTGCCGTTATTCAAATATATTTCGTCAATCCTTTTAACAGCATTCAAATCGCAGGCACGCAAAAATACAAGTATGTTTTTTGTATCTATTTTAGGCTCTTTGTATTCATCTTGTGTGAAATAGAATAAGACTTCATTTATAGGTAAAAATGTTTCTTTTGCAGAAAAATGAGATTTTTTGTCGAGGCACATATTGCTGAATTTATAGGTTTCAGCATATCTTATCACAGAGGTATCGGAGTATGTACCCTTTTTTTCAAATTCAACAGGAGCAAATATTTTGTACTCATCTTTAAGAGACTGTAAAGCTTTGTCAAAATTTTGCACACTTACTTTTAATTTCATATCTTTTCCTTTCTAAAAAATAATACTAAGCAACAATATAGAAGTATCTTATAGTTATATTATTAAAATTTATACTGCTTAAAAATAGAATATATTAAATTTATATATCATAATAAATAATAGTGCTTAGCATAAATTGGTTAAAAATTAAACAATTATAAAGATGATATAATTAATACTAAAACCTGTTTAAAATATCATATAACATTAAAACAGAAAAAATACATTTAAGTTGCCGTTTTTTTATACATCTGTTTAATTAGGTATCAGTACAACTAAGATTTTTATTAAAATATATTAAGGCTTTTTATTGCTTAAATATTATCACTTGTAAACAAAAAATACTGTGATTATTATCACAGTATTTAGAAAAAAGTTCAAAAATAAAAGAATGATTATTAATTATAAAAATAAAACTGTAATGCTTTTTATATTCAATTGAAATTCAATTGCTGCCATTAGATAATTTTTTAATCTTTTCCGCATCTATATAAAATTTTTGATTTATTATTTTTATAGAATTGTCATCTTTTAAATCTTTGATTGCCCTTGATAAAGTTTCTCTCTGGCATCCGAGCATTTTTGAAAGGTGAGTTACGGTTATTTTTAAATCTATTTTCGTCATATAATCTTCTTTTACTCCATATTCCAAAGACAATTTGAACAGCTTTGATGCAAGTCTTTCTTTTATATTTGTATTGGAAGTATTTTTTAATTGTCTGTAAAGGCTTCTTATTCTTTTTTCCATGTATAGCATACAATTCCTCGCCAGTATATAGTCATTTGACATAAGCTTGTCAAAAACGTCAAATCTTATACGTAAAATCTCGGTATCCTCATATCCCCAACATTCTACGGCAGAAGTGTTGTTCATCATAAGAGGTTGGTTGATAGTGTTGAATTTATTTATTAAGAATATTATTTTCAGCTCATTTAATCTGTTGCATTTTGCAATATAGACCTTGCCTTTTAAAACAAAATACACATATTCCAACACCTGTCTGTCTTTATACAGACATTCATTTTTTTTAAGGGTTATAATATCCGATTTTTCGACTATTTCATCTATTGTGGACGGATTTATATTTTTAAAAACTTTTATGTCGGTTATTATATCTTTTTCAATTTTCATAATAATAAACCTCAAATTATATTTAATATTAAAATCTGATTTAAATACCATATTTATAAATACTGAAATTATATGTTTTTTGACATTGCAACATTGCTTTTAAAAAAGAGCAGGTATAACACTAAAATAATATTTTATATTTTTGATGTTTGTCTGTAAATTTTATTATACAGGTTTTTATTTTATAAGTCAGTATTTTTTATGATATACTTACATTTTAATACCATTATATAATTAAGAGCAAAAATTTTTCAATACATTTTAAAATATCTTAATTCAAATGGATTTTCAGTACAGATGTGCAAATATAGTTTCTGCTTTCAATAAATTATAAACATATAGAAGTTTCCAATATTGTCAAGTGACAAATCAGGAAACTTAATTGACTAAGAACGTCTGTATCTCTATAATTAAAGATAGGAAAACACTTTTTATTGTTGATTTAAAAAGCGTTTTTTAACACAAAATAATAAAAAATAAGGGGGTAAAAAATTATGTTTAAAGCAAATTATTTTAAGAAATTGTGTTCTATACTTACGGCATTTGTACTGTGTGCAGGAATGATGGTACATATTTCATTTGCTTACGGAATAGACGATTATGATGTTTTTTTGTCAAGCTTTAAAACTGATGCTACACAAAACAATCCTAAAGGATACACCAGTTTTATGTTTGAAATTACAAAAAGGTACAGTTTGAAGTCAATTACCACTTATCACTGGAACAACGGTAGAGGTATGGATCCCGGAACGATATCACTTTATGATGATAAAGGAAACAGCATAGGTTCGTGGAATGCTGAGGCTCGTGGCAGTTCAGGCGCACAAAAGGTAAACTGGGATGTATTTCCGGATATAATAATAGAACCTGGACAATATTATATATATGACTCTTCTCCTGAAACATGGAGTTCAAGTGTTGCATCAAACTTTATTCCGTTTGTTGAATTAAAAGGAGTTCAAGACAACAGTTCTTCTTCTCAGATTACTCCTAAAGAAACGAATGATGACAATTCAAACGGTAGTACTGACAATATTCCTAAAAATGCAGATTTAAGAGTTTTTAACGGACACACATATCTGATAGTTTCAGAATCTGTGACTCCTGAAGTTGCAGAAAAGCGTTGTAAGGAAATGGGAGGATATTTGGCAACTATAACAAGTGAAAGCGAAAATGACTTCCTTAAAACTCTTTTTTCAGAACAAAATGCAATAGCCTATATAATAGGCGGAACTGACAGAGAGCAGGAAGGTGAATGGAAATGGATGAACGGTGAATCTTGGAGTTTTACTTATTGGAATTCTCCGATAGAGCCTAATAACGGTCTTGGAAGAGGAGAAAATTATCTTATTGCTGCCAGAGCTGAAAGTTGGAAATGGGTAGACTTTTTCGGAGGTTATGATAATTATTCTACAACATTCCCATTTGTATGTGAATGGAGCAGTGAGTTACCTTCAGCTAAGAAAGTCAGCGAAAATCAAACTGATATTGTAAGCGGTAATTGGGAAGGGACATGGTCCGCTGAAGGAGTTGACGGAACAACAAACAGCAGTGATTTGAAAGATATATTTTATATAGAGCAACAAGGAGATATAATCCACATTACTTACTACGCTGATAATAACGCTGCAAATAAAGGAACTGTATATGGCAGTATAAAAGGTAAGTTGAATCCTGACGGAAGTGTTACAGGGCTTAATTGGTTTGGTTCAAGCACAGGAAGACATGATAAATATATAACTATGACAAGAAGTGGCAATACATTTAAAATGGTAAGAAAAAATTCTGACGGAAGAGTTCACGATATATTATGTGCAAAAAAAATATCAGACAGCTATCCTAAAAATAAAATCTTTGCAGGAAATAAAAATGCAAACCTTGGTAAACAAGATGAGCCTGTAAACCAGCCTACACCTACTGAAACTAAAAAACCTGCAAATACAGGTAAACCGGCTGAAAATAAAGCGGTTCAAATAGAAATAACAGACGGTACTGCAAAATCAACTACATCAGCATTTAACGGAGTTACAGGAGTAACTGTTGATTTTAAGAGAACGGGAGCAATAGGATATCGTCTATATCGCTCTGAAAGTGAAGATAGTCTCGGAATTTCTGTAACAGATTTTTATATAACTTCTACAAACTTTACAGATGTAAATGCTGAGCCTAATACTACTTATTATTACACTTTAAAGGAAATTCTTGCTGAAGCCGATCCTTTGAATGGAAAGAGAGAGGAAATAGGAGATACTCTTGCAAGATGGAAAACAACAACATCAGAATTTATAGGACAGGGCTTTAAAGATAAATCGGCTACACGCCATTTCATTATGCTTAAGATAGATGATCCTAAGATGAGTGTAGACGGTATTATGCAAGAAGTTGACCCTGGCAAAGGAACAGCACCAATTGTATTAAGAGGACGTACTGTTGTTCCGATTCGTGCGATTGTTGAGGCTATGGACGGTACTGTAGGTTGGAAATACTCAACGCAGGAAGTTTCTCTGAAAGCAAGTGGAAATTCAGTTAAGATGTGGATTAATAAAAAGCAACTTGTTAAAAACGGAAAAAACGAAAAAATGGATATAGAGCCGAAAGTTATTAATGCACGTACTTTTGTACCACTACGTTTTGGAGCTGAAAATCTCAACTGCCAAGTGGATTGGATTAATTCTACGAATTCTATCATTATTGTTTGGAGTGAGTAATATTAATGCTGTTTGGAAATAGCACTATTTATTTTTAAAATGTGATTTTCATTTATTTCAATATATGTGCAATAACATAAATTTGTAATGGAATGAGACTATCGTAAATCTGTAAAAAGGTTTGTGACAGTCTCATTTTTTGTTATACTGAAAATTGTTTAAATCAATATATGAGTATTATATTAAAAATATCTATATTTTAATTAGTCAATAGTATGGAAACATAGATATTTTTTGAACTGTGAAACTATTTATTTTGTAAGAAGTTGATTGCAAACTTCTTCATAATCATTTAAGCTGTTAATGGATTTTTCCTGCTTTGATAGAATATAAGTCTGAAATTTTGCAAGCAGTATATCGCTTTCATATTGAATAGCGGATACAGGGAATTTGTTTTTGATTGCAAAAATACTGTTACTTTCAAATTGAAACAGTTTTATGCTGTCGTATATTGGTTTATCCAACAAAACTATATGATAATTTTTATATGTTTCTAATGTTTTTGCAATATTTATGAGTTGTTTTTTATATTGAGTTTCAGTATAGTAAATCCTATCTTGTCCATGTATATTTAAAAAGTCGAAAGGCTTTTTCTCATAGATACGTTGTTTGGGGATATAAAAGTATTCAAAAAAAGAGTTATTTTTTAAAACTTTTTTGTAAAAAGAACGAAGTTTTTTAATATATCCACATATATATTCATGTTCTTTTTTAGAAACATTATTTTCCGACAAAATTTCTGCGAGAAGGTCTTCGTCAATATGCCATATGGGAAGATTTTGCTGCATTAAATGTACGGAATGATTTATTTTTTTCTCTGTAGGAATAAAGAAATCAATGTCTTTTATTGACTTGATATTTAGAGTTTTTAAAAGTTTTTGCGAATGTTTAGTTAAATCTTCAAATGCTTCTTCCAATTTTTGTATAGTGTTTTGTTCTTGAGTGAAATAGAAATCAGTTTCGTTTTCTAAACTGTCTATAAAATTTCCGTATACAGCAAAACTACCGGAGCTGAATATAGTATTGGAGAACGGATTGGAAAAAGATGCAGTATAATAATAACTTTCAATATTTCCTGACAGATGTAAAGGTAGCCAGCCTTCTATTGCTGAAAACATTTCTTTATCTTTCCGTTCAATGTTGTGAATAATAAAAATTTTATGTCCGCATTCCAATATTGTAAGCATCAATGCACGCCATGTTTGGAAAAATTCGGGGTCTTCTATCATCCATGACATATTTTGGTTGGAAAACAACTTTAATTCCAACTTCTTTTCGGATTTGCAACATAGAGACAAAAATAAAAGTACAAGCTGTCTCAAACCTTCATTTCCTTGCTTTTTTATTATATGATATGGAGGAATGTAAGTGTCTTTGAGAATATTGGAAACTTTTTTGAAATCCGGAACAAATGAGTGATATTCTTCCATCATATGAAATATTTTGTCCATAAGTTTTGTGTCGAGATCTTCGTTCATAAACCAAGAAAATATTATGGAGACAAAATCTTCCTTTTTACAAGCATTTACAGATTTTACACCTATATATTGCAACAATTCTTCTTCGCATTTTCTCTCAATTGTGAGATTAGCAAAGTAATCTACAATTTGGTTTATTATTTTATTATCTGTTGACGGAATTCTGTCTCCTGTCTTATATCTGCTGATTAGTGATGGGTCAAAATTCAGCTCCTTTGCTAAAGTTTTGTTGGAAATATCAAAAAAGTCCATAAGCTTATAAAGACAGATAGAAAATTTCGGTAATGATTTTATGCAATCTTCACATATCCATGTAGAAAAACTTTTTTTATCCCATGAAAGATTGTATTGTTTTTTCAAATCCATAATCTGTTCATCAGATAGAAGATGATCAAAAGCGTAGTATAATTTGTCATAGATATCACTGTAAGGCGGGAGTGTGGCAATTCCTCTTCTTATTTTACTTACAAAAGAAGGAGAAATATTCATTTCTTTCGCCAAATCAATGTTTTTAATATTGTATTGCAGCATGAGTTTATTTAATTTTTCAGAAAATGACATAATGGCCTCCAATATTGATAAGAATTTATAATATCAATTGTTTTATATTTGATGAAATTATATATTTTGTAGATTATAAATAATTTTGTTTTAACTTACTTATATTACTATTCAATATATTTTTAGTATAAGGCATATTAAAAAAACATATTGAAGCGAAAAATACGAGCATTTTATAATAAAATACATTCAATTTAGTATTATATGTCTATTTGATTTAGATACTATTATAAGTTATCTTCATTGCTTTTTTATCAGATATATAAATTTATTTGTCATACTCTATACATCTGATAAGTTTTTAATTATTCCGCAACATTTGTAATGATTCAAATTGTAATATTGTATAGGCACATTTTTTTCTTCGGATAATTTGACTATGTGTTGTAATTGTACTGAGTTTTTATATTTTTCGTCTATCAATATCATATGAGGCACTCGTCTTAACAGAACTCTGGTAGTTTCGCCTATACCCGGTTTTATAAAATTAATGTCATTTATGTCGAATTCTTCGGCTATTTTTTTTACTTCATCTATTCCGTATCCGTCTATTGTGGCTGTATCTTTGATGTTATTAATTTTAAAATGTCTTTCCACTTCGCTTATAAATTCGTATGATAAGTCGTACGGTTTTAATTCTTCGTAGTATAATGCCCCATGAAAATCATTTTTTCCAATTATGTCTTCTCTTAAAAATGTTCTGCTTATAAGACCGCTGACTGTGGAATTGAGGCATGAACTTGGTATAAGTATATCTTGATGTGTTCCGCATAACTCGGTTACATTTGCCGGGTCTGCTACAACCGCTATATCAGATGATACATTTTTATATAAGGATACGGCTTTTTTTAATTCATTAAGTATTGCTCCTTTTCCAATCCAACCGTCAACAAAAAGTAATTTTTCTGCTGAATATTTTGACAAGAGATATTTCATAGCGTTATCATCTATGCCTTTTCCTCTTATTATAGATATAGAAAAGTGAGGGGTATCTATATTATATTTGAATTTTATATATCTTTTTATGAGTATTCCAATTGGTGTGCCTGCTCTTGCAAGTGATACCAATACTATATTTTTGCCTTTTTGTGTGATTATTTCATCTGATAAATTGCCTATTGCGTTTGCAACTTCATCTGAATATAATTCGAGCACTTGATTGTAAACTGTCATATATTGACTACTCGGTGTATATTCTATCGGTAGCATCTCGCTGTAATGCCTGCCGATTTGGATAAGTTTTTCTCTTTCTTGTGTGGACATAGGCTTGATTAAACCTGTTATGTCTTTTAATAGTAAAATTACATCGTTTTTATCGTATGAAGTTTTGATATTAACACCACCTAAATATTATAATATTGTCATTTGTACAGGATATAAGTGCATTTACAAGCTCTATATATGAGTTTTTTTGATTTTTAGAATCTGTAATTATTATGACCATATCGTATTTTTTTAGGTCATATATGTATGTAATCCTATTTTCGTCATAAAGGCTTGATATTTCGTATCTTGTGTGAAGAGGATAATCGGATGTGTTACTGACTTGTATAGGACTCCTTGTAGTTGCATGAAATTTGACATTCTTATTATTTTTTTCGATTTCATTAGCTGTAAAAAGGGCAGGATACATAAATTCTTCCGTACCTAATACGAGTATGTCTTTTACATTTTGTAGTTTGATATTTTGCAATATTTGATTAGATAATTCATAGCATAATTTTTTATAAGACATAGGGTTTATGAGTTTTCTTGAATTCACATATGAATGTATATCCGTTATTTTTATTTTTTTTGAATTATCACTGAAATTTTTTAGCTCGGTTTTAGTAAAATATTGTCCGTCGTCTTTATAAGTATCTGCTATTTTTGGATAATTTTGTGAGTTTATCTTTACAAGATAATATATGTCTATGTTTTTGTTTTTATAAATTTCTTCGGATTGCTCATCCATTGAATTGAGAATTGAAATTGCAGTGTATTTTATATCTTTTTTATAGAGATTACTCAATTTATTTATGATATTGAGTATAGTTTTGCCTGTTGTTATCTCGTCTTCGACGAAGATAATTCTGTCTGTTTTATCAATTATACTGTCAACGTCTGATTTTACCAATTTTTGCTCTGTGGCATGGCTGTGGTCTTCTGTGAAGTGTATATATTCTTCTCCTTGTATATTTTCTCTTGTCGTGTGAATATATGGGGCATTTATTTTGAGTGCAACTGATGCTCCAATAGCTGTTGCGGTTTCTGCAAATCCTATTACCAATATTTTCTCATCTGTATATTTATGTGTAACTAAGTTTGCCAAATCGTCAAACATTTTGAGGGCTTTGCTCGGTATTACAGGTATATGCTTACCTTGAAGTTTATTTACTATTAGATAGTTTCTTTTTTTGTTGTTTTGCCTTTTTGCAATTTTTATTAAATCTTGTTCTGTATACATAGGTTCTCCTGTTTTATTGTGGAAAAGTGATTTTATTTGTGTATTAAATTATATTTAAAAAAATATCTATGTTTATTAAATGCCGATGTTTAAAATATATTCAAATAATTAAGTAACATTAAAATAAAAATACATTTAATTTAGCATTTTTATCATAAGCTTGTTTAGTATGAAACTGATTGTCAAGCATACTTTCGATTTTTTCGAGCATGGTTTCAGAAAATAATGAAAAATTGTCTATTAATATTGTATTTTTCGGTATTTTATGTATTTTTGACAATTCTTGAGGCGCTATGGAAATGTCTGTTTTATCAAACATAGATATGTCAAATTCGCTGTCGCCTGCTGATATAAAAATTTTTTTATTGTCTGAAATACTGTCTAAATATTGCTTAAATCTAAGCAAAGCATTTCCTTTACTGAGATTTTTTGGAATTACATATAATTTTTCTTTGTTGTTAAATACATCAACTTTGCTTGTATCTAAGATATTTTTTAAATCATTGACTACATTTTGAGAATTTTCGCATTTTGTAAATACGAATAGATTTTTAATAAATCGGAGTTCAAAATTTCTTCTGTTGTCGTTTTGTAGATATGTGAGTGATTTTTCAAGCTCATTTTTACTGTTTTCTATGAGAGAAAGTGAGGTGTTATACCACATTTCATCTTCCTGCCCGTCTATAAGCAATATGCTGCCGTTGCATACAAGCGCATATTTTAGCTGTCCTATATCCAAATCTATTCTTTTGTACTGCTCCTCGGTGCGAGTTGTAGTAGGGACGATTAACAGTTTTTCATTAAGTTTTTTCAAAAGATGGTATGTCTTGTCTGTTATGAATGAAATCTGTCTACCGTTATATATTTCTACGTTTTTTTTGTTTTCTCCTATATCTTTTTTGTATGAATATATGAGTGTATTGTCCAAGTCTGTGTTAAATACTTTCATTTTTTCGCCCTCATCTTATATGAAACCTTTTACGAATGTTTTTATGGATTCATAGGATACTGCCAAATTTATATTTTGAGCATTTCGTATGCCTGCCGTACTTATGCCTATGACTTCCCCGTACATATTAAGCACTGCGCCTCCGGAGCTTCCTGCCGATATAGGTGCTGTGAATTGAATCATATCTACATCATCTATTATTCGAAAACCTGATATTATACCGTCAGACACAGAGTTGAAAAAGCCGTATGGACTGCCTATGGCAACAACTTTTTGTCCTCTTACCAAATCATCTTTTCCATCATATATTTTAAGGGGCTGAAGTTTTTTTTCGATTCTTATTATTGCCAAGTCTAACAACTGATTGTATTTTATTATTTGAGTTGTAGAGTATAGGGTTTCATCATTTTCTATTCTTATTATAAATTCTCTGCCTCCGCCGGTTACATGATTATTTGTAAGTATGTATCCGTCTTGTCCTATCATAATGCCGGAGCCTGTGCCTATTATTTCATTGTAATCATTTTTTATAGTAATCATAACAATAGAAGATGCCATACCTGCCAACTGTTCAAAAGTTTTTTCCTGTTTTTTATAATCGTCTGAAGATATGTATTGAGGTTTTATGCTTACATTCTTTTCTGTTTGAGAGCCGGTGTTATCAATTTTAATATTTGCATTATTTTGTATAAAATCAGCTTTTTGTTTGTAAATAGGTAATGAAATATCACTGTAACTGCCAATATATAGTTTTTTTGAAAGATTTAAAAAGCATTCTTCTATTTCTATGTCATTTTTGCTTTGAAGCATTAATACATCTGCACCTATCAAGGTAAGCATATAAAAAAATAGATAGTCCTGTAATTTGATAATATCGTCTGTTATTACTTTTATATTTATTTTTTCGCTCCAAGTTTTCAAGCAATCGGAAAATATTGTGTCAAATCTATAAAATAGTTTTATACAATAGTTTTTTTCCATTGACAAAGAAATATTTTTATTTGAAAGTTTATATAATTTAAGTATTTCTTTGCAGGCATTGCTGAAAGTCTTGTCTAACGCAGGGGTTATGCCGGATACTTTAGTAGATATATTTTCATCTTTCAGAAATCTCTGATAGCATAACTCATAGTAATCAATTTCTTGTATATTGTTTGGTAAGGCTTCTATCCTTTTATATACAAGTATATTTTTGCTCATATTTTCATATAGAGTTTTTTCCGCTTTTTCCAAATCTAAGATTAAATTTTCATCTATGCCTAATGTCCTTATAAAGTATACATCTCTGCAATTTTTATTGCATCCTCCATGTATGTTTACAAACGTATTTATGGAGTTTATATTTATAATATTGTGACGGTATTTTATATTCTCACACATAGCACTTTTCTCACTTTACTTGTTTTTATAAATATTATCATATATATTACATTTTTTCTATCTTTTTGTTCAAAATTATGCTACAATGATAAATAAAAGTTAATTAGTTGGAGATAGTATGAAAAATAATTTAATATATTATAGTGTCGGCGCTTTATTATATTGTCCGGCAAATAGCGACAGCATAGCAAATTCCATAATAAATGGAAAATTTTCGTCAAATTTTTCTCTTGCACTATGCCTTGAAGATACAATACCGGATAATTGTGTGTTGGAGGCAGAGCAAAAACTTATACAGTCAATAAGTAATATTTATGAGAAATATATATCAGATGGTATACATATTCCTAAGATTTTTATAAGAGTAAGAAATTATGCTCAAATCTATGAATTATGCGAGAGTTTAAAAGATTGTATGGATATTGTAACAGGATTTATAATACCCAAATTTTCGCTTGAAAATGCGGACAAATATATAGATGCGATATTTAATGTAAATCAAAAAAGTAATAAAAAAATATATATGATGCCTATTTATGAAAGTGTAGCAATAGTAAATTTACAGATGCGTTATGATATTTTATATGAATTGAAATATAAACTTGATAGAATAGAAGAACTTGTCCTAAATATTCGTGTGGGCGGGAATGACTTGTGCCATATATTCGGTTTTAGAAGGCATGATGATGAATCTATACACGATATAAAGCCTATATCATCTATATTTTCAGATATTGTTACGGTATATGGAACAGATTATGTAATATCCGCACCTGTATGGGAATATTATGACAGCAGTAATTGGGAAAAGGGCTTGCTTGATGAAATTAAAGGAGATATATTGTGTGGTTTTGTAGGAAAAACTGTCATACATCCGAAACAAATTGAAGTTATAAATGAAGGCTTTAAAGTACATAAAAAAGATTTTGAAGATGCAAAGGCTATATTGAATTGGAATAAAAACTCCAAATTGCTCGTATCAGGCAGTACAAAAAGTGAGAGAATGAATGAGTATAACACCCATCATATATGGGCTGAAAAAATAATGCTTATGGCGGAGGCATTCGGTGTAAAAGAGTTGGTTGATTAAATAAATCATGCATACTTATAAAATGAAAGGCTATTAATTTATGTTTTTCACATAAATAAAAAAATGCTTATAAGCAATGCAAATATTCGTTTTTAAGTAGGTTTCAGTTGAAAATGTATCAGAATTTTTAATTTTAAAATTTATAATTGATTTATCCAAACTGTATTTTAGTCTATACTGTAGTGTATCTTAAAAGTTTTAAAGCTTCAATGATGAAAATTGTTTTAAAGTTATTATATTTTTGACATTAATTATATTAAAATATAATATTTTTCAGATATGTTTTAATATCAATTTATTATATAATTGTAGCTTAAGCAAAATAAACCTCCAGTTTTACTGGGGGAATAAAAATCTTTAGATAAAAGAAAACCTCCTTTTGATATAATAGAATTGGTCCGCCAAAACCAAAATAAAATCAAAAGGAGGTTCTTGTTCATTTTTTAAAGTCAGTCATAAAATTAAACTTTCTAAAATCATTTAAGTTTATAATGATTACATAAATAAAGATAATTAAATATTAATAATATAAATGTTTGGAGAACAGTATAAAAAGAAAGTTTATATTTACTATAGGTACGAAGCACGGATATTAATAGAAGAACTTGTAAAAGGAAATAAAAGAGTGTCTTAGGATCAAAAAGAAATTCAAAATTACGAAACATCATCTATCTGAGTCCTGACCAATGTACAGTGTCTATATATCTGCCGCTTTTATCATAAAGTTTTGCATATCTTCTATATTCTATAGAAGTTCCAACTGTTCTCCATTTACCGCCAATTATAATCTTTAAGTTCATATATCCACTTGCCTGCATACCAAGTAATACGCTTGCTGCTCCAAAAAAAGCACCAACAGGACCGCCACAAACACCTGCTAAAGCACCTGCTAAAACAGCTTGAGTTACACTCATATAGAAAAGCTCATAATTTTCAATTTCACTAAAATAGTTCCAATCATCTGAATTAGCCATTTTATATGAAAACGAGAAAATATCTCTATTATTTTTTATAGGAGCTTTAATAGTTATATTTTCAGCACCACTTATTTTTATTATGTTAAAACCGTTTTCTTCCTTGTGTTCATATCTATAAAATTTACCATCAATAATATATTCTTCTGTAAGATAGATACCATTATTTTTTTGAGAATCCTGATAATCCATTTTTAGACAAACAACATCTGTTGAATTGTTATTAGTTCCAAAGGCAAATATTGAATTACTAAAAAACATAGAAAATATCAATATGAACGCCATTATTTTTTTTAGTATTTTTTTAATTTCTATAACCTCTCTTCAATATGATTATAAAAAATATATTTTTTATAAAATTAATTTAAAATAAAAGAATAAAAATTTAACTTATTGTGAAATTTATTATTAGTGCATTGATTACTAAATAGAGTACATTGGTCTAATCCCACCTAACAAAAATATATTACAAATATGTGGAAAATATATAAACTATGTAGAAAGCATAAGTTGTTTTATCAATTTTGTCAATAGATAATATGAAATATTTTCAAATAATTTATGATAGATTGTCAAGTTAAGTGCAACACAATTATCTTGACAATCTATCTTTTGTAGTTTAATAACGGCATTAATGTTCTTCTCTCAAATACAAAAACCAATAGAATGCCCCTATAAATATAGCACCACCTATTATATTGCCTATGGTAACAGGAAGTAAATTGTTTATAAAAAATGAGCCTATGTTTAATTTTTCTATGTGTATATTGTGCTCGACGGCAATTTTTACATATTCACTGTTAGAAAGTGCCATCATTCCTGACGGAATATAATACATATTTGCTACACAGTGTTCAAATCCTGATAATATAAATAACAGTATAGGGAAAAATGTACCCAACACCTTATCGCTTAAAGTTTTACCTGAAAAAGCCATTATTACAGCTGTGCAAACAAGGATATTACATAGTATACCCATAGCTAAGCCTTGAGAAAATGTATAAGATACTTTTTTTACGGCTACTTTTATAGTTGTAAGTGCCAATTCATTATTAAAAAATGAAAGTTGTCCGGACATATTGATAAGTCCTGCAATAATAACTGAGCCTATTAAATTGCCTATATATACAAAAAACCAGCATCTTAACATTCTAAATAAACTAATTTTTTTCTTAAGTAGAGATATTACTAAAAGACAATCTCCTGTAAAAAGTTCAGTTCCACAGCAAAGCACCATAATGAGCCCACCCGGGAAAACAAGACCTGCAAGCAATTTTGCTATAGAGCCGCTTTCTACAGTAGCCGATACGGTATTTGATGCAACTGATGCAAGTGCTATAAATATTCCGGCAAGTATAGCAAGACCTATCATCTTATATAAGGGATAGCCGGATTTTTTTTCTCCCAATTCTATGTACTGCTCTGCTACTTCTTTTGCTGATAACATAATTCTCCTTTCGTTAGTGGTAGTAATTAAACTTAAAAATGGAAAGCATAATATTATTTTAAAATGAATATGCGCAAAATAATTCTGTATAAAAATAAATTAGTTTTTTTATAAGTTGAACTACTATATTTGATTTGTAAAATATAGATATGCCTTAAAAGATATATGATATTTTTAAGACATATCTTAGCAAAAATCAGTTTTTAATTATAATTTTCTATTCTATTTATTTTCCCAAACAACAACGCCGTCTTTTATAGTCTTTTCTACTATGTTTACTGCTGTGTGATATGGTAAGAATTTGTATGAAGGGAATTTTAATATTACTATATCTCCTTTTTTTCCGACATCTATTGAGCCTATTTTATCGGCTTTGTCAATTGCAGCAGCGCCGTTTATTGTCATAGCTGTAACAGCTTCTTCTATGCTCATGTTCATATATATGGATGCAAGTGCAAACATAAGAGGTATAGAATTTGTAAAGTTGCTACCCGGATTGAAGTCTGTTGCAAGTGCAACTGCACAACCGCTGTCTATCATAAATCTTGCTCTTGCAAATGGCTCTTTTATACAAAATGCAGTTGTAGGAAGCAATGTGTTTATTACTTTCTTATCAGCCATTGCTTTTATGCCTTCGTCTGATGCGTGCAATAAGTGGTCTGCTGATATCATTTCCATTTCTGCAGCAAGTTCTGAACCGCCTAACTGTACTATTTCATCGGCGTGGATTTTTAGTTTCATACCATATTCTTTGGCTTTTAGATACATTTTTCTTGATTCTTCTACTGAAAATACACCTTTTTCACAAAAAACGTCAAAGAATTCGGCAAGATTTTCTTTTACAACTTCAGGTAATACCTGTTCCAACAATAAATCTATAAATTCATCAGTTTTTCCTTTGTATTCTTTAGGTACTGCATGAGCTCCTAAAAATGTTGTGGATATGTCTATCGGATGTATTTCATTAAGTTTTTTCATAACTCTGAGTTGTTTCAGCTCAGTATCTTTATCCAAGCCGTATCCGCTCTTGCCTTCCACAGAAGTTACACCGAATGACAGCATAGAGTCAAGTCTTTGTTTTCCAAGCTCGATGAGTTCTTCTTCGCTTGCTTGTCTTGTAGCAGTAACGCTGTTTACTATACCGCCACCTCTGTTCATAATGTCCATATAACTGTCGCCACGAAGTCTCCAAGAAAATTCTTCCGCTCTATATCCTCCGAATACGAAATGCGTATGAGAGTCTACAAATCCCGGCATAACTGATTTACCTGTAGCATCTATGACTTCATAATTTTTTTCATCATAATCTTTTAAAATGTCATCAGTTTTTCCAACAGCTTTTATTATTCCGTTTTCTATGACTACACTGCCGTTTTCTATAACGTTTATTTCTGACATTTCTTTGCCGAATTTGGCTCTATTTCCACTACAAGTTACTACTTCGCTTGCATTTTTTATAAGTAAATTTTTCATAGTATCCTCCTTGTTTTGATATAAACATAATTTAATGCCGATAATTGATTAAAATAGCATTTTTTATTTTATAATTTATGATGCTTTTTTATACTATTTTCTAATAAAATTATCGATAACTTGTATAATTATATAAGATTAATATAGATAGTGTGTTGGAAAAATTAATTATTATGTTTTTCCGTTATTCTATAAGATTTTAGTATAAGTTGTAAATTATATTTTTAATATAGCTATTGGTATAAGTTTAACAAAGTATAATATTAATTTCAAATTATTTTTTATAAAATATTGTATAAATACAAAATTTGCAGTATATAATTATACTGCAAATTTTAGATTATGATTTATTTGTTGAATATTTTTGCAACAGCGCTTTTAACTTTATTTTCATCTGCTATATATGGTATAGTTATGTGATCTGTACCATGATTAGCTTCGTTGAATTCCAACACTGTTTCTATTGAGTGTTCGTTTCTTGCCCAAGAACGTCTTGCGACTCCGCTCATAACGTCCCAAGATAGAGCTGATTTTACTATTTCGTCTGCTCTGTGGCTACCGTCTAACACCAAGCCGAATCCACCGTTTATAGATTTACCTATACCTACACCACCACCGTTGTGGATAGCAACAAGGCTCATACCTCTTGCGCAGTTACCTGCAAAGCATTGTATAGCCATATCAGCCATTACATTACTACCGTCTTTGATATTTGATGTTTCTCTAAATGGTGAATCTGTTCCTGAAACGTCATGGTGGTCTCTACCCATCATTACAGGACCTATTTCACCTTTTCTAACCATATCGTTGAATTTAAGAGCTATTTTTATTCTGCCTATTGCATCTTGATATAATATTCTTGCTTGTGTACCTACTACCATTTGATTTTTTTCAGCATCTTTTATCCAGATGTAGTTATCTCTGTCTTGATATCTTCTGTCAGGATTTATACACTCCATAGCAGCTTTATCAGTTTTTATCAAATCTTCGTGTTTTCCGCTTAGGCAAACCCATCTGAAAGGTCCGTATCCGTAATCGAATAGTTGAGGTCCCATTATATCTTCTACATATGAAGGCCATATAAATCCGTCTTTTTCGTCTATTCCGTTTTTAGAGATTTCTTTTACTCCTGCGTCATAGATAGCTTTCATGAAGGAGTTACCATAATCGAAGAAGTAAGAACCTTTTGCTGTAAGCTTCTTAATTACGTTGAAATGTGCAACAAGAGTTTTGTCTACCAATTCTCTGAATTTTTCAGGATCTTCAGCCAATAATCTTGTTCTTTCTTCAAAAGTTATTCCTTGTGGGCAATATCCGCCTTCATATACGTTGTGGCAAGATGTTTGGTCAGATAAAAGAGGTATATGAATATCGTGCTCGTCGGCATATTCAAGCAAGTCTACTATATTTCCATGATAAGCTATTGATATAGGTTCTTTCTTGTCTTGATACTCTTTTGCTAAAGCAAAAACTTCTTCAAGATTTGCAGAAGCTTTTCTTATCCAACCTTGATCTAATCTTGTTTGTATTCTTGAATAGTCAACCTCTGCAACTATTCCAACACCGTTTGCTATTTCGCAAGCTTTTCCTTGTGCACCACTCATTCCGCCAAGACCTGATGTAACAAATAATACACCTTTTAAATCTCCTTCATTAGGTATACCTAATTTCATTCTTCCTGCGTTAAGTATTGTATTGAATGTTCCATGAACTATACCTTGAGGTCCTATGTACATCCAACCTCCGGCTGTCATTTGTCCGTAGTTTGCAACACCCATTTCTTCAGCTACTTCCCAATCGTGTAGATTGTCAAACATACCTATCATCATTGCGTTTGATATTATTACTCTTGGAGAATCAGGTTTAGATTTGAATAATCCAAGTGGATGTCCTGATTCTATAACCAATGTTTGATCTTGAGTTATAACTTCCAAATATTTTTTTATAAGTCTGTATTGCATCCAGTTTTGGCAAACACTTCCTGTTTCACCGTAAGTTACTAATTCATATGGATAAAGAGCAACGTCGAAATCGAGGTTGTTGTCTATCATTACTTGGAAAGCTTTACCTTCTGTGCAATTACCTTTATATTCATCAATAGGTTTTCCGTATAATTTACCTTCAGGACGGAATCTGTATCCGTATATTCTTCCTCTTGTTGTAAGTTCTTCTAAAAACTCAGGAATAAGTTCTTCGTGATATTTTTCAGGGATATATCTAAGTGCATTTTTAAGCGCTATTTCAGTTTGAGCCTGAGTTAATCTGAATCCTCTGTCCGGAGCTCTTCTTATACCTTCTACAAATTTAGGCATTTTTGGAAGTTCATCGTCCAATTTTATTGTCATAGCATTCGCAATATCAAGATTTTGTATCATTTCATACACTCCTTTTTTATTTTATACATAAATTATATCAAAAAAACTTTTTCATAAACTCTAAAAAATTTTTATGATGAAGTTTTTTTATTTATCGTAAGTTTATTATATATACATTTAGTCTTTAAATAGTCTATGCTGAAATTTTATTTAAAAAATTTTTTCGACGTATATAAAAAATATATTTATGGTTTTTATATTTTTCATAATGTTTTCCTTGTTTATAGAATTGATGAAAACATTTATATTCCAATAATTTGATTTGTTTTATTTTGCGTCTAATTTCATTTTTATACTATAATTATTCTTGGTTTTTTCGCTTGAAAACATTTTATAAAAATTATTTTTAAAATATATTAATACAGATATAGAAATTTTTTTATTTCACTTCAGCTCATAAAAAAGATATTATTATGAACGAAAAATGGGATTAATATATTTTTGTTTTTTCAAATTAGCTTGTAGGGTATTTTATAAAAATAATGATAATGCTAATCAAATAAAAAATAAGTGATTAAGATTTCTCTTTGTCACTTATTTCAATGATGTTTTTATATGCAGTTGTAATATTAACGATTTTTTATATATTATCTTTATAATTTGCTCTCAAATCCGAGCTTGAAAATAATGAATTTATCTTATTTTTGAGCACTGATATAGGCATCCCGTTGTATTGTTCCGTTTCTTTCATATCGTCGTTTTGCACAGTGTCTGATTTCCAGTTGAATCTTTCTTGTACGAGATTTCTGGATAATGTGTTTTCGGGTGATGTATTTTGCTTATATAATTTGGTTAATGAAGAAGTTTCGCTTGTTGCAGTCGTAATGTTCTCTTTTTCAGAAAGATTTATTTTGGGTAAATCAGGGTTTACAGTATCTGATTTTTTTGATGCCTCGTCTACAGCTTTTTGCAAATTTTCGTCATTTAGGACAAGTTTTAAAAAAGTTTTTTCTGGATTTATTTTTCTTATATGTTTTGATGATATTTTTTTAAATTTCTTGTTTTTTATTTTTACGGGCGATATCACTTTTTTTTCTCTTTTAATAATTGTGTCATTGTTTTGTTTTTCATCTGAATTATTTTCTTTAATATATTTGGAATATTCGGCTTTTAAGTCTATACATTTTTGTGGACGGTTTATGTCTATTTTATTTATTTTCACTGACTTTTCCATATGCCACGGCACATCTTTTTTTATATTTTTTTTATTCAAAGAAAAATCATCGTTTTCCAAATCATCAAAACCGCTTAATATATTATCCAAATTTGCAGTTTCTTTTGATTGGACTTTGGTACTGATGTGTTCTTCAAGTTTTTGAGTTTCCGTCTTTAGAATTTTAGATTTTTGAGTTTCCGTCTTTTGATCTGTTCCATCATCTTCAAGAACTTTAATAGAAAGCAGTTTTGTGATATTTTCGTAAGCTATGTTGTTTCCGGTATGTATTTTTTGTCCGTAAGTTGAACCGTTTATAACGGATATTTCTTTTTTTAGTTTGGCAATATTTTTGTTTTTGGATTTTATTATTCTTTTGTATTTTATTTCTTTAAAAACGCTGAAACCCAAGCATATTATGTATCCTATGACGATAATGGCTGTTATAAGAATGGACATGGATATATGAAATTTGAAAAATAAAAAATTTACTTGCACATCTTGAGAGTTTTGGATTGCAAATATTCCCATTAAAAATGCAAATATGAGCGATGTAAAAAATTTAATTTGCATATGTTGTTTCTCCTTTAGGAATTATGTATATTTTCAATCTTAAGAGTGTCATTACTATTTTTATAAAATTATCTATGTTTTGTGATATAATTTTTGATATAAAATACTTGAAAATTTTTATAAAAAAATGATAGTAAACTATTTTTGCTGTTATTTGATAATTATAACAAGTTTTTACAATAATTAAAAGACTTTTTTTAAAAAATATTACAAATTTTCAGCTAAATTACAAACATTTCAAAAGTTTTAAAAATTATATATGTTAAATAACGTTGAAATTTCAATAAAATTGATTATCTTATAAAATTGTTGATATTTACATATTTTTATGTAAATCTATAATGTTTTTGTAAAACAATTTATAAAAAATTATATAGTTTAATCGAAAAAATATACGAGGTTTTTATGCTTATGATTTGGGTATATTAATTTTAATTTTTATAGCATTTATTTGTGTTTGAGTAAAATTTGTTCTATAAAAAGTGTGGGACGGGGCAGACAAGTATAATTTGAGTGCATGTACTTAAGCTGCACAAGTGAAAACTTTGAAAAGTCCAACTAAGTAAATGCACTGTTTTAGGACAAATTTTGATAAATGAAAATTTATTTAAGGAGGACATATGAGATACGAAGGAATGGTATATAGACCGCCAAGTGAGGCTTACAGCTTGATAGTTCAAGTTACAACGGGATGTTCACAAAATACCTGTACATTTTGTGCAATGTATAAAGATGCAAAGTTTAAAATAAGGAAAGTTAATGATATAAAAGAAGATTTTCTTTATGCTAAAAATCATTACTATGATGTGGAGAGAATATTTTTGGCAGATGGAGATGCCCTTATAATGCCTTTTGATGATTTGCTTGAAATATTGAAATATATAAATAAATTATTTCCTAATAATGATAGAATATCTTTATACGCATCTCCACGTTCGATACTTGGAAAAACTGATGAACAGCTTAAAATACTGCGTGAGAATAATTTAAAAATGGCATATCTCGGTATAGAAAGCGGAAGTGACAAGGTTTTAAAAGACATTAAGAAAAGAGCTACAGCAGATGAAATAATAACAGCCGGACAAAAAATAAGAAGAGCGGGTATACAATTATCTGCTACGCTTATAATGGGGCTTGGAGGAATAAAAGACAGCAAAAAGCACGTTGAAGGCTCAATAAAAGTTTTAAATGCTATAAATCCTGATTATCTTGGACTTATGACGCTTCTTGTAAAATCAGGCACTGAAATATATGATGAAGTGATGGCGGGAAATTTTGAACAGCTTACACCGGAAGAAATAATGCACGAAACTATGGAACTTGTAAAAGGTTTGGAACTGAAGGATACAGTTGTAAGAAGCAATCACGTTTCAAATTATGCGCATATAAAAGGAGTGCTTAACACAGATAAAGCGTCTATACTTAAACAAATTGAAAATGCCTTAAAAAACAGCGACTTTGAAAAAAGCAAAAGAATAAGACAGATGTATGCAAGACAGACGGGTCTGTAAATAATTGTTGAATAAAAAATATAGGAAGATAATTAAAAGCGGAATTTAAAATTTAATTTTTATTATGAGATGAATAAAACTTTAAGAAAACAATAAATTTATCGAATTTATTGTTTTTTTTTTGCATAAATGATAGACTATTTACATAAATAAAAATAATTTTGATTTAAGTTAAAATACTGAAGATAATATTAAGTTAAATATATTTGCTTTTTAAAAGATTATTAGCATTAAAAATATATAACAGGAGGAAAAATGAAACTTATACTTTCGTCATCTTCACTAAGAAGACAAGAGATAATGAATATGTTTGATATAGAATATATTGTTGATACGACAGATGTTGAAAGGACTTTGGTACTTACAGCAACACCGCACATAAATGCTATGGTAAGTGCTTTTATGAAAGCTTCAAGCGTGTATGACAAGAATATAGATGAAGAAGATGATATTGTTGTGCTTGGTGCGGATACAACAGTTACAATAGGAGATTATCAGTTTGGAAAACCTAAAGATGACGATGATCAGTTTTCTATGCTGAAATATCTGTCAGGAAAAACACACGATGTTATTACAGGTTATGCAATAATTAAAAAAGATTATAAATATGTAGATTATGTGGTGTCAAAAGTGAAATTCAAAGAATTGAGCGATGAAACCATAAAAAATTATATAAAAACCGAAGAAGGCGGTGACAAAGCCGGTTCGTATGCCTTGCAAGGTATAGGCTCAATATTTATAGACAGTATAAATGGAGATTATCAGAATATAATAGGCTTACCTATAAGCAAGATATATGACGTGCTTAAGACAAAATTTTCTTTGGATTTATTGGATTTTGAAAAGTTTGAAAATCAGTAGCGGATTTTTATTGAAAACATATGAAAATAATTTTGAGTAACCTATTAGTAAGAATAGTATATAAGATTTCAAAAGTTAAGGAGAATTTATGGATAAAGATGTACAATATAAAGATAAACAAAAAAATACCATAAAAAATCTCGATATTTCTCAAAGACCCAGAGAGCTGTTGTTGGAAAAAGGAGTTGAATTTCTGTCAGATGAACAGTTGCTTGCAATACTCATAGATACGGGAACGAAAGAGCATAATGCGATAGAAATTGCAAAACAGCTCATAGAATATGCAGGCAGTTTGGAATCTTTAATCAGATGCGATATAGATATGATTAAGAACATAAAAGGCATAGGTACTGCAAAAGCCTGTAAAATAATAGCATCTATAGAATTTGCCAATAGGGTTGCAAGAAAAAGAACAAATTCAAGAGCAAGTATAAGCTCTCCGGCTGATTTAGCCGAGATGTTTTCGTTTGAATTTGACAGGTGCAATGTAGAAGTATTTAAACTCATATGTTTGGATGTGAAAAATCACATAATATATTCAAAAAATATAACTATGGGAGTAGCAGATTGCTCTGTGATAACACCCAGAGAAATTTTTAAAGAGTCGTTGTTAAGGCATGCGGTAGGTATAATTGTAATGCACAATCATCCGTCAGGAAATCCGAAACCGAGCAAAGAGGATATATCCGTGACTATAAAAATAAAAGATGCAGGCGATATTATAGGTATAAAATTGCTTGACCACATAGTGTATGGAAGTGCCAAAAACTATTACAGCTTTAAGGAAAACGGATATATATAAATTTTTTATAGCCGGAAAAGTGAACAAGAATATAAGGAGCAGTAAGAAATAGATGTTTAATGTATTTATAAAGGGTTTAGTTAAATGGAAAAAAGTTATAGCGGCTGTAACAGTTTTTTTTGATTTTAGCTGTGATGCTCATAAACTCAATAAGATATGAAAAGACTTCGTCAATAAATAATAAAAGCTTTGATGTTTTCACGCAAATGTCTCTTATAGGAAACAAGATAAGAAATAAATTTATTTCTGACTCGACAGACAGCGAGCTTGAAAAATTAAAGGAAGAAAACAGAAGTTTAAGAGATCAGTTAATAAAAAATACCATGCAAGAAGAAGAAGTGCAAGAGCTTAACAATCTTAAGAATGCACTAAAATTTGTAACGGATAAAACTGCGAGCGATTTTATATCTGCTGACATAGTTGCGAGAAATGACGGCAATTATTATAATAGTTTTACAATATCGGCAGGAAGCGACAACGGAGTGAAATCCGATTCTATTGTAGTAAACGGTGACGGTTTGATAGGTAGAGTTTATCAAGTTTCGCAAAAATATTCAAAAGCCGTGTCAATAATAGACAGCAGGTTTCCTGTAAGTTTTCAGATAATAGGCAGGAGCAGTGATACCGGTATGCTAAGTCAGGATGTTTCAATTACACAGATAGAAGATGCAAGTCTTATAAAAGGATATATGTTTGACGTGAATTCACCTGTAAAAATTGATGATATAGTTACTACATCAGGTTTAGGGCTTTATCCGGCCGGAATACCTATAGGAAAAGTTCAACAGATAATTCCTGATGAGCAAAATATATTGAAATACATAGTAGTACAACCTTATGTAAATTTCAAAAAACTTGATAAAGTTATGGTATTTAATAAAAAAGATTTATAAAAAAGGAGTAATTTTGAAAAATATATTTAATTTCATATTAGGTATTTTAATAATAATATTTTCAAATACTGTATTCAATTTTTTCAAATTTTCTCCAAAAATTGATTTTATCTTAATATATATAATAATATTATCATTGTATTGGGAGCAGGACGACTATGCACTTTATATAATATCCGCACTGCTCGGATATTTTGTAGATGTATCTGTAGGTATGTATCAAGGGCAATGTACAATATTGTTTTTATCTATATCCATAGTAGGAGTTTTGATTAAAGATAAGATAAGAAAAGATTATTTTATAGTACCGTTTTTCATTTCATCACTTATTATAGTTGTAAGTGCAATTTATAACACGATTATATCAAGTATAAATATTAACCATGGTTTTGTGCATATGTTTGTGACCAATGTATTTTATATTATTGTCAATGTTATAGCCCTTGCAGTTATTATAGGCATAGTGAATATGAGTGTGAATTATTGGAGAAATAATAAATGAACAACAATGATTTAACTAACAGATTTTATTATATATACAGGTTTATAGTAATTGTATGTATTATACTTTGCGTAAGAATAATATATATAAATGTAGTAGAAGGAGAATATTATAGTAATATAGCTAATGACAGCATATATAAAGATATTACCATACCTGCCCCGAGAGGAGAGATAAGGGACAGAAACGGCATATTATTGGCAGGAAATAAACCTATATTTACAGTAAAAATATCAAAAAATGAAATAGACAGATTAGGAAAAACAGACAAGCAGAAAAAAGAACAGATAAACATTATTGCACTTAAACTCAGTAATATACTTATAAAAAATAAAGAAAAAATAGAAGACTCACTTCCGATTTTAATTCAAGATTCTGATTATAAATTCACTTTTGATGAAGATATAAGAAAATGGAAAGAGTTGAATAAAATTCCGTTGGAAAAGACGGCTAAAGAATCTTTTTACATCATAGTCGAAAATTATCAAAAAGAAAACGGGATAACATTAAATTCTGATTTGAGTGTTGTAGAAGTACAAAAAATTTTAAATGAAGCAGGAATATACCCTCCAATTTCTGTAAAAGATAATATGGAGTTTACAAGGCAACTGGACAAAGAGCAATGGCTATATAAATATGGCATACAAGATAAAAATATATCAGCAAAAGATGCTTTTATAAAGATAAGAGAAAATAGAAGAATAGATGAAACTTTGACAGATTTAGAGGCAAGAAATATACTTGTGATAGTTGATGCGGTAGAGTCGAAAGGGTATTTACAATATGAGCCGGCACTGATTGCAAAAGACATAAGTCAAAAGACGGTTGCATTAATTCAGGAAAACAGAGTTGACCTGACAGGAGTAAGCGTTCAGGTGGAACCGCTAAGATATTATCCTCAAGGCAATTTGGCATCACACATAATAGGACAGATAGGTAAGATTTCTTCACAAGACGAATATTTCTTGGAAGATGAAAGATATTCAAAATCAGATTATGTAGGAAAATCAGGAATAGAATATATATACGAGAAACATCTCAAAGGCACAAACGGTTACGAAAAAGTTTTGGTAGACTCCGCAGGTAAAAAAATCAGAGATATTGACCATAAAGAAGGAGTATCAGGTAATAAAATATTTTTATCAATAGATGCAAAACTTCAAAAGGTAGCGGAAATTTCATTGGAAAAAACACTTAAAACACTTCAAGTAGGAGGAGTGTATGAAAGTAAGTGGGGAAATACCAATATGGCAGGTGCTACAAAGATATACAAAAATGCCAATGCAGGTGCGATAGTAGCCTTAGATATAAAAACAGGAAAAGTTTTGGCTATGGCAAGCTATCCATCATATGATCCCAATATTTTTACAAACGGGCTTACAAAAGCTCAATATGACAGTTTACAACCTGAAAATCCCAATGATCCGCTTTCGCCTAAACCTCTTTTCAATTCGGCTACTATGACGGCAGTACAGCCCGGCTCAATATTTAAAATGGTCAGCGCACTTGCAGGATTGGAAAACGGATTGGATCCATATTACTCCATTCAGGATAAAGGATATATAGATTTGGGAGGAGGAGCCGTATACGGTAACTGGCTATGGAATCAATCAAGACAGACACAAGGTTATGAGAACGTAATAACTGCACTTAAAGATTCCAACAACTATTATTTTTATTGTATATCGGTAGGATATAATTTTGCAACAGATCAAAAAATACCTATGGGGGATATGAAAAAAGGTAAGGCCATATTGGATATGGCAAGAAAATTTAAGCTGGATCAAAAAACAGGAATAGAAATATATGAAGTTGCAGGAACCGTTCCGGATCCGAAAGTAAAATATGAACAGAAAAAAGCTTTGCTAAAAGATGATATAACAGAAAAGATGAAGGATAAATTCAACGATATAACACCGTCATCCAATGAAGCGGAATACAAAAAAAGAGTAGATACGATAATAAGCTGGATAGACGAAAATCCTTCAAGAGCAGAAATAATATCAAGGCTGTCAAACCTGAAAGTTAAAAGTTCAAAATTGGAAGAAATTGCAGATTTGTTGAAATATACTTATTTTATGCACGCAGATTGGACAACCGGAGATATATTTAATATGGCGATAGGTCAAGGAGAGCACCAATATACACCTATACAAATAGCCAGATATATAAGTGCGATTGCAAACGGAGGATATCTTAATACGGTAAGTGTAGTTGACAAACTCGTTAATAAGCAAACGGGAGAAGATACCTTTATAGAAAATGAAAGATTAAGAGTGGAGCTTTCCAATTACGGTAATTTAGAATATATAAAACAGGGTATGATTGACGTTACAGACGAAGGAACTGCAAAAGATATATTTTCAAAATTTCCTATAAGAGTTGCAGCCAAGACAGGTACAGCAGAAACACAAGGAAAGATACCTACAAAAGATGAAGTAAATTATTATTTATCACATCTCGATTACTACAATGTAGACAGAAGTGAAGTTTTAAAATTGGCTGGAAAAATAAAATCGGAATCAAAATACAAGTATAAAGAAGAATATTATATTAAATCAGCAATTCTGCAATTAAATCCGAGACTTAAATTAGACAATCTTGATACTTTCAAAGAAACATACAGCGATTATTCGTGGTTTGTCGCATATGCACCATATGACAATCCGCAAATAGCGGTAGTAACTTTATTGTTTCAAGGAGGCTCCGGAGGGCATGCGGGACCTGCGACAAGAGATGTGATTGCACAGTATATGGGAATATATGACGGAGAAGTAAAACTCCATGATGAAAAAGATGATTTAAAAATAAAAGTAGAGCAAACTGAAGAAAACAAAGATAAAATTACAACATATACTTTGCCTACACAACAAACATATGTTCAAGAGCTTTATTCACAACCTAAAGTAGAAAATAAACCAAGTCAAGAGGTTGCCATACCGAAAAAAGAAGAACCTAAAATAGAACCGAAAGTAGAGCAAAAATCGTCTGAAAACAAAGCCCCTGTAGAAAATGAGCAACAGCAAGAACAACCGGCGTCTTATGAAGATGAGGGAGTTATTTTTGATGAGAGTAACACCCCTTAAATTTGAAGTTGTATAGGGAGTGATATAGAAATGTGCAAGGAATGCTATGTTGATGAAAAAAGAATAACTCCACTTTTAAATCCATTGGACTGTTTAGAAAATCATACACAATATATCTGTTGGTACTTGTGGTAGGTGTATTTGTATTGAACATGATCAAAATCGAGGTTTACAGCGATGGAATTTCCCTTTTAAGTCATTAGAAATTGCCAAGTTATATTTGAGAACTGCAGACTATACAACAAAAAAGTCATGTGGAATCTATGAAATCAAAAGTAAGAATGGCAGATTATCATACAAAATCTTTGAAGATTGTGAAGACTTGCAAGTATATCTAAGAAAGAATAAAGGTAAAATCTGTGAAACAATGTCCCCTGTTTTTCAAGTGGAAGGATATAATGAGTATCCTAATACACAGATTAGAAAATTAACTTCTGACGAAATACAAAAATATATGTCAGAAAGATAAATTGGAATTTTATCTATGAAAGGGAAAATAATGTGAAAGAAATTACGAGTTTTGTATACGATAATCCTTGGATAATATTTGTTGTCATGACGATAATGTTCTATGTAAGTATAGGATGCTTGGCATATCGGCAGTCTAAGCGTAAGAAAGCTTTTAAGATGATTAAGAGTATGAGAAACAACAATGAACTATCCAAAGTGTATCTTAGGATAGATAACGGATATGGTGATTTCTATGATGTTGCGGTTAGTTCTGATGGTGAAACGTGGCATAAAGCTCTATTTTCCGAAGAAGTAGTAGCACCGTCTATATTACTTTCACCTGGACAATATACGATGAAGTTTTCCGTAAAATCGCGTTCAGTAGTTTCAGCATATCATAGCAAAAAGGGGGTTTTTTATACGGAAGTTACAGTAGAACCGTTTGTTGATACGATAATCGTATTTGATAATGATACGTTGGATAGTTGGCAAGAAGATTATAAGGAGGAATATTTAAATGAGTAACCTAAGAATTAATTTTATTGACAACTGGGAAAAGAAAGACGTTAATTTAAAAGAACTTATGCGTGCATTAGAGGATGGCAATTCATCTGTTTATACGGATGCGAGTTTTAAGAAGGTATCAGCCAAGTGGAAGAAATTTAAGGAGAGAGGTGTTTCAAACCTCTACTTGATTAAAGAGTTGGATGATGATGGCGTGGCATGTGCATACTATGCATATTCAATTACTGACGGTGTAATTGATGATGAGACTTTGGAGAGAATTAGAGAAATATGCGCACAGAAGTTATCTTCGGGTGAGATGAGAGCCGACGGTTCGTTTTCAAAGCCGAATGAATGGTGGGATACGCATCCTCTACGTTCGATAAAGGCGGTTGAATCCGGTTCAGCAGACAGTTTACACCAGTATTTATCAGCAGAGTTATATCCAAAGGGTATCGTGCTTGATACCAGAAGTATCAAGGCAAAGAATGCAAATGAATTAGCTTGCTCAGCAATTGCGTGGGGTGTGAGTACATCACTTTTCAAAAAAGGTGCATATATGAGTGTTCTTATTCATAACGATTTGCTGTAAATCTTGATTTTAGTAGATTGTTAAAAGCGAGTTATTAAATTAGTTATTTAAAATAAATATGAAATAAAAAAATCTACGACAAATTAGAATTTGTGGAGGCAACTATGATTGGCAAGACTGTAAAAGTTAAAGTGGATCGTCCACTTGGAAGTTCTCACCCTGATTATCCAGAACATATTTATCCAATCAATTATGGTTATGTTGAAGGAATAATCGCTCCTGATGGGGAAGAACAAGACGTGTATATACTTGGGGTTGATAAAGCAGTAGATGAATATGAAGGAGAATTAATTGCTGTTATCAAAAGGGACGATGATGCAGAAGAAAAATGGGTTGTTGCCCCAATAGGAATAAAGTTTACAGTAGAAGAAATTGAAGAAGCTGTTAGATTTCAAGAGAAATATTTCAAGTCTCATATTGAAATGTTATGATCAAATCAGTATTTGTAGAGGAGGGTTGATGAAAGATATTAGACCGGATTTTAAAGATATAAAATCATTTGAAGAATTTAACAGATACTATTGGTATCGAGAAGAACTTTCACAAATTTGTAAATTCCTTGGATTAGAGTATAGATGTACAAAGCAAGAGCTGAACTTAATTATAGAACAATATTTTAAGGGAAATAGAATAGAAAAGTCTGTAAGGAAAGTAAACAAAAAACAAGCCGAAGCGATAACCTTAAATTCACCGTTACTTGAATGTGGTTTTTCCTTCAATCAAAAATTTCGCGAGTATTTTTCAGCTGTAACAGGTATTAATCCATTTAAATTTAATGCTGATATGGCAACTGCATGGAGAAAAGTAAAAGCAGAAAATGACTTAAACTTTACAATTCAAGATATGCTTAAAGTATATTATGGCGAGTCAGACTACGCTAAGTATGATAATTCAGCTTGTCAATGGAATCAATTCCTAAAGGACTTTTGCTCAGACGAATTTAGCGACTTTTATTCTAATAAGTTAAAAGTTGCTGCTATTCTATGGAAAAAAGTCAGAGATTCAAAAAACAAAAAAAATTATTCACGGGAACTTCTAAAAAAATATGAAGAGAAAATAGAGGAGTATCAAAAATAAACAACTCCCAGTTTCGTAAAACTGTTCTGGAAAGAAAAATATAAATTTGAAGGAGGTAATCATAGTGAATGAATTTAATGAATTTGTTCGTGAGGTTTTTTCTGCAGCAGGTGATATTGTCATAAAATCTATGATGGGCGGATACCTTGTATATTTTAACGGTAAGCTGATAGGTGATATTTGTGATAATGAACTGTTTCTGAAGAGAACGCCGACAACTGATAAACTTCTTGCAGACTCAGAATTGCGTTATCCCTATGAAGGTTCAAAGACATTGATGCATGTATTCGACAGATTTGAGGATACGGATTTGATTACAGAACTACTGGAAGGTATGTATACGGAACTGCCAGAAAAGAAACCCAAGAAAGCTAAATGAGACAGACAAGCTTTGGTTTGTAAAGATAATATAAACAAATGAAAATTGTTGATTTTTATAAAAGGAGAAATATGCAATATCAAGACTTTAATTTTCATACACACACATATAGATGCGGACATGCCGTAAAAACTGAAGATGATTATATACAATCAGCTATACAAAGCGGATTTAAAGTCCTCGGGTTTTCTGAGCATTGCGGATATGAGGGTTTTGACAGTCCAAGGGAGAGGATACCGTTCAAAGAAATGGACAATTATTTTAGCGATATAAAAAACGCTGAAGAAAAGTACAAGTCAGATATAAAAATATATGTAGGATTGGAATTTGAATATTTTGATGATTTAAACAGCTATTATACAGAGCTTAAAGAAAAATATGACTACCTTATAATAGGTCAACATCTAAAGGACAGAAAAGGCTATGATTACACATATAGATGTACTGATAAGGACGTGAGATATATGGCATATCAGGTATGTACAGCACTTGAAAATGGCTTTACAAAATATGTTGCACACCCTGATTATTTTATGCTGGCAAGAGATAATTATTCCAAAGATTGCGAGACAGCAGTAAGAGAAATAGTGCAGTGTGCCAAGAAAAACAATGCTATTGTGGAAATAAATTTAAAAGGAATGAGATACGGTATACAGCAATATGACGGTTATAAATCATATAAATATCCGCATAGTAAGACAATAGAGATATATAAAGAAGAAAATGCAAAGGTTGTAATAGGCTACGACGCACATAATCCTCAGGTTTTGCTACAAAGGGAATATGAAGAGATTGCAAGACGAATCGGTGAAGGTTTGGAAATTTTACAGGATTACAGAGAAATTTTATTTGATAAAAAAAGATAAATTTTATATACTTTCATAATAAATACTGATTAAAAGTATATTATAAGCATGTCATCAGAAAGTTATACTTATTTAAAAGTATAAATATATAAAATATAGAAATATTATGATTTTTAATAATGTTCAGCATTACCGTTATATTGTATTTTAAATATATTTTTATAAAATGCGGGAAAGGAATATTTATGAACATACTTGCTATAGACACATCATCAAGTTCAATGTCAGTGTGCGTTATGTCGGAGGGAGTTATAAAAGGAGAAATTAATCTGAATAACGGACTTGTTCATTCTACTACTCTTATGCCTTGCATAGAAGATTTATTCAAGGTAATAAATTTTGACAAAAAAACATTGGATATGATAGCTGTTTGTGTAGGTCCCGGTTCGTTTACAGGTATAAGAATAGGAGTTGCGACTGCAAATGCTATGTCTATGGCATTTAATATTCCTGTTGTATCCGTAATTACATTAGATGCTTTGGCTATGAATTTTTTGTACTTTGACGGTATTATAATATCTACTGTAGATGCTCAAAGAGATAATTTTTATGTTGGAGTTTATAAATCAGACGGAAATAGAGTAGTACCTGTTAGAGAAAATGAAATTATGAGTGATGAAGAATTGACAGAATATATTTTAAGTTTAAAAGATAAAGTTATATTGTCAGGAGATGCTGTAGAAAGCGTAAATGTAAACGGCTGTATATTTCCAAATACCGCAAACAATTTTATAAGAACGTCTAATGTAGCTGTTATTGGCGAGATTATAGGAGCAAAGGATAAAAATTTTGCAAATCCTGTATATATGCGTAAATCTCAAGCTGAAATAGTATATGAGCAAAAACATAAAGATATTGAGTAGTTTTAAAATAAGTCTGATATGTTGTAATATTCTACTCTAATATACTAAAAAATATTACAAAATATAAAATTTCTATTTTTCGCATATTTATTATTTGTGGGAAATATAATTTTTCAGATATATAATTGTAATATGGCTTTAATTGGTGTTTAATATTAATTTAAAAATAGGATTTAATATTGTTGAAACTATTTTTATGGGGATAATTGCTGTTTTAAATTGAAATCTGTATAGATAAAATATAAGGAATGATTAAGTTGAAATATTATATAGATGAAATAGGGGAACATATAAAGCTGCATAATATGATACCGTATGAGACGAGTTTGACTCAAGTATGGGGTAAACACAAGGACAGATTGTATGCCGATTATGATTTTCCAAGTTTAAGTACTACAGAACTTATAGAGTGGCTTGAACTGAAAACAAAAAACGGTAGAGCGGTTATATCTATATCTACTGCAAATGACAGAATTATCGGATATATTTCTCTTAGAAATACGAACAGATTTTTTAAAAGAGGCGAGATAGGCATAGTTCTAAATCCTGATGAAATAAATAAAGGTTATGGAACGGAGGCATTAAAAATTTTTATAAATTGGTATTTTAAAAAATTGAAATTTAAAAAACTGTTTTTAAGCGTTGCAATGTATAACGACAGAGCATACAAAGTATATAGAAAATTGGGATTTAAAAGCAAATATACATTTTGGGAAAGATTCGGCAATGAAGAAATAAATCCTTTTTCAGATAAAGAATATGAGTATATAAAACAATATTTTAAAAAAGTAAGAGATATTACATATGTGAAGTGTATAAAAATGGAATTATCCACATTGTCCACAAAGTAAAAATTATTTTCTGTGGATAATGTGGATAACTTTATTTTAATTTTATAAGTTCTTCGTCTATAATTTTCTTAAAATCGTCTTTTTCTCTTGAACCCAAGAAACTTTGCATTATGTTGCCTTTGCTATCCAATATAAGTGTTTCGGGTATTGCCTGTACATTTTTAAGATATATGTTTATTAAATCCGGTGACGGTAATAGATTTAAGTATTTTACATTAGATTTTGATATGATATCTTTTGCCACATTTATTTGGTCTTTGGAATATTCGCCGTTTTGGTCAAGAGTGTCTATAACTATACCTACAAATTGAACGTCTTTTTCTTTGTATTCTTCGGCTATTTCAGCAAGATAAGGAAGTTCTCTTAGACAAGGACCGCAAAATGTCCCCCATATATTTACTACCGTAAGTTTTTTATCTTTTAATATATCTTGATTATATTCTTTTTCATCTAAATCCGAAGCTGTGAATTTTGACCAAGGACCTCCTTTTTCATCGGACTTTGTGTCATTTTTAACTTCACTTGAAACCTCAGCTTTTGAAGTGGATACAGGTGCATTTTCCTGAATTTTTACCTCGTCTGAACTTGTTTTTATATCCTGTTTATTACAAGACGATACGAACAGTATTGATAATATAAATACAGATAATAGAAGCAATTTATTCTTTTTCATAAGACCTCCGGCAGTATACTTATACTGAAATTTAATTAAATAATGAGAAAATGTTTTTTAATTCAATGAATTAATCTTAATTATAATATATTTCTCGATAGCCATAAAGAGTATCGGTGTTAAAATTATTATATGACTAATTTTAGCATAGATATTTGAAATTCACCTTAAAAAATTATAAAAATATAAAGAAAAACTGTATTTTCAAAAATTTATTGTAAATACAGTTTTTTATGTTTAATATTATTACGAAATTAAACAGTAATATAATAAAAAGTCTAAGTTGAACATATTTTTTGTACGCTAATGTCATAGGGTATTATATAAATAGCGTGTAACGTTAGCTATTAAAATATTGTTATCTTAATTTAAATAGGTTTTCGTGTTAAATATTTTCGTCTATGTCTAAAAATTCTTTTGAATATATAGTATTTATACTGCTTGTATATGAGCCGTCATCATTATGCACATATATATCGTCCAACATTTTAAGTTCAGGCTTTGAATTCTTTGTGAATTGTATGAGTACTAAATTTGCAGGTTTATTTATTTTTGGATGTATGAGTTGTAAGGTTTTAGGCTCTAATTTATTTTTGCGTGCTTCTACAAATATGTCGCATAATCTTGAAGGTCTGTGTACCATATACATTTTGCCGTTTGGTTTAAGCAAATCACTGCTTATTTTCATTATATCGGATAGTGTACAATATATTTCATTGCGTGATATTTTCATCATTTCATTTGTGCTTAACAATTTCTCTTTCGGCATATACGGAGGATTTGAGGTTATTATGTCGATGGAATTTTTTTCTATATATTGCAGGCTTTGTGTAAGATTTATGTTCAGCACGTCGATTTTATCTTCAAGATTATTTAATTTTATGCTACGTTTTGCCATATCCGCTATTTGTTGTTGTATTTCTATGGCATATATTTTTTTGATATCGGATTTGGCTGATATAAGTATGGGAATAATTCCTGTACCTGTTCCCAAATCTGCAATCACATCATTTTTTTTGTATTTTACAAAATTGGCTAACAATACGGCATCTATTCCAAAACAAAATCCGTTTGTATTTTGTATTATTTTGTAGCCTTTGACTTGTAAATCGTCTATTCGTTCACCTTTTAACAGCACTTAGTCCTCCAATTGTTTGAGTTCTTCTTCGCTAACGTGATCGTGTAAATCATTCATAACTTTTGCCATTTTTAAAACTTTTATTTCATCCAAATTAAAATCTTTAAAGCTTACATTATTGTCATTTGTTTCTATAACAACTGTGACTTTTTCAAGTAGAGTGTGTTGGCTTGTAACTTTTCCGACGCCTTCCGGTGTTTCTACTATTGAGCCTAATGTAGGCATTCTTTTTATTATCCCTTCATAGTTGTCGTTTTCATATTTTAAACAACAGAATAATCTTCCGCAAGAGCCTGAAATTTTGCTTGGGTTAAGTGATAATCCTTGATCTTTTGCCATTTTTATCGTTACAGGTTGAAAATCTCCAAGCCATTTTTTACAGCAATATTCTCTGCCACAAGGACCGTGTCCTCCGAGTTTTTTTGCTTCATCACGCACTCCGATTTGTCTTAGTTCTATTCTTGTCTTGAATATGTTGGCAAGATCTCGGACTAATTCTCTGAAATCTATTCTTCCGTCAGCGGTAAAATAAAATATAAGTTTACTTTTGTCAAATGTATATTCATTTTCGAGTAAATTCATATCAAGCTTGTGCAAAGATATTTTTTCTTTGCATATTTCAAAAGCTTCTTCAGCCTCTTTGATATTGTTTTCGTGTTGTATATGGTCATTTACATCTGCTATTCTAAGAACAGGTTTTAGTGGAGCCACTAATTCACAGTCTTGTATGTATTTTTCCGGTATAACTACGGTAGCATACTCAATTCCTCTGGAAGTTTCGACTATTATTTTTTGACCGATTTCAAAACTAAGTTGCTCTGTACATTCAAAATGATAGATTTTACCTACACTTTTGAATCTTACTCCTACTACTTTTTTCAATTCATAACCTCCATTATATTTATGAGCATAAGCTCTATAGTCATTGAAAAACTGCAATTTCGATTCAGCTTTTTTCTTGTATCTTCTACTATATCTATTATTGTGAGAAGTTGATAGTATGTGAATTTGTTTATTATGTCGTGTATATATTTATTTTGTTTATGCTTGTCCGGTAAGAGTGCTATGCTCTCTTTGGCAATCATTATATTTCTTGAGTTGTCCAATATATATGTTAGGATGTCATCTATATCGTCTTTTGATTTTTTTAAATTCTCCATATATTGTATCATCTTTATCTTATCTTTTGCTATTAATATGTCGAATAATTGTCTTGTCTTTATATTTATGTCTTCTCTTTGTGATAATTCGCTTACTTCTTCGTCAAAAAAATATATTATGCATCTTGAGCGTATTGTTTCAAGAAGTGAGTTTGCGTTTTCTGTAAGCAAGATGAATATGACATCTGGCGGAGGTTCTTCGAGTGTCTTTAAAAATGCATTTTGCATTGGGATTGTGAATTTCATAGAATCCTCAAATACATATATTTTTTTTGCTTTAAATGGCTTTACAATAGAATCTTTTGTGATGTCTCTTATAGTTTGTACGTTCATATCTTCTTTTTTTATAAGATGATAGTCACTTACCATAGAAAGATTAGAAGTTTCAAGTATCTTATTGCATAATTGTGTAGCCAGTTTAAGTGCAAGAGATAAATCACTGCTCTCAAAGATATATGCGTGTCTCAATGTATTTTGTTCGTGTTCATCGAATAATAAATCTCTTATTTGTTCATATTTGTTCATAAATTTACCTTATTTTTATAAAATTTTAATCTTAAATAGTTAATTGAATTAAAATATAACCTGATAAACCTATTATAAATGTTAAAATTATAATATACGGCCAGTAGGCTTTGTAATAAATGTGCTGATTATGGCAAAAAATAATGTAATAATATTGTATTTTTGAATGATTTTTATTAAATAATATCAATTATTGTATTTGCTCGATTATCATAGAATGTATATTTTCTATACTTTTTAAACCGTCATTTTCAGAGCAGTCTATATTTATCCAACCGTATTTTTCAGATACAAATTTGGCATTTTTATACACTTTTTCGAGATATGCTTTGTTGTTTTCGTGTATGTCTCTTTTTAACAATTCATTATGTCTCTTATTTTCCACGCTTCTTTTTTTCATTAGGTTGTATGAAATCTCAAACGGTAAATCTAAAAAGAATACTTTGTCAGGAACCGGCAAGCCGTACAAGTTGAATTCAAAATCATACAACCAGTCTAAAAACTTGTTTTTTTCTTCGATGCTGTCGTATTTTCCTGCCTGATATACCATATTTGAAGTTGTATATCTATCAGCTATTATTATATAGCCATTATCATAGTACCACTGAATTTCTTTTTTAAAAGTGGCATATCTGTCTATTGCAAAAAAAGTCGAAGTTATATATGGATTTATATCTTCAGCTTTAGAGCCGAAATCTCCGTTTAAGTACATCTTTACAAGAGATGAAGACGGACTTTTGTAGTTTGGAAATTCCACTTTCATAATTCTGCTGTTCTTCTTTAAAAGACTTTCATATAAAAGTTTGGTTTGTGTAGCTTTACCACAGGCATCGCTTCCGGACTCCATAACGTAAATTTTACCCAATTATTTCACCTTTTTCTTTGTGATAATCAAAAATTTATTATAAAATATGTATAAAAATTTTTTAAGAGTATTTATAGGATATGTATATATAATTAATGTGATTATTTAAATATATTCAATATCTTCTATATTATACAAAATTAATTATAGTTTGTAAAATATTTTAAACTAAATAAAAGATATTTTATTTTTAAAACGGGGTATCAATATTAAAGTAAAATTGTAATTATTTAAAAATATGTTGTAATTTATTATAACTTAGGTTAATATATTAGTCAGGTGATAAAATGAAAAAAAACAACAATAATGATAACAACTTGAAGAAATATTTCACTAAATCGAGGATATTGACGATAATAGCTGTATTTTTATTCTTGGCGATGTTTTTTAGAGACAATTTGGTCTCTAATAAGCAGGTGAAATCAGATACACAATATATTCCTTATGACAGCTTTATCGGCATGGTCGATAAGGGTGAAGTGGAATATGTATTTATAAACAATGCGTCTCCGTCAACAGTACAATTTTTACCTACACAAGCATATTTAAAAGATAAGAATATACTGCTTACACAGGACGGATACTATAAACTTACTGAAGAGCTTTCTAAAACAAAGGACACTTCTATAGATTCCAAGATTATACCTACAGATGGGAAACTCAGATTTATAACTGAAAATCCCAACTCTGAAAATTTTAAGGAAGACTTGCTGACAAAAGGCATAAGAGTTTTTTCTGTAAAAACTTCAGAAACCCTCAGTTTAATATTTATGTTATTGCTTAATTTTTTGCCTTTTATATTAATACTTGCTTTTATGATGTATTTTCAAAGGCGAATGGAGCCTGCGGACAGTGAGGTTGTAACAGACGTGCCTGATACCAGGTTTCAAAATATAGCAGGATATGAAAATTTGAAAAACGATTCAAAATTCATATTGGATTTTTTAAAAAATCCGCAGTCATATGAAAAAATAGGTGCAAGATTGCCTAACGGTGTACTTTTTTATGGACCTCCGGGGACAGGTAAAACGCTTATGGCAAGAGCAATAGCAGGAGAGGCGAGCGTACCCTTTTATAAAGTGAACGGTTCAGACTTTGTAGAATTATATGTAGGACTTGGGGCAAGGCGTGTTAGAAAATTGTACAAGACAGCCAGAGAAAATGCACCTTGTATAGTTTTTATAGACGAAATAGACTCAATAGGAGGAGCAAGAGGAGCACATAGAGGATCATCGGAAGATGATAAGACATTAACAGCCTTATTAAATGAGCTTGACGGTTTTTCTGCAAAAAATGGGGTTATAACAATAGCGGCTACTAACAGGTTACAGGATTTGGATCCTGCGCTTGTAAGACCGGGAAGATTTGACAGACAAGTAGCAGTACCTCTGCCGAACAAAGAAGAAAGAATACAGATATTAAATTTGTATAAAGAAGGCAAAAAAATTTCACCATCTATAGATATTGATAAGCTCGCATCAAAAACTATAGATTTCAGCCCGTCAGAATTGGAAAACCTGTTAAACGAATCAGCTATAAAAGCGGTTACAAGAGGTAGCGATATAATAGAACAGGAAGATATAGACGATTCATATCTAAAAATAATAATAAAAGGCGATAAAAAAGAAGATAAGCATCAAACTGAAACAGAGAAAAAAATAATCGCTTATCACGAAGCAGGTCATGCGGTAATAGGACATTTGCTCGGAAAACCGATTTTGGAAGTGAGCGTCATAGGAACTACGTCAGGTGCAGGCGGATATACATTATCTCAACCTAAAGAAGGTCTCAGAACAAAATCGGATATGAAAAATGAGATAAAAGAGCTGTACGGCGGAAGAGCGGGTGAAACTATGATAGCGTCAAGCGATGATGAGATAACTGTAGGAGCTGTAAATGATATACAAAGAGCTACAAGGATAATAAACAGCTATATAAAGATATTGGGGCTTAACGGCTCATTAATAAATCTTGAAGAACTCGGCATGAAAAGACCTACAGATGAGATAATAGAGCAGGCTGAACAGATATCAAACGAACTTTTTGAAGAAACTTTAGATATGCTTAAAAAGAATAAAAACAAATTGGATACGTTGGCAAATATGCTTATGGATAAATCACTCGTAGACTCCGATACATTCTTATCAATTATGAACGATACAAAAGAAGAATGGGAAAAAGAAGAAAAAGTTGTAGATTTGATTAAAGCGGATGACAAGTCTGATGAAACTTATATTTAATTTTGAAAAATAAAAACAAATACGATTTTGAATAGTAACTTCGGCAATTTTTATAAATAAAAATTTAATACTGAAATTCAATAGTAATGATAGAAAAATAGTGTTGTATAAATTTAATAAAATATAAAACGGTGATACTTCTTAATATTAATTATCTATTGTTTTATTAGTGATTAATATAATTATATGATTGAATTTGAAATTTAAAAAATTACAGATATGGAAAATCAAAATTAATAAAAAGATGAGCTTAATGCGAGTTGAAGTGTTAAGCTCATTTACTTGGAGGAATATATGTCAAAAAATAAAAAAGAAGAATTTGTAAAAGATATTACAAATATGGAAGATGACTTTGCACAATGGTATACAGATGTGATAAGAAAAACGGATTTAGTGGATTATTCACCGGTAAAAGGGTTTATGGTAATAAAACCATATGGATACGAAATATGGGAAAATATACAGGCATTTTTAGATAGACGATTTAAGGAAACAGGACACAAAAATTGCTATTTCCCTCTACTTATACCTGAAAGTCTGTTAAACAAAGAAAAAGAGCATGTAGAAGGCTTTGCTCCTGAAGTTGCATGGGTTACACATGGAGGTAGTGAAGAGCTTGCAGAAAGATTGTGTGTAAGACCTACATCGGAAACTATAATATGTTCGATGTATTCAAAATGGTTAACTTCATATAGAGAATTACCATATTTGTATAATCAATGGTGCAGTGTTGTACGTTGGGAAAAATCAACAAGACCGTTTTTAAGAACATCAGAATTTTTATGGCAAGAAGGCCATACTTTACATGAAACTTATGAAGAGGCTCAAAAAGAAACTTTGCAAATGCTTGATATATACAGAGAATTGGCAGAGGATGTGTTGGCTATACCTATGATTCTTGGAGAAAAATCGGAAAGCGAAAAATTTGCAGGAGCATATGCGACATATACTATAGAAGCACTTATGCATGATGGGAAAGCTTTGCAATCAGGAACATCTCATAATCTTGGTCAGCATTTTACAAAAGCATTTGATATAACATATCAAAGCAGAGAAAGTAAATTGGAATATCCATTCCATACGTCTTGGGGAGTAAGTACAAGATTGATAGGTGGACTTATAATGGTACATGGAGATAACAGAGGACTTGTATTACCGCCAAGAGTAGCACCTATACAAGTAGTTGTGATACCTATTCAACAACAAAAAGAAGGTGTGCTTGAAGCTACACAAAAAATATCCGACAGTCTTAAAAAATTGGGTATAAGAGTTCTGTTAGACTCAGATAAAAATACAACACCGGGTTGGAAATTTAATGAATATGAGATGAAAGGCGTGCCTTTAAGAATAGAATTAGGACCGAGAGATTTACAAAATAAAATTGTGATGGTATCAAGAAGAGATACCTTAGAAAAATTCCAATTGAGTATAGAGGAATTAGAAACAAAAATACCTGAGTTATTGGACGCTGTGCATAATACGATGTTTGAAAAAGCTCTAAAAAATAGAGAAGAAAAAACTTTCTTAGTAGAAGATTATGAGCAGTTCAAAAAGATGATGTCCGAAAAACAAGGTTTTGCAAAAGCTATGTGGTGCGGTGATGAGAAATGTGAAAAGAGAGTGAAAGAAGAAACTGCCGCAACTATAAGATGTATACCGTTTGAACAGGAAAATCTTGGAGATGTTTGTCCATTCTGTGGCAAGCCTGCAAAACATATGGTGTATATAGCAAAAGCGTATTAATTTTGGAATATATATTAATAATTAGTTTTTTTATGATTATAAATTGAAAATATTCATCACTTTATCGGATTTTTAGTATAAAAAACATATTAAAATATATTTTTTAAATCAGCTTATTAATAGATTATTAATAAGCTGATTTAGTTTTATGTTTATTTATTTTTCTGTCACTTTATTGAATTTTAGCATTAAATTAATAAGTTATTTTGTTATTGTAATCATATCCTTCAATAGCAGGGTCATAATGATATTCCTCGTAATGTATTTTAGCAGGTTCAATAAATTCATAAGGTATAGTTGCATTTTTTTCTTTGTTTCTGGTTATTAAATCAGTTTTTATGGAGTTTTTATCAGGTTCAAGAATCCATTTTTCATAGACATATACATCAGGATAAATCTCATTCGGATCTTCGTATAGAAATTTAGTTACAAAATAGTTTTTACCGTCTGACAAATCTCTCATAACAGCTTGACTTGTATCATTGTTTTTACTGTCCAGTAGCCCCGGTATGCTCCTATGTATTCCTAATGTAGATTGGGCTTGTTTTACAGCATTGTTTTTGATATAATACAATTTTCCTGAATATACTTTGTAATATCTACTGTTCGGAGCACAATACAAATGAAATAATTCAGGTACTCCGTCAAAATTAATATCCACATATGCGAATAACTGTGTATCTGCACCGTAACGATAGTTTTGCTTTGCATTATATTTTTCTGAAACTTTTAATTCCTCTATTTTTTCATCATATAATTCTTGCCAAGTTTTTGATTTCTTTTCAAATGCGGATTTTTTTGATGAAGCCGAGTTTGTCATTTGAGAGGAGGAAGTTTCATTGACAGATGAGTTTTGATCTTCAACAGTATTTTCATAATCATATTCATTATTATAATCATTGTTACCCGGTTCATCTTCTTCCATGTCGAAATCTTCTAAGAATATGGAATAAGATTTGTTATAGTTATCATAACTTGAAGAGAACCTGTAATCAAAAAAGATTATTGCATCTTTACTGTATACATAAGCAATTCCGTTTATTACCGAATACTGTATACCCGCATCTTTCGCTGTGGCACGCGTTACATTATTTTTTACGGAAAGAGTAGCTTTCTTGTTATTACCAGACAGAGTAACGGTTTTGTCGACATTATTATAGCTGCTTTCAAGACCAAGTGCTTCTGCAAACATCTTTGAAGGTATAAGCAACATTCCGAATTCGTCTATAATAGGACCAGCAGTATATTTTTTGATTTCGCCGTACAAATTATAATATTTGCTCCCAACTATGAAATCTGCACTTTCAGGATTGGCTTCGGGTTTTTTGTTGCTGTTATCTTCTTTTTTCTTAGGCTGAACATTGTTTTGTGAATAATTATTTTTCTTAGGCTGAACATTGTTTTGTGAATAATTATTTTTATTAGATTGAACGTTGATTTGTGAATAATTATTTCTTGCCAATCCATTTGAATAATATAAATGCATTGCAAATCCTTCATTGCCGCTTTTTTCAAGCAACGCACTTACTTTATTCATATCTCTGATCATGCCTGAGTGTATCATATCTTCAAGCAGGGAAGTTCTTATATCAAAAATTACATTATCCAAATGATATTCCATTTTGGTTCTTTTTTCTCCGGGTGGTGTAGAGTTTATTTCATTAATAATCTCCTGTATATCAGCTCTTCGCTTACTATCTAAAGTATTTAAAGCGTCCTGAATTTGCTTAGAACTGTAAAATGTAGCGTTACTGTTGCTTATATTTGCAAAAGTTAATAAAATTATAAAAATACAACTAAATAAAAATCTTGATTTTTTCATTGCAGGACAACTCCTTTTATATATTATTTATTTCATCAAAACCGCAATCTATAAACATGCCTGCAAACTCATCCATATCTATAAGGCGTATATTGTTGTCCTGCGCCGCTGTTTTTGCCTTTTGTGAATAAGTGCCGCTTGATATTATCCAAGGTATATAAGTGTATTCATCATTTATCGCTTCTTTTTGTTCTTTGTATTTCATTATTTGATTTATCACGAAATCGTTTGTTTGTGACTTTGTATAACGCACCTGCACATAAAATACCACCTTCAAATCTTCAAAAGTTGCTATTATATCGGCATCATCCCCTTGAGTACAGCTTTCTTTATCCAATATATATACATAGGAAGCACCTTTTTTTGACAGATAGCGTGCAACTAATCTTTCAAATTCATCAGATGAATGTATATTTTTTAAGATTGTGTCTTTTACATCTGCAGATATTTTTTCTGTAATGGAATTTTTAAGCGAAACTATATTTTTGTCATTTATAAGATTATTTACACTTTCACTGACTTGTGTTATGTTGATATTTGTACTTGGAATCGTCATAAATTTTGACAAATTTCCATCTATTAAATTACGTCTTTTACGACATATTTTTTTCACCTTTACAACAAAACCCAAGTCAATATATTTAGCTGTTTGAGTATTGTATAATTTTTCATTTTCAAAAATTATATTTTCATCTAAAATCTTTTCATCAATTATATTCTTTAATGATGAAATCGGCATAGGCGTGCTTTCAACTTCATAAATTCCAAGTTCTTTGTCAAGAAACGGAACAAGTATAATATCACCTATATTAAAATTTTTAAATCTTTTCAGACTGCTCTTTGAACCGCCTTTTTGATTCACTTCTTTCATAAGCAAGTCGAATTCATCATCCGATGAGCCGAGCAATTTGTTAGAGATATCCGTAAATTTGGACCAGCCTATTGATAAATATCCGTTTTGAATGAGTCTGTAAGATATGTCATATTCATGTGAAATCCTATGAAGATAATATTGTTTTTCCATAAAAAAGCCTCCTTATATTTTACATTAATTTTATGGTATAAAATATTAAACGATGACAGTAAATAAAATATAACACTATTATAAATTTCATATATAAATCATCTGTTATTCTATCGGATATTAGTAGCAATTATAATCGGATTGTCAAAATCAAATACTACATCTTCAATACTATTATGAAAATACATATAGTAAGCAATAAAGTAGTTGCTTTCATTTGGTTGGAATTCTCCTATATCACCTATTGCATCGCCTAAACGCATACCTGTTGATTTTGAATAAGCGGGATAACGGATTTTAAATTTTGCATAGTAAGGGGTATTATTTGTATATCTACCGGCAATAATAGCCATAGGAACATTATAATTTATTCGTAAGTCATGGTAAGAAGATAATCCGCTAAGCAATTCTCCCGTATTGTATATGGCATCAGGCAATCTATTGACCGCTTCCAATAAAATGTCATTTTCAGGTATATCGGTAATGTTGTCAGGAACCGGAGTTCTAAATTCAGATATTTCATTAGGTCTGAAATTGTATAAATAACACTCATAATCAGAAGTCGCACCATTATAAGAAGACAGAACGTGTTCTTTGTAAGTCATATGTGTAATGGGTATAGTTTTTCCAGATATATTTTTTATAGTTATGGAATAGGCATACAAGGGTTCAGGTCCTGAATAATCCGAATCAATCATAGTATCCACGATTTCATAATCTTTTCCGTTGATAAGCAAAGTAGTATCGTTTTCAACAGCATTTTCAAAATTAGAAAAGTTTTCAGTACTTGCAGATTTGTCGGTATGTTTATTCTTCTTATTATCTTTTCTGATTATAGGTGTATTTTTATCATAATCATCGGCTATTTTCAAAGTGAAGTTTTTTACCTTTTTTGAATTAATTGTTATGATAGGGTTTTCAAGATCTACGCTTATACCATCAAAACTATTAGCGGCTGAAATATCAAAATTCCACGTATCACCTGCTTTTAGAGGCGTATGTAAAATATCTTCCACTCTGTCCGATAAATCTCCATGCACATCATCACGTATGTCAAATGATATGGTAGGAAGTTTTAAAGCTTTATTTGTATTATTTTTTAATTCTCCTCTGATATTTATATAAGGTTTATTTACACCGAAAACTTTCAGATTTGAAATTTCCACATCAATTGAGTTTTCATCGTCAGAATCCTGATTATCAACAGTTTTGTCAGGTATAGGCTTTTCAGATACATCTCCATATTTACCGGATGAATTTTCTTTTGAGGTGTTTGATGAATAATTTGATGATAAAAAAACTACTACACCTACCAATGATATTATTACTAATATCGCACTGATTGTAATAAGAATTTTATTTGCTTTATTCATATTATCCTCCATATAAAACGTTATTTTAAGTATTTATTACTAATTATATATATATATATATATATTGTCAATAAAATTCAGTGAAAAGTTCATAATATAGTGAAATAGTGAAAAGTTTATAATATATTGTTTTCAAATCAGCTTTATAATTATATGAAATTATGTAATAATATTTAAAAAATTATAAAAATATCATATAATAATTATTAGATTTAATAAAAATAATATTTATAAAATATAATTCTATATATAGGTTGAAAAATTTTTTATAAGTCAACTTGATATAAATAAACCGAGGAGATTTTATGGAAAAGGGATATGTTCAAGTATATACGGGAAATGGTAAGGGCAAGACTACTTGTGCTTTAGGGCTTAGTTTAAGAGCTGTTTGCAGCGATAAAAAAGTTTTTTTCGGTCAGTTTTTAAAAGGAATGGATTACAGTGAATTGAAAGCACCTAATATATTGCCTAATTTTACTCTCAAACAGTACGGTACAGACAGGTTTATAGGGAAAAATCCGAGCAAAGAAGATTATGAAATGGCAAGGGAAGCGCTTGAAGATGCAAAAAAAAATATGCTTTCAAATAATTATGATATAATAGTGTTGGATGAAATTAATGTCGCCTGTTATATGGGGCTTATAAGTGTTGACGATATCATAAATCTTATAAGGATAAAGCCTGATAATGTAGAATTGGTGCTTACAGGCAGATATGCAGATGAAAAAATAATAGAGATTGCAGATTTGGTTACAAATATGGACGAGATAAAGCACTATTATAAAAAAGGCGTACAGGCGAGGGTTGGAATAGAAAAGTAAAAGGTGATTTATGAAAATATATATTACAAGACATGGCAGGACTGTATGGAATGAAGAAGGAAAACTGCAAGGCTCACTTGATTCTCCACTCACACAAGAAGGTATACAAATGGCAAAGGATTTGTCAAAGAGGATATTGCCATATAATATAGAACTTATTGTAACTTCAGACTTGAAAAGAGCAAAAGATACTTCAGATTATATAAGAGGAAATATGGATATTCCTATATGGTATTTTGAGGAATTAAGGGAAATGTCATATGGTGTATGGGACGGTATGAAAATGGAAGAAGTTTACGAAAAATACGCAAATGAATTTGAAAAATTCAAAAAAGACCCATATAATTATAATAACGGCAGTGGAGAAACGTATCATCAGTTGATAGATAGAGTTAAGATGTCGCTTGAAAAAATAAAAAATTGTGGATACGAAAACGTACTTATAGTTTCACACGGAATAACTGTTAAAGCGCTCAGAATAATACTTGAAAATCAGCCGTTTGAAAATATAGGTAAACTTCCGGTTATAACAGGTTGTACGCTTATAGGCTACGAAATTTCAGGAGATAAAGTAAATAAAATAATGCAAGAAGAAGTATATGATGACATTCCTATGTAAGTTAAAAGATACTTGTTTTTAAAGTAAAAAATGTGTAAATTGTATATTAAGGAAGTTTTAAAATATATTAATTTGGTATAAATAGACAAAATATTTATGCAAATATTTAATAATTATGATTTATAGTATATATTTTTAAAAAATCTATATTATCTTAAAATAAATGACAGCATTAAATATAAAGTTGAAGCTTATTGAATTTATTATAGTCTATTTTAATAAAAATTATTTGCACAAATTGTTTGTTGATTGTAAGTGTGTATTATTTTACATATAAAGTTTATGACTTTTATAGTTTGAGGCAATATAAGATATATTGATATCTTTGATTTTGCCTGTGGAGGAAATATGTTGGACGTAATAAACATAGGAATAGACATAGGTTCTACGACTGTGAAATTGGTTGTGCTTGATGATAATAACGAGATTTTATATTCAAGGTATGAACGACACCATGCAAATATTAATGAAACATTGAAAATGCTTGTTACAGAGGCGTATTCCAAGTTTGAAAATGTAAAAGTGACTGTAAGTATAACCGGTTCAGGCGGAATGAGTCTTGCTCAGGCATTGAGAGTAAGTTTTGTTCAAGAGGTTATTGCTTCTACAAAAGCAGTAAAAACTTTTGATCCGGATACTGATGTAGCTATAGAATTAGGTGGAGAAGACGCAAAAATCACATATTTCTATGACAGTGTTGAACAAAAGATGAACGGAACTTGTGCAGGAGGTACAGGCTCTTTTATAGATCAGATGGCATCACTTTTACAAACAGATGCAACAGGACTTAATGAACTTGCTAAAAATTATACAACCATATATCCGATAGCTGCAAGATGTGGAGTTTTTGCAAAGACAGATGTGCAGCCTCTTTTAAACGAAGGTGTTAAAAAAGAAGATATAGCAGCATCTATATTTCAAGCAGTTGTAATTCAAACTATAAGCGGCCTTGCTTGCGGTATGCCTATAAGAGGAAAGGTGGCATTTTTAGGAGGTCCTCTATATTATTTGTCAGAACTTAGAAAAAGATTTATAGAAACTTTGAAATTGAGCGATGAAAATATAATATTCCCTGCTAATTCTCAGCTTTATGTCGCAATAGGAGCTGCACTTTTATCAAAAGAAACATCTGTAATCAGATTTTATGACCTTGTTCAAGCATTTGATAATATGAAGTTAAATGCACTTATAGAAAGTGACAGATTAAAGCCGCTTTTTAAAGATGAAGAAGAGTATGAAGAATTTAAGCAAAGACACTCTAAAGAAAATGTTAAGAGAAAAGATTTATCTGCTTACAGCGGAAATTGCTATCTTGGAATAGATGCCGGCTCTACAACTACAAAAGTTGCTCTTATAGATGATGAAGGTGCGTTGCTTTGGACATATTATGGAAGCAATAACGGTTCACCGCTAAAATCTACCATAAATGCTCTTAGAGAAATGTACAAACTTATTCCGAAGTCTGCTAACATAGTTTATTCAACTGTTACAGGCTATGGAGAAGGTCTTTTGCAAAAGGCACTTAAAGTAGATTTTGGAGAAATAGAAACTGTTGCACACTACAAGGCAGCAGATTTCTTCTTAAACGGAGTAGATTTCATACTTGACATAGGTGGTCAAGATATGAAATGTTTGAAAATAAAAAATAATACAATAGATTCTATAGCACTGAATGAGGCGTGTTCATCAGGTTGTGGTTCGTTTTTGGATACATTTGCAAAATCTCTCAATATATCAATACAAGATTTTGTGAAAGAGTCGATAAAAGCAAAAAATCCGGTAGATTTAGGCTCAAGATGTACAGTTTTTATGAATTCGAGGGTAAAACAATCTCAAAAAGAAGGTGCAAGTGTAGGAGATATAAGTGCAGGTTTATGTTATTCAGTAATAAAAAATGCTCTTTATAAAGTAATTAAGATAAAAAATAAAGAAGATTTAGGAACAAAAATTGTCGTGCAGGGCGGTACATTTTATAATGACGCAGTGCTAAGAGCGTTTGAACTGTTATCCGAAACAGAGGTTATAAGACCTGATATAGCAGGTATTATGGGGGCATTCGGTTGTGCCATAATTGCACGCTCAAGATATGAACAAGGGTATCAGACAAAGTTATTACAAGCTGAAGAACTCGATAATTTTGAAATGCAAACTGAAATATCAAGATGTGCAAAATGTTCAAATCATTGTCTGCTCACTATAAATCAATTTGCAGACAAAGAAGTGTTTATATCAGGAAACAGATGCGAAAAGGGTCTTGGAGAAACATACAAGAAAAATAATTTACCTAATATATTTGATTATAAATATAAGAGGTTATTTTCATATAAATCTCTAAAAAAAGATGAGGCTGTAAGAGGTAAAATAGGTATCCCGAGAGTGCTCAATATATATGAAAATTATCCTTTATGGCATACATTTTTTACTACCTTAGGGTTTGAAGTAGTGTTATCAGACAGGTCAAGTATGAAGATATATGAAAAAGGAATAGAAACTATACCGTCAGAATCGGCTTGTTTCCCTGCGAAATTAACTCACGGTCATATGATGAACCTTGTTGAAAAAGGGATAGAAAAAATATTTTATCCAAGTGTAGTATATGAAGTAAAGGAAGATAAAGTAGACGCTACAAACAATTATAACTGTCCGATAGTAATATCATATCCTGAAGTTTTAAAGAACAATATGGATATTTTAAGAGAAAAAAATATTACGGTATTTAATCCGTTTTTGGCATTGGATCAAAAGAAAGCGGTTATAAATCAATTATATACTATGCTTAAAAAAGACTATGATATTGCGAAAAATGAAGTGGAAAAAGCTTATGAGAAAGCCTTGGCAGAGTATGATGATTTCAAGAAAGATATAATGCAAAAAGGCGAAGAGACTTTAAAATATGTTGAAGAGACAGGTACGAAGGCAATAGTCTTATCAGGAAGACCATATCACTTGGATCCTCATATAAATCACGGAATACCGGAAGTAATAACATCACTTGGAATGTGCGTTCTTACAGAAGACAGTATAGCACATCTTTCAACAGATGAGAAAAAATTGAGAGTAGTCAATCAATGGACATACCATTCAAGACTTTACAGAGCTACAGATGTCGTTTCAAAGAGGAAAGATTTGGAGCTTGTACAGCTTAATTCCTTCGGATGCGGATTGGATGCGGTAACTACTGATCAGGTTGCTGAAATGCTTGCATACAACAACAAGATATACACTTGTTTGAAAATAGATGAAGTAAGTAACTTGGGTGCAGTAAAAATAAGACTTCGCTCTTTGAAGGCAAGTATGATAGAAAGAGATAAAAATTGCATATTGCCGGAAAAAATAGGTGAAAACAAAGAAAGAATAGTATTTACAAAAGATATGAGAAAAACTCATACCATACTTTGTCCGGAAATGTCGCCAATTCACTTTGATTTGTTAGAGTCAGCATTTAATTATTCCGGATATAAGCTTGTGCTTTTAAGAGATGATACAGGTGCTATAGATGAAGGGCTTAAATATGTAAACAATGACGCTTGCTATCCGGCTATAATAGTAATAGGTCAGCTTATAAAAGCGTTAAAATCAGGCAAATATGATTTGAATACCACATCAGTGCTTATGTCGCAGACAGGTGGAGGTTGTAGGGCAACAAACTATATAGCATTTTTGAGAAAAGCCTTGAAAGATTCGGGTTTTGAAAACACACCTGTAATATCAATAAATCCTAAAGGTTTTGAAAAAAATCCCGGATTTAAATTGAATTTAAATACATTGGACAGAGCATTACAGGCGCTTATATATGGTGATTTGCTGATGCAACTGTTATATGCTTCAAGACCGTATGAAAAAACTGTAGGCTCTGCTAATGATTTGTACAAGGAAATATCAAATACATTTAAATCAGACCTAAAAGAACATAATAAGAAAAAATTTATAAAAAATATATATAATGCAGTAAATGAATTTGATCAATTGGAAAGATATGATATTAAAAAGCCTAAAGTAGGTATAGTGGGAGAGATACTTGTAAAATTCCATCCTACAGCTAACAACTCTGTTGTAAAAGTAGTAGAAGACGAAGGTGCAGAGGCGGTTGTACCGTCACTGCTTGACTTCATACTATATACATTGTATAACTCCAATTTTTCAAAAGAACATTTGGGAAGAAGTAAAAAAGGTAATTTTATAAGTAATTTGGTATTAGGCTATATTGAAAATTATAGAAAATATTTAAGATATGCGCTTGAAAAATCAAGATATTTTGAAAAACCGTCAACTATAAATGAAATAGCGGATGGAGCATCTACTGTTATGTCGCTTGGGCATCAAACAGGAGAAGGTTGGTTTTTAACAGGAGAGATGATAGAGCTTATCAACAGTGGAGTAAAAAATATAATCTGCGTTCAGCCGTTCGCGTGTTTACCTAATCACGTTACAGGCAAAGGAATGGCAAAAGAGCTTAAAAGATTGTATAAAGGTACTAATATAGCACCTATAGATTATGATCCCGGAGCATCGGAAGTAAATCAGCTTAATAGGATAAAACTTATGATGTCAAGAGCATTCGAGAATTTTAAAGAAGAAAACGGACAAATAGCTGAACTGAAAGGACTTATAGAGCAAAAAGATGATTTACTTGTATTGCTTAAAAACAAAGTAATACCTGAAAAACAACATAAATTAAAAGTATAGAACAATAGTAAAACGGACTGTTGCAAATTATGAAAATAACAGCAACAGTCCGTTTTTATTCGGATATATTTACTTTACCATAATATAATTAATGTAATTTATTATCCATAAATGCACAGGATAGAATATATAGAAGAAATATTTTGAAAAGGCGTTGTTAAGCCCTTGCTTTCTGTTATATATCTTCAGTAGAGGTATTATAGATATGAATAAAAATTCGCAGCGCTTTAACATAAATATAATCGGATTTTTTGATTGTAAAGCAAAATTAAGAGTAAGTGCAAATAAAACGGCTGAAAATATCAAATATGCTATATTTCTCTTCTTCTCATCATCGTGATATATATAAGAAAAATACATAAATAATAATATTATAAAGCCGCCTTCAAAGAAATCCGATATATAAAACATTGCAAAGCAACAGATAAATCTTATAAAAAAATTCTTTTTGACCTTGCTCAATATGAACAGCATTGTTAAACCTATTGCGTATGTCATAATTATACTGTTTCTTATGACTATGTTATATGGAGCATACAAAGCGTTGAAAAAGTGGTTGCCTATAAGCATAAATATTGCGAATCCGTATAGCCTCAAAAGGTATTTTTTTAGATTTTTTGTATATAAAAATCCGTCTACAACCAAATACGCAAAACCGACAGCAACACATCTTGAAAGTATTTTAAATAAAATATTCAAATTGTCGGATACAAAAAAATCTATATGGTCAAGTACCATTAAAAAAGCAAGCAATAATTTAAATTGAAATCTGTTGAGTTGCAGCATATAAATCTCCTTGTTTAAGGCAAATAATTTATAAGGATATTTTTTATAAGCGGTAATTGTTTTTAATAAGATACCGATATAAAACCATAATTTACTAAAAAAACTTGCCAATATGTGATATAATAAAAATTATAACAATATTAAAAGATTATTTCAAATAAATTTTTGGAGGAAATTATGATAGTATATATAGTGGAAGATGATGAAGATATAAGACAAATCGAAGAATATGCTCTTAAAAATAGCGGCTTTGATACATACGGCTTTGAAAATTCAATATCATTTTATGAAAAAATGGAGATTAAACTTCCTGATATAATAATTCTTGATATTATGCTACCTACAGAGAACGGATTTGAAATACTTGAATATTTAAAAAGCAAAGAGAGATATCAGGATATACCTGTGATAATGATAACAGCAAAAGATATGGAGATGGATAAGGTGAAATGCCTTGATTTGGGTGCAGATGATTATATAGTAAAACCGTTCGGTCTCATGGAATTTATATCAAGAGTAAAAGTGGTTTTAAGGCGTGCAAGAAAAGATATGGAATTTGACGAGGTAAGATATGAGAATGTGGTTATTGAACCTAAGAGCCACAATGTTTTGGTAGATGGCGAGAAGATAGTTTTGACAAATAAAGAATATGAACTTTTAAAATATTTGATGGTCAATAAAAATATAGTTTTAACGAGACAAAAATTGATGAACAATGTGTGGGGGTTTGATTTTGAAGGGGAGACAAGGACAGTAGATGCTCATATAAAATCTTTGAGACAAAAATTAGGCATTGCAAACAATATAATAAAGACGGTAAGGAATGTGGGATATAAAATAGGTGAGTAAGATTATGAGAAAAAAGTTGTTTGTGTTGATGGCTACACTATCGCTTTTGGGAGTCACAATAACAAGCGTTGTAATATATTTTATAATGCAGATGAATATAGGCTTGTTTATGAAAAAGAGCGGTATATTACTTGAACAGGTACATTATATAAATAAATATGTCAATGAATCGCAAAATGAAATAATGTTATTTGTAATTATATTTATAGCAGTATCATTTTTTCTGATAAATATGGTAACAAATCATATAATAAAAGATATAAATGAAAACTATAAATCCCAAGAGTATATAAGAATCTTGGAAGGAGATATAAAAAACCAGAAAAATGAAATAATATCTTTGCAGGACTTGATGATGGAAGAAGCGTACAAGACGAGATATATATTTAACAAAATACACGAAGGGCTAATACTTTTGGACAATGAAAAAAGGATAATACACATAAATGAAAGTGCTAAAAATCTTCTCAATATAGACAAATATTATGATTTTACAGGGAAACATATGTTATTTGCAGTAAAAAGTGTAGAGCTGAACAATCAACTTGAAAATGTACTTGATGAGCCGAAAATGCCTACAACTATGAAAATAAACGGAAGATATTTAAAATCTTATGTAAATGCTATGGTCGAAAACGGAAAACTTCAAGGAATTTTTTGTGTAATAGTTGACGATACGATTATGTATGAAAACGAGTTTGCAAGGCGTACATTTACAACTAATGTAACTCACGAGCTGAAAACACCGCTTACATCTATAGCAGGATATGCGGAAATTATGAAAAATATGGATGTTACAAAAGAAGATATAAAAGTGTTTTCAGACAATATAATAAAAAATACAAACAAGATGATAAATATGATAAATGATATAATAAAATTATCTTCCTTAGTAGATATTAACAATATAGAAAAGAAAAAAGTAAGCCTTGATACAGTTATAAAAAAATGTATAAAAAATCTTGAAATACAAGCTAAATTAAAAAATATAGATATATGTTCCGATATACAGGAAGATGTGTCTGTATATGCCAATGAGAGCCTTATGTATGATATGGTCAACAATATAATAAGCAATGCCATAAAATATAATGTACAAGACGGAAAAGTGACGATTTATTGCAATAGTGAGGGAAATAAAGTCATATTCAAAGTAAAAGATACAGGAATAGGAATTTCGGAGAAATATAAGGAAAAAGTGTTTGAAAGATTTTTTACAGTAGATAAAAGTCGCTCTAAAAATCTCGGGGGTTCAGGCTTAGGGCTTTCCATAGTCAAGCATATAGCAAAAGTGCATAATGCCCATATAGTACTTAACAGCAAAGAAAATGAAGGAACAGAGTTGACAGTGGAGTTTAATCTCATATAAATAGAGTGCATCTTAAAAATTTAATTTTTGTTTTTCAGATGCACTCTATTAGAATATTACAAGTCTTTAGTATTTTTTTTAAACATTTCTTTAAAGAGACTTTCCGCTCTTTTGTAGTGATATTCATTTAATTTTACACATTTATCCACATCATTTTCTAAAAAAGCCTGTATCATATCCTCATGAGTTTTTATGCTGCCTTTTTGCATGTCTACAACTTCTTTTTCATAATAACATCTGAGCAATATTTCGTGTAAAACATTATATTGCTTATACAATTTTTTCAATCTTGAATTGTTTGAAAAATCTATAAATGTTTTATGAAATTCATAATCATATTTAAAATATTCAACGCTACCCATATTATCTTTTTGGAGGGCAACATATTTTTTTAATGTCTTAACAACTTCTTTTATATCTGATTTTTGCATTGAAAGTTGGACGCCTGTACTTGTTATTCCCATAAGTATTTCATTAACTTCCAGATAAAAATTCGCATCAAATCCTACCACTAAAGCTCCGGTATTATCTATGCTTTCTATTAAACCATCTGAAAAAAGTCTGTTTATAGCATCACGAATTGGAGAAGAGCTGACATTAAATCTTTCTTGTAAAGTTCTATTCACTATTTTAGAGCCAAAAGGAATATCTTGATTTATAATCTGCATTTTCAGCTCATCATATATCTGATCGCTGAGTGACCTTTTGATAATAGCCATAACATACTCCTTAAAAAATCAATTTTATATGACATTAGGTTGCAAATATTATGTTTTGTGTTTATGTAGAAAGTTAATAGGCATATTTTTATTAAATTTATGCACTAATTAAAAAATTATCATATATTATAAAATAAATAAAAAAATCATAAAATAACGTTATTACAAGCAAAACTTATATATAAGATTTTATAAATACCGCTATTTTATAATAAAAAAGACTATAATATTATAACATCATTTATATATTTACACAATAGTTTAATGTTATTATCAGATTAAACACAGATATTTTTAATATATCTTAAAATAGTTTAATTTAATGTCAAAATTCAGCAAAACTATATAAAAATAGAATTGTATAAATATTGTATAAATTGGGTAAAATATAAGACTAATTATAGACTTATCATATAAACTAACTGTTATTCCATTGGAAATTAGTTAAACGGTAATAAATTTTAAAACTTAATAAAGTATTAAATTTTATTTAACAATTTATGTAATGTGTTAAAAATAAAAATAATTGTGATATAATTACAAATATAAAAGTGATTATAGAAAATTAATAGAATAAATAATTAAGGAGATGATATTTTGAAATCAAGATTAACAGCCATAGTTTTAAGTATAGCTATGTTAATACCGTCATTGTCATATGCACAAAATAAGTTGACATATGAAGACGCTTTTAAAAAGGCTGTACAAAATAACTTACAATTAGAAAAGGTACAAAAGAATTTAGATAAAGTAGATGAAACTTTAACGACAGGTACGAATAAAGACGGACAAATGCAAAATTTCAATAAAAGCGGGCAATCGTCAGGTCAAGATATGGAAAATGTTATTACATCTATAAATTCATCTTTACAATATCAAAATCTCATAGATGATGAAAAAGCATTGAAGATGAGTTATGACGCTCAAAGAGATGCGATAGGCGTGGGGCTTAAAAATATATTTTTGAAGATAGAATATCTTGAAAAAAATGAGAATCTTATACAAGAAAAGATTGCGAATATGAGAAAGAATATATCCATAAATACGATTAAATACAAATACGGTATGATTAGTAAATTAGATTTTGAAAATTCTCAATTAGAGCTTGATAAATTAAAAAACTCTCAAAAAGAAAACACTCTTCAATTAGAATCCGCATATAAAGACTTATCAAATATAGTGGGTAGCAAAGTGGATCAAAAAGTGGAATATATAAAGATAGAATATAAAACTCTATCATCGCTTGGAATATCAAAAGAATCAGCAATAGGTACAGCTATATCACAAGCACCCGCCATATTTAGACAAAATGCGAACATAAGAGCATTAGAAGAGCGTATTAAATACGATTTACTCGACAAATCACAAACTTCACTTCCACGAGAAGAAACATCAACAAGTGTAGGAATACAAGATGTAAATCTGAGAATAAACAAGCAGTCAATAGAAAATGCGGTAATTGAAACAGCAAATTCAATAGAGAATTTAGAACTTAATATAAAAAATATCGATGATCAGATAGAAAATTTACAAAGACAATCAAAAAATATGGCTCAGTTGGTAAAATTAGGTATGAAAACAAACATAGAGTTGGAAAATCTAAATTTGAAAATAGAGGATTTACAAATGCAACGAAGAAGCTTATTAAATAACCATGATATATCATTAGAAAGATATACGAAACCATATCTTTTGAGCTTAACAGGTGAATAATATGAAGAAAAAAATAATAGCATTGTTGCTTATAAGTATGCTCGGCATATCAAATTCATATGCTAATGAAGTTAGCTATACGTTCGATGAAGCAAGACAGATAGGAATATCAAATTCAAAAGAGATAAAATTCCAAGATGAAATAATAGATTCTCTAAAAAATAAAAACTATATACAGAAAAAGGATTATTTACAGAATAATCCGGATTATGAATATAACGGAATGGCAAAAACAGAAGTATATAATAATACTTATAAGACATATGATTATGAAAAGATATTAAAAAACAACATACAGACAAAAAAAGAAATGATAATAGCTAATGAAAAAAAGACGCTTACGCTTTTTACGAACATAATAAATTATCAAAACGAAATAAAAAATAAACAAATGCAGATAGATAACCAAATTCAATCGCTAAATCATGCACAAGTAAAGCTCAAGACAGGTATGATAACGCAAGTTGATTATGACAGTGAAAAAAATGCACTTGACGCTTTACAGACAGAATTAAAAAATCTTAATTTTAAATTGGATTTGGAAGAAAAAAGATTTAAACAACATCTGAATATAGACCTTAAAGATAAAGTGAATCTAAAACTTACGCAACCCGAATTAAATCAGTTATTACCGCAAGATGCTCTTGAAATAACGGAAAAAATAAAAAGACATTTGAGGATATAAAAAAAGAATTGGACGATTTGAATAAAGATATGAAGTGGATAGAACAAGTCAATTATGGTGAAAATTACAAAAAATATAAAGATGAACAGCAAAAGCTTATAGACGAAAAAGAAAAAGATATTAAAGAATTGAAGAAAAATACTTTATACAATTATGACAAGATATATTACAACATACTGATAAAAGCAAATGAATTGAGCTTGGAAAAATTGAACAAAATGCAGCTTGATATAAAGAAAAAACAAATGACGGCTTTATACAATCAGGGAGTTGATAAAAGATTATCGGTAGACGAGATAGATACGCAAATACAGTCAAATTTACTGTCACAGATAAAAAAACAACTTGAAATAAGATGGATGCTGTTGGACTATAATACAAGTACAATCTGATGATTTGATTAAAAATTAAAATACCATATATACAAAATAGATTATGTATTTGTATATATGGTATTTTTGTTTAGTTAATTATACTTGTTTATTATTGCCTAATTAGACAACTATATAAAATAAATTTGAGAAATTGCAATATGTTTAATTTTACTCAGCTAATAAGTTTTTAAAAACAGAAATATCCATTATTCTATTGATTTTTAGTATTAGATGTAAGCAATCTAATTAATCAATCACATTCAAATGAAATTTTTATATTTTAAGATTATGTGGGATCTTAAATATGGTTTAGTGCTATATAATAAATTTTCCTGCTTCATCATCTACATATACTGAAACGTCAGGGTGAAGTCTCAGTATTGATGCCGGCATTTTAGGAGTTATCTCTCCATATACCGAATCGTATATGGCTTGCGCTTTTTCTTTTCCTGATGCTATGAGTATGATTTTTTTGGCTTTCATTATGGATGCTATACCCATAGTTATTGCTTTGGTAGGCATTTGCATGTCTGAGAAATATTTTGAATTGGAGTCTATCGTACTTTGAGTAAGTTTGACTATATGTGTTTTTGCAGATATTTTATCTGAAGGTTCATTGAAACCTATATGTCCGTTAGTACCTATACCTAATATTTGAAGATCTATGCCTCCTGCTGAATCTATAGCTTTTTCATAGTTTTCACATTCTTTTTCAAGGTCATCTGCCAAGCCGTTTTCAATATTACATTTATTAATATCTATGTCTATATGAGAAAATAAATTATCTTTCATAAAATATGCATAGGAATTTGGGTGAGTTTTTTCGATGCCTACATATTCATCAAGATTAAACGCTGTCACTTGCTTAAAAGTTACGAGGCCTTCTTTGTAGTATTGTATAAGATATTTGTATATCTCCATGGGAGATGAACCTGTTGCAAACCCCAATACACTGTCTTTTTTTATAAGAACCTGCCTGCATATTTCGAGTGATGCTTTTTTTGATGAACCAAAATGTGTTGCACTTCTTATTATTTTCACTTCAATCTCCTCCTTGTTTGATGATTAAAACATATTTAAAATCTCATTTACTTCTTTTTTGCTGTGTATAAATCTGATTTTTTCAGATATTTCTTTGCATTTTTTAAAATCAGATTCTCTTATGATGCTTTTTATTGTAGCCACTTGCGTAAAAGCTACGCTGAATTCATCTAAGCCCATACCGAGTAACATTTTACATGCTCTTTCGTCACTTGCAAATTCTCCGCACATACCTACTACAATATTTTCTTTATGTCCTGCATCTATTACTTTTTGTATTGCGTGTAAAACAGCAGGATTAAAAGAGTCGTACATATCGGCAATTTTATCGTTGCCTCTATCAACGGCAAGCATATATTGTGTAAGGTCATTAGTACCTATGCTGAAGAAATCGACATATTTTGCAAACGCCTCAGCTTCCATTACAGATGCCGGAGTTTCTATCATCATACCCACTTTTATATCTTTGTTGTAAGCTATATTTTGAGAGTCAAGTTCTTTTTTGCATTCGTCAAGTATAGAGTTTGCCTCCAACAATTCTTCTAAAGATATTATCATAGGATACATTATGCTGACATATCCGAATGCACTCGCTCTAAGCAATGCTCTAAGCTGCTCTTTGAACATATCTTTTAGATGCAGTGAAATTCTTATGGCTCTGAAACCTAAGAAAGGATTTTCTTCTTTGTCAAATTCGTAATATGACAGTTCTTTATCTCCTCCTATATCGAGTGTTCTTATTATAACCTCTCCGGTACATATTTGAACAGCTTCCTTATATACTTCAAATTGTTCTTCTTCTGTAGGAAAATGTGAGTTTTCCATATATAAAAACTCACTTCTGAAAAGACCTATACCATCTATATAGCATTTTACAGCATTTTTTATATCTTCGATATTGCCTACATTGGAGTATACAAGAACTCTTTTGTTATCTTTTGTTATTGCTTCTAAATGGGCGTTTTCTTTTAGAAGTTTTTCTCTTTTTTCAAAATCTGATTTTTTGTTTTCAAACTCTTTTGTTGTTGCTTCATCCGGGTTTATATATATATCGCCGTTTGTAGCATCTATTATTATAATATCGTTATCGTTTACTTCTTCCAATAAATTATCCGCACCGACAAGGGCGGGTAATCCTAAATTACGAGCCATTATACAAACGTGGCTTGTAACTCCACCGCCTTGAGTGGCAAAACCCAATATATAATCAAGATTCATAGTGGCTGTATCAGATGGGGCTAAATCTTTTGCTATTACTATGGTAGGTGTATTTATTGAAGAAAGATTTTTAAGCTCTACATTTTTTATTTTAGCCATTACTCTTTGATATATATCTTTTATATCGTCTGCTCGAGCTTTCATATATTCGTTATCCATAGCTTCAAACATGGCAACAAATTCATCTATGGTATCTCTAAAAGCTATTTGCACATTTTTTTTGTCATTTACTATTTTATTAGTCACTTCATCAAGAAGGGCAACATCATTTACAAGCTCTAAATGCCCTGCAAATATATCGTTTGTTTGCGCCAATTTTGTAAGTTCATCAGATACCTGTTCTGTTGCGTTTTTGTATATTTTTATTTCTTCATCTTTATCATTATATACATACATATCCGGAACGAAAGATATTTTTTCATATTTATATGCTTTTCCTATAGCTATACCTTTAGATGAAGTTTTATCAACAGAAAGTTTCTTCATAAAATATATCCTTTCAAAAATTTAATATTTTTTCTTATGTTCCTACTTAAAGTAAGAGCATAAGAAAAAATAAGAATAATTATTCTCCTAAACCGCTTTGTATAGCTTCAATTATTGTTTGTAGATCATCTGTTTCGTTTTCGCCTTCGCATTCTACAATTATTTCATCGCCTACATTTATTTGGGCTGACATTACATTCAGTACGCTTTTTGCATTTACTCTTTTATCACCTTTTACAAGAATGACAGAAGATTTACAGCCGCCTGCTATTTTTGACAAAACTCCTGCCGGTCTTAGATGTAGACCTGTTTTATTTGTTATTTTTACTTGTTTACTTACCATATTAACTTTCTCCCTTCAAAATATAATTGAATTATGACTAAGTTGAGCAACAGATATGTATTTATATTTACCCAAATAAATAAATATATATCCTGTAAATATGTCTATAATTTTATATAGTTCGTTTGTTATTTATTATACTATATATTTTGTAATATTGAAACATATTTTATTATAGTAATTTAACTTGATTATATGAATAAAAAATCTATAAATTATTTTTTTGTATGTGTTTTAACCATAGTATAAATATAAATTTAGAAAATATAGTTTCATATCCATATGTATCATCAAAAATTCAAGAGTGGAAACATAACTTATTACAATATAGAAAAAAACATTACAGTCTTATATAAATACATAAAGAAAATGTTTACTTTTTTTGAAAAAAGTGTATAATATAATCAAGATAGAAAATATGATAAACGGTTTTTAAATTTGATTATATTTTTATAAAACAGATATCAAAAAATAGGCATATTATATATAATTACATTAAAACCTAAGTATTATAATTCTATCAATACCATTTGAAAGGGGCATTAAATATGAACATCATTTTAAGTGGAAAACAAATTAACCTTTCCCAAAAACAAAAGGACACAATCGAAACAAAACTATCAAGATTGGAAAAATATTTTGATAAGGATATGATTGTAAGAGCTACAGCATCTCATAAAAAAGATAAAAGTTGTGTAGAGGTAACAATACCTGTAAATAAGTCGGTAATAAGAGCTGAAGCCACAGACTATGATATGTATTGTGCGGTAGATGAAGTTGTTAGCAAATTGGCAAGACAGCTTAGAAAATATAAAACAAAATTGAAAAATAGAGGAACTGAAACAATAAGATTTGAAAACATTGACGATTCAAGCGTATCGAATGAAGAAGAGCAAAAGATAGTAAGAAGAAAAAAATTCGATTTTTTGCCTATGTCTGAAGAAGAAGCTTGTTTACAAATGGAAATGATTGGTCATGACTTTTTTGTATTCGTAAATGCCGATACAGATAGTGTAAATGTGTTATATAAGAGAAAAGACGGACATTATGGTATAATAGAGCCTGAATAAAAGAGAAATTTTTTAGTTATATAAAATTTAATATATGGATTGTGTGTAAATGTTACAACAATCTAAGAAGTATAAATAAAGCAAGCTGATTAGCTTGCTTTATTTATACTCTTATAGAAATTAAAAATTTTTTAAAAAGCCATATATGATATGAAATAATGTGATAAGTAATTATATAAAAATGATTAATATAGAAATTAAAACTGTATGATATTTTTAAGTTTTATATATTTATACTAAAATCTTATGGAATAACAGAAAAACATAATAATTAATTTTTCAAATAAACTATCTATATTAATGTCATATAATTATACAAGTTATCCATAATTTTATTAACTTTCGGTATTAATTAGTGTTTTGTATAAATCAAGATATGCTCAAATATATTTTACATAAATTTATAATGAATTGTTGTTAAAACTAAGGAGAAACGATGATAGATTATTCATATGCTTTTTCTAACAAAATAGTTCCATTACATCAAGAAAATGGCAGTATTACAATTCTTTCAAAATATGAGCCTTTGGATAAAATAAAAAATGAACTTCAAAAATTGACAGATAAAAATATAAATGTGATGCAAAGTCCTGTTTATAATTTCGATAAATATTTTGAAGAATATTACAGCATAGTAGAAACGAATCTTGATATAAAAAGAGAATTTGAAGATATATTAAAGTCTGATATAGATACCCTATTTACATATATACTCAAAAAAGCACAGGATTTTTTATCAAGCGATATACATATAATAGGTGAAGAAAAGTCTTTTATAATAAAATTCAGAATTAATTCAATACTTCGCAGTTTTGTGAAAATAGACATAAACAAGGGAGAATCTCTTATACGGATAATAAAATTAAAATCTAATATAGATATAAGCAGAACATTAACTCCGCTTGAAGGAAGGTTTGATTTTGTTATAAATTCACAAAGCATAGATTATAGAGTTTCTATAATGCCGACGATAAGCGGAGAAAAAATAAGTATAAGAATACTTGGAAATACGAGGAAGATATACACTTTAAGAGATATAGGTTTGAATGCTGAAGAGGAAAAAATAATAAAAGAGAAGATAAATAAAAATGCAGGATTTATACTAATAACAGGTGCTACAGGCTCTGGAAAATCAACAACTCTGTTTACAATGCTACATTATTTAAACGATGGTACAAAAAATATAATATCTATAGAAGATCCGATTGAGTATAAAATCGACGGTGTTACTCAAATAGCGGTGAGCAAAGAAAAGAATATAGAGTTTCACAATGTACTTAGATTTGTATTAAGACAAGACCCGCAAATAATAAACATAGGTGAGATAAGAGATGAGGAGACAGCGAAGTTGGCAATAAGCTCTGCCAACACAGGGCATTTGGTGTTTTCGACAATGCATACTAACAACAGTGTATCATCAATACAAAGATTACACGATTTAGGATTGGAAGGATTTGAAGTTGTGAGTGCACTTTCTCTTATAATATCACAGAGATTGATTAGAGTTTTATGTCCTCATTGCAAACAAGAATATGAAGTGAAAAAAGAAATTTTGAATTACTATGGACTTGAGGACAGACATTATTTTAAGGCGGTAGGATGCAATGAATGTTACGGCAGCGGATATATTACACAAAAAGCTGTATTTGAAATACTTGTAGTGGATGATAATGTGAGAAAACTTATAAAAAATGGCGAGATTAATGAAGATAATATAAATATAAGAACGTTAAAGCAAAAGCTTTTGGATGAATTTGCAAAAGGAGAGACATCTATTGAAGAAATTTCCAAATATATTTAAGAGAAGCAAACTTTCATATGAAGAGAATGCCATATTTTTTGAGAGTATGTCGGAACTCATAAGCACAGGTGTGCCTATAGTAAAAATATTTGACATAACCGATATCAAGGTGAAAGATAAAAAAATATTATTTGATATAAAAACGGACATAAGTAATGGAGTGTCTTTATCGACAGCATTGCAAAATACGGATATATTTAACGATTTGACTATATCAATAATAAAAATGGGAGAGGAAACCGGAAATTTAAAAATTTCTTTTGAAAAATTGTCAAAATATTACTATAAATTGAGTGAGAGCAGAAAAAACATAAAGACAGCCTCATTTTATCCTATGATATTATCTGTATCAATATTATTTTTATTGATATTCATAAATTATTATTTTATACCTCAAATAGTCAATCTGTACAGTTATGATTTGTCCAAATTGAATGTATTTAGCCGTACATTGTTTATGATTTCATTATTTTTGAATGACTATAAACTTGAAAGCTCTTTAATGATGATTTCTTTAATAAGCATTATATATTTATTTTTTAAAGATTTATACAAAAATAGAGATGACAATAATTTTTTGCAAAAAATACCGGTAATATCTAAGCTTGCGGTTTCAAATGCGATGGCTAATATATTGTGGTCATATTCTATTATGACATCTGCCGGAATAGATATAATAAAATCTACAGAGATATTGTCAGAGAGTACAAGTAATAAATTTATAAAAATAAAACTGAAACAGCTCAAAGAAAATATAAATTCGGGAAAATCTATAAGTTACAGTGTAGAAAGCCTTAATCTTGACGACGATATGCTTAAATATTTTATATCTATAGGGGAGAAAACCGGTAATATGGACAAATATCTAAGCATATTGTCCGACAGGTATTCAAAAAATTTGAGCAATGAAATAAAATATATAAGTGAGATAATTCAACCGGTTTTGATAATAGTGATAACATTCATAGTTGGCATAATAATAGCAGGAGTTGTATTGCCGGTGCTTAATTATGACAATATATTGTGAGGAGATATAATTAATTTATGTAAAAAATATCTAACGCATATATTATAAAATGTAAGTTTAGATATTTTTATGCGAATCTTGTCTAAAAAAACGGTATTTGAAGTATCATATAATATAAATTATTTTCTTATAATATTTTTTATTGCACTCGTCAATAAAAATCCTATTACTGCTATTAATACTATCGTTCCGCCTGGCTTAAGACCTGCACCGTTTATTCGTATATAGTATGACATGGTAAGTCCGATTACGACTTCAAAAAAAGCGTACAACACACTTATGATAATAACTTGTTTGTAACTTCGTGAGACCTGTATGGATGTGGCAACGGGTACTACCATAAGAGATGAAACTATAAGCGCTCCTACAGTTCTGGATGCTACAGATACTGTTATTGCAGTTAATATTGTAAATACAAAATTTATTGCACTTACATTTACTCCGGACAGCTTTGCGCTTTCTTCATCAAAAGATATATACATAAGTTCTTTGTACAATAATATTGTGGATATAATTACAACTATGCTTACGATTATCGTCATTTTTACTTCTATATCAGATATTGCAACTATACTACCGAATAAAAAACTGTTAAAAGATGTAACGTTTTTTATAAAGCCTGATAATACTCCTGCCAATCCTACACAAGCTGAAGTTATTATAGCTATAGATACTTCGGAATATTGTGGGATTTTTTTTCTTATGGCTTCTACGCTGAGTGCGGCTAAAATGCAGGCTATTATTGCGCCAAGCACAGGGTTGATGCTCATAATAAGACCTGCTGATACTCCTGCCAATGATGCGTGTGAAAGAGCATCGCCGATCATGGAGAGCCTTTTGAGGACAATGGTTGTTCCTATACAAGGTATTATTATAGATAGTAGTATGCCTACCATAAATGCCTTTTTCATAAATTCGTATTCAAAAATGATGATTACCCCCTAATGATTATAGTCTATTTATTTTTCCATAATCCAATTCGTACAAATTTGTACAATATTTTTTAAATTTTTTGTATCGTGACTTATTATTATAACAGTGAGATTAAATTCTTGATTTAATTTTTTTATAAGCTCATATATTAAATCGCAGGACTTTTTGTCAACGCCTGTAGTAGGTTCATCCAATATAAGTATATGCGGGTTATTTACAATGGATTTTGCAATCATAACTCTTTGTCTTTGACCGCCTGACAGCTCTGATATGAGTCTTTTTTGATAGTCTTGCATTCCTACAAGAGTTAGAGCGTTTATGGCTTTTTGGCGATGCTCCTCCTTATAAAATTTGAACAAACCTACTTGTTTATAAAGATTCATCATAACGACTTCCAATACTGTTGCCGGAAAATTGACCTTACTTTTATCCTGACTTTGAGACAGATAGCCTATGTTGTGAAATTTACATATCTTATCCATTTCGAAATTGAATATTTTTATAGAACCTTTTTGCGGCTTCAGTTGACCTATCATAAGTTTTATAAGTGTGGTTTTGCCGGCACCGTTTGAGCCTATTATTCCGACAATTTCGCCTTTTTGTATGTTGCAATTAAGATTTTCTAATACAGGTGTATCCGAATATGAAAAACTTACATTTTCTATTTCTATTATATTTTGCATGGACTTTCCTCAATATTGTATAAAAAATTTACCAAGTAAAATATATCACAGTTTTAAGCAAAAAATCAATGAATATGATAAATTATTTGAAATGGAGATTTATTAAAAGAAAAAAGTGGCTGTTGTATAATGATGAAAATCATAGCAACAGTCTCTATTTTTAGGAATATCCATACACAAAATTTTTTGCTCTACTATAATTCTATTATCTTTACCTAATTTTTCGCACAACAAATAAACCTATCATTTTTTTCGTTTTTTTATGCTGCTATTTTTTCACATCTTGTAGGTTTTGTTTCTTTTCTTTTTAATTTGTTTAACAGTGTATTTATATTTATTGCTATTGCCATCATATCTATTTCTTTTTCTATGTTTTTCTTTCCTTTATATCTAAATCTTTTGTATCCTAACCCTTCTTTTAGTTTTGAAAATACTCCTTCTGCTTGGATACTTCCATTTATTCTTTCGTTTATTCCTTCTTTCGATTCTAATTTTTTGATTATCTTTTTTTTGGAGTTTCTTTTTGTCCTTTTTAAATATTTCTTATATATTTATCCTTTCTACTATGTTTTGACCAGGCTGTACTTTTCCATCATCTTGTATATATTGTTCTATATTTAGGTTTAATCTTAGTTGCATTATATTTGGTGCTATGATATACTCTGTAAGTGGTATTTGTTTTCTCATAATTATATTATACCATAAAAAGCATGCAGTTTCTTGCGTGCTTTTTCTATTGGCTATGTTTTGCAACAGTCCCATTCATTTTTTAATCAATTTGTCAAGTACGAATTATGATAATTATTTTGACATCTCTCGTACTTTTCAAAAGGAAAAATATTTTATAGAATTTACCTAATGCACAAAATTTATTTAGGTAATTGTCTGATTGCTTAAAAAATACTTAAAAGACAGGGAGGAGTTGATTTTATGAAAAATATGAAAAAGTTTTTTAAAAGTACATTAGCTTTTGTGTGTGCATTAGCAATGATTGCGACATCATTCGGGATAAGCCCTGCGATAACAGTCTTTGCAGAAGACGCCGGAGGAAATGTGGGCATCCGATATGACACAGGAGAAAAAGCATTTAATACAGAAACGGTACCTGAGGGGGCTATTATAGTAGATTCTACTTATGAAAAAAGCGGTCAGGGTGAGGACGGCAAAGAAATCAAGTATGTGGTTAGTGCGGAAAACACCGGGGGAAATGTGGATATCCAATACCGCTATTATGACACAGGAGAGAAAGCATTTAAGACAGGAACGGTACCGGCGGATGCTAAGATAGTAGATTCTACCTATACGAAGACCGATTGGGGTGATGAAGACGGCAAAGAAACCTGGTATGTGGTTAAAGGAGAAGTAAATTTACTATATATTTATGCAATGGGAAAGCTTAACATAGTGCTTTGCGATAATGCAAAACTTACGGTAGAGCAGGGAATGGTTATGCTAATTAACGGTAGCAGTATCAATATCTATGCACAGTCTGACGGTGCCGATATGGGAGAAATTATATCTACGGGACAGGAAAGCAAGCGTCCTGCAATCGGAACAGGCGATGATGGAAATGTTGATGGCACAACTTGCACTACTAACATTCATGGTGGAAAGATTACGGCTACAGGTGCAAGAAGCACAGCAGGTATAGGAGGCGATTCTTATTCCAGAGTAGGTATAATAAATATATATGGCGGTGAGATAAATGCACAGGGAGGACAAGGCGCTGCGGCAATAGGCGGCGGTCGTGCTGCAGCTTCTGACGGAATAAATATTTATGGCGGGAAAATTACCGCTACCGGTGGAGAAGATGGTGCCGGAATCGGCGGAGGCTCGAAGAATGATTCAGATGGAGGTCCAATTAAAATCTATGGCGGACAGATTACGGCTAAGGGTGGTCACTCAATAAGAAATATTGAGAGTCAGCCTGTTGCAATCGGTAACGGTGCGGGTGTTAACCCGAGAAACTTTAGCATTTTTTTAAGTTGGACTGATGATCAAAATGATTATATTGATGCGAACAGATATATACACCCTAATAATATAGGTGAAGGGAAATGCTCTATTGAAATAGATTCGGCTCATCCGTTTAAGTTCGCTGATACAGGTGAATATGTCACGCTTGAAAATATAAAAAATGGGGGTAAGATTGTACCCGCAGAAGCTGCAATATGTAGTGTAACCTTTGAAACCGGAGAGGGCGCTACAAAGGTAGCTCCTCAGGGCATAAACAAGGGAGGCAAAATAAAGCCGACTGTTACGCCTGTCCGTAAGGGATACCGTTTTGCAGGATGGCAAAAAGACGGCTTACCGTTTGATATCTCGACGCCTATCCTTGATGACACTACTTTAACGGCTATCTGGAACTCACTTCCTGATACGGAATACCAAGGAGAAGGGGATGTAACGGTCGAGTTGGCCGGCAGCGAATATTATCCTCTGGAGCCAAGTCATACTGTACTTGACGGTGGCACTTGGGTAGTAGTGGACGATGACACAAGCTTTCATGAGCGTATTACTATAAAGGGAGATGTAAATATCATTCTTGCTGACGGTAAGACCTTAACAGCTAACAAAGGGATAGCGGTAACGAGTAAGGATCACTCTAAGTTTAGTGTATATGCTCAGAATCAGGGTACAGGAACTCTTAAGGCTTTTCCTGATGAAAAAGTATATTCTGCCGGTATTGGCGGTGATGAAGCTAAAAGGAGCTGCGGAACTATAAATATCTATGGCGGACGTATTCAGGCGAGCGGCAGTGATTTGGGCGCGGCTATAGGCGGTTCTGCATTCGGTAACGGCGGTACGATTGGAATATATGGTGGACAGGTAGATGTACAGGGATCACGCGATTATGGAGAAGCTATCGGTTTTTCTTATGCAGGAGGTGTAGAACCTCATAATGCCGATATAAAACTTAGTTGGACAAGGGAAAGTGACTATATAAAGCTGTATCCCGCTCCCGGCGGTCAGCCGGCAAGGTACAAGGGGAATGTGACATTTTCAAAGAAGTTTCTTCTTGACGGAACAGATACTCGTGCCTTTTGGAAGAGTGCGGATAATAATAATATTGACAATAGAAAAATTGTACCTAAGACAAAAATGCTATGGTCAGATATACAGGAAAAACTGGATGTAGGAGAGAGCATAAAACTTATAAGTAATGTAAGTGCAAAAAGCGGGGATATAGCCCTTGTAGTTCCTGAGGGTAAAAATGCAACTATCGACTTAAACGGATATACGATTAGCTGTCAGTCTAATTTGACAGGAGATGTGAAAGATGCCGTTTTTGTAGAAAATAATGCAGCTTTAACAATTACAGATGAGAGCAAAAAAGGCAGTATTACAGGTAAAAACGGTCATATTAAAAATCATGGAACACTTACATTAGATAATGTAACAATCAGCGGCATCGAAGGTGATGAGGCAATAAAAAATGACGGTACATTATCTCTTAAAAATGTTTCTATTACAGGGAATCACGGAGGTGTATCTGTAGGAGATAAAGGAGTCTTAAAGCTATCAGACAGAGTAGTCATTAAGGATAACACGAAAGGATCTCATTCTAAAAATGTAGTTGGAAATCTAAATAGAAAAATCAGTTTTGAAAATCCGCTTACAAGTGACAGCCGTATAGGATTAGAGGATATGGAAGCCATACTTACAAACGGTGCAAAGGGAAAGGTAGTACCTGAAAATTTTGTAAGCGACACCGGAAACAGGTATATCTATTGGACTGAAGATGGCAGAGAAATAAAAATCTCAGCACAAGCGCCGAAGTATAATATTACAATAGGAAGCGTTACAGGTAACGGAACGGTAACGGCAGAAATTGAAGGAACGGCAGGAAGTGTTTCCAAGGCATCGAAAGGTGCTAAGGTTACATTGAAAGTAAAACCGGAGGCAGGCTGGTGGCTTAACAGTCTAAGTGTTAAAAATGGCGAAACACCGATTGTTCTTGATGCTGACAAAAGTTTCACTATGCCTAACGGTGATGTAACAGTAACGGCAATTTTTGAGCAAGTGAAAAATGCACCGTTCACAGCTCCGACAGCGAAAACAAATCTTGCATACACTGGAAGTGAGCAGGAACTGATAAATGCAGGTAGTGTAGAAACTTCAACAGGAGAACTTAGATACAGTTTAAGCGAAAACGGAGAATATAAGGCAGAGATACCAAAAGCAAAAAATGCAGGCTCTTATGAGGTCCATTACAAAGTGGTGGGAACGAATCCTAAATACGTTTATAATAATGCAAAGGGTAAAGTGACGGTAAGCATAGCAAAAGCAAATCAGAGAGTACTTGCCATTAAAGATGTTACAGGAAAGAAGTTTGGTGATGGAGAGTTTTCACTTGAAACGATAGGCGGTAGCGGTACAGGTGAGGTAAACTACAGCGTACCTGCGAATAACGGAATATTGGAAATAAATGGAAATACAGTAAAAATCATAGGAGCGGGTTCTGTGAAAGTTACGGCTGTCAAAGCGTCAGACAGTAACTATAACAAAATGAGTGCAGAACGTACTGTAACGATAGCTAAAGGTACTGCTCCTGAAATTATATTCCCTACGGCAAGCAATTTAACATACGGACAGAAATTATCAGAAAGTACGTTTTCAGGTGGAAGTATTCAGTATGGAAGCTTCGCTTGGAAAGACGGCAATGTAATTCCTGCCGTAGATAATGCAGGCTATGAAGTTGTATTTACGCCAAATGCTCATTTATTGAAAAACTACGAAGAAGTAAGCGAAGACAATAAAAAGAGTAACATTTCAATTACAGTTGCAAAAGCGAATCCTACTATAAATCTTATGGTGAAAGTATCGGAAAATGCAGGAAACAAAATACTTACTCTTTCAGCGAACGTAGATGGAGTAATCGGTGCGGATAAACCGAGAGGAAGCATTAAATTCTTGCATAAAGATGGTGGTGGAAACTTTGTAGAGATTCATACAGGGGTATTGGCAGAAGGAAAAATATCCTATAAATGGGAAAATGTAGTTGCTAAAGAATACGAAATCAAAGCAGAGTATGCAGGCGACAGCAATTATAATACTATTGAAAGTGATATTAAGAACATTGATACTCGTAAGAAAAATCAGAGTGAAATTTTGTTTACGGATATTTCCGTCAAAACTTACGGTGACAAAGACTTTGAACTGAAAATTACAGGTGGTAGCGGAAACGGTGCGGTAAGCTATAGTGTACCTGTAAACAACGGCGTGCTTGAAATAAGCGGAAATATTGCAAAAATCATAGGAGCGGGAACAGTTGTTGTCAAAGTAACCAAGGCGGCAGATGATAAATATAACGAGGAGAGCAAAAATATCAGTGTTACTGTTGCAAAGAAAAAGTTGATAGTAAAAGCTGATGATAAGCTGAATCTTGTAAAAGGAAGTGCTATGCCGCAGTTCACATACAACAAGGAGGAAGTAGACAGTAAGCTTGTAAACGGTGATGTCTTTGTAAATCCTGATTTTGCAACAAGCATATCAGATACGAATACCGTAGGAGAATACGATATTACAGTCAGCGGTGGAATGTTGACAAATTCAGCCGGTGCAGATGTCAAAAATAATTATGAAGTAATATACAAAAAAGGTAGACTTACAATAGTGAATGCTGTCTATGAAGTGAAAGTAGTGAACGGAACGGGTGGCGGCAATTATGGTAAAGGGCAGACAGTTAACGTCAAAGCAAATGACAAGCCGAATTATACCTTTACAGGTTGGACAAGTTCTGACGGGATTGTTTTTGCAAATGCTTCTGAAAAAGAAACAAGCTTTGTAATGCCTGCAAAAAATATTACAGTGACAGCTAATTACAGTGCAAACAGCAGTGGCGGTTCGTCAGGAGGAGGATCATCAGGCGGTTCCGGCGGAATCTCCGATGGCGGAAGTTCAAGTGGAAGTTCCGAAAACACCGCTCCGTCTTATGTGAAAAATATCGATACCGATAAACATGATAAAATTACGGATAAGAAAGTTAAATTTATCGATGTTAAAGATAGCGATTACTTCGCAAAAGCCGCTGAGTGGGCGATAGAAAAGGAAATTACGAAAGGAACTTCCGATACGTTGTTTTCACCTGAAGCACCTTGCACAAGAGCGCAGATAGTTACATTCCTTTGGAGAGCGGCAGGAAAGCCTGAAGTTAAGAAGACGGATAATTCGTTTTCCGATGTAAAAGCGGACAGATATTATAGTAAAGCAGTGCTTTGGGCTTTGCAACAGGGCATAGTAAAAGGAACGGGAGCAAATGAATTCAGTCCGGAAGCTATCTGCACAAGGGCACAGACGGTTGCGATACTTTATCGCTATGCAAAATCACCTGCGGTAAGTGGCGGAAAGAATTTCGCAGATGTGAATGAGGGGACTTATTATAGCAATGCTGTTAACTGGGCTTTTGAAAAGAGAATTACATCAGGTACAGACGTCAATTTGTTCAGTCCCGATGCAATATGCAACCGTGCTCAAATCATAACATTTTTATATAGGTATATGGGCAGGTAGCCATAACAATTTTTAAGTCAATAATGATAAAAAATTATTCTGAGCAAAATTTTATTTTAGATGAATGTACAAGCATATCGTTGGAAGAATATGTAAAAACAGCCGCTCATATAGCACATATATCGAATTGTTGTTTATCAAGGACGTTATTTATGGAATCTAAGACGGTAAGTTTTCGCCTGACAGAAGTATAACGAGAGAAGAAATGGCGATAATTTTTGAAAGATATGCAAAAGTTACGGGCTGTAAAATACCTGTAATCAGAGAAGCAAGCATTTATGAAAATAAAGAAAACATAGGAACCGAGTATAGGGTGGCAGTGAAAGTTATGCAGCAGGCAGGAATTATGATGGGCATAGACGGAAACAAATTTAATCCGAAAGGAAATGCTACTCGTGCGGAGGTTTCTACAATGTCAAGCGCCGATATATTAAGCTGGCTATTACACCGGAAACGGCACAAGGCTTTGTATTAGACGACGTCGGAAAATACCGTTGCTACAAAGACGGCAAAGCTTTGACAGGGAAACAGACACTTGACGGCGCGGTATATTTTCTTTGATGAAAGCGGAATGTTTAAAACAGACCGGGTAAAAGATGGAAGCCTTTGGTGACACTATGACGGAACTAAGGTATATAAGGATTGGTTGAACTTAAAAGTAGAGGGAGAAGAAAGGCTCTGCTATCTGAACAAGGAAGGTCTGCTTGAATCTGACAAATGAGTAAAGATAGACGGAAAATGGTATTACTTCTATCCTGACGGCATGCTTGCGGTAAATACGGAAATAAACGGATACAAGGTCGATAGTAAAGTAGTAGGGAAAGAGAAATAGAGATATTTTAATGAAGGCGTCCTACAGGATTTATTCCTATGGGGCGTTTTTCTTTGTGTAAAAATAATCGCCTGTATCTGCAGACTTAAGAGGCATTTGCAGTTATTGTGTAAAGAAGGGGCTGTTGCATAATGATGAAAATCATAGCAACAGCCCCACTTTATATACTATTTTAATGCGTTTTCTATTGCTTTCAGGTTGTCTTGCATTATTGAAAGATAATCTTTATTTGCATCTAATTCTTCTTGTGTTAAACCTTCTATAGGATTGAGGACGTCTGTATTTGCCCCCGTTTCTTTTGCTATTGTTTCTGATACTTCAGGTGTTGCAAGTGTTTCAAAGAATATAGTTTTAACATTGTTTTCTTTTACGAATTCTATGATCTCTTTCATTCTTGCAGGATCCGGTTCTGAATCTTCGTAAACTCCTTCTATGCCAAGTTGATTTATACCGTAATCTCTGCATAGATATGCAAAAGCTTCGTGGGCTACTACTATACTTTTGCCTGCATAAGGTTTAAGTGTTTCTTCGAATTGCATATCTAATTTGTCAAATTCTTCTGAGTATTTTTTATAATTTTCTTCATAATAAGCTTTGTTTTTTTCGTCAGCTTGCACCAAAGCGTCTTTTATGTTTTCCATTTCTTTTTTTGCATTCTTTATACTAATCCATACGTGAGGGTCAAATTCTCCGTGATGGTGATGATGTTCTTCGTGTTCGCCTTCTTCGTGTTCGTGCTCTTCGTCTTCATCATGCTCTTCATTTTTTATAAGTTCTGCTCCTTTTGACGCTTCTACTAATGAAAGATTTTTATTTGAAAGAGAATCTGTAACTTTTTCTACCCAACCTTCCATTCCGGCGCCATTGTATACAAGCATATCAGCATCTTCAAGTTTGGTAATATCGGTTGCTGAAGGCTCCCAACCGTGAGCTTCGACCCCGGCAGGTATTAGGTTTTCTACATCAGCTTTATCACCTGCTATTTTTTTTGTAAAGTCATACATAGGATACATACTTGTAACTATTTTTAATTTTGTTTCTCCTTCTTTTTTTTGCTCGGTGTTATTTGCATTATTTGAAGAACAACCTACAAATAGCATAGAAGTTGCTATTACTAAACCTAATATTTTTTTGAAATTTTTTTTCATAAATGTTAATCCTTTCTTTTTTATGTTGAAATTACAGTTTAAACAATAAAATTTTTAATAAAAAAATTATTGCAAACAACTGGCGATTATTATAACATTTTTTGCGAATTAATGCAAGTGATATGTATTATATTTTTTCGTTTTTAAAATCAGAAATATTTTTAAAAAAATGCTTGCTTTTTATAATTACTTATTGTATAATTTATCAGTATGTTTTTAGAGTATTATTTTTAATGCTCAAGTGGCTATGAAGCAAAAGGTTGCCCGATTTACGAGGATATTTTTGTGGAGCAAGTAAACATCTGTGAATGTTGCGACAAAGCCATTTTTTTATAAAAGCAAAAGCGAAACACACGGCGGCGTTTACAAAGTGAAGGTTTGGCTGTGAGCTTTGAAAAATAAATGGCGGTCGTACAAAAAGTACGATAGGAGGTAAATTTTTAAAATGTCAAACAAGCAAAAGATTAGAATCAAATTAAAGTCTTATGACCATTCAATACTTGATATGGCAGCTCAAAAAATAGTAGAAATAGCTAAGTCTACAGGTGCTACTGTAAGCGGACCTGTACCACTACCTACAAAAAAAGAAATCATAACTATAATAAGAGCTACTCATAAGTATAAAGATTCAAGAGAACAATTTGAAGTGAGAACTCACAAAAGACTTATTGATATTTTAGAGCCGAGCTCAAAAACAGTTGATTCTTTAATAAGACTTGACTTACCGGCTGGTATCGAAATTGAAATCAAAAAATAATTTAATAGCGAAGGTATAGCCTTGTCCTTAGGATGATTGCATAGCAATCCGCTGTAAGTACATGGAGGTGTAGTAATTTAATGAAAGCAATAATGGGAAAAAAATTGGGAATGACTCAAATCTTCGCTGAAGACGGAAGATTAGTTCCTGTAACAGTAATTGAAGCAGGACCGATGATAGTAACTCAAATCAAAACAAAAGAGAATGATGGATATGAAGCTGTTCAATGCGGTTTTGGAGAAATAAAAGAAAAGAATGTGAACAAACCGCTAAAAGGACATTTTAAAAAGGCTGGAATCGGAAGCAAAAGAACGCTTAGAGAATTTAAGGTAAGCAACATAGCTGATTTTAAACTTGCGCAAGAAATAAACGTAGATGTATTTTCTGTAGGAGATAAAGTTGATGCTGTTGCAACATCTAAGGGTAAGGGATTCCAAGGTCCTATAAAAAGACATGGACAATCAAGAGGCCCTGAAACTCACGGTTCACACTATCACAGAGGACCTGGTTCAATGGGTATGTGTTCAGATCCTTCAAGAGTGTTTAAAGGTAAAAAACTTGCCGGACATATGGGATTTGAGAGAGTAACTATCAAAAATCTTGAAGTTGTTTTAGTAGATAAAGAAAATAATTTGGTTCTTGTAAAAGGTTCAGTTCCGGGTCCTAAAAAAGGCTTAGTTGTACTGAAAGAATCATATAAATAAATAATATCAGGTGAAAGGAGGAGTAAATAATGCCAAAAATAGATGTACTTGATATAAATGGAAATGTAGTAGAGCAAATGGAAATATCAGAAGAAATATTTGCTGTTGAAATAAATGAACATTGCGTTTATGAAACTGTAAAAAATCATCTTGCTAACAGAAGACAAGGCACTCAATCTGCTAAAACAAGAGCGGAAGTTAGAGGCGGAGGAAAAAAACCTTGGAGACAAAAAGGTACAGGTAGAGCAAGACAAGGTAGCACAAGATCACCACAATGGATAGGCGGTGGAGTAGTGTTTGCGCCAAAACCAAGAGATTACAGTTATAAAATAAATAAAAAAGTTAAGAGAATAGCTTTAAAGAGCGTGTTGACTGATAAAGTGAACAATCAAAAACTTATAGTTTTAAATGAGTTAACAATGAATGAACCTAAAACTAAAGTTTTTGCACAAACTATGAAAAATCTTAAAATAGATGGGAAAAAAGCACTTTTTGTTACAAAACAAAATGATCAAAATGTTGTTAGATCAGGAAGAAATATATATGGAGTGTCAGTAGCATTTGCTGATGTTATTAACACATATGACATAATAAATCATGAAGTTTTAGTAATGACAAAAGATGCTGTTATTAGAACTCAGGAGGTGTTTGCATAATGTTATCATACGATATAATAAAAAGACCTGTTATATCTGAAAGAAGTATGGAGCAGGCATCAGAGAAGAAATATACTTTTATAGTAGATAAAAAAGCTAACAAATCACAAGTGAAAAGAGCTATAGAAGAAATATTTGAAGTAAAAGTAGAAAAAGTAAATACTATGAATTATGACGGCAAAGAAAAAAGAGTAGGAAGAAATGTAGGGAAAACTGCATCATTTAAAAAAGCTATAGTAAAACTAACAGCTGACAGTAAAGATATAGAAATCTTTGGCGCATAATAAAAAAGGAGTGAGAGAAAATGGCTATAAAGAAATTTAAACCAACTACTCCGTCAAGAAGACATATGACAGTGGTAATTTCAGAAGAAATTACAAAATTTTCACCGGAAAAGTCATTGCTTACAAGTCTTAAAAAACACGCAGGAAGAAACTCACAAGGAAAGATAACTGTAAGACATAAAGGTGGCGGAGAAAAAAGAAAATATAGAATAATAGACTTCAAAAGAGATAAAGACGGTATACCGGCAAAAGTTGCAGGTATAGAATATGATCCTAACAGAACAGCTAATATAGCTTTACTTCATTACAGAGATGGAGAAAAGAGATATATATTGGCACCTAACGGATTAAAAGTTGGAGATATATTATATTCTGGAGAAGGCTCAGATATAAAAATAGGTAACTGCCTAAAAATGAAAGATATGCCTGTTGGTACTATAATTCATAACATAGAATTAAAAACTGGAAAAGGCGGACAATTAGTAAGAAGCGCAGGGAATTCAGCACAACTTATGGCTAAAGAAGGCAAAAACGTACTTTTAAGATTACCTTCAGGCGAAATGAGATATGTAAATGCCGAATGTAAAGCTACAATAGGTCAAGTGGGTAACTTGGAAAAAGAAAATGTTACAATAGGTAAAGCGGGAAGAAAAAGACATATGGGTATCAGACCTACAGTAAGAGGTTCCGTAATGAACCCTAATGACCACCCTCACGGCGGTGGAGAAGGACGTTCACCTATAGGTAGACCATCACCGGTAACACCTTGGGGTAAACCTGCACTTGGATATAAGACAAGAAATAAAAAGAAACTTTCTAATAAAATGATAGTAACAAGAAGAAAATAGTCTAAACGGAGGTAAAAATGAGTAGATCATCAAAAAAAGGTGCTTTCGTTCACGAAGGACTATACAAGAAAATCCTAAAAATGAACGAAACAGGAGATAAACAAGTAATCAAAGTTTGGTCAAGATCATCTACTATATATCCTGACTTTATAGGACACACACTTGCTATACATGATGGCAGAAAACATGTGCCTATATATATAACAGAGGATATGGTAGGACATAAATTGGGAGAATTTGTACCAACAAGAACATTTAAAGGACATAAAGATGATGACAGATCATCAAAAACAAAATAAAAAATAAGTCTAAGACATATATAAGATATTTTAGAAAGGAGAACGAAATGGCAGATTCTAAAGAGAAAGTAGCAATAGCTAAAGAAGTAAGAGCGATAGCAAAATTCGTTAGAACTTCTCCAAGAAAAGCAGGAAAAATCTGTGATTTAGTAAGAGGCAAAAGCGTTGACGAAGCTATAGCTATATTAAAATTCCTACCAAACAGCAGTGCACAAATAATTTCTAAAGTGGTAAAATCGGCTGCTGCAAATGCAGAGAATAACTTTAATATGGAACCTAAAAAATTATATATATCAAAAATATGGGCAAATCAAGGACCTACACTAAAAAGGTTCATGCCAAGAGCTCAAGGTAGAGCAACATCAATAAGAAAAAGAACAAGTCATATAGAAGTTTTTGTACAAGAGAGAAATTAGGAATCGGGAGGGAAATAAATGGGTCAAAAAGTTAGCCCACACGGACTTAGAGTCGGAATCAATAAAAATTGGGACTCAAGATGGTTTGCAGGTAAAGATAAGATAGCATCTTTTATAAAAGAAGACCATGAAGTTAGAAAGTTTTTGGCAAAACAATTAAACCAAGCTGACCTTTCAAAAGTTGAAATAGAAAGAGTCGGAGATAAATTAAAATTAAATATATTTACAGCAAAACCCGGAATGGTAATCGGAAAAGGCGGCCAAGGTATAGAAGAACTTAAAGTTGCTGTTGAGAAATTTACAGGTAAAAATGTATTTATAAATATAGAAGAAATTAAAAATCCTGACGCAGATGCACAATTGGTTGCAGTAAAAATAGCGCAATCATTGGAAAGACGTATAGCTTTTAGACGTGCAATGAAACAAGCTATGCAAAGAACAATGCGTACAAGAGGAGTAAAAGGTATAAAAGTTGCTACTTCAGGAAGACTTGGTGGAGCCGAAATGGCAAGAACTGAAGGATATGCTGAAGGAGTAGTGCCACTACACACATTAAGAGCCGATATAGATTATGGATTTGCAGAAGCTGATACAACTTACGGAAAATTGGGCGTAAAAGTATGGATATGCAAAGGCGAAATCCTAAAAGATAGAAACGGTGAAAAAAGAGACTTAGACAGTCTAATGGGAGTTAAAGACGACAAGAAGAAAAAAAGAAGAAACAATAATGGAGAATTTAACCCTAACAGAAAAAGAAATTTTAACAATGAAAGAAAACAAGGAAATAGAACTCAAGGAAGAAACCAAGATAGATAAATGATTGCTGAAAGGAGGACACATAAATGTTAATGCCAAAAAGAGTGAAACGTCGTAGAGTTCACAGAGGAAAAATGACAGGTAAAGCCAACAAAGGCAATACTATAACATATGGAGAATATGGACTTCAAGCATTAGAACCTGCTTGGATAACATCAAACCAAATAGAAGCTGCCCGTATAGCTATAAACAGATCAGTAAAAAGAGGTGGTAAGGTGTGGATAAAAATATTCCCACACAAACCTGTAACACAAAAACCGGCTGAAACAAGAATGGGTGCCGGTAAAGGTTCACCTGAATATTGGGTAGCAGTTGTAAAACCTGGAAGAATAATGTTTGAAATGAGTGGAGTAACTGAAGAAAAAGCAAGAGAAGCGATGAGACTTGCTATGCATAAACTTCCAATAAAATGCAAATTTGTTAAAAAAGAGGTAGAAGGTGGTGAAGTTGTTGAAAGCTAATGAACTAAGAGATATGAATATCCAAGATTTAAGAGATAAATTACTAAGCCAAAAAAGAGAGTTATTTAATCTACGTTTTCAATTAGCGACAGGACAGCTAGAAAACCCTATGCAAATAAGAAATGTCAAAAAAGACATAGCGAGAATAAATACAATAATAACAGAAAAACAAACTCAAGCTTAGTATGAAAGGAAGAATATGATGGAAAAGAAAAAATCCAGAAAATTTAGAATAGGTTATGTTACATCTGATAAAATGGACAAAACCGTAGTAGTTTCAATAGTAGAATTGATTCGTCATCCTTTATACTCAAAAGCAGTAAAAAGAACAAAGAAATTTAAGGCTCACGATGAGCAAAATGCTTGTAAAATAGGAGATAAAGTAAGAATAGGCGAAACAAGACCACTATCAAGAGAAAAAAGATGGGAAGTAGTACAAATATTGGAAAAAGCTGCCCAATAGTATAGGAGGTTAAGATGATTCAGCAAGAAACAAGACTAAAAGTAGCTGACAATTCAGGTGCAAAAGAATTACTTTGCATAAGAGTTCTTGGCGGTTCAAATAGAAAGATAGCAGGAATAGGCGATATAATAGTTGCTTCCGTAAAATCTGCAACACCAGGTGGCGTTGTAAAAAAGGGTAAAGTAGTAAAAGCTGTAATAGTTAGAACAAAATCAGCCTTAAAAAGAAAAGATGGAAGTTATGTTCAATTTGACGAAAATGCAGCCGTAATAATAAAAGATGATAAGACACCTACTGGAACAAGAATATTTGGACCGGTAGCAAGAGAGCTTAGAGATAAACAATTTATGAAGATAATATCTCTTGCTCCTGAAGTTCTATAATTAGGAGGTGTAAAAGTGCGTATAAAAAGTGGAGATACAGTTGTAGTAATAGCCGGAAAAGATAAAGGTAAAAAAGGAAAAGTGCTTGAAGCATATCCGTCAAAAGAAAAAGTATTGGTTGAAGGCGTAAATATAGCAACAAAAAGCCAAAAACCTAACAAATTAAATCCACAAGGCGGAATAATAAAAAAAGAAATGCCTATACATGTATCAAATGTTATGTACTATGATGCAAAAGCAGGAAAAGGCGTAAGAGTAGGATATAAGATATTAGAAAACGGAAAAAAAGTCAGAATATCCAAAAAAACAGGAGAAGAAATATAATAGCAAAGGAGGGAAGAATTAATGTCAACAAGATTACTTGACAAATATAAAAATGAAGTTGTAAAAGGTCTAATCGAAAAATTCGGTTATAAAAATATAATGGAAGTGCCAAAGCTTGAAAAAGTAGTTATAAATATGGGCGTTGGAGAAGCAAAGGATAACTCAAAATTGTTAGACTCTGCTGTTAGTGAGTTAGAGGCAATAACAGGACAAAAACCTGTAGTAACAAAATCAAAAAAATCAGTTGCCAACTTCAAAATAAGAGAAGGTATGCCAATAGGAACAAAGGTTACACTTAGAGGAGATAAGATGTATTACTTTGTAGACAAACTATTCAACATATCATTACCAAGAGTTAGGGACTTCAAAGGAGTAAATAAGAACTCATTTGATGGAAGAGGAAACTATGCACTTGGAATAAAAGAACAGCTAATATTCCCCGAAATAGAATTTGATAAAGTCGATAAAACAAGAGGTATGGATATAATTTTCGTAACAACAGCTAAAAGTGATGAAGAAGCAAGAGAATTATTAAACTTGATGGGAATGCCTTTTGCAAAATAATTAAGGAGGAAGAAAACGTGGCAAGAAAAGCTATGGTTATAAAGCAACAAAGAGAGCAAAAATATAAAACTCGTGAATATACAAGATGCACAATATGCGGAAGACCACACGCAGTTCTTAAAAAATACGGAATATGCCGTATATGTTTTAGAAACTTAGCATACAAAGGTCAAATACCTGGCGTAAGAAAAGCGTCTTGGTAAGATAATATACGGCAAAGGAGGTAAAAATTAATGTCAATGACAGATCCAATAGCAGATATGCTTACAAGAATAAGAAATGCAAGCAGTGTAAAACACGAAACAGTTGAAGTGCCTGCATCAAAAATGAAAAAAGAAATAGCAAGAATATTGCTTGAAGAAGGATATATAAAAGGCTATGATGTTATAGAAGACTCAAAGCAAGGTATGATAAAAATTCAATTAAAATATGCTGGAAACGGACAAAGAGTAATAAGCGGACTTAAAAAAATATCAAAACCCGGAATGAGAGTTTATGCAGACAGATTGAATGTTCCAAGAGTATATAACGGTATAGGAATATCAATAATATCAACATCTAAAGGTGTTTTAACAGATAGACAGGCAAGAGAAAAAGGCGTAGGTGGAGAGGTAATCTGCTACGTTTGGTAGAAAGGAGGCGTAAAGATGTCAAGAATAGGAAATAAAGAAATTACTGTGCCAGCTGGCGTGACAGTTAATATAGACGAACATAATTTAGTTAGCGTAAAAGGACCTAAGGGAAGTTTATCACAAGCTATATCTAAAGATATGATAATAGAGCAAAATGATGGAAAGATATTGGTAAAAAGACCATCAGATAATAAAGAGCATAGATCATTACACGGATTATCAAGAACACTTATAAACAATATGATAGTAGGTGTAACAGAAGGATACAGCAAGAAATTGGAAATAGTAGGTGTAGGATATAGAGCAGCAAAACAAGGCAAAAAACTTACACTAAGCTTAGGATTTTCACACCCGGTAGAAATGGAAGACCCTCAAGGTATAGAAGTAGAAGTACCGTCACAAACAGAAATAATAGTAAAAGGTATAGATAAACAACAAGTTGGAAACTATGCATCAAAAATAAGAGACTGGAGAAAACCTGAACCATATAAAGGTAAAGGTATCAAATATTCCGGTGAACATATAAGAAGAAAAGAAGGAAAAACAGGTAAAAAATAGATAAAGGGGTGAAATATAAGTGTTTAACAAGGTCAATAAAAACGAAAACAGATTAGCAAGACATAAAAGAGTTCGTAAAAAAATATCAGGAACACCTGAAAGACCAAGAATGAACGTGTTTAAAAGTGCGAGAAACATATATGTTCAAATAATAGATGATATTAATAGAGTAACATTGGTTTCTGCATCAACAATAGATAAAGAAATAAACTTAGACGGAGTATATGCAGGGAATAAAGAAGCAGCTAAAAAAGTAGGCGAGCTTATAGCAAAAAAAGCAAACGAAAAAGGAATAAGCGAAGTTGTATTTGATAGAGGCGGATACTTGTATCACGGAAGAGTAAAAGAACTTGCTGAATCAGCAAGACAAGCAGGACTTAAATTCTAAGAAGAAGGAGGCGAAAGAATGCTAAACAAAAAAATAGATGCATCAAAACTTGAAATAGAAGAAAGAGTTGTTGAGATAAGAAGAGTAACAAAAGTTGTAAAAGGCGGAAGAAACTTTAGATTTGCAGCTCTTGTAGTAGTAGGCGACGGTAACGGACACGTAGGTTACGGTACAGGAAAAGCAATGGAAGTACCTGATGCTATAAAAAAAGCGGTAGAATCAGCTAAAAAGAATCTTATAACAGTACCTATAGTTGGAACAACAGTACCACATAGAATACAAGGTAGATATGGTTCAGGAGAAGTTTTAATAATGCCGGCAAAAGAGGGAACAGGAGTTATAGCAGGTGGAGCAGCTCGTGCTATACTTGAACTTGCAGGTTATAAAGACGTCAGATCAAAATCTTTAGGGTCAAAAAATGCGAGAAACGTTGTTAATGCGACAATAAGCGGCTTAGCTTCCCTAAGAAAAATAGAAGACGTTGCAGAGCTTCGTGGTAAGAAAGTAGAAGAACTTTTGGGATAGGAGGCATTGAAGGTGGCAAGTTTAAAAATAACATTAGCTAAAAGTGTTATAGGAACAAATCCTAAACAAAGAGCTACAGTAGAAGCACTTGGACTAAGAAAAAGAGAACACAGTGTGATAAAAGAAGATACACCTCAATTAAGAGGAATGATAGAAAAAGTAAAACACTTGTTAAAAGTAGAACAAGCATAACAGGAGGTGAAAAGATGGAATTAAACAACTTAAAGCCAAATGCAGGTGCTGTGAGAAAAAGAAAAAGAGTAGGTAGAGGTACAGCATCCGGCTACGGGAAAACAGCAGGTAGAGGACAAGACGGACAACATTCAAGATCAGGTGTTGGAATAAGAATAGGATTCGAAGGTGGACAGATGCCACTTTACAGAAGACTTCCAAAAAGAGGTTTCAACAATTATGATTTTGAAAAGAGATATACAACAATAAATTTAGACAGATTAGAAGGTTTTGAAGATAATGCTGAAATAACAGCTGAAATATTAAAAGATGCAGGCGTTATCAAAAAAATAGAAAAAGATGGACTTAAAATATTAGGCGGCGGAGAAATCAGCAAAAAAATCACAATAAAAGCCAACAAATTCACAAAGTCAGCCATAGAAAAAATAGAAGCTGCGGGAGGAAAGGCTGAGGTGATTTAATGTTTGCAGCCTTAAAAAATGCCTTTAAAATTCCGGATTTAAAAAAGAAATTAGTATATACGTTACTTATGCTTGTTGTATTCAGGGTAGGTTCGGCTATACCGGTACCCGGAATAAATGTAGAAGTTATAAGACAAATGTTGCAGCAGTACAGTTCGTTTTCTTCTTTTTATGATTTGGTTTCAGGGGGGGCACTTAACAACTTCACAATATTTGCTTTAGGTGTAGGACCGTATGTAACATCATCAATAATAATACAACTTTTAGCGGTAGCTATTCCTGCTCTTGAAGATATGCAAAAATCAGGAGAAGAAGGAAGAAAAAAAATAATGCAGATAACAAGATATACAACAGTAGCACTTGCATTATTACAATCAACAGCACTTGGGATAGGCTTTTTCCGTTCGGCATTGGTTGACAGTTCATTTTTAAATCAGGCATCAGTTGTACTTACGCTTACAGCGGGATCAGCATTTTTGATGTGGCTTGGTGAACAAATCACAGAAAAAGGAATAGGTAACGGTATATCAATCTTAATCTTTGCAGGTATAGTTTCAAGAGTACCTTCAGGAGCTATAAAGACATTTGAATTATTGCAGACAAAGGAACTGTCAATAGTAGAGTTTTTATTGTTTATGGCCTTATGTTTGGCAATAATAGTCGGAGTAGTAATGGTGCTTGAGGCGGTAAGAAAAGTTCCTGTTCAACACGCAAAAAGAGTTATAGGAAGAAAAACATATGGTGGGCAATCAACACATATACCTATTAAGATAAATCAAGCCGGGGTTATACCGGTAATATTTGCCTCATCATTTTTAATGATGCCTAATCTGTTAGGTATATTCATAAAAAATCTGTCATATCAAACATTTGTAAGTAAATATTTTTCAACACAAGGACCTCCGGGATTATATGTATATGCCCTGTTAGAGTTCTTGCTCGTAGTAGGATTTTCATATTTTTATGTAGAAATTATATTTAAGCCTGATGAGATAGCAGATAATCTTAAAAATTCAGCAGGTTTCATACCGGGAATAAAACCGGGAAGAAGCACAGCTGAGTATTTACAAGAGGTATCAAACAGACTTACGCTTGCAGGGGCATTGTTCTTGGCGGCAATTAGTGCAATACCAATCTTGATATTAGGGTTTACATCAATACCGTTTAGATTTGGAGGAACATCGCTTTTAATAGTGGTCGGAGTTGCACTTGAAACTATGAAGCAAATAGAAGCTCAAATGGTAATGCGTCACTATCAAGGATTTTTAAAATAACATACAAGAAATATGGTGAGGAAAGATGAAACTTATAATACTTGGTCCCCCCGGGGCAGGAAAAGGAACACAAGCGGCGAAAATATGTCAAAAATTTGATATACCGCATATTTCAACAGGAGATATATTCAGAGCCAACATAAAAAACAATACTGTACTTGGTCAAAAAGCTAAAGAATATATGAACAAAGGTGAATTAGTTCCAGATGAATTAACTTGCGATTTGGTATTCGACAGAATAATGCAAGATGATGCTAAAAAAGGCTTTTTGCTTGACGGATTTCCAAGAAATATATTTCAAGCTGAAAAACTTGACGAAGTTTTAGAAAATAGAAATTTAAAAATAGATAATGTTGTAAATATAGAAGTTGATGATAAACTTCTTATAGACAGAGCAGCAGGAAGAAGAGTTTGTAAAGATTGCGGAGCGACATATCACATAGCATTTAACAAATCAAAAGTTGAAAATGTATGCGATAATTGTAACGGAGAACTCTTCCAAAGAGATGACGATAAAGAAGAAACAATAAAAAATAGAATAGAGGTATATAATAACAATACCAAACCTCTAATAGATTACTATAACAAAAAAGGCAATTTGGTTAACATTGCAGGAGAAAAAGACATAAATATAGTCTTTGAAGATATAGTAAAAGCAGTCGAAAGCGTGAAATAAATGATAACAATAAAATCAAAGTCGCAGATACAAAAATTGAGAGATGCGGGAAAGATAGTAGCACAAACCCATCAGCTGTTAAAAGAGCATATAAAAGAAGGAATAACCACATATGAGCTTGATTATTTAGCAGAAAAATATATCAGAAAATGTGGAGCTATACCTTCATTTAAAGGCTATGGAGGATTTAAAGGCAGTATATGTGCCTCATTAAATTCGGTAGTAGTTCATGGAATCCCGTCCAAAGATGTTGTACTCAAGAACGGAGATATAATAAGCATTGATATAGGTGCATTTTATAACGGATATCACGGAGATAGCGCAAAGACACATGCTGTAGGGAAAATATCGGAAGTAGATAAAAAGCTTATTGAAGTTACAAGACAAAGCTTTTATGAAGGTATAAAAAATGCCGTTGTAGGCAACAGACTTTCAGATATATCACATGCAGTTCAGGTATATGTTGAAAAAAATGGATTTTCTGTGATAAGGGATTATGTAGGACACGGAGTAGGAGAAAAATTGCACGAAGACCCGCAAATACCGAATTATGGAAATCCGGGAAGAGGCCCAAGATTGCAAGAGGGTATGGTGATAGCAGTAGAACCTATGGTAGCAATAGGAACATATAAAGTAAAAGTACTACAAGATGGTTGGACAGCTGTAATGTTAGATGGCAAAAATGCCGCACACTATGAACATACACTTACAATAACAGATGGCGAGCCAGAATTACTAACTATTTTATAAGGAATAAAAGAATGAATTTAGCAAAAGGACAATTAGTAAGAAGTATGGCAGGGCATGACAAGGGAGAATATTTTTTAATTTACGAGATAGTAGATGATAATTATGTAAAAATTGTCAATGGAAAATCAAGAAAATTGGAGAAACCCAAGTTGAAAAAAATAAAACATCTGTCAAAAATTAACAAAGTATCTAATGTGATAGACGAGATAAATACATCAGATATTAAAAGTCAAAATAAAAAAATAATGAGAGAAATTGCAAATTTGTTAGAATAAAATAGGGGGATTAAATGGCAAAAAGTGATGTCATAGAAATGGAAGGCACAATAACGGATGCACTACCTAATGCAAAATTTAAGGTACAATTGGAAAACGGATTTGAAATAATAGCACATATTTCAGGAAAACTCAGAATGAACTTCATAAGAATTTTACCTGGAGATAAAGTCACTGTTGAGCTGTCTCCGTACGATTTGACAAAAGGAAGAATCACTTGGAGAAAGAAGTAACAGTGCAAAGGTAAGGAGGGAGAAAAATGAAAGTAAGACCATCAGTAAAACCAATGTGCGAAAAATGCAAAGTCATTAAAAGAAAAGGAAAAGTAATGATAATTTGCGAAAACCCAAAACATAAACAAAAACAAGGTTAATAAATAGGAGGAGAGTTATGGCTCGTATTGCCGGAATAGATTTACCAAGAGATAAAAGGGTAATCATAGGACTAACATATATATACGGTATAGGTAAAAAAACTTCATCAAAGATACTTGCTACAACAGGTATAAGTGAAGATACAAGAATAAAAGACCTTACAGAAGAAGAAGTAAATCTTCTTAGAAAAGAGATAGATGCAAACTATACTGTTGAAGGAGATTTAAGAAGAGAAGTTTCATTAAACATAAAAAGATTAAGAGATATAAGATGCTATAGAGGACTTAGACATATGAAAGGGCTTCCAGTAAGAGGACAAAAGACAAAAACAAACGCAAGAACAAGAAAAGGTCCGAAAAGAGCAGTAGGTCGTAAGAAAAAATAGATAAAAGGAGGTATTAAAGATAAATGGCTAAACAACAAAAGAAAAAAGTCACAAGAGTGAGAAGAAAAGAACGTAAAAATATAGAAAAAGGTCATGCACATATACAATCAACATTTAACAACACAATAATAACTCTATCAGATGTGCAAGGAAATGCTATATCTTGGGCAAGTGCAGGTCAATTGGGATTCAAAGGTTCAAGAAAATCAACACCGTTTGCAGCGCAAATGGCAGCAGAAACAGCAACAAAAGCTGCGATAGAACATGGATTAAAATCAGTTGACGTTTTTGTAAAAGGACCGGGAGCCGGAAGAGAAGCGGCTATAAGAGCATTACAAGCAGCAGGACTTGAAGTAACTATGATAAAAGATGTTACACCTATACCTCATAACGGTTGCAGACCACCAAAGAGAAGAAGAGTGTAATTGTTGTTCCCTCGGAAAAAGTAAATTAAACCATAAGGAGGGCCTACATGTTAGGAATAGAAAAACCGAAAGTAGAAATACTTGCACTTGAAGAAGACTATGGAAAGTTTGTATTGGAACCATTAGAAAGAGGCTTTGCAACAACAGTAGGAAACTCACTAAGAAGAGTACTTTTATCCTCACTTCCCGGAGTAGCAGTTACAGCAATAAAGATAGACAAAGTAATGCATGAATTTTCAACTATAAAAGGTGTAAAGGAAGATGTGGTTGAACTCATGCTGACATTAAAAGAACTATCTATGCAAATGGAAACAGATACAGAAGAAGTGATAAGGATAGAAGCAAAAGGTGAATGTGAGATAACAGCAGGCGATATAATTTGCCCGGCAGGAGTAGAAATACTCAACAAAGACTTACACATAGCTACATTGTCAGAAGATGCGGAATTAAAAATGGAGATGTATATAAATAAAGGTAGAGGTTATATATCAGCAGATACAAATAAACAAAAAGGACTGCCTATAGGTGTACTTCCAATGGATTCCATATATACGCCTGTAAAAAAAGTGAACTACTATATAGAAAAAGTAAGCGTATCTGAAAATCCTGAATTTGAAAAATTGATACTTGAAATATGGACTAACAAAACAGTTAGCCCTAAAGACGGACTTTCAGTAGCAGCAAAAATATTGGTAGAACATCTCAATATGTTTGTAGATTTGACAGACAGTGTCAATGCAATGGAAATAATGGTAGAAAAAGAACAAGATGTGAAAGAAAAAGCCTTAGAGATGACAATAGAAGAATTAGACTTGTCCGTAAGGTCATACAACTGTTTGAAACGTGCAAATATAAATACGGTAGAGCAACTCACAGCCAAGAGTGAAGACGAAATGATGAAAGTTAGGAATCTTGGTAAAAAATCACTGGAAGAAGTAATACAAAAATTGCATGAACTTGGATTTACTTTAAAATCAAGTTACGAATAAAAACAACGGATACTATTTTTCTTAAATGCCTATATAAGATAAAAAATATATATTTTATATATGCGTTTAATATATAATAGTATAAGAAGGAGGCGAAAGAATGGCGAATTATAGAAAATTAGGAAGAAAAACTTCACATAGAAATCTAATGCTTAGAAACCTTACAACAGACGTTTTAAAATACGGAAAAATAACAACAACAGTAACAAGAGCAAAAGAAACAAAAAGAATGGTAGAAAAGATGATAACACTTGGCAAGAAAGGTGATCTTAGTGCAAGAAGAGCCGCACTTGCTTATATAACTGATGAAGCTGTAGTAGCAAAATTGTTCTCTGAAGTAGCACCTAAATATCAAGAGAGAAACGGTGGATATACAAGAGTAATAAAACTTGGAGAGAGACGTGGAGATAGCGCACCTATGTCAATCTTAGAATTAGTTTAATAATTTTTTTAAATATTTAAAAAAGTAAAAAAACTGCGAGATGTTCGCAGTTTTTTTTGTGCAATAAAATAGAGGTTTTAATAGTATAAAAAAGACCACCGATAAAATCAGTGGTCTTTTAAAGTTACAGTTATTCAAAGATTATAATATTATCTTACATCCATTTTTCTGCCATAAGTTTGTATTTTTCATATCTTTCTTTTGATTCTGTTTCAGCTTTGTCATATAACTCTTCAGCTATTTCAGGGAATGTTCTCTTAAGTGATGAGTATCTTACTTGTGCGTCTATGAATTTTCTGAAAGATTCTTTAGGTTCTTTTGAATCTAATGAGAACGGATTCTTTCCTTCATGAGCAAGTAGTGGATTGTATCTGTATAAATGCCAGTATCCACAATCTACGGCTTGTTTTTCGTTTGCTATAGTTCTGCCCATACCTTCTTTTAGACCGTGGTTTATACAAGGTGCATATGCTATTATAAGTGATGGTCCTTTATAGCTTTCCGCTTCTTTTAATACTTTTAACAGATGGTTTTTATCTGCGCCAAGAGCAACTTGTGCAACATATACATAACCATAAGATGCAGCCATCATACCAAGGTCTTTTTTCTTAACTCTCTTACCTGATGCAGCAAATTTTGCTACTGCTGATGTCGGTGTAGATTTTGATGATTGTCCACCTGTATTTGAGTAAACTTCTGTATCAAATACTAATACATTAACATCTTCGCCTGCTGCGAGTACGTGGTCAAGTCCGCCATAACCGATGTCATATGCCCAACCGTCTCCACCAAATATCCATACTGATTTTTTGTCAAGATAATCTTTGTTTTCTTTAATTGCGCCTGCTAATTCTTTTCCGTCGCCTGTTATTTTATCTAAAGCTGATAAAACTTTTTCTTTTCTGTTTAATGTGTTTTCGCCTTCTTCTCTATTTTCTATCCAATCTTTAAGAGCATCTTTTACATCTGAAGGTATATCTTTTTCAAGAAGTTGTGACATTTCATTTTCTATTCTTTGTCTTATGGCTTTTACACCCATAGCCATACCATATCCGTATTCTGCATTATCTTCAAATAATGAGTTTGCCCAAGCAGGTCCTCTGCCTTTTGAGTTTGTAGTATATACGGATGTAGGAGCTGAACCTCCCCATATTGATGAACAACCTGTTGCGTTTGCTATTATCATTCTGTCACCAAACATTTGAGTAACAAGCTTAGCATATGGAGTTTCACCGCAACCGGCACAAGCTCCTGAAAACTCAAGAAGCGGTTGCATAAATTGGCTACCTTTTAGTGAGTTTCTGTCAAGTATATCATCTTTATATCCTATGTTTTTATGTGCATAGTCAAATAATTTTCCGTACTCGTCTTTTAATGATTCAAATGAAGTCATTTCAAGAGCTTTTTCGCCTTTTTTACCAGGACAAACATCGGCGCAGTTTCCACAACCTGTACAGTCGTATGGGCTTACTTGTATTCTATATTCAAGACCTTCAAGACCTTTTCCTACTGCTTTTAATGTGTCGAATCCTTCAGGTGCATTTGCTTTTTGATTTTCATCTAAAAGATATGGTCTTATAGCGGCATGAGGGCATACAAATGAACATTGGTTACATTGTATACAATTTTCTATTTTCCATTGAGGAACGTGTGTTGCTATACCGCGTTTTTCATATTCTGAAGCACCTGCCGGCACTTTACCGTCCTCGTATCCTACAAATGTAGATACAGGTAGAGAGTCTCCGTCCTGCGCATTTACAACGCTTAGTATATTTTTTATATAATCAGGAGCATCGTTGTTTTGTTTTGTTGCTATTTTTTCATTTCCAAGAGCTGCCCAAGATTCAGGTACTTTTACTTCATGTATAGCATTTGCTCCAAGGTCAACAGCTTTGAAGTTCATATCCAATATTTCCTGACCTTTTTTACCGTATGATTTTACTATTGAGTCTTTCAAATATTTTGCTGCTTCGTCATAAGGTATTACATCAGCCAATTTGAAGAATGCTGATTGCATTATCATATTTATTCTTGTTCCAAGTCCTATTTCAAAAGCTATCTTGCTTGCATCTATTGTGTAGAACTTGATATTATTTGTTGCTATATATTTTTTGATTGCTGTCGGTAATTCTTCTTCTAACTGATCATCTGACCAAGGACAGTTAAGTACGAATGATCCGCCTTCTTTTAATCCTTTTACTACATCATATAATTTAACATATGAAGGAGTATGACATGCTATAAAATCTGCTTCATCTATAAGATATGTTGAACGTATAGGTTTTGAACCGAATCTAAGGTGAGATACTGTAACACCGCCTGATTTTTTGGAGTCATATGCGAAATATGCTTGTGCATATTTATTTGTGTGGTCACCTATTATTTTTATAGCTTGTTTGTTAGCACCTACTGTACCGTCTGAGCCTAATCCCCAGAATTTACATCTTATAGTGCCTTCTTGACGAATAGATAATTTATGTTTAACATCCAATGATAGATTTGTAACATCATCTACGATTGATACTGTGAAGTTATTTTTCGGATTTTCTGATTCCAAGTTTTCAAATACTGTCAATATATCAGTAGGAATAGTATCTTTTGAACCAAGACCATATCTTCCTCCTATTATCATAGGACGATTTTCTTTTCCGAAATATACTGATTCTACATCAAGATGTAGAGGTTCTGCCGGGGCTCCCGGTTCTTTTGTTCTGTCAAGAACAGCTAATCTTTTTACTGTTTTAGGTAAAACATCTAAGAAGTAATCGGCAACGAAAGGTCTGTATAAATGTACTTTTATCAAACCGACTTTTTTACCGTTTGCATTTAAGTGGTCAACAACCTCTTCGATAGTTTCAGTAACTGAACCCATAGCTACTATTACATCTGTTGCATCAGGTGCACCGTAGTAGTTGAAAGGCTTATATTCTCTGCCTGTCAATTTTGATATTTCTACCATATAATCGGCAACTATTTTTGGAACAGCGTTATAAAATACATTTGATGCTTCCCTTGCTTGGAAGAATATATCAGGATTTTGTGCTGTACCTTTTGTATATGGATGGTTAGGGTCAAGTGCTTTTGCTCTGAATTCAGCAAGTGCTTCTTGGTCAACCAATTTTGCCAAATCTTCAAAATCTATAGTTTCTATTTTTTGTATTTCATGTGAAGTTCTGAAACCGTCAAAGAAGTGCATAAAAGGAACTTTTGACTTAATTGCTGCAAGGTGAGCTATACCTCCTAAGTCCATAACTTCTTGGACAGAGCCGGAACATAGCATAGCAAAACCTGTTTGTCTTGCAGACATAACGTCTGAGTGATCTCCGAATATTGATAGTGCATGAGATGCCAAAGCTCTTGCAGATACATGGAATACACCCGGAAGAAGTTCCCCGGCAATCTTATACATATTAGGAATCATGAGTAGAAGTCCTTGAGAAGCTGTATAAGTAGTAGTAAGGGCTCCTGTAGATAAAGAACCGTGAACGGCACCTGCCGCCCCTGCCTCTGATTGAAGTTCAGATACTTTTACTGTTTGTCCGAACACATTTTTCATTCCGTTAGCAGCCCATTCATCAACAACTTCAGCCATTGGAGAAGACGGAGTGATAGGGAAGATAGCGGCAACTTCAGTAAAAGCGTAAGAAACATATGCGGCGGCAGTATTACCGTCCATAGTTTTCATATGTTTAGCCATATTAAAAACCTCCTAAATTTTAAAAAAATATAAAAAACCTATGTCCTTAAAACTTACGATTAAAAATATTAAGTAAACAATTAGATAGCCCTTACTAATTTTATTTAATACAAGAAGTTGTAAAAACATATTTTAATCTGTAAATTGTAAGAATTCGTGATAAAATATTCAAATAAATATTTTTCCAACATTAAATAAACATAACTTAAAAAATGAATGATTTTTGACAAAAAAATATCAATTTTTATCAAAATAAACAGATTATTTGAAAAAAATATATATTAAAATACTATTATCACTTGAAATTAAAAAATTATTAATTTCTATTTATAACATTATAACAAATTTATACTTTATTATCAATTAGTTTTTTTGAAAAAATAATTAAATGACTTAGCTTAAATTGACAAATATTAAAAAAAGCCTTAAAATAAATTATTATTGAAAAAATTAATTGATAAAATTTTAATTGATAAAATATAGTTAATTAAAATACATATGATTTTTTTGGAGGGCAAATGAACTCTCAAACTTTTTTGGCAGGTACTATGATACTTGCGATATCTAATTTATTTGTAAAAATACTCGGTTCTGTATTTAGAATACCGCTTGGTAATCTGATAGGCTCAGACGGAATAGGTTATTATCAGACGGCTTATCCGTTATATGTATTTGTACTTGCAATATCTACATCCGGTATGCCTACAGCAATATCTAAGATGGTAGCTGAAAGAACGAAACTGAAAAAATATAAGACAGCCCATAAAATATTTAAGATAAGTTTGCTTTTGTTAACTTGTATGGGAATATTATCGTTTTTACTATTCTTTTTCGGAGCAAATTTATTAGCAAAGTTTTTGAATGATGAAAATTCGTATTACAGTATAAAGGCATTGTCATTGGCACTTCTTATAGTGCCTGCCGTAAATGCTTTTAAGGGATATTTTCAAGGTAGAAGCAATATGTTACCTACCTCGCTTTCACAGATAAGTGAGCAGTTTGTAAGAGTATTTTTCGGTTTATTTTTGGCATATATATTAATTCCTAACGGAAAGCCGATTGCAGCGGCCGGGGCGGCTTTTGGGGCTTCACTTGGAGCTGTGATAGCATTTTTTGTAATAATAGTCATATATATAAGACAAAATTCAAAGATACAAAAAGAAATCAATATGTGTGACGAAATATTGGAGGAGGACAGTATCAGCTTGTTAAAAGAGATGATGTCAATAGCAGTTCCTATAATAATAGGTTCGCTTGTCATACCTCTTATGAACACGATTGATTCCAAAATAATAAAAGACAGGCTTATGTCAGGCGGGTTTTCATATCAAGATGCCAATTCGCTTTTCGGGCAATATTCAGGTATGGCAGCTACGATAATAAATCTTCCACAAGCATTGACAGTTTCTATCGCATACAGCATAGTACCGGCAATATCTGAAAGTTATGTTGTAAAAGAGATTAAAAAACTCAGAAGTAATATAGTGCTCGGTACGAGATTGTCAAATTTAATAGCAATGCCTTGTTTTTTTGGAGTTATGGTACTGTCAACACCTATAATGAAATTATTGTATCCTAAAGAACCGGATTCAGCAGGTTCAATACTTTTTGCAATGTCATTTACAATAGTTTTGATAGCACTGCTTCAAACTTTTACAGCCATACTTCAAGCTATAGGTAAACCTATGATACCTGTAATAAACTTGTTTATAGCATCCGTATTTAAAATTGTGATAACTTATTTTATAACACCTGTACCGGCAATAAACGTAAAAGGTGCAGCGATAGGTACGGCGGTTGCTTATGTAATAGCCATGGTTTTAGACTATATATGGATAAAGAAACTGTTAGGTGTAAATTTTAAAATAAAGTCTTCATTTGCCATACCGTTTTTGATGTCGGCAATAATGGGTATATTCGTTAAAGTTTCATATGTACTGTTTTCTATGATCATACCGGGCTCTAAAATAAGCACATTGCTTGCTGTTATGATCGGAGGAGCCGTATATATTTTTGAACTCTTATTTATGGGAGGAATATCTCAAAAAGAACTGATGAGTACATCAATAGGAAGAAAGATAGCAAGTAGAATATATAAAAATTGATAATTATTTTATTGAATTTGAAAAATAAATCAGTTAGAATACAGTCAAATAAATTAAATGGAACTTTACTGAAAAATATTATGCTTTTAACAGTATGGAGAAATTTATTTAATTCGACAGCAAAGATATGAAAATAATGTTGTGAAATTTAGTAAATATAGAACAGTATTTATAGATATCCAATATTAATCATTTTTTTATTATATCATAAATCAACATTATACCAAGCAAACATAAATAAACTAAATATATTTGTTAACTTAAAATTATGCAGTTTACAAAAAGGGGCTGGTGAAAAAATATTGTTTAAAACAGTTTTTAGAGTTTTATGGTAGATTGATTCAGGCTTTGTATATTATGATTATATAAAAACAGTTTTCAAATTGATTTACTATAAAAAATGTAAGTATTAAAATATATTTTAAAATTAAGGAGAATTATTATGACTTATTCAATGATAAAAATAGGAAATAAACAAAACGACAAGCCTAAGTGTATAGTTATTGACAGAAATGTAATAATAGCAGGTGAAACAGGGGTAGGTAAGACAACATATATAAAGAGATTGGCAGAAAACAGCGAAAATGTGTTATATATTACAGCCGACGAGTTTATAAAAGACGATGTTATAAATTTGGAAAAACTAAAAAATGATAAAATAAGTTTAGTAATAGTAGACGATTTATATAAAGTTACAGATGTAAACACTTTTAATGATAAAGTGAATAAATTAAACGCTGAAGATATTTATGTGGGATTGACTTGCTTAGAAGAAACACATATCAAAAAATTCCCTGTGAACAATTCATATATATTGAAATTAAACAAGTCTGTGGATGGATTCAGATCACTTGTATATATTGATGGAAACAATTCAGAAAGAATAAAAATACAACAGGCGTAGTTAAGTTTTTAAATAATGCTTTAAAGTAATGCTTTAAAGCATTATTTGCGTATAAGGAAACTTGCAACATTATTTGTAAATTATAGTAAGTTAATTTACAAATAATGCTTATTTATAATAACGAACAAACAATGGTTTTTTAGACTTTGTATACGTATAACAGCTTATTTTAAAAATTGATCCACAATATAGTATTATATATGTCAAAATAAATTTTTATACACATAATATTAATAAAAGGAGTACTTATGAACAAGAAACAGATGAGAAAAGACATACTTGCTATAAGAGATTCAATATCTAAAGAAGATATATTAAAAAAATCTGAAATCATACTTAATAAAGTAAAAGCAACAGACATTTTTAAAAATTCAAAAAATATAATGCTTTTTACAAGCTTTGGAAGTGAGGTATATACTCACGATTTTATCATTTGGTGTAAAAGAGAAGATAAAAATATTGTGCTTCCGTACATAGATAAGAGTACAGATATTATGAAAATATCAGTTTTTAATTCTTTTGACGATATGAAAGCGGGATATAAAGGAATATTGGAAGTAAAAGAAGAATGTATACAGAGTTTTGATGAAAAAAAGGTGGAGCTGATTATTACTCCGTGCGTGTGTTATGATTTCAACAAATATCGTATAGGGTATGGAAAAGGATTTTATGACAGATTTTTTTTCAAAAACACCGAATGCGTTTAAAATAGGCATATGTTTTGATGAATGTCTCGTGGACAGCATAGAATATGATGAATATGATGTGAAAACAGATATGGTAATTACAGATAAGCGAGTAATAATATAGTTATCATACTAAAATTCAATACAACGATAGAGAAATAGCGCTGTGTAAATTTAATAAAATATGACTCTATATTTATAAATTTCTTATATAAAAAGTATATATTATTTTATCAGAGAAAAGTATTAAATTAATGTATCATTTATTTTAGAAATTAGATTTAAAAAAATGCTGTAATATGTTTTTAATAATAAATTTGTAAAAAAATGTTTTTTTTATTTATAAAATTTGGTATAGTATAAATATAGTCCTATTTAGAAAATAAATTTGAATATTTATTTTCTTTTTCCAAGACGCTTTATAAAAAATTGCGTCAAAAAATAAATTATTCAGAGAGGAATGAAAATTATGAAAAAATTTTTTGTAGGAATGACAGCTATGGCACTGTTAGTTTCGGCTTTCGGCATAAATTCGTTTGCAGAAGGTTCAAAAACGGTAAAAGTTGACAAAGTTCAAACAGTAGGTGCATTAGATGAACAAAAAGGCTCTATGATTGAGATAAGAGAAAGCGAAAAAGATTCTTGGGGAGATTCGGTTACATTTGAATTGAAACTGCCTACAAATGTAAAATGGAACGCAAAAACTATTGTCAATGGACATAACAAACCGCAGATAGACGGAAATTTACTTAAAATAACTATGAAAACAAATCCTAAATATCAGGAAGTTGCGTATATAGTACCGTATTTTGACGTTGACAAGCGTGCAGAAAAAGGTGATATTCCCGTAATCATATCAGGAGGAGTATCAGGAGATAAAGATGAAAGCGTAGTAATAGCAAAAATAAGTGATTACGGTGTAAACATTTCATCGTCATATGAAAGAGCGGCTAAAAATTCAAAATCTATTCCTGTTGAAATAACTGTAACAGAGGCTGTACAAGACTCAATACTTCCAGGTGCTCCATATGATTTATCCTTCGATAATGCAACTGTAGATGAAAAAAGCGTAAAAATAGAGCAATTAAATGGAAGAGATAAATTAGAAGTAAGTGCAGTAAAAGAAAATTATGCGGAATTCAATTTGAAGGAAAATTCATCAAACATAAATAAATTTGTAATAAAATTGAATATAGTACCTAAAAAAGACTTTGTAGGAGATATAACAGCAACATTTGATGGCAGAGGTATTGAAAATATGTCATCAGTAGTTGCAAAAGTATATGATGCAATAAATGTTGAGGATAGAAAACCTGACAACATAACATTAGGTTTGGGAGATCAAAAATTAGCAGATTTATCATTTGTTGAAACATCAGCAGGAGCATTGTCAGAAGGAGAATATATACTAAAATTAGATCCTGAGTACAAAGGCTCAGTATTTTCATCAGTAAAATTAGAAGCAGAAGGCAATATTAAAGCAGGCTCAGCAGATGTTAAAGGAGATACAATCAAATTTAAAGTAAACGGAGCATCAACAGCACCTTCAAAGTTGACATTCAGTGACATGAAAATTACAATAGACAGATTCGGTTATGAGGGAGAATATACAATATCACTTGTTAACGCAAAAACTCCTGATGATGTGATAGCAAAAGCAACATTGTTCAATGTAAATGCGGTAGCACCTGAAACAGTTAAAACACCTGTATCAAACGGAATAGAATTTGTTATAGGAAGTGCAGAATATAAAGTAACTAAAGGCGGCAACACAGAGAAAAAAACATTAGATGTAGCACCATATATAGCAAAAGGAAACAGAACTATGTTACCGCTAAGAGCAGTAGCTGAAACATTGGATATGGAAGTTAAATGGGACGCTAAAACAAGCACAGCTACCCTTAACTCAAAAGATAATACTCAAACAGTAGTTCTTACAATAGGAAATAAGACTATGCTTGTAAACGGCAAAGAAGTTGCGCTTGATTCAGCACCTGAAATAAAAGACGCAAGAACATTCTTACCAGTAGCTCAAATAGCAAATGCTTTAAATGTAAAAACAGCATGGGATGCTTCTACTAAGACGGTTACATTAAGTAAATAGCGAAAAATATATTAAAAGAAATCTATAAAGTTTTTTTTATTGCTGATTATAATAGATATAGGTATAAAAGATAACAGCTTAATCGGATAAAACTGATAAGCTGTTATTTTTTGTGCAAAGAAAATTGTATTGCATAAAAATCATTGAGATTTAACAAATAAAATGATATAATTTAACAAAATATGAGATTTTTAAGGAAGGGATAATGATGCCGAAAAAATATAAAGTTCTCAGGAATGATTGCATTATTCTGTTCTTTGTGATTTTAGCAATGCTTATGAGATACATAAGCTTTGATAATGTTTTTTATAGAAGCACGGCAGATGTTATCAGACCTCTTATATATATAGGTATGATATTTTTGTGGAGAGAGTCTATAAAAAGGCGTATATTTATAAAATCAGTTCGTTTTTATATCACAAGTATAACAAGTCTTATGATTTTTTGGATGATACTTCGAACGATGAGAGCGATTTTTTTTTGATGATTATTTTATCCGCAGAATGTTGTGGTACAGTTATTACATACCTATGTTGTTCATACCTTTATTAGGATTGTTTTTCGGTATTTATTTGGGAAAATCTGAAAGGCATAAACCTCCGGAATATTTAAAAGTTTTATGGATACCGGCGTTTATATTATGTATATTGGTGCTTACTAATGACATACATCAAGCTGTATTTTCATTCGGTAGCAATAAAATTTGGACGAGCAAAGATTATAAGTATGAGACGATGTATTTTGTAGTCTTATTTTTTAATATAATTTATCCTGTTTTAACTTTATCTATAATTGTGAAAAAGAGCAAATTGCCAAATAAAAAGATATTGATTCTGCCGAACATTGCTATGTTCACACTTATTATATATATAATTATATATGTTGTTAATGTGGGGCAATTATGGATAATTCGTGATGTAACAGTCAAGATTTGTCTGTTTATAATGATAATTATAGAAAGCTGTATACGAAGCGGACTGATACAATCCAATGACAATTATGAAGAGCTTTTCAATGCTTGTAGCGTGCCTATGAAAATATTGAATGAAGATTATGAAACTGTTTATAATACCAAGGCTGATATGTATATAGAAAAAAAATATATAAAAGAGGCTATAAAAGAGCCTATACTGCTGAATAGAAACATAAAAGTGAATGCTATGCCTATTAATGCCGGGTATATGGTATGGTTGGACAATTTATCGAAGATGAATCTATTGCTCGACAAACTTAATATTTTAAAAGGACAACTTTTAGAAAAAAATATTTTACTTAAAGCAGAGATAGAACTTGAAAAGAGAAAGAGCAGAGTAGAAGAAAAAAATAAAATTATTGAAAAAATAATGAGCGAAAATATACCAAGTCTTGCAAAAATGAATAATATACTTGAAAACAATGCAAGTTTGGGCATTGAAGTTTTAAAAAGACTGTGTATATTAGGCGCATATGTAAAAAGAAGATGTAATTTGCTTTTACTAAGCTATGACAACGAAAACATATCATCTAAAGAACTTGAATATTGCATAAGAGAATCTATGGACAGCATTTCAAGATGTAATATAAATTGTAATTTCACAAGTGAATGTAATGAACATATATCCATAAAACACGTAATAGTGTTATACGATTTATTTGAAAACGTTGTAGAATGTATGCTGTCAACATTTTCTGATTTCAATGTCAATATTTTTATTAAAAACGATAATTTATATTTAAGCATGAAATTAGTGTATAATATGGGCAACATACCTTTAAAAGAATATATAAATCAGGTTTTAAATAATGAAAAATTTAAAGATATGGGCGGTGTTTATGCACTTGACTATATAGAAAATGAAGTGCATATAACGATGTGTATGTTAAAATAAGGAACGGTTATGATAAGCTTTATAGAACTTACAGATATACAAAAAGGTATAGTACTTACTTTATGGTTTTTAAACATATGTATTATGATGTATTATATGTCATTTGTTATCATACAACTTAATAATATAAAAAAAATAATTTTTCCTTCTGTTGTTACAGTTATGAGCATAATTATAATCATTAATATGCTGTATATACGAAATGAACAAAATTTAAGCCTTATATATATGAAATTGGCTCAGCTTCCTAATAATATATATATAATTGCGGCATTTTTATTTATAATTTACGGATTTTTTAAACTTTATGATATATTCAGATATAAAAAGAGTTCAATAAATATATCATCTATAAAAGAAAGTGTGGATGTATTACCGAAAGGTCTGCTGTTTGCAGATAAAAACGGAATTCTGCTTCTTGTAAACACATGTATGTATGAATTGAGTTTGGAAATATTAGATGATATACCACAAGACTTACACAGTTTTTGGAAATCTTTGGAGAGCGGTAAGTTAAAAGAAGGCGTTAAAAGAGTTGTATTTAGAGATAATTTACTGATAAGAACAAACGATCAAAAATCATGGACATTTGTAAAAAACCTGATAGACACTGATATGGGAGAAATAACACAGATTAGTGCAACAGATACAAGTGAATCAGCTGAGTTATATGATAAAATAAAAAAAGAGAACATAGAGCTTGTGGAAGTGAATAAAAGATTTAAATCATATGCCAAAAATATAAATAATCTGGTGGCACAGGAAGAAAGACTAAACACAAAGATTAGAATACATGATGAACTTGGTCAAGTGCTCTTGAGAACAAAATATTATATTACAAAAGATATTGACTATAATAGAATAAAAGAATTATTTGAAATATGGAAAAACAGCGTAGATATTTTAAGACATGAAGTTGAAATAGAAAAAAAATCTCCTTTGACATATCTTATGGAAACTGCACGAGACGTAGGAGTAAATATAACAATAAGTGGAGATGCTTTTCAAGATGAAAGTGTAGAAGAGATGATAACGCTTTTGTCAAGTGAAATATTGACAAATGCAGTTAAGCATTCCAAGGCACAAAATATTTATATAGATATAAAGTATAATATGAATAAATATACTGTAATATTTACAAATGACGGCATACAGCCCATTTATCCTATAACAGAAAGAGGAGGATTGTCAAATATGAGAAAAAAAATAGAGCGTATTGGAGGCAAAATAAAAATAGAATCAACTCCGATTTTTAAAATAATAATAAAGATACCTACATAAAATTTGTAATACTTACGATTAATAAAATAATGGATAATTTATACACAAAACATATAAACAGTGTTATATTTTATTAAATTAACATAACGCTATTTTTATATCTTTCTATTGAGTTTTAGTATAACATTTACTAAAAGGCGGATATTTCTACAATATCAAAAAGACAATTTTTAAGGAGGCTGATGTTATGATAAATGTACTTGTTGTTGAAAATGATCCTATGGCTCGAAAATTGTTGGAGATATATATAAAAAGCAGTGAAAAATATAATCTTATAAGTTCAATAGAAAGTGCGGCTTTTGCAGAAGCATATTGTACAAAATATAAAATAGATTTAATACTTATGGACGTATGTACAGCTTTAGGAGCAAGCGGATTGGATGTATCGGCAAAGATTAAGCAAAATTATCCTGATATAAAGATAATAATTATAACCAGTCAACCTGAAATAAGTTTTATAGAAAGAGCGAGAGAATCAAAAATAGAAAGTTTTTGGTATAAGAACTCAAATGAAGAAGAAATATTGAAAATAATGGAAAAAACTGTAAATGGAGAAAGCATATATCCGGACAATTCACCGAATTTTGACTTAGGAATGTCTAAAATACACGAATTTACAAATAGAGAAATAGATATACTAAGAGGCTTGATAGATGGAGCTACCAATGAAGAAATTGGGGAAAAACTCAATATATCAAAGAGAACTGTAGGTTTTCACATACAAAATCTGCTCGATAAGACAGGTTTTCATTCACGAACTGAATTAGCGGTTACAGCATCAAAAAGCGGGCTTATAAACAATGATTACTAAAAACTAATAATTATTAATTTTACTGTTTTTTATTTGTAGAGGAGAAAATTTATATATGTCTGATAAAAAAACTAATGCTGTAAGAGCTGTAGAAAATCTAAAAATAGATTATGAAATTTTTAAATATGAGGTAGATGATGAGCATATCGATGCAATAAGCGTGGCAAATCTTATAGGGCATGATATAAAATATGTATACAAGACTTTAGTATTGCAAGGAAGTGATAAGAACTACTATGTATGCGTTATCATGGGAAGTGATGAATTGGATTTAAAAAAGACGGCAAAAGCATTCGGCATAAAAAATATTGCTATGATACCTGTGAGTGATATAAATAAAATTACTGGATATATAAGAGGCGGATGTTCTCCTATAGGAATGAAGAAAAGATTCAAGACATTAATAGATGTAAAAGCACAAAGCTTGGAATATATAATAGTAAGTGCAGGCCAAAGAGGTATGCAAATAAAATTGGATGTAAATAAATTGCGAGAAATTGTCGATGCCAAATTTGAAGATGTAGTGAAAAATTAATTATGTTTTTTATTTAAAGATATGCCTAAAAATAGTATTTTTAGTTTTTGGACATATCTTTAATGCCATTATCTAAATTTAATAAACGCATAATAAAAATGTTGGATTAAAAGTATTTGATTATATGTACTTTCGACTAAGTAGGATATACTGGTTTTCTTAATCAAATACATTTATTGTTAATCATGAGGTAACAAAGATGAAAGATAAAGTTCTAAGAAATTTTGTACATATGTTCAATGCTTTTTGTATAATTGTAAGTGTTATATTTTTTCGTATATTTTCCGTTTCAAACAAGCACATATTCTATTTGCTATTCGTCATTTTTTCAATAGCCGGATATCATCTTTTTGTCCATCTTTCAGTCGGGCATTTGGTAAACTTCATACTCAAAAACGACATCGACTACAACAAAAAATGGTTTTTAGAAAAGCCTTTTGAAGACAAACTTTATAAAAAACTGAGGGTAAGAAACTGGAAAGACAAGATACCTACCTTTTATCCTGATACTTTTTCACTGCAAAATAACGCACCCGACAAGATACTCAAAGTAATGTGCCAATCTGAAGTGGTACATATAATCATTACAATCTTGAGCTTTGTACCTATAATATACGTTTTTTACTTGAATATATCGTATAAATGGTTATTTATTATCACATCGTTTATGTCTGCCACATTCGATACCTGCCTCGTCATAATGCAAAGATATAACCGCCCGAGGATAAAGAGAATGCTTGAGAGGAAGAAAAAGATATAAAGAGTGTAACAAGTAGATAATTTATAAAAACCATAGTTTAAATAGAATTTAGTATAAATAGTTTTATTATTATATCTAAATTCAATAGAGCAATGGAAAACAGTTTTGTGTAAATTTAATAAAGTATAACATGGTTTATAGAGTTCTTATACTAAAAACCAATAGAATAATAGACATTTCTATTTTTAAAAACTTATTAGCCGAGTAAAATTAAGTATATTTGAAATAAATAACTTATATAAATGTATCTATTAATTAAATGGATATTATTATATAAATTATCTATTGATTTGTTGAAAATTAGTATTAAATATGATTATAGCAGTTTTTTAAAAAATTCATCAGCTTTTTGTCTTAATTCTTTTTCATATTCATCAGATAGACTGTCAAGTACCATATTATGAGGTTTTTTAACTCTTGTTTTTTCATCTACTGTGACATAAGTACAGTATCCCTCCATATTTAATGTACTTGCAAGTTTACATTCTCCTTTTATGTAGAGCGTTGCGCTTGTTTTTCCGAGCCTTACTATTTGGCTTGTATAAGTCAATATACTTCCCTTTGGAACAGGTAAGAAAAATCTGAAACCGTCTAATGCACGAAATACTATCTCATCTCCATTGCCATAAGTCAAAGCCATATTTAAAAAACCTGTTTCTGCCAGATAAGTTAGAGCTTTTCCGATAAAAAGCGTTCCATGATGATTTAAATCATCAGTCTTTACAATTATAGAGTTCTCGTATTTTTTCATATTATTTCCCCTTAAATAACACATCTATTTTGTTTAAATTCGTTTAAAACATCCAAAATAATTTACCCCAAATAATTAAGCTTATGATAGCATAATTTATATATTAATCAAAGTATAATTTTGTTAAATTTAAATAATACTATTTTTCGCTCATTTTATGGAGTTTTAATATAATACTGTTATTTAAATTAAACATATATTTTTTAAAATAGTTGAATGACATAAAAGAGTCTATTTTAAAAAGCGATTTCTGTTAATCAAATTAAACATAGTATAAATATAAAAACAGCTTGTAATTAAATCATTATTATAGTAGTATATAATATGTACATTAACATATTTTTATATTGTTAATGTTTATATTTTAATACTGATGCTAATTACTAATTAACAGTATAATTATGTATTTAAAAATCTATATTTTTTAAAACAGTAAATTATATAAAGTTTAGAGGTTTTAGAATCTGTAATAGTGATTAGTATAATTATTAAAAGGCTTATTGCAATTTGATTTAATGATTTTTATAACATTGAAAAAATATGTTTCAATTATTTAATTGATTTTAGTATAAATTTGTATGATTAACTGTAAGGGGTAATATAAATGATATCAGCAAAAGTGTTGTCTGTAAATATTTCTGAAAAAAAGGGAGATGTAAAAATTCCTATAGATAAAGGTGAATTTATAAAAGGTTTAGGTCTCAAAGATGACTCTCATGCTGGTGATTGGCATAGACAAGTGTCATTGCTTTCCAAGGAATCAATAGATTTTATGAGAGAAAAGTCAAATATAGATGTAAATTTTGGAGATTTTGCAGAAAATATAACAACTCAAGGAATAACACTTCACAGATTACCTGTAGGAACTGTGCTTAAAATAGGTGAATGTATATTAAAAGTTACGCAGATTGGTAAAGAGTGCCATCATGGTTGTAATATAATGAAAAAAGTTGGTTCTTGTATTATGCCTACGCAAGGTATTTTTGCAACTATTGAAAAGAGTGGACTTATACAGGTAAATGATGAGATAGAAATAATATCCATACCTGAAGAATCTGTTTTTACTTATTCTATAATAATTGTGTCTGATAAAGGTTCGCAAGGTTTAAGACAAGATGGATGTAAAGAAAGAATAGTGAATGTTTTAGGAAAAGAAATAGTATATAAGCTTGTAAATTATGTTATAGTTCCTGATGAAATGGACAAAATAGAAGAAGTTATAAGAAAAAATATGTCTGAAAAAGTCAATCTTATACTCACATCAGGAGGTACAGGATTTTCAAAAAGAGATGTCACACCTGAAGCTACAAAAAAAGTGATAGAAAGAGAAACGCCTGGAATAAGCGAGTATATAAGAGCAAGAAGTTTGGAAAAAACTGATCGAGCTATATTGTCAAGAGCAATTTCAGGCATAGCGGATGAGTCTCTTATAATAAATTTACCCGGCAGTCCTATTGCAGTACAAGAGTCATTGGAGTTTATAGCAGATCCGCTTAAACATGGGCTTGAGATATTACTAAAAAGAGATGCTGAATGTGCAAGATAAGTGTAAAATGTTTTTATCATTCAAAAAGTTAAGCAAAAATTAAGCTTATTATTGTATATAGTTGTTGATACACATAATAGATGTGATTAATCTTGCATAATTTTGTCAGGCTTACCGATATAATTTTTTATTGAAAAATTGAATTTGTTTTATAGTATGTGTAGAACGAATTTAATAACTGGAGGTAGAAATGGAGCATATTATCAAGAGATATGATGTATTAGATGCTGACGGTTTATCGAATATGATGAGGGAGTTTTATTCTACTCCGGGTGTTTTGCATAAGATAGATGACAGCAATATAAAATCAACAATAGCGTTATTAAATCAAAAATCTCCGTTTGCGGAGGCTTTTATATTGAAGATGGATTCAAATATGGTAGGATATGTACTGCTTGCATTTACATATTCAAATGAAGCCGGTGGAAGTGTGGTATGGATAGAGGAAATATATATAAAAAAAGAGTATAGAAACAGACGCTTATCGAATGAATTGCTTGATTATGTAATACAGGAGTATCCTAATACAGCAAGATTCAGGATAGATATGGTAAAGGATAATGTTGAGTCCATGGCTCTTTTTTCATCATTCGGATTTGAAGAGTTAAAATATTTACAATTTATAAAAGAAAGATAAAGTTTTACAATAAATATAAATGTATTATTTTATTAAAATAAATGTTATAATAATAACAATATGAATAATTGGATTTATACAATTGAATCATAAAAATTTTTTGAAGTTGGATTTTAATTTACGGCAGTAATTTAAAAGAGGTGTCTTTATGGATTTTCAGCAGTTTTTTGAAGGCTCTTGTTTTGATGCTTATAAATATTTTGGCGCTCATATACAAGATGAAGGCATAGTTTTTAGAGTGTATGCACCAAATGCAAGAAAAGTTACACTGATAGGTGAATTTTCTTCGTGGAATGAAATACATATGGATAGAGGCTATCACAATGTACATAGTGTGTTTGTAGAAAACGCAAAAGTAGGCATGATGTATAAATATAGAATATATATAGATGAGCATAATTTCGTAGAGCATTGTGATCCGTATGGTTTCAGTATGGAACTTAGACCCAATTTTGCGTCGATAATTGCAGATTTGGACGAGTATGAATTCAGCGATGAAGATTGGATGAAGAGCAGAACCAAGTCATATGATGAGCCGTTAAATGTATATGAGCTGCATTTAGGTTCTTGGATAGAAAATAAAGATGATGTAAACGGCTGGTATAAATATGAAGAAATAGCTGATTTACTCATAAAATATTTAGAAGATAATCATTACAATGCAGTAGAGTTTATGCCACTTACCGAGCATCCTGCCGATATATCGTGGGGTTATCAAAGCACAGGTTTTTTTGCACCAACTTCAAGATACGGAACGCCTTATGGACTGCAAAAGCTGATTGATGAGTTGCATAAAGCCAATATAAAAGTGATAATGGATTTCGTGCCTGTGCATTTTGCAATAGACAATTATGCACTTGTAAGATTTGACGGCACGCCGCTTTATGAGTATGCAGATGATTCAATGGGTTTGAGTGAGTGGGGAAGTTATAATTTCATACATTCAAAGGGAGAAGTAGCATCATTTTTAAAATCATCAGCTAATTATTGGCTTGATAAATATCATTTTGACGGACTGAGAATGGACGCTATAAGCCGTATAATATATTGGCAAGGTAACAGCGATAGAGGTATTAATCAAAAAGGCTTGGAATTTATGAAAACATTGAATTCCGGTTTGGATGAGCGTCATAAGAACGTAATACTTATAGCAGAAGATTCATCAGATTTTCCCAAAGTTACAGCACCTGTATCAGATGGTGGACTCGGCTTCACATATAAATGGGATATGGGTTGGATGAACGATACACTTGATTTTTTCAAAAAAACACCAAAAGAAAGAAAGGGAAATTACAATAAAATAACTTTTTCCATGATGTACTTTTATAGTGAATGCTTTTTGCTTGCAATATCACACGATGAAAACGTGCATGGAAAAGCAACTATACTCCAAAAAATGTATGGAAATTATGAAGATAAATTTCCACAGGCAAGAGCGTTTTATGCATATATGTTCACTCATCCCGGAAAAAAACTTAATTTTATGGGTAACGAAATCGGACATTTAAGAGAGTGGGATGAAACGAAAGAACTGGATTATTTTTTACTGAAATATCCTATACATGACGCTTTCAATAAATACATCAAAAGGTTGCAAAAAATATATATGAGCTCACCTGCATTATATGATAAAGACTATATGCCGGAAAGTTTCAAATGGCTAATAGTAGACGATAAACAAGGTGTTACATATTCATATGTAAGAAAAAGTAAAATGCAAAAAATAGTTTGTGTATTCAATTTTTCTGATGAATATCATAAAAATTATGAATATAAACATGACAAAAAAGTAAGATTAAAAGAGATATTAAACTCCGATTGGGACATATATGGAGGAAAAACCAAATATCAAGATGGAAATATAATAGATTCGATATGTGTAAGAAAACAAGAAATATTTACAGCGTATGAGGAAGATTTCACAACTTTAAAAGAAATAGATGCACCAAAAGAAGTAATAAGCAAAGTAGAAAATATCAGCTACGAACATTATATAAAAATGGATTTACCACCTTATAGTGCAAGACTTTTTGAAGTTGTAATTATAGGATAATAAAGTTTACTTTTATCAAGGAGGATAAGCATGAAAGATAAAGTTTGTGTACTTATAATAGAAGACGAAAAAAATATTTCTGATATATTAAAATTTAATTTAGTAAAAGAAAACTATGAAGTTACTCAGAGATTTGATGGAAAAGAAGGACTTGATACAGCCCTTGAAAAAGACTTTGATATAGTTTTGTTGGATATAATGTTGCCTTCAATGGATGGCTTTGAGATATGCAAGAAGATAAGAGAGCATAAGACTGTTCCTATAATAATGCTTACAGCCAAAGAAGAAGAAGTTGATAAGATATTAGGCTTGGAATTGGGAGCGGACGATTATATTACAAAGCCGTTCAGCACAAGGGAAGTTATAGCAAGAGTAAAAGCGAATGTAAGGCGTGTTGAAATGCTAAACAGCAACACATCATCAGAAATATTAAAATTCAGAGATCTTGAAATAGACGTTACAAAATATGTAGTATCAAAAGCAGGACAAGAAATAAAAATAACATTTAGAGAATTTGAACTGCTTAAATATTTGGCACAACATAAAGAACAAGTCTTCTCAAGAGAACAGCTTTTAACTACAGTATGGGAATATGATTATATAGGGGTAGACAGCGAGAGAACAGTAGATGTAACAGTAAGAAGATTAAGAGAGAAGATTGAAAAAGATCCGTCAAACCCTGAATTTATTATGACAAAAAGAGGAGTAGGCTATTATTTTAAAAGCTAAAAAATTAATAAAAAATAATACTTTACTTTTTAATATTTTTTTGATAAAATATACAGCATATGAAAACAGAATGAGTATGCCTAAAATGGAGGTGAATTAATTGGCAAATATAAAATCAGCTAAAAAAAGAATAAAAGTTATTCAAAAGAAAACTTTGATAAACAAAATGAGAATATCACAAGTGAAGACAGCTATAAAGAGATTTGAAATGGCTCTTAGCAGTGGAGATATGAATTTGGCAGGCGAAAAATTGAGATTTGTACAAAAGAAACTTAATCAAGTAGCAGCTAAAGGAAGTATACACAAAAATATGGCAGCAAGAAAAGTTTCAAGACTTACTAAGAAATTTAACTTAGCACAAAAATCAAACTAATAAATAAGCAACCTAATTTAGGTTGTTTTTTTATTGTTTATTTTATACTTATTATTCATATTATTACCTAATTAGTAGGATAATTAAAAAACATAATAATTAATTTTTCAAATAAACTATTTATATTAATGCTATATAATATCCATAATTTTATTAGAAAACAATTTTATAAAAATATTGTATAAAATGTTTATAAAATGAAATTAATGATATAAATATAATATCAAATGATTTTAAAGGAAATTTAAAATATTTATAAACACTTGATTAACTCAAAAATAAATTATCAAATGATAAAAAATATTTTATAAAAAGTTAAATTTATAATATAAGTAGAATAATGAAAGTAATGGTTTAAATATTTACAAATTAAAAACGAAAGGCAAAAAAATGCAAAGCAGTAATTATAAACAAGTGCAGAGAGTATTATTCGTTATACTTGTTGCCAATTTTTTAGTGGCAATTTTAAAAATAGTGATGGGGAATATAATAAAATCATCATCTATGAGTGCAGATGGTTTTCACTCGTTATCTGATGGTTCATCCAACATAGTTGCAATGATAGGAATATATTTTGCTTCAAAACCTGAAGATAAAAAACACCCGTATGGACATGATAAAATAGAGATAATAACAGGACTTTTAATAGGAATATTTTTGATATTTGTTGGATGTAATGTAGTTTTTGAAGCTATAGAAAAATTAAAAAATCCGTTAGTGCCGTCTATAACTTTATCAAGTCTTGCAATGCTATTAATAACACTTATAATCAATATATTTGTAACTGTATATGAACATAGGCAAGGAGTAAAATTAGGCAGCAATATTTTGATATCGGATGCTACACATACGAAATCGGATATATTTGTTACAATAGGTGTGCTTATAACACTTCTTTCAGTAAAATTGGGAATGCCACCGATATTGGATACGATAGTATCGTTTGTAGTTGCAGGTGTAATATTTTTTACAGCTTGGGAAGTGCTCAGTGAAAACGGAAATATATTAATAGACGCCAAAGCAGTTGATGAAAATAAGATTAGAGAGATTATTGTGAATATGGAAAATGTAAAGGGCGTGCATAAAATACGCTCAAGAGGTACACAAAATAACACTTATATAGATATGCACGTATTGGCAAATCCTGATATAACTCTCGAGCAAAGCCATATATTATCTCATAAAATAGAAAAGCATATTCAAGAAAACATAAATAAAAATGCTCATGTTTTAGTGCATATAGAACCATATTATGAAAAGTAATACTAAAAATCAATAGAAATAATAGACATTTCTGTTTTTAAAAACTTATTAGCTAAGTAAAATTAAGTATATTTAAAATAAATTATATAGATGTATCTATTAATTAAATGGAGATTAGTATAAAAATTAAGTTCAATAAATTGCTGAATAATGGGTATTGACTAAAAAGTAATATAGAGAAAATATGATTTATATTATTTCTATACAAGAAAGTTTTCATACTAAAATATGATAGAAGTATGTATATGTTGAATATAGAGTAAAAAATAAATATATAAATTTATACCATTTGGATAAAATCCATAATTTAAATCGGCTTTGGTATTAATCTATTTAGGAGGAATACGATGAAGAAAAATATATTGATGATAGTTGGTTCTATGCGAAAAGAATCTTTTAATAGACAGCTTGCAATAAAATAAAGGAAATTTTAGAAGATAGAGCAGAGGTTTCATTTTTGGAATATTCAGATATACCGTATATGAATCGGGATATAGAATCTCTGGCTCCAAATCAAATAGTTAGAATAAAAGAAGAAGTGCTTAAAGCAGACACTTTATGGGTTATTGCACCTGAGTACAATTTCAGTTATCCTGGAGTTTTGAAAAATTTGTTGGACTGGTTATCTCGTCCATTAAAAGAAAATGATTTTTCGTCAGGAACAGCTATTAGAATGAAAAAGGTTACTATAAGCGGTGTAAATGGAAAATCAGCAGCAGGCGGAGTAAGAAAAAAACTTACAGAACTGTTGAAACGGATAAAAATGGAGTTAATGGAAACGCCTCAAACAGGTGTGGCACTTACATCAGAAGCATTTAAAACAGGTAAAATGGACTTATCTCAAACAGATATTGATGCTTTAAACCAACAATTAGATGAGTTTTTAAAATTTATAGGTGAGTAAATATAATTTTAATTTAACGTAAAAATATTGAAAAATTGATAAAATGAATTATGAAAAACATAGTTCATTTTATTTTTTTTGTATAAAATATATTATAAAGCAAATATCAAATTTAAAATTATAAGGTTGTAGACGCTTTTTATGAAGTGGTGTATAATAAAACATACGCTACTTTTTTTAAGTTGATGAATAAATATTGTTTTTTTTAATAATATTAACGCAATTATTGAGAGGTTAATTATGGAGTTTATTAAGGTAAAAGAAAATATTGAATTAGGAATTTATAAAAAAGATAACTCTATTATTTATTCTAAAACTGAAATTTCACAATTATCAAATAGTAAAAATACAGTAAAGCCATTTTTAAAATGGGCAGGTGGAAAAAAACAACTCTTAAACGAAATAGAAAAATACTATCCTTTTGAAAATGGAATAAAAAAATATGCAGAACCTTTTGTAGGTGGAGGAGCTGTATTGTTTGATATTCTTAATAAATATGATTTAGAAGAAATATATATCAGTGATATAAATGAAGAACTTATCAATACCTATACAATGATTAGAGAACATATAGATGAGCTTATACAAAAGCTTTTTATTATGCAAGATGAATTCATACCTATTGAAAATAGTGACAGAAAGATATACTATAGTAAAAAACGTGAAAAGTTTAATTTTTTAAAATTGAACAATTCAATAGAAGATGATATTGAAAAAGCAGCAATTATGATTTTTCTGAATAAAACTTGCTTTAATGGTTTATATCGTGTGAATAAAAAAGGATTTTTTAATGTACCTATGGGAGATTATAAAAATCCTATGATTTGTGATGAAGATAATCTTCGTTTGGTGTCTGAAAAGTTAAACAATATAAAAATTGAATCTGGAGATTATAGAAAATCTGAAAAATTTATTGATAAAAATACATTTGTTTATATTGATCCTCCATATCGTCCTCTTACACGAAATTCAGGTTTTATAGCTTATTCACAGACGAGCTTTGACGATAAACAGCAAATTCGTTTAAGTGAATTTATTAATTTTATATCGAAAAACGGTGCAAAAGTTTTGCTTAGCAATTCAGATCCTAAAAATATTGATGAAAAAGATGATTTTTTTGATAATATTTATAGTAAATATAAAATTAGAAGAGTAGAAGCAACAAGGATGATAAACAGCAAAGCAAGTGCAAGAGGAAAAATAAAAGAACTTTTAATTTCAAATTATTAGGGAGAGAATGCTTTGAAATATATAAATGGCTATAAACAGATAGGTGCTTTTTCTGACAATGAAGTATTTGAATACATTTTAGAAAATTTAAAGGACACAATTCATACCTATGATTTTTTTGTGGCTTGGGAAAAGGTGCTTAGAAATGTATCTGAAATAGAAATATCTTTAAATATATTGAACACTCTTATCGGAAAAGATGATGTTTCTCATAGATTAAAGGGGCTTATAAAGCAATATCCTCAAATTGTTTCAACAATTCCAATATTAATTGCGGTTAGAGATAAAAATATAAAAATTGCAAGTGAATATGGTGATATAGAGTATGTATTTTCAAAGAAGAAATATTATACTGATGAAGAAATTGAAAAAATTGTATTTTTTGCAGATAGATGTGGTTTTTTGAAAATTGTTGAGGATAAAAGCATTAAAAATTTAGTTGATTATGTAATAGGTGTAGAAGTGGGACTCGATACAAATGCCAGAAAAAATAGAAGTGGTATAGCTATGGAAAATTTAGTTGAAGTTTATGTTAAATCAATATGTATTAAACATGGATTTAAATACTTAAAACAAGCAACGGTTGACAAGATAAAAATGAAATTTAACAAAAGCGTATCTACAGATAAAGCAGATAGACATTTTGATTTTGCAGTAGATACAGGGGGGAAATTGTATTTAATAGAAACTAATTATTATAGTGGTGGAGGTTCAAAGCTTAAATCTGTTGCAGGTGAATTTAGTAATCTTTTTTCTGTTGTAAAAAATGATGATGTTGGATTTATTTGGGTAACGGATGGGAAAGGTTGGCTTACTTCGAAAAGACCTCTACTTGAAGCGTTTAATATAGTGGATTATATTATAAATATCAATATGATTAACAATGGATTGTTGGATGAAATATTGTCAGAAGGTTTATGATTATAGAAAGTAAGTAGTTTGATAGAGGAATATTGATGACTAAAACTAAAATAACTAAATGGGAACCTGAAAATTTTGAACTTGAAATGAATACTCATTGGAGTTTTCCAAAACGTGGAGATTGGGCAACACATGATGCGAAATGGCGTGGAAATTGGTCTCCATATATACCAAGAAATCTGATTTTAAGGTATTCAAAAGAAAATGATTTAGTGCTTGATCAATTTGCAGGTGGAGGCACAACTCTTGTAGAAGCTAAATTACTTAACAGAAATATCATTGGAGTAGATATAAATGATATCGCATTAGAAAGATGTAAAGAAAAAACAAGTTTTAATTATGACGGAGCAAACGGAAAAGTATATATAAATAAAGGAGATGCACGGAATTTAAGTTTTATACAAGATGAGAGTATAGATTTTATATGTACTCATCCGCCATATGCCAATATAATCAGGTATAGTGAAAATATTGAAGGAGATTTGTCTTGTTGTAAAATTCCGGAGTTTCTAAAAGAAATGCAAAAAGTAGCGAATGAAAGTTATAGAGTTTTAAAAAAAGAAAAATTTTGTGCTATTTTAATGGGAGATACAAGAATAAAAGGAAATGTACAACCTATGAGCTTTGAAGTTATGAAAATTTTTGAAAATACGGGTTTTAAATTAAAAGAAATTATAATTAAAGAACAACATAATTGTAAAGCTACAGGATATTGGAAAACTAATAGTATAAAATATAATTTTTTATTACTCGCGCATGAATATCTGTTTATATTTAAAAAAGTATAAAAAAATAAATCAGGTAATTATTATGGAGATACAAAAATTAAATATAAATCTAATAAGGCAGGACGAAAATCAGCCACGCAAGATATTTGATAAAGCTCAGATAGAAGACCTTGCAAAATCTATTAAAAAATTCGGTTTATTACAGCCTATACTTGTCAAAAAAATAGACAATTATTATCAAATAGTTGCAGGAGAGAGAAGATATAGAGCCTGTAAAATTATTAATTTGGAATATGTGGATGTTATAGTCAAGGATGATGAAAATATAGCTGAAATTGCACTTATAGAAAATATACAAAGAGAAAATCTTACACCGCTTGAAGAAGCAGAGGCTATATTATCACTTAAAAATGCAAAAAATTACACTCATGAGGAGTTATCTGAAATACTTGGAAAGACAAGAGTGTATATTACAAATAAACTTAGAATATTGACAGCAGATGATACGACAAAAAAAATGCTCAAAGATGAGAAGATAAGTGAAGGTCATGCCAGAGCATTGCTTGTAGAAAAGGATATAGATAAAAGAAAAAAATTGGCACAAAAAATAATATCAAGCGGACTCAGTGTAAGAGATGTAGAAAAAGCTGTAAAAAGCAAAAAAAATAAAAAGAATGCTGCGTTTGATGAAGATGAACAGATAATAGAGATGTTGGAAGAAAAATTGTCAACAAAAGTAGATATAAAAAGACAAAGCGAAGAAAAAGGTAGTATAAGCATAGAATTTTATTCATATGAACAGCTTAGAGATATAATAGAAAATATTTTGTAAAATTTATTGTGTATTTATTTTTAACTCATATTAAATATTATTTTAAATTAATATATTTAAGCAGTCTATTAAAAAAATCTGTGTTTATTGGATAATAGCATTATATTATTCGTACTGCTATTTGTTTAAAAAGTTGGCATAGTTATTATCCGATAGAATCAAATTTTCGTTTATATAAATTTTTATTTATACTAATAACCAATTTAATAGTAGAGATAATTCATTCTCTATGAATACACTTTTTACAATATCTTTTGTTAATAAATTTATGGTGTCACATAATCTATCTACTACATAATTCAATGTTTTTATTGGTGTTTAGTATTACATCAAATGGAATATAGATATTCACAATTTTAACAGTTATAAAAAATATAAGAAATAATTATTAGAAAACTGGAGGGTTGATATGATTTATTTTGATAATTCTGCAACTACATTTCCAAAACCGGAAAAAGTCACTGCAAACACTTTTTCGTTTTTAAAAACTTCATGTGCCAATCCCGGACGTTCAGCACATAAGATGAGCATAGAATCATCAAGGCAAGTTTTTGAATGTAGATTTGAAATTGCAAATATGTTTAATATAAATGACCCTACTGATATAGCATTTACAAAAAATTGTTCAGAGGCACTTAATATAGGGATATTTTCAAATTTGGAAGAAAATGATCATGTCATAACAAGTGTATTGGAACACAATTCCATAATAAGAGCACTTGAACATATAAAGTCAGAAAAAAATATAGAGATAACATATCTAAATCCTGATGAAGATATGACTATAACAGATTATCATATAGAAAATAATATAAAGCCTAACACAAAAATGGTAGTTTTAAGTCATGCAAACAACCTTGTCGGCACATTTTATGATATAGAAAAAATAGGTCAGATAACAAAAAAATATAATATACTTTTTATGGTTGATGCAGCGCAAAGTGCAGGTAAAAAAAATATAGATGTGCAAAAGATGAATATAGATATTTTATGCGCACCCGGTCATAAATCGCTTTATGGATTTACAGGTACAGGTTTTATATATGCAAATGAACAAGCAAAAGTAAAACCTGTTTTGTATGGAGGAACGGGAAGCTTTTCGGATGACATCCATCAGCCTCAAATAATGCCTGATAAATTGGAAACAGGTACACTTAACGTAGTAGGGATAAAGAGTTTGTTGGAAGGCATAAGGTGGATAAATTCTGTCGGAATAGATATAATAGGAGCAAAGGAAAATGCTCTCGCCAAATATATAATAAGAAAATTAATAGAAATAGAAGGTGTAACAGTATATACGCCTCTTAATGATGAGCTTGCAGGTATAGTGTCATTCAATATAGACGGCTTGGATTCATCATTTGTGGCAGGAGTTTTGGATTTGAAATATGACATAGCAGTTAGAGGAGGTCTTCATTGTAATCCGCTTGGACATAGATATTTGGGTACATTGGAAAGCGGATTTATAAGAGCGTCTTTATCATACTTCAATAATATGAATGAAGCAGATAAATTCATATCGGCTGTAAAAAGCATAAAATCAAGTTCAGGCTTAAATATATAAAAAATTATAAATGATAATATGAGTTGTATAAAAGCAGAATAATTGATAAATTGTATAAAACAAAAATATATAATGATTAGAAATAGAATTTTTCAATATATTATATTTGAGAGATAAAAGTTAAGTATTTTAAATCAATAAAAAATTCAGCATAAAATTTGTTAAATTTTTGCAGTAGATCAATATGGAGAAATGATGAAAAAAAAATTATTGGCAATATCTATATTTTTTGTAATTGCTATAGTTATATCGACAGCAATATATATAAATAAGCATAATAGCAAAAACGAAGATATGGAAACGAAAGTACAGTTTGAATATAACAGCAATATGAGTGTTTTACCGTTTCAAAACACATTTTTGATATATGATGGGAAAAAGCTCATTAGAAAAAGTGATACTTTTAAAGATGTATTTGCTCTTAGATTGGTTGCGAGCAATTATGTCATAAAAACTATGTCAGAAGATATATATATACTTGATAAGACAGAAAAAATTTTGTATAAAATAAGTAAAGACGGAGAGATTGTGAGTCAAGTTAAATTTGTAGAAACAGGGCAAAATATTTATCCTCTTAAAAATTCAGATGTAGTCTTGCAGTACAGTACGGGAGTAAATACGGACGGTATAATAATATATGATAAAGATTTGAAGAAGAAAAAAGACATAAATTATCCGAACGGTCTTGTAAATACTGTGGCATATGAAGAAAGAACAAATAATTTGTTTGTCAGCATACAAGTGGTAAATGAGTTAGACGTTATAAACTCAATATATGTGTATGATTTTAAATATGAACCTCAACTTTTTCAAAATTACAAAAATTTAGTGACTATGGCACTTGATGTATTGGGAAACAATATATTGATATTAGATCCGACAGCACTTTATATAATGGATAAAGATTTTAAAAATGTGTCAAAAGTATCTGCACAAGCGTCATTTGAAAGAATGATAACAGCAAGTGACAAGATATATTTGCAAGATGGAGAAAAAAACGTAAGAATATTCGATAAAGCCGGAAACTTAGTAGAAGAAAAGAGTTTTAAAGAGCCTATAATCAATATGTTTACCAATGTATCACAGGTTGTTTATGTGAGCAAAAGTGAAATTTATTCTGACAAAAAAGACTATGCAGTTCAAGAAGTTATAGATAAGAGTATATTGCTTTCAAATAATAAGTTGATTGTATTTTTTAACGGCGGAATAAGGACATTTGCAATACCGTATTGACAGCATACGTCTGATAAAATCAGAACATATTGCTAATATTTGAACTATTATAAGTTTTAGGAGAGATATGAATACAATAAACAATATAGATATTTTTATTATAATATTTACTTTATATAATGTGATAATTGGAGTAAAAAACGGTTTTGTAAAGTCAATATTTATAAGTTTCGGATTTATTATAAGAATAGTTGCGACTTATTTTATATATACAGCTTTTTCTAAAATGCTGTTTGCAGACAGCAATATAAAACTGATTTTGAAATATATAAAAGATTATTTGGCAAAAAGCCTTCCAAATCTTGCATATACTGATTTTTTGGATAAGGCAATATTGATACTTTCAATATTTATATTTGTAAGCATAATAGTTTTTATAGTATTTAAAATATTAAAGGATGTTACAGATGATGATACACTTAAAGTAAGCGATCAAATTTTGGGACTTGCATACGGCTTAATAAAATCATTGTTTATAATGATGCTTATGGTGTATTTTATAGATAAAGTTTCAGACTATGTATTGACAGTGCAGATTAAAGAAATATTTGCAAATTCAGCTTTGATGTCTCCACTATACACATATAATATATTTATGAATTTATTCAATGTATAGAAAATAGCTATATAATTTTAATAAAAAATATGTATTTGCTATTGCAATTTAGTTAAAAAATATTAAATTTTGAACAGAAATATTTTTTCTTTTATATTTTGTAAAAAGTCAAAAAAATAAATAAACGTTTAATTATATTTTACAATTTTAAAACCATAAGGAGAAGAAAAATGAAACATACACTTGATTGTACAGGACTTGAATGTCCGATGCCTGTAGTAAAGGCAAAAAATATGTTGGAAGAAAATGAAAGCATAACATTAGATGTTATTGTTGATAATGAAACAGCGAAAGAAAATGTGAGTAAGTTAGCAGCTTCAATGAATTTGAGTTATACTGCAAAAGATGATGCAGGTAAATTCATAATAACAATAGTGAAAAATTCAAGTACAAAAGTTGAAGGGCACAAAAAAGGAATGGTGTTGCTTGTAAAGACTCAATATTTGGGAAGCGGAGACGATGAGCTTGGAGCTATACTTATGAAATCATTTGTATTTTCACTTACTCAATCAAAACCATATCCAAGCAAAGTTATTTTTGTAAATTCAGGAGTAAAGCTCACTACACAAAATGAAGAGGTTATAAAAAATCTAAAAGTCCTTGAAAATGAAGGTGTAGAAATCATATCTTGTGGTACTTGTTTAGATTTTTACGGCTTGAAAGAAGAATTGAAAGTCGGAATTGTCGGAAATATGTATGATATAGTTGATTCAATAAACAATGCAGAAAGTAAGATGAGCGTATGATAGTTATAAGTTTTGAGTCGACCAATTACGCTATGCTTGCAGATAAATATTTTGATGAAATTAATTTTCAGAAAATGGTAGTACCTACACCAAGAGCTATAAGCAACAGCTGTGGAATATCTTTACAGATAAACAAAGAAGATATAGAAAAAGCAAAAGTGTTGATACAAGAAAAGCATATAAAAATAAAAGGGATTTTTGAAGTAGATAAAAATACAGCAGTACAACTGCTTTAAAAATCATATCGTAGTAATAATTGAAAAAAATATCATAATGTATCTGAAAATTTAGAAAAGTATTGATTAAAGTGTAGTAAAATTCAAAATATTTGACATAAAAAATAAACTTTGTTCAAATATTGTTAAAACTCTACAATATAAATTAATACACTCTACTTTTCAGTATGTATTGAATATATATTCAAAAATATTTTTGGAGGAATAAATGAATTCAAATAAGAAAGTTAAAAAGAAAAATATAGAATCATCTAAGGTAAAGAAGAATGATATTTCAGATATAGCTAAAAGACGCAAAACTAAACAAAAAACATTGGCGATAGTGGCTATACTTGCATTGCTTGCAATGGTTGGAAGTACAGTGCTTGGAGCCTTGATGTCTATGTTTTAAATATATGTTTTTTGAAAATGATTTTATAAATTTAATATGAAGTTATTGTATAAAAATAGTTAAATTTATATCTTGTGTTTATAAATTTTATTTAGTATAATTATTGACGTGTGCGATTATTTTTTTGTAAATTATTGCCATATTGATGCAATTAAATTGTAAATAGGAGGAATTATATGAAATTGAAAAAACTTGCGACATTTATTATATCATCTGTGATATGTACGTCTCTACTATTTGGCTGTTCATCTTCAAATGAAGCGAATAAAAGTGGAGAAAACAGTCAAAAGGCTTTAAACGTGGGAGTGGCATTTTTTGATGTCGGATTGGATCCTGCGATAGGCTGGCAAGGTTGGGATACCGTAAAAATGGGTGTAGGAGAAACACTTGTAAAGGTAGATAAAGATTTAAAGACAATACCTTTTTTAGCAGAAGAATTTGAACAAGTAGATGAAAATACTTGGGAATTTAAAATAAGAGATAATGTTAAATTTCACAATGGAAAAACTTGTGATGCAACAGCTGTAATGGAAAGTATAAAAAGAAGTGTTGAATTGAATGACAGAGCGAAAGAGGCTCTTGAGGGATGCACATTTGAAGTAAGAGATAACACAGTTGTTTTAAAAACAAAAGAAATATCTCCATACATAGCACAGTCTTTGGCAGATCCTATGTTTGCGATAGTTGATAGCGAAGAAGGGAAAAATACGGAAGATTTTAACGTAAAACCTATTGCAACCGGACCATTTAAAGTAGAAAGTTATACTCCGGAAAAGGAAGCTGTAATGGCGTCATTTGAAGATTATTATGGCAACAAAGCTAAATTAAGCACAGTTAAATATATTTTCATACCTGATGCAAATACGAGGATGTTGGCGCTTCAATCCGGAGAAATAGATGTTACTGTGGGACTTGGAACACAACAATTATCTGTACTTGAAAAAGAAAAAGATATTGAGGTGGAAAGAATACCATCTATGAGATTAATATACGCAATGCTTAATCCTAAAAATGAGTTTTTACAAGACAAAAAAGTAAGACAGGCGTTAAATTACGCTATAGATAAAGAAACATTAGCTAATGTAACTCTTGCATCTTCAGGTTTACCTGCATATATGCCATATCCTGAATCTCTTGGATACAATGATAATAAAACTGATGTATACAAATATGATGTAAAAAAAGCAAAATCATTGTTGGAAGAATCAGGTTTAAAGGATACTAACGGAGATGGAATATTAGAAAAAGACGGTAAAGATGTAAAATTAAGAATAACATATTATATATCAAGACCTGAAATGCCTATAATTGCACAGTATATTCAAACAGAGTTTAAAAAAGTAGGAATAGATGCAGAACTTATATCTTTTGATAAACAAGCTGTAGATAACTATAATGCAGGTGATTTTGATATAGGATTTGATTCATGGACAGTTGCTACAAGTGCAAATCCGTTGAAGTTATTAAATTTAGGATTTAAAACAGGTGCAACAAACAATTTTAATGGATATTTTTCTGATGAGAGGATAGATGAAATAGCAGAATTGCTAAAATCAGAATCTAATCCGGAAAAGCAAAAATCACTTGCAACAGAGGCTAACAGCATAATTGTGGAAGAAGCAAAAAATATATTTTTCATATACACACAAAATTCAGTGAGCAGAAAAAATAATGTAAAAGGCTTTGAATTATCGCCGATAGACTATTATCAAATAAATAGCGATGTTACTATAGAATAAGTTATATTTTATTTTTAATTTATAGTATTTTTTGAAATATAAGCAAAAATTAGTTTTAGCACATTTTTATTGTAAATAAAAGTTTTCTGGGAGGTATACTTGAAAAAGCTTGTATTAAGCAGATTATTGCAACTCATAATAATACTTGTGGGTATTTCTTTTTTATCTTTTGCACTTGTAAGTATATCTCCAGGAGATCCAGCATATATTAAATTGAGTGAAAAGGGTGTACCTCCATCTGAAGAGTTACTTGAAAAAACAAGAGAGCAGATGGGACTTAACAGACCTTTTTTTGTCAGATATACTTCTTGGTTTGCAGATATTGTAAAGTTTGATTTTGGAAACAGTTTTTCTTCCGGAGAGCCGGTCGTTAAAGAGTTTTCGTCAGCACTTAAAAATACACTGAAACTTACAATATTTGCTTTTTTCATATGTTTTTTAATATCTTTTCCCGTTGCAATTATCTCTGCGATTAAGAAAAACAGTATAACAGATGCTATAATTAGGCTTTTAAGTGTATTTTCAATGTCTATGCCTGATTTTTATTTAGGCGTTATAATACTTTTCATATTTGGATTGAAACTCAGAATGTTTCCTATAATAGGAGGAGTTGCATTTAAAAATATGATTATGCCTGCCATGACATTAGGAATTATACTGTCCGGAAGGGCTATAAAACAATTGAGAGCTTCTTTGGTTGAGGAACTTAACAAGGATTATGTAGCAGGTGAAATAGTAAGAGGCTTGCCGGATAAGATAATAGTTATTCATATTTTAAGAGGCAGTATGTTGTCAATAATAACATTTTTGGCTCTTAGTTTCGGAAATCTGCTTGGAGGTACATCTGCGTGTGAAATCATATTTAACTATCCCGGAATTTCTTCTCAGGTTGTAGATTCTATAGGGCATAGAGATTTGCCTATGATACAGATATATACTTTATGGATTGCAAGTGCATTTGCAATAATAAATTTTTTTGTGGATATATCGTATGTATACTTTAAGCCGAAAGAGCAAAGGAAAGCTATAGATTAATACAGTTATCTAATGGAATGTAGATAGTTTAGTAGAAGATATTTTTGTTCAACTGTGAAATTTTAATTGGAGAGTTTATGGACTATTTTTTAAATCTGAATATTTCAAAAAAGATATTTTTTATTTTTTTGCTCATGATGATGAGCATTTTAATATTTATATCTGTTTTTGCAAAATATATAATTCCGTTTGATCCGTATTATTCAGATGCGAGAGATGTTTTGGCAAAGAGCGACAGTGTTCATATAATGGGCTGTGACCATATGGGTAGAGATTTGTTTTCCAGAATTATTTTGGGAATACAATCATCTATATTGATAAGTTTGATAACAGTTTTGATAAATTTTGTCATAGGCACTGTGCTTGGGATTGTAGCAGGATATAAGGGAGGAAAAGTAAAGAGTATAATAATGAGATTTACAGATGTTATGCTTGCATTTCCCGGATTGGTACTCAGTATTGCAATAGTCGGTGTGCTTGGTCAAGGAGTTTTTAATACAATTATTGCACTTGTCATATCCGGTTGGGCAGAATATACAAGAATGTCTCTTGCTTTGACAATATCCGTAAAAGATAATGAATATATGAAAACGGCAATTTTTCATGGATGTGATAATAAGCAGATAATATTTCGATATATCTTTATGAATATTTTGCCACAACTGATTGTATTCGCATCATTAAATTTCAGTAGTGCAATGCTTAGATTTTCAGGGCTTGCCTTCTTGGGCTTAGGAGTAAAACCGCCACGACCTGAGCTTGGTTTGATGCTATCAGAGTCGAAGGATTATATGCAGTTGGCACCATCTTATATGATTTATACAGGTTTTGCTCTATTTTTTACAGTATTTGTATTCAATTTTTTTGCTGATTATATGCAGGATTATTTAAATTATAAAAAAGACAGCCTAATGAGCTGAGTATTATGTTGTTAGTGTATATAAAATTATATTCAAGAAAATAATATAGAGATTATAGATATTTTTATTTGTATGATAAAGCATATGAGTAAAAAATATATGTTTTTAAAATTATCCGATTAAATAAAAAAATATATGTTTTTATTTAAATAGGTTCTAATATCGGATATATTAAAGCAGTATTTATTAAGGCGGTGTATATGACATATCTTATAAAAATAGATGAGCTTAATATGTTCTATAAAAAAAAGCAGGTTTTATATGATATATCGTTTGAACTTGGTAAAAAAGAGATACTTTCAATAGTAGGAGAAAGTGGTAGCGGTAAGTCGAGTATTTTGAGAGCGATTTATGGAATTATGCCACAAACTGCAAGAGCGTATGCAAATAAATTTGAAGTTTTAGGAGAAAGTATATTTTCTAATCCTATTAAAAATAAAGGAATAAGAAATATGCTTGGCAAGAAAATAGGAGTAGTATTCCAAGAACCGGGAAGCACAATAAATCCTAATATAAAGATAGGCAAGCAGATAATTCAAATGTTCGGATATAATTTCAACTTAGATAAAGATTCGAGTATAGATATTGGAAAAAATGCACTTGAAAGTGTAAAACTCGACCCTGATTTTATATGGGAAAGTTACTCATATTCGTTAAGCGGAGGTATGAAACAAAGGGTGTCTATAGCTATGGTGCTTATGCTAAAACCGGATATTATGATAATGGATGAGCCTACATCGGCGTTAGATGTTACAGTTCAAAAGAAAATAATGGACGAAATAAAAAAACTTCATCAGGAAATAGATATGAGTATGATAATGGTAACTCATAATCTTGCAATGGCATACAATATATCAGACCGCATGATAGTATTAAAAGACGGCAAGATAGTGGATATGGGGACATCAAAAGAAGTGGTGTCAAATCCGAAATCAGATTATACAAAAAAACTTATAAAGGATATGCCGAGATTTTAATACTAATATTCAATCAAACATCGATATTTTAATATATTTGAGAATATCATATAAATATTCATTTAATTAATAGATATATAAGTTTTTTTGCTTTTATGCTAAAATCTTATAGAATAACGGAAAAACATAATAATTAATTTTTCTTGTAGACTATATATTAATTTTATATAATTATACAAGTTATCTATAATTTTATTAGAAAATAGTATTAGTATAATAAATATCATAAAAAAAGGGACTGATTTTACTTACAGTCCCTTAAATTATTTAATAAGTTTTTAAACTACTATGCAAGAGCTTTTCCAAGTTCTTTACATTTTTCAAGAGCATCCGCATCAGGATTGTCATATGCAGGAAGTGCCGGATATACAAGATTTCCTGCTCCGCCTTTAACTCTTTCTTCCCAATCTCTCATCCATTGACCGTCATTCCATTCATAAGAACCGAATATAGCTATTTTCTTTCCTCCAAGATTTCCTTCTACGCTTGCAAACATAGGTTCAAAACTTGATTCTTCAAGTTCTTCATTACCCATTGCAGGACAGCCGAATGCTATCGCTTCATAATTATCCAATTTATCAGGACCGAAATCATCACTGAATATCAAATCTACTTCCGCACCTGCGGCTTTTGCACCTTCAACTACAGCATTAGCCATAGCTTCCGTATTTCCTGTACCTGACCAATAAACAACTGCTACTTTACTCATCTTTAATTACTCCTTTATGATTTGATTTTTATGTTAAGCAACAATTAAAAAGTAATATTTCAAAAAATATATAAATTTAAAATAATACTTCAAATAAAGCTCAACATTATATATAAAATTTATATAAATGGCATTCGCCATTATAAACAATAAACAGATATTTTTTTATCGTAGTGAAATCTATAAAAAACAATCTTAAATTATTACAAATACGATAAAATATTATCATTTAATTTAATAACAATATTCAGCAGACGTATAAATCGTTATATAAAAGTTTTAATTATATTATTACTTTTTTCAAATTCATAAATTTAGGCAACACATAAACTTGTTATATTCTTACCGCTTGAAAATAAATTTGAAAATGAAGATGTACAATTTTTATAACTTTCAAAAATTTCCGTAGATTTTTTTTCATTGCAATATACTTTCCATATACCGCAACATTTATAATTTTTTCCCTTGTTGAGTATGAACATCTTAACATCTTCAAGCGGATATCCCAAAAATATACCTATCTCATGCGGGAAAGAAGAATATGTGAATCTTATTAAAAGTTGATTCAAGACAGAAAATATATCATCAAAATCGGTATATCCGTAATCTTTTAAAAAGTTTTGTACATCTGTTAAACTCAACAAATTACCGAGCATAGTAACTCTATATATGTATATGAGGACTTTATTTTCAGATTTTTTTATAATCATAAGTTTCAATCCGAAAGCATTTAATATATTATTCCAGTGTTTTACATCTCTGTACGGATTGCTACCGCTATACATAAACATATTGGCAACTTTTATACCTGCTAAAGTAGGGGCACAATGATTAATAAGTAACTGTTCAAACATAAAAATCGTATCTCCTTTTCTAAATTATAAGATAATAAATAATGTTTGTCAATAAAAATTATTTTCATAAGAAAAATATTTTTGAAAACTGTTGATATATTTTTAAAATGGTGTATAATATTATTAACAATAAAAATTATAATCATTTTAAAATATAAAAAACAGTTTATGAAAGGGGGTATGAAATATGTCTGAAGCTAAGATAAAAAAGATAAATTTAACAGTATTTTTATCTATGATATTAGGAGCTGTGTGCTTTATGTATTTATAAATTAGCTAATTTGAAAACATAGTGATGCTAAAAACTTTTGAAAAAGTTATATATAATATGAAATAAAGTGATTATATAAAAAACGTATGATATAAAAATCAAAGAGGATTTAACTTTATTATGAAAAATGTTTAGTAAAAAAATAAAAAAGTGGATTTAAATCACTGTAATACATAAAATACATATGATTTAAAACCACTTTCTTTATATTAATCAGCCTATGCTATTTAATTAATAATGGGAAATGCAGCGCTAATAATTATCAGGCAGATCATTTTCTATAAGAATTGCTTTTTGTCTATCTGTTTTAAGTGTATATGCAAGTGAAAGAGCTTTTTGCATACTTTCTTCTATAAACAGATTTTTTTCATCATAATTTTTTTCTTTTATTCCGTCTTGTATAGGTAGGGTTTGTTTTTTTCCTACGAGTATAATATAATCTGCAACATCTGCTATTTGTTTGCCGAATTCTTTGTTAAGCTCATATTGTTTGTCTCCAAGCTCGATCATTCCTGGTGTTACTACAATTTTTGTCATATCAAACATAGACAAAGTATCTAATGCAGATTTTGCACCGCTTGGATTTGAATTATAGGCATCATCTATTATAAGGCCGAAATCTTTTTTTATTATCTGTTGTCTGTGTTCTACCTGTTCTAATTGTGCTACTCTTTGAATTAATGTGCTTGTATCTACACCTAACTCGTGTGCAACAGCTATACAACCTGTAATATTTAACACGTTGTGTTTTACAATAACCTTTGTTTTAAATAGTGCAGGGGTGTTATCTATATTTAATTTAAAGCTTGAACCGTTTTCGTCTACTTGTAAGTCATATGGAACAAAGTTTGAATTTTGGTTGTCGACAGCGTATGAGATTGTGTTTTTGTTTATTTGATGATTTACTATATATTCATTGTCATAGTTTAAAAATACAGTTCCGGAATCAGGAAGTGCTTCTGCCAATTCAAATTTTGTTGTTATTATATTGTCCAAGCTGAGAAAGGTTTCGAGATGTTGCATTCCTATGGATGTAATTATTCCATAACGAGGATTTACAATATCACATATTTCTTTTATTTCTCCGAGCGATTTTGCCCCCATTTCACATACAAATATGTCATGTATAGGACTTAGATGTTCTCTTATTGTAATTACCACACCAAGAGTTGTGTTGTAATTGCCTGGTGTTATGAGTACGTTGTAGTCTTTGCTAAGTAATTTTCCTAATATATGTTTTACGCTTGTTTTACCGTAGCTACCTGTTACACCTATTACGGTTAAATTATTCATTGAGTTGATTTTGCGTTTAGCATCGTTTATAAAACCGTCATTTATGTGTTTTTCGATAGGCTTATTTATTGTATTTGACAGTAGTAGCATATATGGTGTTATCATACATATAACTTCTAAAACTGCAAAATATAAAAAATTATGGCCTATTATTAAAAATAAGAGCATTATTATATACATAATGCAAACTGTAAAGAGCATTCTTTTTACTCTATTTGTATATTTAAGAGGTATTTTAGAATTTTTTTCTCTGTTTAAAATTGCTGTCAGTATGTTAAGTATAGTAGCTATTATTAAACCTGCCACTTGGAATTTAAAACTGAATATGAAGATGAATAAGGCTGAAATTATAAGTCCGAGATTTCTACCGAGTATCGGATAATAATTTTCTCTAAGCCAGTTATTTTCTTCTATTTCGTTGTACGAATTAAGTTGAAAAATATGTGTGTGATATATCAGAAGTGAAATAAATGCTGATATATTTGATATTATGAAAATATATATCATATGTTCTCCGTTTTTTTACAAATTTGATGTAATATTATAAATTTATTAAAAATTTATGATAAGAAAGCTGATATAGCAGAATTTACATAATCTTTCTGTTCCAAATAACTGTAATGTCCGGCGTTTTTTACAGTTATAAGTCCGCTGTTTTTTATGAGTTTGTTCATAGTATATGCGTCTTGTATAGGTGTTGCATCATCTTTATCTCCCCATATGAGCAGAGTTTCATTTTTTATATTAGAAAGTAACGGTGTAAGATCTTCGTTTACTACATTTACCAATATTTGACGCATTATAGGTGTTGCAGAGTTATAGTCTGCGGATCCGCTTTTATTTCGCATATTTTCTATGAAGTTGGGATACATTTTACCAAGTATAGTGCCTTCAAATAATTTTCTTGAAAGCTTAAAAATTTTTATTTTAAATTCTACTTTAAGACTTTTTTTCGGTTTTATTCCGGCAGAGTCTACAAGTATTATCTTGTCTATTTCAAAAGGCAGATTTTGTTTATTCATCATTTTAATTATTATTCGTCCGCCAAAAGAATGTCCTAATATATGTGTTTTTTTAATGCCTAATTTATTTATAAAGTTTATGACAAAATTTGTGTAATCATCTACGTTCATAGCATAATTTGGCTCACTGCTTTGACCGAATCCCGGAAGATCTAATGCGATTACACGATAGTTTGCATTAAGTGATGTTGTTAGGGTGTTTAACAAGTTTATATTGGAACCCCAGCCGTGTAACAGCACAATAGTGTCTCCGCTTCCGGAATCTATGTAATTTGTTTTTATATTATCTATTTCTATATTCAAATTTCACCTCATAATTTAAGTAAAGTATCCGGCAAATTAATATACCATATTTTTGATATATTTTCAAATTTATTATCGTATTAAGTATAAACTACTATTTAAATTAAAATATATTAAACATTTTAATTAGATAATAGCATTGTTTTTTAATGTTGATTTTCTATATAAAATGTTATTTCGCTTTCTCCTTTAGTATCATTTTCTATATTAGCAGAGATTATGGACATATTAGGTATATTTTTATGTATGTAAGCTAATAAATTGGTGAGTATAGTTATATTTGAGTGAAATTTTATATTTATAGTCATTGAATTTTGAGATATAGTCGAATTTTTGTAAGTGATATTTAAGTCTAATTTATTTAAAATATCGTTAAAATCTTTGTAAATTTTATAGAAGTCTATACTTTCGTTGTTTTTTGTTTCTAAAATTTGCACATTGTTTATCTGCTGTCTAATTTTTATGTTTTTTATACTATAAGGTATTGTTATTATAAGTAAGTTTGCGAGTAATATAAACATTATGAACAGCTCAGAATTTTTTATAGATTGCATTTTTATCTTCATATCAAACCCTTATCTGTATTCCAATATTATGTATTTATCTTCTTGTATACTTACACTTTGAGCAGTTTTATTCAGGCATTTATCGGTATCACGCACTATATCTTCAACATTGTATGCGTCTATGCTGAATTTTATACTCATAGTATCTGATGAAATATGAATATTTTTTATATTATCAAGATATTTGCTGTCAGCAAGCTCATATGGATTGTCGGTATAATCATTAATATCTGATTCTTTCTTTTCGTTTGTAGATGTTTTTTGAATTTGTATCCGTTCTTTTTTTAATGAAGAGTGCTTATTTATGAGAAATACATTGTATATAATTAAAATTACAATCAAGATGTAATATAATTTATTTTTCATTTTATACCTCTTTTACTCAGCTAAAATTTAAAAAATATTTTAAATAAATCATATGTCTGTGTGATATAATGATTATACATTAAAGATGTGTATTTTTCAATTATAATGTTATAGTGTATAATTATTATACTGAAATAAGTGGAAAATATATATTTTATTTTAATTAATACTATTTTCTAATAAAATTATGGATAACTTGTATAATTATATAAAATTAATATATATAGTCTACCAGAAAAATTAATTGTTAGATTTTTCATTATTATATAAGATTTTAGTATAAGAGAACTGATGTTTTAGAATTTATAATATAATCATAGTATGGATAGAGGAGTTTTGAATATGGGAGTCGGCGAAGTTAAAAAAATTTTTAAAGAGGGGCTTTCTGTAAATGCTTTAAAATATATCGCAATTACAGCTATGCTTATAGATCATATAGATATTGCATTTATACCTGAGGATATGACAGTATATTTGGTATTTGATATAATAGGAAGAATTACAGGTCCGATTATGTTTTTTTGTGCGGTGGAGGGATATCATCACACAAAAAGTTTGAAGAAATACATTTTTAGACTTTTTATATTCGCAATTATAAGTTACATACCATTTATGTACGCGTGGAGAGATACGTTCAACATATTGCGACTGAACATAATTTTTAATATATTGCTTGGAGTTTTGGCGGTTCATACTAGAAGAACAGTAAAAAATGTCTTTTTAAAAGCGATAATCATATACTTGCTTATGATAATAAGTATACCTGCTGATTATGGTGAGCTTTGTATAATAATAATGCTTGTATTTGATTTTTACTATGGTAATCTAAAAAATCAGCTTGCAGGATATTTTTTAGTAATAGTTTTGAATTTGGGCTTGTTGGACTTTTTTGCAGGTCCGTTTTGGAATTTGGTATACGATGGCAATTTCAAATTTTATAATGATTATTATTGGATTGGGTATCTTTTACCTTTTATGATGTTGTTGTTTTACAACGGTAAGCATGGTAGTAGCGATAAATTTTCAAAATGGATATTTTATATATTCTATCCTTTACATTTGTGCATTATTTGGATAGTGAGAGTATTTATTTTAAATATTTAAAAAATATTATACTGAAACTTGTTTAAAAAGCTATGTAATATTAGAATATAAAAAATGCGTTTGAGTTTCTATAAATCAAATACATTTAATTTAGTATTTTTATTATATGCTTATTTAATTAGGTGTAATAGCATTAACAAAATAGCGATACAGTAAATAAAAGCAGTGCAATGCTGATTGATATTTGTGTTCAGCATTACACCGCTATATTTTTAATCTATTTTAAAAGTTCGTTTGCTATATCTTTCAGATGAGCGAAATTTTCTTCTGTAGGGTTCCAACTGCAACGCTCCTCTTGCTCTATAACTTCAAAACCCGCTTTTTTCAGCCCTTCTCTAAGCACTTTATTTCCTTCACCGGACCATCCGTAACATCCGAATACGGCGGCTTTTTTTCCCTTAAATGAGAGCTCCTGTAAGAAATGCAACCAACCTCCTACTGATGACAATATGCTTTTACTTACAGTAGGTGAGCCTAAAGCTATTGCTTTTGACTTGAATACTTCTGTCATTACGTCATTTTTGTCGGTTTTAGATATATTATATACTTTTACGACTGTTTGAGGACTTTGGGCCTTTAACTCATCAGCTAAGGCATGAGCAAGTTTCATAGTACCTTCCCACATAGTATCATATACTACCGTTATTTGATCCTCTTTGTAATTATCACACCATAGAGCATATTTTTCAACTATTTGAAGTGGATTATCTCTCCATATGGCACCATGACTTGGTGCAATCATATCAATGTTTAAATTCATTTTATCTATTTCTTCTAATTTTCTCTTAACAAGTGGAGAGAATGGCGATAATATATTGGCATAATATTTTAATGCTTCTTCCATAAGTAAACATTGATCAGCTTTGTCATTGAATAATTCTGCTACTGAAAAGTGTTGTCCGAAAGCGTCCATGGAAAATAAAATATTGTCACCTGTCAAATAAGTAGCCATACTATCCGGCCAATGTAACATTTTCATCTCTACAAATACAAGAGATTTATCTTTTGAAACAGGTATACTGTCTCCTGTTTTTACAACGTTAAAATTCCATTCAGGATGATGATATTGACCTACTATTGATTTTACGGCGTTTGCTGTGCAGTAAATAGGCGTGTTCGGAATTTTGCTCATAAGATAGGGCAATGAACCGGAGTGATCAACTTCTCCGTGATTCATAATGATGAAGTCTATTTCATTGAGATCTATTTCTTTTTCTAAATTCTCAACAAATTCATGTGAATGAGGTCTCCAAACAGTATCTATTAACACTTTTTTATCTTCCAATATAAGATATGAGTTTTGACTTGAACCGTTGTTTATAGAATAGTCGGAGCCATGAAATTCTTCCAACTCCCAGTCTATTTTTCCAATCCAATACACATTGTTTTTTACTTGTCTTTTCATAAATAAATTCACTCCTGATCTAAAATAATATATAATATTAAATTTGCTTGAGATGATACTATTATAACATATATTTAAAATAATATGGTATCCCAATATATAAATTTTACATAGTGAATAAAATAGCAAAACAGTATTAATTTGTGAATAAATATCGAAATAAATTCATTGTGAACATAAAAAGAACACCTAAAATTCAGATGTTCTTTTTATGTGTAATTATCAATATTACATAGTAGATATATTATAATTGATTAAATATTTTAAATATATCTTCATTATATAAACGAAGTTAAGAAAATATATTTGCAAAGCTGTTTGATTTTATCTTGTGAAAAACAATTCATTATTTTCCTACAGCTTTTATTAATCTTGTTATTATGCTTGCTGTTTCAGCTCTTGTAAGTGATGATTCGGGATTGAATTTTCCTGACGCATCACCTTTTATTATACCGTATTTAGCTAATTTTTCTACATATTGCATTGAAGATGCAGGTATATCTTTACTGTCTTTAAAGTTTATTTGTTTGTTGGTTTCTTCAAGTTTTATGTTTTTGTTTCCTAAATACTTACCAATTATAACAGTAGTTTCACTACGAGTTAAACTTGCATTAGGATTAAATTTGTTGCCTGAAACGGAAATTATTCCGATTTTTACTGCCCAAGCAACATCATTTTTATACCAAGCATTTTGTGGTATGTCAGTAAAGTTAGTTTTTTCGGCATTTTCAATTTCATCACCTGAGATACGTGCCAATATTGAAATCAACATTACTTTTGATAATTTGCCGTTCGGTTCAAAATTTCCGTTACCTGTTCCGACCATAATACCTTTTTGAGCTAAGAATTTTATCGCATCTATTGCCCAATGATTATCTTTTACGTCTTTGAACTTTATATTTTTTACGCTCGGAGCTGATTTTGCAACTTCTTCTTCTGTTATGGTTACAGTTTCATTTTGTTTCGTCTCTTTCACTGTATTATTTGAAGAGCCTCTTTCTGTAGAACCTGAGTTTTCAGATGATGAAGATGAACCGCCTCCACCGCCACTTCCGCTATTGTTATTGCCTGGTGATGTTATATCTTTATATTCTACATTTATTTGTGTATCACGGTCTATGTTGAATGTATATTGATTGTTGATTAAATCTGATTTTTTATCTGCTCCGTTTACCGTAAATGATTGAACTTCTTTATTTGATGCAGGAACAACTGTAACTGTAACATTTGTACCTTTTGCTATTTGACCGGCTGCAGGATTAGATGATATATTTTCACCTGTAAGTGTCAAATTTACTTTTTCTTCGACAGGTTTTTCAGGTTCTTTTTTAAAATCTTTTTTTGTTGTCCAATCAAAAACTAAAGAGAATTTTTGCATATTTTCTTTTTTATCAATATTTAAATCTGTTAAAATATCCAACATTATATCAGGTTCTTGTAGAGTTTGCCTTGTAAATATGAATGTTTTATTATATTCGTCAGCTGAATTTTCAATAATTTTCGCTTTTTTGGATTCTCCATTTTCTATTGAGTATAATTCTACTATATTCAATGTTTTTCCATTTTCTGTAAATGGCTTGAATTGTATTTCGTATTTAACCGTATTATTTTTTTCTGATAATTTAATGATTTTATTCATTGAAGTTCCTAATGTCATAGGTGTTGTAGTGTCGATTTGAATCAATTTCGCATTCACTGTATAGACTTTTTCTTGAAGAACATCAGCGGAAGAATTGAATTTATCAATAGCAGCTTGTAGTTCGTTTACAGCATTTTGTAAATCATCTATCGTATTTACAGTATTCAATTTTTGTTTAGCTGTTTGTACTGCGTTTTGTAATTCCTGATAAGCTGCATCGGTTTTTTTGCCTTGTGCTATAGCTTCGGCTTCTGCTATTTTGTTTACAAGCGGAGTTTTATCAAGTTCTTGAGGTATATCAGCAGAAGAATTGAATTTATCAATAGCAGCTTGTAGTTCGTTTACAGCATTTTGTAAATCATCTATCGTATTTACAGTATTCAATTTTTGTTTAGCTGTTTGTACTGCGTTTTGTAATTCTTGATAAGCGGCTGAAGTTTTCTTGCCTTGAGTTATAGATTCAGCCTCTGCTATTTTGTTTTTAAGAGAAGTTGTAAAAACTTTATTTATTTCAAGTGTATTCCAGTCAAATTGAATATTTGCTTTTTTTGTACCATCTCCAGGAGACATATTTTCTAAAGCAGGAATATATACTTTTACAGGCAATAAGTTTGTATTTTTATCAATAGACACTATGGTTTCTTTAGGATACTTGTTGCCTTTCATTTTAATATCTTTACCTGTCTCAGGATCATTATAAACGTCTATAACGTTGTATGTGCTTATAGGTTCCAATATATTGAATCCTTGATTTTTATCTGCATATAATTCGCCTAAAAAGCCTTTTAAAAAGCCCATATTTGCACTTCTAAATGCAAGAACAAGTCTATATCCTTTGTTTGTTAAAAGTATTCTTACAGGTTTGACTAATGATTTATCAGCCATAGATGGTTCTTGATCATTTAACTTATAGATAGTGGCGGAAATGACTCCCTGTGCCATTATATATTCATCAGGATCTTTTTGTTTTAATATATTTTCGATTTCTTCAAGGGCTGTATAGTTGCTGTCTTTATATTCAACAACAGATATTTTGAAATTGTTGAAGGACAATTTTAAAGCATGGATATTATCTTTGTTTTCATTTAATTCCGTTTCAGCTTTTTCTATTGCTGATTGTAAAACATTATATGCTTGTGGAAATTTATCGCCTTCATCTGTTAGAGACTTTGCAGCTTCTATTTCTTCAGAAAACTCTCTATATAATTTTTGTAAAGGTGTTTCTGGTGCATCGGCAGATAATTTGAATGTATTGATTGCATTATCAAGTTCATTCACGGCGGCTTGTAAATCTTCTACAGTATTTATAGTATTTAATTTTTGTTTAGCTGTTTGTATAGCGTTTTGCAATTCCTGATAAGCCACATCAGTTTTTTTGCCTTGTGCTATAGCTTCGGCTTCTGCTATTTTGTTTACAAGCGGAGTTTTATCAAGTTCTTGAGGTATATCAGCAGAAGAATTGAATTTATCAATAGCAGCTTGCAGTTCGTTTACAGCATTTTTCAATGCTTCTACAGTATTTATAGTATTTAATTTTTGTTTGGCTGTTTGTATAGCATTTTGCAATTCCTGATAAGCGGCTGAAGTTTTCTTGCCTTGAGTTATAGATTCAGCCTCTGCTATTTTATTTACAAGAGGAGTTTTATCAAGTTCTTGAGGTATATCAGCAGAAGAATTGAATTTATCAATAGCAGCTTGCAGTTCGTTTACAGCATTTTTCAATGCTTCTACAGTATTTATAGTATTTAATTTTTGTTTAGCTGTTTGTATAGCATTTTGCAATTCCTGATAAGCCACATCGGTTTTTTTGCCTTGTGCTATAGCTTCAGCTTCTGCTATTTTGTTTACAAGCGGAGTTTTATCAACTTCAGGAGCTTGAGTTACTTTCAATTCGCCGACTTTTTCTTGAAGTTCTTTAATCAGACTTTCTCTTTCGTCTGCTATCCATCTTGTTTCTTTGGCGTCATTTACATATTTTTCAGCTTTTTCAATTACAATCTCAAGTGCTTCTTTTGTTTCTTTTGTGTAAGTTTTGCCGTTATTTAAAACTTCTTTTGATTTTTTTATTTCTTCTTGTAATTTTGAAGTATTGTACCTTTCCAACTTATATATATTTGCCAAATCCATTGACAATAATTCATCTATATCTTCGTCAGTTATGTCTTGCTTTGAGATTAATTCTGCCGCTCTGTCCAATACTTTTTTCATTGCTTCCATACTCTCTTTGGAGTATTTACCTGATTCTACATCATCTTTATAAGTTGCTTTTGCATCTTCATAAAGTCTGTGAACTGAGATTAGTTTATTTATTTTTTCACGTTGTTTAGTGATTTTTGCAAGCATCTCATCTATTTGTTCAGGCGTTGCACTATAATTATTCAATACTTTTTTTCCTTCTGCAATCAGATTTCTTGTTTCTTTTTGCATTTTAGGAGGAATTAGGTAAGAATAAGTCTTCAGCCCTTCTTGAAGATAATAGACGGCATCTGAAAGTTCCTTTTTCTTATCATTATCTTGTTCTTCCTCGTATCCGTCGGTTTTATTTTCATAGTCTATTGTAAGTATTGCATCGTTTGGATGAGGATCATTACCTAACATAGGTGATTTTACAGTCATGTGCATTGATATTTTATTTGATTCTCCATCTACCGGCATTTCCACCTTAGTCGGATACACATATTCTTGTTCATACTCTTGATATGAAATTTTTATTTTTTTAGTTTCTAAAGTTTTTAATTCGACCTTAGTATGATCAATATCATAATAATAGATTTTATCAATGATACCTGTAGGCGAGTTTTCTTTATACATCGGCATAAGCTTCAACATTAACTTGTTTTCTTTGCCCATTACAAGTTTTGCTCTGCTGTCCAAGCATTGATTTGCCATAGAAAGACTTCCGATACCGTCTGCATTCAAGAATTTAACATCTACAGTATAAACTTTTTCTTCAATTTGCGGTTTATTTTCATATTCAACTTTTACAGTTGTATTTTCTTGTATATTGAATTTGTATTTATTATCCTGTAATTTTGATTTTTTATCGACATCATTAACAGTAAAAACTTTTACAACTTTATTTGTATCAGGTGTTAATGTAATAACTATTTCGGTTCCTTTTTCAATATCACCTGCTTGAGGAGTTGAAGTTATATTTTCTCCTATAAGTGTCAATTTAACTTTTTCAACTTCCGGCTTTGTAGGAACCAGGTCTTTTAATGCTTTTTCAAGTTTCTTTTCTAAAGTTGAAGTTTCATTTGACGGATCTTTATAAACTTTGCAAAGTTCTACCCATTTTTCAGCCTCTGCTTTGACTTGTAGCATTTTGAGATAACTTTCAACAGTGTAATCAGACTGTTTTTTAGCACCTGCCTGCTTTATCAATTCTTCCAATTTGCTTGTGTTGTATCTAAGCATTATCATAGAAGCATTATTGACTTTATAACTGTCCAATACCAAATCTTTTAATGTTTTAAAAGTTAAATCTTTCTCTAAATCATCAAGATATTTTTCAAACTCATCTAAGCTTTTTTGAGAATATGTTTTATTTGTGTAAAGAGTACCTATACTTGATTTATGAATGTCTATCATATTTTTTATGCCGGGAATCATTTTAAAGCCGTACTCCATATCTATTATAGGATTTGCTATTTCATAAAATCTGTCATATGATATATCATCTGATTTTATAAACTCGTCTATTTCAGATAATGCTTTATCTATAATTTTTTTCTTATGTTTATCCACATATTTCGCATCTTCGCTGCTCATAATAGCAGAAGTATTCATCTGAAACTCTTGAGCTTTATCAAGTAAATTTTTTTTATAATTAGGCAATTCCCAATCATTTTTTCTTTGCAAAGCGGCGTAGTCGATTTCAATGCCGAACGGCTCCAATGTTCTTTTTGAGCCGGAAGCATCTACATATGTCATATCAAAGACAACTATATTTTCTCCTGTTAATTCTCCCGGGATACCACCTAATAAAAAACCGCCATCTTTTTCGTTATTAACAGGATCTTTTATATATTCACGATATACCTCCTTACCTGCGATTCTATTTATATATGCAGCAGAAAGACTTTGCACCTTATCAGTTTTGACATTCATTTGAATATCATAACTGTTGCCTTCTTTTATTATTCTTACATTTTCGTCGAAAAGAGCTTTAATATCATTTAATTCTATATCGTTGTTATCAGAATCTTTTTCTTTTTTATATATTTCCTGATAATACTTTTTGCCGGCTATTTTCTTAACTTTTACTATCTTATACGGTCCTTTGTAAAGACCGTCTTTTTTCAAAAAATGACTCATAGGGAAACCATAGACAGCTTCGTTATACAACATCTCTCCAATGGCATTGTCACACTCATTTTCTGAAAGACCGTTTGCTTTAAATTTCCATTTTTGTGCATTTTCCCAAGTATTATACCAAAGAGTATCAGAAAAATTATCATAATTTTCGTTATCCGTATATGTTGTTCCTCTGAATCTTGTAGCCAAATCATCTCTTTCCAAAATTCTGTCAGCAACTCCAATGACTTGTTTTCTTTTTGCACCAAGATTGTTTTCATCAGCAAAAGCAGTCGGTGAAATGCAACTGAAACCGACGGTAAATGCAATAAGCATTGACAGGCAGCTTTTTAATTTTTGTTTTATTTCCATAATGAACCGAACCTCCTTATAATATTATAAAATGAATAATATACATAATAAAGAAGACATTTATGCTTATATCTGTCTAAGATTAAAATTGTGATAAATTACATTGAATTATTACTTTTTATGGATAAATTTATAATTGTTGTCAATATTCAATAAAATCGGAAAGTCATATATGTACAGGGGGATTATAAATTTAAAGTATTCTTAACGTTTGCATATCATAAACATTATTATACATGTATGTAATTATGCAAAATTTATAAAGCCTATTGAGATATATATAGTGTCGACCTTTATCTATGTATATGTAATACCGATTTTAAATCAGAACAGCTTATTTTTGATATAATATATGTAAAGTCAAATTTAATTGGCTATTTTAAATTTAAATCAGTATAATTTTTTGCAAAAATAATTTATTGAAATATTTTATAAATTTATCATAAAACTATATAATATACACCTCTAATAACAGATGATATTAATTAAATTATATTATAAAATGATAGAGATATATAGTTTTAATTTCTCAGCTTTCCTAACTTCGTTAGACTTAAATAAGTAGGTACCTTCAACTTTCGTTAGTCTGACACGTCATCCAAGTGCTAAATTAAAATTAATGTTCTCTTTAATATAAGTAAATTCAAATTTATAAATATAATTTTTTATCTTATAATATCAATAATTATTTTCACAAGAAAATTATATAGCAGAAATATATTATAAGTCAATTATTTTTTTAATATTTTTAACAAAAATTATACAAAAAACAATAAAGATATATTACTTATTTAAAATATAACACAAGATATATTTTGTGTAATTATTATAAATCCAGGATAAATTATCTACAAATTCGGAGATTAATTTTAAAATATTAAAAATATATTATTTAATTTCCGCTTAACAGTATTTATTGCAATATTTATATACTTGTTTAAAATATCAGTATTGTAACTTTATAATATGAGTAAAAAATGGATATTTATTTGTAATTTGAATATAATATTAAAATGTTATATAATGACATATATAAAATTGGGAATCAATATAAATACGTATAGTTAATTTAGTTTAAAATATGAAAAATGATTTTGCATAAACAGGTTTTCGCATAAAAATTTTCCATTCAGATGATTTTTAATACTAAAAAATAGTAATTTAACGAAAGTAAAAATCCAACACATATAAAAAGTTTTGCGCATAGCATTATAAATGGTGTTTAGTATAAGTTATTTTAAAAAACAATTAGCTATGTGATAATTAAACCATTTTAAAATTATTTTATAAGGAGATTTATTATGTTTAGAGAAATGAGAAGAAAAAAACAGCTTTTATCAAACGAGGATGTTATGGAGATTTTAGAAAAATCTACATCAGGAGTGCTTGCAGTTATTGGAGATGATGATTATCCGTATGCAGTTCCTGTAAGCTATGTGTACTATGATTCAAAAATATATTTTCACGGTGCGAAATCAGGACATAAACTTGATGCTATAAAGAAAAATGCAAAAGTTTCATTTTGCGTAATAGATAAAGATGATATTGTAAAAGAGGAATATACAACTTATTTTAGAAGTGTTATAGCTTTTGGAAAGGCATATGTAATTGAAGATGAAAAAGAGATTATGGAGTCAATCGAAAAGCTGTCTATAAAATACTATCCTGAAGACAGTGAAGAAAACAGAAACAAAGCAATAGAAAGAGAAAAAAAGGCTCTTTGTATGGTTAGAATAGATATAGAACACGTTACAGGAAAAGAAGCGATAGAACTTGTAAAAATGAAAAATAAATAAAAGGTGATTTTATGAAGAAAATAACAATTTTTTTAAGTATTATATTTTTTTGTCTAACTATGTGCATTAATTCATATGCTGATAATTTTAAGATAATTGATGAGTTTTTGGATATGTATATGCTTAATGACAAGACAAATATGAATTTAAGTAAAAACAGCTCTTCAAATGGTAAAAGTGATGTAATTACAAACAGCAAAGTTATTTTGGGCGATGAAATGCTGTTTACAGATGAATATAAGCATTTGATAGACGGTAAAAAGGTAGGGCTTGTTACAAATCAAACAGGAGTAAACTCAAAAGGAGAAAATACGAAAAATGTATTGTATTCATATAAAAATGCAAAACTTACATCTCTATATGCACCTGAGCATGGAATAGACGGAACTGTAAAGGCAGGAGATTATGTATCGTCATATACTGACAAAGATACAAAATTGCCGATTTATTCGCTTTATGGAGATACAAGAGAACCGAATGAGCAGATGCTATCCAATATTGATGTGCTTTTATTCGATTTACAGGACATAGGTTCAAGGACATATACATATATTTCAACTATGTATAAATGTATGGAGGCCTGCAAAAAATACGGCAAGACGTTTGTGGTATTGGACAGACCTAATCCTATTTCTTGTAAATATGTGGAAGGTTTTTTGCTTCAAGATGAAGCGAAATCATTTGTAGGAATAGACAATATGCCTATGGCACATGGTATGACAGCAGGAGAATTAGCGAGATATTTCAACAGGAATATAGGTGCAGATTTAAAGGTTGTAGCAATGAGAAATTACAGACGTGATATGATATGGCAAGATACAGGACTTAATTTCAAACAGACATCGCCGTATATACCTAATATAGAATCTGCATTTTGTTATATGGCGACCGGTCAATCTGAAAATATGGGCATAGGCATGGGGGATAATTTTACTTGGTCAGGTGGTAAAAATATAAATTCATCTGTGCTTGCAGATAAATTAAATTCTTACGGTTTGCAAGGAGTGGAGTTCATAGCGCTTAATAAAGGTCAAAGCGGAGGAGTAAAGCTTAAAATTACAAACTATCATACATTTAATCCGGCAAAGACAGGATATTATATAATGGCAACAGCCAATTTACAAAAAGCGTTGAATGTGAGTTTTTATGACAGTAAAGGAAGAGCTACTATGTTTTATAAGATAAGCGGGAATAAAGCTTTTGGCAATGCAATACTTGCAAAAAAATCAGCATATGAAATAGAACAGCTCTATAGAAAAAATGCAGATGAATTTAGAGAAAATACAAAAAAATATTATATATATGAATAGATTATTAAAATAAAAATAAGAAGAAATAGATTAATTCAATTAAATAATCGAATATATATACCAAGGAATTGTTTTTTTACAATATCATATGAAATATAAAAGATAAAATTTGTTTTTTTATGGTAATGAATAAAGATATATAGACAGATTTTAAATATATAAATATATAAAACTGCTCATATTTATGATAAAATATAAATATTGAGTGGTTTTTTATTTAATTTGCAAAAATAAAAGAGGTGAATATGAGGATACTTCATAGCAGTGATTGGCATTTGGGCAAGACGTTGGATGGATATTCAAGAATAGAAGAGCAGGAGAAGTTTCTTGAGTTTTTTGTAGAAAAATCAAGAGAAATTCAGCCGGATATAATAATAATTGCAGGAGATATATTTGACACATCTAATCCTTCAGCTATTGCAGAAAAAATGTTTTATGATGTTTTAACCAATATTTCATCTAATACTTCCTCGCTTATAGTGATAATACCTGGAAATCATGACAGTCCAAAAAGACTTGCAAGCGCAAAACTTCTTGCAAGGACACATGGAATCATAATATACGAAAATAATGATGATAAAATAGATATAGGTATGTATAAAAGTTCAGAGGTGTTGTCTTGTAATGATGGAGTTATAAAGGTAAAAGTGAACGGAAAAATCGCTAATATAATGGCACTTCCATATATAAGTGAAGCGAGGCTTAATGAAAATGTACAGGACTTGTTTGACAGTGAAGAAGAAAATGCAAGATCGTTTCAGACAAAATTTGAAGCCTTAGTTGGTAAAAAAGAAAAGTTTTTCAATACAGACGAGTATAATATAATAATAGCGCATCTTTTTACCACAAGAGCAAGACTTAGTGAAGATGAGATAGGCTATTCAATAGGTGGAGCATATGCTGTAGATGCATCAGCATTTCCAAAATCGGCAGACTATATAGCTTTAGGGCATATACATAAAAAACAGTGTATATCGGGAGTTGATAAGAGAGCATATTACTGCGGTTCGCCAATACATTACAACAAGACGGAAGTAAAAACTGCAAAAAAAGTAATATTGCAAGTGGATATACAAGAGGATAAGAGTATAGATTTAACGGAAATAAATGTTCCTATATACAAAAAAATAGAAATATGGAATGCAGAAAGTATAGAAGACGCCATCAAAATGAGTGAAGAAAAATCAGATGAAAGCTCGTTTGTATACATCAATATAAAAACTGACAGAATAATAAGCAATGAAGAAATAAGACAGATAAAATCAAACAAAAAAGATATAATAGAGATACGTCCTATAATGAGCATAGAAAATATAATAAGTACTTCTGAAAATATGCTTGAAAAAAGCGAAATGGAAAAATTCACAGAGTTTTATAAAGAAAAAAACGGTGCTGAACCTACTAAAAATATAATAGACAGATATATGGATATTATAAGTTATGAAGATGAAGAAAACATTTAAGAGGAAAAGAATATGAAAACAGGAGAAATTATGGATTTAAAGGATAATTTTAACAAAGACAATGTATTTACAGGGCTTTGTCTTATGAATATAAAAGAGTTTGAACTTAACCATATACTTTTAAATTTAAGACAAAGCTGGGGAATAAAAGTAAATGCGGATATGGAAGAATATGAAGAAAGTGAAAATTCGGTAGCATTTGCAATAGAAGATATGAATTGTTTTATAAATTTTATAGATTCCAAGATACCTGATGAAGAGATAACTTTAAAAGCGAGCTTTAATTATATGTTTGAAGACGGAGTACAAAGATGCAAGTCGCATAAAAGCTATTTGGCAATAGGAGTTGTAGGCGGAGAAAACAGAGTGAAATCTGCAATTTTATTCACGAAGATTGCCGCGGCCTGCTTGCAAGAATATAATATGATAGCAATTTACACTCCGTATAATGTTATAGAAGCTGATGCTTTCATAGATGAAGCGAGATTTATAAAGCAAGATTTTTTACCTATAGAAAACTGGATTTATATAGGTTTTATCAAGAATGAAGGAGACAGTTTAAGCGCATATACTATAGGGATGAAGGCATTTTTAAAAGATGAGATGGAAATATTAAATTCATATGAAGATCCTGAAACACTTAGGAACAGATTGCTTAATTTGGCATATTTTTTGATAGATAATGATACGGAGCTTTCAGAAGATGAGACATTGACATTAAAAGAGATAGACAGTGACGGGAATAATGTGTCGCTTGAATTTAAAGTAAAATATGATAAAGCTGTAAACGGTATAGGAAAAACTGTAAAAATAGAAAGACAAATTAAAAAATAGTGAATAATATAGAAACAGTGTCTATAAAAAATAATTTTTTTTGAAATTTAAAGATTTTTGTTATATAATAGAAAAGATATTTTAGAAATAATTTATGTAAATATGTTTTTTAAAATATCTTTATCAAATACATAAAATGATAAAATGGATTTATAGCGAATTTTAATTTATTGCGGGCATATTGCTTTTATAATTTATGCAATAATTTTTAACTTAAATTGTATATAAATATTATAAGCTATAATTTTTTTTGGAGGGAATAATGGATAAATACAATTTTAAAAAGATAGAGAAGAAATGGCAAGAAATTTGGGATAAAGAGGGAAGTTTTTATGCAGAAAAAGATAGTGAAAAACCTAAATTTTATCCGTTAGTAGAGTTTCCGTATCCGTCAGGACAGGGACTTCATGTTGGACATCCACGTTCATATACTGCACTTGATATAGTTGCCAGAAAAAAAAGATTGGAAGGCTATAATGTGCTTTATCCTATAGGCTGGGACGCATTCGGACTTCCAACGGAAAATTTTGCTATAAAGAATAAAGTTCATCCGAAAAAAGTTACAGAGGACAATATTGCAAATTTTAAAAGACAATTGAAATCTTTGGGGTTGTCATTTGATTGGTCAAGAGAGATAAATACTACAGATCCTGATTATTATAAATGGACGCAATGGATATTTTTGAAACTATTTGAAAAAGGTTTGGCATATAAGAAAAAGATGCCTATAAATTGGTGTACATCTTGTAAAGTTGGACTTGCAAATGAAGAAGTGGTAGGCGGAAAATGTGAAAGATGCGGTAGCGAGGTAGTAAGAAAAGAAAAAAGTCAATGGATGTTAAAAATCACCGAATATGCCGACAGACTTATCAATGATTTGGATGAAGTTGATTTTATAGAAAGAGTGAAGACACAACAAATAAATTGGATAGGTCGCTCATATGGAATGGAAGTGGATTTTGAATTTGCAGACACAAAGCTTACAGTATTTACTACGAGATGTGATACTATATTCGGTGCTACTTATATGGTGCTATCCCCTGAACACCCTATATTAGATGAGTTTAAGGACAGAATAAAAAATTTTGCCGATATAAAAAATTATAGAGATGAGTCCGCAAAAAAATCAGATTTTGAAAGAACTGAAATGGTAAAAGAAAAGACAGGAGTAAAAATAGAAGGTCTATCAGCTATAAACCCACTTACAAAAGAAGAAATACCTGTTTTCGTTTCGGATTATGTGCTTATGAGTTATGGTACAGGTGCAGTTATGGGTGTGCCGGCACATGATGAAAGAGACCATGATTTTGCAAAAAAATTTAATCTTCCTATAGTAGAGGTAATATCAGGCGGAGAAGATGTGAATGAAAAACCGCATATAGATAAGAGCGATAATTCAAAGCTTGTAAACTCAGGAGTTTATTCAGGTCTTACAGTAAAAGAAGGTATTGAAAAAATAGGAGAATATCTTGAAAAAGAAGGACTTGGTCACAAAAAAGTAAACTTCAAACTTAGAGACTGGGTATTTTCAAGACAAAGATATTGGGGAGAGCCGATACCTATAATACATTGTGAACACTGTGGTTATGTTCCTATGGATGAGAGTGAATTACCACTAAAATTACCGGAAGTGGACAGTTATGAACCTACAGATAACGGAGAATCTCCGCTTTCTAAACTTACAGATTGGGTAGAAACAACTTGCCCTAAATGTGGAGCAAAATCCACAAGAGAAACAGACACTATGCCTCAGTGGGCAGGTTCATCATGGTATTTTTTAAGATATACAGATCCTAATAATGACAAGGCCTTTGCATCAAGAGATGCACTTGATTATTGGATGAACGTTGATTGGTACAACGGAGGTATGGAGCATACTACTTTGCACTTGTTGTATTCAAGATTTTGGCATAAATTCCTATATGATATAGGTGTAGTGAACACAAAAGAACCTTATGCAAAAAGAACTTCACATGGTATGATATTAGGTGAAGATGGACAAAAGATGTCTAAATCAAGAGGCAATGTAGTAAATCCTGATGAGATAGTAGAGACATATGGAGCTGATACGTTCAGAACATATGAGATGTTTATAGGCGATTTTGAGAAAAAAGCTCCTTGGTCATCACAAAATATCAAAGGAAGTTATAGATTTGTAGAAAGAATATGGAATATGCAAGAGCTTGTAAGCGAAGAGCCTTCAAGCAAAGAGTTGCAAAAATCATTAAACAGAACAATAAAAAAAGTATCTGAAGATTATGAAAATTTAAAGGCAAATACAGCTATTGCTGCTATGATGGCATTTTTAAATGAAGTCTATGATGCAAAACGTATAAGCAAGGAAGATTACAATACATTGTTGATACTTGCAAATCCTGTAGCGCCTCATATCACTGAGGAGGCATGGCAAGTAATAAATGGAGAAAATTCAATGCTTAATAAGGCGAAATGGCCTGTATGCGATGAAAAAATGCTTTTAGAAGAAGAGATAGAAATGCCGGTGCAAATAAACGGAAAAGTTAAAGGAACAGTGAAAATACCTGTAAATTGCACTAATGATGAAGCGATAAAAAAAGCAAAGGAAACAGATATTATAAAATCATTATTAGACGGAAAACAAATAGTAAAAGAGATATATGTGCCTAAAAAGATACTTAATATTGTGGTTAAATAGTCAAATTTACAATAATATTTTATAAAAACAGATAAATGTAATTAATCTTATATATAAAATAGCAGTTGATTGATTTTATTATAATATTTATCAAAAGTTCAAATTAAAAAATATGAAAAAAGTTTATAAAAATGCTTTATTAATATTATAATTTGAAATTAATTGGCTGCAAATTTAACAATTTGTGAGAAAGTGAGTATTATGAAAAGGAATATATTAAAGACAGCCTTGTGTGTTTTGGCAAGTGTTTCCGCTATTTTCAGTAATAGTATAGCATTTGCAGACAACAATGCCGAAAAAACTGATACACCTGTAAATACAGTTTATGAAGATATAAAGTCGGATAAAGTGGAAACTGAATTTTCTAATGAAAATAATAATATTCAAGAAGGTATAGAATCTAATCAGAAAAATGATACTACGGAAAAACAGCTAAAACAAGAAAGCTCTGAAAAAAAAAGAGGATATGCCTCAAGTAGATAAACCTAAATTAGAGACAGTAAACAATTATTTTATAGGTACATTTAGGCTTTATGACGAACAAACAGGGAAAATTTATGATTTTCAAGCAAATAAAGCATTTACATACGATTATAAGCAAAAATTTCCTCCTCTCAAAGTAGATGAGTGGAGTTTTGATGTATTTACAGCACAGATAGAGGATTATTTTACAAATAAGCATTTAAAAGAGATATTATATCCTCAAAAGATAGGAAATACAAATAAATATAAGATTATTACAAAAAAACTGGGCGAAAAGAAGATAGACAAAGCAAAATTTAAAAACGAGCTTATGAATAGGGTAAGAATTGCAGATTATACTCCGTTAAAAGTACCGTTTATAAACAATGAGCAAATAGACAGCAATATACTTAAAAACGAAGTTGTACTATTCTCAAGCTATACTACCAAGTATAATGCATATGATACAGGAAGAACAAGCAATATTGTGTTGGCCGGAGAAGAAATAAACGGCACTAAATTGGCACCCAATGAACAATTCAAATATAATACAAGAATAGCACCGATATATCCTCATTTAAGAACAGCTAAAGTCATTTTAAATAATAAATTTGTAGAAGGAACAGGAGGAGGACTTTGCCAAGTATCTACAACACTTTTCAATGCAACACTTGAAAGCGGTTTGCAAATAGATCATAGAAGATGCCATACACTTCCGGTGCATTATGTGCCGAGAGGCAGAGACGCTATGGTTTCAGATTATAATGATTTTGTATTTAGAAACAATTTTCCACATGATATATATATAACTTATCAAAGAACAGCAAATGATGAGATAACATTTAATATATACGGTAACAGAGAAGATAAGAAGAATATAAAGATATGGACATCAGGCGGAGGGCTAAGCTATGTTCTTTACAGAGCTATAGAAGGTAGCACTGTAGAGGAAAAATTCTATTCTAATTATCAAACTCCAAGCAACTAAGAGCTTAAACACTTTTAAATTAAACTATACTTAAAATGATTTACGAGCAAAATTGTGGACATTTTTATAAATATCTGCTTTGCAGATATTTATAAAAGTGCCAAAGCAAAATATATTTGAGTCTCATATTAAAAATATATAGATTTTAAGTAGATAATAGTTTTATTTAATTATTGATTTCAAATTAGCTTATTTATAGTTTTTTTATATGTTTTAATTTATATATGGAGATTTTTATATGAAAAAAGTTTTTTCAAATGTTGGTGAACAGATTAACATATTGAAAAGTAAAAATTTGACTATAAAAGACGAACAAAAAGCAGTGGAGACGCTCGTACGCTCCAATTATTATGTTGTAATAAATGGATATAGAACACCGTTTTTGCTCGACAGAAAAGCGGGAGATAAGTCAAAATATATAACAGGCTCTGCATTTGAAGAGATATATTTTTTGTATATGTTTGACAGATCCATTAGAATAATATTTCTGAAATATATACTTATAATGGAACAAAATTTAAAATCTGCAATAAGCTATGAGTTTTCAAAAATCTATGGTTCTGAAAATTATTTGCGTTACTCCAATTTTGCGTGTGAAGATGAGAAAAATACAAAAGAGATATTCTTTTTGATAGGTTCTTTGCACAATGCACTCAGCAAAGCTATAGGAAAAAACGAGTATATAACATACAATATAGAAAAATACAACAATGTCCCTTTTTGGATATTGGCGAATATACTGACTTTCGGTGGAATAATAAATTTTTACAAGCTTATGAAGGATGAAGAAAAACAATATATTGCAAGAAAATATTTCAGGGTAAAAGTCCATGAATTAGAAACTTATATGGAGCTTTTAAATGCGTATAGAAATATATGTGCACACGATGAAAGATTATATAATGTAAAAGCTGCAAAGTTCTCTATTGCTCATAATGAATATCATACATATTTTGAAATAAATGATACTTCTGAAAATGGAAAAAAAGATGTATTTGCACTTTGTATAACACTATGTATGTTGCTTTCAAGAGAAGATAAGATGAAGATGATAAATGAACTTATTATGGCATTTGATGATTTGGATGAAAATATTGACAGCATACCTATAACTAAAATATATAATATGATGGGATTTCCGCATAATTGGAAAGAAATTAAAGATATAAATTTCTAAATTAATTAGGAGAAAGAATTGTCTGAAAAAAATAAAGCTGTGAAAACAGTAAGCTATATTATGATAATAACACTTGCAGGTAAAGTATTGGCGCTTTTAAGAGATATGATACTTGCAAGACAATATGGTAGCGGAGTTGAAGTAAGTGCATTTTTGACTGCGAGTAGGATACCGAGAGTTTTGTTTGACGCTATATTTGCGTCTGCTATTACTTCGAGCTTTATACCAATATTTAACAGAGCCTTAAAAGAAAAAGGAAGAGATAAAGCATATGAATTTTCTGATGTTTTTATAAGTGTTGTCGGAATGTTCATGGTGTTGCTCATGATTCTATCAATGATTTTTGCAAAAGAAATAGCCTATTTTTTTGCAGACGGTTTTGATGAAAAAATGCTTGAGCTTTGTATAAATCTGCTAAAAATATTACTGCCTACAATGATATGCACAGGTATTGCATTTTCGTTTGTAGGTATATTGCAGTCTATGGACAGATTTTTGATACCGGCATCTATAAGCGTTGTGTTTAATATTATAATAATTGTATATTATTTTACATTCGACAAAGTATTCGGTATATACGGTTTAGCCGTAACTTATCTTATCGGATGGATAATGCAGGTAATTATTCAAATACCGTCACTAAAACAAATAGGATATAGATATCATTTCAAACCTTATTTGGATTATCCATATTTGAGAGAAACTCTTATATTAATGGGTCCGGTTATGATAAGCACATGGGTTCAGCCGTTTAATATAATGATAAATGCAAAATATGCTTCAAGATTATACGAAGGTTCTGCGGTAGCTGCTATTGAATTTGCCAATAATCTTTATACTATGATAGCGAGTGTATTGGTATTATCAATAATGAATTTCGTATTTCCGCAATTGTCCAAACTCATAAATGATAAGAAACAAGACGAATTTAACAAAACTGTAAGCACAACTATGCAGGCAACTATGTTTTTAATACTTCCATTAATGGGAGGTGTTATGAGTTTGAGCAAAGAAGTAATAGGACTCGTATATGGAGGCAATAGATTTGATGAATTTTCAGTAAATATCACTTCAAGTGCACTATTTTTCTTTTCAGTAGGTATGATAGGATATGCCATACAGACTATTTTATCGAGAGTGTATTTTGCAAAAGAAAATGGAAAAGTGCCTATGATAAGTGCAGTAGTTGCAATAATTGTCAACTATGTATTTTGTTCTTTACTCATAAATAAATTTGAAGTAGGCGGTTTGGCGCTGTCCTCATCAATATCAGTTACTATAAATGCGATTATGCTTATAATACCATTGCAAATGGACAAAAACACCAAGCTTATAGATGCTGATTTTATAAAAGAGATAGTGAAGATTGTGATATCTTCAGTTTTGATGTGTATAGTGATATTTTTAATAAAGAAAATACTGCCTGGAGGAAATATAGGTGCTTCTAAAAAAATTATAAATTTGGCAATATTGTTTGTTGCAGGAGTATTGACATATTTTCTTTCAGCATTTATTTTAAAAATAAAACAGGTAAATTTTGTAAAAAATATTATAAAAAAGGGAAAAAATTCTTAAATTTAATATTTTATATTATTATCCAACTAAAAAGAGATATGTTAATATAATATTCAAATATGTTTTTTGTTACAGACCGAACACATTGTTAACATTGAAAGATATTTTAAGATAATTCTAAAATGTTTTGTGCTTTAGGAGTTTTTTATAAAAGTGTCGGGAATTTTGATTGCAAAACAATTTGAGCATATCTTAATTTTAAATGGATTTTAGTATTAAATCCTATAAATAAATTTATTATAAAATTTTTAAAGAGGTAATTGGATGAGGCTTAAAAAAATATATTTTGCTTATTTATTTTTAATGTTCATATGTCTGCTCGGCTCGTTAAAAGTTGTGTATGAGCGTATAAATGTGGAAAGCAATTATAAAACATATGAAACCGTAATGGAGCTTAGAGATATAAAGAGCATTGCGTCTGTTGAAAACAGAGATTATTTAGACGTAGCAAGAGAATTTACGGATATAGGTGTAAATTCTATATGTGTCTTTGAGGATACTATAGATTCGCTTAAATTGAATGAAAATTTTAAGATATCTACAAGGTATGACGGTTTAGACTTGGAGATAAATGGTACAAAATATGGACTTGAATACATTAAAAAAGGTCTTGAGGAAACTGTAAAAGATGGCAGAAAAATATATTATAAGGACGAAGATACACTGATAATAGAAGGCAGATTATCTGATTTTGCATATAACAGCTCACAGATAATGAGAGATTTTACAGGTAAGAGAGTTGCACTTGAAAACAACAAGCAGTCGCTTATAGAATATACAGGATTGGGGTTTGTGGACAGTGAACTTCAAGAGTTGAAAGACAATAAATTTTCTATAAATTTAAGACCTGTATATATAGGTGCGATACAAGACGAAAAAAAATCAATAGACAGATATATAAACTTTATAAAAAAATATTCTCCTAATCAAAGAATAGTTATATTTGGCGGAGAGGAAATATTAGGCGGAGAAGAAAATACCGATTATCTTGCTGAAAAAATGAAAGAAGCATCTTTGATACCAGTTGCAATAGAAACATCTGAGCAGGACGGAAATATAGACTTAAAAGGTTTGAGAGCTTTGACTCAAAAAATGGATTATCAGACAACGAGATTATTTTCAACTCTAACATATATACAAGACAGATATGACTATGGCATAGCAGGTCATAATCAAGGTCAAGAGATAATGAATTCATATTATAGAGCCATATCTGAAAGAAATATAAGAGTTATATATTTCAGAGCCTTCCATTACAAAGGAGGCCCTCTCATAACAGATATGAGTATATATAAACAAAGGTTCGAAGAATTAAATTCAAGACTTGATAAATTTTATGGCATAACACCTATAACATCAGACAGCTATGTAAAAACTATGGATAGATTTTTGACATCTAAATATATGAAATTATTAGCTACAGTTGCAATAATGGTAAGTGCCCTTATAATATTTGACAATATATTTAAAAATACACAAAACATTCAACTCGTATTACTTGTACTTGGAGTGATAGGCTCAGCAGGAATATATAAATTTAATATAAAGCTTGCTACATTTAATACATTTATGGCATTGTTCGGTACAATATCATTTGCTACACTTTCTATTGTATATTTACTAAGAGCTACAAAAAAATTTGAAGAAAATAAATCTTTAGAAAATACAAATATTTATAAACTATTTTTATTTGGAACTGTAGAATTGTTGAAATGTATAATGATTTCACTGATAGGAGTTACATTCATAGTGACTTTGTACGGAGATAGTGTATATATGCTTGAATTCAGTAAATTTTCAGGTGTAAAAATATCACAGATGTTACCACTTTTGATAGTGCCGTTTGCATATTTGAGCATAATAGGACTTGGAAAATATTTTGATAAAAACAGGTCACTTAAAGAACAAGTTGTAGAAACACTCCAAAAAAATGTAAAGGTATGGCAAGTGGTGTTGCTTTTTGCTATGCTTGGCGTACTCGGACTTATGTTGCTTAGAAGTGGACATACATCAAATGTTGATCCTTCGTCATCTGAAATACTTATGAGAAATATATTTGAATATATATTTCCTGCAAGACCGAGAAACAAAGCTATATTTTTGGGTTATCCGTCACTGATATTACTCATAATGTTAGCATCTAAGAAAAAATTCAGAGATACTTATATACTTTTTGCATTGGCAGCTACTATTGGACAAGCGGATATATTAAATACATTTTCACATATAAGAACACCGTTTCTTGTGTCGCTTTCAAGAGTAGGGGTAGAATATGCGGTAAGTTTTGTAATAACATTTGTAATAGTAGTGCTTATAGATATAATATGTAAAATAATCCAAAGAGGTAAGAGGGCAAATGCATAAAATATTGCTATCAGGCTATTACGGATACAATAATGCAGGCGATGAAGCCATATTAAAATCCATAATAGCCAATATAAAGAAAATAGATAAAAATGCAGATATAACTGTGTTATCGGATAATATAGAATTTACAAAAGAAAAATATAATATAAATGCTGTAAAAAGATTTAATCCACTTCATATACTAAAAGCATTATTACAATGCGATATACTTATAAGCGGAGGAGGCACACTTTTTCAAGATAAGACAAGTACACGCTCGCTGATATATTATACAAGCATAATAAATATTGCAAAATTATTCGGTAAAAAAGTTATGATATATGCAAACGGAATCGGACCGCTAAAAAAACAAAGCAATATAAAAAGAGTGAAAAAATCAATAGAAAAATCTGATATTATAACCCTTCGAGATATAAAAACGTTGGAAACTGTAAAATTAATGAAAGTTGAAAATGAAAATATATTTTTAACGACAGACCCTGTATTCTCTCTAAAACCTGACGATAATGCACAAGCATTGTTAAAAGAAAACAACATACCTTGCGATAAAGAATTTGTTGTAATATCAGTACGGTCATGGGATAAGCAAGGAGAATTTACAACAATATTTGCAAAAGCCTGTGATTATATAATAGAAAAATATGATAAAAATGTAATATTTTTTGCACTCCAATATCCACATGATTTGAAATCTACACATATAATAAAACAGAAGATGAAAAACAACTCGTATATAATACAAGATATAACACCTATGCAGATGATGGGTATAATGCAAAAAGCGACATATGTGATAAGCATGAGACTTCACGGGCTTATATTTGCATCGAGTGTATGTACACCGGTGCTGGGCTTCAGTTATGATCCTAAGATAGATAATCTTTTAAATCAGATAGATATGCCGGTGTGCAGTAAAATAGAAGATATGAGCATTGAAGATATGAAAAAATCTGTTGATGATATGGAGATAAATCTGCAATCATACAGAACAAAACTCGAAAACAAAATTGAGAAAATAAAGGAAATGGCAAAGAAAAATTTTGATTATATGAAATTAATCATAGAAAAATAAATTTTAAATTAAGATGTGCAAAAATATATAATGTTTAGTGAGAAAATTATGCAAAACAGAAGCGGAAACATAGATTTTATAAAAGCAGTAGCAATAATATTTGTTATAGGTATTCATTCTACAGCGTCAGCGCTTTATGACTATACTTTTGCAAGCAGGAGTTGGGGTATAGCGGTGTTTTACAGAAGTATTGTAGCACCTGCCGTACCGCTATTTTTTATGTGTAGCGGAGCACTGCTGTTTAATAAGAGTAAAGTTATAAAAATAGAAGATATTTTCAAAAAATATATTGTACGGATGATAACGGCATTATTTTTTTGGGCAAGCATATATGAAAGTATGTATATAATCTATAGACGTGTGCAAACAGGAGTTTTTGAACTTGAAGCCATAAAAAATGCCATAAAAAATATAATTTATTTCAATCATAATTATCAGTTATATTATATTTATATAATGGTATTATTTTATATTTTTACACCTATAGTAAAGATATTTATAAAAAATGCAAAACAATCGGAAATAAAATATTTTTTGATAGTTTGGGTGGCTCTCGGCATAGTGTTGCCGACATTTATAGGGCTTGACACTCAAGGAAAATTCAACAATCTTACTCAATATATAGCAATGCATCTCGGATATGCGTCAATAGGCTACGGAGTACTGGGGTATTATATAAACACAAATATAAAAAATGCCAAACATTATTTTATAGCCTTGTTTATAGGTTTTATAATAAGTTTTGGAGCAACATATTTATTATGTCTGCTTAAAAATGATATAAATATAGTATTTTGGGGAGGTATGTCTATAGGGGTAATGCTTATGGCATACGGTTTTTTCGGATTTGTTGTGAGTACAGGTTTTAGAATATATTCATCAAAAATCGTAGAAAATATATCCAAAGCGTCATTTTGTATATTTTTAGTGCATGACATATTTTTAAAGATAATGTTTTATAAAAATATAAATATAGTTAATTACCCGGATATAATAAATGTACCTGTCTTTATATTGATAGTATTCATTCCGAGCTATATAATATATGAGATTTTAAAACGCATAAAATATGTAAATAAATATTTGATATGATTATAAAATATATAAATTATTTAAAAGCACTTGAAAAAATTTTTGGAAAGTGATATTATAAATTGTTGTAATTTTAGAAAATTACACTTTCTGTTCTTTACAAGTTAAAGAACCAATAGTCCGAGGGAGGTGAATATCAATGAAAAAATATGAATTAGTTTATATTTTAAGAACTGACACAGATGATGAAACTAAGCAAAAAATCCAAGACAAGCTAAAAGGTATCATCGACACAAACGGGGAAGTTGAAGCTGTTGATGTATGGGGTAACAGAAAACTTGCTTACCAAATACAAAAATTGAGCGACGGCTATTACGTTTTAGTTAAGTTCAATGCAGGAGCAGAAGTTCCTAAAGAACTTGACAGAAATCTTAAAATAATGGATCAAGTAATCCGCCATATGATTATCAACGTTACTGATAACAAATAGGAGGAAGATATGAATACCGTTATAATGATTGGAAGATTGACAAGAGATCCTGAACTTAGGTATATTGCATCTACAGGTAATGCCGTAACGAGATTTTCTATAGCTGTTGACAGAGCATTTGCCGCAAAAGACGCTGAAGTTACTGCTGATTTTTTCAATATAGTTGTATGGGGAAAAAGAGCAGAGACTTGTGCCAATTATCTCGCAAAAGGTAGAATGGTTGCAGTAAGAGGCAGATTGCAAAACAATAACTATACAGATAAAAACGGAGTTAAGCAATACTCAGTAGAGATAATTGCCGAAGATGTACAATTCATAGATTGGGGAGATAAAAAAACTCAAACATCTTCCAACAATTCTATGTCATCAGGAAATCAAGCTACTCAATCACAAAAAGAAGATGAATTTATGCCTGAAGGTCTTGATGAAGAAGGCTACAGAGCATTGTCAGATGATGAAGTACCATTTTAGCCAAAGATTTGGAGGTGTAAGAAATGGCTAACCAAAAACAAGCAAATGCTAACAACAATGCCAACTTTAGAAAAAGAAGAAAAAAAGTTGACCCTTTTGTTGGAGATAAAATAAATCAAATAGATTATAAAGATGTTGCTCTACTTAAGAAATTTATATCTGAAAGAGGAAAAATCCTTCCAAGAAGAGTGACAGGAACATCAGCTAAGGCACAAAGAAAACTTACAAATGCTATAAAAAGAGCAAGAATAATAGCGTTGTTGCCTTACACAGTAGAATAAGATAAAATTAAAAAGGACTGTATTTACAGTCCTTTTTTACGTGTATATTTATTTACCTTGTAATGCGGCTTGAATTTCATAGTAATACCATGAAGATTTTTTTAAGTCTGAAAATGTATATTCTTTTTTTATAACGGATTTAGTTCTTCCTGTTAATTTGTTCAACGTAGCTATCAATTCAGCTCTTGTAATTTCTTTTTCAGGTTTAAATGAGCCGTTAGGGTATCCACTCATGATATGATTAGAAGTTACAATTTTTACAGGTTCTTCATATTGAGTGTCTTGCGTATCGGTAAATACAAATCTGTTGTCGGCCTCACCTGTATATAAAGCTGATAATGCCATAGCAACTTCGCCTCTTGTAATTTTTTTCTTCGGATTGAATGAGCCGGGATAATCTTCATTAATTATTTTTGCACTTATCAATTTTGATACGGCTTCATATGACCATGATGATTTGTTCAAATGAGAAGAATTAAAAGATGATACGTCTATATTTGCAGTGTAGTTCTTATTTAGTAATTTATACAACATAGATGCAAATTCTTCACCTGTAACAGGAGCGTTCGGTCTTACAGTTCCGTTAGGATATCCTTTTATAATTGCTACACTATTGCTTTCAGGTCCAATAATATATTCATCTGATGTATCCTGATTTTTAGAAACTTGTGTATTTTCACTTGTGTTCTCTTCGTCATATGGAGGAAGATACTCCTTATAACTCTTTTTGATATAGATGTCATTATTGTTGTTATTATTATTATTATTGTTATTGTTATTATTATTGTTATTGTTATTATTATTATTATTATTATTATTGTTGTTATTGTTATTGTTTTGGTTCAGCTTTTGATTTTTTTCATACAGGATTATTCCCATACCTCTTCGACTTTTATTAAATGTAACTGTGCCTGAAGAAGGGTCAAATCCCACATGAGTCATAGTAGTCACATCTTTTACATAGTCATTAAGATTTAGAGTTTCACCGTCATAACCTTGTATAGTTTGCGATGCAAGCACATCGTGTCCTGCTACGCTCCTGTAGTAGATGTAGATATATGAGTCTTTCTTTCCGTTATTTTGCGGAGGAGGCGTAGGATCAGGTTTCGGATCAGGTGTAGGTTCTGGCGGAGGTGTAGGTTCCGGTGGAGGCGCAGGCTCATTTTTCTTATAATATATAGTTACACTTAAAAAACTTCCCGGACTATATTGGCTGGGATTAATAAATTGGCTCGGTGAATAAGATTCAACCGTATAACCGTCTCTGTTTTTTACATATATGCTCAGATCAACATTAGTATTATTGATGCTTAATGTGTCATCTGAAAAATCTCTATCATCATTACCGTATCTGTGCTCAATACCCATAGATAGGGTAGTGAAATCCATATAAGCGTTTGATGAACGAAATAATACAAAAAAGAATGTTATAAAAAATATTAAAGTAAAAGCTAATAAATATTTGGACTTTTTAAATAACATATATATTCTCCTTTCTTCTTAAGATTTAATACAAAAATAATCGTTTGCCTATATAATGTGATTATAATTGAATATTTTTTTCTTGTCAATAATATAAAAATTTAATAAAAAACAGGTAATATTACAGATGTAATTTAAAAAAAAACGATTATAATATTATTGTAAAAGTGCAATTTTTATTTATATTTAATACAAAAATCAATCTAAAAATATAAAAAAATATTTATTTATTGATTAAATTCGATTAATAAATATGAAAATGCCTATAATTTTTTAATTGATTCAATAATCACAGTTTTATTGTATTTGCAGTATTGCTTTTACATATATTAATAAATCATAGGGGGAAATATTATGGGATTAATAAAAGCGGGTCTTGGAGCATTGAGTGGAACAATGGCCGACCAGTGGAAGGAATTTTTCTATTGTGATTCTATTCCTAATGACGTGTTGGTTGTCAAAGGAGAAAAACGCATAGGCGGACGTTCGTCCAATAAAAAAGGAAGCGATAATATAATTTCGCAAGGCTCAGGTATTGCTGTAGCTGACGGACAGTGTATGATGATAGTTGAACAAGGTAAGGTAGTGGAATTTTGTGCAGAACCAGGAGAGTTTACTTTCGACTCGTCTACTGAGCCGTCAATATTTAACGGTTCTTTAGGAGAAGGTATAAAGAAAACTTTTGAAACTGTAGGTAAACGATTTGCTTATGGCGGAGATACTGGAAAAGATCAAAGAGTCTATTATTTCAATATGAAAGAATTGCTTGATAATAAATTCGGAACACAAAATCCTGTACCTTTTAGAGTAGTTGACAGAAATATTGGGCTTGACGTTGATATATCTGTAAGATGCAACGGCGTATATTCATATAAGATAACAAATCCTATGTTGTTTTATGCCAATGTTTGCGGTAATGTAGAAAATCAATATGACAGAAGTCAAATTGACGGTCAGTTGAAGAGTGAATTTTTAAATGCTTTACAACCGTCTTTTGCAAAAATATCTGAGATGGGAATAAGATATAGTGCCCTTCCTGGTCACACTATGGAATTATCTGATGCCATGAACGAGATACTGACACCGAAATGGTCAGAGCTACGAGGTATATCAATAGTATCAGTAGGTATAAACTCTATAACGGCTCCAAAAGAAGATGAGGATATGATTAAACAGTTGCAAAGAACAGCTGTTATGAGAGATCCTAATATGGCGGCAGCAACACTTGTAGGGGCTCAATCAGATGCTATGAGAGCGGCAGCTTCAAATGAAGGTGGAGCTATGATGGGCTTTATGGGCATGGGAATGGCACAACAAGCAGGCGGAATGAATGCACAAAATTTATTCCAAATGGGACAACAACAGCAAATGCAACAGCAACAGATGCAACAACCACAAATGCAACGACCATACCCACAACCTCCGAAAGATACTTGGACTTGCTCATGCGGAACAGTAAATACAGGTAAGTTTTGTGTGGAATGTGCTTCACCTAAGCCACAAGCAAATGTAGACGGTTGGACTTGCTCATGCGGAGCTATAAATAAAGGAAAATTCTGCTCAGAATGCGGTATACCAGAACCTGCCGGAGCACCTTTATATAAATGTGATAAATGTGGCTGGGAACCTGAAGATCCTACGAAACCTCCAAAATTCTGCCCTGAGTGTGGAGATGTGTTTGATGAAAATGATATAAAATGATAAAAATTTATTAGATATAAATATAATTTTTCTAAAATCAATCTACTATTGATTTCTTTAAAAATAGAGTTATTTAAAAAATAATTTATTTTAAAATTTGTTAGAAAGTTATATAAACATCAGTGAATGATTTATAAAATAATTTAATAAAAATTATAATTTTTTATCATTATTTATATAAATTTCAATCCTATTGTCAGTTAATAGAAAAGGTGGTGTAAAATGAGTGATTTAATGGATTTTAAATGTCCTTGTTGCGGAGGAGCTATAGAGTTTAATAGTTCAAGTCAAAATATGAAATGTCCGTTTTGTGATTCCGAATTTGATATAGAGACCATTAAAAGTATGGAGTCTGCTGCAAATACAGAGGAAAATATAAATTGGAGCACTGATTTTAATGAGTGGTCAAATGAAGAAGCGGGCGGTATGTCGGTGTATTCGTGTGAGTCTTGTGGAGGAGAAGTTATATCTGACTCTACCACATCAGCAACACAGTGTCCTTATTGCGGTAGTAATATAGTTATGAAAGGGCAATTTTCAGGAGATTTACGTCCTGACTATATAATTCCGTTTAAAATAGATAAAAATGCCGCAAAAGAGGCATTGAAAAAACATTTAAAAGGAAAAAGATTTTTACCTAAAACTTTTAAAGATGAAAATCATATAGATAAGATAGACGGTGCATACGTTCCGTTTTGGTTATTTAATTGCAAAGCTGATGCGGACGTAAAATATAAAGCTGAAGATATAAGAACTTGGAGCGATTCGGATTATGAATATACAGAAGTAACCACATATCTTGTAAATAGAGCCGGAACTGTGGATTTTGAAAGAATACCGGTAGACGGTGCTTCTAAAATGCCGGATGATTTGATGGAGTCAATAGAACCTTATAGGTTTGAAGATGCGGTAGATTTTCAAACAGCATATTTAGCGGGATATATTTCAGAAAGATACGATGTAGATTCGCAACAAAGTATTGGAAGAGCAAATGAGAGAGTAAAAGAAAGCGTGGAAGAAACTTTTAAAAATACAGTTACAGGACACGATAGCGTCTATGTATCAAGCAGTACGGTAAATTTGGAAGATTCAAGCGTTAACTATGCACTGTATCCTGTATGGCTTCTACATACTACATGGCAAGGACAAAAATATACATTTGCCATGAACGGTCAAACAGGTAAATTTGTCGGTGATTTACCTTTGGATAAATCAGCTTATTTTCGCTGGTTAGGGATTATAGGTGTTATATTGTCTGCGGTAATATGCGCAGGGATAACGCTGTTACATTAGGAGGTGACCGATATGAAAAACATTAAAATATTTATATGTGTGATTTTACTTTCGCTGTCATCCGTTTTGCCGGTGTTTGCTCTGCCGGATGAAAAATCTTACGAAAACGGCATATTTGTAATAGATGAGCTTGATGAGTTCAGTGATGAAGAAAAGCTCGAATTGAATGAGTATGCAAAGTATATTTCAGACAATGTAGGAATAGATATAGTATATATACAGTCTGTAGATTGTGACGGAATGTCTATAGGAGAATATGCAAAAAAAGCATTGGAAAAAGGTGGCTGGATTGATCCTGCTATAGTACTTGTGTATGAATCTGAAGAAAATCTGTATATAGAGTATATGACAGAGTCTCTAAGAGAAATATATGACGAGGACTATATAGAAAAGCTATGGGGAGAAATGGTTAAAGTTGAAGGCGAAACTTTTGCGAATCCTGTAAAATACTATATGACATCAGTTGCCAAAAAATATGATGAAACATATAATAACGGAGATTTTGTTGATTATTTGAGCATCGATGATAAAGCTAATAAAATAGAAAATGATGAAGAAATAACTTTATTGGAAGATAATGCCGATTTGATACCTGATGATAAAGAGCCCGATTTACTCAAGAAAGCAGAAGATATAAGTAAAAAATATAAAGTAGATGTAGTAATAGCGACAGTTGATTCCCTAAATGGACAAGGCACACATGAATTTGCAGATAAATTTTATAAAGAACGTGAATATAATAAAGACGGTATAATGTTGCTTTTAAGCGATGAAGACAGAGATTATATGTTGCACAAATCAGGCAAGATTGACAAAGCATTCACTACATATTGGGAAGATTATATACTGACTGATGTGTTGGCACAACTCAAAGAAAACAAATATGCAGAGGCATTCGATATATATCTTGATAAAACACAAGAGATATTACCTCAGATAAAAGAAGACGGCACTTTGCCTAAACCTCCTATAAATCCTTTATTATATGTAGGAGGAATAGCAGGAGGATTTTTAATAGCGTTCATAATAGTATCAATAGGTAAAGGTTCATTAAAATCAGTTGCATTCAGCAGAACAGCAAACAGTTATCTTAAAGAAGGAAGTTTAAATCTTAGAGAAAGCAGTGAATCTTTCTTATACAGAAATGTCACAAGAAGAGAAAAACCTAAGCCTAAAGAAAATAGTAGCAGTAGCGGAGGAGGCGGGTCAAGTACACGCTCCGGAAAATATTAAAAAATAATTTGAATAAAAAAGCAACAAAAAAGATTAATATTCTCTTTAAACAAGTGTAAATTAAAAATTATTTTTTAATAGATTGAAACTGAACAATTTATTATTCAAACAATACAAATTATAAATATTTACTTCTGATTGAGTAAATTTGTTCTAAAAGCGTGTAGAACAAGACGGACAATTGAACTTGAGTATATGAGTTACACAAGCGAAAGCTATGATAAGTCCAATGATGTAAATTTATTGTTTTAGGACAAATTTAGATAAATTAAAATTTTTTATAAAAAATTAAGGAGGTTTTTAAGATGAAAAAGAAAATACTTGCGCTATTAATGGTAGGATTAATGGGATTGACTATGGTTGCTTGCGGTGGAGGCTCAAATGGCGGTAACAGCGGTCTTGAACAAAAAAAAGCAAAAGATGTTGAGTTTGGAGACAAGGTAGAAACAGAAGATTTTACAGTAGATCCTGTCAAAGGCTGGACAGTAGAAAAGAATGAAGAAGAAGGAAGTTCTGTAGATGTCGATTTTTCTAACGATGATGTTTTTGCAACGGTCAGCTTTATGATGTCTAACGAAAAAATGACGCAAGAAGAGATGGACGAAGAAGTAAAAGAAATAATGAAATCAAATGGGGAAGGAGAACCGAAAGAGATTGATCCTATAACAATAGACGGAGTAAAATTGAAAGGTTTTGAAATTACCGAAGGTACGTCTGAATCCCCTGAAGAAATGAAAAGCATTATGTACTATGGCTTTGTCAAAGAAAAACCTTTTGGGATAATTGTTGTTGACGGAAATAATGGTCAAGAAAATTCTAAAATTGCTGAAATATGGTCAATGGCAGATACAATAAAATTTAAATAAATATAAATTAATATAAATTAATTAAATAGTAAAACTGTTTATAAAAAAACTGGAAGAGGCGTAATCGCCTCTTTTAGTTTGTGCAGATATATATTTCTTACCTATAAGAAATATATTATTCTATTGTATATTTGTATAAAATAGCAAAAATCAATATTCAGTGATATAAAATATTAATTTATAAATATTGAAATTTAGCAATTCATATGTTAGACTATTCATATAAGTAAAAAATATAAAAGAAGGTGTATCTATGAAAAAATTAGCTATATTGGTAGGGATTTTAGTTTTTTCCGTTCTGACGCCTATAGCATATGGTGAGCAGATACTCACGCAGGAAGAAAAAGACATACTCTCTTACGGAAGGAGAGAAGGTTTATATTTTGATGGGGATTACAATTCAAGAAATAGAGACTATTACAGATATTACGATGATAACGACAATTATACAACATATTATGACAACGGCAGAAGATATTATGTAAAAGAGTACACATATACGGACAGAGATGACAAAAAACATTATGTACGCATAAGATATTATTATGGTGTAAATGATGAAAAAATCTATGATGTAGAAGACTATTATTATAACAGTTATGGTGAAAAAAGATATGTTAAGAATGATAAAGACCTTCGCAATTACAATTCATCATCAGATATTTTTTCACAAGAAAGTTACAGTACAAAAATGATAGATGATAAAAGACACTATATATATGAAGACACATATAGATATAATGGTACAAAACACTATGTCACAATAGACTATTATTATAGAGACGGCGATAAAATATATACAATTAAAGACTACTATTATGACAAAGACTCCGACAAAAGATATACAGTGGACGTAGATGAAAAAAAACTGAATGACAGCGACCTTAGATATTATTTGGAATACTATTTAAAAAGTGATGAATATAAAGACAGAGAAAAATATTACGGCACTTCAAGAAACAGAAGAGATTACGGATATTACTACGATAAAAACGGAAGAAAAATATATTATGATGACGAATATAGAAACAGACGTTATTATGACGATTTTAAATATACAAATGAAGAAGACTATCTTTGGAAATTGAATCATATGTCTAATGTCAGAGCAAAATATAAAAACGGTCAAAAATATTTTAGAGATGACAAGACATATGAGTATAAATACGAGTACAATAAAGACTATATAAAATATAATTCAATAGCTAATTTATTGCCGTCTAAACTTCCGCCGAATTCAAACAGTTGGCCTAAAAAAGAAAATCTTACATCAAAAAAACGTGATTTTGTAGATGACTTGGCAAGGCAGATAGAGTTTGAGCGAGGCTATATGGGAAGGAACTATTTTAATCAAAATGTGGTTGACAACTTATTGAAAAAATATTTTCAAAAAGCATATGAGGATACTTCCAACTCAAAAGGAAGACTTGAGGCGTTTTTGTATTATTTTGGGTTTGCGGACGCATTTTATGACAAGTACAATGATACGAGAGATATGAGAGGATTTTTGTACAACTATGCAGAGCCTATGTTTTTATTGTATAGAAATTTTGAGAGCGGATATTATACATCAAAAGAGATAAACGATATGATGAACAGCGATACAAAAACCAAGGAACAGTCTCAAAATACACTGAGACAAAAATCTCCTACTCAGACTCAGTTAGATGAGAAAGCATACTTTGAAGAAAAAAATAAAAAAATTCAGCAAGAAAGATAATATCATATTGACATAAAGTAATTAGGAGAATATAATTTACTAAAATTATCTTGAATAATATATTAAAAAAATTAGGCTTTCGCCCAAAAGCGAAGGCTTTATGTTTATATAATACCAATGTACTATTAAATAAATATTAGTATAAATTGAATATGTTTTTTAGTAATACTCGCATTTTTTTATGTTTTAATGTCACTTTTTATTTTAAATAGCTTTAGTATAAAAGAATTTAAGGAGAAAAATAAATGCAACTTAATAAATTTAAAAGAGTGCTTGTAGCAAACCGAGGAGAAATAGCTATAAGAATATTCAGAGCTTGTAAAGAACTTGGTATAAGGACTGTTGCGGTTTATTCGGCTCAGGATAAAACATCGCTTTTTAGAACAAAATCAGATGAATCATATCAGATAGGTAAGAATAAAACTCCTGTAGACGCATATTTGTCTATGGATGAAATAATTAAATTAGCTAAGAAAAAAAATGTAGATGCAATACATCCGGGTTACGGTTTTTTGTCAGAAAATTCTGAATTTGCAAGAAAATGCGAAGAAAACGGCATTACTTTCATAGGACCTACATCAGAAATGATAAATGCGGTTGGAGATAAAATACGTTCCAAAATAGTAGCAAAAGAGGCAAACGTACCGACTATACCGGGAGTGGAGCAAGCCATAAAATCTGAACAGGAAGCTATGGAATTTGCAAAATCATGCGGATATCCGATAATGCTGAAGGCATCAGCAGGTGGTGGCGGACGTGGTATGAGGATAGTAAACAGCGAAGAAGAACTCATAAGAAACTTCAACGAAGCACGTTCAGAAGCAAAAAAAGCATTCGGAATAGATGATATTTTTATAGAAAAATATATAGACTCTCCAAAGCATATAGAAGTGCAAATATTGGGAGATAAATATGGAAATATAGTGCATTTATTTGAGAGAGATTGCTCAATTCAAAGAAGGCATCAAAAATTGATAGAATTTTGTCCATCTATATCACTTACTGAGGAAAAAAGACAGCAGATATGTGAGGATGCAGTGAAACTCGCAAGACATGTAGGATATATAAATGCAGGTACGGTAGAGTTTCTTGTGGACAAAGATATGAACCATTATTTCATAGAAGTAAATCCGAGAATACAGGTGGAACATACTGTTACAGAAGAAATAACAGGATATGACATAGTGCAAAGCCAAATATTGATAGCACAAGGCTATCCGTTAAATTCGTCTGAAATAGGTATAAATTCTCAAGCAGATATAATTCCAAGAGGATATGCAATACAATGCAGAATAACAACAGAAGACCCCGCAAACGGATTTGCACCTGATACCGGAAGATTGGATGTATATAGATCAGGTTCAGGAGCGGGTATAAGACTTGACGGAGGTAACGGATTTACAGGTTCAATAATATCTCCATATTATGATTCACTTCTTGTAAAACTTACATCGCATTCAAGAACTTTTGAAGACGCTATAAGAAAATCAAAACGTTCAATCGGAGAGCTTAAAATATCCGGGGTAAAAACAAATGCGGCATTTTTGATAAATGTATTAAATACTGAAGAATTTAGAAAAGGTGAATGTACAACATCATTTATAAAAGATAATCCTTCACTTTTTGAAATAACTACAAAAGGTGACAAAGAATTAAAAGTATTGAGCTATATAGGTGAAAAAATTGTAAATGAAACAAAAGGCGTGAAAAAAGATTTTGATGCGCTCTCAATTTCAAAACCGAGATTGCCACAGGATTTGTCAGGTACAAAGCAAATTTTGGACAGCAAAGGTGTAGACGGACTTATAAAGTGGATACATGAGCAAGATAAGTTATTGATTACAGATACAACTATGAGAGATGCTCATCAATCATTGATTGCAACAAGAGTAAGAACTATAGATATGATAAAAGCGGCAAAAGCCACAGCTTTATACGGTAAAGATTTTTTCTCTTTGGAGATGTGGGGAGGAGCAACATTTGATGTCGCATATAGATTTTTAAAAGAGTCACCTTGGAAAAGACTTACAGAGCTAAGACGCAGAATACCAAACATACTTTTCCAAATGTTGTTTAGAGGATCAAATGCGGTAGGATATAAAAACTATCCGGACAACGTGATAAAAGAATTCATAAAACAATCTGCAGACAGCGGAATAGATATATTCAGAATATTTGACTCGCTTAACTGGCTTGAGGCTATAAAACCGTCAATAGATGCGGTAAAAAATGTAGGTAAAGTAGCAGAAGGTACTATGTGCTATACAGGAGATATATTAGATGAAACAAGAGATAAATATACTCTCAAATATTATGTAGACCTTGCAAAAGATATAGAAAAATCAGGAGCGGATATACTTGGTATCAAAGATATGTCGGCACTTCTAAAGCCATATGCCGCATTTAAACTTATAAAGGCATTAAAAGAAGAAATATCAATACCTATACATCTTCACACACATGATACATCAGGTAACGGAGTTGCCACAGTGATAATGGCAGCTCAAGCAGGTGTTGATATAATAGATGCAGCTATAAGCTCTATGTCAGGGCTTACATCACAACCGTCAATGAACTCTATAATTGCAGCCTTAGAGCATACTGACAGAAACACAAAGATAGATTTAGATAATTTGGAAAAAATATCAAGCTATTGGGCATCATTAAGACCTATATACGAGCATTTTGAGTCTGATTTGAAATCGGGTACAACAGAAATATACAAATACGAAATACCGGGGGGACAATATTCAAATCTTAAACCTCAGGTGGACAGTTTCGGATTATCCGATAAATTCGGTGAAGTTAAGACTATGTATAAAGAAGTCAATGAAATGCTGGGTGATATAGTAAAAGTAACTCCGTCATCAAAAATGGTAGGAGATATGGCAATATTTATGGTGCAAAATTCACTTACAAAAGAAAACATCTATGAAAAAGGTAAAAATTTGACTTTTCCGGATTCTGTAGTGACTTATTTTTCAGGTATGATGGGACAACCTGAAGGCGGATTTCCAAAAGACTTACAAAAATTGGTATTAAAAGATGAAAAACCTATAACTGTAAGACCTGGAACATTGCTTGAAGATGAAGATTTTGATAAGATATCAGAACATCTTGAAAAAAAATACAACTATAAACCTACTATAAAAGAATGTTTGAGCTATGCTCTTTATCCTAAAGTATATGAAGATTACAGAAAAACATTAATTGAATACGGAGAGCTTTCATATATGTCAAGTGATGTTTTCTTCCACGGTATAAGAGAGGGAGAAACTTGTGAAGTAGAAATAGCAGATGGAAAGATACTTATAATAACGCTGCTTGAAATAGGAAAACTTGACAAGGAAGGTAATGTAAGATTGTCTTTTGAAGTAAATGGCAATAGAAGAGATATAAAAATAGTAGATAAGAACTTTGCAAAAAAACAAGACGAGTTAAATATTACAAAATTTGCCAATCCGAATGATGATATGGAAATAGGTGCATCAATACCGGGGAATATATTAAAAGTTTATGTAAAAGAAAATGATAAGGTTACAGCAGGTCAAAGCTTGATATTGGTAGAGGCTATGAAAATGGAGACAAATATAGTTGCAAAAGAGAGCGGAATTGTAGAAGAAGTGCTCATAAATACAGGACAACAGGTCAAAGCGGGAGAATTGTTGATAAGATTAAAAAAATAAATTTTATAAAAGCAGAATGTCTATTGCCGGCTAATTTAATGCTCAGCAATAGACATTCTTTTTGTATAATTCAAACTTTAGGAGTTTGTAATATGGCTTTATTTATAGAGTTATTTAATTCACTATTAATAAATGGTTTAGTATCATACTAATTTTTTTAACAACTCTTGATCAGGGGAGTCGATTATTGTACTTTCAAATAGCAATCCATTTTCTACGCCGGCTCTTTTACCTACTTTTATAGCCTCTTGTATTGCACTTACATCTCCTGTCAAAGTAACAAATGATTTTCCTCCTATGGCAATGCCTAATCTTAATTCAACAATATCTACGTTTGCAGATTTTACTGCAAAATCTGCTGATAAGATGGATGAGGTTATTGAGAAAAATTCAAGTACGCCTATTGCTTTGAATTTTTCTACGCTTGATACGCCTGTTATAGCTTTTACTACTTGTGTATGTATATTCGGTATCACCAAACTGTCGACTAAGTACGCTTTTGCAAGTGATTTACCAATATCAATTGAATTTTTTACAGACTCTACGTCACCATGTATTATTGTGAGATATTTTCCCGGACATATAGGTCGTGACTCCAATAAAGTTACTGTTGATGCTTTTAACATAGCATCTGCTACTGTTATGCCCTTAGCTATACTGTTAAGTTCTATTATTCCTATTGCATTTATCATTATATCACCTTCTTAATTGTTATATCTTTATTTGTAATTTCAGTAACTTTGCCGTCTATGCTTGCGTGTATTATTGCTCCCATATCATCTATGGACAAATCGGCTATAATATCGCCTTTTTTTACAGTATCTCCTACATTTACAACAGGTGTAGGAACTTTTCCTATATGTTGGCTTAACATTATTGTTACTGTATCCGTATCGCTTTTTAATATATTAAAATCATGTATTTTATAGTATTTTTCTATATCTATTTTAGATATAAGTCTGCTTGTAGGTATTTTTCTGTAAATAAGCATATCGTGAATTTCATCGGTGATATAATTTTCTCTTGGAATATTGTTTTTTCTAAGTTCTATTTTTACATGGGCATTTACCATTCGTGGAGATAATCCCATTGGACACGAATATAACTCACATATTCCACATTCACAACATAGATTTGCCTGTTTTAAATTCTCATTGGTTATATCTCCAAAACCGAATGCCTTCATAATTTTATGAGGTTTTAAAGGATGACCTTTTAAGTATCTTGGACATAACTCAGTGCAAAATGTGCACTGTATACAGGCAGATGATGCCTGATTTTTTATATGTTCTATGCTTTGTTTTCTTCTTGTTATCAGTTTATGATCTTTTGGAAGTATTATTATTCCTCCAGTGGTTTTTGTTACAAATGTAGTGTCTATATTTTCTTTTAGCAGAAGTTTACCCATCATAGGACCGCCGATTATTACATCATAGTCTTCTATAGATGAACCGCCTGATAAGTTTATACATTCTTTTATGCTTGTACCTATAGGCACTGTTATTATGCTTGGACATACTACTTCTCCTGTAACTGTTATACATTTTTCAGTTACAGGTATATTCCTTGTAGCATCATAAATATTTTTCATAGTTGACACATTTGATACGATAATTTTCATATCAAGAGGGATTTTTCCTGCAGGCAGAGCTTCGCCTGTGATTTCATTTATTATGCTCTGTTCATCTCCTGCAGGATAGTAGCTGTCAAAAGAGCATATATCCACATCTGCATTTTGTTTTTTTATGGCGTTTTGCAAAGCGGATATTGATTTTATGTATTTTGATTTTATACCTATTGTTGCTTTATAAGCATTTATTTCGGATTTTGCAAGTGATATGGCGGATATTATATCATCGGCATAATTTTCCATATTATACTGGTCTGTAAAAAGTAACGGCTCACATTCTGCGGCATTTATCATCAGATGTGTAGCATTTGCTTTATACTTTATGTGTGTAGGAAATCCTGCACCGCCTGCACCTACGACACCGGCTTTATATATATCTTCTATAAAACTCATTTATGTACCTCTCTTTTGCTATATTATACTAAAACCTATATAATTATGTTATACCTGTTATACTTGTTTGATTACTTACAGTTGCTGATTTGTAGATATTACAAATTAAAGAACAATGCAAAATTGGCGTTACCCCGCTAAATTAAAATATACTTTATAGATTTTTGTAATTTTATCAAACAAGTCTAATGGAAAAAAATATATTAGCAATTTTATATTTTTAAAAATTTTTCTATTGAATCTTGTGCGATTTGTATATCTTGTTCAACGCTTCCTCCGCTTATGCCTATTGCACCTATCAATGTGTCATTTACAAATATAGGTATTCCTCCGCCAAGGAAACAATATTTTGTGCTTGGAGGGTTAAAGTTGTTCAAACTTTTGCTTAAACTGTCTTGTGACAGAGAATATGTATCTTTTTTGAAAGCTAATGCTGTTTTTGCTTTTGCAGGTGAAATGTCTATACTTGCAACAAGTGCATTGTCCATTTTTTTGAAAAGTATAGTATTTGCAAATTTATCAACTACGGTTATAACGATAGGTAAATTCATATCATTTGCTGTATTTTTGGCAAAATCTGCGAGCAATTCAGCGTTTTTTAAATCTATATTGTCTATAACTTTGTTTGAGCTACAGCTATTTAGAGTTTCTGATGTGCAAAAACTGTTATTGCTTGGATTTTCATAACTGTTTAATTTTGACATATACTTATATACAAGATTGTTTTTAAGGCTTGCCTGTGTCAAAAAATATTGCAATATAAGTGCAAGAGTTCTTGTTGAATATGTCGCCAGCTCTCCTTTCATATATGTTTGTACGGATGTTGAATTTTTTGTATCGTTATATGAGTATAAGATTCTGTTTTTATTGTCAAGCGTAGGATAATTTTTTGTTATTTCTTCTTCCCAAGCCATATATATCAGCATTATCGATGAAATAAGCTTTTCTTTTTGCTCGTTTACAGGCATTAAACGGGATTTTATTTTTTCGTAGTTTTCTTTGTCTGTGGAGCTCATCATATAGCCGTATTTTTGTGTTATGAGGTTTATATTTTCTCTTTTTGCGGCTTTTATATCAGCTAAGTATGAGTTTAATATATCTTCATTATACATCTGCCAATAGGCTCTTCTTGATGCTGTAAAATTTCCTTTTTGGTCTTGGCACACAGCTCTACTGCCTATATTTTTAGTGTTTGTGAATTGAATCCATTCTTCGTCAACTATATTTTGTATGATCGAATTTTTTTCCATGGGGAATCTCCTTATTTTATCCAATTATCTTCTTTTCTCAAATTTTCATCTTGTATATTTTGAGTTATTTCGTTTGCTTGATAAGTCAAAAAATCTATTTTGCCGGTAGTAAAATGTTCTTCGTTTAACTGTGATACCAATTTTTTGCACATTTGATCTATTATATTTTCTTTTTCAATATCAGGTGAGCTTATTAGTTCATTTAGCTTTTTGCTTGTGTATTCGCCCAATATTTCTAAATTTTTAAGATTTTTAAATGACCATTTATAAAACGGCATATATTTTTTATTAAGTATGTGTACAACTTGCATATAATGTTTCATATATTCCGATAGGGCAAGTGAGCACGCTATCTTGTCATTTCTTTTTAAAAGTCTCGGATAGTTGTATTGACCGCTTTGAGCTATATTATTGAGATGATATGCCAATTTTTTATATATTAAGTCTTGTGGATAATAATTTAATATTTTTTGCCTTATTTTGCTGAACTCTCCTAAGTTGTCTAAAAATACTTCGCCGTTTGTCGCACTGCATAGGTATTCATCAGGGATATTTCTGTATTCTTCTATTGTAGAAGGACCGTTTTTATATGAGGTGTAATATATGTAAAAACTGCTTATTGTTTGTATAATTACTTTGTTTTCAAGATATTGTGAAAAAATATGCTCTAATTTTTGACTATACGTTATGTAATCTTCATCTGTCAAAAATAGTTGGCATCTTAAATCATAATCGTGGTCTTTCGAAAGTTCATCATCAAAATACAGACATTCTGAGCCTGAGCCTACGAGTGCAAGACATATTCTATTTTTCAAGGCAGGAAAATATTCATAGATCAATTTTTCGACCTGTTTTGAAAACTCTCTTGATTTATCCAATAATTTTTCTGTCTTTGACGGATTGCTATAACTTTTGTCAATTTTTAAATTTCCTATCTTATCAGGCTCTAATGTTAAAATTAAATCGTTTACATAGTCATAGTTACTTTTTACTGATAAATATGCGTCACTCTGATTTCCATAGCAACTTTTTACGATTTCAAGAGCGTTTTTATAAAGTTCGAGTGCTTTGTGGTAATTTTTATTTTTTACTTGCAGTTCCGCAAGGTTATTTAAAACTGCCGAATACAAGGGATGTTTTTCTCCTACTTCCTTTGATAATAAATCTTTGGCTTTTATAAGATTTTCCTCAGCGTTTGTATGTTTATTCAATTTTTTTTGTATCTCGTAGAGATTGTTGTAACTTATTGCCAAAGGTACATTATACTGTGCATTTCCTTGCAAAAGAGATATTGCTTCTAATTGCAACTGTTCTGCACGCGTATAGTCTTTTATTTCCTGATAAGTTAATGATAAGTTATTTAATAGACCTATGTATGAATAAGATTTATCACCTTTTTTGTCGAATATTTCTTTTGATTGCAACATCAATTTTTCAGCGGTGAAATAATCTTTTTTTTCTCTGTATATATTTGCTTTATTCATAAGTGTAGTTGCATATTGTATGTTATTTGTGTCATAGTGAAGTTTGATTAGTTCAAGAGCCTCATTTATGCTCTCAACAGCTTTATCATAATTTCCGTATAATCTTAATGCACCTGCATATTCGTTTAATATTTCAATTTGTTTGGAAAAATTATTTTCCTGTTTGCACAAATTTATAGCTTTACGAAGATAAGGGAGCATCTGCTCCTCTTTTCCTTCTTTCCACAATTTATGTGCTTGTTTTGTAAGTTCTTCTATTTTATTCATAGTTTCCTCATAAGTTTATATATGAATTTATTTTAAAGTTTTGGTATGTATATTGCTAAGTTATTCATAAGAATTATATTTTTTATAACTGATAACTTAATAAATATTGAAATTATATATTTTTAATTAGGGTATGTGATATAGCATCAGCTTAATAATGATTTAAGTTCATCGCAAGGAGATGATATTATTTGAGTGTTTATTATTTTATCAGGGCCTACTATGTCGGTTGAAAAATTGACTGCATTTGTTATATCACTCAATGCACCGTTTATAAAGATCACAGCTTTTCCAAATAATCCTGTGGCAAAATCCAATTTTAATATATCTATTTCAAAGTTTTTTAATAGAGTATCTGCTATTATGAATGAATTTACGGCGTTTTTTACTTCTATAATTCCTATGTTGTCTATATTTTTGCTTTCTTTTATTCTTGATATGGCATTTAGAGTTTCGTTTGATATTCCTGTTACATAAGAAGATTTAATCTGAACGGAAATATTTCCGAATTTGTTTACTAAATCCAGTATTTCCGAAGTATTGCCGGAAAAAACAGTCAAAAATTTTCCGGGGCATATCTTTTGAGCCTTCAATATGTCAACCGTAAAAGTTTTGATTATTTTGTCCAATATGAAATAAGCTTCGGCTATATTTATAAATTCTAATATTGCAATGGATAAATTCATAAAGGTATCCTCTTATTAAATATGATAATTATTTTTTTAGAATATTTAATGAAAATAACGTTTTTTTAGATATATATTTTTCAGTATACGAACTATTATTAATAAAATCAATAATGCCTTTATAGGAAGTTTTAATTTTACATTGATTTGGTCTGAAATATGAAAAAGTTTTCAAATAGATTTTATATAATGAAATTTTATTTTTCGTTAAATTCATAGCTCTATATATTGTGAAACAACAAGATTTTGTAAAAACAACGCAATAAAATATAAAAAATATTGTGAACAATGTGTAAAATTTAAAAGTCTGAAATTTACAATTAATAAGTTTGAAAAACGTTAACAATAAAAATAAAAAGATGTTATTGTATTTATGTGAACGATTGCCGAAAAAAGTGGCATAAAAATTACTTAGTTATTTTAATGTTGTATTAAAAAAACATATGTCAGAAAAATACATATGAATCGTACTTAAATTTAAGGAGGTTTAAAAATTATGTTAGAAAAAGGTTTCAGCAAACCGACAGAAAGAATTGAAAGATTAAGAAAAGTAATTATCAATGCAATGCCTCAAGTTGAATCGGAAAGAGCTTGCCTTGCAACTCAAGCATACAAAGAAACGGAAGGTCTTCCTGCAATAATGAGAAGAGCAAAAGTAGTGGAAAAAATATTCACTCAATTGCCTGTAACTATAAGAGAGGACGAGCTTGTAGTAGGCTCAATAACAATAAACCCAAGATCTACAGAAATATGTCCGGAATTCTCTTATGATTGGGTTGAAAAAGAGTTTGATACAATGCATTCAAGAATGGCGGATCCATTTGAAATAAGTGATAAAGTAAAAAAAGATCTTCATGAAGCATTTAAATATTGGGATGGAAAAACTACAAGTGCTCTTGCTGATTCATATATGTCTCCTACCACTAAAGATTGTATATCCAACGGTATATTCACAGTAGGGAACTATTTCTACGGCGGAGTAGGTCACGTTAACGTAGACTATGGTAAAATATTGAAAAAAGGTTTCAGAGGAATATTGGAAGAAACTATAACTGCAATGAATAAATTGGATATGGACGATCCGGAATCAATTAGAAAATGCCAATTCTACAATGCGGTTATAATATCTTATAATGCAGCTATAATATTTGCACATAGATATGCTGATAAGGCAAGAGAACTTGCAAATGTAGAGCTTAACCCTATAAGAAAACAAGAATTATTACAAATAGCGGCTAACTGCGATAGAGTACCTGAATATGGAGCAAGAAACTTCTATGAAGCTTGCCAATCTTTTTGGTTCATACAAATAATGGTACAAATAGAATCTAACGGTCACTCAATATCTCCTGGAAGATTTGACCAATATATGTATCCATATTTGAAAGATGATAATATAGATAGAAAATTTGCTCAAGAACTTGTAGATTGTATCTGGGTAAAATTAAACGATATAAACAAAACTCGTGATGAAGTATCTGCACAAGCATTTGCAGGATATGCGGTATTTCAAAATCTTTGCGTAGGCGGACAAAATGAAGAAGGTCAAGATGCAACCAATGAAGTATCTTATATGTGCATGGAAGCAGTTGCACACGTTAAGCTACCTGCTCCTTCATTCTCAGTTCGTGTTCACCAAAATTCTCCTATGGAATTTTTATACAGAGCTTGTGAAGTATCAAGATTAGGATATGGTGTACCGGCATTTTATAATGACGAAGTCATAATACTTGCGCTTGTAGCAAGAGGCGTAGCTTTAAAAGATGCAAGAGACTACAGTATAATAGGTTGCGTTGAGCCACAAGCCGGACATAGAACAGAAGGATGGCATGATGCAGCATTCTTTAATATAGCAAAAGTTTTAGAGATAACATTAAATAACGGAAGATGCAACGGAAAACAACTTGGACCAAAAACAGGAGAATTAGAAGAACTTGACAGCATGGAAAAAATATTCGATGCATATCAAAAACAAATGGAATACTTTGTAAGACATTTAGCTATGGCTGATAATGCCGTTGACTATGCGCATATGGAAAGAGCTCCTCTACCATTTATGTCTGCAATGGTAGATGATTGTATAAAAGTGGGTAAATCGGCTCAAGAAGGTGGAGCGATTTACAACTTTACAGGACCTCAGGCATTCGGAGTTGCAGACTCAGGTGACTCATTATATGCAATTAAGAAAAACGTATTTGATGATAAGAAAATAACATTAAAAGAATTAAGAGAAGCTCTTGAAGCAAACTTCGGAGTAAGCGATTGTATAAAACCTCCTTGCAATAAACCTGTTACAGGAGCTATGAGCGAAGCTGATGTATATGAAGCTGTTAAGAAAATACTTGCAAGTACAGGTTCAATAGATATAGCTACATTGGAAAGCAAATTGACAAATCAATATCCAAGCGGACCTGTATGCTGCGGTGAGCAAACAGGTAAGTTTACTACAATGAGAAAAATACTTCAAAATACGGACAGTTACGGAAATGATATAGAAGAAGTTGATGAAATGGCAGTAAGATGCGGTAAGATATATTGTAATGAAGTGGATAAATATAAAAATCCGAGAGGTGGACAATTCCAAGCCGGTATATATCCTGTTTCTGCAAATGTATTGTTCGGTAAAGACGTTCTTGCATTACCTGATGGAAGATTGGCGCATGAACCGCTTTCTGACGGTGTATCTCCAAGACAAGGACAAGATGTGACAGGTCCTACAGCTGCATCAAACTCAGTTGCAAAATTAGACCACGCTCAAGCATCAAACGGAACATTATATAATCAAAAATTCACACCTGGAGCAGTTAAAGGAGAGCAAGGACTTAAAAACTTCGTATCAATAGTAAAAAGCTATTTTGACCATAAAGGTAGCCACGTTCAATTTAACGTAGTTGACAAACAAACTCTTTTGAACGCACAGGAACACCCTGAAGACAATCAGGATTTGATAGTCAGAGTTGCGGGATACAGTGCACACTTCGTTACGCTTGCAAAAGAAGTTCAAGATGATATCATCAACAGAACGGAACACGATATGTAAAAATAAATATAATTGATTTTATTATAAGATATTTTTTGTGAAATGTATTTATAGCAAGTGTACAGCTTGCTATAAATACAAAGATATAATGCTTATGTTCAAATAGGTATAGGACTATATTTCAGTGAAATTATAATAAAGTAAAAATAAAATATAAAAAACATATATCAGGGAGAGCGTTGTTATGGAAACTGTTGATTATGGTGCAAAAGGCATTGTGTTTGATATACAAAGATTTTCTATACACGATGGACCGGGAATAAGAACGATAATCTTCCTTAAAGGATGTCCGCTGAGATGTAGATGGTGCAGCAATCCTGAATCTCAAAAGGCAAAACCTGAACTTATGTTTAGTAGAGCCTTGTGTATAGGCTGTGGAAAATGTGTCAAGGTATGTAAAGTAAAAGCCATAGAACCTGAAAAGGAATATATTGTAAACAAAGAAAAATGTACAGCTTGCGGTGAATGCGCTTTAGTTTGCCCGGCAGGAGCGCTCATAATGAAGGGCAAAGAGATGAGCGTAGAAGAAGTTATAAAAGAAGTAAAAAAAGATGCCACACAGTATTACAGATCAGGTGGTGGAGTAACATTATCAGGCGGAGAGGCGCTTACACAAAGCGATTTCGCCAAGGAATTATTTAAAGCCTGCAAAGCACAAGGATGGCATACAGCTTTAGAAACTGAAGGTTATGCGAGCGAAGAAGTGATAAGAGAAGTTATACCGAATGTAGACTTGGTTTTACTTGACATAAAAAGCTTTGATTCAGATGTACACTTGGCATACACAGGGGTTAGAAATGAACTTATTAAAAAAAACGCAAAGATAATACAAGAACTTGCTGATACAGTTATAAGAGTACCCGTTATACCAAACTTTAATGCAAATGAAAAAGAGATAACAGATATTGTCAAGTTTATAAAAACTCTACCTAATATAAGGAAAGTACATTTGTTGGCATATCATAGATATGGTGAAAATAAATATAAGCTTTTAGGCAGAAATTATGAGATGAACGGTACAGAGGAATTAAGTGAAGAATTTGTTGAAAAATTTAAAACTATTGTAGAAAATAATGGTTTTGAGTGTATTATAGGTGGTTAATAGGAGGTCAATATGGACAAAGAATTGTTAGAAAGAGTAATGGGACAAGTTTCACAAGAACTTGGGATAGATAATAAAGAATCCGGTAACAGTAAAAAAGCCAATATAGGAGTAACGGAGTTTGTAGGAACGGCAATAGGAGATACGATAGGTCTTGTTATAGCAAGCGTAGATCCTCTACTTACACAGACTATGAATTTAGGAAAGTATAAATCAATAGGAATAATAGGTGGAAGAACAGGAGCAGGTCCACAAATAATGGCAGTGGATGATGCAGTAAAAGCTACAAATACAGAAGTTATATCAGTGGAATTGCCAAGAGATACAAAAGGCGGAGCAGGACATGGAAGCTTAATATATATAGGAGCTGATGACGTTTCAGATGCAAGACGTGCAGTAGAAATAGCATTAGATGTTTTACCTAAATATTTTGGAGATGTTTATGCTAACGATGCAGGTCACCTTGAATTCCAATATACAGCAAGAGCAAGCTATTGCTTGGAAAAAGTTTTTGGAACTCCACTTGGAAAATCATTCGGTATGATTTGTGCAGGACCGGCAGCAATCGGTACAGTATTAGCCGATGTTTCAGTAAAAGCTGCGAATGTAGAAGTTGTTAAATATTGTTCACCGTCAGATGGAACAAGTTTTTCAAACGAGGTTATATTAACATTTACAGGAGATTCAGGAGCAGTAAGACAAGCTGTTAAAGCTGCAATAGATGTAGGTGTAAAACTGCTTGGTACATTAGGAGATGTTCCTAAATCAACAACAACACCTTATATATAAAATAAATAAAAATTTAATGATACTTAAAACTCATATATAGATTTGAACATAACATATAGTAATAATTAAGAAAAAAATTTCATACAGGTTATAAAATCAAATCAATATGATGCAAAATATATAAAAAAATAAAAAACTGAAAAGATAAATATAAAAAAACAGATAAAACGGAGGTTTATTATGATATCAGATGCTTTAGGAATGGTTGAAACAAAAGGTTTGGTAGGAGCTATAGAAGCAGCCGATGCTATGGTAAAAGCAGCTAATGTAAATTTAGTAGGATATGAAAAAATAGGTTCAGGACTTGTAACAGTTATGGTAAGAGGAGATGTAGGAGCCGTTAAAGCTGCAGTTGATGCAGGAGCGGCATCAGCGGCTGCAATAGGTGAAGTTGTATCTACTCACGTTATACCAAGACCTCATATGGATACAGAAAGAATTATACCTCATTTTGAAAAATAGATATATAAATCGTGACTTTTCGGGTATCATCTCCGGTTTTTTCCGGAGGTGATATTTGTAAATTTACAGTAAAATTTAAAAATTGAACTCCAATCGTAGTTATTTTTATGAATGGGGGCAGATATGCCAAATAGAAAAGATGAATTGGAACTTATTATAAAAAAAGTTATAAAAAGAGTTTTAGAAGAACAAAAAAAAATTCAAATACAAGAAAAAATAAAAAATACATATATAGTGTTTAATGAAGATTGGGACAACAGATATTATTTTTTATTTGAGGAACTTAACAAGATAAAAGATAAGAATATATATGCTGTTTTGTTGAATGAAGACTGTAGCGTATATAAAAATAAAATTGAAAAACTCTACACATTCACAAAGGTGATAAAATTAGAGGAATTTTTGTGTGAAGAAGAAGATATGGTTATATTCCCTGTTATAAAAAGAGACGAGGTCATACATATAGCGAGTTGTTTAAGTGATACCAAGACAACGAAGCTTATAAAAAAATGCTTTGAAAACGGGACTGAAATATACATCTTGAAATACGGAATAGAAAAATTGACAGGCAAAGAGCCTGAAAAATATAAACAGAAGATACTTAATTACTATAAAGAAATTTTTGAATTCGATATAGAAATAATTGAAAACCTGAAGGTGGTGATGTAGTTGAAACAAGCACTTGGTATGATTGAAGTTAGAGGTCTTTCAACAGGGATACTCATCGCTGATACGATGGCTAAAACAGCAAATATACAAATATATGATATAGAAAATACGAAGGGACTTGGATATATGACAGTAAAAGTTGTCGGCGATGTAGGGGCTGTAAATTCAGCTATAAGTGCGGCAAAGCAAGAGGCGATTGAATACGGTAAATATATAAGTTCTACGGTTATACCTCGACCTAATGATTTTATCTATGACACCTTTTTAAAAGATATATCATCGTATGAAAAAACAAAAGATGATAGAGAAAAAGAAGATGTAAAATCTGTAGAAATAATCGAAGAAAAAACAGAAGAAATTACTGCAAAAGAAGAAACAGCTAAAAAAGAAGAAATAAAAGAAGAATTAAAAACAGAAAAAAAAGATGCTCCGGACACAATTATAAAAGAGGAAATAATTGAAGAAAAGATAGAAGATAACGTTGAAGAAGTAATTGTAGAAGAAATATCTGAAGATAAAGAAGAACATACAAAATCAAATTTAAAAAACACAAATAGCAAAAAAAATAAAAAGAAAAAATAAAAAAATTAACAATCTGTTTTGATGCCGGAGGCTGATTATGTTTATAGCAAAAGTAGTTGGAAATGTCGTCGCCACTAAAAAAAATGATACTTTAACGGGATATAAACTGATGGTAATTCAACCTATGAGAGCTGACTTGACGGAAGACGGAACTCAAAAAGTGGCAGCGGATTATGTCGGCGCCGGAATAGGCGAATATGTATTAGTAGGATCCGGCTCTTCCGTAAGAGTGGAAGAACAAAGAAAAAGCTCATTAATAGATATGGCGATTATAGGTATAATAGACGAAATAGTTGTCTAAAGGAGAAAATATGAAGGAATTGAGAGGAGTATTTTCAACTGTAAATGAAGCTGTACAAGCGGCGAAAAGTGCACTATATATATATTCGAAGCTTTGTATGAAAGATAGACAAGACATAATAGCGAATTTAAGACAAGAGCTTTCAAAACATATAGACAAGCTCGCCAAGATGTCACAAGAAGAAACCTGCATGGGAAAAGTCGAAGATAAAGTTGTAAAGATAAGACTTGCAATAGAGCAGACACCGGGAGTGGAGGATTTGGAAACAAAAGTAAAAACCGGTGACGGAGGTATGACGTTTTTTGAATATACAGCTTATGGAGTAGCTTGCGCAATACATCCGAGTACGAATCCATGCGAAACCATGATTAACAATACGATTGGTTTATTATCTGCAGGAAACAGTGTGATAAATTGCCCTCATCCAAGAGCGATGGAGGTTTCAAAATATTTAACAGATATAATAAATAAAGTTATATTTGATGTGTGCGGTATAGAAAATATAGTAGTTACATTGAATGAATGTATGCTCAAATATATAAAAGAAATAATGACACATCCTGATGTGGATTTGATAGTATCAACAGGTGGTTCTGAAAACGCAAGAGCGGCTATAGCCTGCGGTAAAAAAGTAATTTCAGGAGGAGCTGCCAACCCTACATTTATAGTAGATGAAACGGCTGATATTCAAAAAGCTGCATATTGTATATCAAAAGGTGCAAGTTTTGACAATAACATAACTTGCGTAGGTGAAAAAAATATAATAATTGTTGATAAAGTATGCGATGAATTTGAAGAAGAACTCAAAAAAAATGATGTATTTTATATAAGAGATGTAAAACAAATGTTGCAACTTTCAAAATTACTGCTGACGGAAGACTTACTTCCAAACAAGCTTTTGGGTGGAAAGAATGCAGATTTAATATTAGAAAAAGCAGGCATCGTGACAAATAGGTGTTATAAGTTAATAGCTGTTGAAACAGTGAAGATACATCCGTTTGTTACACAAGAATTGTTAGTACCTCTTATAAGCGTGGTGAGGGTAAAAGATTTTGATGAAGCTTTAGATGTTGCGTTAGCGGTAGAACAAAATTTGAAACATACGGCAGGAATACATTCTTCAAGAATAGACAGGCTAAATTTAGCCCAAAGAGTTCTTAAAACATCAGTATTTATAAAAAACGGTTCATCATTAGATGGAATAGGCATATGTGGAGTTGGAGGTACAAGCTTTACAATAGCCAATGTTACAGGCGAAGGAGCGATTACTACGAAAGATTTTGCAAGAAAAAGAAGAATAGCACTTGTAGATAAATTTTCTATAAAATAATATATTTTAAGAAAGATAGTGTGAAGATGAATATAATTAATCAGCATACAAAGATATGTATGGGAAAAGATGCCTTAGAGATACTTAAAAATATAAAAAAATCTAAAATTTTAATAGTATCGGATGAGTTTCTTGTAAAAAATTCCATGATAAAAAGAATTACTCAAAAACTTGATCATACGAATAAAATAGAAGTTTTTGACAGGGTAAAACCGGATCCGTCTTTATCTACAGTATCTGATGCTATAAAAACCATGATTGCTCTTAATGCCACACATATAATAGGATTCGGCGGAGGCTCGGCAATAGATACTGCAAAAGGTGTGATATATTTTTTAAGAGAATCCGATAGGATTGATCACGATATAGAATTTATAGCTATACCTACAACGAGCGGAACAGGTTCGGAGGTAACATCAGTAACAGTTTTGACAGATGAACAAAGGCAGACGAAACATTTGCTTGAATCAGATGATATATTACCGGATGTGGCAATATTGGATGCAGAGTTTACAATGTCACTGCCAAATTCAATAATAGCAAACACGGGTATAGATGTACTTACACATATAATAGAAGCATATGTGGCAAAAGGAGCTAATGAGTATTCGGATGCACTTGCGGAAAAAGCAGGAGATTTATTGATAAAGTATCTCTATGAAAGCTATTCAAGCGATAAAAATTATATTGCAAGAGAAAAGGTGCATATAGCATCGAATTTGGCGGGAACGGCATTTAATATAGCCGGTCTTGGTCTTAATCACAGCATTGCACATCAAATCGGAGGATTTTATCACATACCGCACGGACTTGCAAATGCAATATTACTTAAAGAAGTCATAGACTTCAATGCGACGGATAAACTTACTAAGAGGAGATATATAAAATTTGCAAGAAGAACAGGTATGGCAGGAGATAATTTGGATGATAATATGGCATTTAGCGTATTAAAAGAATATATAAGTGTAATGATGAAACTTATGGATATGCCGGACAAAATATCTAAATGTAATATAGATAAAGAGCTTTGGGATAAAAATAAAACCGTTTTGGCAAAAAATGCACTCAAAGATAATTGCTTGAAATACAATCCGAAAAGTATTTCGGAAAAAGAAATAGTTGCAATTTTGGAAAAAATCTATTAACTTATTATTATAACGTATTTGACTTTTAATAAGAGAGGTTTTTTCTATGGCGGAGAACAAAAATTCAGCGAACATTTCTATTAATGAAAAATATTTACAAGGCGTAGAGCAAATAGATATTATTTCGGTATTCGGTAAGAAGAATCTTGAAGAAATACAAAAAATAATTTCAGATGTTACAGGGCTTGCCTTTGTTACGGTAGATTATAAAGGTGAACCTGTAACTGAACAGACAAAATTTACAAGATTTTGTCAAAAGATGAGACAAGATAAAGAAAGACTTCCTATTTGCAAATTGTCGGATGCTTCGGGTGCAATAATTGCGGCTACAAGCAAACAGACGAGCATATATTTTTGTCCGTGCGGTTTATTGGAAGTGGCAATACCTATAATAGTAAATGACAGGTATCTTGGAGGTTTTGTAGGTGGGCAGGTATTATGTGACGATGCGCCTCCTTATGTTATGAGACTCAGCAAGAATATGTCTGCATCAGGAAAAGATTTGGAAGATGTGGATATATTATCTCAAAAATATAAAGAAGATTTGAAAGATTGTGCAAAGTATACATATAACGAGTTTGTATCAATATCAAAGCTGATAGAACTCATAATAAGTCAACTCACAAAACAAGAGCTCATATCAGGACATAATAAAATGAAAAATCTCAATAAGATAGGAGAACTTGAAGATAAGATAAAAGAGTTGGAATATAAAAACAGTCTGTTAAAGAGTAAGTATGACACAATACTCAGATATACAAATATATTTTTTGTAAGAAATATATTTAATATGATGTCGAACTTGTCAATAATAGAAGGTGCGACAAAAACAAATGATGCAATATTAAAATATTCAAATTTTATAACAAATGAGTTGCAAAATAAAAATTCCAATACAATAAATGAAGAGATACAAAGAATAGACAATCTTGTAGCCATAAACAAGCTGAGATATGAAAATAGAATTCGTTATAATATACAATGTGACGAAAGTCTGATGGATATAAAAATACCTTTTTCCGTAATATTACCTTTTGTTCAGGCATCCATGTACTATAGTCTGACTATGAAAGAAGCGGATTATAGCTTGGATATATCTATAGATAATGTAGAAAACGATATAGTTATAAAAATGGAAGATAATGGACCCGGGCTCAGTATAAGCGAATTGGAAAAAACATATAGATTATATGGGGAAAATCATGAAGGGACTCCTATATTAAAATCAGTCAGAGATATGAAAAAATCTTTGACCGATATGTTCGGTAAAGAATATAAGCCTGTGTATGAGTATGAAAAAGATATAGGCACAAAACTTACTATTAAGTACCCAATTAATTTTGACGAAGGAATAAATTATGTATAAAGTTCTTATAGTAGATGATGAGGAACTGGTTAGACAAGCAATAGCAAAGATAGTTTCGTCGATAGAAAATTTTGAGGTCGAATTTTTTGCCAAAAACGGTCAGGAAGCATTAGATATATGCAAAAACGAAAGAGTTGATATAGTCTTTATGGATATAATGATGCCGATAAAAGACGGTATAGCGGCAAGCAGAGAGATATTGGAGATAAATCCTGATATAAGCATATATATAGTGTCAAGTTATAACAGTTTTGAACTTGCACAAAGAGCGTTAAAAAACAAAATAAAACAATATGTTATAAAACCTATAGACAGTAATACTATCAAAAGTATATTGACAAATTTTAAAGTCAAAAAACAGCAGGAAGAAATATCAATAAGTGTAAATGTGAATAAATTTATAGAAGAAAATGATTTTTACGGCCTTTATGACAACATATCCGTAGTAGCGAAAGAAATATATAATAATTACTCACAAAGCAATTTCAAAGATAATATGTACAGATTTATTTCAGCAATATTGTATTCGTTTTTGCCTGAAGTAAAGAAGAATAAACTGGAATTACAGCAACTTTTTCCGCTTCAAGACATATATTCAAAAGATGAAAGATTGATATTCATTTGGCTTTTTAAAGTATATGAATATATATTTATAAAAAGAAGCGAAGCCAGGTATCCAATATTAAAAGATATTTTTTCGTATATAGAAAGCAATATAGTAAATAATATATCTCTTAACGATATAGTTAAAAATTGCAATTTATCTCAAGGATATTTAAGCAGAATTTTTAAAAAAGAATTTAATATGACGGTTATGAACTATATACATATAAAAAAGATAAATATAGCGAAAGAATATATATGCTTGTCAAGAATGAATATATCGGAGATATTTTTTAAAGTAGGATACAATGAATTCAGTTATTTTTGCAAAGTATTTAAGAAATACGAAAAAACAACTGTATCAAGATTCAGAAATTATAATAAAGTCAAGTTGGAAGTCTAAGAATTCCGGATATATTAAAATATTGGTATATTCATAAGTATCAGTTGTAAAACGGTGTTTTTACAAAAATGTTTATGCAGAGCATATAAATTTTGCTTTAACTATTAAGATTTTAAGAGAGTTGGTGATTTGTCATGTATAAAGTATTGACTTCCGAATCGGTAACAGAAGGGCATCCTGACAAAGTTTGCGATCAAATTTCCGATGCTGTACTTGATGCACATTTGGAGCAAGATCCGTTTTCGAGAGTGGCTTGTGAAAGCTTTATAACTAATGGAGCTTTGTTTATAGGCGGTGAAATAACTTCCAATGCAAAAATCGATGTGAAAGAAGTAGCTAAAAATACCATAAAAAAAATAGGTTATACAGATGAAGAAAGCGGTTTTAATCCTGATAAAGCTATAATAATGACAAATATAATAAAACAGTCTGAAGATATAGCTATGGGAGTGATAAAAGAAAAAATTTGTGCAGGCGATCAAGGTATGGTATACGGATATGCCACAGACGAAACGCAAAACTATATGCCATATACGATTCATACAGCGCATAAATTGGCACGAAGGCTTGCATATGTAAGGAAACAAGGTATAATACAGGGGCTTTATCCTGACGGAAAAACACAAGTAAGTGCAGTATATGACGAAAACGGAAATGTTCAAAAAATAGACAGTATAGTAATAGCAGCTCAACATCATAGAGATATAGATTTGAGCAAGCTAAGATATGAAATAATAGAAAAAGTAATATTTGAAGAAATAGATAAAAACTTGCTGAAATCCGACACAAAAATTCATATAAATGCCACAGGATTTTTTGCAAAAGGAGGTCCGTCCGCTGACAGCGGTCTTACAGGCAGAAAAATAATAGTTGATACCTATGGAGGCATAGCAAGACATGGCGGAGGAGCATTCTCAGGAAAAGATCCTTCAAAAGCAGACAGATCGGCTGCTTATTTGGCAAGATATATAGCAAAAAATGTAGTTGCAGCAGGGCTAAGCAAAAAATGTGAAGTTGAAATGTCTTTTGTAATAGGTAAAGAAGGAGCTCAAACAATATATATAAATACATTTGGAACTGAAAGAGTATCAAGGGAATGTATAGAATATGCGGTAAAAAACACGTTTGATTTAACGATAGATTCCGCGATAAACAACTTTAATATGAGAACTCCTATATATCTTGAACTTGCATCTTACGGACATTTCGGAAGAATGGAAGAAAGATTTGCATGGGAGAGAACCGATAAAGTTTCCAAATTAAAAAATCAAGTAAAAACTTATATACAAAACTATATATAGTTATTTAGTTAAAAGAGAAAAAACACTTATATATCAGTAATAAATAAAAAATGTATAGTTCTATTATTTATGAGCAAATTTTTTATTTTTATAAAAGTATATAAAAAATTGTTCATAATTTTATTAAGCAATTGTATTATTAATAACACCATATGTCGACTTTTATTAAGCAATAGTTCACACAAAAAAGTTTAATAATTTTAAAATTTATGAAATGGAGAAGACTTATGGATATTATGTTATTAGTTGGAGCATTTTGTGGCGGTGTAGTAGGAACAGCATTCGGAGCAATACCGTCATTTATAATTACAGGTCTGTTGGCATTATCAGGCGGAATTTTGTCTATGTCAGGTATAAATGAATTTTCTATCGGTCATATTACATTCGGATTGTTTTGGGGACCTCATATAGCTTTTACTGCGGGAGCGGCAGCGGCAGGATTCGCAGCTATAAAAAGAAAAAAACTGTCTTCTGCACAAGATGTATTAAAACCTTTATATGAACTTAATGATATACCTACTCTTATTGCCGGCGGAGTATTTGCAGTAATAGGATTTTTATTTTTTACATTATTTACAACAAAATTAAGTTTCTTAAAAACCGACGCACCCGGAGCAGCAGTATTTTGTACATTGATGGTTTGCAGACTTTTAGTAGGAAAAACTGGACCGGTGGGAACATGCAGTTTGGATGTAAAAAGAACATGGTTGCCTAATCCTGATTTAGGGTTATTAATGCACGCGTTTTTAGGGGCGACATTCGGAATAGTAATAAGTGTGGTTGGAAATGCAATGATGTTGTCAGGTATGCCGAAAGAACAATTGGCAAGTTTTCCGTTAATATGTTTCGGAATAAGTGCAAGTTCATTGGTATTTTTACAAACAGGGTTCAGTATTCCGGTTACGCATCATATAACATATCCTGCGGCAGTTGCATATGTGCTTACAGGGAATATTTTGATAGCAGCTATTGTAGGAGCTGTAAATGCAGTGGCATGGCAAGCTGCAGGAAATATATTCAACAGTAATTGCGATACATATATAGATCCTCCTGCAACAGTTATAATGATATCAGTATCAATAGTAAATTTACTGTTCGGATAAAATTTTAGAGAATTTAAATTGATGACATAGATAAAAATTTTATACTAAACACTAATTAAAATTATATTATAATCGTGTCCTTAAAAAGCTGTAATTTTTCAGGGTAATAAATATATAAAATTTAGGAATATTATAATTTGTAATAGTGTTTAGCATTATTACTTTAAATTTTTTGATTTATATAATTGGTAGAAAGAGGAATATTTTATGAATCAAGAGGAATTTATAACTTTGGTTTGTAAACGTGTTCAAGAAAAACTTGATCAAATAGAAAATTATAAAATCCCTATTGGAGTTTCCAATAGACACGTTCATCTTTGTAAAAAGGACTTGGAGACTCTGTTCGGAGAAGGATATGAGCTTACAAAAAAATCTGATTTAAAACAACCGGGGCAATTTGCTTCAAATGAGCTTGTAACAATAAGAGGTTCAAAAGGTGAATTTGAAAATGTAAGAATATTAGGACCTATAAGAAACAAAACTCAAGTTGAAATATCGCTTACAGACTCTTTCAGGTTAGGTGTGAAAGCTCCTATAAAAGAATCAGGAAAATTGGAAGGAACTCCGGGACTTGAGATAATAGGACCTAAAGGAAAGATAAACGTTGACGAAGGAACAATAGTTGCACTTAGACATATCCATATGACACCGAAAGATGCAAGGCTTATGAATGTAAAAGACGGTGATTTTGTAGATGTGGAAATATTCGGACAAAGACGGGCAATTATGTCGAAAGTGCTTGTAAGGGTATCAGATTCATATAGATTGGAAATGCACTTGGATACAGACGAGGCAAATTCTGTATCTATAAAAAACGGAGATTTTGCAATTTTAAAAAATAAAAACAGTATTGTTCAATAATGGGAGGGAGAAATGAACGCAGAACTGTTACAAGATGTCGTAAGACAGGTGTTAAGCGAAATGAAATTGGAATCATCAAATATATTAAGCAATGAATATAATTATGGTATTTTTGATGATATGGAAGCAGCAATAAATGCAAGTGAAACAGCACAAAGAAAATTATTTGAGTGCAGTGTGCAACAAAGAAATGAATTTGCAAATGTTATAAGAAAAGAAATACTCAAAAAAGACAATCTTGAGATGATTTCAAGAGATGCTGTAGAGGAAACTGAAATAGGAAGATTTGAAGATAAGATATTAAAAAATAAAGTGGCAGCCGAAAAAACTCCCGGAATGGAAGATTTAACAACAAGAGCCATATCAGGAAAGGACGGACTTATGATTGAAGAATATTGTCCGTTTGGAGTCATAGGCTCAATAACACCTACTACAAATCCTACAGAAACTCTTATAAATAATTCAATATCTATGATAGTTGGAGGAAATACTGTAGTATTTAGTCCTCATCCGAGAGCAAAAAATGTTTCTATAAAATTGGTTAAGATGATGAACAAGGCTTTGGAAGAACACGGTGCACCGAGAAATATGATAACAATGGTAAAAGAACCGTCAATAGAAAATACCAATCTTATGATGAGCAATCCTAAGGTTAAGTTACTTGTAGCGACAGGAGGTCCATTTATCGTAAACACTGTTTTGTCATCAGGAAAAAAAGCCATAGGAGCAGGTGCAGGAAATCCTCCGGTAGTAGTGGATGAAACTGCGGATATAGAAAAAGCGGCTATTGATATAGTATCAGGTGCAAGCTTTGATAACAATGTTCCTTGTATAGCTGAAAAAGAAGTATTTGCAGTAGACAGCATATCTGATATGTTGATTTATCATATGAAGAAAAACGGAGCATATGAAATAGTATCACAAGATATGATAGAAAAATTGGACAAATTGGTATCACAAGAAAACGGAAAACCTAAGACAGAGTTCGTAGGTAAATCAGCAAAATATATATTAGAAAAATTAGGAATATATGTAGATGACAGTATAAGATTAATAATATGCAGAACATCTAAAAATCACCATTTAGTACAAGAAGAAATGCTTATGCCTATATTACCAATAGTAAGCGTATCAGATGTAGATATAGCAATAGAATATGCATATGAAGCTGAACATGGCAATAGACATACAGCAATAATGCACTCCAAAAATGTAGAAAAGTTGTCTAAAATGGCAAAAAAATTAGAAGCGACTATATTTGTTAAAAATGCACCTTCATATTCAGGAATAGGAGTAGGTGGAGAAGGACATACAACATTTACTATAGCAGGACCTACAGGAGAAGGTATAACTTCAGCAAAATCATTTTGCAGAATAAGAAGATGCGTAATGCATGATTCTTTCAGCATAAGATAATGCAGAAACTTATTTTCTTAATGTATATTATGAAAAAATAATAATTATTTTTTGATGATTATAGAATTTAAATATTCATTATTTTATAAGATATTAGTATAAAAAAACAAAAATAAAAAAGCGTGCTACTTAGCACGCTTTTAAGCATTTATTGATAAATGCTTTATTTTTTTCCGAATTTTTTGTTGAATTTCTCAACTCTACCGCCTTTTTCTACAGATTTGTTAAGACCTGTATAAAATGGGTGACAAGCAGAGCATATTTCCACTTTTACTTCATCTTTTGTAGATGCAGATGTAAATGTGTTTCCACAAGCACAGTGTACTGTTACTTCTTTGAATTCAGGATGCAAATTTGGTTTCATTATTTCACCTCTTACTAAATAATGGGCAATAGTTGCTTGTTATTGCCAAATAAATTATTAACTTAGAAATTATATCATAGTTTATTACAAAAATCAATCATAATAATTTATCAATGTTTTTCTTTTTTGTAATACAATATGAAAGAGTATAGATTTATACCTATAGACAAAGCAAATACAAAAAATAAGACAAGATTAGGCAAAACAGAAGGAGGTATGTTTATAAAAGGTATTATTATAAATAAAATACCGATTAAAACAGATAGATACCCTGCCAGTTTGTTAGTTTTATTCCATATAATTTCATCTTTTAAAGTCCACATATTTCGTACACCTATTATAGCGTTTTGTTTATTTTTAGGCATATAATTACCGATTATTAAAAATATCAAACCTATGAATATTATCGGTATTTTAGTATTTAATGAAAAATTTTTTTTAGAATTGATATAAATTGCCAAGAATATAATATTGCTGACTATCGGCGTTATAAAAATTGTAAGTTTTACTAATATAGGGTTTTTGTTTTGACTTTTTTTATCAAATGGATCAAAATGAATTGTAATACCCAATATAATTGTTAATAAAGCCATTACGATAGGCAAGTAGAAAAGCAATACATTTTTATCAGTATAAGAAGTGACATTCCCGTTAAAAATCAAATCTGTTTGGCAACATTTGAGGAAAACTGTCATATTTTAGAAAACCTATTATACAAGGAATAAGACATAATATGGAGCTGAATACGATTAATTTTTTAGATAAAATATTATTTTTACTCATAATAATTACTCCTTCTTATTAAAAAATTCGGAAAACCACATCATAACGTCTTCAAAGACAGATATGTTTAATTCATAATATATATAATTTTTTTCTTTTGTCTGTTTTATGAGAAGGGCTTGTTTTAATATTGACAGGTGATGAGATATTGTAGCATCAGTTAGAGAAAAATGTGAAGATATTTCTCCTGCGGACTTTTTTTCTCCATCTTTCAGCAATATTAAAATATCTCTTCTTACAGGATCAGACAGTGCTTTAAATGTTTTTGCAAAAGCCAAGACAATACCCCCCAATCTTAGAGAAAATTAGAAATGTGCAAAATAAGAAAAAATATATCCGTTAAAGCGATATATAAAAATAAAACTATGTTATCATACTATATATGGCTGTTAATAACTATAAAAACTGTATTTTGCATACATCTAAGAGAAAGTTAACGCTTTTGAACAAATTTTTTATGAAAAATAAAACATACAGTATTTAGATATCTATCTAAATACTGTAATTATTATATAAAAATAAATATTAAATGTCAATAACTATTTAGAAATTTATCTAAATAGTATATATAACAGCAAAAAAAATAGTGCCGAATAAGACACTATTTTTAAGATGATTACTATATTTCTCTTGTTTGTTGTTTTAAAAATTCTTTGAGTTCGTTATCTTCTATGAATGGACTTATCTCGTCAAACACTTTTTTGTGATAGTTGTTTAGCCAAAGTTTTTCTTGACTGTTGAGTAAATTGACATCTACCAAGTCAAGATCGATTGGAACGAGTGTCAAATCAATAAATTTTAAAAATTTGCCGAATTCCGTTTCCTTATCAAATTCTGCGTATACAAGATTTTCTATTCTTATACCGTGATGACCTGCTCTGTATAGTCCGGGTTCGTTTGATACTATCATGCCGCGTTTGAAGCCGACATTGTTATAAGTTCCTGATATTCTCATAGGACCTTCGTGTACATTTAAAAAAGCTCCGACTCCATGACCTGTTCCGTGGAAAAAGTTCAGGTGTTCTCTCCATATAGGCTCTTTTGCGATGGTGTCTAATTGACTTCCTGTTGTATTTTCAGGAAAAACTGCATTGGATAATGCCAAATGACCTTTAAGTACAGTAGTAAAGTCAAATTTTTCTGTATCTGTAGGTGTACCGAGTGAAATGCTTCTTGTTATATCTGTTGTTGCACCTAAATATTGAGCACCTGAATCAAGTAAGAGTATAGACTTTGGCTCTAATTTATAATTAGTTTCCTCAGTTGCACTGTAATGAACTATTGCACCATGATCTTTGTATCCTGATATTGTATCAAAACTTAAATCTACACATTTATCACATTGTCTTCTGAATTCTTCCAATTTATCGGAGACACTTATTTCGCTCATATCTGTTTTTTTGATATTTGTTTTGACATAATGAATGAGCTTTATAACGGCAACTGCATCAATTTTATGATAATATATAGCATTTTTAAGTTCAGTATCATTTTTTATGGCTTTTTTTGATGTGATAGGGCTTGGTATATCAACAATTGAGTTTGTGTCATCTATATCTGCGTAAAGCATAAAGTTGAGTGCCGATTCGTCCAACAATATATTTTTATTTTTTATAAGTTTTATTTCATCATATATATTTTCATATGGAAGTATTTGTATGTTGTTTTCGCTCAGATATTTTTTTGTATCTTCTTTTAATTTTTCATCATCTATATATAATTTTACTGTGTAATTATTGAAATCCTCGCTGAGTTCTATACACACATATGAATAAAATACAGGGTTATAAGTAACGTCTGTGCCTCGCATATTCAATAGATATGCTATATCATCAAGTTTGGTAAGTGCAGTATAGTTGCATTTATGTTCTTTCATCATATCTGTAATATATTTGATTTTTGAGCTTATATTTTCCCCTGTTATATCATCGTTTAAAAAATATGCTGTATTTTTAGGAAGTGCTTGTCTTTCCTTCCACAATTCATCAGCGAAGTAGACATCTAATAATATTTTTGCGTTTTTCTTTTCTGCAATGGATAAGAGGTGTTTTCCAAGAGAAGTGCTTATACATTTGGCATCGAATCCTATTGCTTGACCGACTTTTATATTTTCTGCAATATATGCCGGAAAATCTGAACTTTCATCGCTTCCAAGTTTATGTAGTGTGATTTCTTTAGGCAGTTGTGATTCTGCTTGCAAAAAATATCTTGAATCAGTCCATAAACCTGCTCTTTCCTGCTCTATTACAAGTGTGCCTGCTGAACCGTTAAAGCCTGATACAAATTCTCTCAATTTGAAAAAGTCAGAAACATATTCACTTTGATGATAATCATTTGTCGGGATTATATAGTAATGGACATTGTTTTTTTTCATACTTTCTTGTATTTGTTGTAAAATTGACATTATTTTCCTCCATTTATATATAAATTTTTTATAAAAAAATCTTGTTGATAAGTATATATTGATATTGGGTATAATTTTAAATTATAACATTATTTTTGCAATTTTACAAAAAATAATTCAATTAATAGTTGAATTTTTTTTCTTTTTAAAATATCATTAAATATTAATCTGTAAAATTAACTGAAAGTTGGCTAAAATACTATTTTTTTATTTTGTAAGAAAGTATATGTTTTTTTTGTAATATATAATATAAAAATGATTATTATAATGAATTTAATTTATATGAAAGAGTTTTTTTATGAAACAAATAAGAAATAAATTTTTTAAGTATGTGTCGTTCAATATTATGAGTATGATGGGTTTGTCTTTTTACATACTTGCAGACACTTTTTTTATTGCAAACGGGTGTGGAAGTGACGGACTTGCAGCTTTAAATATAGCATTGCCCGCATATGGTTTTATGTTTGCTATATCCAATATGATAGGTGTCGGTTTCGGAACAAGGTTTAAAATCGGTTTTGATGATTATGAGCTTAAATGTAGTATATTCAGCAAAGGCGTGTTTTTTGCTCTGCTTCTTTCGTCTATTTTTTTGCTTACAGGTTTATTTTTTGCATCGGATATAGCTTATATAATGGGTGCGAGGGATACTGTGCTTGACTTGTCAACGACCTATTTAAAAGTAATACTTATTTTTACACCTGCATTTATGATAAACAGCTTACTGATTAGTTTCATTCGTAACGACAATCATCCGTCGCTTTCTATGAAGTCTGTAATTATGAGCAGTATTGTAAATACTGTGTTTGACTATATATTTATATTTCCGTTTGATATGGGTATGTTCGGAGCGGCAATTGCGACAGGAATATCACCGATTGTAGGCATAGCTATACTGTCTACACATTTTATGTTTAGAAAAAACAGTTTTAAATTAAAAAAGACAAAAATAAAATTGAAAGAGTTTTTTTATCTGTCATCACTTGGGATATCGTCGCTTATAAATGAAATTTCATCAAGTGTGGTAATAATTGTATTTAATCTTATACTTTTGAAATATTCCTCCAATGTAGGTGTGGCTGCGTATGGAGTTGTTGCTAATATAGCACTTGTAGTTGTTGCGATATTCAACGGTGTAGGTAACGGCATACAGCCTATAATAAGTGAAAATTATGCAAAAAAAGATTTTAAATCCATAAGCTATATAATCAAACTTGCTATAATTACGGAGATTATTATTTCTGTAATCTTATACGCATATATGTATATTAATGCCGAATTTTTGACAAATCTGTTCAATTCAAATAAAGACGCAACCCTTTTAAAAATGGCTGTTGAGGGAATAACAATCTATTTTTTGTCCATTCCTTTTACAGGGATTAATATGATTACAGCAACATCAATGCAAGCCATGGAAAAACCGAGAATATCATTTATAATTTCAATATTAAGAGGTATCATAATAATAGTGCCGCTTTCCATATATCTTTCAAGCATATTTATGATAAGAGGAATGTGGGGTTCATATACATTAACAGAAATGATTGTAAGTCTTATGTCTATAGTATTCATAATGAAATACGGAAAGAATAAAGAATAAAAAAATTTTAGAATTTATGATATAATAAAAAAGCAAAAATTTAATGACATTTATATTATAAAGTTGAGTAAAAAAATAAATATCATAATTTTAAATATATATTCAAAGGAACTGATGAGATGAGTAATATTTTTCCTAATTATATAGTGATAGAGCAGATAAAATATCATAAAAAATTAAATAAAATAGAAATTTATGTAACATCTGATGATTTCATAAAAGAAGAGATTATAGTGGAAAAAACTGCACAGATCAAAGAAAAATTGTCTTTAAACGAATTAGAGATAATATCAAGCTATAAAATATCATCAGATGATACGGATAAGTTGAAAAGATATGAAAATATCCTGCGAGTCAGAATAAATGAGACGTTTCCTTCCACGAAAGAGCTCAACGGACATCTTTTAATCAATTACAATAAAGAAAATAATTGCTACGATATAACCATAGTAAAATCCGCAATATATAATTTGTTGATGAAAAAAGATGCTAAAAATGTGTTGAATAAAATTATAAAAAATCAGATAAACCTTGATATAACAGCCAACATAATATTGGACGAAGAAGAAATAGATATGCAGGAGTATGAAAAGAATCAAGAACTTGAAAATACAAATATTACAGCAAATCTCATTAACATGAAAGAAGTAAAACAGGAAAAACAAAAAACTCAAGATGCACCTAAAAAAGTTGAGATAAAAGGTGAAAGCGTGCCTATATCACAGATAAAAGGTGAATTTGACAATGTTATAATAACAGGTGAAGTATTTAATGTAGAAAAGAAGGTTTTGAAGAACAATAAAACTATGATAACTTTTATAATAGGTGATGATACGGACGCCATTTATTGTAAAAGGTTTATAAATGAAAAAAACGGCGACAGCGATATGTTGTCAAACGGTCAGTATATAAAAGCATCAGGCAAAGTGGAATACGACCAGTACAAAAAAGACTTTATGATGAACGTTCAAAAAAGTCAAGAACTCATAAAAATAGTAAAAAAAGATTTGTCGCCTGAAAAAATGGTGGAACTGCATTCACATACTACCATGTCACAAATGGACGGTTTAACCTCTGTAAAAGAGTTGATTAAAAGAATAAAAGGTTATGGACATACAGCGATAGGCGTAGCTGACCATGCAGTTGTACAAGCCTATCCTGAAATTATGGAAGTTGCCAACAAACAAGGTATAAAACCTATATATGGCTGTGAATTTTATATAACTGAAGATACACAGGAACACATAAAAGTTAGAAAAACAGCCGATTTTAATGATGAATATGTTGTGTTCGATATAGAAACAACAGGTTTTTCCAATAAAAATGATGCGATTACGGAAATAGGGGCTGTAAAAATAAAAAATTGTGAGATAGTGGACACATTTTCACAGCTTATAAATCCTAAAAGACCGATACCCGAAAAGATACAAAAACTCACAGGCATAACAGACGAGCTTGTTGTAGATAAACCCTTTATAGAAGAAGTGTTGCCGAATTTCTTGGAATTTTGTAGCGGAAGTGTACTTGTTGCACATAACTCGGATTTTGATACAGGTTTTATCAGAGAAAAGTCATTTGAGCAAAAATTGGACTATGATTTTGATGCAATAGATACGCTTGTATTGTCAAGGCTTATAATGACAGAGCTTAAAAATCACAAGCTCAACACTATTGCAAAAGAACTTGATATTTCGCTCGAAAATCACCATAGAGCAGTAGATGACGCCACAGCTACAGCACATATATTTTTGAAATTCATAGAAAAACTCAAAAATATGGATATAGAGAATTTCAACGATATAAATAACAAGATAAAAAGCATAGATGTAAGCAAGATAAGGCCTACAAATGCAGTAGTAATTGCAAAAAATCAAACAGGTATAAAAGATTTATATAAATTGGTTTCACTTGCACATATAAAATATCTGCAAGGAACTACACCTACTTTACCAAAATCTGAATTAAAAGCATTAAGAGAAAATTTGTTCATAGGCTCAGGATTTTATGAAAGTGATATATTTTCAGCAATACTTAGTAATAATTCCATAGAAGAAATAGAAAATTTAGTAGATTTTTATGACTATATAGAGATAAATCCTGCAACTACAATGCGAGGACTTGTAATAGAAGGAAGAGTAAAAGATTTTGACGAAATAAAAGATATAAACAAAAAAATATTAGATATAGCACAAAGGAAAAATAAAATAGTTATAGCATCATCAAACTCGCATTATCTTGATGAAAAAGAACAGTTATACAGAAAAATTTTAAAAGCCTCTATAAAAAAACGTGATGAAAATGCAAACGACGACCTGCAATTAAGAACAACAGACGAAATGCTTGAAGAATTCTCATACCTTGGAGAAGATATTGCAAGAAAAATAGTAATAGAAAACACAAATAAAATAGCAGAAATGATTGAAGAAGTGATACCAGTACCTGAAGGAACCTTTCCACCCATTATAGAAGGCTCAGATGTTGAACTTAGAGAAATGTGCTATAAAAAAGCAAAAAGAATATACTCAGATAATTTACCGGAAATAGTAGAAAAAAGACTTGAAAAAGAACTTAACTCCATAATAACAAACGGTTATGCGGTTATGTATATAATAGCCCAAAAATTAGTTACAAAATCATTGTCAGACGGCTATCTTGTAGGCTCAAGAGGCTCAGTAGGCTCATCACTTGCTGCATATATGAGTGATATAACAGAAGTAAATGCACTTCCGCCACATTATATATGCCCAAAATGTAAACACAGCGAATTTATAACAGACGGCTCATACGCAACAGGAGCAGATATGCTTGATAAAAATTGCCCTGTTTGCAGTGAAAAATATATAAAAGACGGATTTGATATACCGTTTGAAACATTTTTGGGATTTGAAGGAGACAAAGAACCAGATATAGACCTTAACTTCGCAGGAGAATATCAACCAAATGCACATAAATACACTCAAGAGCTTTTCGGAGAAGATTATGTGTATAGAGCAGGAACAATAGGTACAGTTGCAGACAAAACAGCTTTCGGTTTTATAAAAAAATACGAAGAAATATATAATGAAAAATTTTCTATTCCATATATAGAAATTCTGCAAAATTATTGTGTAGGAGTAAAGAGAACATCAGGTCAACATCCGGGCGGTGTAATGGTAGTACCCGATTATAAAGATATATATGACTTTTCACCGATACAATACCCTGCAAATGATAAAAAATCAGGAACACTCACAACACATTTCGACTATCATTCAATAAGCGGTAGGATATTAAAACTTGACATACTCGGACACGACGGTCCGTCAATTATAAAACAACTCGAAGAATTTACAAATACCAACGGAACAGACGTGCCCCTTGACGATAAAGCAACTATGGAATTATTTTCAGGAACAAAATCACTTGGTTGTAGCTTAGAAGAAATTGATTGCATAACAGGAACACTTGGAATACCCGAATTCGGTACAAAATTTGTAAGACAGATGCTTATAGATACAAAGCCCACAACACTGGGAGAGCTTATAAGAATATCAGGACTTTCTCACGGAACACTCGTATGGGTAGGCAATGCACAAGATTTGGTAAGAAATAATATAGCCACACTAAAAGAAGTAATATGTACAAGAGATGATATAATGAATTATCTTATATTAAAAGGATTAAAACCAAAGACATCATTTAAAATAATGGAAAATGTAAGAAAAGGTAAAGGACTTACAGAAGAATATGAAAAAGATATGGTGGACAATAAAGTGCCTGATTGGTATATAGACTCCTGCAAAAAAATACAGTATATGTTTCCAAAAGCACATGCCGCAGCCTATGTTATGCTTTCATTCAGAATAGCGTATTACAAGATATATTATCCTTCAGCATTTTATGCCACATATTTTACAACGAAAGTGCTTGATTTTAATGCCAATATAATATCAAAAGGCAAAGAAGAAATATTGAAAAAGATAAAAGAAATAAATATGCTCGGAAAAAGTGCTACTACAAAAGAGCAAGGTCTGCTCAGTGTACTTGAAGTCGCATATGAAATGTATCAAAGAGGTATAAAACTGAAAAAAGTAGATTTATATAAATCTGATGCAAAAAAATTCAAGCTTGACGAAAGCGGGGATTTGATACCACCATTTTTATCAATACAAGGATTGGGAGACGTAGTAGCAGAAAAAATATATCAAGAAGGTAGAATAAGAGAGTTCATATCAATAGAAGATTTAAAAAACAGAACTGGTATATCAAAAACTGTTGTTCAAGAGCTCATAGACAGCGGTTGTATAGACAGTTTGTCGGCAACAAACCAAATAACATTTGGATTTTAATTCAAAATAGACTTTATTTATACTAAACACTAATTCAAAAGTATAATATAATCGTAGTCTTAAAATGTTATACTTTTTCGAAAATAATCAATTATATTTTTTTTAATAGTGTTTAGTATAAAATGTTTTTATTATAATAAAAAGGAACAGACTTATGAATGATAAAGAGTTTATAAAAAATGAAAAAGTTCCAATGACTAAAGAAGAAATAAGATATGTTACAATGGGATATTTAGATATAACGAGTAAAAAAAATATTTTGGATGTCGGCTCAGGCACAGGTACGATAAGTATAGAAGCTCTTATGCAAAATCCCGATATACTTGTAACTGCAATAGAAACTGATGACAAAGCCTATGCTACAACTCTTATGAACATAGAAAGTTTTGAACAAAGATATGGCAATATACAAAATAGAATAAAATTGCTGAAAGAAAAAGCACCCTGTGAATTAGATGTCGAATTTGATGCCGTATTTATTGGAGGTAGCAAAGGAAATGTAAAAGAGATAATAGACTGGGCAGGCAATTTGTTAGAAAAAAACGGTACAATGGTGCTTAATTTCATAACTTTGGAGAATTTTTACGATACTTTAAAAGCGATAGAGGAAAATCAGAATCTTATAGATATTAAAGGTTGTCAGCTTTCTGTTAATAAACTTGAAAATTTGGCAAGGTATAAATATCTTAAACCGCTCAATCCTGTGTTTGTGATAAGTTGTAAAAAAATATAAATTATGTATTGTCCATATGGGATTATCGGCATAAGTTTTTAAAAGGCTGACATAATTGATTTATAAATTACTATAAAAACAAGAGGTAAAGAATGTCTAAATTATATGCAATAGGTGTAGGTACTGGAGATAACAGTAGTTTGACCTTAAAAGCTGTGGAAACTCTACAAAAAATAGATATACTCTATTGTCCTACATCAAAAAATGATAACACAAGTATAGCCTATACAATAGCAAAAAAATATATAAGGGATGACGTCCAAATAAAAAACAGGCATTTTCCGATGATAAGAGATAAACAAAAGCTCGAAGTTGTATTTGACGAGATAGCAGACGAGATAAAAAAAGACGTACAGCTCGGCAAAGAAGTGGGTTTTGTAACAATAGGCGACGCAATGATATATTCTACATTTATATATATTTTAAGAAAACTTAAAGATGAAATAGATATAATAACTGTATCCGGTATACCGTCATTTGTGGATGTTGCGAGTAAAACCAATTTTCCGATAGCTTTTGATGATAATGCATTTGTAGTTGTGCCTGCCACTACGAGTATTCAAAAATTGGAGGAATATATAATTTCTTTTGACTCTATTGTGATAATGAAAGCATATAAAAACTATAACGATATAATATCGCTCATAAAAAAATATAATTTGCAAGAAAACACTATTGTTGTAAGCAACGCATCACTTGAAAATGAAATCATATTACAAGGTGAAGAAATTTTTGACAAAAAAAATGAAGAGTATCTTACTACTATATTGATAAATAAAAATTTTACTCAAGCAGAAGAAAATACTGTAAAAAGTCAAAATATTTAAAAGATATTATAATTTATATGGTTTTAATTTATTAAGAAATAATTTCTAATTTAATATTTTTAGAAGTAGGTGACGTATAGCATGAACCATTATATCTCATTTGTTGGAGCGGGTAGCGGAGATAAGGAACTTATAACTCTTAAAGGATATAAAAGACTTAAAAATGCAGATGTAGTAATATATACAGGCTCTCTAATAAATCATGAATTACTTGATTATTGCAAAGACAGTTGTATAAAATATGACTCTGCCGTTATGAATCTTGATGAAATAATTGATGTGATAGATAAAAACGTAAAAGCTAAAAAATATGTAGTAAGGTTACAAACAGGTGATTTTTCTATATATGGTTCTATACGAGAACAAATAGAAGCGCTTAACAAATTGAATATAGAATATGAGCTCATACCCGGAGTCAGCTCATTTTTAGGAGCGGCATCTTCACTTAAAGTGGAATATACAGTGCCTGAAATATCACAGAGTTTAATAATAACAAGGCAATCAGGAAGAACACCTGTACCTGAAAAAGAGAGTTTGAGAGAATTTGCAAAGCATCAGACGTCTATGGTAATATTTCTGTCAGTAGATAAAATAGAGCAAGTTGTAGAGCAGTTGACTTCAGATGGAGGTTACAGTATGGATACACCATGCACAGTTATATACAAAGCCACTTGGGAAGATGAAAAAAAAGTTGTAGGAAAGCTAAGTGATATAGCTGAAAAAACAAAACAGGCAAATATAACAAAAACAGCACTTATACTTGTCGGAAATTTTCTTGGAAATGAATATAATAACTCCAAACTTTACGATAGAGGGTTTTCTCATGAATACAGAAGTAGCCATAATAAGCCTTACTGAAAAATCAATACAACCGGCATATAAACTATCAGATATATTTGAAAATGCAGATGTGTACATTATGGAAAAACACAGAGAAAAACAAAAATATGATAAAACAATATTTTATCAAAAACTTGATATACTGATGGATGAAATTTTTGAAAAATACAAAGTAATAATATTTATAATGGCAACAGGTATAGTAATAAGACATATAGCGAGACATATAAAGGATAAAGCAGTAGACCCTGCAATAATAGTATGTGATGAAAAGTTGACATTTGCAATATCTCTTTTGAGCGGTCATATAGGCGGAGCAAATGAAATATGCAGATATATAGGGGAAAAAACAGGAGCGTTTCCTGTAATAACAACTGCTACAGATATAAATTATAAAGGTGCTATTGATAATATAGCATTAAGATTAAAGGCATATAAAGATGAAGACAGAGAATTATACAAAAATATAAATTATAAGCTTGCAAATGATGACAAAGTATATCTTTTAAGTGATGTTAGTCTTCCTAAAGATGTTGATTTAAGAGGTTTTACTTTGATAAATTATAAAAAAATTAAATTAGCAGATAATCTATGTATAAAAAATGATATTGATTTTGAAAAAAATAAATTTGAAGAAAATGGAATTTATAAAAAAAATGAATTTATAATTCATATAACATATAGAAAAAAAACAGGATTGGAATATTTGCAAAACTATGCAAAAATAACACCTAAATGTATATATATAGGCATAGGTTGTAAAAAAAATACACCTTATGATATAATTAAACAGACACTTATGAAATATTTGTTTGACAACAATATAGATATGACATCCATTGCAAAGATAGGCAGTATAGATATAAAAAGAAACGAGCAAAGCATAATAAATTTGGCAGAAAAATTAGGCATAGAATTTATAACTTTTACATCAGATGAAATTATTGCAAGCAGGTATTATAACGATATACCTAAGAACGATTTTGTAAAAAGTATAACAGGTGTAGACTCTGTGTCGCTCTCCTGTGCCAAGATTCTCAGCGAAGACAATATAATAGCTGAAAATTTCAAAGGAAATGGAATAACTTTATCAGCAGGATTGAAGTTATACTAATATTATTAAATAATTTTTTCTATAATTTCAATAAATATTTAGTCAGTTGTTTAATTAGGCAAGAGAAACAAAAATATTATAAACTATGATTATCTTATAAGTGCATAAAGAGGAAATATGAACAACAAGATTATTAAAAATGTGCCAAGAAATATTATTATAATGGCATTGTTGATATTTATAACCTTCAAATATCTCATAACAGGCTTTACAAGTAAAGATATATTCAAAGCTATAAAAAATGCGGATGGAAAATTACTTGTGTTTTCTATAGTCCTGTCAATAATCTATATATTATGTGAGGCATTCAATACTAAGAATATGTTGAACTCATATGGATATAAGACCGACATATTAAGAACGGCAAGATATGCATTTTCAGGATATTTTTTTAGCGGTCTTACTCCATCTGCAACAGGTGGTCAACCTATGCAGGTATTAATTATGAAAAAAGACAATATAAAAATATCCCATTCAAGCCTTATATTGATGATAGAACTTTGTGTGTATCAATTTGTAACTGTAATTATGGCAGTTATAGGATTTTATTACAATTATGATTATATATTTTCAAAAAAAGGATTAAATGTTTGGATAATATATCTTGGAATATTTATAAACCTGTTAATATTCTTGTTTATAGTTTTTGCAATATTCTCTGAAAGATTTATAAAATTTATAAGAAGAATTGCTTTTTTTGCAATAAATAAATTACCGTTAAGCGAAAAAGATGATAAGAAAAATATTATAAATAAAGGTCTTGATGATTACAGAAACAGCTCTATATTCATAAAGAAAAATAAAAAACTCGTATCCATAATATTGCTTACTACAACAATTCAAGTAACAGTGCTTTACACTATATCATATATAGTATACAGATCGCTTGGCTTTAATAATCTTGCATATTATAGGATAATATTTTTACAGGCTTTGGCTTATGTGTCCGTATCATCTTTACCCTTACCGGGAGCTATCGGAGTTAGCGAAAAGTTGTTTCAATTTTTATTTTTGTCCGTTTACAGCAAAGATGTTATTACAGATGCACTTGTACTGACAAGAGGAGCTAATTTTTATGTATTGTTTGCAATAAGTGCATTGATATTTTTTGTATCATTTGGAGAATATATTTTTAAACAGAAAAAAGAAGAAGTGAAAAATGTGTAGATTAAAGATAAAAGAAATAATAGTGGTAGAAGGAAAAGACGATGTTTCAGCTGTAAAGAAGGCTGTAGATGCACAAGTGATAATGACAAACGGGTATTCTCTTGACAAAAAATCACAAGACCTTATAAAAAAAGCATCGACAATAGGAAATATAATCATACTTACAGATTCAGACTATGCAGGAGAAACAATCAGAAAAAGAGTAGAAAAAATTGCAGGAAAACAAAATTGTAAACATGCATTCATACCCAGAGAGCAAAGCACGAAAGACGGAGACATAGGAGTAGAAAATGCAAGACCCGATTCGATTATAGAGGCACTTACAAAAGCAAGATGTATTAGAAGTGATAAAACAGATACATTTTCAATATATGATATGATGCAAAACAAACTTCAGGGAGGAGAAAATTCCTCATTAAAAAGGGATTATATAGGTAAATTTCTCGGAATAGGATATTCAAATGCAAAACAATTTTTATACAGATTGAATAATTTTGAAATAACAAGAGAAGAATTTGAACTTGCCTTGCAAAAATACGAAGAAGAGGATAAAAATGCAAACTGAACTTTCATCAGCAAAAATTACAAAAAATATAATACAAAAATACGGTTTTAAACTGACAAAATCTCTCGGGCAAAATTTTTTTGATAAATGAAAATATATTAAACGAAATAATAGAAGCTGCAGACATAACAAAAGATGATGTAGTAATTGAAATAGGTACAGGCATAGGTACTCTTACAAGTAAATTATGTGAAAGAGCAAAAAGAGTTGTAGCGGTAGAAATTGACAAAAATCTTTTGCCTATATTAAATGAAACTTTGTCAGCTTATCAAAATATAGACATTATAAACAAAGACATATTAAAAATAGATATAAACAAAGAGTTAAAAAACTTGGGCATAAATCAAAAAGTCAAAGTCGTAGCAAATTTACCATATTATATAACAACTCCAATAATAATGAAAATATTGGAAGAAAAGGTAAATGTAAGCGTTATGGTTTTGATGCTCCAAAAAGAAGTTGCAAACAGGATAAACGCACAGCACTCTACAAAAAATTATGGAAGCTTGAGTATAGCAGTACAGTATTATTGTGACACACAGATAATTTGCAAAGTGCCTAAAAATTCTTTTATACCCGAGCCGAACGTAGATTCTTTAGTCATAAAATTAACAGTTAATGAAAAAAGAAAAGTTGATATAGAAGATGAAGATTTGTTTTTCAAACTTGTAAGAGGAAGTTTTGCCAAAAGAAGAAAAACCATATTAAATTCACTTACAGGCTATGAAGATTTGACAGATAAAGAAAAACTTGAAAAACTTTTTGAAATATCACAAATAGATAGCAAAAGACGAGGAGAAACACTTACAATACAAGAGTTTGCAAAATTGACACAAAACTATAAAAACATATTATAATTTTGATTATATAATAATTAATAATTATTTTTTTATGATCAAAAAATGTCGATAAATGATAAAAATATTAATATCTAATTAATTAAACATATATATCTTTTTAATATAATGCTTAAATATATTTAACATAGCTTAATTTAAATGGGCTTTAATATAAAGTATTGAAAAAGCATAAATAATTAAGATGATTTAATAAAAAATAAATTAAAAAAATTTAAAACAGGAGAACATATGAAATTTGTATCGTGGAATGTAAACGGACTTAGAGCAGTTAGAGAGAAGGGATTTGAAGATATATTCAAAAACTTTGATGCAGATGCGTTTTGTTTGCAGGAAATAAAATTGCAAGAAAATCAAATAGAACTTCATTTTGACGGATATTATGAGTATTGGAACTATGCAAATAAAAAAGGATATTCAGGCACAGCCATATATACAAAACATAAACCTATAGACGTGCATTACGGCTTAGGCATAGAAGAACATGATATGGAAGGTAGACTCATAACATTGGAATATGAAAATTATTATATAGCCACAGTATATACTCCAAACGCACAACCTGAGCTTGCAAGGCTTGCATACAGACAAAAGTGGGAAGATGATTTCAGAGAATATTTTAAAAAATTGGATGAGAAAAAACCGGTTATAATATGTGGAGATATGAATGTTGCACACCAAGAAATAGACCTGAAAAATCCAAAGAACAATCGTAAAAATCCGGGTTTTTCAGACGAAGAAAGAGAAAAATTCACAATATTCTTAAATGCAGGCTTCATAGACACATTCAGATATATTTATCCCGATAAAACGGATGAGTATTCATGGTGGTCATATAGATTTAATGCACGAAAGAACAATGCAGGATGGAGAATAGATTATTTTTGCGTATCTGACAGACTAAAAGAAAAATTAAAATCCGCAAGCATTCATCAAGATGTAATGGGATCAGACCACTGCCCCGTATCAATAGAAATAGAATTGTAAAATAAAAAAGGCTGTTGAAAATTTTATAATAAATTAACAATAAGCCTTTTTTTTGAAATTAATTTAACAATTCGTATATATTTTATTTTGAGTAGAGAAGCCTACGAACTCCATAGTATTATCAATAACAACATAAAAAATAGAAAAATTACGAATATTTATTCTATAGTATGAGTGTTTTCTATGCTTTGATGATTGATATGGTGAAAATGCAAGTGGCATCTTTAGTCTTTTTATAATAGCAAATTCAATGTCATCTACAAGGCGATGAGCTTAGAGTATTAGTAATATAGTCTACAACCTCATTTAAATCATCTTCGAACATAGGAAGGAAAGATAATTTATAGTTCTTGCGACTCATTGATTCTACTCCTTACTTTGTCGAATATATCAGATTGAAGAAGACGAATAGAGGTTTTTTCTGAAAAAGAATCGGCTTCATCCAATTTTCTTTCTATGTCATCAGTAAGTGCAGAGTATTGCTCAATACTCATTAAAACCATTGTTCCATAACCGTTTTTGGTAAGGAATACCGGAGAGTTTGAGCTGATGACGGTTTCCTCAATTTCAGGGAATTTATTTCTTAAGTCAGACACAGGTCGAATATTAATCATAATGATTCCTCCTTTTTGATACAACAACATTATTATATCGTTATTGTATCAAAATTATATCAAAATAACAATAATAAAAATATTTTAAATTTTTATATTGTGCAAATATTAAATGATTCTAATAAAAATTGATTTGCATTTGACTAATTTGAATATAACTTTTAATAAAAAAATTATAAACAAAAAAATAAAATAGGTTCTGTATTTTACATATTGATTAAATTATAAAAATGTGGTATTATTGTAAAATAAGTAAATATAACTAACATTTATAAAAAATGTGATAAGATATGAAAGATTGAAGAATATCCAAATAAAAATAGATAATGATGATTTGTAGCATGGTTGTTTATAATTAAAATTATGGGATCTCGCTTAATAATATTGCAAAAACTTGCATAATAAATTTAAAACCGCAGTTTGTATATAAAAAACACTTTATTATTTGAACAATTGGCGGTATAATTTGAGGTATTCATAACAATACAGCATAAAAAGTAATATATGCCTATATATCACAGTTAATACGGCAGCTTCAGTGTATAATATGTTTTTTAAAAATAAAATATATTGTTTAAAATAGGTATAATATTGCTATAAATTTCGTAATAAAGGAGGCATAAAAAATAAGAAAATGAAATTGTTGAAAAAAAATAGTAAAAATTTGTTATATATATAACAGTTAATTGACAATCTTGAATTACTTAAATCAATACCGATATTTGGTAAAAAAGCATAATACTATAAACTGCATGCATCAATTATAACATAATACAGAACCGTTTTGTATTATAATTGTGGAATTTTAATCAAATAATGGTATTAAAACAAAAGAAAGAAGGAGTGAAGATGAGACCTATGACACGATTAAGCAGATTGCGAAGTTTTATATTGGCACTTGTTTTACTCATAAGCAGTATATCCGTCCCGCAAAGCTCTTATGCGGAAGGTACAGGTAAAGACGTAACCGATATTTTAAAACCTGAAACTGTTGTAAAACAGGACAATAAAGTAATCAAAGAAGGTGAAAATATAATTGCGGATAAGGGATTTATGGTGGATGTAAACTTTAAAGTTCCGGTTAAGCTTGATGGTAAACCGCAGTATGTCAAACAAGGTGACTTTGCCAAAATAAAACTTGGAAAAGGTATTAAAGTCACAAATCCTATTGGAGATAAGCCTATTATAATAAAAGATGATAAGGGACCGAATCATACAGGCAGAAAAATAGGAACTGCAAAATTTGTAAAAGAAGGTGACAATGTTGTCTTGGATTTTCAGTTCGATGGAGACAAGTATATATTTGAAGAACGTCAAAATGTCGAAGTCGAATTGTATGCAAGTTTTGAGTTGGATGAAAAGGCTGATGATCCAAATACTCCTCAAGGAAATAAATTTGTAGAAATATTAAAGAAAAAATACAACCTTATACCCGGACAGAAAAGTATATCTATGAGAAAAGAGGGTAAAGTCGATTATAATGATAAAACCGTAACATGGAAAGTATTTATCGACAAAAATAAATATTTCGGTCAAATATCTCTTGACGGATTTGAATTTTATGATAACTTGTTTGATGTAGGAGACTATATAAAAGACACTTTTAAAGTTGGCAAGACGGAAGATGCATTAGTGTCAAAAACACCTACATTTGACAAGGATAAAATAGAAACGGATAAAAACGGTAATAAAGTAAAACCTCTCACATATAAATTTGATAATAGTAGTACGACACCGATTGTAATCGAGTTTAAAACTGAAATAAAATTTGACGATTTTTATTTAAGAAACGATAAAAAAGAATCTGAAAGAATTACAAAGACAAATACTGCATTTATAAGAAAAGACAAAGAAGAGTATAAAGCTGTAGGCGAAGTTGAAATCGACAAGATGTGGACTCAAAAGAAAGTAATAAAAGGTCATTATGTAAATGGACATAAAAGACCGTATCGTAAAGGAGATTCAGAAAAAGGAGAAGATCCTGATTATTACTACGTGGATTGGACTATAGAGTTTAATCATGAAGGCAAATCATTGGAAAATGTGAAAATAAAAGATGAATTGCTTAAAGATACGCTTGGAGAATGTTATCTTGAGTTTGCACATTCAAAATTGGAAGTATGGAACAAAGAAACAAAAAAATATGAAGTAAAAGATACTTCTATACGACCTGTTGGTTCTATCTATACCATAGGCGATATAGACGCTAAAATAAAATTTACAATAACAACTAAGATAAATCCGGGCGGTATTAATGTAGATTTAGAAAAAACAAAAAGAAGAGATTTTAAAAATGTAGCAAGTGTAATATGGGGAAAAGACGGTAAGCTCATAGTGGAACATTTTGCCTCAATGTCTATAGGAGAGACTATACTTACTAAGGATTTTGAGAAAGATAAAGGCTCTTATATAGGTCAAACTATAAAATGGAATATAAAAGCGTATGAATATGATAAGTACTCTCCTAAAACAAGCAGTTATTTATATGACATGATAATTTTCAAAAATTCTCCAAATGCTATTTATAAGCTTAAAGAAGGGGAATATGAAATACGTGACGGAATTACAAAAATAACGAGCTTAGATGGTATTGATATTACAAAGCTGTCAGAAAGAAAAAAAATAGTTCCGAAATTTATAAGATATAATAAATATTTGGAAGAAAGTTTTAATTCCGATAAAACTATTAAGCATAAAGTTTATAAAATATATGCCAATGATGAATATGTCGGAGATTTGCTCGAAATATATGGGTTTGACCCTAATAAAAAAGATTATAATTTCACTTTTAACACTGTGGTAACGGACAATCAGACGTTGCTTGGTGACGGAAGAATAAGTATAGCCAATTATGTTCATCTGTTTGAAGACAAAAAACAAGTCGCAGTTTCAGAATCTTGGCCTGAATATAATGCGAGGATGATTACAAAACAGGCATTGCCTGCCACAGTATCAAGAAATTTGGCTGAAAAGTTAAAAGAAGGACAAGATGTATCAGATTTGGCTAACCAGGATATATTCGATGATACAACTAAAAAAGCTATAGATAATAAAGCTATAGCATTTGACAAGAAAACAAATTCGGTAATATTCAGACTTAGCGTAAACGCATCAGGTATGGACAATACAATAGATGAAAATGGAAAACATACAGGTGAAAGCCTGATTGGAGATGTCATTTTAGAGGATATATTGCCTGATGGCTGGAAGTTTGAGGATATTCAGGGTAAGCAATTCCTTATATTTGAAGGAGAAGCATATAATAATGAAGAAGCTTACGAAAATATTAAAAATGAAAATATCAAAAGAACAAGAGGAGTTGTAAAAGCTAAAACGCTTTTAGGAGACACATCCGATTTTCTTAAAGCAGACTTCAAAGATAATACAGTTAAATTCACTTTTAACAAAATAGATAAGCCGTATGTTATTTTGCTTAGAGCCAAGATTACAGATGACGCTTTCAAAGCATATGTAAATAGAAAAGTCGATCCTATTAAAAATACGGCTACAGTTAGGATCGGAAAAAATAAAGCGCAAGACAGTCAGCTTTTTGATATAAGCAATGAATTCCTTAAAAAATCCGTTGACAAGGAAGACATGGACGAAAAAGGTTACTTGACATGGACAGTGGAATATGATCCTGACAACTATTATGCAAAAGATAAGAAAGTCAAGTATATCGAAGACAAGCTTGGAGCAGGAATGTCATTCAGAACGGAACCTTCGGGAGAATTAAGTTTTAAAGATGGGAATTATAAAGTTGAGCAGTGGATATTTGATGATAATTCTCAAAAATTTGTATTGGATAAAACTTATACAGAAAAATCTGATCTGGAAAAATTTATGGAATATCATGATAATCAAAAAAATATCCTAAAATTAAATATTATTGATAATACAAAAAAATATAAGTTCATATATGTTACAGATGTAAACGGTCAAGTAGATAAAATTCAAAATGAGGTTACACTTTTTGGAGAAGACGGAAAAATCACAGATATACCTACTGTAAAACATGAATTCACAGTAAGTGGCAGTGGCGGAGGAAGTGCTTCTGAAGGTCTTACTCAAATAAAAATAATAAAGACCGATAAGAACAAAGCTTTGTTAAAAGGTGCACAGTTCAATTTAAAACAAATAAATGGCAATATTAATAGAACAAGAATAACGGATAGTAACGGAGAATTGGTTTTTGGACAATTGACCGTAGGAAAATATATCCTTGAAGAAATTCAAGCTCCACAAGGATATGTTAAGCTTAATAAAACTTATAATATTAATATTACTCAAAATAACGGCGTATATAAAGCAGTTGTCGAAAAAGAACAAGGCGATACAAATATAGTACAAAATGAAAATGTAATAACCGTAATAAATGAAAAAATGCCGCCAACACCTCCACCTACACCTGAAACGACATCAGCATCACTTTCTGTAAATAAGAGAGTAGTAGGGGATAAATGGTCGGATCCTGATGATGAATTTACTTTTGCAGTTAAATTTATAAGCGAAAATGAATCACAAGTAAATGAAAAGTATAAGTATTATAAAAACGGAACTGAGGCAGGAACTATAGGAGACGGTGAGCAGTTCAAATTAAAAGACGGTGAGCAAATAGAGATAAAAGAACTTCCTGCAGGAATAAGATATACATTAACTGAGATTGATTATAAAGAATACAAACCTCAAGAAGTAGAAAAATCAGGTCAAATAACTACTGCTAATTTATTGGAAAACTCAGTTGAATTTATAAATGAAACTACTACACACGGACAACTTAGAATAGAAAAAGAAGTAGTAGGTTCTGATACGGATAAAGCTGAAAAATTCAGATTTACAGTTAAAATAGGAGATAATCCTAATAAAATATATAAATATAAAAGTGGAAATATTTATCAAACAATAACAGGCGGAACGGAAACTGTTATAGAACTCGGACATGGTGAACATATACTTATAGAAGGTATAAAATTAGGAACATCATATCAAGTAACGGAAGCATCGAATTCTAATTATACTGTTATGGTTAACGGACAAAACGGTAGAACAATAAGCGGAACCATAACTGAAAATGAGCATGATGTAACAGTAAAATTTGTAAATACTCGTAAAATTCAATCTTCACAGTTAAGAATAGAAAAACGGGTTGAAGGTAATGCCGCTGATACAACAAAACTATTTGATTTCGCTGTTAAAATAGGTGATAATGAAAACGAGGAGTATAAATACGAAGTTAAAAAGATAAATGGTGATGGCGCTATAGTTAGACAAGGTACTATAAAAAGTGGAGGAACAATACAACTTGCACATGAAGAGTATGCAGTTATAAGCGATATAGAATCAGGCTCATTTTATAGTGTTGAAGAAACTGTAACATCATCAGACGGATATACTACAACAGTTAATGACGTAAATGGTAAAACTGTAACCGGGGATATCACTGAAAACGGAGCTGTTGTAAAATTTGTAAATACTCGTAACAATACAACACCTGGTGGAGGAGGCGGTGAGGACCCTACACCTCCGGGACCGTCAAACGATCCGCAGACACCACCGACTGTACCTGACAGAGAAAGACCGACACCTTCAGTACCGACTTATCCAATCGACGATACACCTAATCCGAATGCTCCGAATTCTCCTGATAATATAGTAGTATCAGATGAAGACGGAGTACCGCTTGGAACATATACTAAGCAGACAAAACCTGACGGAACGGTAGAATATGTGGATGAAGATGGAGTACCTCTCGGAGTTCGTAAACTTGTTAAAACAGGCAATGAATTCCCTGAAATACCGTTGATGATGACATCTGTATTATCATTATTCGGTTTTGTAGTACTAAGACGTTATAGAAGAAAAAATAAATAAAAAATTTTAATAGGTTTTGAAATGAATTTGTTGTAGTAGCAATATCGTAGAGAAATCTATTTACAAAAAAACCTGCTTATAAAATTAAGTAGGTTTTTTTGTAAGAATTTTTTTATTTTTCAGTTTTGATTAGTTCCATTCATAATTATCTTAAATGATGTGCCTTTTTGTTCGTTGCTCTCCGCCCATATTTTCATATTGTGATTGTCCGTTATTTTTTTTGCTATGGAAAGTCCCAAGCCGTAGCCTCCATGCTCTTTGTTTCTTGATTTTTCCACTCTATAAAATCTCTCGAATATATGTGTCAATTCGGTTTTCGGTATTATCGGACCGAAGTTGTTTATTTCAAATTTTATTTTTTCTTGTTCTTTTTTGAGACTTACATTTATTACTGTGTTTTCGTTGCTGTATTTGCAGGCATTTTCGAGCAATATGGAAAACAGGCTTTGTATTTGTTTTTCGTTTGCATTTATGCACAAATCTTCTTGTACGTTTTCGTAGTTTATATCTATATTTTTTTCAAATGCTATGACTTCCAAGCTTAATATTTGAGATATGAGTATATCACTTACGTTTATTTTTTCAAATGTTATTTCTCTTTTGCTTTTGTCTGTTTTTGCAAGAAACAGCATTTCTTCGAGCAGTGTTTTCATTTGCATTGCTTCTTGTTTGCTGGAATTTATCCATTTGATTTGATTTTTTATTGTATCGTTTTCGTTTTCTTCCAATATGTCCATATTTGCAAGCAATACTGTAAGCGGTGTTTTTAATTCATGAGATGCGTCCGCAATAAATTGTTTTTGCTGTAACCATGCTATTTCTACAGGTTTAAGAGCCCATGAGGATAAAAATATGCTTATTATTAAAAATGCTAAAAGTGCGGTTGTTCCTGTGACTATTAAGATTATAAGAAGAGACTCCAATGTTTCGTGTTCTCTTGTTATATCTATGAATGCTATTTTTTGGTATGAATCGGTAACTTGTTTCAGATAACGAAGTTTCATTTGTTTTATAGTGCCTACGTTGTATTTGTCTGTGAAAGCTGTTTTAATTGCTTTTTGAAGACTTTCGTCATCTATTGATACGTTATTTTGTATCTGTGACAATATGGTTCCGTTTTTGTCTAATGTTACTACAAACAATGATGTGTATTGTAATTTTTTCATATCACTGCCGTTTGTGTAAGCAGTTGCTTTTACAAGATCTATAAGTGACATTGATATTATTTCTTTAAGGTCATCTATGCTCTGTGATTCCATTGCTTTTGAGTTTGTTTTGAGTATTATGGAAAATACGGATGCTATTATTATTGATACCAATATCATTGTTATGGCAACAAATTTTATTTTTAAATTGCGTATCATTGTTTATTGTATTCGAGCTTATAGCCGACCTTTCTTATAGTTTGAATGGTTGTGGATGATTTTAAAAACAGCAGTTTTTTTCTGAGGAATGATATATATACTTCTACGTTGTTGTCTGCCGCATCTGATTCTATGCCCCATACTTTTATTATTATGTCTTCTTTTGTGGCTATCATCTGCGGATGAGTCATAAGCATTTTCATTATTTCAAATTCTTTATAGCCTAATTGTATTGATTTTGTGGCACTCATCATTTGATTTGTGTCAAGATTCAACGTTACGTCTCCAAAGGAAAGCTCGTTTATTATAACTTCGCCTTTTCGTCTTGTTATTGCTCTTAATCTTGCAAGTAATTCTTTTGTTTCAAAGGGTTTGGTCATATAATCGTCTGCACCGTAGTCCAAGCCCTTTATTTTATCGTCTGTCTGGCTTAGGGCGGTAAGCATTATTATAGGCGTTTGTATTTTTTCGCTTCGGAGTTTTTTCAGCACTTCAAAGCCGTTCATCTTTGGAAGCATTGCATCTAATATGATTGCGTCATATGCAAAGCCTGTGGCATATTCATAAGCGTCTTGTCCGTCATGAACTATATCTGTTATATATTTTTCTTTTTTTAAAAGTTCACCTATAGCCTCTGCAAGCCTTAATTCGTCTTCTACTACAAGTATGTTCATTGTATCATCTCCAATTTTGCCTGATTTTTGTTTATTCAAGTAAAAATTAAATACCTATATTTTTTAATTAATGGATAAAATATATAAGCTTTCGTTTTGAGTATACTTAATTTTGCTTAGTTAATAAATTCTTAAAAACAAAAATATTCAATTATTTTATTAACTTTCCATATAATTTTTTGCTGACTGTTTTAATTAATATTATACTTGATATTCTTAAAATATGATTAAAATACCGGATTTATAAAAATTTCTCCTTTACTTTTGTCCAAAATTTATAGCTTTCCAATCTCATAAGTTTTATTTTGTGCTTGGAATAAGATATTTCCATGCTGTATAATTTTTCGTATTTGTATTGTATTGCATCGGCTAAAAATATAGTTGTATTTTGATGCTGATTTTCAGGAGTTACAATAACTTTTGCTTTGTATGGAAGTATTATGCTGGAAGTCAGTGAGCGATATGCGTTGGAGTTGAGCGGAGCGATAGGTGTGACTTGTATAAGATTAAGTCTCGGATCGATTATACTTCCTCCTGCGGAATAGTTATATGCGGTAGAACCTGTAGATGATGATATTATTATGCCGTCACCTGAAAAACATTCCATATGCTTGTTGTCTATTGACAAATTTAGATGAACCGTCTTGTTTTTATAGCCTTTTATAGCAAATTCATTTATCGAATGTATAGTATAATCTCTTAATTGTGTTCTTATATTTGCATGAAGCGGCAATACGTTTTGTATTTCATAGTTGGATTTTTTTATACAATCTATAAGATAGTCTATTTCGGACGGTATTACATCTTGAAAAAAACCTAAATGACCTGTGTTTATACCTACAAAAATTGAATCCGGATATTCAAGATCGTGGACATTTTTTAAAAATGAACCGTCACCGCCTATTGATATTATAAGATCGCATATACTGTCAAATTCGTTTATTACGTTAAAACCTGCATTTATTAATTTGTCCATAAGTAAAGGATATACTTTTTTAGACGATGAGTTGGAATTTGATTTTATAAAAATATTTTTTATTTCAACGTTTTTTGTAGCTTTTTTGTTCGACATTGTTAACCTCAAAAAATTATAATAAATATGTAAATTATATTATAGCATAATTTTTTTAAAATTGAATAATTTATAATATATAGCTTTGTATTTGATTTTTATATACTTTTGTTTTTTTGTAAAAAAATACCTCCATTGTTTATACGGAGGTATTTAAAAACTATATTATAAAGATTATAAACGCATAATATCATCTACGCTGAGATCTGTAAGCTGTGATATTAAGTTTATATCCATATGCTTATTAATCATATTTTTAGCTATATATATTTTTTCATCTTGACGTCCTATTCCAATGCCTTCTTGACGTCCGATGCCGATACCCTTTCGCATACCTATATCTATGCCGTCTTCTCTTAGTGATGCCATATCACATTCATATCTAAACTCCGCTTCGTACTTTTCTCTTTCTTCTTTGTTGCTCCAAAATCTTCCGAGTGCTTCATTTGCTTTTTTCATTGTTTTGTCTTTTTCTGCCAACATCTCCCTCACCTCGTCTTTTGTTGTTTTTATAAATAATAACCACTTTTCTAATTCACTTAAATCATATTCTTGTATTTTTGTCATATCTAAAAAATGTATCTCTAATATATCGTCCAATGGTGTGTGTTCTTTTTCTTCCAACAATTTGTATATGCTGTGAACTTTGTCTGAATATGGAAATCTTTCGTTTAACAGTGTTATTAGTATTGTTTTATTTAAGTTTCTGTATGCTTGGCTTTGTTTGAAGTTTTCTATATATCTTTTTGACCAATAAAATAACACTCTTTTTGCATAGTCTGTTTGCCATTTGTTTTGCATTTCTATTGATATTCTTTTGCCGTTTTTTAATACTGCTTTTATGTCGAGTATTCCTGTCTTTTCTGTGTAGTGTTGTTTTGAAAGATATGTGTTTTCGACTGTTATTTCTTGTAGATCTTCTTTTTTTATTCCTGTTATTATGCTTAAAAGTGCTATTAATATATCTTTGTTTTCTTCTTTGCCGAATAGCCATTTGAATGCATAATCATTTCTAAGTGTAAGTTGTGTTTTATCGTAACCTAAGCAGTTTATATAATCTTGCATTTTTATTTTTCTCCTGAATGATTTTCTATATTGTTATTATATCACATATCTGGAGAAATCTGCTATTTTTTGTCTAATATTTTTATTGTATTTAAAGATAAAATCATGTATTTATGATAAAATTTTTTCAAAGACATAAAAGACATATATATTATAAAATAGCGTAAGCAATAAGAAGTTGCCTAAACTAAATCATAAAGAAATTATAATCGTACGGTATTTTAAATATATACGCTGTTTGATTTGTTCAAAAATATTTGCAAATAATTTATAAAAGATTTTCATTAATAAGATTGTAAAGCTTGTAAAAATAAATTGAAAAATATGCTTGACTATACAAAATTTATATGTTACAATTCAATTATAAATTCGGTAACGTTACCGAATTAAAAAATAAATAAAATATGCTTTTGAAGATAAGAGGATTTTGGACAAAAGGAAAACGCTATTAAAAATTTTTGTAGGTGAAATGGTATTAGTGAAAATCTGCTGTTTTCAAGGCATAAAAAAATTGAAGTGAGGTAGTTTATAATGAAAAGATTGAAAAAAGCATTATTCATAGGACTTGCGGCTCTTACGACGGTTGCTATGCTTACAGCTTGTTCAGGCGGAGATAAAAAAGATGATAAAGCTGCAGATAATAAAACTGAGCAAACTGCAGATGCAAGTACAGGGAAAGTTTATTATTTGAACTTTAAACCTGAAGTTGAAGAAACTTGGAATAAGATAGCACAAACTTACAAGGAAGAAACAGGAGTGGATGTGAAAGTTGAAACTGCTGCAAGCGGACAATATGAACCGACACTTAAAGCGGAGATAACAAAAGACGATGCACCTACATTGTTCCAAATAAACGGACCTGTAGGCTATCAAAACTGGAAAGACTATACGCTTGATTTGAAAGATTCTGAGATATACAGCCATTTATTAAACAAAGATATGGCAGTTTCTACAGATGAAGGAGTATTCGGAATACCTTATGTTGTAGAAGGTTACGGAATTATATACAACGATGCTATAATGCAAAAATATATAGCACTTGACGGAGCAAAAATAAAATCAGTTGATGAAATAAACAACTTTGCCAAACTTAAAGAAGTTGTAGAAGATATGCAAGCTAAAAAGGCTGATTTAGGAATAGATGGAGTATTTGCAGCAACTTCATTGGCACCGGGAGAAGATTGGAGATGGCAAACACACCTTGCAAACTTACCTGTGTACTATGAATACAGAGATAATAAAGTAAAAAATCTTGATGAAATAAAATTCACTTATTCAGACAACTATAAAAACATATTTGATTTGTATGTGACTAATTCAACAGTAGATCCTTCTACATTAACAGGAAAAACAGTTACAGATTCTATGGCTGAATTTGCACTTGGAAAAGCTGCGATGGTTCAAAACGGAAACTGGGCTTGGGGACAAATATCAGGTGTTGAAGGAAACACAGTTAAAGCCGAAGATGTTAAATTCTTACCTATATATACAGGTGTTAAAGGTGAAGAAAAACAAGGTATATGCGCAGGAACTGAAAACTTCTTCTCAATCAACTCTCAAGCAAAACCTGAAGATCAAAAAGCATCACTTGATTTTGTAAACTGGTTGTTCACAAGCGAAAAAGGAAAAGAATATGTAACAAAAGATTTAGGTTTCATAACTCCATTTGATACATTTACAGAAGCTGAATCTCCTGATGATCCGCTTGCAAAAGAAGTTATAAAATATATGAGCAATCAAGACTTATATAACATTGACTGGAACTTTACTTCTTTCCCAAGTCAAGCGTTTAAAGATGCGTTCGGTCAGTCACTTGGTCAATATACATCAGGTAATATGGAATGGGACGATGTAAAAGCCTTGTTTATAAATGAATGGAAAGCCGAAAAAGAAATGGCTCAATAATTTAACCGGGAGGCGCCACGCCTCCCTTTTTTTATAAGCATTTATATTAATCTTCATTTAAAAATACATATAACGGATTTTATTGTCAGTGTTACTTTTTCATATAGTGTATGGGTGTATATATATGATATTTTAAATAAGGTTGAGTATTTATGCGAATATTTTTTAAAATTTAGGAGAAAATTATGGAAAAGACACTCAAAAAATATTTTCCTTTTTTTGTACTCCCTACTTTTTTGACATTTGCAATCGTATTTTTGATACCGTTTGTACTTGGAGTAGGGTTGTCGTTTACAAAATTTACCACTATATTTAATGCGAAATTTGTAGGTATTTCCAATTATACTAAAGCATTTGCGAGCAATCAGAGATTTATTCAGGCATTTGGATTTACTACAATATTTACAATAGTGACAATAATAACTATCAACATAATAGCTTTTGCCATAGCATTGGCACTTACAAGAGAAATAAAGGGCAGTAATCTTTTTAGAACGGCATTTTTTATGCCTAACCTTATAGGCGGTATAGTATTGGGGTATACTTGGCAAGTTATGCTCAACTCCGTACTTTTAAAACTGATAGGCAAGGGACTGCTTGCAAGTGAAACATACGGATTTTGGGGACTTGTTTTACTTACAAACTGGCAACTTATAGGATATATGATGGTAATATATATAGCGGGATTGCAAAATGTACCTCAAAGCTTGATAGAAGCAGCAAAAATAGATGGTGCATCAAAATGGACTATACTTAAAAATGTAACTATACCTATGGTTATGCCTTCAATTACAATATGTTTGTTTTTAACACTTACAAACAGTTTCAAATTGTATGACCAAAACCTTGCACTTACAGCAGGAGCACCACTTTATAAAACAGAGATGTTGGCTATGAATATAGTTAATACAATGTTTGCAAAAGTAGGATTTGAAGGCGTGGGACAGGCAAAAGCATTTATATTTTTCATAATGGTTGCAGCTATATCATTTGTACAACTTAAATTTACAAGAGATAGGGAGGTTGAAAACTGATGAAGACAAAAACTATAGACAGAATAATATTTGTAATCTTGTTATTCTTACTTTTAGCATTTTTATATCCGATATCATTTATAGTTATAAACTCATTTAAAGGTAAATTTTTTATAAGCAACTCACCTTTTTCACTTCCAAATGCAGAAACATTTGTGGGACTTGGCAACTATGTAAACGGTTTGGCAAAAACAGGATTTTTCAGTGCAATAGGCTGGTCATTTTTTATAAGCATATTTTCAGTAGCTGTAATAGTATTGTTGTCATCTATGACAGCGTACTATTTGACAAGAGTAAAAAACAAAGTTACAAAAACTATATATTATTTATTTGTGTTTTCAATGATAGTGCCGTTTCAGATGGTTATGTTTCCTACTATTAAAGTAGCAGATATGTTGCATCTGAACAATCCTGTAGGTATGATATTCTTATATTTGGGGTTCGGTTCAGGTTTATCTGTATTTATGTTCAGCGGTTTTATCAAATCCATTCCGCTTGAAATAGAAGAAGCATCCATGATTGACGGCTGTTCGCCTATAAAACACTTTTTCTATATAATATTTCCTATATTAAGGCCTACAGCAATAACAGTCGGTATTTTAAATGCGATGTGGGTATGGAATGACTATCTTCTACCATATCTTGTAATGGGTATAAGTACAAAATATAAGACTGTACCTGTTGTAATACAAATGCTTGTAGGCTCAAACGGAAATAGAGATTTAGGAGCGATGATGGCTATGTTGGTGCTTGATATAATTCCTATAATAGTATTCTATCTTTCAGTACAAAAACATATAATCAAAGGAGTAGCTGCAGGTGCAGTAAAAGGTTAATATGTCGAAGATAACAATACGTGACGTGGCAAAACAATGTAATGTCAGTGTCAGTACAGTGTCAAGAGCCATAAACAATCATCCTGAGATAAACCAAAGAACGAGAAATATAATACTCAAAAAGATAAAAGAATTAGGATATACCCCAAACTCCAATGCGAGAAATTTAAAACGTTTAGAAACAAATACGATAGCTGTACTTATAAAAGGGATAGGAAATTTGTTTTTTCAACCTATGTTTAAAGTTTTGGAAAACGAGATAACTAAAAATGGATACTCATTTTTACTATATAAAGTAGAAGAACAGGATAATGAAATAGATGTAGCATTGAAACTCTCCCAAGATATAAAGCCTAAGGGAATAATATTTCTTGGCGGTTGTTTTATGGACGAAGATAAAAAAATATTGGAAGAAATAGGTATACCTTTTGTAGTTACAGCTATAGTAAGCAAAAATATGAGCATAAAAAATTCGGCCTGTGTCGGAGTGGATGATTTTTTGGAAAGCAAAAAAATGGTTAACTACCTTTTGTCGCTCGGACATAAAAAAATAGCCATAATAGGTTCAAGGTATGATGATGCAAGTATAGGTATGCTTAGAGTCAACGGCTATAAACAGGCACTTACAGAAAATAATATAAGTATAGATGAAAATTTGATATTTACAACCACAAAAAATGAAGACCCTTATACATTTGAATACGGTTATAAAACAATAGATATATTGCTTGATAAAAAACTTGATTTTTCTGCTATATATTGCGTATCTGATGCAATAGCGATAGGAGTTTTAAAAAGATTAAGAGAAAAAGGTATAAAATCACCGAGAGATTATTCAGTAGTAGGATTTGACGGACTTGAAATAAATGATTACCTTAATCCAACAATAACAACCATTAAGCAACCGGTAGAAAATATGGCACTTACGGCATGCAATGTACTTTTCAATATAATATCCGGTAAACCTTACAAAAAAGTGGTAACATTTGAAGGAGAATTGTTTGTAGGTCAAACAACCGACAAACGCTGAATTTTATTTTATATTCAGAATTTTTAAAACTGTATGAAAAAATATATGTGAAAACACAAATTTTCTTATGTAGGTGAATTTCACCGAAAATATAATAATGTGCCTTTTAAAACATCGTATAATTCTAATTTATGCGTGATATATTACTTATATCATAGATTATATGGGTTTTTAAAAAATTTTTAGTATAAAATCAGGCGCTATGGTAATAAAAATTGAATAAAAAGAGGTAAAAATGAGAACATCGGGAATCTTACTTGCCATATCCTCGCTCAACTCAAAATACGGAGTTGGAGATTTTGGCAAAGAAGCATATAAATTTGTAGATATAATTCAAAAAACAGGCTTTACAATATGGCAGTTATTGCCGCTTAATCCGCTCGGTTATGGGAATTCACCTTATCAGCCCTATTCATCACAAGCAGGAGATGAAATATATATAAGTCCGGATTTGTTGTATGAACAAGGGCTTTTGAAGAAAAAGCCTAAAACGCTTGAAAATAACGATAGAGTAGATTATGAAAAAGCAAGAAAATTAAAAGCGGAAATATTAAAAGAAGCTTTTAAAAATTTTAAAAAAGATAAAGATTATGAAGAATTTATAAAATTTGACTTTGTCTATAAATATGCAGTTTTTCTTACACTGAAAAAAGCAAATAATCTCAACATTTGGAATAAATGGGATAAAGAACAAAAAAATTGGATAATAGATAAAAAGCTTGACCTTTCAAAATATAACGAAGGCATAGAATATGAAATGTTCGTGCAATATATATTTTATAAACAATGGACAGATCTCAAAAAATATGCCAACTCAAAAGGTATCAGAATAATGGGGGATATACCTTTTTATGTAGGACTTGACAGCTTGGATGTATGGGAAAATCAAAAGTCATTCCTGCTCAATAAAAATGGCAATCCGAAATTTATAGCGGGAGTACCACCTGATTATTTCAGCAAAAACGGACAGAGATGGGGAAATCCTATATATGATTGGAAATACCTCAAAGAAAATGATTATGATTTTTGGATTAAAAGGATCGAGTATAATTCAAAACTTTATGATATATTGAGAATAGACCATTTCAGAGCATTTGACACATACTGGCAGGTAAATGCAAGAAATAAAACAGCTAAAGCGGGCGAATGGATAGAAGCACCCGGATACGAAGTATTCGACCTTATAAAAAAGAAATTTCCGAAATTGGAGATAGTGGCTGAAGATTTGGGCGGACTTAGAAAAGAAGTGTTACAGTTAAGAGATCATTATAATCTTAAAGGTATGAAGATATTGCTGTTCAGTCTGGATCCGAATGAGGGCAACAACAATTTTTCGGATAAGAAAAATATGATTATATATACAGGCACGCATGATAATCAAACGGCTATGGGATTTTTTGAAAGCCAAGACCAAAAAACAAAAGACTATATAATTAAGTTGTTTAAAGAGCACAATTATGATACTCAAAACATAGCAAACGGATTTTTGGAAATGACATTTGACAGCATAGCGGACTATGCTATAGTACCTGTTCAAGACATATTAGGTCTTGATGACAGTGCAAGAATGAATACACCGAGCACACTCAACAACATAAATTGGAGTTTCAAATTAAACTCTATGGAAAAATTGGAAGAGAAAACAGATTATTTACACAAATTACTCAAAAAAACAAAAAGAATTTAAAAAATCGTAAGTAAATTATCTATAACATTTAGAGATGTGCAAAATAAGAAAAAATACATTCATTAGAGCAATATATAGAAACATAACTGTGTTATTGCACTTTATAGTTATGAATAACTGTAAAAACCACATTTTGCACATGGCTAATAACATTTTATTTGGAGGAAATAAAAATGGCGAGTTTATCGTTGAAAAATATTAACAAAGTATATCCTAACGGATATCATGCCGTTAAAGATTTTAATATGGAAATAGAAGACAAAGAATTTATAATCTTTGTCGGTCCGTCAGGCTGTGGAAAATCAACTACACTTAGAATGATAGCAGGACTTGAGGATATATCATCAGGCGAGTTGAAAATAGATGACAAAGTGGTAAATGAAGTAGAACCGAAAGATAGAGATATAGCCATGGTATTTCAAAACTATGCACTTTATCCGCATATGAACGTATTTGATAATATGGCATTCGGATTAAAGATAAGAAAAGTACCGAAAGACGAAATAAAAAAATTGGTCACAGATGCAGCAAAAATATTGGATATAGAACATCTGCTTGATAGGAAACCCAAAGCTCTTTCAGGCGGACAAAGACAAAGGGTAGCCATGGGTAGAGCAATAGTAAGAAATCCTAAAGTATTTCTTATGGACGAGCCTTTGTCAAATTTGGACGCAAAATTAAGAGTTCAGATGAGAATAGAAATATCAAAACTGCACCAAAGATTAGGTTCAACGATAATATATGTAACACATGACCAAACAGAGGCGATGACACTCGGCTCAAGAATAGTAGTAATGAAAGACGGTATAATTCAGCAAATAGATTCTCCTCAAGAACTTCACGAAAAACCGAATAATATGTTTGTGGCAGGTTTTATAGGCTCACCTCAGATGAATTTCATAGAAGTAGAAGCAGTTCAAAAACAAGACGGAGTTTATCTGAAAAGAGGAATAATAGACGTAAAACTTCCTGAATATAAAGCAGATGTCTTAAAAAATCAAGGGTATATAGGTAAAACGGTGGTTATGGGGATCCGTCCTGAAAACATACACGATGAAGTGGCATTCATATCAATGAGCGAAGAAAGCGCAAGAGTTAATGCACAAATAAAAGTATACGAAATGATGGGTGCGGAAGTGTTCTTATACTTCGACATAGAAAATGTCGACTTTACAGCCAGAGTAAACCCGAGAACAAACGCAAGAGTGGGAAGTATGGTAGATTTTGCGTTTGATATAAACAAGATACACATATTTGACAAAGAAACGGAAAAAACAATAACCAACTAAAAAATTATACACAAACACTCATTTAAAAAATATACAACAGTAAAACGTAAATAAGAATTAGTCGGATAATGTATTTTACAAAATTTATCAATAAAATATTTTCTGACAAAAAATTTATTATTTACGAAAAGTTGCTTTTTAAAATGAGTGTTTGTTATTGCAGAAAAACGGGTAATAAGTTGTTATAAAAATAACATTGTATAAGTATATTACTAAAAATCCGAAAAAATATTTATGGAGATGAAACTATGTTAAAAAAGAAGTTAAACGAGATATCGAAAAAGCAGTATGATAAAGAATTTGACAAACTTACCGAGCAACAGATATATGATACATTGTTGATATTTACAAAAGAAAAAATAGAAAAGTTGCCTAAAAATAAAGGTAAAAGAAAACTTTACTATGTGTCGGCGGAGTTTTTAATAGGGAAATTACTATCCAATAATCTTATAAATTTAGGACTATATGACCAAGTAAACAAATTATTAAAAGAAATTGACCTTGACATGTCACAGATAGAAGAAATAGAAAACGAACCGTCTTTAGGCAACGGAGGCTTGGGGAGATTGGCAGCCTGCTTTTTGGATTCGATAGCAACGTTAGGACTTAACGGAGACGGTATTGGTATCAATTACCACTTGGGTCTGTTTAAACAAAAGTTCATAGACAACAAACAATTTGAAGAACCCAATAATTGGATCAGAAAAAACAGTTTTCTTAAAGATACGGGAGAAAAATTTGACGTAAAATTCGGAGATTGTAAAGTAACCGCACATATGTACGACATAGCTGTAACAGGTTATGAAAGCGGATATAACAATCTTCATCTTTTTGATATAGACACAGTTGATGAAAACATAGTAAGAAACGGTATAAACTTTGACAAGACGGACATCAAACGCAACCTTACACTGTTTTTGTATCCGGACGACTCAGATAAAAACGGACAATTATTAAGAATATATCAACAATATTTTATGGTCAGCGCAGGAGCTCAACTCATATTAAAAGAACTCAGAGAAAACGGACATAAGATAGAGGATCTGCATAAATATGTAGCGATTCAGATAAATGACACGCATCCTACACTCATAATACCGGAGCTGATAAGACTTTTGACAGAAAAAGGTATAGACTTTGATGATGCGACAGATATAGTAACAAAAACTGTAAATTATACAAATCATACCATACTTGCTGAAGCACTTGAAAAATGGCCTTACGAGTATCTGAAACAAGTAGTACCTCATCTTATGATTATAATAGAAAAATTAAATACAAAAATAAAAGAAAAATTCAAAAGCAAAAAAGTACAAATCATAGACAAAGAACACAAAGTTCATATGGCACACATAGCCATACATTTCTCATCAAGCACAAACGGTGTTGCAAAATTGCACACAGATATACTCAAAAAAGAAGAACTCAAAGCATTCTACGAAATATATCCCGAAAAATTTAACAACAAAACAAACGGCATAACATTCAGAAGATGGCTTTTAAATTGCAATGAAGAGCTTACAGATTTTATAACAAGTTTAATTGGAGATGGATTTAAAAAAGATGCGACAGAGCTCGAAAAATTATCACAGTTTGTAGATGACGAGCAGGTTTTGGAAAAACTGTTGGAGATAAAAAAACACCATAAACAAGAGCTTTCAGATTATATAAAGCTACATGAAAATATAGAAATTGACAGCAATTCAATCTACGACATACAGATAAAAAGACTTCACGAATACAAAAGACAGCAGATGAACGCACTTTATATAATAGATAAATATTTGGATATAAAAAAAGGCAGACTGCCTAAACATCCGATAACAGTAATATTCGGTGCAAAAGCCGCCCCTGCATACATCATAGCTAAAGATATAATACACCTTATATTGACACTTGGCGAACTTATCGAAAAAGACGAAAAAGTAAGCAAATATCTTAAGGTAGTAATGGTGCAAAACTATAATGTGAGCTATGCACAAAAACTCATACCTGCTTGCGATATATCAGAACAAATATCATTAGCATCCAAAGAAGCATCAGGTACAGGCAATATGAAACTTATGTTAAACGGAGCCGTTACACTCGGTACAATGGACGGAGCAAACGTGGAGATAGCTGAGCTTGTAGGACAAGATAATATATATATATTCGGCAAGACAAGCAAGCAAGTAATAAATTTATACAAAAAATCGTCATATGATCCTAAAAAATATTATCAAGACGATGAATGTATAAAAGAAATAGTAGATTTTATAATCTCGGACAAACTCATAGAGCTTGGTGACAAAACATCACTTACAAGACTACACCAAGACATATCACAAAAAGATTATTTTATGGCACTTCCCGATTTAAGAGCATATATAAAAGTTAAAAACAAAATGATAAAAGCCTACAAAGACAGACACGAGTGGGCTAAAAAAATGCTCATCAACATAAGCAAAGCCGGACACTTCTCATCAGACAGAACAATAGAAGAATACAACAAAGAAATATGGCATTTATAAAATAATTGAATAATATATCCGTTCAATAATATCTGAAAAACAGTATATGTTAGGGCATAAGTGAATAGAAATAATAGTACGAATTGCCATGTAATTTTGAAAATAATAAACAAAAAATCCTAATAAAATATTGATTATTTACGATATTAATGTTATAATCTTGTAAATAAATGTATGAGTAAAATATATTTTGCAATATAATGCATAATTATGCAGTATTTGCAAAATAAAATGACTGATATTTTTTATATCATGTATTGTATAGCACCGTACATTTATATCTTATTTAATATAGACGTATAAATGTAGAGGCATTTTGCTTTTGTATTTATAACCTTTTTAATAATATGATATATTCACAATAAATTGACTCTCAGATATAAAATTGAATTTTTATAAATAATTTTTATTACTGAAATGCAAGCTGAATTATCGGCATATAAAGATATAATAATATTTATAAAAATAATAAAATTACATCTTGAAACTTATGTGTTTGTTGAATTATTGGATGCTTATAAATATCATGCTTATCGTCCATGTTAAAAAGATAACATTACAGATAATGAATTCAGTAAAGGAGAGATGTTTATGAAAACAGTTAAAAAATTCATTTCGATAATAACCGTCGCCATAATGTTGTTCGGGATTTTTGTACAAAATTCACCGCCAACATCAGTTTATGCGGAGGAACCGAGCAAACCGCCTGCAATATCAAATGCGGCAAAGAGGCTTGAAGCCGGAAAAACCGGGAAAAAAGTATATCTTGAATTGGATTATATAAGAGTAAAAGGCGGGAAACATATTTATAAAAAAGACAAGGGTTTTGTGGATGTAGATGACAATCCTATATATTATGAAAGTGGAAGTTATAAGTATAAGAGTAATAACACAGTTGTTCCCGATAATAAAATTCCGAAAATGAAAAAAGGTGATGAACTTGATATATCGTATAAATGGGATATAAAGAATATATCAGGGATTAAAACGGGAGACTATTTCAGATTTAAGCTTCCGAAAACAGATGAACTTAAATATTTGGGAAGAACTGACGGAATACTTAAAAATAACAGCGACCCTACAAATACAATAGGAAAAATAGGGGATTTTTATATACACGATAATTATGTTTGGATGGTTTTGTCCAATCCCAAGGTTCTAAAATCACCTATAAAAGACGGAACATTCAATTTTTATGGGAAAGTGGAAAAAGATAATACAGGTATAGATATAAAAGTAGATGAAACATCATCTATAACCATTCCGACACCAAATAATCCTCCATCCGGTCCTCCACCAGTTACACCACCGGGAACACCTCCTAATATGGGTAAAACAGAAGATGATTATGTTAAATTTTTTAAGTGGGGAAAAAGTTCCGGTGCAGCCGGCTCCAAGAGACTTGAATGGGGTATAAATGTAAATAAAGAGCAATTGAAAGAAATGATAGCAGGAGGTCCTGTTACTCCAAGAACAGACCTTGTTCTTGAAGATACCATACCGAAAGGACTTAAATTCGATAAAGAAAAGATAAGAGTGGAATCACTTATATATGTTCCTAAAGACTCGGATACTACCAAGATGAGTAAAGATGTCGTCAGTTATCCGCGTTTGGCAGAAACATCGCATGATTCGTCCGGCTATATATATGCAAAGCCTATAGATGTGTTGGAACAAAACTCCGGTGAAAGTTATGATGATTTTAAGCAAAGAGTTATAGCTACAGCTAAAACACCTGCTTATGGACTTAACACATCATCTTTGAACAAATTTGCATTAGGTATATATGAGCATCCGGACGGAAAGAGCACTATGATATTTCCATGGGGCGATTCCCCGGGTAACGGTCTGAAATATTATGATGTATATGGCGGTAAAACAGTGTTTGAAAACCATATTGACAGCAGAAAGACTTATAATGCAACTACTAACAAGTTTTGGATAACTCAAGCTCAGGCTGACAGAATAAAGGATGTCTATGGAGAAAACGGACCGACAAATGGGAAAATATTACAGTTTAATGTATTTTATGAAACTATTGTAGATGATGATGCCGATGCTACACAAAAATTTAAAAATGAGGCCAAAATAACTTATTCCAATACTAATACACAGACTGACAGTGCAAGTGCATATTATTATTCGGCAAGCGGAGGAGCAGGGCTGTCATTTAAAGATATAGAAGTTGAGAAAACTTGGGCGGGATATTCGCCTTCAGATACTCATAATCCGGTAACAGTGAGACTATATTCCAATGGAGAGGACACCGGTAAAACTATAGCTTTGAATTCATCAAATAATTGGAAAGGCAAATTTGAAAACTTGTTTATATATGAAAACGGTGAAATAATAAACTATACTGTAAAAGAAGAATTAACAGGTAATGAAGATTTTGAAGTTTCATATGATTATACAACTCCTGATAAAGTGAAAATTACAAATACTAATAAAACTACCGCAAAAATAAAAGTTAAAGCCGAGAAAAAATGGCTTGGAACAAATGCATGGAAGACTGGTAAAAGTGGTGAAAATATACAAGTAAAAGTATTTGATAAAGATGATCCTTCAAAGCAGGCTAAAGATACCTTTATATTAAATCAAGGCAATAATTGGAAAGGCGAATCTACTGACCTTGACAAGTATAAGCTTGATAATGGAGTTTATAAGTTAATAGATTACGGTATTGAAGAAATAGTTCCTCCTAATGCGGATTTTAAGCCTAAAATTATTCAAAATCAAAATAAAGATTTTACAATCAAAAATATACAATTTAAAAAGATAGTAGTAAAAAAAGAATGGGATCCAAATGCTGCTCCTGATTGGACAGGCAAAATGAAAGATACCGCAAAAGTAAAAATAATATTGTCGGACGGAACAACAGAGACTTCAAAAATTGTTGACAAAAATTCAAATTGGACGGCAGAATTTATAGATTTACCTGTTTGTGACGATGAAGGGAACATTATAAATTACACTGTAAAAGAAAAAGTAATATATGAAGATGGCACAGAAGAAGATTTTGTTCCAAAAAGTGTCAGTAAAGAGGATAGCGAAACTACCACCGACTTTACGATTGTAAACACTGTACCGTCTACGACTAAAGCTACGCTTACAGTAAACAAAAAAATAACAGGCGAAGGTGCAAATCCTCAAGATGTATTCAAATTCAGAGCCAATTTCTACAAAGAAAACAGTCCGGATGAAGAAGACGAAAATGCGGAATATGATTATATAAAAAGTGACGGGACAGAAAATAAGATAAGAAATAACGGTGAATTTGAATTAAAAGGCAACGAGCATATAACTATAAAGGATTTACCTAATAATATCAAGTATAAATTGCAAGAAATAGATTATGGACGTTATACTCCTAAAGATGGAGTAATAAGAGAAAACTCCATAACTACAAGCAGTAGACTGTTTTACGAGGAAACATTCGTAAATGAGCGAACTACTCCGGGTCAACTTAGAATAGAAAAGCAAGTTACAGGTTCCGGAGGAGACAGGACGAAAAAATTCAGGTTTGTAGTTACTATAGGCACCGATCCGAATAAAGAGTATGATTATACGGGAAGTCTGACAGGAAAAATAAAAAGCGGAGAAGCGATAGAACTTTCGCACGGACAATATGTGGAGATAAAAGGTATTGAAGCGGGAGAAACTTATAAAGTTACAGAAGACAACTATTCATCGGATGGTTACAGCACAAGAGTTGACGGAGAAAATAAGAGAGAAAAAGAAGGAACGATAAAATCAAATTTAACTGAAAGTGTGGTATTTGTCAATAATCGTAACGGTGGAGAAGAACCGCCACCGGATAAACCGGATAAACCAAATGATAATCCACCACCGGATAAACCAAAGGAAGATCCGAAGACACCGCCGGATAAACCGAAAGAAGATCCGAAAACACCTCCAACAAAGCCGAAGGAAGATCCGAAGACACCACCGGATAAACCAAATGATAATCCACCACCGGAAACTCCACCGACACCGTCAATACCGTCATATCCGCGAGATAATCCGCCGGATCCTAATGATCCGAACTCTCCGGAGAGTATAGTAGTGGTAGACGAAAACGGAGTACCTCTTGGAACATATACTAAGAGAACAAATCCTGACGGAACGGTAGAGTATGTAGACGAAGACGGAGTGCCTCTTGGAGGAGTGCTTGTAAAAACAGGTAATGAATTCCCTGAAAACGCATTAATAATCACATCAATGGTTTCATTACTTGGACTTGTAGTATTAAGACGTTATAGAAGAAAAGACAGATAAATTAAAAAATTGTAGATAAAAAGTTTAAAATCATGCTATTTACAAAATTAGAAATAAAAAAATCAGATGTTAATTCATCTGATTTTTTATAATGTAGATATAATATTATTTTATAATAAAATTATGGATAAGCCATATGATAATAAAATTCATTAGAATGATAGAAAAATAATTTTGTGTAAATTTAATAAATATACTTTTATTTACGTATTTTACACATAAAGTATATGTTATTCTATTAGAGATTAGTATTATTATAATTTTTCGTTATTTTATAAGTTTCAGTATAAAACTAAAAGTTGATATAATAATGTATATTTCTGTTTTTAAGAGTTTATCAGACAAGCAAAATTAATTATACTTTAGATAAACAATCTGTATGAATTTTATCTATTAATTAAGTAGATTCTAATATAAGCATAGTCATATATAATAATTTTTAAACAAAGCTTATGAAATGGTGAATTATGTCGATAATGTCTAAGATAATCATATATAGAATAAAATTTTAATAACTATATAAATGCTTAAGATACTTACGGTAGATAATATTATTTTGATTTGTTTTTATGTAAAGTATGAGTAAATTATTTTTACACACTAATTCTAAGAATTGAAAAAGATATACTATTGTGATATACTATTTTAACGTATTATTGTGACATAATTTCAATAAATTAGTATAAACATATTATTTATTTTATTTATTGTATAGATATATCAAGATCATTAAATATGTAAGGGATATATAAGTTGCCATAATTATATAGTGGGTATATAAGGAATATAAAATATACTAAATTTATATATATTTGTTGATGGCAATAATTTATTAAATATATGGTTATTATGATACAAATTTAAAAGCAATTAATATATTTAAAAAAAGGAGGAGTTTTTATGCGAAAGATTGTAAAACTACTGTGTTTTATTCTATCACTACTATTAGTAGTCACGGCAATACAAATACCGGCAAAGTATAGTTATGCTGATGACAAGCCTACTGAGGCACTTACCCCTGATACAGCTAATAAAGTATCTGTAGAACTGAAGAAGATAATAATTGATAGTCAAGAATTAGACTTAACAGACCCCAAATTAACACCTGGAACAACAAATAATTTTAACGAAAAAGTAGGTGTTGAATATGAGTACATTACGACAACAGCACTTGCGAACGGTTACTATGTAAAAGTACCGATGCCAGACTTATTCAGAAATCATATCACGTACAGCCCTGACTGGACAAGTATAGGTGAGATAGCAGGGATGGTACCTTGTACGATATACTACAAAAAAGGCGCAGAGTTTATGTACGTTGTATTCAAAGATAATACAAGTCCTGGTGGAGGAAATTTCCAAATAACTCTTGAGAAAGGTAAAATCGGTACTCAGGAAAAACCTATAACAATAACAGAACCTAAATCAGGAGCAACAATAACATTCAAGTTAAAGGATACAACTCCTCCATATGCACCATTTGGAACATGGCGTTTGAAAGATAAGTATCTATCTAAAGACGGTGAATTTGCAAAAACTAATATTCAGAACGATACAATAAAATGGTCAATAGTGTTTAACGATGATTTATTGATAAAGCAGTATGAAGAGACTTGGAAAAAGAAACTCAACAATGATCCGTCGAACACATATCCATATGTAATGCCACAACAAAGAACAAATCAACTAATAGAAGACAAAGACATACCGCTTGACTTTGACATCACTAAAGTTGAGCTATACGCAGAAGTAGTTGTACCTACGTTGTCAAATCATGGCATACCAAGTTTTAGTAAATTGAGACAAATTAGGTTGAACCATAAAATTTACACTATGGATGAAATACTGACAAAGATGGGAAACACTACTCCGACATATGAGCAATTCAAAGAATTTTTCAGAACAGAGGCATCTTTGGAATCACCAAGAACAGTAATCTACAAAACGAGTGAACTTCAATCAGTGTTGTTTGCAATGGCAAGAGTACCAGAACCAACGCTAACAATACCAAGGGCATCATTGGAAAGCATGATTAATTGGTATAACCCGCCAACTTTATATCCAAGTCAAAAGACAATGATGAAGCTGGTATATCCAGATGCTCAAGCAATTCATCTAAGACTGGGTATATTTACACTAATACCTGAGGAAAAAAGAGGTGCTGGAGAATTGTTTAAAAACAAAGCGAGCATAACATTTGATGGAATTGCACCTAATCCAAACAAATCAGACTCAACAGAAACACAACTTATATACGGGTTTACAGGCTCATCTTATGGAAACTGGAAGGATATAACAGTTGAAAAGAAATGGGAGGACTCCAAATTCCCAGCCTGGGGGGCAGAACACACAGAACCAATAAACATAACCTTAGAAGGTGGTGGGATAAAAAGAACTGCCCAATTAACTAAAGAGAACAATTACACCTATAAATTCACAAACCTACCGATAGCAAAGGCCGGAAAAGACATAATATATAAAGTAGAAGAAGACTATAGCGCTAATGGTGACTATGAGTTTGATTTCCAAGAAGGCAATGCACATCAACCTAAAGATGTAACAAAGATAAAACTATATAACAAACCTAAAACAACATCTGTGAAAGTGACAAAGGAATTTAGATCGACAAGAGATTACAATGAAGCAACAGTAGATGTATCTCTACAAAGTAACCTTGATCCAGTGACAGGCGTTATAGGGCAGGTATTCTATGATACAGACTCAATAATATTAGATAAAAATAACAATTTCAACCATACATTTACAGGTTTACGTAAGTATGATATTAAAGGAAAATGGATAACATACAAACCGGTTGAAAAATCGGTAAAATTAAATGGTGCAGATATAACAGACGATTTCACACCACTAACATCTGGAACTCAGGAGATAGGATTTAAAATTCTAAATGTATCAAAAGAAACAAGAGATATAGATGTTCAAAAGATATGGGAAGACCAACCGCCACAACCAACAGATGTAATAGTACATTTAAAAGGTGCTGGGGTCGAAAAAGGTCAAGCTGTTCTCAATTTAGCAAATAATCTTAAGCATAAGTTCACAAACTTAAGACGTTATTCAGATGAAGATGGTCATGAAATTCGATATACTATAAAAGAAGATCCTGTATTAGACTTCTCAGCTAAATACTCCGTAACAACGGATAAGGCATTAGTAGTTACAAATTCACTAACTACTAAAGTTACATTAGAAGTTAAGAAAATCTGGGAAGGTATTGACGGTAATCCGATTTCTATCAATGCAGATGCAGAGTTTGTAGTAACAGCAAATGGAGAGGAAATACCTGTAATCTTAGATGCAAACCATTCTAATAATTACAATGATAAACGTGAGAATTTACCGTTTAGAAAGAATGGAGTAGATATAGATTATCAGCTTAAGGAGCTGAGAATCAAGAAAGGATACGAGGCTGCTATAACAAGAGAAACAGGTGACAAAAAATATACTTTCACAGTAGTAAACAAAAGAATCCCAACAACAATTACAATAAAGAAAGTTTTTGTTGGAGATAAGCTACCAGAAGTAAAAGTTCACTTGCTAGAAAAAGGTGAAAAAATTAATACATTCACTCTAAATGAAGGTAATAATTGGGAAGCAACTTATCTTACTGAAAAGTTCGATGAAGAAGGTAATTTAAGAGTATTTGATGTAAAAGAAGATTACTATGATAAATATAGAGTAGAGTATAAAAAAGAAAATGATTACAACTTCACAGTTACAAATACTAAATTGGAGAACATAACACCACCAACACCTGATAATAATGGATCAGGTGGTGAACCGAGTGGAGGAGGTCCGAGTGATAAACCAAAACCTGACCCTAAACCAGACAATGATAAACCGGAGAAACCAAGCAATCAAGACCGAACACCAAAACCAAACACAGATAAACCTGACCCTAAACCAAAAGATGATGGCGGCGGAATAGGAGGAACAGGAGGAGAAGACCCAACACCATCAAAACCATCAGAACGTCAAACAGAAACACCTGATGCATACCCATCAACTCCACCGACACCTTCATTACCGTCATATCCGAGAAACAATACTCCGGATCCTAATGATCCAAACTCACCGGAAACAATAGTAGTGGTAGACGAAAACGGAGTACCTCTTGGAACATATACTAAGAGAACAAATCCTGACGGAACGGTAGAGTATGTAGATGAAGATGGAGTACCTCTTGGAGGAGTGCTTGTAAAAACAGGTAATGAATTCCCTGAAGAAAATGCATTAATAATCACATCAATAGTTTCATTACTTGGACTTGTAGTATTAAGACGTTATAGAAGAAAAGACAAATAAATTAAAAAATTGTAGATAAAAGATTTAAAATCAGTTTATCTACACAATTAGAAATATATTAAGAAAAGTAAAAAACAGTATATTAATATTATTAATATAACTGTTTTTATT